>CAWHQY010000088.1:0-339604 GCA_963831505.1 uncultured Alphaproteobacteria bacterium | reverse complement strand
TAGGGGAGTCTCCACCGGCCCGGTCGGCGAGTGGACGTACTTGCACCGCCGGGCCCTGCGCATCGCAGCGGTTGCCCTCGTCGCCCTGATCTTCGTCTTCGTGGGCGCGCCCACGGTGCTGCTCGTGGTGGTACTAGTCATCGTGCTGCTCGTGCTGCTTGGACTGATCGAGCTGCTCGCGCGGCCGGCCGAGCCGCCCGTGCCGTCCGCGACGGCGGGTCCCGCTGAGGGCGGCTGAGCCCAGCCGGGCCTGTTTGCGGTCGGATGGGAGAACTGGGCCGGGTGTCAACTGCGCGGGTCACCCCGCGCGAATGAGCCGGGACCTGTGAGCGTCCGCCATACTGAGACGTGTGGATCCGGGTGAGCGGGTGAGACGTGCGGCGACCAGGCGGTTCGCCGAGCAAATGGAGTCGATGGCGCAGGGAGTTGCGCAGCGCGTGATCGACCTCGTCGTCGAGTCGCTGGATCTGAACGCGCTGATCGACCGGATTGACCTGAACGCCGTGCTGGCGCGGTGGACCTGAACAGTCTGCTCGGCCGGGTGGACCTGAACCAGGTACTCGACCGGGTGGACCTGAACCAGGTGCTCGACCGGGTGGACCTGAACCAGGTAATCGACCGGGTGGACCTGAACCAGGTACTCGACCGGGTGGACCTGAACCAGGTACTCGACCGGGTGGATATGAACAAGCTCATGGCCCGGGTCGACATCAACGAGATCGCTGGCCGCATCGATATCGAGGCGCTGGTGAAGAACACCGATCTCGGCGCGCTCTTGGCCAGCTCCTCAAGCACAATCGTCACCGAGGCCGTCGACCTGGGACGAAGCCACGCTGTCAGCATGGACGACACCCTCGCACGCTGGGTGAGCCGGCTTCGGCGAAACCACACCGGACGAGCTGGCCCGCCCGAGTTGCTGGGTGCCCAGGAGGAGCCATGACCACGCCCGCCGACGTCGGCCTGCCGGAACCCATGCCCCGCGACGGCGGCACTCCAGCACTCGCAACACCCGCGCCGCACTCGCAACACCCGCGCCCTCGCAGCACCCGCGCCGCTCAGTATCCCGCAACACCTGCGCGGCCACTACGCCGGGTTCGCCTCGCGTTTCATCGCGTTCGTATTCGACTGCGTCCTGAGCATCGCGGTGTTCGAGCTTGTCCTCGCCGCCGCCTCGTTCGCCGCCAGCGTGCTAACCGGAACCTCCATCCACTGGAACAGGGGCAACCTGTGGGTGATAATCGCCTTCTTCGCCTGGCAGTTCTTCTACTACGCCTACTTCTGGACGGCGAGCGGCAAAACGCCCGGGATGCACGCTGCTCGGCGTGCAGGTCGTCGGCCGGGACGGCAGCCACGTGGGCACCCGGCGCGGGCTCGTGCGAACGCTGGCGTTTCCGCTGAGCTTCCTCCTGCTGGGGCTGGGCTTCGTTGGCATCCTGCTCGGGCGTGATCGCCGTGCGCTGCACGACTCCATCGCCGACACCGCAGTTGTCTACACGTGGGACGCGCGGGCGGCGCGGCTTCGGTTCCTCGCCCGCGAGGGTAACGGCCGGCGGTCGTTAGCCGCCATAGCCGCGAGACCAGGACGGCCCTGCAGACGCCAGCCCAGGTGGTGGCGCACGCGGTGAGGGCACGATTCGATGGCCGGGCGGGACGGCTGGACGTTAGGTCGCGACCATCCCTGGCGGGTGACGCGGTGCGACGGCAGGAATGCGACGCGTGGCAGCGAAGCGGCAAGCTCTGACCGGGCGCTCGCCGCACGACCGAAAGGAGCCGATCATGACAATGCCTGCTAAGGCCGACATCGATAGCGCCACCAGGGACGCGCTGGCCGGCCTGGCGGTAGGCGACCTGGAGGTCTTGGAGGACCTGCTGGAAATCCGGGAGGCTGAGCAGCAGAAGACCGGGCTGGACGCCCGGACCTTCGCCCTGGTCAAGATCGCCGCCCTGGTCGCTCTCGATGCGCCTCCGGCCTCGTATCTCTGGCAGATAGCCAACGCGCTGGATGCTGGCGCTACGCCGGCAAGACCTTATCGGCGTGCTCCGTGCGGTCGCACCGCAAGTTGGCGGGCCCCGGGTGGTGGCCGCCGCGCCGGAGATCATGGTTGCGCTGGGGCTGGCACTGCCGGAAGGGCAGTAAGACCGGCCGAGATCGTTGCCCCCAACCGCAGCGGCTGCGCCGCCTGCGGTTGGGGGCAACTACCGTCAGTGCTGAGACCGTCAGACCTGGGATAACCGCGTCAGACCTCGGGATAATGCGCCGCGCGGAGCGTTCGGAGCGACGCCTCGAAGGCTGCCAGCCGACTGCGAACCAGCTCCTCCTGCCGGTCCGCTGGCCACCCCGCTCGCGCGCTCGCTGTCCATCGCGGCGCGGACAGCCTGCAGCGCAGCGAGCACATCCGCCACGCGAACACGGTCCTCCTCATCTGGCGCTTCCTCGCGCAGCCTGTACAGGGCCCGCGTGAGGTCATCCGCGCGGCGCTGGATGTCAGACCAGTAGGCATCGGCTGTCCCATCACCGGCGGTCAGGCCGTGGGCGTCGGCGATCCTCATGGCGTCAAGTAGCGCCGAGCCCTCCGCGTAAACGTCGATGATCTTCGTACGCCAGCCGGCTGCCGTCGCGGCGCGTCGGCGCGCCGAGCGGACGATCAAGGCGGTCGCACCGATGAGGACGACCAGGCCAATGACGATCCATAGCCATATTGGGCGGGGAACCCGACCCGTTCGGTGATGCCGTCGCGCTGGCACTTGGCTGCACCGCAGGTGCAGGTGCGGCCGAACTGGGGGGCGCCGTTGCAGTTGCCGTCGCAGTTACGAGTTACGGACGGGGCAGTTCAGTTACGGCGGGACGGAGGGGCTCGTGAGCTCATGACAGGCGAAGAGCTCGTGCTTTCTGCGGGTGAGGAGCTCGTACTTTCCGGGAGAGGAGTGAACTGGCCGTCCGGCTGGCGATCGCGCTACTGATGCTGCTACCGATGCTGGAGCTACATGCCGTCGCCATGCCCGCTGCGCACGAGAAGCGTCGCGGCAAGGAGCAGGTTTCCCGTCAGCCGCCGCATAGATGGTCCTTTCCCGCACTTGTAGTCCTTGGCCAGTCCTTGGCGTACGCCAGGTCAGCGCTCTGCGTTCAGCCTGGCCAGTCCGCACTTGCGCCGCGTCACCCCGAACGGATGAATGTGGCTCGTACCGGTACCGCTGGTCAGCGCATGCCATTCAGGCGGGTCGGCACCTCACCCACTCTGGGTGAAGCGTTCAGCAGCTAGCGGCGGCATGTATCCAGGCCGGCAAGCCGCGATGATCATCACCGCGGCTTGGCCCGCCCGGAGGGGAACCAGCGTCATGATTTCTCCGGGCCGCGTGCGGATCGAAGTGCGCAGCCGCTGCCCGTCAGGCGCTCGATGCGGTGGCGCCGTGCAGGGCGTCCTGGAGTTCTTGCTCGCCTTCCTTGGACAGGGAGGTCTTCAGCACGGTGCCGCCGTACTTGCTCATGGCCTCGACGGCCTTGTCCGGGGTGACCTTCTCCACCATCAGGAACAGCGCCGAGGTGCCGGGCTGGAGCATGCCGCGGACCTGGTCCTGGAACTGCTTGTCGATGCCGGACTTGGTGACCTTGCCCATCAGCGCGCCCAGCCCGGCCCCGATGGCCATCCCGAAGACCGGGATGAAGAACAGCAGGCCGAACAGCAGGCCCCAGAACATGCCCCAGGTCGCCCCGCCGCCGACGAGGTGATGGTGGGTGTGCACGTGGTAATCGCCCGTTTTCGTCGCGCACGATCACCGCGATCGCGTCGGGCTCGATGATCAGGTCCTGGGCCAGCCGCCGTGCCTCGTCGGCGGCGGCCTCGGCGGTGGCCTCGTCGGGGTATCCGATCGCGATCAGGTCAGCCATGATTCGTCTCCTCATATGGGGAACCAGGCCCGGCATCGGCCGGCCCGAAGACCAGTCGAGCCGTCCGGTGGCCGTCGCGCCCCACCCCCGGCGGGTGAACCATCCGCCGGGGTGCCGGTTGGCTCCGTTCGGGAAGGATGCTCGGTGTAGCGCCGTTCCTCAGAGGGCTGACCGGCACCTGGCTGGCTGGCCGGGAAGGAGCGTGGCCTCGGCCCTTCCCCGGAAGGACCTTGTCAGGCTGAATGAGAAGTCAAATAATGACACGTATCACCGGCGGCGGGGGTCCCGTAGACCTACCCGCTCTCTATTCGCATCAAGGTTGGTCCTGATGGATGCTGGTGTGCTTCTTGAGACGAAGCTTCATCCTCCTCGCGTCCGTGAGGAGTGGGTGAAGCGGACGGAACTCGTCCAGTACCTGGCGGCCAGCACAGCCAAGCTCGTCCTGGTGGACGCTCCAGCCGGGTTCGGCAAGAGCACCCTGGTAGCTCAGTGGCGCGCCTTTCCCGGCCAGAGCAGGAAATTCGCCTGGGTGTCAGTCGACGCGGGTGACAACGACGCCGCGCGGCTGTGGTGGTACATCGGGTGTGCGCTGCAGCGGGCTTGCCCGGAGCTCCAGCGTCGGAGACTTGCTGAGGCAACTGCGGGAGGCCAGGGCCAGACCTGCGGGGATCGCTGCTGCCGACCCTGGTCAACGAGCTAGCCGAGCTCGCTTCGCCGGTGACCCTGGTGCTCGATGACTACCACATGATCAGCAATCGCGACTGCCACGACCAGCTGGAGTTCGTCCTGCTGCACCTTCCGCCGATGACTCAGATCGTGCTGATCACCCGGGTGGATCCGCCGCTGCCGCTCGGGCGGTTGCGGGCGGTCGGCGATCTGCTCGAGGTCCGGGTGCCCGAGCTGCGCTTCGTGGCGGCGGAGGCGGCCGCGCTCGTGCGCGCGGTCTCCGCCGTGCAACTCGACGAAACCGATCTGGCCGACCTGGTCCAGCGGACCGAGGGGTGGCCGGCCGGCATATACCTCGCCGCGCTCTCCCTTCGCGGTCACCCCAGCCCGAGCTCCTTCATCCGGCAGTTCACCGGTGATAACCGCTTCGTGGAGGATTTCCTGGCCCAGGAGGTGCTCAGCCGCCAGCCCAGCGAGATCCGGAATTTCCTGTGCCGGACCGCCATCCTCGACCGGTTCACGCCATCGCTGTGCGACGCGGTGGTTGGCTCAGCCAACGCGACGGAGATAATCGACATCCTCGAGCGCGAGAACCTGTTTCTGGTCGCCCTGGACGACGACGGGCAATGGTTTCGTTACCACCAGTTGTTCGGCCAGATGCTCCTGAGTCGGCTGGTGCAGACCGAGCCTGACCTCGTGCCCGTCTTGCACCGGCGCGCCAGTGCATGGCATCAGCGGTGGGGATCGGTGGAAGAGGCGATCGTTCATGCTCTGGCCGGCGGTGACCTCGCCGGAGCCATCGATGTCGTCGCGCGAAACTGGCTCAGCTGCGTTGACACCGGCCGGATGCGCACGCTTCGGGCCTGGCTGGACTCGATCGGCGATGACCGCATCCGCGCTAGCCCGGTGGCGGCGCACTGCGCAGCGTGGTGCGCCGCGCTTTTCGGAGAGCAGGATTCCGTCCGGCGCTGGCTAGCGGTCGTCGAGGCGGCGGAGCCTGACGGGCCGCTACCCGACGGAATGCCATCGCTAGAGTTCTCAGCCGCGCTGCTGCGAGGGGTCTTCGGGTTCGACAGCATCCGCGCGATGCGGGAATCCGCGGCGACGGCGGCCGAGTTGGACACTGACCCGGCGTCGCCTTGGTACGCGCTGGCCAGGACCGCGCTCGGCGCGGCGCTGTACTTGTCCGGAGAATTTGATGCGGCGTTATGCCCAATTGAGCGACGCGCTACAAGGCGATGCTTCGATCGTCGCTGGTGCGCCTGCTGGCCTGTTCCGTCACGGCGCTGGTGGCGGTCGAGCAGGGCAGGGTCGGTCAGGCGCAGGAGCTCGTGACCGCGGCCCGCGAGATCGCAGGCGAGGACGATCTGGGCGATGCTCCGCGTAGCGCCATCGCGTACACGGCCGCGGGCGCGGTCGCCGCGACGCAAGGGCATCTTAAGGAGGCGCGCGACTATTTCGAGCATGCTCTGCGCGCCGGGCGGCGCTGTTCCGGGATCAGCCCGTGGGTCGCGCTGGACACCATGCTCAGGCTCGCGCCGGTGCTGTACGACCTGGGAGACCAGGCCGGAGCAGTCGGCCTGCTCGGCGAGGCCAGGGCCGTGCTGGCATCGCGGCCGGACGGCGCGAAGGCGCAGCTGATCCGGGCCGAACAGCTTGCCAAGCGGTTTGCCAGCCGCCAGCGCCCGCAGTTGCTCGCGGAGCCGCTGACCGATCGCGAGGAAGAGGTGCTGCGGCTTCTACAGGGCACGCTGTCCCTCCGCGAGATCGGGCAGGAGCTGTTCCTGTCGGCGAACACGATCAAGACCCATGCCCGTGCGATTTACCGGAAGCTCGGGGTCTCCACTCGGCAGGAGGCCGTTGAGCGAGGTCGTGAGATGGGTATTCTCTGAGGCGGTTCCCTGCCGCCGCTGTCAAAGGAGCTCGAGCTGCCGGGCGCGGCGTACCGCTTCCCCTCGGTGAGTCGCCGCCAGTTTCCGGTAGATGCTCTTCAGGTGGGTTTTAACGGTGTTCACCGAGATGTACAACTCACTAGCTACCTCGGCGGTGCTGAGCATCCCGGACAGGAGGGCGAGCACTTCACGCTCGCGCCCGCTGAGCTGCTCGACGATCACTGGTGCCGCTTGTTCGGCAGCGAGTGGCTCAGCCCGGCCGTGGCCGACGAGGCCTGGCTCAAGCAGGTGCCGGTGGGTGTCGGCAAGCTGTGGGTCGCTCCGTAGTACCGGACGGATCCAGGCCGCCTGCATGGCGAATGGCAGCCGGAGCTGTTCCGATTCACCAAGCTGCAGGGCCCGCTGCAGAGATCGTCGCCCGCGAGCCTGGTCGCCGCGGCTGTAGCCGAGCCGCGCGTCTGCCAGCCAGCGATCCAGCCGGCTAGGATCCTCCACCTCGCCAGCGTCGTCTGGTCCGTTCTCCAGCGCTTGGCCAGCGGCCTGATGGTCGCCGGCATCCAGCCACGCCATGCGCCAGCGCGACGGTCGCATCGAGCGAGGCTCCCGGGTTGGCCCGCACGGCTACGCCAACGGCGGACGAGACGTCCCCGGCGGCGGCGTAAGCCCGCGATTCGAGCAATGTCAGCCTGTGCTCGAGCCAGCTGGGAGGCGACCAGCCGTGCCGTGCGCGGCCGATCATCTCCGACGCCGTCTTGGCGCGGCCTTCGGCCAGGCGGTAGCGCGCCGCCACGAGGCAGGCCGTAGCGGCGACCAGCTTGTCCGGCGGGACTCGCAGGGCGGCGTCCGCCCGCTTCAGCCGATCGCGCGCGGCGTGCCGCTCGTTGCGCTCTAGATGAACCAACGCGAGTGCCACCTCGGCCGGACCGCAAGCGAACCCGGCAGGCCCGTGGTCGTTCTCGTCCCGCTGGACCTACTGCCTCGGCCGCTAGCTCGGCGGCATGGTTCAGCCGTCCGCGCAGGGCCTCCAGGAGGGCCAGGTATCCGTGGCAGTCGGCGCGTTCGGACATGCTCCCCGGAGAGGGCGGCGGCGGCTGCCCCCGCGTCGAGGCTGACGGCCGCCTCGTCGAAGTGGCCTGACCAGAATTGCACCGCGCCGCGAGCTGACAGCACCGCGCGTGAATCTCAGGATGCCGGGTGAGCATGGTCTCCGGGCAGCTTCTCGACCAGCTTTTCCGTCCTGGCGATCGACGCGCCGCGGCGCTCGAGGTCGCCGATCCGCCGGGCCACCGCCAGCCGGACCTGCCGCGGCGGCCAGCCTGGACGGGGTTTCGGTGGTCGGCGGCAAGCCGCTCGAGGATGCCTTCCGCGGCGTCGAGTGCGGCGCTGGCGCCCTCGGTCTGGACATCGGACAGCTCGAGGGCGGCCGTCGACCAGCGCGGGCTGTGGTCCGGTCCACGTCGGGGTGGGCGGCATCCGCCGGAAGCAGTCGGCGAGCGGGCTGTCGCCACGCGGTTCGATGAGCTGGCCGATCGCGAGCTCATCGAGGACCAGCCGGGCCGCGAACGGCCAGTCGCCGGCGGCTCCGGCCTGCCGGACGGCTTCGCAGAGCCCGTTCACCTGATACCACCGGGCAGCGCGCCGGTGCAGGTCGGGCACCTGGCCCGGGCATTCGAGCCTGAGCTTCAGGCGCAGGACCTCCGCGAACAGCGAGTGGTAGCGGTACCAGCCGTTCCCGAGCGGCTGGACGAACGCGTTGGCTCGCGCCAGGGGCGAGGGCAGCTCGCGGCCTGTTCGTCACCGGTGAGCTCGCTGGCGATGTCGGCGCTGACCCGGTTCAGGATGCTGGTCCTCAGCAGCAGATCCCGGATGGCGGCGGGCTGGTTGTTGAGCACCTCGTCCACCAGGTAACCGGTGATGGCGCTGTCCTCGGCGGCGAATTCCTTGATGAACTGCTCGGGGTCGGGGTGCTCGTCGAGCGAGATCGCGGCCAGCCGCAGTCCCGCGGCCCAGCCCTCGACTCAGCCTCGTGAGGAGTTCGAGCGCCTGGGCGGCAGCGTGATGCCATGCTGCGCCATCAGCAAGCCGGCTTCGGGAACGCTGAAGGCTAGCTCGCCGGCGCGGATCTCGGTCAGTTCCCCGGCGAGCCGGTAGCGGTGCAGCGGCAGCAGCGGGTCGGTCCGCGAGCAGATCACCAGCCGCAGCCCGGCTCGTGCGTTCCGCAGCAGGTACTGCAGGCCGTCCATCAGCGTCCGGGCCCGGTAGCAGGTGAAGATCGTCCAGGACCAGCACCACCGGCGGGTCCTGCGCGGCCAGCTCCGACGCCAGCCGGAGCAGGAATACGTGATCGGCGGCAGCCGTCCGGGCCGGGCCCGCGGATATCCGCCCGGAACGTGCGACTCCCGCGTTCCGCATTGCCTCCACGATGGTGGACCAGAAGACCTTCGGCCTGCTGTCGTAGTGGTCGAGGGTGACCCAGGCCACGGGCGGGGTCCGAGCGGCGGCCGCCCACGACGCGACGGCCATCGTCTTGCCGGCGCCCGGCGGCCCGGTGACCACCGTCAGCGGACCGGCTGTGCCCTCGTCGATGCGCTTTTCTATGCGGGGCCGCGAGACCATCCAGCCGGGCACGCTGGGCGCCACGATCTTCGCCTGCAGGACACGGTTGGCACCGCCCGGCTGCTGCCGGGGACGGGCCTGCGAGGATACCGCTGGGGTTTTCACTGCCATTACCTTCCGCCTAGCGGCCTGTCGGTGCCCAGCTGCGTGTGCCGGAGCCAAACCTGTCTCCCCCTCAGATCGGTCATCCGCCTGTTATATGTCTCGCCCGAAACAGGGTGATTTGTAATCACCCTGCCCCGCTCCTCACCCAGGTGAGAATTCACCCGGTCCGGGTGGCGCGCCGGGAGCTGAGCCGCGGCATCTTGTGATCAAGTGATTGGCCTGTTCCGACCAGTTGGGGGGCCAGGCGTGGCAACACCTCATTATGAGATCCGCGTTTCCGGGGTGCTCCCGCCCGAGGCGCTGCTCGACTTTGAGTACCTCACCGCCTCCGTAGAGCCGGTCGAGACCGTGCTGTACGGCGAGCTCGCCGATCTTGCGGCGCTGCAGGGGCTGCTGGCCAGGCTCGAGACCTTCGGTGTGAACGTTCTGAGGTGCGCCGCCTGCACCAGCATCCCCCGGCCAGCGACGGCCAAAGTCCGGGCGATTGACGGTGGGCTCGGCCCCCGCGGATGCGGCTTGACCGCCGCAACATTCTCGTCGCGCTGAGGCCGCCGGGCATCACCCAGCCAAGGTGAAAAGCTGCTGGCGACTGGAAGCGGTCGAGCGGACGGCGAGCCGTCCGCTCGACCTCAGTTCACCCGGACAGGCCCGAGGAAAGCACGACACCAGCGGGGGCTGACGGTGATGCGGTCACCGGCGTGGCGTCCGGCTACCTCCCTGGCGGGGTCTGAAGCTGTCCAGCTCGACCCGCCACGCTGCCTCGGCCCTGGTCGCGGGTAGCACGAAGTCCAGCGGCTGCCACCATGCGTTGACGAGCACGAGGAAGTCGTCGTCGAGCAGCGGGCTGCCGTCGGCGGCGTGGTCGGGCGCATCCTACCTTCCAGGTGGATGGCGACGCTGCGGGCGCCCGGGTCGGCCCATTGCTGAGCGGTCGACCGTGCCCGCAGGCGTGAACCACCGCAGCAAGGCGGCCTTGCCCCGGACAGGAACCGGCTGCGCCGGAACACCGGATGCGCCAGCCGGAACGCGATGAGCGCGGGTGAACGCGAGCAACTCCTCGTCGATGTGGGCCCAGTCGAACCAGGTCAGCTCGCCGTCCTGGCAGTAGGCGTTGTTGTTCCCCCGCTGGGTGCGGCCCATCTCGTCGCCGCCGAGCAGCATCGGCACTCCGAAGCGAGAGCATCAGCGTGGTGAGCAGGGCGCGCGACTGGCGGGCGCGCAGCGCGAGCATGCCTCGTCGTCGGTCGGGCCCTCGGCGCCGCAGTTCCACGATCGGTTGTCGTCGGTGCCGTCGCGGTTGGCCTCGCCGTTGGCCTCGTTGTGCTTGGTGTCGTAGGAGACCAGGTCGTGGCCAGCGTGAACCCGTCGTGGACGGTGATCAGGTTGACCGAGGCGGTGGGCCGCCGGCCCCGGCTCCGTACAGGTCCGACGACCCGGCGAAGCGGGTGGCGAACTCGCCGAGCACCGTCCCGTCGCGGCTGCGCCAGAAGTCGCGGATGGTGTCGCGGTAGCGGCCGTTCCACTCCCGCCACAGTGGCGGGAAGCGGCCGATGTCGTAGCTGTCCACTGGCCGACGTCCCACGGTTCGGCGATCAGCTTGGCCCGGACACCACCGGGTCCTGGGAGACCAGGTCGAGAAGGCGGCACCGGGTCGAAGCCGCCGTGCTCGCGGGCCAGCGTCGGGCGCCAGGTCGAACCGGAAGCCGTCGACGTGCATCTCGGTGACCCAGTAGCGCAGCGAATCCATGATCATCCGCAGACGACGGCGTGGCGCATGTTCAGGGAGTTGCCGCAGCCGGTCGTGTCGATAGTAGCGCGGGTCGCCGGGTCGAGGCGGTAGTAGGCCCGGTTGTCGATGCCGCGGAGGCACAGCGTCGGGCCCGTCCGCTCGCCCTCGGCGGTGTGGTTGAACACCACGTCGAGGATGACTTCCAGGCCGGCCCGGTGCAGCGCGTCGACCATCGTCTTGAACTCGCCGACCTGCCCGCCCGGGCGGCCCGGCCCGGACCGCGGCGGAGTACCCGTGGTTGGGCGCGAAAAAGCCGATCGTGTTGTAGCCCCAGTAGTTCGTCAGTCCCCGCGCGGCCAGGAACGACTCGGGCACGTTGTGGTGTACCGGCAGCAGTTCGACCGTGGTGACGCCCAGGCGAGTCAGGTGGGCGATCGCGGCCTCGTGGCCCAGCCCGGCGTAGGTCCCGCGGAGCGCCGTGGGAATGTCCGGGTGGCGCTGCGTGAAGCCCTTGACGTGGACCTCGTACAGGACCGTGTCCGCGTAGCGGTGCCAGGGGCGTTTGTCATCCTGCCAAGCGAAATCCGGGTCCACGACCAGGCTCCTGGGCACGTGCCCGGCGGAGTCCAGGCGGCTCGGCTGGCCGGGGTCGGTTTCGTCCTGGCCGAGCACCTCCGGCCCGAACGAGACCGTTCCGGCGACCGCCTTCGCGTAGGGGTCGAGCAGCAGCTTGGCCGGATTGCAGCGCAGGCCGCTGGGCAGGATCCCAGGGCCCGCCGACCCGGTACCCGTAGGACTGGCCCGGGCCGACTCCGGGCACGAACGCATGCCAGACGTCGGCGTCGTCATCCAGTATCGGGATCTGGGTTTCCGCGCCCGCCGCGTCGAACAGGCACAAGGTGACACTGCTGGCGACGCTGGAGGCGATCGCGAAGTTCGTGCCCGCAATGCCCAGATGCTCGCCGGGCGTAGCGCCAAGCGGGAATGGCTGGCCTGGGAGCGCGACGGTGCCGCTGGCGTCCGGGGCGACCCGGGCGGCCGGGACGGCGCCGGCCGTGGTGGCTTGCCTGGTGGTCATGGCTGCGCCTTTCCGCTCAGGTCGCGCAGGACGTCTCCGAGGGCCCGGACCGCACCGTGCCGGCGCAGGATCACGTCGGCGATCAGGCCGGTCCAGCCGGTCTGGTGGAAGGCGCCGATCGCGGCGCCGTTGTCGCCGTGGAAGTACTCGCTGAAGATCAGGTTGTCCTTCCAGGCCGGATCGGCCTGCATCTTCTCGGTCCCGCCGAAGCAGGGCCGCCGTCCGTTTTCGTCCCTGATGAACAGCGAGATCAGCCGGTCCTGCAGGTCGGCGACGATCAGGTCCAGGGTGAGCCGCTTCCCGGAGCCGGTCGGGTACTCGACCTCGAAGTCAGCGCCGTAGAACCGGTGGTAGCGCTCCAGCGATTCGACCACGAGATAGTTGACCGGCATCCAGATCGGGCCGCGCCAGTTGGAGTTGCCGCCGAACATCGACGTGGTTGACTCGGCCGGCCATAGTCGATGGAGGACTGGTAGCCCTCGGCGTCGAACTGGTAGGGATGATCCCGGTGGTAGGCCGACACCGCGCGCAGCCCGTTGCTGCAGCTTGTCGGCAAAAATTCTGGTGACGCTGTCGACGCCGCCGCCGGCCGGCACCGTCACGATGATCCGCACGCTCCGGTTCGGATAGCCGGCAGCGACGTCGGTCTCGGGGCGGCAGCCGGCAGCGCCAGCAGCGACCCCGTCGCGGCGATCAGAAAAAGACACCTCAACCGCACCCCCTCAGGCTCCCGGGGCCCCTGCAATCTAGCCCATTCGGGGACCGGTGCGAATGTGGCAGATCGCGCCCGGGAGGGCCCGGATCGGGCGGCTTGCCATGCGGCGAGGAGATCGTCCGCTCGCCGTCCGTTCACCCAGTCGAGGCCGGACGCGGGCGGGGATCGGCGGCGGAGGTCGCCGCCGCGAGGGCGCTGCGGCGGCTGGTCTTGCGGGCATACATGACGCGATCCGCCCGCTCGAGCACACTCGCCGGCGTATCGAGCGGCAGCAACGTCGCGCCGCCCGCCGAAGCGCCGACCGAGAGCGTCACGTCCCGATAGGGTGCGGTCATGCGCCCGACCGCCGCCTCCAAGGACCGCGCCTTGGTCTGCGCATCCGACTCGGCGACATTCCACAACAGCACGACGAACTCGTCGCCGCCGATCCGCGCCACCAGATCGGAGGCGCGCACGTGGCGCGTGAGCACCATGGCGACCGCCTTGAGCACCGTGTCGCCGGCCGCGTGGCCGTAGCGGTCGTTGACCGATTTGAAACCATCGAGATCGAGATAGACCAGGACCGCGCTGGTGCCGTAGCGCTTCACATAGGCGAGCGCGCGTTTCAATTCGCGGTCGAGGCCGCGGCGATTGACCAGATCGGTGAGCGGATCGATCTCGGCGCGCGTTTCCAGCGCCGCCATGCGGCTGCGCGCGGCGGCCAACTCCGCCTCCAGGCGATCGACCTCCTCGGCAAGGCGCATCGCCAACGAACGCGCCGGTTGCCGCCGCGGCTCGACCGGCGGCCGCAGCCGCTCGCGCTCCGCCGCCGGGCCCGCGGATGCCAGGCGCGGCTTGACCCGCCGGTGCTTGCTCGCGTCGCTTTTCGGCATCGCTCGCGCCTCCCACGAATTGCTTGCGCCGCAGAAGAATATCCGGCCTCGACATGCGGTCAATTTCGGCAGACCGGTCGCGTCCGCAAACGAGTTGTCGCCCGGCCCGCGCCGCCCGGACGATCGAGCCGGCTCGGCATCAAACTCGCGCCGGGCGTGGTGGACACCTTAACGCCTTTCTGCTACAGGCCCGCCCCAATCACGGCCGGTTTCGGCGAGAAGCCGCCGGCCGCATTCACCATCCACCCGTCCATTGGAGACGAATGCGTGCAGATTCTGGTTCGTGACAACAATGTCGACCAAGCCCTCAAGGTGCTGAAGAAGAAGATGCAGCGCGAGGGCATCTTCCGCGAGATGAAGCTCCGCGGCCACTACGAGAAACCCTCCGAGAAGAAAGCCCGGGAGAAGGCGGAAGCGGTCCGCCGCGCCCGCAAGCTCGCCCGCAAGCGCGCCCAGCGCGAGGGCCTGGTGCCCATGAAACCCAAGCCGGTCACCGGCGCCGGCGCCGGCGCCCCCGGCAGGGCGCCGCGCCGCGGCTAGGGCGTCGGCGACGCGGGCTCGCGTCTTCAGTCGAAACGATCGGCCAGGAACGCCTTGACGGTCGCGAGGGCGCCGAAGCGGTCGAGATCCTCGTGCTCGCCCTCCGGAAAGCGCACGAAGCGCTTGGGCTCGCGGGCGAGCCCGAACAGCCGTTCGCCGTATTCGATCGGCACGATCGTGTCGCGCTGCGCCGTGCAGCACCAGCAGCGGCGCCGCGACCGCGGCGATGCGCAGGTCCGAGCGGAACTGGTCCTTCATCAGCCAGCGCACCGGCACGAACGGATAGTGGCGGGCCGCGATATCGACCGTCGAGGTGAACGGCGCTTCGAGCACCAGCGCACCGACTGGGCCGCTCGGCCGCCAGCGCCACCGCGACGCCGGTGCCGAGCGATTCGCCCCAGACCGCGATCCTGGCGGCGGATAGCGCGCGGCCGCGAACCCATAGCGCGGTCTCGGCGTCGGTCAGCAGGCCGGCTTCGGTCGGATGGCCCGCTCGACCCGCCATAGCCCCGATAGTCGACGCGCGAGAAGCCCGGTGCCGTCGGCGGTGAGCGCGCGGAAACGCTCGGCCCGATGGCGCAACGCGCCGCCGTTGCCGTGGAGATAAAGCACGACCGCGCCGATCGCCGCGCGGCGGCACATGCCAGGCGATCACGCTGCTCGCCATCCGCGGTATCAAGCAGGACTTCCTCCGCCTGCGGCAGCCCGGCGGCAGCCGGCGGCGTGCGCGCCGGCATCGGGGAAATACATCAGCGCGCGCTGCATCGATATAGAGCAGCGCCAGCACCCCGACATATCCGAGCAGGAGCGACGAATCAGCGTCCATTTCAGCAGCGTCATGGCCGGCTCCTAGCACGGCTGCATGACAGGCGTTGCGGCGCGGTACGCGTCGGCGGCTAAAGCGCCTTGACGATCTCCTCGGTCATCTTCTTGGCGTCGCCGAACAGCATCATGGTGTTGTCGCGGTAGAACAGCGTGTTGTCGATGCCGGCATAGCCCGAGGACAGCGAGCGCTTGATGAACATCACGGTGCCGGCCTTCCACACTTCCAGCACCGGCATGCCGTAGATCGGCGACTTCGGATCTTCCTTGGCGGCCGGGTTGGTCACGTCGTTGGCGCCGATCACGAAGGCGACGTCGGCCTGGGCGAATTCGGAGTTGATGTCCTCGAGCTCGAACACCTCGTCGTAGGGCACGTTGGCCTCGGCGAGCAGCACGTTCATGTGGCCGGGCATGCGGCCGGCGACCGGATGGATGGCGTATTTGACCTCGACGCCCTCCTTCTTGAGCTTGTCGGCCATCTCGCGCAGCGCATGCTGGGCCTGCGCCACCGCCATGCCGTAGCCCGGCACGATGATGACCTTGCTGGCGTTCTTCATGATGAAGGCGGCGTCCTCGGCCGAGCCCTGCTTGACCGGCCGCTGCTCGGCGCCGGCCGCCGGGCCCGCCACCTCGCCGCCGAAGCCGCCGAGGATCACCGAGATGAAGCTGCGGTTCATGCCCTTGCACATGATGTAGGACAGGATCGCGCCGGAGGAGCCGACCAGCGCGCCGGTGATGATCAGCGCGGAATTGCCGAGCGTGAAGCCGATGCCGGCCGCCGCCCAGCCCGAATAGGAGTTGAGCATCGAGATCACGACCGGCATGTCGGCGCCGCCGATCGGGATGATGATGAGCACGCCGAACGCGAACGAGACGAGCGCGAGCAGCCAGAAGGCGAGCATGGCTCTCGCGTGCGCACGAACCAGGCAGATGAGCAGCAGATCAGCAGCAGCGCGAGCGCGATGTTGATGACGTGGCGCGCCGGCAGCATGATCGGCGCGCCGCTCATGCGGCCGGAGAGCTTGAGGAAGGCGATCACCGAGCCGGTGAAGGTGATGGCGCCGATGGCGACGCCGAGCGACATCTCGATCAGGCTCGCGCTGTGGATCGTCGCCGACGCGTGCCGATGTCGAAGGCGCGCCGGCGCATAGAGCGCGCCGGCCGCCACCAGCACCGCCGCCATGCCGACCAGCGAGTGGAAGGCGGCGACCAGTTCCGGCATCGAGGTCATCGGCACGCGGCGCGCGATCACCGCGCCGATGCCGCCGCCGATCGCGATGCCGAGCACCACCAGCGACCCAGGCGCCGACGCCGGCCGGCGGATGCGCGGCGAGCGTGGTGACGACCGCGATCGCCATGCCGATCATGCCGAACAGATTGCCGCGCCGGCTCGACTCCGGGCTGGACAGCCCGCGCAGCGCCAGGATGAACAGGACGCCGGCGACGAGATAGAGCAGCGCGGCGAGATTGGCGGTCATCGGCTGCGCGCTCCTTATTTCTTTCTTCTGGTACATCGCCAGCATGCGCTGGGTGACCAGGAAGCCGCCGAAGATGTTGACCGAGGCAAAGACCAGCGCGACGAAGCCGAGCGCGCGCGCCCAGATCGGGCCGCAGTCGTCGCCGACGAGCGTCGACGCCGACCGCGAGCAGCGCGCCGACCACGATCACCGAGGAGATCGCGTTGGTCACCGACATCAGCGGCGTGTGCAGCGCCGGCGTCACCGACCAGACCACGTAGTAGCCGACGAAGACCGCCAGCACGAAGATCGAGAGCCGGAACACGAAGGGATCGACGGCGCCGCCGGTCGCCGCATGGGCGCCGGCGCCGCCCGCGGCCGCGATGATGTCGAGCTGGGCGAGCACGACGTCATCGGTGCCGGCGCCCGCGAGCCGGCCGGCGGGATCAACGTCAGCATGGTCGATCTCCTCGATGCCGCGCGAACGTCGCGCGTCCGCCGCCTTGCGAGTGCGCGTCACAGCACGCGCTGGCGTCGCGTCCAGCGCGGCACTCTCACGCCGCGCTCTTCGGCGCGAAGTTCGGATGCACGACGGCGCCGTCGCGGGTCAGCGCGGTGCGCCTTGACGATCTCGTCGTCCCAGTTGACGGCGAGCGCCTTGGTCTTCTTGTCGATCAGGATTTCGAGGAAGGCGTAGCAGGTTCTTGGCGTAGAGGCTCGAGGCCGAGGCCGCGATGCCGGCCCGCCACGTTGAGATGGCCGACGATCTTGACGCCGTTGACCTCGACGACCTCGCCGGGCTTGGCGCCCTCGACATTGCCGCCGCGCTCGACCGCGAGATCGACGATCACCGAGCCCGGCCGCATCGAGGCGACCATGTCCTTGGAGATCAGGCGCGGCGCCGGCCGGCCCGGGATCAGCGCGGTGGTGATGACGATGTCCTGCTTCTTGATGTGCTCGGCGACCAGCGCGGCCTGCTTGGCCTGGTACTCCTTCGACATCTCCTTGGCGTAGCCGCCCGCGGTCTCGGCCTGCTTGAACTCCTCGTCCTCGACCGCGATGAACTTGGCGCCCAGGCTCTCGACCTGCTCCTTGGTGGCCGGCCGCACGTCGGTCGCGGTGACGATGGCGCCGAGCCGGCGCGCGGTCGCGATCGCCTGCAGGCCGGCGACGCCGACGCCCATGACGAAGACCTTGGCGGCCGGCACCGTGCCGGCCGCCGTCATCATCATCGGCAGCGCGCGGCCGTATTCGGCGGCGCGCGTCGATCACCGCGCGGTAGCCGGCGAGATTGGCCTGGCTCGAGAGCACGTCCATCGACTGCGCGCGGGTGATGCGCGGCATCAGCTCCATGGCGAAGGCGATCGACGCCGGCATCGGCCATCGCCTTGAGCGCGGCCTCGTTGCCGTACGGGTCCATGATGGCGATGACGAGCGCGCCCTTCTTGTAGGCGGCAAGCTCGGCCGCGCTCGGCCGGCGCACCTTGAGCACCACGTCGGCGTCCTTGACGGCATCCGCGGCGACGGTCGCGCCGGCCGCCTCGTAGTCCGCATCGAGGATGCCGGACTTGATGCCGGCGCCCGGCTCGACCGCGACCTCGGCGCCGAGCGCCTTCATCTTCTTGACCGTCTCCGGCGTCGCGGCGACCGCGGTCTTCGGCAGGGTCGGCTTCACGCGCTACCGCAATGCGCATTCGCCGCTCTCCTCATGGCTGGCAATCCGCGCGTCAGGTCCGGCGGACGTCAGCGCGCTGGCGTCAGGCCGTGACGGCGAGCGCCAGCAGCGACAGCACGGTCATGACCGCGATCGGGGCCCTGCGCGCCGCTCGCGAGGCCGCGCAGCCGCGATCACGATCGCCAGCAGGATGACGCAGGCGGCGACGCCCCAGTGGTCCGTCACCGCCCCGATCGCAAGCCCGATCACGATGTTGACGACGATGAAGGGTGCCGACGAAGGCGAGATGGACGAAGCTCTCGTAGGTCGCCTCGTGCGCGGCCATAGTCGTTGCCGGTCGCGGTCGCGTATTCGACCGTGCCGTGATCGGCCATTCCATCCTCCAGCTCGAGCTCGTGCGGTTTCCCCAGCGGCGCGGGACTTAGCGCAATTGTTCCGGCAGGGCAACGGCGGCACTGCATCGGCGCGCATCGGCGCGACGCGCCGGCTTGCGATACGGCCCCGTGCCGCTATGAACCGTCGCCCTGGCTCGAGCCCGGCCGCCGCGAGCGCCGCGCCCTGGCGCTCGGTGACGCGCGCGATCGAGAAATCCTCGATCGCCTCGTTGAACAGCCGGTAGAAATTGAGCTCCGCGCGCAGGTGCAGGAACACGCCGCCGAGCCCGATCGCGGCGCGGTCCATGAACACGAATTCGCGCGGCACCGTCACCGGCCCCTTTTCCTTCAGCGCCTGGTGCACCCGGAAGGCCTCCCGGCGGCCGTATTCGGACGGGCTTCACCCCGTCGGCGATGGTGCGCACGCGGTCGTCGAGCAGCGGCCCGTAGATGAAGCGCGCCCAGATGTTGAGCACGTCGATCAGTTCGCGCGAGAGCCGCTTGAAGCCCCAGGTCTCGTAGGCGTGCACGACCAGATCGTCGTCGCCGTGCAGCAGCCCGTGGTAGAGATCGACCACGCCGCCGACGAATCTCGGCGGGAAGATGCGGATGCAGCCGTAGTCGAGCAGGTTGATGCCGCCGGCTCTGCCGCTTCGCGTCGTCGAACACCGTGTAATTGCCGAGATGCGGATCGCCGTGGATGACGCCGAAGCGGCTGAACGGAAACCACCAGGCGGTGAACATCGCGGTGGCGAGCCGGTTGCGCACTGCGAGCGCGTCGTCCTTGTGCTCGAGCAGCCGGCGCCCTTCGAGCCAGTCGAGCGTGAGCAGCCGCCCGGTCGAGAGCTCCGGCCACGGCCTGCGGCACGCGGATCGAGCTCGATGCCGTCGAGCATCGCGCGGTAGAGCGCGACGTGCTTGGCCTCGCGCCGGTAGTCGAGCTCCTCGCGCATGCGCGCGCCGATCTCCTTGGCGATCTCGGTGGTGTCGATCGCCGGGTCCATGCGCCGGTGGATGGCGAACAGCAATTGCAGCTGCTGCAGGTCGGCTTCGACCGCCGACTGCATGTCGGGATATTGCAGCTTGCAGGCAAGCTCGCGCGCCGTCGATGCGCGCGCGGCGCGATGCACCTGGCCGAGCGAAGCCGCCGCCGCCGGATGATGCTCGAAGCTCGCGAACTTCTTCTGCCAGTCGGCGCCGAGCTCGGCCTTCATGCGGCGCTTGACGAAGGCCCAGCCCATCGGCGGCGCCTGGCTCTGCAGCTTGGTCAGTTCGGCGGCGTATTCCGGCGGCAGCGCATCCGGGATGGTGGCCATGCAGCTGCGCCACCTTCATGATCGGGCCCTTGAGGCCGCCGAGCGCGGCCGCAAGCTCGATGCGCGTTGCGGCCGCGGTCGAGCGTCGATGCCGAGCAGCCGCGCGCCGGCGATGCGCGCCGCCACGCCGCCGACATTGGCGCCGACGCGCGCATAGCGCGCGGCGCGGGCGGAGAAGCGGTTCTGCTTCGCGGTCGGTCATCGGCATCTGCGGCCTGGCCGGCCGGATGGACTAGGCTCGATCAGGGCTGCAATACCAGGCGCCTCATGCGTGTCGGCCGATGTCGGCAATCCAGCGCGCGAGCCCATCCTCGTCGATCTCGCCGGCGGCCAGCGCGAGAATCATCGCGGTCGCCTCCTCCTGCGGCGCATCGAGATCGATCTCATTGAGCCCGAGGAACACGATCATCGACGCGAAGCGCCGTGCGCTTGTTGCCGTCGACGAACGGATGATTGCGCGCGATGCCAAACGCGTAGGCGGCCGCGAGCGCGCGATATCGGTCTCGCCATAGGCGAACTTGTTGAGCGGTCGCGCCAGCGCGCGACTCGAGCAGCCCGAGATCGCGAATTCCGTCGGCCGCCGCCGAACAGCGCCAGTTGCTCGGCATGGAATATCAAGGACGATGTCGAGGTCGAGCCATTCCGGCTCGGTCATTTCGCCAAGCGCCTTGTAGGTGTCGGCGTATTTTCGGAATGACCGCCGCGCGATCTCCATCGCCTTGGCGTGCTTCGGATCGTACGGGCTGAGCTTGATGCCGCGCTCGGTCTGCTCGACGACGTGAAGCTTGTCGCCTTCCTTGAGCTTGAGGCGCGCCAGCAACTCCTTCGGCAGAATCAGCCCGACCGAATTGCCGATCTTCTTGATCTGCAGAAGATAGCCTTCGATCTCGGTGATTGCGCGGCTTCTCGTTCATGGCCTCGACCTCGCGATGTTATACATAACGTATAACACCGACGTCAATGTACGACTGTATCAACGCGCTTTCACTAACGTCGTCCTCACTCCAGCCCCTCCAGCTCCCGATCATCCGCTCGATCACGCCAAGCCCGCCCTGCCAGAACGTCGGATCGCGCGCGTCGAGGCCGAACGGCTTGAGCAGCTCGGAGTGATGCTTGGTGCCGCCGGCCGCGAGCATCGCGAGATAGCGCTCGGCAAAGCCCTCGGTGGCGCGTCTCGTAGACCGCGTAGAGCGAGTTCACCAGGCAATCGCCGAACGCATAGGCGTAGACGTAGAACGGCGAATGGATGAAGTGCGGGATGTAGGTCCAGAAGGTCTCGTAGCCCGGCTTGCAGCTCGATCGCCGGGCCGAGGCTCTCGCGCTGCACCTCCATCCAGATCTCGCAGATCCGCTCGGCGGTGAGTTCGCCGTTGCGGCGCTCGGTGTGGACCTTGCGCTCGAACGTGTAGAACGCGATCTGCCGCACCACCGTGTTGATCATGTCCTCGACCTTGGCGGCGAGCATGGCCTTGCGCTGCTTCTTGTCGGTGGTGTCGGCGAGCAGCTTCTTGAAGGTCAGCATCTCGCCGAACACGCTCGCGGTCTCGGCCAGCGTCAGCGGCGTCGGCGCCATCAGCGGCGCCGTTCGGCGCGGCCAGCACCTGATGCACGCCGTGGCCGAGCTCGTGCGCGAGCGTCATCACGTCGCGCGGCTTGCCCTGGTAGTTGAGCAGCACGTAGGGGTGCGCCGACGGCACGGTCGGATGCGCGAAGGCGCCGGGCGCCTTGCCGGGCCGCACCGGCGCGTCGATCCAGCGGTCGCGCGAAGAAGCGCTCGGCGATCGTCCGCCATCTTCGGCGAGAACGCGCCATAGGCGGTGAGCACGGTGTCTTGCGCCTCGCCCCAGGCGATGGTGCGGCGTCGCGACCTTCGGCAGCGGCGCGTTGCGGTCCCAGTGCGGCAGCCGCTTCTTGCCGAACCATCTGGCCTTGAGCGCGTAATAGCGATGCGACAGCCGCGGATAGGCGGCGCGCACGGCGGCGACCAGCGCCTCGACCACCTCGGGCTCGACCCGGTTGGCGAGATGGCGCGCGTCCGCGACATCCGTGAAGCCGCGCCAGCGGTCGGAAATCTCCTTGTCCTTGGCGAGCGTGTTGGTGATCAGCGTGAAGAGCGCGCAGGTTCGCCTTGAAGGTCTTGCGCCAGCGCCTCGGCCGCCGCCTTGCGCTTCTTCGCGTCGGCGTCCTGCAGCAGATTGAGCGTCGGCTCGATCGCGAGCGACTTGCCGCCGACCTTGAAGCGCAGGCTCGCGATCGTCTCGTCGAACAGCCGGTTCCAGGCCGAATAGGCCGGTCACCGACTTCTCGTGGAACAGTTGCTCGATCGCGATCCTCGAGCTGATAGGGCTTCTCCTTGCGGATGTCCTCGAGCCAGGGCCGGTAATGGCCGAGCGCCGGATCGGCCATCGCGGCTTCGAGCACGCGCGTCGTCGATGCGGTTGAGCTCGAGCGTGAAGAACAGGAGATGCGTCGAGGCCGCGGTGATGCGCTCCTGCACGTCGCCGTAGAATTTCGCGCGCGCCGGATCGATGGTGTTGCCGGCGTGGACGAGGCCGGCATAGGAGATCGAGCCGGCCGAGCAGATCGTCGAGCGCCTCGTAGCGCTTGACCGCCTCGGCGAGCGCGCGCCCGGCCTCGGGCCCGTCGGCCAGCGCGGCGAGCTTGCCCTTGTAGGCCTCCTCGAACGCGACGCACTCGGCGTCGGCGCGGTCGAGGTCGCGCTTGACCTCGCGGAGCGTCGAGCGCCGGATAGAGATCGGCGAGATTCCATTCCGGCAGCGCGCCGAGCGCGGCGCGGCTTGGCGCTTGCGGGCTGCTTGGCGGCGCTTGCGCGGTTTTGCCGATGCGGGCATGGGTATCTTGCGGCTGGGAGACTTCGGCTGATGCGGCATTGCTGGATCGTGGCGGTCGGCATGCGGTCAGCCGCATATGCGGCGCGGATCGTGGCAATCGATTGCCGCAAGGCGACCGCGCGCAGTTCAGCCGCCTGCGCGCAGCGAACTTGCGCCGCACCGGCTTAACAGCCGCATTAAGCGCTGATCGGCGACAGTGCCCCGAATTCGGCACAGTGCCGCGTCGTCGGGGTCGCCATGGCCGAGCGCGTTCTCATCGTCGACGACGATCCGGTGCAGCGCCGCCTGCTCGAGAACATGGTCGAGCCGCTTCGGCTACGAGCCGGTGATCGCCGAGGGCGGCGACGCCGCGCTCGCCATGCTCACCGGCGCGCGACGGCGCGCATCGACTGCGTCATCCTCGATCTCGTGATGCCCGATCTCGACGGCCTCGGCGTGCTCGGCCGCATGCGCGAGGCCGGCTCGACGTTCCGGTGATCGTGCAGACCGCGCATGGCGGCATCGACAACGTGGTCTCGGCGATGCGCGCGGGCGCGGTCGATTTCGTGGTCAAGCCGGTCGGCGCCGAGCGGCTGCAGGTCTCGCTGCGCAATGCGCTCGCGACGCGAGCGCGCTCGAAGGCGAACTCGCGCCGCATCAAGCGCAGCCGCGCCGGCACGCTCGACCTTCAAGGACATCATCACCCGCAGCCCGCGCATGCAGGCGGTGCTGCGCACCGCCGAGAAGGCCGCGGCCTCGACCATCCCGGTGCTGATCGAAGGCGAATCCGGCGTCGGCAAGGAGCTGATCGCGCGCGCCATCCACGGCTCGGGCGAGCGGCGCGCCAAGCCGTTCGTCGCGGTCAATTGCGGCGCGATCCCGGAGAATCTCGTCGAATCGATCCTGTTCGGCCACGAGAAGGGCGCCTTCACCGGCGCGACCGAGCGGCACGTCGGCAAGTTCGTCGAGGCCACCGGCGGCACGCTGTTCCTCGACGAGGTCGGCGAACTGCCGCCGGCCGCGCAGGTCAAGCTGCTGCGCGCGCATCCAGGAAGGCGAGGTCGAGCCGGTCGGCGGCGCGCAAGCCCGTCAAGGTCGATGTGCGGCTCATCTCGGCGACCAACCGCGATCTGATCGCCGACGTGAAGGCCGGCCGCTTCCGCGAGGATCTGTTCTACCGCCTGCACGTGTTTCCGATCACGGTGCCGCCGCTGCGCGAGCGGCCGGAGGACATTCCCGAGCTGGTGCGCCATTTCCTCGCCCGCTTCGCGGCCGAGGAAGGCAAGCGCATCCGCGTCGTCAGCGCCGAGGCGCTGGCGCTGCTCGCGCGCCTATCCGCTGGCCCGGCAATGTGCGCCAGCTCGAGAACGCGGTGTTCCGCGCGGTCGTGCTGGCCGAGGGCGACGAGATCGGAGTCGGCCGAATTCCCGCAGATCGCAGCGCAGCTGGCGCGCGATCCGGCCGGCACGGACGAAGCCCGAAGTCCAGAGGCCGCGCCGCCGGCACGTGCTTGCCGCGAGCCATCGCCATCGCGGAGACCGCTCGGCCGGGACCGAGCCCGGTTCCATCGCGCCCACGGCGATGCCTGGCGCCGACGCCTGCGCTGCTCGACGCGACCGGCGAGGTCCGCCCGCTCGAGGAGATCGAGACCGAGGTGATCCGCTTCGCCATGCGCACTATCGCGGGCAGATGTCCGAGGTCGCGCGCCGGTTGCAGATCGGCCGCTCGACGCTCTACCGGAAGCTCGACCTGCTCGGATTCGACACCGACTCGCCGGATGCCGACAACCAAGGCGTCGTCAAGGCGTTGTAACTGGGTAACAGGTGTCCCTAAAATCGGCCACGATCGCGCAAATAATGGCGTCGCGCTGTTGCGTCCGCGAGCGATTTGGAGTCATTTCGGCACCGGATGGGCGCGGGTGGATTGAAGGATGGAACCTCGATCTCAAGGACGGTTCCGCAACCGGGAGAATTGAAATGCGCGGCCTTCGTCATGACCGCATCTTGGCCGGGACCGCGCTGGCCCTTGTCCTGGCCGTGGTGACCGCTGCGAACGCGGCTTCCACCAAAGTCCACAGGCCGCCCGCCAAGATCACCTCCGCGGTGCAGACCCGGAGCCCGCCCGAAGCGACGGCTGCGGTCACAGCCACCGCGCACACCGAGCCCCAATTCCGGCAGCGAGCCGGCCAGCCCTGCACCCGCGAAGGTGGAGGCCACGCCGGCCGCCGCCACCCCGGGCCCCGCCACGACGCCTGCGGCTGCCACTGCGGCAACGCCTGCGGAAACCACTGCGGCCACGCCCGCGGCCGCGAAAGAGACGGTTGCGCCCGACCCGTTGGCCTCGCTCGATCCGGCCGACCGGCCGATCGCCGAGAAGATGCGCGACCTCCTGGCGGCCAAGACCGACAAGATCTTCGCCAACAAGAAGGAGCACGCCGCCGTCGAGATGTTCTACCAGAACCGCAACCTGGCGCCGCTTGTGGCTCGAGAAGGGCGTCGAGAGCGACCGCGCCAAGGCGGTCGTTGCGCGCATCCGGGCGGCCGATACCGACGGGCTTGACCTCAACGACTACAAGATTCCCGACTTTGCCGCGGCTGGTCCGGACGCCCTGGCGGAAGCCGAGCTCAAATTCACCGAGACGGTCCTGACCTATGCGCGCCACGTGCAGGCCGGCCGTTTCAGCTACACCAGCGTCAGCCAGAACATCGAGCTGCCGCAGCAGCCGCCCGACATCACCGAGGTCCTGACCAAGATGGCGGACGCCCAGGATGCCGGCAAGGCGCTCGACGAGTTCAGCCCGCCGCAGAAGGGCTACCAGGCCCTCAAGGCGAAGCTGGCCGAGCTGCGCAACAAGTCGAGCGCCGCAAACGGCCATGAGATCCCCGACGGTCCCGAGCTCAAGCTCGCCAAGGTTCCGGTGGAGGACCCGCGCGTGCCGCAGTTGCGCGAGCGGCTCGGTCTCAAGGGCGACGCCGCCGACCTGCGCTACGACGCCAAGCTCGCCGACGCGGTGAAGAAATACCAGCGCGCCAACGAGCTCAAGGTCACCGGCACGCTCGATGCGCCGACCATCCGGGAGCTCAACGGCCCGCCGCGCGACAAGCAGATCGACACCATCATCGTCAACATGGAGCGCTGGCGCTGGATCCCGCGCGACCTCGGCAAGGACTACGTGATGGTCAACATGCCGGACTTCACGCTGCGGCTCAACCACAACGGCGCCTTGCTCTGGACCACGCGGATCGTGATCGGCAAGCCGCGCAATGCCGACCCCGCTGCTGGTCGAGACGATGAAATACATCACGGTCAATCCGACCTGGAACGTGCCGCAGTCGATCATTCAGAACGAGTACCTGCCGGCTCTACCGGCAGGACCCGACCGTGCTCGAGCGCAGTGGGCTCAAGATGGAGACACGAGCGCGACGGCACGGTACGCATCTGGCAGCCGCCGGGCGACGGCAACGCGCTGGGCCGCTTGCGCTTCAACTTCCCGAACCGGTTCGACGGTCTACCAGCACGACACGCCGGACAAGTACCTGTTCAAGGAAGAGCGCCGCGCCTACAGCCACGGCTGCATGCGGGTGCAGGATCCGGTCAAGTACGCCGCAGTTGCTGCTCTCGATCGAGCGCCCGAACGAGGGCTACACGGAGGACCGGATCCGGCGGATGTTCGGCCACGACGAGCAGGACATCCAGTTCCCGAGCGCCGATCCCGGTCAATATCACCTACCAGACCGCCTTTGTGGACGACGACGGTCAACTGCAGATACGCTCCGATGTCTACGGCCTCGACAGCCGGACGCTGGCGCTCATCAAGACCGAACGCGGGATGATCGACGTCGCCACCAAGGAGCGCGATCGCGACGTCGCCAACGCCGCCACCGCGAGCGCACGGCACGCCGTGAAGCAGCCGCCGCCGGGGCCTGCTCCCGGCGGGTTCTTCCAGGCCCTGTTCGGGGGCGGGCCGCCGCCGCCCGTGGGCCGGCCGCCGAGCAGAATTCGCTAGCCTAACCAACGGCTTAACAAACCCTATCGGATCCGATAGGGTTTGTTATCCACTTTGCGAGAGTTTCGGCCCCAGCGGCCACTTTTTGCCATAGTCCGCCCCTACCGTTTCGCTCATCGGGGGGGACGGGGCGCGCGGTAAGACCGCATTAACCCTTCCCCATAACACTGCGTTAAGCCTGTTCGCCGCGGCGCTCGCCGTGCGTGAGGGGGTTTGTGTAGGGGAAGGCGAGATCGCTCGTGCCGATTAACGTCGCGCGCAAGATCATATCGTCGTCGATTCGCTCATCGATTCTTGCATCGATTTCGGTGCGCGCCGTCTATTGCGCTGGTTTGGCCACCTTCCTGCTGGCGATCGGGTGCAACAGCCTGCAAAACGCCACCGCCGAGGGCGACACCCGCACCATCACTCTTCATCACATGCACACCGAGGAAGACCTCACCGTCACCTTCAAGGTGAACGGCCGCTACGATGAAGAGGCGCTGAAGAAAATCGACTACGAGCTGCGCGACTGGCGCCGGGACGAGACCATCCACATGGATCCGCGCCTCATCGACCTGGTCTGGGAGGTGCATCGCGACGTGGGCTCTTCCGAGCCGATTTGGGTGGTATGTGGCTACCGGTCGCCCCAGACCAACGCGATGCTGCGCCAGCGTTCCAGCGGTGTCGCGAAATTCAGCCAGCATATGCTGGGCAAGGCGATGGACTTCTATATTCCGGGCGTGCCGCTCGAGCAGTTGCGCGCTGTCGGCCTTTATCTGCAGCGCGGCGGCGTCGGTTTCTATCCGACCTCCGGCTCGCCTTTCGTTCATCTCGACACCGGCAATGTCCGCCACTGGCCCCCCATCGCGACCGATCAGATGCCGCGCCTGATGGCGGAGGGTCAGAGCCTGCACAACGCCGCGGAAGCCACCGAGGTGGCCGGCAATCGTCGGCAGCCCGCCGTCCTGGCCAAGGTCGGCGGCGGACGGGCCACGCCGGACCGCGAGCCGGCGGCGGCGTCGGCTCCGATCGTCACCGCACAGATCAGCAAGCCCCTCGCGGTGCCGCTGCCGCAATCCAAACCGAGAACGCAGCCCGCGACCTACGAGGTCGCTTCGGCTGAATTGCGGCCGGTCCAGCTTCGCCCGGCGCAGGCGGCGAGCCTTGTCAGTCGCGCCGCGCCTTCCGCGAACGACATCATCAATCAGCGCGACTATTGGCGTAACGTGCAACCGGCCGAACCGGCCGAGCCGGCGAATGCCGAAATTCCTCGTCCGCCGAAGCCGATCCCCAGTTCCAACGTGGTGGTGGCGTCGGCTGATCCGGTGCTGACTTCAAACATCGCGACCGCAAATCTCGCGCCTTGGCCGCTGCCCGAGCGCAGCGATCCGCGCGCTACCGGCGCCCTCGCCTACGCGGATCCGACCGCGCCCGTCTTGGCGCAGGCTCGCCCGGCCCCGATGGGCAGCGCAATAGGCCGCCCGGCCGCTCCGCCCGATACTACGGTTGCGGTCAAGCGCATCGGCGACCGGCCTTCAGTGATCTCCTCGGCCCCGCCGCCTGCGCGCGCCGCCGTTGCGGCTCCCGCGGCCCCCGGCGCGGTCAAGACCGGCGATCGATTCAATGAACCGTGGCTGCGCGCCCTGATCGTGAGCCCAAGCGCGCAAGACTTCATGAGCGCGTCGGCCTTCGGGACGCCTGATCATCGGGCGCTTGCGCAATTCATGCACAAGCCGCCCGCAAGCGTCATGATGACGTTCTCCAACGATCCGCAACTCGGCATGACGACCCGGAAGTTCAGCGGCACCGCCGTCGTGTTCGTCGCCACCGTGACGTTCAGCAGCACCCGCACCGCGTCATTGCGATGAGCTCAGGCCGCCGGGGCGTTCGGCCGCCCCCTGTCGGCGCGGCCATGCCTTCCTCGCCTGAAATTCCCTCGTGAAATGCGCGAGCGCCGGCCTCAGGCCAACATCCCGAGCGCGTGCATATAGGTTTCCAGGATCGCCTCCTGCTCCTTGCGCTCGTCGACGTCCTGCTTGCGCAGCCGCACGATCGTGCGCAGCGCCTTCACGTCGAAGCCGGTTCCCTTGGCCTCGGCGTAGACGTCGCGGATATCGTCGGAGATCGCCTTCTTCTCTTCCTCCAGCCGCTCGATGCGTTCCACGAAGGCTTTCAAATGATCCTTGGCAAATCGGGTCGCGGGCTCTTCCTTGACAGCGGCTGCAGTGGCCATCGATGACTCCTTCCGTTGAGCGCGGAGGTTCGAAATCCGCGGGCCCCGGGTCAAGACCGATGGCGAGTTATCCACAGCTGCACACGGCAAGTGTGGAGATCAGTGCTTTTGGCTGGACTTTGCGAAGGCGGCGAGCTGCGCCTTGGACGCCTCGTTCTGGTACTTCGCCTTCCATTCCTCGAACGGCATGCCGTAGATCGCCGCCCGGCTCTCGTCCTTGGTCATCGGCACGCCGCTCTGGTCGGCGGCTTCCTTCATCCAATTCGAGAGACAATTGCGGCAAAAGCCGGCGAAGTTCATCAGGTCGATGTTCTGCACGTCGGTGCGCGAACGCAGGTGCTCGACCAGGCGGCGGAACGCGGCCGCCTCAGCTCGGTGCGGGTCTTGGTGTCGATCGGCATGACCGCAACCTTTCGTTGTTGCAACAATCCGGGCTCGCCGGATCGTGGGCCTACCTACATAGGCGTGGAAGCGCCAACATTCCAGCCGGCCGCCGGAACCACAAGCGGCAGTTGCGTCAGGAAGGCTGCATGGCGCTGGTCGGCAACGAGGACTATCTGCGCGGGCTGCCCGAAGGTTCGGAAGAGTTCGCAAGCGAGTTCCACGGTGTCGAGCGCTTCGCTGCGCGCAAGCGCATCGTGGCGCGGCTGGAAGATTTCGGCTTCCTCGAGAAGATCGAGCCCAATACGCATATGGTGCCGCATGGCGACCGTTCCGGCGTGGTGATCGAGCCGTATCTCACCGATCAATGGTATGTCGACGCCCAGACGCTGGCGCGGCCGGCAATCGCGGCGGTGCGCTCGGGCCACACCAAATTCGTGCCGCAGAACTGGGAAAAGACCTATTTCGAGTGGATGGAGAACATCCAGCCCTGGTGCATCTCGCGCCAGCTCTGGTGGGGTCACCAGATCCCGGCCTGGTACGGGCCCGATGGCAAGGTGTTCGTCGCCGAGACTGAGGAAGAAGCCATCAGCCATGCGCTTGGCTACTACGTCGAGCAAGGCGCCATCACCACCGAGCAGGGCCGCGAGATGGCGCTCGACCGCAACAAGCGCGCCGATTTCATCAAACGCGATGAAGACGTGCTCGACACCTGGTTCTCTTCGGCGCTGTGGCCGTTCTCGACGCTGGGCTGGCCCGACGATACGCCGGAAGTGAAGCGCTATTATCCGACCGACGTTCTCGTCACCGGCTTCGACATCATCTTCTTCTGGGTGGCGCGGATGATGATGATGGGCCTCCACTTCATGAAGGAGGCGCCGTTCTCGACCGTCTACATCCACCGGCTCGTCCGCGACGAGAAGGGCGCGAAGATGTCGAAGTCGAAAGGCAACGTCATCGATCCGCTCGGCGTCATCGACGAGTACGGCGCCGATGCCTTGCGCTTTGCGTTGGCGCGAGGTGCTGCGCAGGGCCACGACATCAAGCTGTCGCCGCAGCATGTCGAGACCAACCGCAATTTCGCGACCAAGCTCTGGAACGCCTGCCGCTTCGCGGAGATGAACGACTGCGTGCTGCCGGAAGGCTTTGACCCGACCAAGGCGAAGGACACGCTGAACCGCTGGATCGCCCATGAGACGGTGCGCGCCACGCGCGAGGTCACCGAAGCGATCGAGGCCTACCGTTTCAACGATGCGTCGAATGCGATCTACCGTTTCGTCTGGAACGTCTATTGCGACTGGTATCTCGAGCTCGCAAAACCCATGCTGCTGGGCGAGGAGGGCGCGGCGAAGACCGAAACGCGCGCCATGGTCGCCTGGGCTCGGGACGAAATCCTGAAGCTCCTGCATCCCTTCATGCCCTTCATCACGGAGGAGCTGTGGGAGGTCACCGGCCGCCGCGATACGTTGCTGGCGCTGTCGCCGTGGTCGCGCAAGGCGAACGCGGTGACGCCCGAAGAGCTTGCCCTAATGGCGGCGGCGACCCCAAACGAGCCCATGGTCCCGCCGACCCTGCTCGCGATCGAGCCCGCCGACTTCACCGACGAGGCGGCGGAAGCCGAGATCGGCTGGGTGGTCGATCTCGTCACCGCGATCCGCTCGGTGCGTGCCGAGATGAACATTGCGCCGGCGACCTTGACCTCGCTCGTTCTGGCCGGCGCCTCCGCCGAGACGAAAGCGCGCCTGCCGCGCTGGAACGACGTCATCAAGCGGATGGCGCGGCTGTCCGATATTTCCTTCGCCGATCGCGCGCCGGAAGGCGCGGTCCAGCTTTTGGTGCGCGGCGAGGCCGCCGCGCTGCCGCTCAAGGGCGTGATCGATCTCGCGGCGGAGAAGACGCGTCTCGACAAGGAGATTGCCAAGGCCGACGCCGATATCAAGCGGGTCGACGCCAAGCTCGGCAACGAGAAATTCGTGGCCAACGCGCCCGAAGAGATCGTCGAGGAAGAGAAGGAAAAGCGCGAGGCCGCGGTGGCGCGCCGCGCCAAGATCATCGAGGCGCTGCAGCGGTTGCAGGACGTCGATGCTTGACCACGTCTCCATCACCGTCTCCGACATACCCGCCGCCGAGCGCTTCTATGATGCGATCATGAAGGCGCTCGATGTCGTGAAGGTCGGCCGCCGAGAGGACTGGCTCGGTTATGGCGAGCGGGCGCGGCCGGCGTATCCGGACCGGGTGTATCTGACCATCCGCAAGGGCGCGAAGCCGGACGAGGCCTTCGGCCGCCACTGGTGCTTCAAGGCGAAGTCGCGCCACCAGGTCGATGCGTTCTGGCACGCCGGTGTCGCCGCAGGCGGCGCGGATGAAGGACGCCCGGGCCTGCGCGACTATCATGCTTCTTATTACGGCGCGTTCCTGCGCGACCCCGACGGCAACCGCATCGAGGCGGTCTGCCATCTGGCGCCGTGAGGTCGGATGCGCACCGGTCAACCAAGTCAGACGGCGCGCGGCGCGGCAGCCTACCGGGCGATCCACCAGACCCATGAAGGCGGGGTGATCTTTCGCGATCCCTTTGCGGTGAAGATCCTCGACGAGGAGACGCGCGCAGCACTGGACCAGATCGTCGCCGACCCTGCGCAGCGGCTGATGCGGCTGTTCGTCACCGCGCGGAGCCGGTTTTCCGAGGATGCGCTGGCGGCAAGCGTCGCGCGCGGCGTGCGGCAAGTCGTCGTGCTCGGCGCGGGCCTCGATACTTTCTCGCTGCGCAACCCCTTTGCGGAAAAGGACGTGCGCGTGTTCGAAGTCGATCATCCCTCGACGCAAGCCTGGAAGCGGGAGCGGCTGGAGCAGGCCGGCATTGCGCTGCCGGCGTCGCTCATTTTCGCACCCGTCGATTTCGAGCGGGAACACCTTGCCGATGGACTGGCGAATGCCGGCTTCGACCGCAATAGCTCCGCCTTTTTCCAATGGCTTGGCGTCGTGCCGTATCTCACGCCGGAGGCGATCTCGGCGACGCTTGATTACATCGCAACCATCCCGGCGTCCGCTGTCGTGTTCGACTACACCGAGCCCTTCGCGAACCATGCGCCCGAACGCCGCGCCAGTTTGATGGCGACCGCGGAGCGGGCGGCGGCGCGTGGCGAGCCCTGGCTTTCTTTTTTCAACCCGGACGAACTATCCGCGTTGCTGCGTGACAAAGGATTTGCCGGCATCGAAGACGTCGGCTTTGCCGGGCTGGTCGGCCGTTTCTCGCCCGAACTGGCCGAAGGGCTCCGCCCTGGCCCGGGCGGGCATGTGGTGCGGGCGGAAGTCAGCCGTCCCTAAGCTTCGTCATCCGAAGGCCTCGTTGCCCACGGCGGCATCGGTTGTCCGCGCCGCCAGGGAGGGCGCCGGCAAGACGGAAATATGCACCACGCGAGCTTCAATACCGGGAGCACCAGAACGAAGAAGATAACCCCTGACGCCAGACCAGCGTTTCTGGCGGACGTCTCTACCGACAGCGGCGCGTGGAACGCCCAGCCGAGGAAACATGCTTCGAGCACGTAAAGCGGCGTGGAGGCAAGTCCGGGATTGGGCCGATATCCGAGGCCATGGAGGGCAACGTGTGACACGAGCGTGTCCGATAATCGGGCACCAATCAGGGCGCCCAAAGCAAAGGCCGTGCAGGAGCCACCGAGCGGGCCGATTATTCCGATGAAGCCGACCGCAAACAGGATAAACGGCAGGCCGACGGTAAATCCTAGAAAGCCCAATCGGTCGGGAATTTTCAGGCCGACGATGGCACCGAAGTTGCGCCAGAGCGGCGCACCGGCGCCCTTCCACTCCTGGTAGGAGTGCAGAAGTGTAAGAGAAAAATCCGCAATCAGGATCAGAACGAGGAAGCGGGTATCCATGGCAGTGCTCTTGTCAGAGGCGCCTCAACCAGAGCGGGTATTATACACCGAGATGATGTCCCGCGCTAATCCGGAAACGGCTTGCTCAGGAAGCGCGAGCCCCTGAGCCCATAGCGCCACGGCAGCTCCACCGCCTTGGTGAGTCCGATCCGGATGCCGGCGACGACGTCAACCTTGCCGTTTCGCCGATAGAGCGCGATCGGAGGCGCATCGAGCGCGAGCCCATTATGCGCATGCGTGATGCCGAGCGCTTCGGTCAATTTGCCCGGCCCCGAGCACAGCGCGCGCTCGTCCTCGAGCCCGCGTCGGCGCCGCATCGCCGCCAATCCACGCGTCGGCTCCAGCGCACGGATCAGAACCGCGCTGGCCGAGCCTTCCTTCTCGCAAACAAAATTCACGCACCAGTGGATGCCGTAGGAACGGTAGACATAGGCAAAGCCGGGCGGGCCGAACATCACCTGATTTCGCGGCGTCGGCCCGTTATAGGAATGCGCGGCCGGGTCGGTGTGATGATAGGCCTCGACCTCGACAATGATGCCGCCGACGCCATTGACGAGCATTGTCGCCCCGATCAGGTCGGGCGCGACCTCATGCACGCTGCGCCCGAAAAAGGCGCGTTTGAGCGGCCTGCCGGGGGCAGGGGCGTTTACGGCCTTTTTGGTGCTTGGAGGCATTTTAATCGGAGGGAATCGGGGACGGAACTGCGGCCAATGCTGCCAATATCCGGGCCGATCTGCTAGCGTCGTGAAAGCCGGGTTGCGGGTGTCCGCCACTCGGCATAGCTAGGGGTCTCGCAGAGAATTCCGACACATGGTCACCCTGATCGACACCGTTTCCTCGACCCCGTTGCGTCCGCGCCATCCTGAAAAGGTGAACCGGCCGGATTCGGTGTCGCCGCCGAAGCCGGACTGGATCCGCGTGCGCGCGCCGAACACGCGCGGCTATGCCGACACCCGCAACATCGTCCGCGAGAACGGCCTGGTCACGGTATGCGAGGAGGCGGGCTGCCCGAACATCGGCGAGTGCTGGGACAAGAAGCACGCGACCTTCATGATCATGGGCGACACCTGCACGCGGGCCTGCGCCTTCTGCAACGTCAAGACCGGCATGCCCGGCGCGCTCGCGGCCGGCGAGCCCGAGCATGTGGCGGAGGCGACCTTCAAGCTCGGTCTCAGCCATGTCGTCGTCACCTCCGTCGACCGCGACGACCTCGCCGACGGCGGCGCGGCGCATTTCGCGCAAACCATTCGCGCGATCCGCGCCCGCTGCCCGGCCACCACGATCGAGATCCTCACGCCCGACTTCCTGCGCAAGGACGGCGCGCTCGAATTGGTGGTCGGGGCGAAGCCCGACGTGTTCAACCACAATCTCGAAACCGTGCCGTCGCGCTATCTCAGCGTTCGGCCCGGTGCGCGCTATTTCCACTCGATCCGCCTCTTGCAGCGGGTGAAGGAACTGGACCCCACCATCTTCACCAAGTCCGGCATCATGGTCGGCCTTGGCGAGGAGCGCCACGAGGTGCTGCAGGTGATGGACGATTTGCGCTCGGCGGATGTCGACTTCCTCACTATCGGCCAATATCTGCAGCCGACCAAAAAGCACCACGCGGTCATGCGCTACATCCCGCCGGACGAGTTCGCAGGGCTGGAGAAGGTCGCCTACACCAAGGGTTTCCTGATGGTGTCGGCGAGCCCCTTGACCCGTTCTTCGCATCATGCGGGCGAGGATTTCGCCAAGCTCAGGGCGGCTCGCGCAGCGGCCGCCCGCTAGGTATGCCCCGCTTCTCCAACAAGCGGCGCGTCCAGCACCGCGCCGAGCAGATGTTCGACCTCGTCGCCGATGTCGAGCGCTACCCGGAATTCGTGCCGCTGTGCCAGACCCTGAAAGTCCGCCAGCGCAAGACCAATCCGGATGGCACCGAAACGATCGTCGCCGACATGACGGTATCGTTCAAGCTCGTGAAGGAAACCTTCACCAGCGAGGTGACGCTCGATCGGCCCAATTTCAAAATTCTCGTGCGCTATCTGAGAGGACCGTTCTCCAGCCTGGAGAACCGCTGGACCTTCGAACCGAAGGGCGACGAGGCCTGCGACGTCGGATTCTTCATCGCCTATGAGTTCAAGAGCCGCATGCTCGCGACCCTGATGGGCGCGATGTTCGACGCGGCGTTTGCGCGGTTTTCGGCGGCGTTCGAGAAGCGCGCGGACGTGGTCTACGGGAAGCGGGCGGTCGGACCGACATCCTGAACTGCGATCACGCCGGCCGCGCGCGCCTCGATCGCCCGGCCATCGGCCGAGCGTCGAGGAACCTGTCGCGCGCACCGAGCATCTGAAGCAGCGCGGTCCGAACGATCCCGCGCTTGATTGGCAAACGGCAGCCGCACAACTCTGGAAGACGGCGCGTTGTCCGCCGGCAGGGCAGGTGGCGTAAGCTCACCCCCTTGGCGGTCGTCTCCGTTTCACCGCATGCCGTCGTGGCGTGCGCACCGCGCGCGGGCGGATGCGGCTGACGGCGGCGCGCTTCGGCTTGGCCTGTTGCGGCCCGCGGGCGAGCTCCATCAGCATGCGCAAGGCTTCCACAACCGAGCGGGCGCGCACGGCCGAGCGGCCGATCGCGCCGAAGCGGTGTTCGCGATGGAGGATCCGCCCGTCGCGCGCGGCGACGGCGAAATGCACGAGGCCGACCGGCTTGCCCGGCGTGGCACCGCCGGGGCCGGCGATGCCGGTGATGGAGACGGCGAGATCGACGTCGGCGCGTTCGAGCGCGCCGACCGCCATTTGGGTCGCGGTCTCCTTGCTGACAGCCCCGAAGGTCGCAAGCGTGGAGGCTTCGACGCCGAGCATCGCGCGCTTGGCGTCGTTGGAATAGGTGACGAAGCCGCGGTCGATGACGTCGGAGGACCCGGGGATGTCGGTGAGCGCGCCGGCGACGAGGCCGCCGGTGCAGGATTCGGCGGTGGCGATGGTCAGCCGGCGGCTGCGGCAGAGATCGAGCAACGAGCGGGCCAGGGGGCGAGCATCGCTGCCGCTCATGCTACTCGCTCCAACCTTTGCTATCCCACGGGAGGCGGATGGTGGCGCTCGCTGTCGCGGCGATGCCTTCCTCGCGGCCGGTGAAGCCGAGCCGCTCGCTGGTCGTCGCCTTCACTGCCACACGGGAAATGTTCACGCCGGCGATGTCAGCGATCCGCGCGCGCATGGTGTCGCGCAACGGGCCGATCTTCGGCCGCTCGCAGATCAAGGTCACTTCGAGATTGGCGATGCGCCCGCCGCGCGCGGTGACGCGCTCGACGGCGTATTTCAGGAACTGGTCGGAGGAGGCGCCCTTCCACTTCACATCGCTCGGCGGGAAGTGCGAGCCGATGTCGCCGTCCGCCAGCGCGCCCAGGATGGCGTCGACCAGCGCATGCAGGCCGACATCGCCGTCGGAATGGGCGAGAAAGCCCCTGGTGTGGGGCACGCGCACGCCGCAGATCATTACATGGTCGCCTTCGCCGAAGGCGTGCACGTCATAACCCGTGCCGGTCCTGATGTCGCCGAGCTGCGCGGCCAGGCGCGTTTCCTCGCGGACAAAGTCTTCGGGAGTCGTGAGCTTCATGTTGGTACCATCGCCTTCAAATGTCGCAACCGTCAATCCCACCCACTCGGCGAGCGCCGCATCATCTGTGAAATCAGTGCGTCCCTCGCGCGCGGCGCGGCGATGCGCCTCGAGGATCACGTCGTATTTGAATGCCTGCGGGGTCTGGGCGATTCGCAAGCGCGCCCGTTCGGGCGTGGCCTCGACATGGCCCGAGCCGTCGACCAGCTTGATCGTGTCGTTCACGGCAATCGTTGGGATCGCCGCGCCGGTCCTCTCGGCAGCCTCGATCGCGCGCGAAATCACCGCCGGCGAGACGAACGGGCGCGCTGCGTCATGGATTAATACGATATCCGGCTTCTGGCTCGCGAGCGCTTCCAGGCCGGCATGTACCGAGGCCTGGCGCGTCGCGCCGCCCCGCGTCGGCGGTTCGTGACGCAAGCCGCTACAGGCCGAGTTGAACATGGCGTTGTCGTCGGGGTGCAGCACGGGCTGCACCGCCGTGACATCGGGATGGCGGCAGAACGCCTCCATGGCCCGGTAGATCACGGACTGGCCGCCGATCATCCGGTACTGCTTCGGTCCGCCGGCGCCCGCGCGCAAGCCGCGGCCGGCGGCGACAAGGACGGCAGCGGTACGCAGGGATTTCGCCATGGGACTTCAATGAGCTGATGGAAATGCGGGGCGGGGTCGGCGGGCAGGGCCATATCATGCGTTATGCATTAACAAGAGAACTATCCCCAACTGCTGTGATCAAAAGCACATTTTGCTGCACTGCACTTGCAAGATCACGAGAAATGTCTAAAGTGTAGGCATGCAGCTTGACTGCACAAGAATTGTGCTCAAAATGGATGTCGTCGGTCGCAATGAGGCGACCGTCAGAAAAACGAGACGTTCGTGACCGGCCCCGCAGGCCTTTGTTCTAAGCCTTTGAAAATTGGTGGCATTCAGCTCACCAACCGGGTGCTGCTGGCGCCCATGTCTGGCGTCACCGACGCGCCTTTCCGCAGGCTCGCCGCTCGAACTCGGGGCCGGCCTCGTGATCTCGGAGATGACCGCCAGCGATGATCTGGCGCAGGGGCGGCCGATCTCCCGGTTGCGCTGCGAAGCGGCCGGAATCGGCCCGCATGTAGTGCAGCTTGCGGGCTGCGAGAGGCACTGGATGGCGGAGGGGGCCCGGATTGCAGAGGCCGCCGGCGCCGACATCATCGACATCAATATGGGCTGTCCGGCGCGGCATGTGACCGGCGGCCAGTCGGGCTCGGCGCTGATGCGCGACCTCGACCATGCGGTGAGCCTGATCGAGGCGACGATATCGGCGGTCAAGGTGCCGGTGACGTTGAAGATGCGGCTCGGCTGGGACGACCGCACGCGCAACGCGCCGGAACTGGCGCGCCGCGCCGAGGCTTCCGGTGTTCGGATGATCACGGTGCACGGCCGCACGCGCTGCCAGTTCTACAAGGGCGACGCCGATTGGGGCGCGATCCGCGCCGTGAAGGATGCGATCTCCATTCCGCTCGTCGTCAACGGCGATATCACGTCCTATGAGACAGCACTGATCGCGCTGGAGGAATCCGGCGCCGATGCGGTGATGATCGGCCGAGGCGCGCAAGGCGAGCCGTGGCTGCCCGGCCAGATCGGGCGGCGGCTCGAGGGTGGGGCGGTCGAAGCCGCGCCTGCGCTGGCACGGCAGCTCACCTACATCCGTTCGCTCCATGACGAGATCTGCCGTCATTACGGCGTGCGGATCGGGCTTCGCCATGCGCGAAAGCATCTCGGCTGGGCGCTCGATGTCGCGTCTCATGCCTGCCGTGCGCCCGCTGAAAAACTCAAGGCGTGGCGGCAAATGATTCTGACCTCGGAAGACCCGGGCCGCGTGCAACAGGCACTTGGCGAAGCCTTCGACGATTTTGCATGGAGTGCTGCAGCATGAGCTCGGCCGCAGGACATCGCCGCCCCTTGCCCTCGGACAGCGACGCAATTCTCAACGCGCTGCCCAATCCGGTCCTGTTGATCGGTCCCGACGGCAAGATCGTCGACGCCAATATGGCGGCGGAATCCTTCTTCGAAATCTCCACGCAATTCCTGCAGCGGCAGTCGCTGAAGGAATTGGTGCCGTTCGGCAGCCCGTTGCTGGCGCTGATCGACCAGGTGCGGAGCAACCATTCGCCGGTCAACGAATACAAGGTCGATCTCGGCACGCCGCGCATGGGCGGCGATCGCCAGGTCGACCTGCACGTCGCGCCCGTCACCGAGCGGCCCGGCCATATCGTGGTGATGCTGCAGGAGCGCACCATTGCCGACAAGATGGACCGGCAGCTCACCCATCGCAGCGCCGCGCGCAGCGTGATCGCGCTTGCCGCCATGCTCGCGCACGAGATCAAGAACCCGCTGTCGGGCATCCGCGGCGCGGCGCAGCTCCTCGAGCAGCAGGCGTCTTCCGAGGACAGGCTCCTGACCCGGCTGATCTGCGACGAGGCCGACCGCATCGTCACGCTGGTCGATCGCATGGAAGTGTTCGGCGACGACCGGCCGGTGGCGCGCGGGCCCGTCAACATCCATTCCGTGCTCGACCACGTCAAGCGGCTGGCGCAGTCGGGCTTTGCCCGCAACGTCCGTTTTGTCGAGGATTACGATCCCTCGCTGCCGCCGGTGCATGCCAACCAGGACCAGCTCATCCAGGTGTTCCTGAACCTCGTCAAGAACGCCGCCGAAGCCGTGGTCGATCTCGGCACGGATGCGGAAATCCAGCTCACCACCGCGTTCCGTCCCGGCGTTCGCCTGTCCGTCCCCGGCAAGAAATCGCGGGTGTCGCTGCCGCTCGAGTTCTGCGTCAAGGACAACGGCTCCGGCGTGCCGGAAGATTTGCTGCCTAACCTGTTCGATCCCTTCGTCACCACCAAGGCATCCGGCAGCGGGCTGGGCTTGGCCCTGGTCGCGAAAATCGTCGGCGACCATGGCGGCATCATCGAATGCGAGTCGCAGCCGCGCAAGACGACCTTCCGCGTGTTGATGCCGATGTTCAACGCTTCAAGACAATCCACCGACCACACCAATCGCGATGACGTTTCGGGTACGCCGTTGCATGCCGCACAGGGCACAAGATGAGGAACAAAAATGCCTGCAGGTAGCATTCTCGTCGCCGACGACGATACCGCCATCCGAACCGTGCTGAATCAGGCTCTATCACGCGCCGGCTATGAGGTGCGGCTGACCGGCAATGCCGCGACGCTGTGGCGCTGGGTGAGCCAGGGCGAGGGCGATCTCGTCATCACCGATGTGGTGATGCCGGACGAGAACGCGTTCGATCTGTTGCCGCGGATCAAGAAGATGCGCCCCAATCTGCCCGTCATCGTCATGAGCGCGCAAAACACGTTCATGACGGCGATCCGTGCCTCCGAGCGCGGCGCGTACGAATATCTGCCAAAGCCGTTCGACCTGAAGGAATTGATCGCGATCGTCGGCCGCGCGCTGGCCGAGCCCAAGGAACGCACGGCGTCGCCGGCGGAGGAGACCGAGTTCGATTCCATTCCGCTGGTCGGCCGCTCGCCGGCGATGCAGGAAATCTACCGCGTGCTGGCGCGTCTGATGCAGACCGACCTCACCGTGATGATTTCCGGCGAATCCGGCACCGGCAAGGAACTGGTGGCGCGCGCGCTGCATGACTACGGCAAGCGCCGTAACGGGCCCTTTGTCGCGGTCAACATGGCGGCGATTCCGCGCGACCTCATTGAATCGGAGCTGTTCGGCCATGAGCGCGGCGCCTTCACCGGCGCCAACACCCGCGCCTCCGGCCGCTTCGAGCAGGCCGAGGGCGGCACGCTTTTCCTCGACGAGATCGGCGACATGCCGATGGAGGCGCAGACCCGGCTTTTGCGCGTGCTGCAGCAGGGCGAATACACCACCGTGGGCGGCCGTACCCCGATCAAGACCGACGTGCGCATCGTGGCCGCCAGCAACAAGGATCTGCGCATCCTTATTCAGCAGGGGCTGTTCCGCGAAGACCTGTTCTTCCGCCTCAACGTGGTTCCGCTGCGGCTGCCGCCGCTCCGCGAGCGGATCGAGGATCTGCCCGACCTTGTCCGGCACTTCTTCTCGCTCGCCGAGAAGGACGGCCTGCCGCCGAAGAAGCTCGATGCCCAGGCGCTGGAGCGGCTGAAGCAGCATCGCTGGCCCGGCAACGTTCGCGAGCTGGAAAACCTCGCGCGGCGTCTGGCCGCGCTCTATCCGCAGGACGTCATCACGGCGTCCGTCATCGACGGCGAGCTGGCGCCGCCGGCTGTGGCTTCAGGCGGTAACGCGTCGCACAGCGTCGACAATCTCGGTGGCGCGGTCGAAGCCTATCTGTCGTCGCACTTCTCGGGCTTCCCCAATGGCGTACCGCCGCCGGGCCTCTATCACCGCATCCTGAAGGAGATCGAGGTGCCGCTGCTCACGGCAGCGCTCGCCGCGACCCGGGGCAACCAGATCCGGGCCGCCGACCTGTTGGGCCTGAACCGCAATACGCTGCGCAAAAAGATCAGGGACCTCGACATTCAGGTCTATCGCAGCGGCGGCTGACTCGATGCCGTCAATGGTGAGCGGGTAATGCGCGCGGTCAGTGGCCAAACAGAATGCGCGGCGGCAGGGGCTGCGGATTGAGCGCGATCCGGTCAAGCGTAGACGTAAATCGCTGCGAAAGCTGCGGCAATCCGCCCACGATGATGATCCCGCCCGCAACGCGATCGAGTTCGTCGAAACTCAAGGCCTTGTCCTTCACGGAAGCTGAACCGGTCATGATCGTCTCCTCGGCTTTGAGCGCTGATCCCATCGCGGTTAACGCGTCGAGAATGCTTTACGATCCTCCTCCGGAATCGGCTAGCTCATCGTCGCCGTGGTGTCGCGGACGATCGTCTTGCCGCATCGAAGACGCGCCGAGTTGGCCGAATTGGTTAAAGCGTGTTCCCGTTTAAGGTTAAACCGAAGCTTTCAGTGCATCACCTAGAGAAGCCGCTCTTCCGCCACTATTCTGATGGGGAAGGAGCTTTTGATGGCAGAGGAAGAATTGCAGTTATTGAGGCTGGTTAAAGCGTTTGTAAAAATCAAGGACGAGAGGCGGCGGCTAGAGATTATTGAACTCGTTGAAGCGGCGGCAGAAGACTATCCAGAGTCAGAATAGAAGCGAGGCCGCCGCAACTCTTTGGCACCTTCCGCGCGTCGATACGAGACAATTGCCTCGACGTCGCTGCGAGAATCCTATCAAGAACGGACCCGCGGCTAGAGCATGATCCGGAAAAGTGTGTAGCGGTTTTCCCTCGCGACAAACGCATAGCGTTTGCGCGGAGATCATGCTCAAACAAAGAGCTAAAGCGCGATGACGATTCAACCTAATCTCATCGAGCTTTAGCGGCCCGCTGGGGCAGAATAGCCGCCGGAATAATATCCGGACGCGTAACCGTACGACGGAGCAGGCCAGGCGGCATAAGCGTCGCTTGTCCGCGACGGCTGCTTGACCACGACACGGTCCGATTTGGTTTGATGATGGCGCTCGGCGGCTGTTGTAAACTGAACGGACGACGCCAGGGTCACGGCCACGCCCAGAATGAAGACGAGTGCTTTCACGTTGGTTCTCCCTTTTTCGCGCTGTTGCAGGCGAGGCCAATTCGCTTCGCATCTCCCGCGCTCACCGGAAATAATGATGGGTGAGGCCGACTCTCACCGCGGCCACCATCACGAAGCGGCGAGCACATTTCCTGGTCTCGGCTAAATATTCAGCACGGCATTCGGCACCCGCGGCGCTATCATGGGGTCTCGACGCCGATGCCAGCGCATAACGTCCTTTCAAGAGCGCACCAAATGAAGAAATTACTGCTCGTCCTGTTGTTGATGGCCACGCCGTCATGGGCCCAGACCCAATTGGTGCCAAGGGACACCGCAAGGCCGGCAACCAAGGGGGCGGCGGCGCGTGTCGACAATTGCGCGCCAATCGGACGGACAGCCAAGGGCGAGCTGGTCTATTCGATGAAGTGCGACAACGTTCCCGCGCCGGCCCCACCGCCGCAGGCCAGGATCGAGGAAACAACGACGCCTCCGCCGCAGCCCGAGACGCAACGCAGCGGCGTCTTCGGGTGGTCCTACGACCGGCGGCAGCCTGACCAGTAAGCGGCCATCCGACCGGCCGGAATGGTCCTTGCTTCGGCCCCACGGATTGCCAAGAATGCCGGATCGCTTTCGGCAATCGAGCGGGCGCAGATGAGTAAATTGATACTTTTTGAGAAGGCCTGATGGCGGAGGCTCAATATCCCCGTGATCTGCGCGGCTATGGGCGTAACCCGCCGGATCCGAAATGGCCGGGCGGCGCACGGGTTGCGGTGCAGTTTGTTATCAATTTCGAGGAGGGCGGCGAGAACAACATCCTGCACGGCGACCGCGCCTCGGAAGCATTTCTGTCGGACGTTCTTGGCGCGCAGCCTTGGCCGGGGCAGCGCCACGCCAATATCGAATCCATGTTCGAGTATGGTTCGCGCGCCGGCTTCTGGCGGCTATGGCGGATATTCACCGAACGGAGGCTGCCGACGACCGTCTTCGGTGTCGCCATGGCGTTGATGCGCAACCCCGAGCCGGTCGCTGCCATGAAGGAAGCGGGCTGGGATATCGCGAGCCACAGCCTGAAATGGATCGAGCATCGGAACATGACGGAAGACGAAGAGCGGGCGGAGATCGCGGAAGCGATCCGCGTCCATACTGAATCGGTCGGATCGCGTCCGCTCGGCTGGTACACCGGGCGTTCCTCGATCAACACCAACCGGCTTCTGATGGAAGCCGGCGGCTTCAAATATCTCTGCGACTCCTATGCCGACGACCTGCCTTACTGGGTCAAGGGGCCGGGCGGACCGCAGCTTATGATCCCGTATACGCTCGATGCCAACGACATGCGCTTCGTCAACACGCAGGGGTTTGGCGGCGGGGAGGAGTTCTTCACCTACCTGAAGGACGGTTTTGACGTGCTCTATGCCGAGGGCGCGACCTCGCCGAAGATGATGTCGGTCGGGCTACACTGCCGTCTGGTCGGTCGTCCCGGCCGCGCCGCCGCGTTGATGCGCTTCCTCGACTACATCGGCAGGCATGATCGGGTCTGGGTGCCGACACGACTCGCGATCGCCGAGCATTGGCATGCGAACCTTGCGCATCTCGCCGCCGATGCGCGCGAACCGGGTTAGGCAAGCGCCGATGTCGCAGATACCACTCGCCGAGTTGAACGCCTGCAGCAAGAGCGATTTCGTCACGGCGCTTGCCAACATCTTCGAACATTCGCCGTGGATCGCAGAGCAGGCCGCGGCGTCGCGCCCGTATGCAGGCCTGCGGCAGTTGTTCGAGGCCATGAAGACGGCGGCTGAGCGCGCACCGGCGGAAATGCAGCTTGCGCTGATCAAGGCGCACCCCGATCTTGCCAACAAGACCCAACGCGCTGCGGGGCTGACCGCGGATTCCACTGCCGAGCAGGACAGCGTCGGGCTCGATCGGCTGTCGGACGCCGAATACGAGGCGTTCGAGCGCGTCAACAACGCCTACCGCTCGAAATTCGGCTTTCCCTATATCGTCTGCGTGCGGCGGCAGACCAGGGATTCCATCCTGCACGACTTCGAGCGCCGACTGCCGAACGACGCGGCTACCGAGATGAAGGCGTCAATCGAGGAGATTGGCCGCATCGCGGCCTTGCGTCTCGACCAACTCGTGATTGCTGATGACCGGCTGCCGATCGTTGGGCGGCTTTCGACCCATGTGCTGGACAACCACAGCGGCAAGCCGGCCGCAGGCGTCGCGGTTGAACTGGTCGAGCTTTCCGATCTCGGCATGAGCCGCGTGGTCACGCGCACCGTTACCAATTCCGATGGCCGCACCGACCAGCCCCTGATTGGGGGACGGCCGGTGCCGATCGGCCGCTATGAATTGACTTTCAGCGTAGGTAATTATTTTGCCGCGCGGGGTGTGTCGCTGTCGAATCCCCCGTTCCTGGATCAAATCCCCTTACGCTTTTCGGTCAGCGAGCCTGAAGGGCATCTCCACGTGCCGCTATTGGTGACGCCCTGGAGCTACGCGACCTATCGCGGCAGCTAGACATGCTGCGCCGATGACGCTATCGCCGCCGCGTCGGTTTCCGCGGCCGCGCTGCCGCCAAGCCCGTTGAAGAACGCGTTCAGGAATACCGCTACGACGGCACAAAGCAGGATGCCGAACTCGAGCAGCGGTTGCAGGTCGTGCGGCAGATTGCGGAAGAAGCCGGGCGCCGCAAGCGGGATCATGCCGAAGCCGACAGAGATCGCGACCACGAACAGGTTGAAGCGGTTGTTCTTGAAATCGACGGCGGTGAGAATTCGCGCGCCGGTCGCAGCCACCATGCCGAACATCACGAGGCCCGCGCCGCCCAGGACCACCAGTGGCACGGCTTCCACCAGCGCCGCCAGTTTCGGAATGAGCCCGAGCAGCAGCATGATGCAACCGCCGGTCACTGTCACCCATCGCGAGCGCACGCCGGTGACGCTGACCAAGCCGACATTCTGCGAAAATGAGGTGTAAGGGAAGGTGTTGAAGATGCCGCCGAGCAACGTGCCGACGCCGTCGGCGCGCAGGCCGCGAGACAGCGCATCGCGGTCGATGGCTTTGCCGGTGATGTCGCCGAGCGCGAGGAACATGCCGAGCGACTCGATCATGACCACGATCATGACGATGCACATGGTGAGGACCGGCACCAAATGAAATTGCGGCAGCCCGAAGCGGAAGGGAATGACCAGCGCGCCCCACGAGGCGGCCGCGACCTTGTCGAAATGCATGACGCCGAGGACGCTGGCGAGAACGGCGCCGGCGATAATCCCGAGCAGCACCGAGACGTTGGAAAGGAAACCCGAACCCCATCTGATCAGGCCGAGGATGAACAGCAGCACGAAAGCGGAGATGCCGAGCCCCTGCAATTGGCCATAGGCGGGATTGGGGAACGCGCCCGGCACGCCGTCAACGACCCTGGTCAGCGTCGGCAATCCGCCGCCGGCCCAGTTGATGCCGACGCGCATCAGGGAAATACCGATCACCAGGATGATGGTGCCGGTCACGACCGGCGGAAACAGAGGCAGCAGGCGGCTGATGAAAGGCGCGGCAACTATGCCGAAGATTCCGGCAGCGATGACCGAGCCGTAGATGCCGAGCAGCCCGATGTCGGGAGAAGCCGCCATCGACAGCATTGGTCCGACGGAGGCAAAGGTGACCCCCATCATCACAGGGAGCCGGATACCGACGCCGCGAAAGCCGAGGCACTGCACCAGCGTGGCAAGCCCGCAGGCGAACAGATCGGCGCTGATCAGGTAGGCCACGTCCTCAGGGGGCAGCTTCAGCGCCCGGCCGATAATGAGGGGCACGGCGACCGCGCCGGCATACATGACCAGCACATGCTGCAGCCCGAGCGCCAGCAGACGCGGAACCGGCAGGACTTCGTCGACTGGATGGATTTCGGTGCTCATGGTCGGCCCTTCTGGTCGGGCGAGATCCCCGCCGCTCTTGACAGCTTTGCAGCGATTCAAGCGCTGTGCCAGAGCTTTCCCGGCTTGCCCGATGGCACGAACGTTGCTCATTATCGGAAGCAGGCAGGGCGCAAGCCCGCCCATCGTTTTCGCCTGCTGGACCGGAGGTGTTGCGTGCCGCTGATCAAGAACCGATACGGCAAGGGGCGCGTCCGAGTGATGAGGATTCATCGCAACGGCGAGCGCCATGATGTAAGCCAGCTCAACATCAAGGCGATGGTGGAGGGCGACTTCGCCCGTACCTATACCCATCACGACAATTCGAACACCGTGTCCACCGACACCATCAAGAACGTCGTCAACGTGGTGGCGCGCGAGAACACCGGCCTCTGCAGCGAGGAATTCTGTCAGGTGTTGGCCAGAAAATATCTTGACACCTATCCGCAGATCGAATCCGTTTCGATCACCGCACACGAGACCAAATGGACGCGGCTCTCTTTCGGGGGCAAGCCGCACCCGCACAGCTTCATGCTCGACAGCAACGGCCAGCCGACGGTGCAGGTGAACGCGACACGCACGGCCTCCTCGCTCGTGTCCGGCATCGACGGATTTGCCTTCATGAAGTCGACGCAGTCGGGCTGGGAGATGTACGTCAAGGACCCCTACACCACGATCCCCGAGACCAACGACCGCATGTGCGCGACCAGCATGGTGGCGACCTGGAAATGGACGGGCAAGCCCGCAAGCTATCCGGCGGCGAACAGGAAGATTCTGGATACGCTGCTGGAGGTGTTTTCCACTACCTATAGCTACAGCGTGCAGGACAGCCTGTACCGGATGGGCGAGGCGGCGCTGTCAGCGGTGCCCGAAATTTCCGAGATCAGCATGGCTTGCCCAAACATGCATTTCATTCTGATGAACCTCTCGGCGTTCGGTCTGGACAACAAGAACGACGTGTTCCTCCCGACCGACGAGCCGCATGGCCAGATCGAGTGCACGGTGGGGCGGGGGTAGCTATCCAAACTTCTCCCTCAGCGCCGGGAACAGCCGATCCGGCTTGAACGGCGTTGAGGCGAAGCGGATGCCGGTCGCGTTCGCGATCGCATTGCCCATTGCGGCGGCTACCGGATTGTACGGGCTCTCGCTCATCGACTTCGCGCCCATCGGGCCGATGGTGTCGTATGTGTCGGCAAAATAGACTTCGGTGCGCGGCACGTCCGCAAAGGACGGCAGATGATAGTCGCGGAAATGCGGATTGATGACGCGGCCGCCTTCGTCGATCACCATCTCCTCATAGAGCGTCGCGCCGAGCGATTGCGCAACGCCGCCTTCGACCTGGCCGCGGCATTGCATGGGGTTGGCGACGCGGCCGGCATCCGCGGCCTGCACGCTCTTCAATATCCTGATCTCGCCGGTGCCCTTGTTCACGGCGACGCGAAAGCCGTGGACGTTGAAAGCAACCGAGCGCGGCGTTCCCTGCGAATTGCCGTGGGCGGAAAGGGCCTTGCCGTGCTCGCGCGCCGTATGTGCGACCAGCGCAAACGGCAGCCGCTGGCTACCGCAGACAACTGCGTCATTGTCGAGCACGCTCTTTCCCGGGTCGACGCCCATCGCGTTGGCGGCGAATGCCTTGATTTCCGTGGCGAGATTCTCGGCAGCGACCCTGGTCGCCAGCCCTGCAACAAAGACGCCGGCCGAGCCATAAGCGCCGGTATCGTGCCCGCCATGGGCGGTGTCGGATTGCTCCAGGCTGATCTGATCGACGGTGGTAGCGAGCGCTGTCGCAGCGATTTGCCGGTGCACGGTAGCCGTTCCATTGCCGAATTCCGCAGTGCCGACCGTGAGCTCGAAGCCGCCGTCGTCGCGCATCGCAATGAAGCAGTCCGCGATGTGGCCGGCGGGCGGCACGGTATCGATCATGGTCAGCGCGATGCCGTCGCCTACCAGCCACTCCGGCGAAAGCTGCGGCTTTGGCGCTCCCGCCGCCATCGCGCGCTCGACCAGGTCGAGGCACTGGTCCAGTCCGTAAGAGCCATAGGACACGTCATGATAGCCGCGGTCCGGCGGCGACAGCATGGGATCGCCCGGCTTGACGACATTGCGACGGCGCATGTCGAACGGGGAGATGCCGAGTTGCTTGGCCAGCTCGTCGATCGCGGCTTCCACCGCAATCAGCGTCTGCGGCAATCCATAGCCGCGGAAGGCGCCGGCCGGCACGGTGTTGGTATAGGCGGCTATCGCGTCGACCTTCTTGTTCGGGCAGTTATAGACGCCGAGGCACTCGCCAACGGCATGAAACAGCACCGGACCGGCATGGTTGCCATAGGCACCGGTGTTGGAAAGCACGTCGAGCTGCAGCGCGGTCAGTTTGCCGTCTTTATCCGCGCCGGCTCTCACCGTGACGCGCATCGGATGTCGCGTCGAGGTCGAGATGAACTGTTCCTCGCGCGTGAGTTCCAGCTTGACCGGCCGGCCGGTCTTCAGCGCGGCCAACGCCAGGATATCCTCGACGAACATCTCCTGCTTGCCGCCAAAGCCGCCGCCGACGCGCTCGCAGAATACGCGGACCTTATCGGACGCGAGACCGAAGAGATCGGCAAGTGTTCGGCGCGTCAGGAAGGGCACCTGCGTCGAGGAGCGAACGGTTAAAACTCCGTTGGTATCGACGAAGGCGAGACCGCCATGGGTCTCAAGCGCGGCATGCTGCACGCGCTGGGTGGTGAAGGTGCCCTCATAGGTGACAGCGGAGGCTGCGAGCGCGGCCGCGACGTTCCCATATTCGCCATGCATTTCGGCCACGATATTGCGCGCCGCGTCCGCGACGCGATGCCCTGGCGTCTTGTCGGGGTGGATCACCGGTGCGCCCGGCAGGATTGCCCAAGCGGAATCGACTATATGCGGCAATATCTCGTATTCGACCTCGATGCGGCGACAGGCTTCTTCGGCCGCTCCTTCACTTTCCGCAACCACGGCCGCGACCTTCTGCCCGACAAAGCGCACGATGTCGTCGAGCACGCGCGTGTCGTCCGGGTCCATCCACGCCTTTTCGTGCTGTGCGGTCGAGAACAGCTTTTGCGGCGCATCGTGATGGGTCAGCACAGCGTGCACACCGCGGACGCGCAGGGCGTGGCTTGCGTCGATCGAGATAATCCTGGCGTGCGGATGCGGCGAGCGCAGGAGCTTGATGTGAAGCAGGCCTTCGATCTCGGTGTCGAACGTATAGCGCTCCACGCCACGCACCACTTGCGGCCCGGCCGGAGCCGGCAGGCTGCGGCCGAAGGCTTCGCCCGCACCGACCTCCTCGATGTTGTTCTTGCCATCGAGCGCGTCCTCGATCGAACGATAGCCGGTACAGCGGCAGATGTTACCCTTGAGTGACGCACCCAAGTCCTGCCGTTGCGCCTGGTTCAGCGAAGCACAAGTCAGGATCATGCCGGCGGTGCAGAAGCCGCATTGAAATCCCTGCGCATCGAGAAAGGCCTGCTGCATCGGATGCGCGCTTGTCTCGCCGCCAAATCCCTCGATCGTAGTGACGACGTGACCTTCGGCACGAAAGGCGGGGATCAAGCAGCTATGGACGGGCTCGCCGTCGAGCAGTACCGTACAGGCGCCGCAGTCGCCGGCATCGCAGCCTTTCTTCACGCCGAAATGGCCGAGCTCGCGCAGGAAGGTGCGCAGGCATTGCCCAGCGCGGGGGTTTTGCGAGAAGCATTTGCCGTTGATCTCGAATGTCATGCGAGTTCGCTGCGGATTTCCTCGGCCAATCTCAGCGTCATGTGCTTGCGCCAGAACGGCTTGCCGTGGACATCGTCGTGATAGAGATCGTCGGGAATTTCTTGCAGGATGGTTGCACGCAACTCCTCCGTCGCCGGTATTTTCGCAAACGACAAGCCGATCGGTCGCTTGGTCGAGGCCGTCACGGTCAGCGCAAATGCGCCTTCGGCGCTGATGCTGCCGATCAACAAGGCAGCCGAGCGTCCGACGGGCGTGAGTGAAATCTGGCGAAATGCCGAGCGGCGTTTGAGCGCGGCTATGGGGATATCGATCTGCCGCAACAGTTCGCTGGGCTTCAGCACATTGGTCTGGTTGCCGGTGACGAAATCGGCTGCGGCGATCTTCCGCTCGCCGCCGTCCGCCTGCCAGATGGTGCAGACACCGTCGAGCGCCGACGTCAGCGAGATTATCGGTCCCGCGGGCAGGGACATGCAGAGATTGCCGCCCACGGTCGCGGTCTTCCAGATCTTGAAGGAGGCGAGAAACGCCCGGCAGCATTGATTGATCAGGGGTGCCGCCTGGCAATCCGGCGGACAAGTGAGTGCGTCGAGCTGAGCGATGGTACAGGTCGCGGCGATCGAGAGGCCGTTCGAATGAAGCGTCAGCGCCGGCCATTTCAGATTGGTCAGGTCGATCAGCCGGTTGAGATGAACCTGCGGTTCCGAGAACAGCCAGGTGCCGCCCGCGAGCCAAGCATCGCCTGCCGTCCAAACGGGCATCTCAGTGCGCGCCCTCGGCCGGGCCACCTCCGTAATCGTGTTCAGGTCCATGAATACGCCAGCACTTTCAACGCGATCCTTCTTTCTGTAACAGTCTTGCAAGACCGGAGCCAACTGGGTTGGCTTTCGAATTGCAGGGATGGTCGCGATCATGGCAGAGACACGGGCGATCTGGATCAAGGACCCCATCGGCATTCTGGCCGAGGGCGCAGGCCGTGGCGCCGTGGTCCGGCAAGGGAGGATCGTCGAGCTGGTGCCGGCTGGCGGCAAGCCCATGACGTCAGACGTCACGGACTTCGATGCGTCGGAGCATGTGGTGCTACCCGGGCTGATCAACACCCATCACCATTTCTATCAGACTCTGACGCGCGTAATGCCGGGGGCGATGGATCGCGAGCTGTTTCCCTGGCTGCAGGCGCTTTATCCGGTGTGGGCGCGGATGACCCCGGAGTCGCTGGAACTCGGTGTCACCGTGGCGATGTCGGAATTGCTGCTGTCGGGCTGCACCACGACAACCGATCATCACTATGTCTTTCCCGCCGGGCTGGAAGAGGCCGTCGATATCGAGGTTGCGGTCGCGAGGCGCCTGGGCATGCGGGCATTGTTGACGCGCGGCTCGATGAACCGCTCGCAGCGCGACGGCGGCCTGCCACCCGACAGCGTCGTGCAGGACGAGGACACGATCCTTGCCGATAGCCAACGCGTAGTCGCGAAGCATCACGAGCGCGGCGAAGGCGCCATGGTGCAGATTGCGCTTGCCCCGTGCTCGCCGTTTTCGGTGACGACCTCGCTGATGAAGAAGACGGCCGAGCTTGCCGAGAAGCTGGATGTGCGCCTGCATACTCATCTGGCGGAGACCGAGGACGAGAACAGGTTCTGCGAGCAGATCCATAACTGTCGGCCGCTCGATTACCTCGAGGATTGCGGCTGGCTCAATGCGCGGACTTGGCTCGCGCACGGCATCTTCTTTGATGCCAGCGAGATGAAGCGGCTCGGCAAGGCGAAGACCACCATCAGCCACTGCGCCTGTAGCAATCAAATCCTTGCCTCTGGCTGCTGTCCGGTCTGCGAGATGGAGGAGGCCGGCATCGGCATCGGTCTCGGCGTCGACGGCTCCGCCTCCAACGACGGATCCAATTTGATGCAGGAGGTGCGTGCGGCCTTTCTGCTGCAGCGGGCGCGCTATGGCGTCACCAGGGTGAGCCACAAGGATGCGCTGCGCTGGGCGACCAGGGGCTCAGCGGCTTGCGTCGGCCGTCCCGAGCTCGGTGAGATCGCCGTCGGCAAGGCGGCCGACCTGGCGCTGTTCAAGCTCGACGAATTGCGCTTCTCCGGCCACGGCGATCCCTTGGCCGCTTTGGTGCTGTGCGGCGCCCATCGCGCCGATCGCGTTATGGTGGCGGGGAGGTGGGCCGTCATCGATGGCGCTGTTCCTGGCCTCGATGTGCCCGACCTGATCCGCCGCCACAACGCCGCGGCGAGGAAGATGCAGGCAGGGTAAGGTGCGGTGCACTCCCTCTCTTGCTCTTGCGGGGAGAGGTGAAGAGTAGCCGGAGCGTTACTTTCCGGGGATCTTGTCGTCGATGCCCTTGACGTAGAAGTTCATGCCGAGCACCTGACGGTCGTCGAGATGGGTGCCGCCCTTGCATTCGACTTCCTTGCCGTCCTGGTCGATGACCGGACATTTGAACGGCAGCAGCTTGCCGTCGACGATGGCGGCTTCGGTGTCCATCGCCAGCTTCTTCACGTCGTCGGGCATGTTGGTGTAGGGCGCCATGACGACGATCTTCGACTTCAGGCCGCCCCAGAAATCTTCCGACTTCCAGCTTCCGTCAAGCTCGGCCTTGACCCGATCGATGTAGTAGGGTGCCCAATTGTCCATGATCGAGGTCAGCTGCGTCTTCGGTCCGAATTTGATCATTTCGGAATCCTGACCGAACGCCAGCTGGCCACGCTCGGAGGCGATCTGCATCGCCGCGGGGCTATCCGTGTGCTGCATGATCACGTCCGCCCCTTGGTCGAGCAGTGCCTTCGCGGCGTCAGCTTCCTTGCCGGGATCGAACCACGTGTTCGCCCAGATGATCTTGACCTTGATGTTGGGGTTGACGGTCTGCGCGCCGATCATCGTGGCGTTGATGCCCATGATGACTTCCGGGATTGGGAACGAGGCGATGTAGCCCAGCACGCCGGCCTTCGACATCTTCCCGGCGATCACGCCCTGGATGTAGCGGCCCTCGTAGAACCGGCCGTTATAGATCGACATGTTCTTGTCGCGCTTGAAGCCCGTCGCGTGCTCGAAATGCACGTTGGGATACTTCTTGGCGACCTTCAGCGTCGGATCCATGTAGCCGAACGAGGTAGTGAAGATCAGCTTGTTCCCGGCGCGCACCAGCTGTTCGATGGACCGTTCGGCATCGGGGCCCTCGCTGACGTTTTCGAGATAGGTGGTCTCGATCTTGTCGCCGAATTCCTTCACCAGGGCCTGGCGTGCGAGGTCATGCTGATAGGTCCAACCGAAATCGCCGACCGGCCCCAGATAGATGAATCCGACCTTGAGTTTTTCTTCGGCGGACGCACCGAACATGGGCGCTCCGGCGGTGAGCATCACTGTGGCTGCCGCTATGAGAATTTTTCTCATGGATATCTCCGGTTACTTAAGGGGTGGACTGTCTTTCCCGATGCGCCCGCGCCCCGTCGCGCGCGCTCCGGGTATGTTCATCGGTCGGGCACGAACACCGTCCCCAGCGCGGCGGGCGCAGTCGAGCCTCCAGTCCGCGCGCGCGAAATCAGGACGAGCACGATGACGGTCGCGAGATACGGCAATGCCGACATGAATTGCGAGGGAACGCCGATGCCCCAACCCTGCGCGTGAAGCTGTAGGATCGTGACCGCGCCGAACAGATAGGCGCCGATCACGAGCCGGCCCGGCCGCCACGACGAAAACACCACGAGCGCCAGCGCGATCCAGCCGCGCCCGGCGGTCATGCCCGGGATGAAGAACGGCGTATAGGCGAGCGGCAGATAGGCGCCGGCGAGGCCCGCGCAGGCGCCGCCGAACATCACCGCGAACATCCGGATCCGCAGCACGGGATAGCCGAGCGCGTGCGCAGAGACATGATTGTCGCCGGCCGCGCGCAGGATTAGCCCCGCCCGCGTCCGATAGAGGAAGAACCAGACCGCGACGACGAGCGCCAGCGAAAGATAGACGAAGCCGTCCTCGCCGAAGAGGATGCGGCCGACCAGCGGGATATCGGTCAGGCCGGGAATGCGAAGATGCGGCGCCGGGTTGATCCGCTCGCCGACGTAGCGGGCGCCGATCAGGCCGGAAAGGCCGACGCCGAGGATCGTCAGCGCAAGGCCGGTGGCGACCTGGTTGACCGCCAGCCCGAGCGTCATCATGGCAAAGACCAGCGACAGCAATATGCCGGCGACAATGCCGCAGAGCGCGCCGATGATGACCGAGCCGGTGAGCCAGGCGCCGCCGAAGCCGCAGGCGGCGCCCACGATCATCATTCCCTCGACACCGAGGTTGAGCACGCCCGCACGCTCGGTCACGAGTTCGCCGGTGGCCGCAAGCAATAGCGGCGTCGAAGCTGCCAGCACCGCCAGGATGATAGCTTCGACAATTCCCATCAGGCCACCTGTCGGGACGCGAAAATGAGCCGGAACCGGTACAGAATGAGGGAATCGCAGGCGAGCACATAGAACAGCAGGATGCCCTGGAAGACCTTGGTGACGTCCAACGGGATTTTCATTGCGATCTGGGCCTGCTCGCCGCCGATGAAGGTGAGTGCGAGGAAAAGTCCTGCAATTAATATTCCAATCGGGTTCAGCCGCCCGAGGAATGCGACGATGATGGCGGTGAAGCCGTAGCCCGGCGAGATTCCCGGCTGCAGATGCCCGATCGGCCCCGCGACCTCGATGATCCCGGCCATGCCGGCCAGCGCGCCCGAGATCGCGAAAGTCAGGAGGATCAACTGGTTGGAGTTGAAACCGCCGAAGCGGGCGGCGCGGGGCGCCGCGCCGACGACACGGATTTCAAAACCCTTGATGGTCTTGCCGAGCAGTATTGTTCCGGCCGCGACCACGATCAGCGCGATAACGGCGCCAAGGTGCAGTCGGCCACCGTCGATCAGGACCGGCACGGTCGCGACCGGATCGAATTCCGCCGTGGTCGGGAAGTTGAAACCCTTGGGATCGCGCCAGGGACCGCGCACGAGATAATCGAGGAAGAGGTCGGCGACATAGACCAGCATCAGGCTGGTCAGGATTTCACTGGCGCCGAATTTCACCTTGCAGATCGCGGGGATCAAGGCGTAAAGCGCGCCGGCAACGGCACCAAGCAGCAGCATCGCCGGCAGCACCCAGTAACCGGCATCGGTGCCCTGCGTCTTCACCGCAAGCCAGCTTCCGGCCACTGCGCCGATCAGGAACTGACCCTCGGCACCGATATTCCAAGCGTTGGCGAGATAACAGAGCGACAGGCCAATGGCGATCATCACCAGTGGCGTCGCCTTTACCGCGATCTCCTGCAACGAATAGCTGTCGGTCAAGGGCGCGATGAAGTAGGCGACGAGCGCCGAAATCGGATTCTTGCCGAGGATCGCAAATAGGATGGTCATGGTCACGATCGTCAGGCCGATGGCGATCAGCGGCGACACCAGCGCGATCGTGTTGGAACGCTCGGCACGTTTCTCAAGCACCAACTGCATGCGCGGCCTCCTTCGGCTCAAGGCTGCTTCCACCCATCAACAGTCCCAGTTTCTCGCGCGTGGCTTCCGCCACAGGCAGCGATTCCGACAGGTGCCCGTGAAACATAACGGCGATCCGGTCGCTGATCTCGGCGAGTTCGTCGAGGTCCTGGCTGGTCACGAGAACCGCGGCGCCGGCGGCCGCGAGGTCGAGCAGCGCCTGACGGATCACCGCGGCCGCGCCGGCATCGACCCCCCAGGTCGGCTGGCTCACCACCAGCACGGCCGGATTTCTCAGGATCTCGCGGCCGACCACGAACTTTTGCAGATTGCCGCCGGAGAGGCTGGCGGCTTCCGGATCGCGCTTTGCCTTGCGCACATCGAAGGTCAACGTCGCGCGATCAACCGTCGACAGCGTCGCGGGCGTATCGACAAAGCCATATTTCACCATGCCGCCCGCCGCATGTCCCGTCAGCAGCGCGTTCTCCGACAGCTTCATGCGCGGCGCGGTGCCGTGGCCGAGCCGCTCTTCCGGCACGAAGGCCGCGCCAAGCTTGCGGCGCTGGGTAATCGAGAGGTGACCGGCGGCGATGCCTTCGATCACGATCGTGTCGGGATCTTGCGCCAGCCGCTCGCCCGAAAGGGCGGAGAAAAATTCGTCCTGTCCGTTGCCAGCAACGCCCGCGATGCCCAGGATTTCGCCACCGCGAAGCTCAAGCGTGATGTGCTCCAGCCGAACTCCGTGGGGATCGTCAGGTTCGAGGTTGAGGTCGTTGACGACAAGCCGCGGCACCGTGATTTTCCGCGTAGCCGCTGCTTTGACTTCCTTGATCTCGGTGCCGACCATCATCCGCGCCAGCGAGGCGGCGGTCTCCGCCTTGGGATTGCAGGTTGCGACCTTCTTGCCGCCGCGCAGAATGGTGGCGGTGTCGCAGAGCCGCTTCACTTCCTCCAGCTTGTGGCTGATGTAGAGGATGGCGCGACCCTCGGCCTTCAATCGTTCCAGCACGATGAAGAGCTGGTCGGCCTCCTGCGGTGTCAACACCGCGGTCGGCTCGTCGAGGATCAGGAATTTCGGATTCTGCATCAGCGCGCGCACGATCTCGATGCGCTGGCGCTCGCCGACCGACAATTGCCAGACCTGCCGCCGCGGATCGAGCGGCAGCCCGTATGTCTTTGACACTTGCTCGAGCCGGGCCGACATGTCCTTGAAGGATTCCCTGCCGTCCAGCCCAAGCGCGACATTCTCGGCAACCGTCAGATTGTCGAACAACGAGAAATGCTGGAACACCATGCCGATGCCGCGGGCACGCGCCTCCGATGGCCCGGACAGGACCATCTTGTGCCCCTCCCAGCGCATTTCGCCATCGCTCGGCTGGATCAGGCCGTAGATGGTTTTGACCAGTGTAGATTTCCCCGCGCCGTTCTCACCGAGGAGAGCGTGGATCTCTTTCGGCCAGATATTGATGTCGACCGCATCATTGGCGAGGAAGGTACCGTAGCGCTTGGTCAGCCCCAGCGTCTGCAGAAGCGGCGTTTCGCCGGAGCGAGAGCTCAGAGGCGTTGAATCTGACATTCGCCGGGATCACGGATGCGGTGAAAACTGCCTCAATAGTGGGCTAGTTTGCGCCGCTGCGTAAGTAGCGAAAAAGCGCCAGCCTTTGCTCAACGCTTCGGCAGTCGGAAAAATCCGATAATACCGGCCGGGCTTCGATTTGTTGCAGAGAAGAACTCTGACCGGCTGCTCGCGCGGCACCGCCCTGTTGCAATTTTGTGACGATCCAGACAATTCGGAACTGACGAAGCAGAGGTGCTGCAGATATGTGCAGTTGCATCGCCTTCGTCGCGACGGCGAAAGAGCAACCGAGCGCCATTGGTTCGCGCGCGTTATCTCTCGGCAAGCGTTGACAAGAAACCCAATAAATACGGGCCTAACTGCGACGTCTCGCCGCGGCTCGCCCAGAGGTTGTGCGCCGCAAGGCTGTGGCCAGGACGAGCGTTAAGCCGCTGAAAGCGTGTTTGTTCTTGATGAAACCTGCGGCAGGCCGTGGGGAAAGTTGAGGCTTCTCTCCCCCAGTTAACGGCGCAAGGTTCGCAATCAAGGTCCTGTGATCGCGTGCTCTTCAACTTGGGGGTCCAAAGATGTCTTTCCGAAAAACGATAATCGCGGCGGCGGCAATGTCCTTTGCCGCGCTTGCGTCAACCGGTCTCGCCAGGGCGGCTGATCTTCCTGCCAAGGCCGTGAAGAAGCCGGCGGATCTGCCGTTCTTCCTGCTGATCGATGACCGGGTCACCTATTCCTACATCTTCTCCGGCACGGATCCGGGGGTCTGGACGCGCAAGCCGGACGGCTCGATCAACGGCAAGACCGCCAAGCAGGTCTATTCGTTCACGCATTTCGACATCTGGCAGTACGGCACCAACTTCTTCACCATCTCGATGTTCAAATCGGATCATAACGACCCGGCGAATCCTTGCGTCAACAATGCCGCCGGTACCATCGTGAACGTCACGACCGGCCTTCCGGCGTCCTGCGCCGGTGCGACCGAAATCTACGGCCTGTTCCGTTCGACCTTCGGCTGGAACCAGATTTTCGGCACCAAGGCCTTCACCATGGGGCCGCTGAGCAACATCTCGTTCGAAGTCGGCATGGATGCCAACACCGAGAACAACTTCCTTGCGCCCGCCAAGCGCGACGTCGTCGCCGGTCTGCAGTTCGAGTTCTCGTTGCCCTACAAGGGCTACTTCAACGTGGCGCCATTGGTGTATTGGGAATTCTCTAACCACAACGCATTCGACCAATGCGGCGTGTTTGGCCCCGGTGGCATTCCCGGCACGACCTGCCTGACCGACGGCAACACCAGCTTCAAGCCGACCTGGGCGGTGGAAACCAACTACTACATGGATCTGGGCTTCCTGCCCGAGAACATGCAGTACTTCTCGATCAGCGGCCGCGCCGCCTGGTATGGCAGGAAGGGCACGGAGAATAATCCGCTGCCGCTCGCGCTTCCCGGCAACGTCAACACGGCCGTGGAGTTCAACTCCGAACCGATCCGTCTGACGATGGACGCCTCCAAGGCGATGTGGGGCGCGAAATATTCCCACTTCGTCGACGTCTGGGTCGCCTATCGCTACTGGCAGAACAAGTTCGGCCTCGACCATGCCAACAGCACGGTCTGCAACGTGTCTCCCGGCGTGAGCAACCACTCCTGCACGGAAAGCTCACTTTACTCGGGTATTACCGTGAAGTTCTGATCACCTGATCTCCCTCCAGGTGGCAAGCGATGGCGCCGCGATGCTCTCCGCGGCGCCATTTCCTTGGCGAGGTCGGCTTACGTCTTCCAGACGCCGTCGTGCACCGCTTCGGCTTCATCCTGCAGCAGTGGACCGACCACCTCGGTCGGCCGCTGGCCGCTGGCGAACACTGCGCGGCAGGGCAGGTCGAGCGTGGGATTTTCCGGGTGGTTGCCGGTAACCGCGCGCAGCCGATGCTCGGAGAGGCCGTAGACCAGCCGGCCGATGCCGGCCCAGTAGATCGCGCCGGCGCACATCGCACAGGGCTCGGCGGAAGAATAGATCGTAGCCCCGGCCAATACTTCGGCGGAGAGCGTCCGGCACGCTTCGGTCGCGAGTAGGCGCTCGGCGTGCGCGGTGCCGTCATGGCCGGGCATGTAACCATTCTCGGCCTCGATCAGTACCGTGCCGTTGCCGTCGACCAGGATAGCGCCGAAGGGATGGTTGCCATGCGTCAAGGCGCTGCGCGCGACCTCGAAGGATCGCCGGAGGAAATGTTCATCGCGGTCGACCGGCGCGGGGCCGGCTAGGTCGGTCATCAATGCCCCGCCATGTGCCGGCCGATCTCGGTAAGGTCGGCTTCGCTGGCGCGGGCTTCATAGACGAATTGGCCGTGGAACATCACGACCAGCCGGTCCGACAATTCAAGAAGCTCATCGAGATCCTCGCTGACCAGCAGCACCGCGGCACCGCGATTGCGGGCGGCCATGATCTCGGCATGGATCTGCGCCACGGCGGCGAAATCGAGCCCGAAACAGGGATTGGCGGCGATCAGCACCTCGACATCGCCGCCGAGCTCGCGGGCCAGCACCGCGCGCTGGACATTTCCGCCTGACAGCGCCGAGATCGGGGTTTCCGGCGTGCGGGTCTTGATCTTGTACTGAACGATCTTCCTTTGGGCGTCCTCGCGGAAAGCGGCGCGGTTCAGCCACCAACCGCCGCTGGCAAAGGGCGTGCGGTCGAATTCACGGAAGGCGATGTTGTCGGCGACGCTCATGCCGCCGACACAGGCATTCTTGAGCGGCTCTTCCGGCAGCAGCGACATCTTGTGGCGCCGCATCTCCTCGCGGCGGGCATGATAATGATCGCCCGCGACGTGGATTTCGCCGCCCTCGGCCGCGCGCTGGCCAGCCAGCACCTCGACGAGCTGGCGCTGGCCATTGCCGGAGACGCCGGCGATGCCGACGATCTCGCCGCCGCGCACGGCGAGCGACACGTCATGGACGGCGACTGCGCCGGCATCGTCGAGTGCCCGCAGCTTGTTGAGCGCCAGCCGCACGCCGCCGGTCTCGCCCGAGCGTGGCGGTTGGATGGTCAGCTCCTCCGCGCCGATCATGGTGCGCGCCATCGCGTCCGGCGTGAGGTCCTTCACCAGGCCCTTGCCGGCGAGCTTGCCGCGGCGAAGAATCGTCACCTCGTCAGCAAACGCCATCACCTCGCGGAATTTGTGGGTGATCATCAAAATGGTCAACTCGCCATCGACCACCATCTTTCGCAGCATGCCCAGCACCTCGTCGGCTTCGCCCGGCGTCAGCACCGAGGTCGGCTCGTCCAGGATCAGGAAGCGGCGCTTCAAGTAGAGCTGTTTCAGGATTTCGCACTTCTGCCGCTCGCCGGCGGAGATATCGGAAACCCTGAAATCGAGCGGAACGCGAAACGGCATTCGCGACAGGAAGGCATCGAGCTCCTTCTTCTCTTTTGTCCAGTCGACCACGGCGGGCACGTCGTCGCGCGCCAGCACCAGGTTTTCCGCGACCGTCATGGCAGGCACCAGCGTGAAGTGCTGGTAGACCATGCCAAGCCCCAGCCCGTGCGCATCCCTGGGATTTGAGATCGCCTGCTCGCGGCCGCCAACGACGACGTCGCCTTCGGTCGCGCGGTAATAGCCCATGATGCATTTGACCAGCGTCGACTTGCCTGCGCCGTTTTCCCCGAGCAGCGCGTGGAAAGTGCCGGGACGCACCTTCAGCTCGACATTGTCGAGCGCAAGGAAATCGCCGAAGCGCATGGTCATGGCAACGGCGTCGACGCCGAAAGCGCCGCTTGGGGCGTGCGTTTCGCCGACGATCACGCGATCGCTCCGATCAGGTCGGCGGAAGTAGCCACCGCGCCGAACACGCCGCCCTGCATCTTGATCATCTTGATTGCATGGTCGTGGTTGCTCCTGTCGGTCGCGCCGCAGCAATCCTCGATCAGTACGCATTCAAAGCCACGGTCGTTGGCCTCGCGCATGGTGGTGTGGACGCAGACATCGGTGGTGATGCCGGTTAGCACGATATTGTCGATGCCGCGCAACCGCAGCATCAATTCCAGGTCGGTGGCGCAGAACGAGCCCTTGCCGGGCTTGTCGATGATGGGCTCGCCAGGTTTTGGTGCGAGATCAGGGATGATCTCCCAGCCCGGCTCGCCGCGCACCAGGATGCGGCCGCATGGGCCTGGATCGCCGATCCCCGCGCCGATCTGCCGCGAGCGCCAGCGCTTGTTAGCGGGCAAGTCGGCAAGATCAGGGCGGTGGCCCTCGCGGGTATGGATGATGTGATAGCCCTTATCGCGCATGGATGCGAGCAGGCGCTTGATCGGCTCGATCGGCGCGCGCGTCAGCGACAGATCGTAGCCCATCTTGTCGACATAGCCGCCGACGCCGCAGAAATCCGTCTGCATGTCGATGATGATGAGCGCGGTATTTTGGGGACGCAGGTCGCCATTATAGGGCCACGCATATGGCTCGGACTTGACGGTACGCTCGTGCATGGTGTCTTCTCGTTACCGTGTGATCGAAAGCTCGGCCGGGGCGCCGCTCAACGTGTGTTTGGGCGAGCACGTGATGATCATAATCGCCAGCGTCAGGATGTAAGGCGCGGCGTTGAAGAGGTGATAGCCTGAGGTAACGCCGACGGATTGCAGCGCGGGTCCGAGCGCCGCGGCGCCACCAAAGGCGAGCGAGGCCCACAGGCACAGCATCGGGTCCCATCGTGCGAAGATCACGAGCGCCACCGCAGTGATGCCTTGGCCGGATGACAGGCCCTCGTTCCAGCTCCCGGGATAGAACAGCGAGAGGAACGAACCGCCGATCCCGGCGAGGAAGCCGCCGACCATAGTGGCGCGCAAGCGGATCAGCAGCACGGAATGGCCCATGGCGCGCGCCGCGTCGGAGCTTTCGCCGGCGGTGCGGATCAAAAGCCCCCAGCGCGTGGTGCGGAACGCCCAATACAGAACAGGCGCAAGCGCGACGCCGATCAGGAACAGCACATTGATGCGCAGTGCCGCGCGCACCTGCGGAATGTCACTCCACCAGCCGAAATCGATCGCCGGCAATCTGGGGGCGGTCGGCTCGATCAGGGGTTTTCCGAGATAGAAGGCGAGCCCCGTGCCGAACAACATCAAGGCAATACCGACCGCGACGTCATTGACCCGCGGCAGCGAGCAGATGCCGGCGTGCAGCGCGCCCAGCAACGCGCCGGCGAGGCCGGCGGCCAGCACGCCGAGCCAGGGCGATCCCGAGAGATAGGAAATCCCGTAGGCGCTCATGGCGCCCATCACCAGCGTGCCTTCGAGACCGAGATTGATGCGGCCCGAGCGCTCGGTGATGCATTCCCCCAGACTCACGAACAGGAACGGCGTCGAGACGCGGATGGCACCGCCGAATACGGCAAGCGGTACGGTCCAGAGCCCGATCGATCCGTCCGCCATCAGGACTTTCCCTTCAGGAAGCCGATCCGCCCGTACATCGCATCGCTTGCAAGTACGAAGACGAAGATGATGCCCTGCAACACCAGCACCGACGCGTCCGGCAGGCCAAGCCGCCGCTGCAACAGTCCACCGGATGCGCTGATGCCGCCGAGCAGGATCGCGACCGGAATGATCGCGAGCGGATTTTGTCGCGCCAGAAACGCGACCAGGATGCCGGTGAAACCGTAACCGGCGGCGAGATTGGCATTGGTGCGGCCCTGCACGGCAGCGACCTCGATCATGCCGGCCAGTCCCGCACAGGCGCCTGCCATGAAGCAGACGGTCAGGATCAGTTTGCCAACAGACAGGCCGACGATCTTGGCCGCGCGGACATTGCCGCCAGCCACCCGCGCGGCGAAACCGAAAGTGGTGTGATAGATCAGAACGTAGGAAATAACCGCGGCGACGAGCCCGAACACCAGGCCCCAATGCACGTCGGTGCCGGGGATGCTGCCGATCATGTTGGCAGCGCCGATCTCGCGCGTCGAGGGCTTGTTGAGGCTCGCGGGATCGCGCATCGCGCCTTCGACCAGGTGGTTGAGGACCGCAAGCGCGATGTAGACGAGCAGCAGGCTCGAAATGGTTTCGTTGACGCCGCGATATTGTCGGAGTGCGCCGGCGAGCAAGATCCACAGGCCGCCGCCGATCATGCCAGCGGTGATCATCGCGAGCTGTACGATGAACGGCGGTGCTGCGGACATTGCGAGCGCGATCGACGTGGCGGAGAGCGCGCCCATCAAGAGCGCGCCTTCGCCGCCGATGATGACGAGGCCCAGTTGCGCCGGCAGCGCCGTGCACAGCGCGGTCAATATCAGGGGCGCCGCGCGGCTCAGCGTGTTCTGCCAGGAGAACCAGGTGCCGAACGCGCCCTGATACATGTAGAAGTAAAGGTCGAGCGGGTTCTTGCCGAACAGCGCGACAAAGATGCCGAACACCACGAGCGCGCCAGCCAGCGCCGCGCCCGGGATCAGGATATATTCGATGGTCGTACCGTGACGCTGGAGGAATCCGGCATCGGCGGCCGGCGCGATGGCCGCCGCGTCCGCCACGTCGGTGGTCATGAAGTGGCTCCGATCACGCCGTCGACCAGATAGTCCATCTTTTCGAGCTCGGGATCCTTCTGGCCGCGGTCGGTGCCGGCGGCGATCACCGTCTTGCCTTTATTGTCGACAAGCCCGCCCTTGAAGATGGCGTAGCCGTCGGCGGACAGGAACTTGGCCTTGACCTCGTCGGCATGCTTGCGCGCTTCCGCCGACACCGCCTCGCCATAGGGCGAGGTCTTGACGATCTCTTCCTTCAGGCCGCCGCGATAGAAGTTCGGGATGCTCTCGCCGGCAGCGATCATCTTGACGAATTTCGGATAGAGCGCCTCCCAGTTCCATTCCGCGCCGGTGAGATAGGCCTTGGGCGCGAGCGGCGACTGGTTCACATGATAGCCGCACACCATCGCGCCGCGGCGGGCGGCGTTCTCGACCATGGTCTTCGGTCCGTCGACATGGCAGGTCAGCACGTCGACGCCCTGGTCGATCAGGCTGTTGGTGGCTTCGGCTTCCTTCACCGGCATCGACCAGTCGCCGGTGAAGATCACCTGCGTGGTCGCCTTGGGATTGGCGAGCTTCGCGCCGAGCGTGAAGGCATTGATGTTGCGCAGCACCTGCGGGATCGGCTTGGCCGCAACAAAGCCGAGCTTGCCGCTCTTGGTCGAATAGCCCGCGACGATACCGGAGATGTACTGCGCTTCGTCGATATAACCGAAATAGCTGCCGGCATTCTTGGGATCCTTATCGGTCCAGAGGCCGCCGCAATGCTCGAAGTGGAGCTTCGGGTATTTCGTAGCCATCTTGATCATGTGCGGGTTGTAGTAGCCGAACGAAGTCGGGAACAGCAGTGACGCGCCGTCCAGATTGATCATCGACTCGATCGTCTTCTCGACGGCGTCGGTCTCCGGCACCTTCTCTTCCTCGACTACTTTCAGACCGGGAAGCTTTTTCAGTGCGGCCGCTCCTTGCGCATGCGCCTGGTTGTAGCCGTAGTCGTCGCGCGAACCGACATAGATGAAGCCGATTGTGGTGTCCGCGGCCGCAGCGGAACCGGCACCGAGCGCCGAGCCGAGTGTCAGCGCCGCGCTTCCCTGCAACAGGCGCCGTCGTGAAATCCTGCCGAAATCCATTGGTTGCTCCCCTGTGGCGGCTGGTCGCCGCTGATCTCGCGGCTTCGCCCGATCCGGCGGAGCCTGCGAGCAGCGTCGCAAGCTTCATGCCAGAGCTTTTTTTGTGGGCAAGCCGGGTTATCCCCTTGAGAAATATCGATCTATCGAAATCAAAACCGCCGAACGAAAATTGAGCACGAGCCAATGTGATTAAATTATCCGCATAAATTTTGCATTGTATGCAAGCGTGTTGAGCATCCGACCGTGGTGGAATGACAAAACGGTGCGATCGCAAGCTCTCCGAGATCGCGGTTTCTGCGATCAATTGCCTATTAAGGAGCGACCCCTACGCGCCTACGCTGCGAGGTTACACATGTAGGCTCATGGCAGTCTTAGTGGTAAAAATCTCCGCCATTTGGGCCGTCGTCACGCAATTCGTCGCTCGTTGCCCCATCGAGCAGTTCAGCACACGTCCAGATGAAGCTGAGTTGAAAAGCAATGACATTGGCCAACACCAGCCCTGAGTGGAACTCTCTCGCGAAAAATATCAAGAAGATCAGCATTAATGCCGTCATCAGCGTCAGGGCCATTCCGACCGCTACGTTCTTTGTAATGTAAACAGACCGCATTATCTTTCGCCCGGCCACCACGTCGACGCCGGGTCGCTCGCGGAAATCTTCGCCGGCCGCAGCGCCACCAGATGGCTGCGCTTATAGGCGTAGCCCCGGACCCCCGAACAATCGTTACAGCGCATGCGGCGCTCCAGCTCATCGATCGGTGTCATCTTGGGCCGGCGGATGATGTCGAGTGCAACGGTCTGGTTGATGTCACCCAAGGTCGACGACGGCTGCGCCGGTCCCTTAAAAGCGAGCATGCGCTTGTTCCAGGCCTCGCACGATGGTCGGCCGGCCTGCTTCCGAGCCTCGGCGGCTCGCACTGCCGCCGCGCGGACGGATGCGCCGTAAATGGTCTCTCGCGATCTGCTGCCCATGGCCGGGCATCAAAGCGCGGCGGCAGCGGGCGCGCAAATTATCAATTCCTTGGGGATCGGACCCGTGCTGACCCACCGGACGTCGCGGTGTGGGCACCTTTCCAAGCAGGCACCAGGATCGCGGCGGCGGGTGAGGGCGGGGCGCGTGGCCCATGATTCCGCCGGGAGGGCTTAAGTGAAGACCCGCAATGGACGGCATATAGATGGAGAGGGAGGGAGGGACCGCTGGGTAAATCGTGGCCAAAAGAAGAGCTTGAAATTGGTAAGCGACAGAAATCACAAGGTTATTTAGCACTGCGGTGTATTGGCAACAATGTGATATGAATGCATCAGTCCCGAATCCCGGGACAATGAGACTTCCAATCACCTTGTCTGCAATCACCTTGCCGGAATGACGAGCGCAGAGACTTCGGCCGCATCCTTCGACCCGCTGCTTGCCGAACGTAAGGGATTTTCCTTGCGGCGATGGCTTGCGCCGTTCGCCGTCGGCATCGCGCTGTTGTCGGCCTTCCTCACCTTCGTGGTGCTGACGGGACTGACCCCGATCGAGCCGACCCGTGACGTCGTTCGCTCCTTCCTGATGATCAACGGCGTGACCATCCTGCTCCTGGTCGGGATCATCGTCCGCGAAATCGTCCAGATGGTGCAGGCGAGGCGGCGCGGCCGGGCGGCGGCGCGGCTGCATGTGCAGATCGTCGGCCTGTTCTCGGTGATCGCGGTGCTGCCGGCGGTGATGGTCTCGATCGTAGCCAACGTCACCATCGAGCGCGGCCTCGACCGGCTGTTCTCGGGGCCGACGCGCGAGGTGATCCAGAACTCGCTGACCATTGCGCGCGCCTATATGCAGGAGCATGCGCAGTTGATCCGCGGCGACATTCTCGGCATGGCCAACGACATCGCCCATGCCCGGCCGCTGTACGACCAGGACCGCGGCTCGTTCCGCGACCTGCTCACCGCCAGCGCCGCCTCGCGCAACCTGCCGGGCGCGATGATCATCGACAAGGACACCAATATCCTGGAAGCGGCGGACACCGGCATCCGGCTGAAATTCACCCCGCCGGCGTCGGATTTCCTCACCAATGTCAACGAGAGCGAACCGGAAATCGCGGTGTTGCCCGACGGCAATTACGTCGCGGCGGTGATCAGGCTTCGCGCCTTCAACGACACCTTCCTCTACGTCGCGCGGCTGCTCGACCCCAGGGTGGTCGCGCAGTTGAAGCAGACCGAAATCAGCGTCGCCGAATACGCCCAGATCGAATCCCGCAAGCTCGGCATCCAGGTGGCGTTCGCGCTGATGTTCGCCGTGATCGCGCTGACCATCCTGATGGCCTCGGTGCTGATCGGGCTCAACTTCGCCAACTGGCTCGTGGCGCCGATAAGGCGGCTGATGAGCGCGGCGAGCGATGTTTCGACCGGCAATCTGGATGTCCAGGTGCCCGTGCGGCGGTCGGAAGGCGACCTCGCCCAACTCGGCGAAACCTTCAACAAGATGACGCAGGAGCTGCGCACCCAGCGCGACGAGCTGGTCAATGCCAGCGAACTGATCGACAGCCGCCGCCGCTTCATCGAGGCAGTGCTGTCCTCGGCGTCCGCCGGCATCATCGGCGTCGACGCGTCCGGCAACGTGGGCATCCTCAACCGTTCGGCGGAAAAGCTGATTGGGCACGCGGAATCGGAGACGCTGGATCATCCTCTGTCCGACGTGCTGCCCGAGCTCGACGAGATGATGAAGACCGCGCGCGAGGGTACGCAGCGGCTGATGCAGGGCCAGGTCACGATCTTGCGCGACGGCAACGAGCGTAACCTGTCGGTGCGCGTCAGCGCCGAGCAGACCAGCCAGTCGCGCGACAACTACATCATTACGCTTGATGACATCACCGAACTGGTCTCGGCGCAGCGTACCTCGGCCTGGGGCGACGTCGCCCGCCGCATTGCGCACGAGATCAAGAATCCGCTGACGCCGATTCAGCTCTCGGCCGAGCGAATCCGCCGCAAATTCGGCAAGACCATCACCGAACCAAAGGACAAATCGATCTTCGAGCAGTGCACGGACACGATCGTGCGCCAGGTCGACGATATCAGACGGATGGTCGACGAGTTCTCGCGCTTTGCGCGGATGCCAAAACCCGTGATCGAAGGCGAGGACGTTGCCGACACCGTGCGGCAGGCGGTATTCCTGATGAAGGTCGCCCATCCCGAGCTCGATATCGAGGCCGACATCAAGCAGGACCCGCTGCACGCGCAATTCGATCGCCGCCTGATCTCGCAGGCGCTCACCAACATCATCAAGAACGCCACCGAAGCGATCGAGCAGGTGCCCGCCGAGGAGATCGGCAAGGAGAACGGCAAGGGTCGTATCGATGTCATCGCGCAGCGCGAGAACGACGACATCGTGATCGACGTGATCGACAACGGTATCGGATTGCCCAAGGTGGCCCGCCAGCGGCTGCTCGAACCCTATGTCACCACACGCGAAAAAGGCACCGGCCTGGGGCTCGCCATCGTTGGCCGCGTGCTCGAAGACCATGGCGGCAAGATCGAGCTGAAAGACGCCTCCGACTTTCGGCCTGGCCAGCGCGGGGCGTGGATGCGGCTGCGTTTTGCCGTCACCGGCCACAGCAAATCCAAAATCGAGGTTCAGGACCCAGCCGCGGCAGCAGCCAGCCCGCCGTCGACCGCGACCAACGAGCAGGGGCAACAGCCGTCCGCCGAAACAAAGGCGGCGGCGGAGGAAACCAATGGGCCGGCAGAAGCGACTAATAGTGAAACAAAAATCGAAGCCGCAACAGGCAACTGACAGGCGGGGCGCGACCGATGGCGAGTGATATTCTGATTGTCGACGACGAGGCCGATATCCGCGATCTCGTCGCGGGCATCCTCGATGACGAGGGGTTTTCGACGAGGACGGCGCGCGACAGCAATTCTGCGCTGGCCGAGATCGCCAACCGCCGACCGCATCTGGTGTTTCTGGACATCTGGCTGCAGGGTTCCAAGCTCGACGGTCTGCAACTGCTCGAACAGGTCAAGAAGGACCATCCCGACCTGCCGGTCGTGATGATCTCGGGCCACGGCAACATCGAGACCGCGGTCGCGGCGATCAAGCGCGGCGCCTATGACTTCATCGAGAAGCCCTTCAAGTCCGACCGGCTGATCCTGGTCGCCACCCGCGCACTCGAAACCTCGCGGCTCAAGCGCGAGGTGAGGGAGCTGAAGCAGATGACGCCGTCGGCGAGCACCCTGACCGGCCGCTCGCCCTGCATGAACCAGTTGCGCCAGACCATCGACCGCGCGGCCAAGGCCAACAGCCGCATCCTGATCGTAGGTCCGTCCGGGGCCGGCAAGGAGCTGGCGGCGCGGACGCTGCATGCCGCCTCCAGCCGCGCCGAGGGGCCGTTTGTCGTCATCAACGCAGCCGCCATCACGCCGGAACGCATGGAAGAGGAGCTGTTCGGCATCGAGCTGTCCAACGGCGAGCAGCAGCGCAAGACCGGCGCGCTGGAAGAGGCCCATGGCGGCACGCTGTTCATCGACGAAATCGGCGACATGCCGCGCGAGACGCAGAACAAGATCCTGCGCGTGCTCGTTGACCAGACCTTTCAGCGCCAGGGCGGCACGACCAAAGTGCATGTCGACGTCCGCATCATCTCGTCCACCGCGCGCAATCTGGAGGAAGAGATCGCCGCCGGCCGTTTCCGCGAGGACCTCTATCACCGCCTCTCGGTGGTGCCGATCCGCGTACCGCCGCTCTCCGAACGGCGCGAGGACATCCCGGAGCTGATCGATTATTTCATGGACCAGATTTCATCGTCGACGGGGCTGCCGAAACGGCAGATCGGCCAGGACGCGATGGCGGTGCTGCAATCGCATGTCTGGCCGGGCAACGTCCGCCAGCTCCGCAACAATGTCGAACGCGTGATGATCCTCGCGGGCGGCGGTCCGGAGGTCATCATCACCGCCGACATGCTGCCGCAGGATGTCGGTTCGATGGTGCCGGCGATGCCGACCAGCAACAATGGCGAGCACATCATGGGCCTGCCGTTGCGCGAGGCGCGCGAGGTGTTCGAGCGCGATTATCTGATCGCGCAGATCAGCCGCTTCTCTGGCAACATCTCTCGCACAGCGGAATTTGTCGGCATGGAGCGTTCCGCCCTGCATCGCAAGCTGAAGGCGCTGGGGGTCGGCTAAACGCCCGTTTTGCGGGCATTCATGCATTTGCTTGATAAAAACGGCCGCATCGTGCCGTTTTTGATGAGGATTGGCACGACTTATGTATGACAGCGGTGCGAACCGGCTTGCCTAAAAAGCGCGCCTGCCTTCTAATCGCCTGGCCAACGTCCCAGGAGGGGGATCTCTGGGGACCGCGGCAACCGGAGGACGGCTCCAACAGAGAGCTGCCATCGGTTCAATTAAAAAAACAATGGCGGGATAACAACAATGGCGGCAGACCGCGCACAAAATCTACAAGACACCTTCCTTAATCACGTTCGTAAAACCAAAACGCCACTGACGATCTTTCTGGTCAATGGAGTGAAACTGCAGGGAATTGTGACCTGGTTCGACAATTTCTGTCTGCTGCTTCGGCGCGACGGTCATTCGCAGCTTGTCTACAAGCATGCGATCTCGACCATCATGCCGGGCGCTCCGATCCAGTTGTTCGAGGGCGGCGAGGACGCTCCGGCTTGAGAGTGAACTGATTGGAACCCCGGAATTGGGAAGGGGGAGCTGACCGTCCGCGGTCGGCAGGGGCAAGGGACTCGGGGCGGGTGATCGTCATCGGGCCCTATTTGCGGATGCGCCGCGGCGAGGCCGATGCGCAAACGGACGATCATGTGCGCGATTTCGAGGGCCGGCTGGAGGAAGCCAAGGGCCTTGCGCGCGCCATCGACCTCGAAGTGGCCGATGCGATTCTTGCTCCAATCGCTCAAATTCGCCCCGCGACCTTTCTCGGCAAGGGCAAGGTCGAGGAGATCATAGGCCTCATCGGCGGCAACGGCATCGAACTGGTGGTGATGGATTGCGCGCTGTCGCCGATCCAGCAGCGCAATCTGGAGAAGGCCTGGAACACCAAGGTGGTCGACCGCACGGGGCTGATCCTTGAAATCTTCGGCCGCCGCGCCAAGACCAAGGAAGGCTCACTGCAGGTCGAATTGGCGCATCTGAACTACCAGCGCAGTCGCCTGGTGCGCTCCTGGACCCATCTCGAACGCCAGCGCGGCGGCTTTGGCTTCATGGGCGGACCCGGCGAAACCCAGATCGAGGCGGACCGCCGCCAGATCGGCGAGCGCATCGTCCGCCTGCAGAATGAGTTGAAGAAGGTACAGGCGACGCGGCGGCTGCATCGCGCGGGGCGGCGGCGCGTTCCTTATCGCGTGGTGGCGCTGGTCGGCTACACCAACGCCGGCAAGTCGACGCTGTTCAACCGCCTGACGCGCGCCGACGTGCAGGCCGCCGACATGCTGTTCGCCACGCTTGATCCGACCTTGCGCGCGCTGACCTTGCCGCATGGCGGCAAGGCGATGCTGTCGGACACCGTCGGCTTCATCTCCAACCTGCCGACACAGCTCGTCGCTGCGTTCCGCGCCACCCTGGAAGAGGTGCTGGAGGCGGACGTGATCCTGCATGTCCGCGACATCTCGCATGAGGACGCCGAGGCCCAGCAGCGCGACGTCGATGCGGTGCTGCGCCAGCTCGGGATCGATCCCGAGGCAGGCGGCCGCATCCTGGAAATCTGGAACAAGATCGACCGCTTCACGCCGGAAGAGCGCGAGAATTTGCGCAACATCGCCGCGCGCCGTCCGGCGGAGCATCCGTGCTTCCTGGTATCCGCCGAAACCGGGGAGGGGATCGAGGCGCTGCTGGGGGCGATCGAGGAGCACCTCGCCGCGACGCGCACCACACTCAATCTCTCGATCGACGCCTCCGACGGCGCCGGAATCTCATGGCTGCATCGCAATGCCGAGGTTTTGAACAAGGAGCTGCGCGACGGCCGCTTCGACATGACCGTGCGTGTGGATGAGACCAAGCGCGATATTGTGGTGAACCGGTTTGATGCGGTGCCGCAGGTGATGTGAGACGCCGCTGCAGGGATGTCAGACCCTGCTGTCGGCCGCGCCCTTGCTTAATCTTGGCCTGATGCCGGCATACAGCCGGTTCGCGATAGCCTTGTGATGGCTCTCGCCGAGGATGGAGAGCACGATCGCGGCGAGGTTCGACAGAATGATTGTGATGAAAAATTCCATCCATCCATGCGCCGGGCGCGACAGGAAGAAAAGCATCATGATCGAGTAATGCACGAGGTAGAGCGAAAACGAATAATCGGCGAAAAACTTTATGTATCTATTCAGGGGCGCAAGCCAGTTGCTGGATTGGCTCGCTGACGCGATCGATGCAAACGCGCCGGCAAGCAGCAGATAGCCGATGAAATCGTACTCATAGTACGGTCGAGTTATCAAGAAATGGGTCCCGCTGAATCCGATAAAGGCGATGCAGCAAACCTGGTAGTTCATGGGGCGGATCAGGAAGTAGAGCGCGAATCCCATCATCCAGAGAGTGAAGAGTCCCATGCCGACGTCGTGTTCCACCTGGAATGATCCAGTCAGATAATGAAGCGCAATTTGTCCTGAGAATGCAGCGACACAGGCCAGGATGATGAGATGTCGTCTCCGCACGATCGCGAAGAAAACGGCCCCGACGAACATGTAGATGTGCCATTCGATCGCCAATGTCCAAAGTGGACTGGCGGACCCAAATGCGCCGAACCTGAGCCTGTCCTGGAATAGTCCCCAATATCCTTCCAGCATGAGGAGATTGCCGAACAGTGTTTTGGACGTGTAGGTGGCCGCGATGGAGCTCTCGCCCGTGAGAGCGAGGGTCAGACGGTCCACCGCGAGGATGAGAACAAGAGCCGGCAGAAGTCCCGAGTAGATGCGGGCAAAGCGGTCGACAAAGAAACGCAAGAACCCATAATCAGGGTCGCCCGAACGCCGCGAAAGTGCGGCTGCGATGACGAAACCTGAAATCAGAAAGAAGATCAAAACGCCGATGTTTTGCATGACCGGCAGCCATTGCGGCCGGCTGCCGGAGACGAAGAAGATGATGGCATGGCCGACGCAGACCATCTGCGCCGCAACGGCGCGCAGGAGATCGAGCGTGAGGGAGGTGTCGTTCTCCTTTGGATCGAGATTGATCATATCGCACCGCGAGGATGAGAACAAGAGCCGGCAGAAGTCCCGAGTAGATGCGGGCAAAGCGGTCGACAAAGAATCGCAAGAACCCATAATCAGGATCGCCCGAACGCCGCGAAAGTGTGGCTGCGATGACGAAACCTGAAATCAGAAAGAAGATCAAAACGCCGATGTTTTGCATGACCGGCAGCCATTGCGGCCGGCTGCCGGAGACGAAGAAGATGATGGCAGGGCCGACGCAGACCATCTGCGCCGCAACGGCGCGCAGGAGATCGAGCGTGAGGGAGGTGTCGTTCTCTTTGGATCGAGATTGATCATATCGACATGACCCTGCATTACCTTCTTGACCGGTAGCGCGAAAGCTCAAGCCCTGCAACTTCAGGAGAAGAGGGCCTTCAACGGGCCGATGCGCTACTAGCGTCAGCCTTCGCCTCGTTCCACAACGCGTCCATCTCCTCCAGCGACGCCCCGTCCAGCGTCCGCCCCTTCGCCGCCAGCGCGCGTTCGATATAGGCGAAGCGGCGCTCGAACTTGGCGTTGGTGCGGCGGAGCGCCATTTCGGGGTCAACGCGCACGTGGCGCGCGAGGTTGACCAGTGCGAACAGGAGGTCGCCGGTCTCTTCGGCGAGCTCATCCGCGTCGTTGCTGTCGAGCGCGGCCTCGATCTCGTCGGCCTCTTCCCTGATCTTGCTCAAGACGGCGCGGGGGTCGTTCCAGTCGAAGCCGACGGTGGAGGCCTTCCGCTGCAATTCCATCGCGCGTGTCAGCGCCGGCAGGCCGGCCTTGACGCTTGAAAGCAGCGAGGCGTGTTCGTGCTTCTGTTGCGGGCGACGCGCGGCGCGTTCGGCCTTCTCCTCGGCCTTGATGCGCTCCCACGCGCTCTTGACGCCGGCCGGCTGAATGTTGCCGTCCTGGTCGGCGAACACGTGCGGATGGCGGCGGATCATCTTCTTCGTGATCGCCTCGACCACGTCGCCAAAGGCAAACGCCTTTTCCTCTTCCGCCATGCGGGCGTGATAGACCACCTGCAACAGGAGATCGCCGAGCTCGTCCTTGAGATCCTCGAAATCGCCGCGCGCGATCGCGTCCGCCACCTCATAGGCTTCCTCGATCGTGTAGGGGGCGATCGTCGCAAAATTCTGCTCGAGGTCCCATGGACAGCCGGTCACGGGAGTGCGGAGCTGCGCCATGATCTCGATCAGGCGGGAGATATCGCGGGAAGGGGTCATGGCGCACCGAGGTTCTGTCAGCAGGCCGCTTTATGAACCAAGACGAGGGACGATCCCAGCGCAGGGCGGCTATTTTTCCACGACTTGAACCGGCTGTGCTAAGGGCCTGTTTATGAGTGAGAAAATTCAATCCGGAACGGCGCTGGTGCTGTTCTCCGGCGGGCAGGATTCCGCCACTTGCCTCGCCTGGGCGCTGAACCGCTTTGCGCGTGTCGAGATGATCGGGTTCGACTACGGCCAGCGCCATGCTATCGAACTGGCCTGCCGCAGGCATCTCGTGGACGGCATCAAGTTGCTCAATGCGGACTGGGCGGCCAGGCTCGGCGACAGCCATACGCTGAAGATTCCGACGCTCGCCGAAATCTCCGACACCGCGTTGACGCGCGACATGGCGATTGCGATGGGCGCCGACGGCCTGCCCAATACCTTCGTGCCCGGACGCAACCTCGTGTTCCTCACCTTTGCCGCGGCGCTGGCCTACCGGCGCGGCATCACGGACATCGTCGGCGGCATGTGCGAAACCGACTATTCCGGCTATCCCGATTGCCGCGACGAAGCCATCCGCGCGCTGAATACAGCGCTCAATCTCGGCATGGCGAAACCGTTCGAGCTGCACACGCCGCTGATGTGGCTCGACAAGGCCGCGACCTGGAAGCTCGCGCATGATCTCGGCGGGACGGGGCTGGTCGATTTGATCCGCGAGCATTCCCACACCTGCTATCTCGGCGAACGCGGCGCGCGCCACGAGTGGGGATATGGCTGCGGTGAGTGCCCGGCCTGCTCGCTGCGGGCGAAGGGGTGGCGGGAGTATGTGGCTTCGTCATTGCGAGGAGCGGAAGCGACGAAGCAATCCATACCGTCACCGCGGTGACGATCTGGATTGCTTCGCTTCGCTCGCAATGACGGCGGAGCTAACCAAAATCCTTCGCCCTCAACTCGATCGGTTGCCCATGCGGCGTGCGGTCGGCGGCGTGGTCCCAGGCGTCGCGGTAGCGATGCAGGAGATCGGCAGTCGCGACGCCCTTGGCGGCGACGAGCCGCTCCAGCGTCGCGAGCCAGTGCCGGTAGTAGGTCTCGCCGGTGTCGGGATCGCCGGCGGCCTGCGCGCGCTTGATTTCTTCGGCAAGCGTTGCAGCCCATTCGTTCCAGGTGAAGACCCCGCGCTCGTGCAGCACCAGCGCCATGGCGAAGGCCTGTGCTTCCCAGGGCTCGCGGAACACCGGGCCTTCGGCATCGCAGGGAATGTCGGGGAGGGCGCGTGTCGCGCGCGCCGCCGCAGCGTACATCAGGTCTTCTCCAGATAGGGCTCGAAGGCGTCGACCGAGATCTTCACGGTGGGATCGCTGTCCGGGCCCCACAGTTCGGCCCCGTCGAACACGACGGTATAGAGCCATTGCGGGTTCTCGCCAGCTTCGTTCGCCGCCGAATCCGGAAACACGTGGACGCCATGGTCGCGCTCGACCACGCCGACATGGCCGCGCACATAACGCGGTAGTCGGGTATGCGTGGCGGGGTGAATGTTCTTCGCGCGCACCCTGTCGCCGGCCTTGAATTTCGCAGGCGCCTGCGCGTCGCGTCCGAACTTGCCGCGCACCATGATGCGCTCGACGTCGCCGGTAGTGAACTTGCCGCGCTTCAACGGCTTGGCAGGCGCCAACGCATGTCCTTTGGCGACTTCATCCTTTCCGACAAAGCCCTTGGCGATCAGCATGTCCTCGAGCCCGAGCAGCCATTTCTTGTAATAGGAGCTCGCGAGGTAGACTTGCGGTGGCAAGGACTCACGATAGAAGCGGGAAGTGTCGATGTTGAAGGCGCCGGCCGCGCCCATGGCGCGCACCATCGCCAGCACGCGGCTTTCCCATCGCGTATGGAACATCGGCTCGTTCGGCTCCGGCTCGACCTTGCCAAAGCCGTCCATGCCGCCCATGTCGTGCACGCCGTTCATGACGGCGCGCCCGGCGTTTTCGGGAAACCAGTGCCGATCATGCTGTCGCGCGTGACGAGCTCGGCAAGTTGTTCCTCGCTCCAGCCGTCGGTGCCCTTGGGGCGCATCGGCAGCACCAGGAAGCGCGTCTCGGCGGTGGAATCCCAGACGCGGATTTCCGTCTCCTTCGGCAGGCTCACGCCGAAATCCTTCAGGACGCCGCGCGGGTCCTTGACCGCCCGCGAGCGATAGGGTGCGGCCTTGTACCAGACCGGCGGCAGCCCCAGCATTTCCCAGGGATAACAGGAGCACAGCGTGCAGACGACCATGTTGTGCCGCTCGGGCGTGTTCTCGACCGCAACCAGATGATCGCCGACACGGCTGACATGGCCGAGCGTGCCGACGGCCTTGGTGGCGTCGTCCAGCAATGCGCGCCTGAAGGCGGGATCGGCCCAGGCCTTGGCGACAACGCGGGCGCCGTTGTGCGGCCCGATCCTGGTCTCGTAGGCCTGCACGATGGCGTCGAGGGCGGCAGGATCGACATAGCCTTTCTCGCTCAGCACCGTCTCCAGCGCGCGAACGCGCAATTCCATCTCGGAAAGCTCCGAATGGTCATGGTCATGATGGTCGTGGTCGTGTTCGCTCATGATCAAGAGAATACAGGAAAAATTCCGGCTATGTCGAGGCAGCGGGCTCCGCTAACGTCCGTCAAACAATGTGTAAGACAATGTGCAAAACAACGTGAATGGGAGGCGATCTCGTGGCGGTCCAACGTGTGTCGGAATTTCTCAGCGTCGAAAGGGGCCTCGGGCCCGACGGCCGGATCGCGGTGGTGCGGTTCGACCGCGGCGACGGGGTCAACGCCCTGTCGCCGGAGGCGATGCGCCAGCTCACGTCGGTGGCGCGCGGCTTCGAGGACGACGCCGATACCTCGGCTGTGGTGTTGACCGGCAGCGCGAAAGCGTTTTCCGCCGGCTTCGACCTGAAGGACCCCGAAGGCCGATCCCGCAAGGACATGGACCTCGGCAGCCTGCGGCGATCCCTGAAAGTCGGGCCGCGGCTCACCCGCGCCTGGCAGGAGGTGGAGCAGGTTACCATTTGCGCAATCGAAGGCTTTGCCATCGGCGGCGGTGTCGCGCTTGCGGTCGCACTCGATTTTCGCGTCATGGCTAGCAATGCGCATCTGCGCGTCCCGGAAATCGCGCTTGGCATGAACATGAGCTGGCAGAGCGTGCCGCGCATGCTGCATCTGATCGGTCCGGCACGCACCAAGCAGGCCGTGATCCTGGCGGATGAACGCATTTGCGCGCAGGAGGCGCATCAATGGGGCCTGGTGGAGGAGGTGGCCGAGCCCGGCAAGGCCTTCGACGCTGCCATGGCGCTCGCCGAGAAAGTCGCGCGGCAGCCGCCGATCTCGGTCGCCATGACCAAGCTCACGGTCAACCGGCTCGCTTATGCTCTGGATGATCTGGCAAGCCACATGGATGTCGACCAGTTCGCGCTCGCAAGCATGACCGAGGACCACAGGGAGGGCGTGGGCGCCTTCCGGGAACGGCGCAAGCCGAGGTTCAGGGGACGCTGAGGCGGCGCGAACGCCTGTCACACGACCGTGACACAATACGGCCAGCCCGAGCCGGCCGCGGGGGCGGATTGTGCGAAACACGTCCAGCAACTAAAACGGGATGGCTGGTTTCGGTTCGATCCGAGTGAGGCTGCCCATGTCGAAAGCCGTGTTCTGTCGCGTCGCCTTGTGCTGTGTCCTGGTGTGCTTCCTGCTGCATCCGGCGCGAGCGCTGGCCTGGGGCTATCAGGGCCACGAAGTGGTAGGCGCCATTGCTGACCAGCTATTGAAGGCCAATGCGAAGAACCAGGTGAGGGCGATCCTCAACGGACCGCCGGCCCCCGATGATCCCAATGCGCCGGACAGGCTCGCGCCGAAGAGGGAATTGAAACTGCAGCAGGCCGGCCCGTGGGCCGATTGCGTCAAGAGCGTCGTCCGCCATGACGACGGCAAATTCCACTACGAGGTCGATCCAAACCACCTCGAATACGAGGTGCCCTGCATCAGCCTCAACTCGCCGGAGGAGAGGGCGCGCATGGAGGACTACGCGCGGCGTAACTGGGACACTTGCTCCTACAGGCCGGACGGCTTCCAGCGCGGTTGCCATAACACCTTTCACTTCGACGATGTCGCGATCCAGCGCAGCTATTTTGATCGCACCTATGTCGGCACCAATGACCACGATCTCGTCGCGGCCATCGGCGCGGCGATGGCGGTGCTCCAGGGCAGGCCGGTCCCGCCGCCATTTCCGTTCAGCCTAAGGGACAAGAAGGAGGCGCTGCTGCTGCTCGCGCATCTGATGGGCGACCTGCATCAGCCGCTACATGTCGGCTCGGTCTACCTCGACGCCGCGGGAAAGCTGGTCGATCCCGACAATGCCAACTGGGTCGATCCGAGCCTGGACACGACTGGCGGCAACGCGATCCAGGACCAGAATTTGAGTCTGCACCATGAGTGGGACGATATTCCGACCGACATCGGGGAATCCTCCACCAAGGAATTGCTGGCGGACGCGCAGTCGCAGCCGGCGACCACAGGCCCCATAGACGGCTGGCCGAAGATCTGGGCCACCGACACGCTTCACGTCGCGCAGGACGCTTTCAAGTCGCTGAAATTCTCGCCCACCAACGTCGCCAATTACAAATGGACGGTCGGTTTCGACGATCACATGAGCTATCTGCGCCTGATGGACGAGATCAAGCGCAAGCAACTCGCCAAGGGCGGCGCACGCCTCGCCGAAATCCTGAATACGATCTGGCCCTAGAGTGCCGCGGTGCCGCCGAGATTCCAGCCGCGGCCGCTTTGGCCGAAGATCTCGTAGCCGGCAGGCGTGACCGCGACCGTGTCCTCGAGCTTGATGAAGCCGCGCGTCGGATGCTTCATCGTGGTCTCGATCGACACCACCATGCCAGGTTCGAGCGGCCGATGCGCGTCGTAGTCATCGTAGGGGACCGGGCCGCTGTTGGTCAGGCGAGGGGCCTCGTGGCTGACCACGCCCATGCCATGCGCGAGGAATTCGCTGTGGTTATGCTGGCTGGTTTGCGCCAGCCGTTTCTCGGCGGCAGCATAGATATCTCCGCCCATGGCGCCGGCCTTGACCGACGCGAACGCTGCCTGCTGGACGGCCTCGATCTCAGCCAGGAGATCCTTCAACTCGCCGTCCGGCTCGCCCAGCACCGCCATCCGCGCGAGGTCGCCGATATAGCCATGATAATTGCCGCCGGAATCCAGCGACAGCACGTCCCCTTGCTCCCAGCGCTGCGGCGAGGGCGCGCGGTTATGGCTGTTGCCGCAGGCGAGCAGGCAGTATTCAAACGTCAGGCCGCGGGCGACCTCGGTCACCCGCAGCGCGTCGAACAGCTCGCGCTTGGTCGTGCCGGGGCCGTGCCTGGCGATCACCTCGAGCATGGACTCCGTCACCAGCTCAGAGGCCTTCTTGAGCTTGGCGAGCTCTTCCTTTGACTTCACCGCGCGCAGCCGTTCGAGCACGAACAACGCGTCCTTGATCTCGCTGCCAGGAAACGCGGCGGCCAGCGCCTGGCCTGCGTCCATCGGCATGAACGCCATCTCGACGCCAATCCGTTTGGCGGGCACGCCGGATTTCTTGATGATCTCTACCGCGCGCGAAATGGCGTCGACCGAGCCCATGCTCTTGTTCTGGACCTCCGGCACCCACAGCGGCACCACCGCACGCTGGTGCGCTTCGAGCGGATTGCCGACATAGCCGGCCTTCTCCGGCGCGCCCTTCGGATAAATCAGGGCGGGCAGGTACCGGCTGACCCCGAGCGCATCCATGTAGTCGAAGAAGATCGCGCGCTCGGCATCGAGCAGATATTGCACATTGTGCTTGGAGGTCGCGACCAGCACGTCGATGCCGGCCGCGTCCATCAAGGTATCGAGCTTGGCCGTGTCAAACGGGATGGCACGAGACTGGGTCGGACGGCTGACGCTTTCCTGCATGATGGGCCTCCCTTGTCGGTTATTGAACTAACCGCTCTGCCGGCATTGTGTTTCGCCGCCGTGACGCATTTTGGGCGCGAAGGGCGCCTTTGACCAGTGCCGAAATGATATGGCGGCTTCCACTTGCGAGATCGGCGGATGAACGGCCTGGCGCGAGCTTTGGGCGGTCAGGTCTGGCGCGGAACCGCATTCAGCACGCGGTCGACCATGGCTGGCGCGAGGCCGAGATGGCTTTTCGACGAGTTCTGGCGCTCGATGTAGCGGCTACATGACCTCAAGCGAAACCAGCGGGACGGCGTCGGTAACTGGAATGCCGTCAAGTTGCTGCCGTTCTTTTCAACAAGTATCCGCGTGCCGCGATCGGAAATTCGACGCGGTTAAACCGGGAGGAGACCATGAGGGCATCATTTGCGAGCAGCCTAGGACTGGTTTGCTTTCTGACCACGGCTACCGTTGCGCTTGCAGCGGATCCGGGCACGGAAGATCCGAATAATTGGCCGCTATATAACCGCACCGCAAACGCGTGGCGTTACAGTCCGCTCGATCAAATCGACAAAGACAACGTCGGCAAACTGTCTGTCGCGTGGATCGCCCATGGCGGCGATATCACCATGGGCATTCAACAAACGCCCATTGTGATCGATGGTGTAATCTATTCGATTACCTCGGGAAACCGGGTGGCGGCGCTCGACGGAAAGACAGGGCAGCAGATTTGGAGCTATGAGCCGAGGCTCGATCCGCTGACCAAAAAGGTGCTGTTCGCGCCCTATAGCCGCGGCGTCGCGGTCGGCCATGGCATGGTCTTCATCGGCACCGTGGACGGGCGCGGCATCGCTCTGGACCAAAAGACCGGCAAGGAAAAGTGGCAGTTGCAACTGACCGACTTCACCAATTGCCATGGCTGCAACTTCACTTCGCCGCCAGTCGTCGCCGGCGACATTCTAACCTTTGGTTCCACCGCCGGCGAACTCGCGACGCAGGGCAAGATCTACGGCGTCGAAGCGGCTACCGGGAAGAAAGTCTGGGAATTCAACACCATCAAGGAGGACCCGAAGAGCTGGCCGGGTCAAAGCGGAAGGTATGGCGGTGGCGGCGCGTGGATGCCCGGCACCTATGACGCGAAGACCGATACCGTCTTCTACGGCACCGGCAATCCGGGCAAGGATTTTGACGCTTCTGAGCGCAAAGGTGACAATCTTTACACCGACTCGGTTGTCGCGTTGGAAGCCAAGACCGGAAAGTTGAAATGGCATCGGCAGGAAATCCCACACGATGTCTGGGATTTCGATTCGCCATATGAGGTTCTCCAGTTCACGAAGGACGGCAAGGATCTGATCGTCCACATGAACAAGAGTGGCTATGTTTTCGTGCTCGATAAGAACAACGGAAACATCGATAACATCTGGCCGATTAGCAACCTCAAGAACTTCGTGAAAGACATCGATCCGAAGACCGGCGAGCTGATCGGCCGTGTCGAACTAACGATGGACAAGGAAACGCTGATCTGCCCGTCTACTTTTGGTGCGCGAAGCTGGAATTCGGGGGCCTACAATCCGAAGACCGGTCTCTGGTACAACAACGTGCTCGATTTCTGTGCCTATCTCAAGCCGGTCGCCCAGAAGGAGGATCCCAAGGACTACGGCACCGGTCATACCGGTTCAAACGACTTCGGCCGGTTGGTTATGGCGCCCGATGGCCGCAAGCCTGGTCAGCTCAGCGCCAATGATCCTCTCACAGGCAAGCAGAAATGGAGCTATGCGATGGAGGTACCAGGCTTTTCCTGCGTGCTTACCACCGCAGGCGGCCTGGTATTCAACGGCGATCCCATGGGCAAGCTTCAGGCCTTTGACGCCGAGACGGGGAAGGTTCTGTGGAGCTTCAATACCGGCTCCGGAATGCGTGGCGGCATCGTAACTTACGCGGTCGACGGGGAGCAGTACATCCTGGTCCCAAGTGGATGGGGATCCTATGCAGCGCTTCTCATGCCGTCTCTCCTACCGCAGTTGGAAAAGGTGCCGGCAGCTTCGACGCTGATCGCCTTCAAGATTCCGAAGTAGTTGCAGCGGGGCGGCCTGCGAACGGCCGCCCTTAAACTAGGAGTTGGCGATGCGATTTATCGCTGCTTGGGCGAGCGTGGTTCTTGTGTTTGGTTTGACACTCGCCAAAGCGCACGCCGAGGAGATGCCGGATCTCAGGGATCCAAAAATGATAACCGCCGGTCACGCGTTATTTTTGGAAAAGCAGTGCGCACATTGCCATGGGGAGGACGGCAGGGGTGGCATTAATCTTTCGCGGCGCACGCTCGACGCCAAGGGCGTCTTCACATCCATTGCGGAAGGACGCGAGCGAAACGGCATCCGCATGCCAGAGTGGCGAGGGGTGCTGAGCGACAAGGAGATCTGGGAGGCGACGGCTTACGTGCTGTCGATCAGCCAGTCGGGCAACGGCACTAACTAGGAGTGAGGTCCTATCTGCAGGGCAGCCTGATGCTGGCGCGCTTGCCTCGAGCGGCGATCGCTTATCTCACGAACCGCGGCCCCGGCTCCAGGAATAGTTAGCGCCCATCCGACTCCGCTGTTGCCTTCGGAAACAATCGCGCCAGTCGCGCATCGATATGGCCGCGTTCTGCCCGCGAGATGCGGCCGGGGCGATAACCATGCCGGCGTCGCCGGTCTTGACGGGCCGCGCCGTTCTGCTCTTGTCTTCGCAGTGCAACCAAAGTGCAGCCTGCATGCCCCGAGCTTCCAAGCCCCCCACCGACCGCACCGGCCAGATCTATCGGGCGCTTCGCCATGCCATCATGGAACAGGCGCTGCCGCCGGGTGCAAAACTGCCGGAGGACGCGATCGGTGAACGCTTTGGCGCGAGCCGCACGATCGTGCGCTATGCGCTGGGGCAGCTTGCGGCCGAAGGGCTGGTGGAACTCAGGCGCAATCGCGGCGCCGTGGTCGCAACGCCTTCCTGGGAAGAGGCGCGGGATATTTTCGATATCCGGCTCGGGCTGGAGCGGCTCGTGATGTCGCGCCTTGCGGGCCGGATCGACAAGGCGCAGGTCGCGCAATTGCGGGCGCATGTCGAGGACGAAGAACGGGCGCGGGGCGAGAACGAACCGCTGTCGATCCGGCTTGCCACCCAATTCCACATCGTGCTCGCCAACATGACCGGAAGCGAGGCGATTACCCGCTATGTCAGCGAGGTTTCCTCGCGCTTCGGCCTGATCCTGGCGCTCTACAGCCGGCCGCATTCCTCCGAATGCGCGGTCAGCGAACATCGCGCCGTGATCGACGCGCTGGTCGAAGGCGACGCGGATGCCGCGATGAAAGTGATGGAAAGCCATCTCGAGGCGGTGGCGAACCGCGCGCTGATCATGCCCTCGATCCGCAAGAACCGCGAGCTGTCCGATATTCTCGACAGCTACGCCGATGAGGCACAGCCGGCGCGGACGGGGACCGCGAAGTCGAAGGCCGTCAATAGTTCCTGAGTTTTAATTGAGCATGATCTCCGCGCAAACGCTACGCGTTTGTCGCGAGGGAAAACCGGTATCCACTTTTCCGGATCATGCTCTATGCGTCGATGCCGTTGCGTACGAGAATGCGCTCGGCGCTGTCATTCCAGACATCCATGCGCACGATCTTGCCGCCGCGCACGACGAAGCGGTCGATGTAGCGGTTGTCCTTGAAGGCGGTGCCGTCGGGCCATTCGCCATAGAGCGTGCCGATCGAGTAGACAATGGTCTCGTCCGCGCCCGGCACGGCGTCGAACCGCTCCATGGACTTCTTCACCCAGCGATAGCGCCTGGCGTTGAAAGCGATGCTGCCGCCCGGATGGTCGTAGGTTCGCCCGCCGGTGAAGGTCAGCTTGAAATTGGCGCCGATGAAACTCGCCGCGCGCTGGACATCCGGCTTCATCGAGGCATCGAGAAAGGCGCGGACGATTTCGACGTCGTCCGTCGTCTGGGTTGAAAAAGCGGGGGCAGCGGCCGGCATGACGGTCTCCTCCATCACGTTCGGCACACAGGATGCGGCCGGGCGCGGCGGAGGGAAAGCAAAAATCGTATGCACAAGTGCATACAATTTGCGCAGGGTTTGCGCGGAAGGCTCGGGCGGTCGAAGTCCGAAAATTCATCAAGCCATTGAGCGAACTAAAGAATGTTTTCGACCTCTATTGGCATGCACCTTGCCAGAGGATGGGGATCACACGGAGGAGCACCCATGCCTGCACCCATTCGATCCCTCTCTCGGCGCGCGCTGCTGATTGGCGCCGCTCTCGTGCTTTCAGTGCCGGCTTTGGCGGACGACACCATCAAGTTCGGCCTGGTTGCGGCGATGTCCGGTCAGTCGGCCAAATCCGGCGAGGCCATCGTGCGCGGCCTGTCACTTGCCCTGGATGAGCTCAACGCGGCGGGCGGCGTGCTCGGCAAGAAGATCGAGCTGGTCGTGCGCGATGACGAGAGCAACCCGGCCAAGGGCGTGGTCGCCGCGCGCGAGCTGGTCCAGCGCGAGAAGGTCGCGGTGCTGTTCGGCGGCCTCGACACGCCGGTGTCGATGGCGATCGTACCCTTCGCCAACCAGAGCAAGGTGCCGTTCATGGGCGTGTGGGCGGCAGGCACTGCGATCACCCGCAACGGCGCCGCCGACAATTACGTGTTCCGCGTCTCCGCGGTCGACGCGCTGGTCGACAAGGCGCTGGTCGACTACGCCATGAAGAAATACGCGATCAAGAAGCCCGGGATGATCCTGATCAACAACCCATGGGGTGAATCGAACGAGGGTGGGTTGAAGGCGGCGCTGGCCGACAAGGGCGTTCCGTTCGCGGCCATCGAGAAATTCCAGGACGCCGATGTCGACGTGGTTCCGCAGCTCACGCGGCTGAAGGAGGCCGGCGCCGACGCGCTGTTCCTGGTCGCCAATGTCGCGCCGTCCTCGCAGGTCGTGAAATCGCTGGACCGGATGGGCTGGAACATTCCGGTCGTCTCGCATTGGGGGCCCGCCGGCGGGCGCTTCACCGAGCTCGCTGGACCGAGTGCAGCGAAGGTGCACTTCATCCAGACCTTCAGCTTCGCCGGCAAGATGTCGCCGAAGGCGGAAGCGGTGTTCGAGGCGCTGAAGAAGAAATACCCGGAGATCAAGTCGCTCGCAGACGTTACGCCCGCGGTCGGCATCGCCAACGCCTACGACGCGATGCACCTGACCGCGCTTGCCGTGGCCAAGGCCGGCTCGACCGACGGCACCAAGATCCGGGACGGCTTCCTGGCCATCGATCACTATGACGGCCTGATCAAGGCCTATGACAAGCCGTTCACGGAAGCGAACCACGACGCGCTGACCTCGAACGATTACCTCTTCACCCACTTCGTCGAGGGAGAAATCGTGCCGTTGACCAACTAGGCTAGGCGGAGCGGGGCGCGATTCTCGATCGCGTCCCGCTATTGTTCGAGCATGATCTTGTCGGAAACCTGGTGCCCACTCTCCCGGATCATGCTCTAGCGGCGTTGGCAGGCTAAATGTTGCTGTTCTCAGCGATCGTCAGTGGCGTGGCCGTCGGCAGCATGTACGGCCTGATCGCGCTTGGCTATCACGTCACCTACGTCGTCTCCAACACCGTCAATTTCGCGCAAGGTTCCTCGGTCATGCTGGGGGCGGTGCTCGGCTATGTGCTGGCGATCCGGCTGGGCCTGCCGGTGCCGCTCGCTCTCGCGCTGGCGCTTCTGTTGTGCGCGCTGTTCGGCCTCATGGTCGAGCGCATCCTGGTACGTCCATTTGCCGAGCGCGGCTCCAACGCCTGGCTGATGGCGACGGTGGCGGGCGGCATCGTGGTCGACAACATCGTGCTGTTCACCTTCGGCAAGGAGCCGCGCGGTTTTCCGTCCTTGCTCGCGCAAAAGCCGATCGAGATTTTCGGCACCGGCATCTTCCCGCTGCAGGTCGTGATCCCGCTGGTCGGGCTCGCCATCGCGGTCGCGCTGCAATTTGCGTTTCAGAAGACGGCGAGGGGCAAGGCGCTGCTCGCCGTCGTGCAGAACAAGCGCGCGGCGCAACTGATGGGCATCAATGTGCGTAGCGCCATCGCGCTGTCCTTTGCGCTGTCAACCGCGCTAGCCGGATTGGCCGGCATCCTGATTGCGCCGCTGTTCAGCGTTCATTCGGACATGGGCACGCTGTTCGGCATCAAGGCCTTTGCCGCGGCGATCCTTGGCGGCATCGGCTCGGCCTGGGGCGTGATGCTGGCCGGCATCCTCTACGGCCTGATCGAGGCGATGGTCACCTCCTTTGCGGGCTCGAGCTACACCCAGATCGTGGCCTTTGCCGTCGTCATCGCAGCGCTCGCCATCCGCCCGAACGGGCTATTGGGGCGCGCCGGGACGAGGAAGGTGTAATGGGCGTGCGGCTCGATACACTGGCAATCGCCGGCCTCGCTGCCGCCGCCATCGCCATGGCGCTGGTGTCGGAGAGCTATACGCATTTCGTGCTGGCCCTGGTCGCGCTGACCACGATCGTCGGCGTCGGGCTCAACGTGCTGCTCGGCCTGAGCGGGCAGGTCTCGCTCGGCCATGTCGGCTTCTATGCCATCGGCGCCTATGTCTCGGCGATCCTGATGACCAAGGGCGTCAGCTTCTGGCTGGCGCTGCCGCTGGCGGGCATGCTGGCCGGCCTGATCGGCGCGCTTCTGGCGCTGCCGGCGCTCCGCGTCGCAGGTCCCTATCTTGCGATGATCACGATCGCCTTTGCCTTCATCGTCCAGCACGGCACGATCGAATGGAAGTCGCTCACGGGCGGCCAGAACGGCCTGATGAGCTTTGCGCCGCCAACCTTGTTTGGCCGGCCCTTTGCCGAGCGCGAGAATGCGATCCTCGCCGTCCTGCTCGCGGCCGGTTCGCTCTATCTATTCCGGAAAATCGCGGCGAGCGGCTGGGGCAGGGCGATGGTCGCGGTGCGCGACAGCGAGACCGCGGCGCGCTCGATCGGGCTCAATCCCGTGACCGTCAAGACCGCGTCCTTTGCCATCTCGGCGGTCTTTGCGGGGCTTGCGGGGGCGATCTATTCGCCGCTGTTGATGTTCGTCGCGCCCGACTCCTTTCCATTCTCGCAATCGATCCTGTTCCTTCTCGCCGTCATCGTCGGCGGCGCCGGCTCGCTGTTCGGGCCCGTCGTCGGCGCGGCGATCACGGTTTTGTTGCCGGAAATGCTGTCGCAGCTTGCCGAATACCGGTTGCTGTTCGTCGGTGCGCTGCTGCTCGGCGTGCTCTGGCTTGCGCCGGAGGGCGTGATCGGACTGTTCGCGCGGCTGATCCCGACACGACCATGGCAACCCCAGCAGCGCGGCGCGGAGGCAGACCTGCGGACCTTTCTTTCGGGCAGCGCGTCCGCTGACGAGCTGATCGTGAACGGCCTCGGCATCGCCTTCGGCGGCGTCAAGGCCGCGACCGATGTCAGCTTTGCCGCGATGCCCGGCCGCATCACCAGCCTGATCGGGCCGAACGGCGCCGGCAAGTCCACTGTGCTGAATCTCGTGGGGGGCTTCTATCGGCCCGACACCGGCAGCATAACGCTCAGTGGCGTCGAGCTCGCGGGCACGCCGGCCTGGCGCGTGGCGCGCTGCGGCATCGCGCGGACCTACCAGACCACGCAATTGTTCGGCGCCATGACGGTGCTCGACAACATCCTGATCGCGCTTCGCCGCGGGCGATTGGGAAATCCTTTTGTCCCGCTCGGGCAAAGCGAGGAGGAGGGGCTCGCGAGGGCCTTGCTCGGCTTTGCCGGCTATCGCGGCCGCACCGATATCGAGGCGCGCTATCTCGCCCATGTCGATATGCGCCTGGTCGAGATCGCCCGGGCGCTGGCGACCCGTCCGCGGGTGCTGCTGCTCGATGAGCCCGCCGCCGGGCTGATGCGGTCCGACAAGGACCAGCTGGGCGCGCTCCTGAAAAAGATCGCCGAAACCGGCATCGCCGTGATCCTGGTCGAGCATGACATGCAGCTCGTGATGGCGGTCTCCGATCACATCGTCGTCCTCGACGCGGGTGCCGTGATCGCTTCCGGCGATCCCGCAACCGTCCGCAACGATCCCAAGGTGCTGAAGGCCTATCTCGGCGCGAGCGACATGCAGGCGCGGCCGCGGCCGGCCGGCTGGCAACCGCCTGCCGGCGAGGTCGTGCTGTCCTGCCTCAAGCTGACCGCCGGCTACGGTGCGGCGCCGGTGCTGCAGGAATTGTCGCTGCAGGTGAGGGCGGGCGAGATGGTTGCGCTGCTCGGCGCCAATGGCGCGGGCAAGTCGACCACCATGCAGGCCATCAGCGGGCTGCTGCGCCCTGTCGGCGGCTCGATCATCCTCAATGACGAGCGTATCGACGCGCTGCCGGCACATGTGATCGCCGCGCGCGGGCTGGCGCTGGTGCCGGAGGGGCGGCAGATGTTCACCGAGCTCTCCGTGATCGACAACATCCTGCTGGGCGCCTATCCGCGCGCGGGTCTTGATGTGCGCGCGGAAGCCGAAGCGCTGCTGAAGCGTTTCCCAAGGCTCGAGGACCGCATCAACAGCCGGGCGGGGCTGTTGTCCGGCGGGGAGCAGCAGATGGTGGCGATCGCGCGCGGCCTGATGGCGAAGCCCAAGATCCTGCTGCTGGACGAGCCGTCGCTGGGACTTGCGCCCGCGATGATCAATGAATTGTTCGCGGTGCTGGCGGATCTCAGGGACGAGGGCGTCACCATCCTCCTCGTCGATCAAATGGCGGCGCTGGCGCTGAAAGTCGCCGATCGCGGCTATGTGCTGGAATCAGGCAAGATCGTTCATGATGATTCCGCCGAAGCGCTGGCGCACGACCCGGCGCTGGAGGCGGCCTATCTCGGCAAGACGGAAGCGGTTAACTGACGATGGCCAGTGATTTCATCCTGCGCAATGCCAGCATCGCCGGACGCGATGGCCAGAGCTTCGACATCGCGATCAGCGACGGCGTGATCGCCGACATCGCGCCCCGCATTGCGTCCGATGCTCCAAGTGAAGACATCGGCGGCCGGCTCGTCGTGCCGGGTTTCGTCGACAGCCACATCCATCTCGACAAGTCCTGCATCCTCGATCGCTGCCGGATCGAGCAGGGCACGTTGCAGGAGGCGATCGCCCAGGTCGCGGCCGCCAAGCGCGACTTCACCGAGGAAGACGTCCATGCCCGCGCCACGCACACGCTGGAGAAGGCGATCCTGCAGGGCACGACTGCCATGCGCACCCATGTCGAGGTCGACGCGCGGGTGGGTCTGACCAGTTTCAACGCGATCAAGAAGCTGAGAGCCGACTATGCCTGGGCGATCGACTTGACACTCTGCGTGTTTCCACAGGAAGGTCTGATCAACGATCCCGGCACCGAGGAGATGCTGGTTAACGCCTGCGAGGCGGGCGCCGACCTGATCGGCGGCTGCCCCTATGCCGACAATGATCGCGCCGGACATATCGATCACATCTTCAAGCTCGCGCGTCGCTTCGATCTCGATATCGACTTCCACCTCGATTTCGATCTGGACCCGTCCTGGACCGACATGGCGGAGGTCTGCCGGCAGGCCGACGCGCATCGCTATGGCGGCCGGGTTGCGATCGGCCACGCCACCAAGCTGTCGGCGATGCCGCCGGCGGAGTTCGAAACCTGGGGCAGGCGCCTCGCCGAAGCCGGCGTCGCCGTCACCGTGCTGCCGTCCACGGACCTGTTCCTGACCGGCCGCGACCACGACCACAATTTTCCGCGCGGCGTCACCCACGCCCACCGACTGACCGCCCATGGCGTGACCTGCTCGCTCGCCACCAATAATGTGCTGAACCCGTTCACGCCGTTCGGCGATTGCTCGCTGATCCGGATCGCCAATCTCTATGCCAATGTCGCCCAGCTCGGCGACGCGCCGTCGCTGCGTTCCTGCCTCGATATGGTGACGCGCGGTCCGGCAAAGCTGATGAACGTCCGGGAATACGGCATCGAGGTTGGCCATCCGGCCGACCTGGTCGTGCTGGATTGCCGGGAGGAGGCGGCCGCGGTCGCCGAGATCGTCCAGCCACTGTTCGCGCTGAAGCGCGGCCGCCGAAGTTTCACGCGGCCTCTTCCGACCCTGCACCAGCCACAGCACGCCGCCGCGCGGCCACGGCTGCTGCGTTCGACGTGAGCCGTCCTCGTCAGCGGGCGAGCCAATACGTGATCGGCCGCCGACGAGCTGGCTCCATCGGCGTGCCGCTACACGCCAATTCCCGGTCGCCAGCGACCGGGAACAATGTCTTCACGAGCTACCCGCGCATCCAGCTCCCGATACCCATGATTCGCATAAGGTATATTATGGAATTATATTATATATAATCAGATCAGATATTTAAGCCAAATTCCTCCCAGCCGGCGTCAAATGGCGGCCCGGCCGCGGCGCTCGACGGCGCGCCAAAATGCACCTGAAAGCCGATGTTGCCGCAGCCCGCTTCCGCTGCAATAAGCGACGGGATTGGCGCGAGATCATGGATGACCCGGCGGCATCGGGTCCGTATAGGATTGCGTCTCAGAACAAGAAGAATTGGGAGAAACGGACAATGAGTTTTTCACGCCGCACCTTGCTCAAAGCTTCCGCCGCCACTGCACTGTTTGGCGGCGTCAGTGCAGCCCATGTCGCGCGCGCGCAAGCCACCGAGTTCTCTTACAAGTATGCCAACAATCTTCCGGACGCCCATCCGCTCAACCTGCGGGCCAAGGAGATGGCCGCGGCGATCAAGGAGGAGACCAAGGGCCGCTTCGAGTTGCAGATATTCCCGAATAACCAGCTCGGCTCCGATACCGACATGTTGAGCCAGATCCGTTCCGGTGGCATCGAGTTCTTCACGCTGTCCGGCCTGATCCTGGCAACCCTGGTGCCGGCGGCGTCCATCAACGGCATCGGCTTCGCATTCCCGGACTACGATACGGTCTGGAAGGCCATGGACGGCGATCTCGGTGCGTTTGTGCGCGGCGAGATCAACAAGTCCGGGCTCGAGGTCATGGACAAGATCTGGGACAACGGCTTCCGGCAGACCACGTCGTCGACCAAGCCGATTACCGGTCCGGACGATCTTAAAGGCTTCAAGATCCGCGTGCCGGTGTCGCCCCTGTGGACGTCGATGTTCAAGGCGTTCGACGCCTCGCCCGCCTCGATCAATTTCAGCGAAGTCTATTCGGCACTGCAGACCAAGGTCGTCGAAGGCCAGGAGAATCCGCTGGCGATCATCTCGACGGCCAAGCTTTACGAGGTGCAGAAGTATTGCTCGCTGACCAACCATATGTGGGACGGCTTCTGGTTCCTGGCAAATCGCCGGGCATGGCAAGCCGTGCCGGGCGATGTGCAGGTGATCGTTGCGAAGCACATCAACGCGGCCGCCGTGAACGAGCGCGCCGACGTTGCCAAGCTCAATGCCGGCTTGCAGCAGGATCTGGCTGGCAAGGGCCTGGTGTTCAACCAGCCCAATGTGGCGCCGTTCCGGGAAAAACTCCGTTCCGCCGGCTTCTATGCCGAGTGGAAGGGTAAATATGGCGAGCAGGCGTGGGCGCTGCTCGAAAAGGCCGTCGGCAAGCTGTCGTAGCGCGTTTTGGGGGCCGACATGGCTCACGCCGAAATCACCGAAGTGAATGTTGTCGAGGTCGTCGAGGGGGCTGGCATGCCCCCTCGCCGCCGTTCGAGGCTCGCATCGCTCGAGCACATCCTCGGCAACCTGGTGGAAATCCCGGCGGCGCTGCTGGTCGTCGCCGAGATCGTGATCCTGTTCGCCGGGGTGGTGGCGCGTTACGTGCTGCATGCGCCGCTGATCTGGTCGGATGAACTGGCGTCGATCCTGTTCCTGTGGCTCGCCATGCTGGGCGCGGTGGTGGCGTTCCGCCGCTCCGAGCACATGCGCATGACGGCGCTGGTTGCGAGCGCCGGACCGAAGCTGCGGGCCTATCTGGAGGTGGTCGCGACCTGTGCGGCGTTCGCTTTCCTGCTGCTCATCATCCATCCCGGCTACGAATACGCCTACGAGGAGAGCTTCATCACCACGCCGGCGCTGCAGATTTCCAACACCTGGCGCGCCGCGGCCTTGCCGGTCGGCACCTGCCTGATGGCGCTGTTCGCGCTGTTCCGGCTGGTCCGCTACGGCGATTTCCGGCTGGTGCTGACCGCGGCGGTTTCGGTAGCCGTGGTCATCGGCCTGTTCTGGCTGGCGCAGCCGCTTCTGAAGCCGCTCGGCAATCTCAACCTCGTCATCTTCTTTGTCGGCGTCGCCGGCTTCTGCGTGTTCTCGGGCGTGCCGATCGCCTTTGGATTCGGTCTTGCGATCTTCGGCTATCTGGCGCTGACCACGCGAACGCCGCTCCTGGTGCTGATCGGGCGCATGGACGAGGGCATGAGCCATCTCATCCTGCTGTCGGTGCCGCTGTTCGTGTTCCTGGGGCTTCTGATCGAGATGACGGGCATGGCGCGGGCCATGGTGGCGTTCCTGTCAAGCCTGCTCGGCCATGTCCGTGGCGGCCTGCATTATGTGCTGGTCGGCGCGATGTATCTCGTCTCTGGCATCTCCGGCTCGAAGGCCGCCGACATGGCGGCCGTGGCGCCGGTGCTGTTTCCGGAAATGAAGCAGCGCGGTGCCAAACCCGGCGATCTCGTAGCACTCCTCGCCGCGACCGGCGCGCAGACCGAAACCATTCCGCCGAGCCTCGTGCTGATCACCATCGGTTCTGTCACGGGCGTCTCGATCTCGGCGCTGTTCACCGGCGGCCTCCTGCCCGGCGTCGTGCTCGCGATCACGCTGTCGGCGCTGGTCTGGTGGCGCTATCGCAGCGAGGATTTGAGCCACGTCAAGCGCGCCAAGGCGAGCGAGGTCGGCCGCACCCTGGTGATCGCCCTGCCCGCGCTTGCCCTTCCCTTCGTGATCCGCTACGCCGTGGTCGAGGGCATTGCGACGGCGACCGAGGTTTCCACCATCGGCATCGTCTATGGCGTCATCGTCGGTCTGCTGATCTACCGCCGCTTCGATTGGCGGCGCCTGATGCCGATGCTGATCGAAACGGCGTGCCTCTCGGGCGCGATCCTGCTGATCATCGGCACCGCGACCGGCATGGCCTGGGGCCTGACCCAATCCGGGTTCTCGCGGGCGCTGGCGACCGCGATGACGGGGCTGCCCGGCGGCTCCGGAAGTTTCATCGCCGTTTCGATCGTGGCGTTCATCGTGCTCGGCAGCGTGCTGGAGGGAATCCCGGCGATCGTGCTGTTCGGCCCGCTTCTGTTTCCGATCGCGCGCGCTGTCGGCGTGCACGAGGTGCATTATGCGATGATCATTATCCTCGCGATGGGCGTCGGCCTGTTCGCGCCGCCCTTCGGCGTCGGCTATTATGCGGCCTGCGCGATCGGCCGCGTCGATCCGGCCGAAGGCATCCGCCCGATCTGGGGCTACATGCTGGCGCTTCTGGTCGGACTCGTGATCGTGGCAATATTCCCGTGGATTTCCACCGGGTTCCTTTAAGCTCTTCAAGTGGGAGGTGACCGATGAGCCAATACGATATTGGTCTTGCCAAGAACCCCGCCAATTACGTGCCGCTGACGCCGCTGAGTTTTCTCGCCCGCAGCGCGGCGGTTTATCCCGACCATGTCAGCGCGGTCCATGAAGGCCGCGAGTTCACCTGGTCGCAAACCTACGAGCGCTGCCGGCGCTTCGCGTCGTATCTCGCAGGCCACGGCATCGGCGAGGCCGACACGGTCGCGGCGATGCTGCCCAACATTCCCGCGATGAATGAATTGCATTTCGCCGTGCCGATGACGGGAGCGGTCCTGAACGCGCTCAACATCCGGCTCGATGCGTCCTCCATCGCCTTCCAGCTCGACCACGGTGGCGCAAAAATCATCCTGGTGGACCCGGAATTTGCCGGCGTGATCGCAGACGCGCTCAAGCTGATGAGCGGACCGAAGCCCTTCGTGATCGACGTCGACGATGCCTCCTTCCCCGGCGGCAAGCGCATCGGCGCGATCGAATACGAAGCGGCGGTCGCCCAGGGCGATCCCAACTTCACGCCCAAAATGCCCGGCGACGAATGGAACGCGATCGCGCTGAGCTATACTTCGGGTACCACGGGCAATCCGAAGGGTGTCGTCACCCACCATCGCGGCGCCTATCTGAACGCCGTCAGCAACATCCTCGCGGGCGGCCTCGGCCAGCATCCGGTCTATCTCTGGACGCTACCGATGTTCCATTGCAACGGCTGGTGCTTCCCCTGGACCATGGCGGCTTCCGCCGGCATCAATGTCTGCCTGCGCAAGGTCGATCCGACGAAAATCTTCGAGCTTATCAAAAAGCACGGCGTCACCCACATGTGCGGCGCGCCGATCGTCTACAACACCCTGATCAACGCGCCCGACGCGCCCAAGGGCAAATCCGCAAAGCCCGTGGTCGGCCTGATCGCGGGCGCCGCGCCGCCGGTCGCGGTGCTGGAGGGCGCCGAGAGCATCGGCATCAAGCTCACGCATGTCTATGGGCTCACCGAAGTCTATGGGCCCGCCTCCGTCTGCGCCGAGCAGCCGGGCTGGGACGATTTGCCTGCGGCCGAGCGCGCGCAGTTCAAGCGGCGGCAGGGCGTCCCCTACCCGCTCGAGGAAGCCGTCACCGTGATCGATCCCCAGACCATGAAGGAAGTCCCGCGCGACGGCGAGACCATTGGCGAGGTGATGTTCCGCGGCAATATCGTGATGAAGGGCTATCTGAAGAACGAGAAAGCCACGAAAGAGGCCTTCGCCGGCGGCTGGTTCCACACCGGGGACCTCGGGGTGCTCGACGAGCACGGCTATGTCATCATCAAGGATCGCTCCAAGGACATCATCATCTCCGGTGGCGAGAACATCTCCTCCGTCGAGGTCGAGGATATCCTTTACAAGCACCCGGCCGTGCTGTTCGCGGCGGTGGTCGCAAAGCCCGATCCGAAATGGGGCGAAGTGCCCTGCGCCTTTATCGAACTGAAGGACGGCGCCATGGCGACGGAAGCCGAGATCATCGCCTATTGCAAAGGCCACATGTCCGGCTTCAAGACGCCGAAGGCCGTGGTGTTCGGCGCGATCCCGAAGACGTCGACGGGGAAGATCCAGAAGTTTCTGCTGCGCAACGAGGTGCAGTCGGCCAAGGCAATTTCGGCGTGATTACCTGCCCCTTCATTGCGAGGAGCGTAGCGACGAAGCAATCCAGACCTTTGGCGTGGCTCTGGATTGCTTCGCTTCGCTCGCAATGACGACGCCGAGACGCGTTACGTCACCTCCAGCCGCATGCCGTCATACGCGGGAATGACGCCGTTCGGCAGGCTTTGCCGCAACACCTCGTAGTCGAGGTCGGCGTGCATGTTGGTGATGACCGCGCGCTTCGGCTTGAAGCGGTCAATCCAGGACAGCGCATCATTGACGCTGAAATGGCTGGGATGGGCCGCATAGCGCAGGCCGTCGACGATCCAGAGGTCGAGATTTTCCAGCGACGGCCAGCTCTCGCGCGGAATGTCGCTGAGGTCGGGCGTGTAGGCGGCATCGCCAATGCGGTAGCCGAGCGCGGGGATATTGCCGTGCTCCAGCAGGAAGGCGGAGAGCGTCACCGCGCCGCCCTTCCCCTCGATGGTCCGGCTCTCGCCGGCCTCGATCGAATGATGGTCGAGGATCGGCGGGTAATCGCTGCCCGGCGGCGAGACGAAGCAATAGGAGAAGCGCAGCAGGACATGATCGGCAGTCGCCCGGTTGAAATAGACGGGGATGCGGCGGCGCTGGTGCATCACGACCGAACGGAGGTCGTCGATGCCGTGGGTCTGGTCGGCATGCTCGTGGGTCAGGAACACCGCGTTGACGTGATCAACATGAGCATCGATCAGTTGCTCCCGCAGGTCGGGCGAAGTATCGATCACGATCCGTGTCGTGCCCTGCCCTGAAGCGCGCTCGACCAACAGCGAGCAGCGGCGGCGGCGGTTCTTCGGGTTGTTCGGATCGCAGGCGCCCCAGCCCAACGCCGGTCGCGGGACGCCGGCGGACGAGCCGCAGCCCATGATGGTCAAGGTTACGGTCATGCGGCCGCCCGCCTGTGACTTGCGACAGTCATCGGCGTCAATCGGTCCGATCGACGAGAGTAACCGCGGGCAGCGGCACGACGAACTTTCCGCCTTCGGCGAAATAGCGCGCGTGCTTCGCCCGGATCGGATCGACGTAGCGCCAGGCGAAGACGACGACGAGGCCGGGCTTGCGCTCGTAGAGCGCGGCCGGCGGCAGGATCGGGATGTCGTAGCCGGGCCCGGCCATGACATTGCCCTTGTTCGGGTCGTCATCGACCAGGAAATCGATTTTCTTCTCGAGGGCGAACTGCGGCAGCAGCGTCGTGGTGCCGACGGAGACGCCGTAACCGGCCACCTGCTGTCCCCGCGCGTGACAGGCATCGGCGAGCGCCGTGAGCTCGTCGCGGATCGCCGCGATCTTCTTCGAATAGGCCGCATAGTAGGACGGCTGGTCGACGCCGAGCCGGTCCTCCTCGGCGATGAATCGTGCGACCTCCGGCGAAGGCTTTGCGGCGCCCGCGTGCTGCACCGTCACGCGAATGGAGCCGCCCTTGGTCCAGATGTGCTGCACGTCGGTCACTTCCATGCCGAAGCGCGCAAAGAGCCGCGTCAGCGGCTTGATGTTAAAATAGGACAGGTGCTCGTGATAGACGGTGTCGAGCAGGTTCTTCTCGGTGACGTCGACGCCGTATTGCGTTTCGAAGACGAACAGGCCGTCGGGGGCGAGCACGTTGCGGATGCCGGTCACCAGCGGATCGAGATTGTCGACATTCGCGATCATGTTGTTGGCGATCACGACCCGCGCCGGACCCTTGGTCTGCCGGATGTGGTCGCCGACCTTGTCGGTGAAGAAATCGGCGATGGTTTCGATCCCCTTCTCCGTCGCGCGCCTGGCAATATCGACGGCGGGATCGACCCCCTGCACCTTCATGCCGCGCTCCCTGAAGAAGCCGAGCAGCGAGCCGTCATTGCTGCCGAGCTCGACGACGAGCGAGCCCGGCGCAATCGCGTGACGGCTGATCACGTCATCGGCGTAAGCCGCGAAATGCTCGCGCAGGCCGAGCGACAGCGAGGTGGTGTAGACATAGTGCCGGTACTGGATCTCCGGATTGCCGACATGGAGAATCTGGAGATGTCCGCATTCCCGGCAGAGATACAATTCCAGGGGAACCGCGGTCCGGAACACCGGATCGTCGGCGCTGGCGTCAGGCACCTGGAAGTTCGGCGTGCCGATCGGCATGCCGGCCATCGGCACGACCAGCTCTTGCCGGTCCGACAGACAGAGCCGGCAGGTATGCCGGAGGTAGAACAGGTTTGTCATCGCGGGAGCGTCGGGCGGTGTCACCTGTTGTGGTCTCGATTTCACCATATAAGACTGCCTCAGGAAGCCGGATATTCTGCGCGACCGATGATCAGGTCGATCACGGCCATCATCCAGAATTGATGCGCGGTTTCCACTATGTTGTAGCTCCGGCTATCGACCCAGAAATTGACGTCGCCGAGTGTGCGCAGTGGATTGTCCGGGTTCATTCCCGACAGCGTAACGACGTCGAGCTTCATCTCGCGCGCTTTCGCCACCGCATTGATGATGTTCTTTGAACGGCCCGACGAGCTGATTGCTACGAGGCAATCGCCCGCGCGTGCGTTCAGCCGCACGGCATGCGCGATCCAGTGCTCGAAACCGTAATCGTTGGCAAGGCACGACATCATGCTCGCGTCGCTGAAGCAGATGGCCGGCACCGACGCGTTCTTCGAGAGGTCGATGGCCAGATGCGAGGCGATCCCGGCCGAGCCGCCATTGCCGATGAAGATGACACGGCCTCCCCGCTCGCGGGTCTCTAACCAGATTGCGCGCGTGGCGCTGATCTGCGCGCAGATATCGTCGTCCACCGTAATCACACGGTGCAGCCGCCCCACATAATCGTCGAGGAAAGCCTTGTGCTGGGCATCTACAGACATGAACGGCGGCTCTGCGGCGACAAGGGTGTGATAGAGAGAAAGACCGGCAATTGCAAAGGCTTAAGGGAACCGTTTCTGATTCGGGTTCCGGTGACCAAGCGTCGCCTTGCGGATTTCAGCGGTTTTCCCCCGAACAGATTGGCAATGCTTGCAAAATCAGGGCGCGCCGGGAGGGCATCCAGATCAACTTCGAGCGCGGTGTCGTGCAATCGAGTTGCCGCCGCCCTTCGCCGAGGAAGAGGCGCGGGTATTGATCGATGAAGGCGGTCGTCGTTCGGAATTGCCGCGCGAAAAGAGCTGGGCGTTCCGGCGGCAGGCCGAAGCGTTCGTGTCTGCTATCATGGGCCACGCCCGCCCGCTGGCCTTGGGCGAGGATTCCGTCATCGACATTGCGTTGGCAGAGGCGATCTGGATGCGGAGCCTCGACGCATCAAGGCGCCGAAGCCGTCGATGGCACTTTGCTGAACAGCCGGAAGAAATTTTCGCTGGTCTGCCGCGAAATCTCCTCCAGCGAAACGCCGCGCGTCTCCGCCAGCACTTTTGCGACTTCCACGACATAGGCCGGCTCGTTGCGCTTGCCGCGGAATTTTCCGGGCGCGAGATAAGGTGCGTCGGTCTCCACCATGATGCGGTCGGCCGGCAGTTCGGCCGCGAGCTCGCGCAAGGCCTCGGACTTCTTGAAGGTCAGGATGCCCGTGAACGAGATCGACAGGCCCAATTCGATCGCTCGCATCGCAAGTTCGCGCCCGCCGGTGTAGCAATGCAGCACCGCGCGAAACGGGCCCTTGGCCACCTCTTCCTCCAGGATGCGCTGACAGTCCCGGTCGGCGTCGCGGGTGTGGATCACGAGCGGCAGGCCGGTCACGCGGGCGGCAGCAATGTGCGCGCGAAAGCCGCGCGCCTGCGCCTCCGGCGAGCCGTTGTCGTAGAAATAGTCGAGCCCCGCCTCCCCCAGCGCGACGACCTTCGGGTGCCTGGTCAGCTCGATCAGCTCTTCGGGCGCGATGCCGTCTTCCTCGTCGGCGTGATGCGGATGGGTGCCGACCGAGCAATAGACGCTGGGAAACCGCTCTGCGATGGCGATGAGCCCGCCGAGCCGCTTGACCCGTGTCGAGATCGTGACCATGCGGCCGATGCCGGCATCCGCCGCCCGCGCCACGATGGCGTCAAGGTCAGGCGCAAAATCCGGAAAGTCCAGATGGCAGTGGCTGTCGACCAGCATCGCGCGAGCTCAGGCCGCTGTCGGTTCGACATAGCGCGGAAACACGGCCTGAGGCGCGGGCAGCACTGTGCCCGGCGCAATGCGCGTCTGTCCACCCAATGCCGCGAACATCCGCGCCTCGCCATGGAGGATGCCGAGGCTGTCGAGCAGTTTCTCGGAGGCTGCCGGCATCACGGGCTGGGTCAGGATCGCGATCTGCCGGATGACCTCCGCGGTGACGTAAAGCACCGTCCCCTGCCGTGCCGGATCGGTCCTGGCCAGCGCCCACGGCGCCTCGCCCGCGAAATAGCGGTTGGCTTCAGCGACCACCGACCACACCGCATTGAGCCATTGATGGATCTGCTGCGTCGCCATCGCCGTGCGCGCCGCGCCGATCATGGCATCGGCTTCCGCCAGGATAGATCTATCATTGGCCGAGAATTCGCCCGGCGTCGGCAGCACGCCGCCGAGCTGCTTGGCGATCATCGACAGCGAGCGCTGCGCCAGGTTGCCGAGATCGTTGGCGAGGTCGGCATTGATGCGCGCGACGATGGCCTCGTGGTTGTAGTTTCCGTCCTGCCCGAACGCCACCTCGCGCAGGAAGAAATAGCGGATCTGGTCGACGCCATACTGGTCGGCGAGATTGAAGGGGTCGACGACATTGCCGACCGATTTCGACATCTTCTCGCCCCTGCTGAACAGGAAGCCGTGGGCGTAGACGCGCTTCTGCACGGGGATGCCCGCCGACATCAGGAACGCTGGCCAGTACACCGCGTGGAAGCGAATGATGTCCTTGCCGATGACGTGCAGATCGGCCGGCCAGAAACGCCAATTCCTGTCGGTCTCATCGGGGAAGCCGACGCCCGTGATGTAATTGGTGAGCGCATCGACCCAGACGTACATCACGTGATCGGGAGCGTTCGGTACCTTCACGCCCCAGTCGAAAGTGGTGCGCGAGATCGAGAGGTCCTTCAGGCCGCGTTTGACGAAGCTCATCACCTCATTGCGGCGTGCGTCCGGGCCGATGAAATCGGGCTGGCTCTCATAGAGCGCCAGAAGCTTGTCCTGATAGGCCGACAACCGGAAAAAATAGGTCTTTTCCTCGACCCATTCCACCGGCGTGCCCTGCGCACCGCGACGGACATTGTCCTCGCCGACGGTGGTTTCGTCCTCGCCGTAGTAGGCCTCGTCGCGCACCGAATACCAGCCGGCATAGATGTCGATATAGATATCGCCGTTCTGCTGCATGCGATTCCAGATCGCCTGGCTTGAGCGGTGATGCTGCAGCTCGCTGGTGCGGATAAAGCGGTCGAAGGAGATGTTGAGCCGCTCGTCCATCGCCTTGAAGCGGCGGGAGTTTCGCGAGGCGAGGTCCACCGTCGTCAACCCTTCGGCCTGCGCGGTCTGAACCATCTTCAGCCCGTGCTCGTCGGTGCCGGTCAGGAAGAACACGTCCTTGCCGTCGAGCCGCGCAAAGCGCGCGATCGCATCGGTGGCGATCGCCTCATAGGCGTGGCCAATATGAGGCTGGCCGTTAGGATAGGCGATTGCCGTCGTGACGTAGAAGATGTTTTCGCGCGACGGTGCCGGTGCGGCGGCCGCGGATTTGGCGGCAGCCGGCTTTTTCGCAGCCTTCTTCGGAATAGCTAATAACTTCGACGCCCTTGGGGACTTGGTTTTCGGGGGCCTGGTTTTCGGGGACTTGGCTTTCGGGGACTTGGCCTTCGCGACCGTCTTCTTGCCAGCCTTCTTCGCCGGCGGCTTCTTGGTGGCCTTCTTCGCGGATTTCTTCGCAGCCTTGTTTGCAGGCTTTTTCGCGGCCTGCCTGGCCCTCTTCGCGGCGCGCTTCTTCGTCGTCGCCTTGCCAGCAGCGCGTTTTGCGGCCTTCCCTGTCTTTTTCTTTTTTGAAGACTTTTTGGCCACGGCGAAAATCCTTGTCGGCTCGAACGAGATGGTTGGAATGGACAATTGCAACGCCTACCGCGTCGCTTCCGCAAGCAGCGAGAACACCGAGAAAACCAGCGGTTTTCGCTCAAGATTATAGTCTTGGGTGTCGCGTGCGGCGCGGGCGATCTTTTCCCATACCTCCGCCAGCCGCGCAAGGCGCGGCAGGTTCGCATTGGAGCTGCCTTCGACGCGCAACCGCTCGGAAATCCAACGGTCGACGCTGTCCACAAAGGCCGCCAGCGACGTCCGGTCTGAAAGGCCCATGGCATCGCCGAGCGCATGCAGCTCGCGCGGATCGAGCCGTTGCAAATTGGCGAGCAAGGCTGCGGTACGCTGCTGAAGTTTCAGCGCATCGCCGCCGAGCAGCGTCAGGGCGCGCGCCACGCTGCCCTCCGATGCGGCTGCAGCTTCGTTGAGGGCAGGATCATCGCTGTTGCGCGAAATGGCTAGCGCGGCGGCGCGGATCACGTCCTCGGTCGAAAGCGGACGCAACGGCAATTTGCGGCAGCGGGACTGGATGGTCGGCAGCACCCGCGCCGGAGCGTGGGAGACCAGCAGGAACAGCGATTGCTGCGGCGGCTCCTCGAGGATTTTCAAGAGCGCGTTCGCCGCGTTCGGATTGAGCTCGTCGACGGTGTCGACGATGCAGACCCGCCAGCCCTCCACCGCCGCGGTCGACCCGAAGAACGAGATGGTCTCGCGCGTCTCGTCGACCGTGATCACCGTCCGCAGCACGCCCTTGTCGTTGGCGGTTCGCTCCAGCGCGAGCAAGCCGCCATGCGCGCCGGAGGCGATATGGCGCGCGGCAGGCGCGTTCGGATCGATGGCGAGCGTTTCGGCGCGCTGCACGGTCGCGCCGAGCGGGTCGCGATGGGTGAGCACGAAGCGCGCCATGCGATAGGCCAGCGTTGCCTTGCCGATGCCCTGCGCGCCGCCGATCAGCCAGGCATGCGCGATCCGCCCGCTCTTGTAGGCGGAAAGCAGCGCGGCCTCCGCCTCCCGGTGTCCGAACAGCACGGACGTCTCGCGCGGATGGGGCGCCGCGATCTCGGCCTCGGTCTGACGCGGGCTCATGCCGTAGAGGCCACGCCGGCAGGGGCCGTGAAGAAGCGATCGCGCAGCGCGGTCCAGACCGCCGCCGCCACCGTGTTAGCGTCGCCGCTGGCGTCGATCAGCACGCAACGCGCCGGCTCGGCCGCCGCGATCTCGCGATAGGCGTCGCGCAGATTCTGGTGAAACTTCACGTCCTCGGATTCGAAGCGGTCCGGCGCGGCGTTGCCACGGCGCGCTGCCGCCCGCTTCAGCCCGATTTCGACGGGAACGTCGAGAATGATGGTCAGGTCCGGCTTGAGATCGCCGATCGTGACCCGCTCCATGGCGTTGAGAAGGCCGCTTGCGACATTTCCCACCCTGCCCTGGTAGACGCGGGTGGAGTCGGAAAAGCGATCGCACAGCACCCAGATGCCCTGATTGAGCGCCGGCTGGATCACGGTGCGGACATGGTCGTCGCGGGCGGCCGCGAACAGCAGCGTTTCCGCATCGGGGCCGAGCAGCTTGCCCATGCCCGACAGGATCAGGTGCCGGATCACCTCGGCGCCGGGCGAGCCGCCGGGTTCTCTCGTTACGATCGAGCGCAGCTTTGCCGCGTCAAGACGTTCAGCCAACTTCCTGATCTGGGTGGACTTTCCTGATCCCTCGCCGCCCTCGAAGGAGATGAAGCGCCCGCGTCCAGCCATCCGTTTGATCGCAGCTTCGGCCATATCAGAGCCTCGAAGCGCCGGCGCGAAACATGCCGAATACAAGCTCCTGCGCGCCGTCGATCGCACGCCGCATGGTCGAGCCCACGCCGACGGACTCCGCGGCATAGACCGGGCTCTCCATCGCGACATTGGGACCGCGCCAGACCCGCACCACCCCGACCTTCTGCCCGGCCGCTACGGGCGCTCGCACGGGACCATTATAGACCACGCGCGCGATCAGCTTCTCATTGCCCTGCTTGGCCACCATCACCTTGACCGGCTGCGGGCTCGAGAGCTTCACCGAACGGGTCTCGCCGCCGAACACCCGCGCGTAGCCGAGCGTCTGGTCGGCCGCGAACAGGGTGCGCGTCTCGAAATTGCGGTAACCCCATTCCAGCATCTTCTTGGCTTCGGTGGCGCGGTCGTCGGGGTCCTCGAGGCCGTTGACGACCACGATCAGCCGCGTGCCGTTCTGCACGACCGAGCCGACCATGCCGTAACCGCCTTCCTTGGTGTAGCCGGTCTTCAATCCGTCGGCGCCTTCCATGGAATTGAGCAGCGGATTGCGATTCTGCTGCCGGATCTTGTTCCAGGTGAACTCCTTCTCGCCGAACAATTTGTAGAACTCGGGAAAGTCGAGGATGATGTGGCGCGCGAGAATGGAAAGCTCGCGCACCGTCATCTTGTTGGCGGGATCGGGCAACCCGTTCGAATTGCCGAAGGTCGACTTGGCAAGTCCAAGCTCCCGCGCCCGCTTGGTCATGTAATCGGCTGCGAAGATGCGCTCATTGCCGGCCATGCCTTCGGCGAGCGCAATGCAGGAATCGTTGCCGCTCTGGATGATGGCGCCATGCAAGAGGTCATCCACAGAAACCTTGCTGTTCAGCGCCGCGAACATGGTGGAGCCGCCCGCCGGCGCCCCGCCTCTCCGCCAGGCGTTCTCGCTGATCCGGTATTCGTCTGATAGCTTGACCTTGCCTTCCTTGATGGCGTTGAACACCACCTCCACCGTCATCAGCTTCATCATGCTGGACGGCGCGCGCAATTCGTCCGCGTTCTTCTCGAACAGGACGCTGCCGCTCTTGGCCTCGATCAGGATCGCGGTCGGCGCGTCGCCATCAAAGGCGAGCTCATCGGGTTTCTTGGCGCCCTGGACGCTCTGGTTGGCGGCATGGATCATGCCGCCCCAACCTAATCCGGCCACGACGAGGGCCGCGATCATGCCGCGGAACAGCGCGCCGGTCGGGACCTTGAGGAACGGTGAAAGCGTGGGTGCCATCGGCGATCGCCCTTTGGATGCCGCGCGTTCTAACAGGTGGAATTATCGCAAACAACACAGCTTTTTCGCCACATTGCGATACCCTCCGAACCACCCTATCGTGGCTCCCAACAAACCCGGCAAACAAGGCGGAAACGCGATTTGGCTTCCGAGCGCACCATTTCCGCCAACGGCATCGAGTTGTTCGTCCGCGAGCAAGGCGAAGGCCCGCTGGTCCTGCTGTGCCATGGCTGGCCGGAATTATCCCATTCCTGGCGCCACCAGATTCCGGCGCTCGCGCAAGCCGGCTTTCATGTGGTGGCACCCGACATGCGCGGCTTCGGGCGGAGCAGCGCGCCCGCCGGGATTTCGGCCTACAGCATCTTCGACACGGTCGGCGACGTCGTCGCACTGGTGGCCGCGCTCGGCGAAACGCAGGCCGTCGTGGTCGGTCATGATTGGGGCGCGCCGGTCGCCTGGCATGCGGCGATGTTTCGTCCGGATATTTTCACCGCGGTCGCGGGCCTCAGCGTGCCACCGCCCTTCCGCGGCCGCGGCCGTCCGCTCGACATGCTGCGGGAAAGCGGCATCACCAACTTCTATTGGCAATATTTCCAGGCCGAAGGCATCGCCGAAGCCGAGCTCGAGCGCGACCTCTTGAAGACGTTTCGCATCCTGCTTGGCGGGCGCGGATTGTCCGACCCGACCGCTGCGATGTTCGTGAAACCCGGCAAGGGCTTCCTGGGCGACGCGCAGGGCGATCAACCGCTGCCGCCATGGCTCGGCGAGGCAGACCTCGCGGCGTTTGCGCAAGCCTACAAGAAATCCGGCTTTCGCGGCGGGCTGAACTGGTACCGCAACATCGACCGCAATTGGGAGCTGACCGCGCCCTGGCAGGATGCGCAGATCCATCAGCCCTCGTTGTTCATCGCGGGTTCGCAGGACGCCGTCATCACCGGGCTGATCGGCGCCAAGCGCGTCAACGAGCTGGAGCGCGTATTGCCGAACCTGAAGGGCAAGGTGATCATCGAAGGCGCCGGTCATTGGGTTCAGCAGGAGTGCCCGGAAGAGGTCAACGCCGCCTTGATCGGCTTCCTCAAGCAAAATGCGCCGCTGCGGTAGCACCGTCACGCGATGACGGTGAACCGCCAAGGCCCTCGTGCCGTTCCAGTCTCAGTAAAGGCCGCGGCCGCTCAGGACCTCGCTCGGGCCGCGCGGATCGACCGGCGCATAGGCTGCGCTGTAGCGGCTGTCGCCGTCGTAGGAAACGGCGCGGGCATTGTCGAGCGGGCGCCCGCTCGGGCGCGACCGGCTTGACGCCGACATTTCCGAGGTGGCGTTGATCGAGGCGTAGTCGGCCTGGGTGTTGCCGAGGCTATAGGGCCGGCCTTCCGGCATCGGAATCTCGCCGCGGATCGGGCGGGCATGCGTGGGAATGTCCGGAACGAAGGGATGGGCTGATGCCACGCGGACCAGCGACGGCGATGGCGCCGGCACACCGGTGCGCAAGGTGGCCATCAGTTGGCGATCGTCGGAACCTTCGAGCGGCGCGCGGCCGACATACTCGACCCGCACCCTCGCCGTGCCGTTGCCTTTGAATTCAAGAAGCTCGGCAGCCTTGTTCGAGACGTCGATGAGGCGGTTGCCATGATAGGGCCCGCGGTCATTGACGCGGACAATGAGCGACTTGCCGTTCGAGAGATTGGTCACGCGCGCATAGCACGGCATCGGCAGGGTTGGATGGGCGGCGGTGAGCGAGTCCATGTCGAACACTTCGCCATTGGCGGTCAAGCGGCCGTGGAAATCGTCGCCATACCAGGAGGCCACACCGTCCGCGCGGTAATTGTCGTCCTCCTCGGGAACATAGACCCGGCCCGCGACCGTATACGGTTTGCCGATGCGGTAGGTGCCGCCGCCCTTCGGCACGGGCTCGCCAAAGGCAACCACCCTGGGGCTGGAGGAGACGCCGTATTTCGGGTCGACGCGGCCTGCGAACTTGCCTGACGAAGCGCAGTTGGCCAGCACCAGGCAAGCGCCCAGCACGGCCACGCGCCGCGCCGCCCGCACTGCCAAATCTAAGCGCTGGATCCCCATTCGCCCCGTTACCATTCCACCGGGTACGCGCCCACTCCGGGGCAATTGCCGGCAATAAACCGCGTTGATGCAGCCCACCTCCGCATCATTTGGTGAAGATACCGCAACCGGATCGCGGCGGAAATGGGGTGGGTTTTACGGTGGTGAATCAATCGTTGCTTTTGCGCCACGTACGCAACCGCTGACGGCCCGCTTTGGCACACCTGTTGCACCAAAACCCCAGTCACCGCCGATTGTGCGGCCTCCTCTCGAAATCCTTTTGACTGTGCGGGCTTGCGCGTCGTTTTGTTGCCCATGCGCGGGGGCGCAAAGGATGTTCGCAATGTTCGAGATGCTGACAACGGTTATGGGGCTGGTAGGCGCCGGGATTTTTATCGCCCACGCGTTCGAAGGCGTTCTGTCGCGGACCTGATCCGCGCCGTCAGGCAGGGGCATGAGCGCCCCGGATCGCCTGCTTCAATGAGCTCGTTCCGAAAGTTTTAATAAATTCGGACGAGCGTCGGATAAGGAGGGTGTCACATGCGCCATCACGACCTTGTCTCCGACGGTTTCCTTGCGTTGACCGCAGCCGGTTTCGTGCTGCTTTGCTCGAGCCTTCTGGCTTTTGCCTTCGCCACCTAGAGCGGTCGGCTCTGCAAAAGAGGCGGCTGTTCCCCCCCCGCCTCCTCTCTTTTTTGCAGCCGCGTGGCCCAAACGCCGGCAACTCCGCTTGCCTGCCCTGACGGCATGGGTCCAGATTGCCGGCTGATCGCGAGGGATCGGCCATGTACCTTTCTTCGCAAGCCCGTGAACTGACTTCATCGACGAGGCTACGAGGAAATTTTGAGTGCGGTCGACGAAGCCATTTTCCCGAGGTCGCGACAACGGCCGGAAATGTGACTTGGGTAACATATCCCAGCCTGGAACAAGCATAGGCGTAGGCTTCGTCTCACAGCCATTGCCTGATCCGTCGTTTCAGGAGGGAGTTTGCCATGCTCGCCGAAAAATTCTTCCTGTATCTCGAAGCACTCATCAAGACCCGGAATCACGCCGACGGCAGCCCGCGGGTCGTCAGCGCCTCGCCGCACGTGCCGGTCAGGCTGCCCGAACAGAAATAATTCACGCGCCTCTCACTCCGCCTTGACGCAATAGGACGCCACCAATCGCTCGGCGGCGCTAACCCGTCCTTGATATCCGTGCCGCTAAATGATTGAAGCGCTGCAACGGAAGGGTGGCCGAGTGGTTTAAGGCACCTCCTGGTACGATCCCGAAACCGAAACTTCGCCGTTTCTGATGGCGCTCGCTGAAGCGCGGCTTGAATGCAATCGCGCCGAGCACGTTCTTACGCGCGTTTTCGCGCTAGTATGCGCCAGCCCTTGAACCTTTTTTGTTGTCCCGCCGTCCCATTTTAGATGGGCGCGTAAATCGGTGAGGGTTCACATGAGTAAGCGTACGCACTCCGCGGCGCCAGAAACGTCGCGGGAGCGGATTGTGTTTATCGATATTGAGCAGCAGATGTTGGATCTTGAAGCCTTGCGTAAGAAGGTGGCTGAAGCCGAGCGGCGCGCCAAAAACCCCGGTACCAGAAGGCTTGTGTGACGTTCAGGGGAAGGCCGCCCCCGACCGCCCCGGGCACAGCATGCAACACGACTGACGTAACGCCCCGGCTGGGCAGCTAAAGCCGGGGTTTGCATGATCGGCCCAGTAGTTGTGGTGGCGGAGTCGGGCGAGAGCCTGTGTCGCGGCGACAGGGTCGCAGATGGGAGACAAATTGACAGCACAGTCCCGGAGCAAGTGGCTTGTCGGCCTCTGGATATTCTCAACGGTGCTCGCAACAGCAGGATGGTGGGTTGGGTTATCCTGGGCAGCGACCTTGTTGGCTCAATACGCCGTTTCCTAAAAGGCTGGCTGAAGCCAATTAGCTATTTCCATCCCCAAGCAGATAATCATTCCCCACCCGGCAAAGTTGACTTGCAAGGCTTCCCACATGAAATCGCCTCCGCTTGCGCTCCCCTGACACGCGGTTTGAATAGTCAGACAATTTCCTTTTGCTGCGTTTTGTTCCACCTAAGGAACCAGGCTTTTTGAGGATTCGTTCGAAGTAATTCACAATGCTGCGCCGCGAACTGCCCAGCAGCCCCTCGAAAAAGCGAGCTACAGCCGCCGGAGTAAGGCGCTCACAGAATTTTTTTCGGAACAAAACAGCGCTCTGCGCGTTCACGGGCCAATCTTGCGTGGAGCTGTATATGCTTACCTTATTGGTGATGCTGGCCGGACCTATTCTGGTTACGACCGTCGTATTGATCGTCGTCTTTGAAATCAAAGACATTTGGGACAAGAATCGCCTCAGTTAAGACCCGTGCTGCCTCAGTTAAGACCCGTGCTTCGGTGGCGTGGGTTCCGGTAGCAAAACACCGTAGTCTTACGGAATCCTCTTATCTGTGGAAAACCGTAATCTGGCCCTGCCGGGGCTGGATTTCATCCCAATCAATTTTCACCGGCAGGGGGTCGCGGGAATGCGGCCCCTTTCGATTCCGACTGCAAGGCTTAGCGTTGAAGGAAGTCGGCGACGTCGACCATCTGAAGGTTTTCGCCACTGAGGAAGCCGCTGAGCGATGGTTTGCCGAGAACAATCCGGAGGGCGTGGCGTTCGTGTATCCCGTGTTGACCTGGTTGATTGCGTGTACTTTTAACGCTCGCCTCGCAGCTTCGCTGCGCTAATGACCAGATCAAAATGCCGGACCTGGCCTTCCACAACCTTCGCCACACCCATGCCAGCCAGCTCATTGATGCCGGCGTGGGTATCGTCACAATTTCCAAGCGCCTCGGGCATGCCAAGCCCGATATCACCTTGCGCATCTATGCCCATCTGTTCCAAAAGGACGACGGCAAGGCGGCAGCGGCGATCAATGCGTCGTTGAATCGCTAGGGTGCCAATTGGGTGCCATTGGGCCCAATTGTTCCCGTTGCGTTCGATGAGAATGCCGCGTAACTCGTTGATCTTGTTGGACTGGAAGGGTGGCCGAGTGGTTTAAGGCACCGGTCTTGAAAACCGGCGTGCCTGCAAGGGTACCGTGGGTTCGAATCCCACCCCTTCCGCCATAAGAAATTGATATCATTACATTTTATTGAATTTTTATCGCTTGGCGCACAAACGAACGCACAATCCTGATACGACGACACTGACAATATCGGCCTGATCGTCCTGATTGTTGCAATTGCCGCCGTCTGGATCGCGGGCGCCGTCCAGAAGCGGCGGACTAAGAACGGAGGGCCGCCAGCGCCCTGAGACGCTGGCGGGGGAACATGCCTCAACCCTTGATGTGAGTTTTGCGAACCGGGTGAGCCTCCAGCCATTTCACGACTAGATGGGTCTCAGCCATTGGCACAGGGATGGCACGGGCAGCACTGGTTTTGGGTCTTAGGCCCGCCGGGGTCATGCTCCTGGTTTGGTTAAAAATCCATCCACTTTTCGGGGAGGCGCCACACCTGCGCCGCGACTCTGGATTTGGCTTTCGCTCGGGCCTAGGGGCCGAAGAAGCCTGCGGGGCCATACCGAGGGAAAAGCAATGAGGGTCCTTGCCGCGACGCTTACCTTGCTTGTTTCGAGTGCTGCCGCCGCTCAAGAGTGCCAGACGTGTTCAATGGCCGACGCCTGCATGAAGACGTACCTTAAGGCGACGTCAGAAGCTCAAAAGGCCACTAAGCAGGGAATCCGGGATTGGAAGCAGAATCTGGACAGAAAGGCCTCCGCGGAATTGTTCAGCAAAGGCACGCTCGCCTTACAAGACGCCATGGAAACGCAAGTCCGTTTGGAGCTTGAGCGCCTGAAGGAGTGCTTGGCAAAAATTAGGTAGCTGCCCGGCGGTCGGCGGCCTCTTTCCACACCACGACGCGCAGTAGCTCGCCGCCGTTCCCTGCCCCAAGGTGAAGCATGGTGAGGGGCGGCTCGTTTCCGGAACGCGGTGGTTCGTTTGCGGACCGCATGTCGCGATGCAAAATCACATGTATGTCGCCTGAAGAGCGTCGTCTAAGTGACCCCTGTCCGATCCAACGAGGGTCCTCATGTACGCGATGGTGTACCCCAAAAGGCCGCCGCTTACGGCGTCCAGCGCCGCGTGATCGAGTTCTCGTATGGACGTGTCTTCATGCTTCGATTCGGTGAGCTTGCGCATCGCAGTCCTCCTTGAACGAGCATCGGTGAACTTTTCGTCCTCCCTCGTTTGAACAATAAACACCAACGCCCTTCGGTGAACTGGCCACATCACGCGATGGTAAAGCTGAAGTGCTCCCCTCTTTTGCGAGAGTACCTGCGTCACGGGCCGCTCTCTCACTGCCGACGTCGGGACCGGGACCCGAGGCCCGATGATCCGTTCCAGTTCGGCGATTGAGACCGGCATCCGGATTAGAACGGCCGCCGCGGACATGGCGGCAACCGGGCCCGCAACTCGTTCCCAGGCTTGGTCTTGCCGCGAATCAAACTCAACCTTGGCGAGAAAAAATAAATAGCCGGCCACAATTCGCCGTCATCCTTCAACCTAAACAGTATTCAGGGAGAGAAAGATGAGACCCAAGGGCGTTTGGGTGGTAGCTTGGTTGCCTTCTGAATTGCGAGGTCCGGTTCGCCTCGCGCCGCTGTCTCCGAAGCCTGCAGAGATGGCGTTCGATAATCAAAAAGATGCGGTCCGACTTGCGATGAATTTGCCCACGGACCAAGATGTGGAATTGCACTTGCCCGGTGGCCAAATCCTCGAGCGTTCTGTGATTGAACAGATGCTCGGTGCTCAAGTGTTGGCAGATGAAGAATGCGGCGCCGGCTGGCCGCGATAGCCCTGCGCGACTCCAGCAAGGCCGCCGGTGCGCGGGTTTGGTCGGGGGCGCAGTACAGGCCGATCACTTCCATCGCATGGGCGGCCAACGCTGATTCCCCGTGGCGACGGGCTGTGTGGGATGGACCTTTCGAGCTTCGTGGACGTTGACATCACAGCATCGGGGGCTGGACCTCAAACCCCGAAGGTGGGTTATGTGCGAAATCCCTCTGGACCTTCAACGAAGGTTCGAACAGCGATGGGCGGCCAGATTTGCGCGCCCGGTCCCTCCGAAAAAGCGGGAACTTGAAGGGCAGGATCAGCGCGCTTCCGCATCCGCCGGATCCAAAAGAAAAACCCGCCCGCTTGAAGCGGCGGGCTCGAGACCTTCATCGGCGGGGTGAGCGCGGGACCGAAGCCCCGCGCCCTTGTTCTCGTGCTGCATTTCTGCACCGCTTATCCACAGGCTGGCAGCAACAGATCGGCGACGAAGCATGAACCTGACACGGGGACGTCAGCCCTGCGTCACCGCTCTGTCATCGCCTCAGCGGCGGCGACCCTCGAGAACATCGACGGCATCGCGCAGCGTCTTCGTGATCTCCGCTCGAGTGCTGAATCGTCGCATCTCTCTGATGGCCTGTGACAGGATCCCCTGGCGCCGCGAGATGCGTTCCATGTGTTGGAAATAGGCGTCGGTCTCCGCTTCCTTCGCTTCTCGGAGCGGGCCCAAGCCAGTAATTTTGTCAGGCATTTTTCGGTGCGACTCCCCAACCCCAGAGGGATTGTGGTCCCCAGCGGCGCCGAAACAAGACGGTGGCGCCGCCAGGATTGTGGAAAACTACCGTCTCAACCTTCTGGCATGCGTCGCCAGCCGCTCCGGTTCCGCCGTGAGAGCGGCGCCGACGCTTCATCGGAGTCCCCCCTTGGATGACGCGCAACGAGGGACGTCGCTTGGCCATGCGCAGCCGATCGTTCAGATCGCCGCAAAACACCCAAGCCCAGCTGAGATTATGCTTGTGGACGAATGTCACCAGATCGTCGTGCCGCAGCCGGCCGATCCATTTCATCTGGTCGTCGGGAACGTTGCGTTCGGCGGCGACCAGCTTCAGGCGGGCCCGCATGGCTTCATTGAACGCGCGGCGTTCCTCTTTGGCTTTTGGGTTCATGTGCGCTTCCCCTTTTTGCCCGGCTGGTCGGAGCCGGGTCGGATGCGCCTTGAGCCACGCTATATCCTTGGCGATTGCGCGTTCGAGCTCGCCCGGTTTGATGCTGCAATATCTGAGCCCTTTGTCACCTTTCAGCTTGCGCTGCTTCCATTCGACGGCCTGCCGATCGGGCGCTGGCGTGAGCAAGAGCACGCGCTTTGCGGCGCGCCAGAAAGCAACAAACTGATTGCATTCGTGCTGAATGTGCTCAGGGTGAAGATCGCTTTCCGCAACTTTGTTCATTTTGACGCGGCCGATCGCGCTATGCATGTTCCGGCGCGCGTCCCAATATTCCATTGAGGAATCGTGCTTGCGCCAGACATCACGGCGTGCTTCCCGCGCGTATTTGTTCCTGCAGGTTTCGGTTAGCGTCTCCGGCGCCGTCGCCAGAATTGCCCTGTTTCTTGATTTCTTTGGCGACGCGCTTGGACGCTTTTAGGCTTTCGCCCTGGACAGCACGGTCCGCCCCCGGCCTATGTCGGGTCGGATTCGCGCCGCCAAGCGCGTCCACAATTGACCGCAGCCGCTTGAAGTCGGGTCAAAACCTCTCGGGAATGCGGCGTATTCTCGGTCCGGGTTATCACACCCACGGATAGCATCACCTGATTTGCGTTAAAAATCCATCCTTTCGGGGCGCTCGCCTCGGCGCGGCCCCTTGCGCCAAAATCCCCTATGCGAAACACTGTTCCGGCAAATGGCCCGTGAGAAAATTTGCGTCCCATTGATGGAGTTGAGCAATGTTTAACGTGAGCCGATCAACCCGACTATACGCTCTCCTGTTTTGCAGCGGCGTTGTACTAACTTCGCAGGCACACGCTTTCGATTTGAACGGAGCCTGGGCGACAGGCGCCGATCAGTGCAAACAAGTTTTTGTCAAAAAAGGCGATAAAATCAGCTTTGCTCAATTTTCTGAAGAGTTCGGCGGCGGCTTTGTGGCGGATGGAAATGACGTCAGAAGCAAAACTACGCGATGCACCATCATTTCGAGGAAAGAGACGGGTGACACCATCGATTTTCGGGCCGCATGTGCCTCGGAAATCATGGCAACGAGCGTTAATCTGCGTCTGAAAATCCTCGATGCCAATAGCGTATCCCGCATTTTCACGGATCCGGATATGGCAGGAATGGACCTTGCCTTCTACCGTTGCTCGATGTGATCGCAGCTCGTGACGTCAACTGCCTGGTCGAGATCGGGCTGAGGGCGAAGAAATGACAAAGACACCACGCGAGTTTGAAGGACCCAAGCCAACCACCAAAGCGGAGCGCGAAGCGCGTAAGGTATTCCGCCAAGTCGATGCCAAAGTGGCAGTGACTGAGCACGAGACGGCTCAGAAGGCGTTCAATGCAAATCGGGAGCGTCTCAAGGCAGAGCGGCTGGCGCGGGAAGCTGCCGAGATGCCAAGTGTCCCCGCCAAGAAAGCCAAAACCAAGAAAAAGTCCCGTTAAAAAATCCATCCACTTTTCGGGGAGGCGCCACACCTGCGCCGCGACTCAGGATTTGGCTTTCGCTCGGGCCTCTAGTTCGATTCGCAATCGCCGGCTGGAACATCTATATCCGCTCTATGCCCCGCAAGCCCCTCGAACTGCCTCCTGCGGCCGCGCGCCGCTTCGTCCAAGACATGCGCGCCTATTTCGCTTCCTTGGGGCCATCCACTTTTCCGCCGTTCTTGACGCACTTGTTAAAGTAAGCCTGCGCATCCTCCCCGGATCCCTTTACGCTGCCCGCGGCGGGATTTCCGATGACGCGCGGAGGAAATGCCTTGGCGGTCAGCGCTCCACACTTTTTGGCGAGTTCGGCGGTAATGGCCGAGGCGCGGCTCGTCATCGGTCCAGCGGCGACGAAGAGCAAAGCTGCAGATATTAGCTTCGGCCTGATCATGGCGGATTCCCTCCCTGCGAAAGGTGTTGGGATCGCTTAGATTAGTATCCGGCTCACAAAATGCCAGCCAAAGCAGGCCACGCCCACGATCGCCTGTGCTCACCGGCGCTCCCAGCCGAAGGGATAGCTATATTGCAGGCAACGGCAGAACGCGTTGTCATTACGCGTCAGAAGCACCCCCCCTCGCCGCCATAGTCGCCCCATCCAAAGATCCGTCTGGTTCCAGCCGGTCGCGCCGTTCTGAATTGCCAAACGAGACGCCACTAGATAGTCGTGACCGGCTGCGAAAGCGAGGAATTGTGGATTTTCACTTCCCGCACGGTAGTCACGGTGGCCACGGCGGTTGCAAGACAGAACGCGGCGGCAAACGCCACCAATGCAATGCGCAGACGCATGACATGCCTCCAGATGATCCGGCGCCGAGTGCCGGGGCTACGCTGCGGCTTTGACCGGAAGCGGCGGTACTTCGCCGTCAAGCCAATCCTGCTCGTGAGCCAAGGCCATCCATGCCTGCGCCATGCGCAGGTAACGCCTGAAGGCCGGTTGACCCTCGGCGCGTTCCGCGAGCTGCAGGCAATTCTCAGCGTTATCCCTGAACAAATCCGATTGTTTCATGCTTTACACGTGGGAACGGAACGCCGGGAAGACAACGAAAAATTACCCGATGTTAATGGGAACCTTTTCGTAATGATGTTACCCATAAACACAATCGCGATCACAATCGCGCCGCAGGCGAGGGTCCGCTTCCCGCCGCGGTGACTCGCCAGACCGTGTTGCCGACATCATCGGCGATCAAGAGTCCGCCTGCCACGTACGCCTCGTCTCACGCGGATTTTTCGAGCTAACCACCCCGCAACAAGGCGGTTCCTAATCTGGAGGCTCCGCTATCGATCAACTGAACGCGACAACAAGCGGCCCGTTCGCGCGAGCGTCGGGGCCGTCAAGGACGCCGGCCCTCGGGAGGAGTAAGGCCGGAGGCGATATTCCTCAGATCACGGGCACGCCGTAATAATCGTCGAGCGCGCGGGTGGCGCCGGCGTCACCCCAGTTCCAGTCGCGGTCGTTGCGGTACTTCGGCGCACCGCGCAGCTGGTCTTCGGTGATCCCCGTGCGGTAGCCCCCGAGCCGTGTATCGTATTTCAGCGACTGCCAGGGCAGCGGATAATGATCATTGCCGAGTCCCAGGAAACCGCCGAAGCCGAGCACGGCGTATGAGACCCGGCCACTCATCTTGTCGATCATCACCCGTTCGATCGAACCAATCTTGGCGTCGTCGGGTCCGAACACGGCAGTGCCCTCGACCTTGTCGCTGCCGATCAAATTGCCGAATTCCCGTTCGTCCAATTCTCTCGCGTTCATCGCCATTTGAGCCTCCGTGACAGTTACGAAGGCAACCGGCATTGATTGCAATCGTTCCTGCGAGGGCGGATCAGCCCGTTGGTGCGCCACCTTCGTCGCCCGGCGCCATCCCGGAACCCGGCGTCTTCTCCGCGTCGTTAAGCTTGGGGTCGCGCGTTGCTTCACGGGAAGCGGATTTTTTCGGATCGGCTTTGTGTACCGTCTCCACGCGAGCCTTGTCGGCAGGTTGTTCCTGCGACTTTTCGTCCATCACGATGCCCTGGTCGGAATGTCCCATCGGTCGCCCTCTTCAGTGAATGATGTCGAGCGGCAGACGACAAATCTCCTCGCCCTCCTCGCTGGTCACGAGAATGGCGTAGTGCCGATTCCTCGCGTTCGGCCGCTCCCGCAGCACACGCCGCGCGATCAGGTCGGCGGTATCCATCGCCTCGATGTCGTCCGGCAACATGGCGTCGCCCGCGTCGACATGGGTCTTCGTGTTCACGAGATCAAAATGGTAGAGCGGCATCATTCGCTCCTTCGGTCACGACCAAACGTCGGGACGCTCGCATCGAAACATCTTCCGCTGCACGCAATGAATCTACGCCGCAGCCGGCGATAAGTTCCATGCCGTGACGGACTTCAATGCCCCCAACGCAACACGACCGGATCGAGGCTGCGCGCGATCTCGATGAGGCCGGCTCGCGTTGCCGGATGCAGGGGCTGCATCGGGTGGCGCACGGCGTCCGAGGCGATGACGCCGCCCTCCCTCATGAGCACCTTGCAGGCCAGCAGCCCACACTGACGGTTTTCGTAGTTGATCAGCGGCAGCCAACGGGCATAGGCGGCCATCGCCTCGTCCCGGCGACCGGCGAAAAAGGGATCCATGATCTGGCGAATTCCATCCGGATAGCCGCCGCCGGTCATCGCGCCGGTGGCGCCAGCGTCGAGATCGGCCATCAGCGTGATCGCCTCTTCTCCATCCCATGGCCCCTCGATCACGCTGCCGCCCGCTGCGATCAGGCTGCGCAGCTTGTTGGCCGCGCCCGCCACCTCGATCTTGAAATAGCGAATGTTCGCCAGTTCCTTTGCCATCCGCGCCAAAAAATCAACCGACAGCGGCGTTCCGGCAACCGGTGCATCCTGGATCATCACGGGAATGCCGACGGCGTCGGAAACGACACGGAAGAACTCGAAGATGCCTGGTTCGGGGACACGAAACGTCGCACCGTGATAGGGCGGCATCACCATCACCATGGCGGCCCCCGCCTCCTCCGCCTGGCGGCTGCGCGCTGCGCAGATCGCCGAGGAGAAATGCGTCGTCGTGACGATCACCGGAATACGTCCCGCGACGTGCTCGAGCACCGCGCGCATCACCGTTTCGCGCTCGGCATCCGTCAGCACGAACTGTTCGGAGAAATTGGCGAGGATGCAGACGCCCTGCGAACCCGCATCGATCATGAAATCGATGCAGCGGCGTTGACCGTCGAGGTCAAGGTTGCCGCGATCGTCGAAGATGGTCGGTGCGACGGGAAAGACGCCGCGATAGGGTCGGTTGGAGGTCATGATCAAAATCCCCGGATGTCGCTGGTGGCAGGCGCGGCCATGATAGCCCGATCCGAGACGCCGATCAGCTGCCGCGACAGGTGGCGTAGCGCCTGGACACAATCGCTGGTGTTTTGGCGCATGATCTTTTCGGAAAACCGGTGCCCACTTTTCCGGATCATGCTCCTGCCCCGGCGAAAACGCCGCGCCTCCCTGTTCAATTCATCGTCGATTTTTTGGATGTCCGGGGCATAATTCGTCTTAAAATGAGGAAACGCGAACGGGAAGAAGCGATGACCACCGAAGCCGAGGGAATGCGCGCCGCTGAAACCGCAACCCATTTTGACGCCGTCGTCGTCGGTGCCGGCTTTGCCGGCATGTACATGCTGCATCGGCTGCGCGGGCTAGGTTTCACCGCGCGCGTTTTCGAAGCGGGTGGCGGCGTGGGCGGCACCTGGTACTGGAACCGCTATCCCGGCGCGCGCTGCGACGTCGAGAGCATGCAGTATTCCTTTTCCTTCTCGGAAGAGCTCGACCAGGAGTGGAGCTGGTCGGAAAAATATTCGCCGCAGCCGGAGATCCTCGCCTACGCCAACCACATCGCCGACCGCTTCGACCTTCGCCGTGACATCGTGTTCGATACCCGCGTGACCAGGGCGGCCTTCGACGAAAAGGCCAAGCGCTGGGAGATCGAGACCGATCGCGGTGACAAGGTGACCGCGCAATTCTGCATCATGGCGGTCGGGTGCCTGTCCTCGCCGAACCGCCCCCGCTTCGAAGGCATCGACGATTTCAAGGGCCCGATCTACCACACCGGCGAATGGCCGCACGAAGGCGTGGATTTCACCGGCTTGCGCGTCGGCGTGATCGGCACCGGTTCATCGGCGATCCAGTCCATCCCGATCATCGCGAAACAGGCCTCGGAGCTCACGGTGTTCCAGCGTACCGCCACCTGGTCGGTGCCGGCCTGGAACGAGGCGTTGACGCCGGAATATCTGAAGGCGGCAAAGGCCGACTATCCGGCGCTGCGGGCGAAGGCGCGGGCGCGGCCGACCGGCTTCTACTTTCCCTTCAACATGAAGCCGGCGCTGGAAGCGAGCCCGGAGGAGCGCGAGAAGCTTTACGAAGAGGCCTGGGAACGCGGCGGCCTGCCCTTCCTCGGCGCCTTCGGCGACCTCCTGTTCGAGAAGGAAGCCAACGACACCATCGCCGACTTCGCGCGCAAGAAGATCAAGGGCATCGTCAAGGATCCGGCGACCGCCGAGCTGCTGTGTCCAGAGAATGTATTCGGCTGCAAGCGGCTCTGCGTCGATACCGGCTATTTCGAGACCTACAATCTGCCGCATGTGAAACTGGTCGATGTCTCGAAGAAGCCGATCGAGCGCTTTACGGCCGGAGGCATCGTGGTTGACGGCCAGGAGTATCCGGTCGATGCCATCGTCTCCGCCACCGGCTTTGCGGCGATGACGGGATCGTTCGACAAGATTGCGATCACCGGCCGCAACGGGCTAACGCTATCGGAGAAATGGCGCGCCGGTCCCCGCACCTATCTCGGGCTTGCGTCGGCCGGCTTCCCCAATTTGTTCATGATTACCGGACCCGGCAGTCCTTCAGTGCTGGCGAGCATGATCCAGGCAATCGAGCAGCATGTCGACTGGCTGGTGGATTGCCTCGGCCATATGCGCGACATTGGCGCCGCGACGATCGAGGCGCGGCTCGAGGACGAAGATGCCTGGGTCGAGCACGTCAATGAGGTCTCAAAGGTTTCGCTGCGATCGACCTGCAGTTCCTGGTACGTCGGCACCAACATTCCCGGCCGGCCGCGCGTGTTCATGCCCTATATCGGTGGTTTCCCCATCTATGTGCAGAAATGCAACGAGGTCATGAGCGGCGGCTTCGAAGGCTTTGTGCTCGAAGGCGCGGCCGCAACCAACGAGCCGCCCGAGGTGCGCTACACCGAACGATGGCGGGTTCCGCTCGACATCGAGGTGATCTCTCCGGCGGCCGTCGCCGCCAGGCGCGTGCCGGTGGTGTGAACGCCGCCTAGCGATCGGCACTCCCACAATAATCGCGCCAGAATTTCCGATACCCCTCCTCCACATGGCGGGTATAGACCTCGCAATTGCCGGCCGCCGAATTCGCGACCATCGCCGGCAGGCTGGCGCGCAACGCTGACAGCTCCGCAGGGTTCGACGCATATCGCTGCGCGATCGCGATATAGCCGTCATCATCGGTGGCGACCCAGTCGTCGAGACCAACCGCTTTGACGATCGACGCACCGGCGCGGGCGGCGGGCCCGCCGGTGCCGAGCTTGGTGACGACGGGCACGCCCATCTGCAACGGCTCCCAAGTCGAAATGCCACCGTTTTGCGGAAACGGATCGAGCGCGATGTCGATCTCGCCGAACATCGCAAGATGTTGATGCCGCGATGTCGATCCCAGGTACCTGACTCGGTCCTCGGTGAGACCGCGGGCAGCGAAGCGTGCGATCAATCGGTCGCGCAACAGCGGGTCGTCCAGCGCGCCGCTCTTGACGGTGATGATGGAGCCCGGAAGCGATCGCAGGAGCCTCGACCACACCTCCAGCGCCGGATCCGAAATTTTCTCGATCCGGTTAAACATACCGAAAGTGACATAGCCGTTGCGGAGCATCGGCAGAGGCGTCGGCGGAATGTCAGGCGGCGCCGGCGCGATGGTGATGAGGGCCGGCAGGTCGTGGATCTTTTCAGCGAACAAATGTCGGACCGCTTGTGGAATTGTGACAGGATCCGACAGCACATAGTCCATGACGGGCAATCCCGTGCCGGTCGCATGGCCAAAACCTGAAACCTGGACCGGTGCAGGTTTGCGCGCGAACACAGGCAGCCGATTTTCGGCGGTGTGGCCAGAAACGTCGATGAGGATATCGACCTGATCGGCTTCAATGCGATCGGCCAATTTGTCGTCCGAGAGCTGCCATGTGTCCACCCAGCGGTCAACCGCCCGACGGCACTCCGCTGTGACGACATCCTGAGCCGGAATACACGAATAGCCGATGATCTCGAACTTTGCGTGATCGTGGTGGAGCAGCACCGGCAGCAGGGCGATCGCCGCTGAATGGCTATGGAATTCCGAAGAGACATAGCCAAGGACGATGCGTCGGTCGGGATCGAGATTTCGTTCTCTTAATTGCCGCCGCGGCACTTTAGCGCCGATCGCATCCCACCAGGATTTTCGAGCTCCCTGCAGCCTTTCGAAGTCCATCCCCGGCAGATAGTCGAGTGCGAAAATCTTCCTGTTATGGGCATCATCGAGGTCGGGCTTGATCGCGAGCGCTCGGTCGAAATATTCGATCGCCGCGGCAATTTCGCCCTGGGCGGCAAAACAGGCGCCAAGCAGGGTCAGCGCAACCTCCGAATTTGGATTCTGACCGAGCGCCCTGTGACAGGCAGAGAGCGCCTGCGAAAAATTCCCCGCCTTGATGGCAACATGGGCCTTGCCGCACAAGGCGGGTTCGAACTTTGGCTCGACCGCGAGCGCTGCATCATAATCGGCTTCAGCCTTGTCGAGCTGTCCCAATTGCAGGAAAAGGCGTCCGCGCTGTGACAGCGCGCCTATGTTGTCCGGCGTGGCCGCCAAAGTCGCATCCAGAGCCAAACGCGCCAGATCGAAATTACGCAAATTCATGTTGGCCACAGCTTTGCCAAACAAGGCCGACTGCAGCCGCGGATTGAACAATAGAGCGCGATCGAAATTCTGGTCGGCTTCCTCGTTGCGATTGAGCAGGACCAACGCCATGCCGCGATTGCAATGGGCGTCGGCATAATCCGGCTTGAGGGCGATCGCACGGTCATGCGCGCTGATCGCCTGCTCGAACATCCGCATATGCATCATCGCGTTGCCGAGGTTTGTAATCGCACTCGGAAAGTTGGGCTTGAGCGCGATTGCCTTTTCCTGGCAGGCGCGTGCTTCCTCGTAACGGTTCAGCTTGAACAGCGCGATGCCGAGATTGGACTGGGCCTCCGCCGAGCGCGGCTCGACATTGACCGCACGCGCGAGTACAGCGGCGGCTTCATCGAAGCGGCCGCAATCGATCTCCGTCGCGCCCAGCAGATGCAGGGCGTCGAAATGGTTGGGCAGGTCCTTCAGGATCTGACGGCACAGGGTTTGGGCCTCCAGGTGCCGGCCCTCCCGGTATGCCTTCACCGCCGCCGGCAGCAACACCTCCGCCTGCTTCCTGGCCTGTTTTTGCAGCCTTGCGTTCTGGAAGGCCCGCGAGCCGACACTGCTTTGCAATTGAGATTTCCCCGCAGAAAATCCATCCACGCGATGGCTGGCCGGATTCTTGATGATTCGCTTGTCATTGGCGAATACCTTCTGGGCTTCCGGTCCTGTGAGCGGCTTCACTGCGGACTTCAGCAGGATCGGGCACGATGCTTGCTTGGGTTTTTGGCGATGATCGGCTCGGTACCGTCATTGCCGGAAGGAGGCTTCGTTTCCAGGCTATCAATTTAAGGAGGCTATTTTGAAATCGATTATTCTCGCTGCCCTGTTCTCATTAACTCTTGCCGTGCCGGCCCCGGCCGAGAAACTGGTCGATCCCGCCTCGGTAGCGCCTGAATATCGGGAGGCTGCGGAAAAGCGGCGGATCGAGCAGATCAAGCAACGCGAATGCGCGCACAAGGCCGAGGTCGGGAAGGTTCTGCCGCGCGAGCGGACGGCGTTCTTGCTGCAGTGCCTCGAAGCGGAGACCGGCGTGAAGTAGCTGGCCGAATCATCGCTCGACAGGGTATGCCGGGTCCACGCTCCCTGTGCAGAACAGTTGATAACGCGGAAGCTCCGCTTGCCCGTCGGCACAAGTTGCGAAAGAGTTTCGCTGTTGTGACGTATGGGCGTGGGGGCGTGGCATGCGTAAGCAAGACGTGTCGTTCGACTACCGCCGCTATCGGCAATTGCTGGCCGATGCGGTCGACGAAGACAAGCGGATGGCGCTGATCAATATCCTGATCGAGGAGCGGGCCAGGGATCGGCTTGCGGCCCAGGTCGCCTCGGACCGTGCGGCCGTGACGGCCTCGACCATCGCCAAGGTGCTGAGGACGTCGCGGGCCTGATCCCGCGGTGCCGAAACGCGTGAAGACTCGGCCGTAAACGGCCGAACAGCTTGGCGTTACGATTTGATTAACGATCCCCGGAAATCCCGCATAAAGCTTTTTGTTCTAGGGATGCTCCCCTCAAGGTCCGCGTGCGGGCCGACAAGGGGGTAACATGAAAACGATTTCTTCAATTGCCAGGGACCGCGCGTTCAAGACCATCGTCATGCTGTCCTTCCTTGGTCTGGCCGTCTCGTTCTGCATGATGGCGTTCGGCATGGACCTGAGCGTGCTGGCGCTTTAATCTCTCGGTCCGGCACTGGACGGCGGGTTTCGCTCGCCCGCGAGTGCCGGAACCGAAGGGATGCTCGATTGCTGTTTTCTCGTCGCGCGGCTTTGGCCGCGCTTGTCTTGACCACGCTTGTCTTGACCACGCTTGGCGCCTCCCCTCTTCCGGCCGTCGTGGCGACGGAAGACAACATGGCCGCGCTGGTCGCCAAGCCCGTCTCGCTGCCGGACATGGTGCTGGGCTCCGCCACGGCGCCCGTCACCATCGTCGAATATTCCTCGCTGACCTGCCCGCATTGCGCCGCGTTCGCCGAAAACGTCTTTCCGATGCTGCAGTCGAAATATATCGACACCGGAAAAGTCCGTTTTATCTCGCGCGAGTTTCCGCTCGAAGCCAAGGCCGCGGCCGCCTCCATGCTGGCGCGTTGCGCGGCCAGCGGAGATGCATCGAAATTCTTCGAGGTCATCATGATGCTGTTCAGGCAGCAGGAGGATCTCATCGAACACACCACGGACACGCTGACGGCCGTCGGCGGCAAGTTCGGCCTGAGCCAGGCGACGGTCGAAAGCTGCGTGAAGGACGACGCCGCGCTCGACAAGCTGCAGGCCGATCAGAATTTTGCCTATCGTGAGCTCAAGGTCGACGCGACGCCGACCTTCTTCATCAATGGCGAAAAGCTCAAGGGCTCGATGTCGTTCGAGGAACTGGAAGCGAAGCTCGCGCCGCTGTTGAAGCGCTGATCGATTTTGCAAGCACAATCGCTGCGCATCCCCACCGTAGTCCTACGGAATAGGCCTCCATTGCGATTTTGACTAAGGGTTTCCGCGTTTCGCCCTGTGGGGGAGGGCAAGTCACGAGGTCCGGACTCCTAGGCTCTCCGGGCCTCGTGCACTTCCACTTCCGCGAGAGATCATCTCTTGACCTCTTGGCATCGCTTCCTGCCCGCCTTCCTGTCATGACAGTGATCGTTTGAAGCGGAACCGGCCCGCCGTTCACTCACATTCAAAAAGGTTCCGAGGTTCCAAGAGACGAAGCGCCGAAAAAGTTCGGAACCCATGCTGTTCCATCGGCTTATTGATGCGGCGGCAGGGCACCGACGAGCCCCATCTTGAAGCGCATCATCCTCACTCTTGCGGCTGTTATCTCAGTCGTCTCTTGCGCCCATGCGGAAAGCGGATTGGCCTCCTACTATGGCGGTCGCGGGCGTTCCGGCGAAATGACCTGTGCCCACAGGACCCGGCCCATGGGCACCATCGTGACCGTAACTTATCGCGGCCGCAGCATTCGCTGCCGCGTCAACGACCGAGGTCCTTTCGTCAAGGGGCGCGTGATCGATGTGTCGGTCAGCGCGGCCCGCGCGCTCGGGATGATGGACGCAGGCGTGGTGATGGTTTTGCTCGGAGTCGACTGAAGCGGTCGCCCCTAGTCCTTGCGGCGTTGCAGCGAAGGACACACCGATCCGGCGCTTCTGGATCCAGGCGACGCGGCATTCATGCACGATGGTGCCGTTGGCCATCACGAGTCGAAAGCGCGCCGGCACAAAGGCCGGGTTTTCGACGTCGATCGCGGCGCCCTCCGGCGAGATGTTGCGCACCACGCAGCTCATGACCGAACCACCTGCCGAGACAAGGCCCGGCTCGTTGATCTCGCTCCGGGAATGCTTTCGCCGTTCTTCCATGGCCTGCTGCCTCGATGAGTTCTCGCGTTGCGAGAATAGCCGCAAACCCTAAACAAATCGGACGCGTCGGGCGTTGCGCGGTCCCCGCGATGGCCGATCGCATTTTCGCGCCCCGCGCCTTTCCTTGTCTTCCAGCTATTCGCGGCCCGCTCGGGCCTCGCTGCCCGGCGCATGCCCGTGCCCACGGGACAGGCTTGCTGTCCAACACGATCGCAGGTTAGCTTCTCTCCACGGCGATGCGATGGCGCAACGCACGCTTGAAAAAATATGAACAGGCGCCATGGGGAGAACGCCATGTTCAATGAACTCGACCGCAGGACGAGTCTGACCGGCAATCAGCTCAAGATATTGAGCGCGGCCATCATCGGCGACGCGCTGGAGTTTTTCGACTACTTCCTGATCGGCTTCGTGCTCGCCTTCCTGATCGGGCCCTGGAAGCTGACCTTCGGCCAATCCGCCACCGTGCTGATGAGCTCCGGCATTGGCGCCATCATTGGCGCCTATGTGTGGGGTTGGCTCGCCGATCGCATCGGCCGCCGCATCGTCTTCATCGGCACGGTGCTCAATTTTTCGATCGCGACCGGCCTGCTCTATTTCACCCCCGACAATGGCTGGATCTATCTCACGATCATGCGGTTCTTTGTCGGCACCGGCGTCGGCGGGCTCTATTGCGTGGACCTGCCTCTGGTGCAGGAGTTCATGCCCTCCTCCAAGCGCGGCTGGGTCGGCGGTCTCGTGACCTGCGTGATCCCGCTCGGCGTCGGTCTCGGCGCCGTGCTCGGCGCCTTCATGGGCAACGATCAGTGGCGCCTTCTGTTTGCCATCGGCGTGCTGCCGGCGCTGGTCGTGCTGCTGGTTCGCCTCTGGGTGCCGGAGAGCCCGCGCTGGCTGTGCCGCCAGGGGCGTTATGAAGAGGCGCGCAAGTCGCTCGCCTGGGCGCTGCAGGTCGAGCCCTCGACGCTACCGATGCCGACGGCTGCCGATGCCGGTCCGATCATCAAGACCAACTGGCTCGACCTCTTCAAATACCCGCGCAGCCTGCTGGTCTCCTGGCTTGGCAATGCCGGCGCCCAGACCGGCGTCTACGGCGTCACGCTATGGGCCCCGTCGCTGTTCGTGCTCCTGTTGAAGGTCTCGCCGCAACAGGCGGCGAAGATGATGATCCTGCTCACCGTGTTCGGCTTCATCGGGCGCCTCTCCTTCTCCTACTTCTCGGAGCTGATGGGACGGCGCAAGGCAGGCGGCCTGCTCGGCTTCGGCGCCGGCGTCCTGATTATCGTCGCCGGCTACAATTACAATGTGATGTGGGGCGACTGGTCGGCCTTCTGGCTGATCCTCGCCCTCGCCTTCTTCTTCGCCGATGGCGGCTTTGCCATCGTAGGACCCTATGCCGCCGAAATCTGGCCGTCGCACCTTCGCACTACGGGCATGGGATCGGCCTATGGCTTTGGCGGCATTGGCAAGATCATCGGTCCGGTCGGACTGGCCCTGATCGTCGGTTCCAGCAACTACCTCAAGCCGGACGTGCCGCTGCCGGAGATTCCGTTGGCCTTCGTCTACCTCGGATGCTGGTTCCTGATGGCCGGCATCGTATATTACTTCTTCGGGATCGAGACCCGGGGCAAGTCGATCGAGGAGATCGACCGGGAGCTGAATGCCGGCCTTGCGCCGGTGCCGACCGCGGCTCAGGTTCGACAGGCATAGACCGAACATGTTGGTTGCGACATCAGCGGATCTGGCCGGCGATCGAAACGTGATTGCGCGCGCCGAAGCCGTACAGTCGGCGGTCGCGGCCGCTTCCGACGAAATCGAGCAGGGCCGGCGGCTGCCGCCCGCCCTGCTCGACAAGCTGCACGAGGCGGAGCTGTTCCGCCTGCTGCTGCCGCGCTCTTCCAAGGGGATCGAGACCGATCCCGTCACCTTCTTCCATGTGATCGAAACAATCTCGCAAGCCGATGCGTCGACCGCCTGGTGCCTGAGCCAGGCCGGCGGCTGCGCAATGTCGGCCGCTTATCTCGATCTGCCGGTGGCGCACGCGATTTTCGGCAACGATCCCCGCGCGGTTCTCGCCTGGGGTCCCGGGCCCCGGGTCAAGGCGGTGGAATGCGAGGGCGGCTACAGAGTTTCGGGCGTCTGGGCCTTCGCTTCGGGCGGCCGGCACGCCACCTGGCTCGGCGCGCACTGCCCGATCTTCAAGGCCGACGGCTTGCCGAAGCTCGATGACGACGGCCTGCAGGTAGAACGCACCATGCTGGTGCGGGCCGAGGACGTCGAATGGACCGACATCTGGAACACGGTCGGCCTGCGCGGCACCGCCAGCGACCAGTTCGCGCTCAAGGACTTCTTCGTGCGATCCGATCACTCCATCACCCGCGAATTCGAGCACGAGTGCCGCGAGAACGGGCCGCTCTACCGCATGGGAAATGGCACCTGCTACCAGGTCGGCTTCGCCGGCGTCGCCTGCGGCATCGCCCGCGGCGCGCTGGATTGCTTCCTCGATCTCGCCAGGAACAAGGTGCCGCGCGGCAACAAGAGCCCGATCAGGGATAATGCCGTTGTTCAGTCCGGCCTCGCGCAGTCCGAGGCCAACCTCCGCGCCGCCCGCGCCTATCTGCTGCAATCGATGGCGGAAATCTGGAAGCATCTCTGCGCCGGTAGCATGATCACGGTCGAGCAGCGGATGACCGTTCGCATGGCATCGACCCATACCATCCACAAGGCGCGTGAAGCGGTCGACTTCGCCTACAACGCCGCCGGCGCCACCGCAATCTTCGACAACCATCCGCTGGAGCGCCGCTTCCGCGACATCCATACCGTGACCCAGCAATTGCAGGGCCGGGCCAGTCATTTCGAAACCGTCGGCGCCTGGATGATGGGCGCGGAAGCCGACCTCACCTGGGCCTGAATTTGGGCTTGAAGAATTTGGGCCTGAAGGATTTGGACCAGAAATTCAAAGCTGAATAACAAGGAGAAGAACCATGCCGCTTGGCGGACTGCAGCACTACACGATCGAACCGCAGGATCTCGAAAAGACCAAGAATTTCTATGTCGACATTCTCGGCCTCGAGAACGGCGATCGCCCGCCGCTCGATTTCCCCGGCTACTGGCTTTATTCCGGCGGCCAGGCCACCGTGCATCTCATGGGTACCCGCAAGCCGCGCGATGGCATTGTGGTACGCGGCACCGAGAAAAAATACGAAGATACCGGCCGCCTCGACCACATCGCCTTCGCCGCGACCGACGTCGAAGGCGTGCGCAAGCGGCTCAAGGCGAAGAACGTCGAATTCCGCGAACAGATCGTGCCGCGCACCGGCGACACCCAGATCTTCCTCTACGATCCCGATGGCGTCGGCGTGGAATTGAATTTCCCCAAAACCTGAGGACGTCAGCGCTTCAATGCGTCCAGCATCGGCCGGCTTGGAGGCTTGCTCCGGCCGGCCGATCGCGTTTTTCGGGATCGGAACACTCTAACCCGACAAGGTCACCGCCGAGCCATTTCTGCGGCGCGAAACCGTCCGTATTTCTTCAACTTTGGATGGCGACGTGAAGGCGCCGCGCCGCTGCGGCAGGATAGCCGGGTGCCGGGCCTTTAACCTACCCCAGGGCACGCGTACCCGGCTATTCGCGCTCGAGGCGCAAATCTAGTCGAGTCCGCGTTCGTGGCTCAGGCGCACCATTTCATCGATGAATATCTGCTTTTGTTTGTCGTCCAGACTCACAAAGAGCGGCTCAGCAGCGTCGGCGACACTGCGCTGATCCTGCGCGCGGTCGACCAGGAATTGAGCTTCGTTTCGCATCTGCTCGATGATGTCGTCCGGCGGATCGCGCTTGGCTCGCGCAACGCGAAGATTAAGCCGGTCGGCGCCGTTGTGCCCGAGATAGTGCATCGCGCTGGAGAAGCTGGACCAGTTCTTCTCCTGCTCGGGGGTGAGATTGAGCTCGGTCTTGATCCGCTCGATATAGGCGTCGCTGTTGGAAACGATCTGTTCGGCCGTCAGTTGCGGCGCACCGGTCTGTGTCAGCACCTGGACCTGGTTCGCGTCCTTGGCGTCCTTGGCGTTCTTGGCTTCCTTCGCGCCCTTCGCTCCCTTTGCCGTCTTGGCGCCCTGCTTGTCGCTGGCCGCCGGTTGACCGCCTTTGTCGTTGGCCGGTTTGGCATTGTTACCGCTGTTGCTGTTGTTGCCGCCGGTGACCGCGCCGACCACGCCGCCGACGACACCGACCACGCCGCCGATGGCGCCGCCGAGCACGCCGCCGACCGGACCGGCCGCCTTGTTACCTTCGCGCGCGCCATGTTCGACGCCTTTGACCAATCCCTGCGCGTCCACGATCCGCGGCGCGTTGACGAGAAGGACGGCGGCCGCCCCAAGCGCGACACACAGTCTCAACCGTGCACGCAAGCCTGACGTCGGGGTGGTCATTGTTTGGTCTCCATGATCGATGCGGAATTCAACTCGGCTGAATTTCTGGGAACAGCAGGCACACTGTCTGATCGCCAAACTACCGCGCTCCCGTCAAGCTCGTCTATCGTTGCAGGCGTTGCCCGAAATCAAGAAAATCTTGCTGGTCGAAGCTGTTACGCTTGACTGCGGCAGATTTGCGCCAGCGTGCAGTTGAGTCCCCAGGAGGTCATCATGTGCGATGCAACATCGCTCGCATCCGCTCCTGTCCAAAGCGCGACGGAGAGCCGGCTGCCCAATCGCCACGCCCAACGTTAGTACTAGGAACTGCCTCACCTGATTTCTCGACAGCCGCGAGCAATTCTGCTCTGATCTCGATTGAACGAAATCTCTGCGTCGCCCTTAAGGCTCAGCGCAACAAGAACAGAAGAACGAGAAAAAGAAGAACAGGAACGAGATTTCCCGACATATCCGATTTGGCCCACCAGGGAGGAACGCCATGTCACGGAGAAAGCTCACCCGACGTCAATTCGTTGCCGCTACTGCCTTGTCTTCCGCGGCGATGGTCGCCGCGCCCTATGTCCGCTCCGCCTATGCGGCCGGCAGCCTCTCGATCGGCTTCTGGGATCACTGGGTTCCAAACGCCAACAAGGCCTCCACCGATCTCGTCAATGAATGGGCCGAGAAGCAGAAGGTAGAGGTCAAGATCGACTACATCACCAGCAACGGCAACAAGAACCTGGTGACGATCGCCTCGGAAGCGCAGGCCAAGTCGGGCCACGACATCCTGGCGATGCCGTCCTGGTGGCCGCACGCCGAGACCGAGCTGCTCGAGCCGATGAACGACGTGATGACGCAGGTCATCGCGACGAATGGAGCGGTCAATGGCACAGCGCAATATCTTGGCCAGCTCAACGGCAAGTGGCACGCCGTTCCCTTCTGCATCGGCAGCCAGATCAAGGGGCCCTGCTCCCGCATCGACCTGATGAAGAAGTACGCCGATATCGACGTGCAGGAGATGTACCCGGCCGGTAGCCCGCCCAAGGCGGATAACTGGACCTTGGATACCTTCCTGAAGGCGGCAGAGGCCTGCTCCAAGGGCGGATACCCCTTCGGCATCGGACTGGGCGAGACCTCCGATTCCGTCGATACCGCCGGCGCGATCTTCCAGTCGTTCGGAGCCGAACTTGTCAACGCCAAGGGCGATTTGACCGTCAAGACGGACGCGGTGCGGCAGGCGCTCGAGTACTACAAGAAGCTGATTTCGTTCCTGCCGCCCGAGGTGGGGTCTTGGGACGACGCCTCCAACAACCGTTGGCTGGTCTCGGGCAAAGGCGCCATGATCATGAACCCGCCGAGCGCCTGGGCGGTCGCCAAGCGCGACGCACCGCTGGTCGCCGAGCAATGCTGGACCCATGGTTTCCCGAAGGGGCCAAAAGGCCGCTTTGCGCCCTACATTCCCTATTTCCTTACGGTGTGGAACTTCGGCAAGAACAAGGAAGCTGCAAAGAGCCTGATCCTGCATATGTCGCAGCCGGGCGCGATCGAGAAGCTTGTGGCGGCGAGCGGCGGCTACGACCTTCCTGCCTACGAGAAGCTGACAACGCTGAAGACTTGGGCCGAGGAAGGGCCGCCGAAGGGCACGCTCTTCCACTATCCCAACCCGTACAACCATCAGACCCTGTCGATCGCGGCGTCTCCGGCCCCGCCGAAGGTGGCGCAGCAGATCTATGTGCAGGCAACCCTGACCAAGATGTGCCTGCGCTATTTCAGGGGCGACAAGATGGAAGACACGCTCGCCTGGGCCGAGGGTGAGTGCGAAGGCTTCATGCGGAGCTGAGATCTAAGCGTTGCCATTGCGGTCCGCCGTTGGGCGCGCCGCAATGCATCCGTTCTCACGTTGATCCGATCGGACGCCGGACCGGCAGCGGTTAAGGGCTTTCGATCCTGCAGGGAAGAAGCACCATGGTTGACGTCACATTTCAGCCAACCAGCGTCCCGCAAGTCAGAATGGTGCGCAGGCGTTCCAGCCTGCGCGTTGCGCTGAAGCGGAAATCGTCGATGGCGTTTCTCATGACACTGCCGCTGATCCTGCTGATCGCGGTCATGGTCATCTATCCCGCTTTCTATTCCGTCCATCTGGCGACGCTGAACAAGGCGATGACCAAGTTCGTCGGCCTCGGCAACTTCCAGTTCCTGTTCAAGCGCCAGACCTTCTGGATGGTGGTGGAGCAGTCCTGCATCTTCGCCATCACCGCCGTGATCTTCAAGGCGCTGATCGGCTTCATCGTTGCGCATTTCGCCCACAACATTCCCTCCAGGAAGCAGCGCAAATGGCGCGGCATGCTCCTGGTACCCTGGGTGATCCCGCCGGCCATGAGCACGCTGGCCTGGTTGTGGCTGTTCGACCCGTCCTACAGCGCCTTCAACTACACACTAGGCCTGTTCGGCGCCGGACCGATCCCGTGGCTCGGTCAAACCGGCTGGGCGCGCTTCTCGATCATTCTGGTCAACGTCTGGTTTGGTGCGCCGTTTTTCATGATCATGTATCTGGCCGCCCTGAAGTCGGTGCCCGAGCAGCTCTATGAGGCCGCGGCCATCGACGGCGCCAATTGGTGGCAGCGCATCTGGTATGTCACGCTGCCGATGATGCGTAACATCATCGCGATCACGACGCTGTTCTCGCTGATCGTCACCTTCGCCAACTTCGACATTACACGCATCCTGACCGCCGGCGGGCCGCTCGACTCTACCCACATCTTCGCCACCTGGTCGTTCCGCCTCGGCATCGAGGGCGGCGATATTCCGCTCGGTGCCAGCGTCTCGCTGTTCATGGCGCCGATCCTTGCGATCGCAGCGATCTTCATCCTGCGCGACGTCACCAAGCGGGGGAATGAGGCATGAGCACGCTTGCGATCGACAAGGCCGGTCCCACCCGCAAGGTCAGGTATGGCAGCATGAGCCGCGACCGCACCTGGGCGCTGCGCTGGTCCTATTTCTTCCTGACCCTGTTTGCGATCTTCTCGCTGGTGCCGCCGGTCTACATGATCATCACTTCGCTGAAGGGCAGTGCCGAGATTTCGGCGGCCACCAATCCCTGGTGGGTGTTTCATCCGACGCTTTCGAACTACGTCGAGCTTTTGACCTCCAACCAGTTCCTGCGCTTCTTCTGGAACTCGGCGATGGTGGCGGTCGTCGTGGTGACCCTCACCATGCTGATCAGCGTTCCGGCCGCATTCGCGCTGTCGCGGATGAAATTCTGGGGATCGGCCACGCTCGCAGCCGGCGTGTTCCTGACCTACCTGATCCCGGACACGCTCCTGTTCCTGCCGCTTTTCAAAATGTTCGCGGTGTTTGGCGATTTGACGGGAATCCAGCTGATCAACAAATGGTACGTGCTGCTGTTGCTCTACCCGACGCTGACGGTCCCGTTCTGCACCTGGATCATGATCGGCTATTTCGCGTCGATCCCGAAGGAATTGGATGAGGCCGCGATCATCGACGGCGCCTCGTGGTTCCAGACCTTGACGCGCATCTTCATTCCCGTCGCCCTGCCCGGCCTGATCGCTGCGACCATCTTCGCCTTCACCGTCTCCTGGGCGCAGTTCCTCTATCCCCTGGTGTTCACGACCTCGACCGATCAGCTCGTGATGCCGGTCGGCATCATCACCACGCTGATCAAGGGCGACGTCTTCAACTGGGGTCAGATCATGACCGGTGCGCTGCTTGGCGCAGCCCCGCCGCTCCTGATCTACGCTTTCCTGATGGACTATTACATTGCCGGCCTCACTGCCGGCGCGACGAAGGGTTGAAATCGATGGCCGAGGTAAATCTGCGCAAGGTGGTGAAGCGCTATGACGACGTCGAGGCGGTGCGCGGCATCGATCTCGACATCGCCGACCATGAGTTCGTCGTGCTCGTCGGCCCCTCCGGCTGCGGCAAGTCCACAACGCTGCGGATGATCGCGGGGCTCGAGGACATCACCGACGGCGACATCTCGATCGGCGGCGACGTCGTCAACGATGTGCCGCCAAAGGACCGCGACATCGCGATGGTGTTTCAGAACTACGCGCTGTATCCGCACATGACGGTTGCGGAAAACATGTCGTTCGGGCTGCGGCTGAAGCATTATCCGAAAGCGGAAATCAAGAGCCGGGTCACGGAAGCCGCCCGCATGCTCGACATCACCGACCTGATCGACCGCAAGCCGAAACAGCTTTCCGGCGGCCAGCGCCAGCGCGTCGCCATGGGCCGCGCCATCGTGCGCAATCCCAAGGTATTCCTGTTCGACGAGCCGCTCTCCAACCTCGATGCCAAGCTGCGCGTGCAGATGCGGATCGAGATCAAGAAGGTGCATCAGAAAGTCCGCACCACGACCGTCTATGTCACCCACGACCAGGTCGAGGCGATGACGCTCGCCGACCGCGTGGTGGTCATGAACAAGGGCAAGATCGAGCAGATCGGCACGCCCAACGAGCTCTACCACAAGCCGGCGACGCGTTTCGTTGCCGGCTTCATCGGTTCGCCCGCGATGAATTTCCTGCCGTGCCGGCTCGAAGAGGTCGGCGGCAAGCTCAACCTCCGCCTGACCGACCACTTTTCCTTCCCGCTGCCGGCCTCGCGCGCCGCGCAATACCAGAACGTGCCGCGAAGCGAAAAGCTGTTGCTGGGCCTCCGGCCCGAACATCTCACCGAAGCCAATGGACATGCGGCGCCCGGCGTCGAGAATTTCGAGACCGTGCTCGACGTCACCGAGCCGATGGGAATGGAGACCCTGGTCTACTTCACGCTGGAAGGCACGCAGGTCTGCGGCCGGGTCGATCCGAACGCCGGCGCACGCGACGGTGCCCCGCTCCGATTGGCGGTGGACCTCAATAATATGCACCTGCTAAACGAGGGGACCGGCGCCGTCCTTTGACGGCGAACAAGAAACCTCAAGGGCAGGAAATGGCCACCAACAAGAAGAAGATTTTCGTTACCCAAACATTGTCGCCGGGCGCGCGGGCCCTCCTCACCGAACGGGAAGACATCGAGCTCGTCGAGTTTCCCAACCTGATCTCGCCCAGGGATTTCGAGGCCATGCTGAAGCAGCATGCGCCGGTCCATGGCGTGGCGCTTGGCGCCACCCGTTTCGGCGAGCCTGAGCTGGAAGCCTCGGGCGACATGAAGGTGGTGACCCGGATCGGCGTCGGCTACGACGCGGTCGACGTTCCGGCACTGTCCCGCCGCAAGGTGCCGCTGATGGTGGCGGGCTCCGCGAATTCGCCTTCGGTGGCCGAACAGGCGCTGTTCATGATGCTGACGCTGGCCAAGCGCGCACAGGAAATGCACTCGATGGTGAAGGACGGCACCTGGGCGAGCCGGCTCGGCGGCCTGCCGTTCGACCTCTATGGCAAGACCGTGCTGATCGTCGGCTTCGGCCGCATCGGCACACGCACCGCCAAGCGTTGCCAGGCCATGGAAATGCAGGTGCTGGTGTATGATCCCTACAAGCCTGCCGCCGAGATCGCGGCCGCGGGCTGTGAAGCGGTGCCCGATCTCAAGGCGGCCCTGCCGCGTGCGGACTTCGTCACCATCCATTGCCCGAAGACGCCGGAAACGGTCGGCATGTTCAACGCGGCACTGTTCAAGCTGATGAAGCCGACGGCCTATCTCATCAACACCGCACGCGGCGGCATTGTCGATGAGAAGGCGCTGCATGACGCGCTGGTGTCGCGCAGGCTCGCGGGCGCCGGCCTCGACGTGTTCGAGCAGGAGCCGCCGCCGGTCGGCCAGCCCCTGCACAGCCTCCCGAATGTGATCATGGCGCCGCACGTCGCTGGCGTCACGGTCGAGGCCGTCGACCGCATGAGCGAGCAGACCGCGCGCAATATCCTGAGCGCGCTCGATGGCGAGCCGATCCGGCAGAACGTCATCAATCAGGACGTGCTCTGAGCGCGTTGGACGGCCGCCTTGGGGCGGCCGAACCCAGCCCATTTCGTCAATCAAAACGAATGGTTAGGCCATGGCTTTCAAGGAATATGGCAATTACGACGCCGTCGGCCTCGGCGAGCTCGTGCGCCGAAAACAGGTCACGCCGAAGGAGCTATTGGACGAGGCCATTGCCCGCACCGCGAAGGTCGATCCGGAGATCAACGCAGTCGTTGTCAGGCATTACGACTTCGCCCGAGCGCCAGATCGACAAGGGACTTCCGGACGGTCCCTTCACCGGCGTGCCGTTTCTTCTCAAGGATCTCGACCTGCTCGAGGGCACGCGCACGACCTTTGGCGCCAGCGTATTCAAGGACGAAGTCGCCGATCACAGCGGCACCCTCGCCCAGCGCTTCCTCAATTCCGGTCTGACTATTTTCGGCAAGAGCTCGAGCCCGGAGTTCGGATTGATGCCGACCACGGAGCCGCGGCTGCACGGACCGACCCGCAATCCCTGGAATCTCGCGCATTCTTCCGGCGGCTCGTCCGGCGGCGCGGGCGCGGCGGTCGCCGCGCGCATCCTCCCCATCGCGCATGCGAGCGATGGCGGCGGTTCGATCCGCATCCCCGCTTCCGCGAGCGGCGTGTTCGGCCTGAAGCCGACCCGCGCACGCAATCCGCTCGGACCGGATCGCGGCGAAGGCTGGGGCGGCTTTTCCTGCGGCCATGCGCTCAGCATCAGCGTACGCGACAGCGCCGTCATGATGGACGCGATCTCGGGTCCCGAGCCGACCAGCATCTATTATGCGCCGGCACCGGAACGGCCGTTTGCCGAGGAGGTGAAGCGCGAGCCCGGACGGCTGCGTATCGCCTACACCGACAAATCGCCTTACGGCGAGGCCATCGATCCCGAAATCGCCGCCGCCGTGCGCGATGTCGCGGCGATGCTGGAAAAGCTTGGTCACCAGGTCGAAGAGCGTGCGCCGAAGCTGCCGGCCGATCCGGCCGAGGTGATGATGACGATCGTGGGGGCGAACACGGCGCTCACGGTGCGGCAGGCCGAGCAGCGCTTTGGCCGCACCATGACAGAGAATGACGTCGAACTGCTCACGCTTGCAATGGCGCACAATGCAGAGCGAACCACCGCAACGGATTACGTCGCGGCCCAGTTCGCCGGCTACCGGATTTCGCGTGCACTCTCGCAGTTCATGGCGACGTGCGACGTATTCCTCGCGCCGACCCTGTGCTCGCCGCCGCTGCGGCTTGGCGAGCTCGAACTCGATGTCGCAGGATCTCTCGCATATCGGGCCGACCTTGCGGCGCTATATGCCGGGCACGTCGATGTTCAACATTTCGGGCCAGCCCGCGATGTCGGTGCCGCTTGCCTGGAGCAAGAGCGGATTACCGCTCGGCATGATGTTCGCCGCGGGCTTTGGCGATGAAGGCACCTTGTTTCGTCTTGCGGCGCAGCTCGAACAAGAGCGCCCCTGGCGGGCAAAGCTGCCGCCGGTCTGCGCCTAACGTGATCGCGTCATCCCTTTTCGGAACATCGGCCCGACAAAACTCAGCCTTATTCGCGGCAGAGGAATTGACCGGCGCCGGGTGGAATGGGCAGCGCCTTACCTTGCGCCCTCTTTGGGACGGAGAAGCGAAGTGACGAAAAGCGACCCAACGGATCATGCGCTCGCGGCGATCGCGAACATCCTCGATCATCCGGAAACGCCACGCGAGACGGACAAGCCGGCGGGTGAACCGAAGCTCGTGAGCGAGCCGAAGCCGCTCGCGCCGGTCATTCCTTCACCGGCGATTACGGACGGTGATGACTATTCGAAGGTCGGCCCCGGCCCCATCGCCGCGATCCGCTTCAAATGGACCGCGCGCAAGGATTCCAGCGGCGATTATTTCGTCGATGAGACCATCGGCGAGCATTCGGCTCCCATGGTCACGGGACCGATGACCAGAGACGAGGCCATCCAGCTGGTCGATCAGCGCGAGAGCGAGGCACGTCATCGGTTCGAGCAACTCCGCCACGAGATGACCGGACGCGCCGCCGCCGATCTCGTCCACACCGGCGAGGCCTGATCGCAGCTACCCCCGGTGTCACCGCCATCCGGGTTTCGGGTGGAGGCGGCCCGCCGTCATTTATCGCAACCTCCCTCCCTGACGCCGGCATGCTCTGCGCGGTGCATCCGGACAAACCCTTCGATTTTTCTGAAAAGGCCTACTGGCTGCAACGTGACGAGGCGTTGAGGGCCTTTGTCGATCAGTGGCTGCACATCGCGATGGAAGACGGCAGTTTCAGGAAAATCTACGCCGCCTGGTTCGAATGAGTTCCGCCGCGGATCAAATTGCCGGGAGAGGGCCGCCGAACTAGACTGACGCTTGAACCAAGGCCGCTGGGCGGCGACCTATCTTTTGTACGTGACCTAGGTCACGTTGCTACGATAGGCCGCAGCCTAGGCTCGTTGGTTCGGGGATCCCGCCGTTCAGGAGGTTGAAATGAAGAGGCTGTTGGCGCTAGCCGCGTTCCTGCTGGCAAGCAGCACGGCGCAGGCGCAATACCAATTCGAATATGGCGGCCGCACCATCCGCATCGACCCGGATCGGGGCACCGTTTCCATTCCCGGCGTCTACGACAATACCGGCAAGAAGGCGAAGCGCGCCACCAAGGGCGACCAGGACAATTCGCGGAGCAAGGCGCCCCCGCAGGACGCCAAGGCCCCGCAGGACACCAAGGCCGATCCCGCGCCTGCCGACACGGCTGCAGCGCCCGCGGCACCGCCGTTGGTGGCCCCGCCTGCCCCGCCGCCGCCGGCCACCGCGACGACGCCCGACACGCAGCCCACGACCGCCGCCAACAATGCGCCGGCGGATACCGGCGTGTTGCCGCCTCCGGCCCCGCCGGCACCGGCTCCGTTACCGCCGATCCAGCAGGCTGCGCCGCAACCTCCGCCGCTGCCCGCGCCGGCCGTCGCGGCCGTGACGCCGACAGAGCCAGGGCCGGTTCAGCGTCCACGTGATCCCAACTCGCCGGTCGGCGTCTGGCTGACCGAAGAGAAGGAGGGCAAGGTGCGCATCGAGCAATGCGGCACCAATCTCTGCGGCTATTCCGTCGACGCCAGGTCGAACGCGAACGGCGAGCAGGTGCTGATCAACATGCGACCGAGCAAGGACCAGAAATGGAGCGGCCGGATTCTCGATCCGAACACCGGCAGCACCTATGATTCGACGATCGCGATGAAAGGCTCCGATACGCTGCGCGTGCAGGGCTGCGCCTTCGGCGGCATGTTCTGCGGCGGCCAGACCTGGACCCGCGTCAACTAAGGCATGAAGAGTGTGAAGCGGTTTTCCCTCGCGACAAACGCATAGCGTTTGCGCGGAGATCATGCCTAAAGAAGAAAACTAGAGCCCTTTCCATCACCGAACAGAAAGGCCCCGGGATGCGCGGGGCCTTTCTTTTTGTGCGCAAAGTCACGCGGAACCAGCGATGTGACAGCCATCACAGCTTAGGAGCTCGCGACGAGCGACTATCCCTGCATCGAAAACACAGGGGCCCGTCATGGGATACTTCAACAAAGCCTTTATCGCCACGAGCATCGCGTTCGCTCTGGTCTCGCCAATTGCCACTCCGGCCGCCGCCTCCACTCCTTTCGACGGCGAGTGGAGCGTCCGCATCGCCTCCTCCAGCTCCGAATGCGGCAACGGCCAGACCGTGGCGATCGGCATCAGCAACGGCCAGGTCTCGAGCTCGATGGTGCCTGCCTCCGGCCGCGTCGCCGATGCCGGCAACATCAGCGTCACGCTGGCAAGCGGCATCAAGAAGGCGACGGGTTTCGGTCACCTCTCGGGCACGTCGGGATCCGGCACCTGGCGCGGCGCGCTGTGCTCGGGCACCTGGACCGCCTCGCGGAATTGATCCGCTGATGGAGCGCTAGCCGACCGCGGCGTTGTATTCCGCGTCGGTGACGTGCTCCATCCAGGTCGCGGTCTTCCCATCCAGCGCTTCCTGCGTTGCGATGTGGACCATGCCGGTAGTCGGCGCGCCGCCATGCCAGTGCTTTTCTCCCGGCGGAATCCAGATCACGTCACCGGCCTTGATCTCCCGGACCGGCTCACCCTTGGTTTGAAAGCGGCCCACGCCTGAAGTCACGTAAAGCGTTTGTCCGAACGGATGTGAGTGCCACGCGGTGCGCGCGCCCGGCTCAAAGGCAACACGATTGGCGACAACCCGAGCCGGCGCAGGCGCCACGATGATCGGGTCCTGCCAGACCGTTCCAGTGAAGTTTTCGGCAGGCGCGCGGCGCGTCGGTCGCGAGCCGGCGGGATAGATTTCCATGGGGACTCCTCCTTCTATTTCTTCGAAGCCGCGTAGCGCGCCTTGGTCTCGGCATTCATGGGATAGAGGCCGGGCAGTTGGGCGCCGTTGTTCACCTCGTTGACGATCCAGGCTTCCATCCGTTCCTGCTCGGGACCTTCGGCGAGGATATGCTCGAGCTGGGCCTGCGGGATCAGCACCGCGCCGTCCTGGTCGGCGACGATGATGTCGTTCGGGAACACGGCAACGCCGCCGCAGCCGATCGGTTCACCCCAGCCAACGAAGGTAATGCCTGCGACCGACGGGGGAGCCGCATAACCGTCGCACCACACCGGAAGGCCCGTGCCGAGCACGCCTTCGACGTCGCGCACCACGCCGTCGGTCACCAGCGCGGTCACCCCGCGCTTGACCATGCGGGCGCAGAGAATATCGCCGAAAATGCCGGCATCCTTGACCCCCATGGAATCGACCACGGCAATGCAGCCCGCCGGCATCGCCTCGATGGCGGTACGCGTCGAGATCGGTGAGGACCAGGATTCCGGGGTCGCCAGATCCTCGCGTGCCGGCACGAAGCGGAGCGTGAAGGCCTGTCCGACCAGCCGCGGCTGACCCGGTTTCAGCGGGCGCGCCCCGCGCATCCAGACGTTCCGCAGGCCCTTCTTGAGCAGGACCGTGGTGATGGTGGCGGTGGTTACGCGGGAAAGGATCTTGATCGCGTCGGGGGTCAGGGACATCGAAAAAACAGGCTCCGGGAAGATGGGTTTGACGGGCGGCATCTTGCGGGGCGCGGGCATCCCGTCAAGGGCGTGACAAGCACGAGATATTGAGCGAAAACGCATGCCATGGCCGCGCCGCTTCCCCCGCCCCGCCTTTTGCCGAGTGGCGACAGTGCCATTGCGGTCGAGTTCGCCCGCGCCATCGACGACATCGCCAATCAGCGCGTTCTGGCGCTCGAAAAGGCGATGGCCGCTTCACCTATTCCCGGCGTGACCGAGACCGTGCCGACCTACCGGTCGCTTTTGGTGCATTACGATCCCGTTCGGATCGATTTCGAGACGCTGGGCGCAAAACTGGCCGCACTCGCACAACTGCCCCTCCCTCCGGCCGGCAAGACGCGGCGCTGGCGCGTTCCCGTCGCCTATGGCGGTGAAAACGGCATCGATCTCGAGGATGTCGCCAAAAGCCTGAACATCACGCCCGACGAAGTCGTGGCGCGGCATGCCGGCGGCGACTACCGCGTCGCCATGATCGGCTTCACGCCGGGATGGTCCTATCTGTCAGGGCTCGACAAATCGCTGCACATGCCGAGACGGCTCAATCCTCGGGTGTTCACGCCGGCGGGAACGATCTCGATCGGCGGTGTGCAGGCCGGCATCCAGTGCCTGGCCGCACCGAGCGGCTGGCATCTCTTGGGGCGCACGGCGGTCAGGACCTTCCAACTGCATCGCGATCCCGTGTTCCTGACCGAGCCCGGCGATCGCGTAACCTTCTACCAGATCGACGCCAAGACCTTTGCCGAGCAGGAACGCGCTGCAGAAGCTGGCGAGATCGTCGCGGAACTTGTCGCCGCATGAGCAAGCTTGTCGTTTCATCAATCGGTCCCGCCAGTTCCGTCCAGGATCGCGGCCGGCGCGGCACGCAGCGCTATGGGCTGGCGCCGAGCGGCGCGATGGATCGGCTCGCGCTTGCCGCCGCCAACACCCTGCTCGGCAACGAGCCGTTTGCCGGCTGTATCGAGATCGGCCCGTTCACCGCCGCGTTCACTGCCCGTGACGGCGCGGTTCGTGTCGCGCTGGCTGGCGCCACGCGCAGCGCTGACATGGCGGGCCGGCCGGTCGCGATCGATACATCCATGACCATCGCCGATGGCGAGACGCTGACTCTCGGTTTCGCCAAGGGCGGCGCCTTCAGCTACCTTGCGATCGAAGGCGGCATCGATGGCGAGGAGACCTTTGGCAGCGTCGCGGTCAACCAGCGCGCGGGGCTGGGCAGTCCCTTTTCCCGGCCGCTCCAGGCCGGCGATGAATTGCCGGCCAAGGCGGCGAGCGGTGCGCCCGAGCGCCGGATCGAGCTTCCCACCGCCTCAGGCCCGATCCGCGTGGTGCTCGGACCGCAGGACGACGAATTTGCCGATGAAGCCAAGGCGCTGTTCCTCGACAGCGAGTGGAAGATCTCGGCGACCAGCGACCGCATGGGCTATCGGCTGGAGGGCCCGGTCATCAAGCATCTGCACGGCCACAACATCGTCTCCGACGGCACCGTCAACGGCAGCATCCAGGTGCCCGGCAACGGCGCGCCGATCGTGCTGATGGCCGACCGCAACACCACCGGCGGCTATCCCAAGATCGCGACCGTCATCACGGCCGATTTCGGCCGCTTCGCGCAAACGCCGGCGGGAACGGCGTTCCGCTTCAAGGCGGTCGGCGTGAAGGAGGCGCAGGCGGAGGCGAAGAAGTTCGCCGAATTGCTGCGCTCCCTGCCCGAGCGTCTCCGCGACATCGAAAACTTCGAACTCAACATCGAGGCGCTGCAGGATGCGAATGTCGCCGGCAGCGCCGTCAGTGCGGTCGACGCCGACACGTGGCAGGCGCGCGCCCTGGCCAAAAACAAATGAAAAGAACAAATGAAAAGAACCAATAACAATATCTGAGCGAGGCGGACGACATGAAGACCATCGATCTCAACTGCGACCTCGGCGAGAGCTTTGGGCCCTGGGAAATGGGCCATGACGCCGAGATGATCGAGCTTGCGACCAGCGTCAACGTCGCCTGCGGCTTTCATGCCGGCGATGCCGACATCATGCGCCAGACGGTAGAGCTTGCGAAAGCGCGCGGCGTTTCCATCGGCGCCCATCCCGGCTACCGCGACCTCCACGGATTCGGCCGTCGCGTGATACCGGGACTGAAATCATCGGAGATCGAAAACCTGGTCGCCTACCAGATCGGCGCGTTGCAGGCGATCGCGACCGCCGCCGGCCACAAGGTCACCCATGTGAAGGCGCATGGCGCGCTCTCCAACTTTGCCTGCGAAGACGACATGACCGCGCAGGCGATCGCCAATGCGATCAAGGCGGTCGATCCCAATCTGGTGTTCGTGGTGCTCGCCAACTCGAAGCTGGTGAAGGCCGGCGAGCGCGCCAATTTGCCGATGGCGCATGAAGTGTTCGCCGACCGCGCCTATGAGGACGACGGCAATCTTGTCCTGCGCAAGAAGCCGGGCGCAGTGCTGCATGACGCGAGGGAGATTGCCGAACGCGTGGTGCGGATGGTACAGGACGGCGCCGTGGTCTCGGTGACCGGCAAGGTCATCAAGATGCGCACCGACACCGTCTGCATTCACGGCGACAATCCGTCCGCCGTCGAGATCGCGCGCGGCGTGCGCAAGGCGCTGAAGGACAGCGGTATCGACCTCGCACCGTTCAAGCGGGCGGCGTAGCTATTCTCCCCAGCCCGCCCGCTCCCCAGCCCGCCCGCCGTTTTCGACCGCTGCTGCAAAACGGCAACAGCCGACGCGCAGTCTTCAATGGACGGCGGCTCCAAGAGCACGATCCAGAAAAGTGCGCAGCGTTTTCCGAAAGGATCAGGCTCAATCAAAAAGCCAAAACGCGACGACGAATTAACCTGACCTCATCGCGCTTTAGAACGGATGAATCGAGAGCGTGCCGAATAGCACGGCCGCAATCACCGCGAGTGCGCCGTAGAGTGCGGCGAGATGAATGCCCGCGCCGGATCGCTTGAGCGACCGTGCGTGTAGATGCAGGCGGGCTTCTGCCGATAGTTCGCGCATGGTGGATTTCCATCGCCCCATCGCGTCAATCAAATATCGGCAGCCGTGCTTCGCAAGACAGCGGCGCAAAAAGCAATATGATTGCTTTGACAGACCCGCCACAGAGAAAACTTTCTCTGCAACTGGATCGTGCAAGAAATTTATTCGGCCGCTTTTGAATTTTATCGGTTGCTTCTGGAACCGCTAGAGCATGATCCGGAAAAGTGTGTAGCGGTTTTCCCTCGCGACAAACGCATAGCGTTTGCGCGGAGATCATGCTCAAGCAAAGAGCTAAAGCGCGATGACGATTCAACCTAGTCTCATCGCGCTTTAGTACACGTCCTGCTGGAACCGGCCCTTCTTCTTCAGCTCCCCGACAAAGGCGATCGCCTCGTCGGTCGAGCGCGCCCCGAACTGCGCGACGATGTCGACCAGCGCCCGCTCGACATCCTTGGCCATGCGCTTGGCGTCACCGCAGATGTAGACATGGGCGCCCTCGGCAAGCCACGTCCACAGCTCGCGGCCGACCTCGCGCATGCGGTCCTGCACGTAGAATTTCTTGGCGCCGTCGCGCGACCAGGCGAGCGATAGCCGCGTCAGAAGCCCCGACGTCTTCATGGCGTTCAGTTCATCCTGGTAGAAGAAATCGCAATCGCTGCGCTGGTGGCCGAAGAACAGCCAGTTCTTGCCGGGCGCGCCGCTCGCCTTGCGGTCGAGCAGGAAGGCGCGGAAGGGCGCGACGCCGGTGCCGGGACCGATCATGATGATCGGCGTCCTGGCATCCTCCGGCAGCGCGAAGCCGTGCGCCTTCTGCACATAGACCTTTACCTCGTCGCCGGGATTGATGCGCTCGGCGAGGAAGGTCGAGGCAAGACCGAGACGCTTGCGTTTGCCGATCACGTAGCGCACGCAATCGACCGTCAGCGACAATTTGCCGGGCGTCGCCTTGTGCGAGGACGAGATCGAATAAAGCCGCGGTTGCAGCACCTCCAGCGCCTCGACAAAGGACTCCGGATGCGGACGCACCTTCGGGAATTTCTGCAACGCAGCCATCACATCCAGCGTCGCGGCATCCCCATCGGGATCCTCGCCCAGCGCCAGCGCTCGCGCCTTCTCACGCTCGGCGCCGCCGGTGAGATAGGAGAACAGCTCGAACAGGCTGTCCGGCGCGGGTGCCAGCGACACGTCCTCGATCAGGACCTCGCGCAGGGTCCTGCCTCGCACGGGAGTGGTATGCGATGCGCCGAGCAGCGCAATGACCTGGTCGACGAGGCCGAGTTCGTTCCTGGCAAAGATGCCGAAGGAATTGCCGACGACATAGTCGAGTCCGCTGGACTCCAGATCGAAGTCGATGTGCCAGGTCTCCTTCTCCGAACCCTTCTTGTTGAGCAGACGCCGCGACACGAATTTCGCCGGCACCGGATTCTCGCGGGAACGGCCGGGTTCTGCGACGACCGCCGGCGCGGCGGGCTTCTCGTCCGTCACCGCCGCCGCGGATGACTTCGCCGCCGCCGGCGCCTTCTCCAACTCCTCATACAGCGACTTCAGCATCCGCGCGGTTTCCTTGCCGCCGGGGACGCAGAGATTGAGCCGCGCCTCGCTCCTGCCCGAGATCGCGTCCGAATAGTCGCTGCAATTATAGCCGCATTGGCCGCAATCCTGCTGCGCCATGGCGGCCATCATCCGCCGCCGCAGGGGCCTGCCTTCGGCGAGCTTCATGCGATCTGCGATCGGCATGGTCTGGTCGTGCCAGGGCGCTTCGCCATCGTCGCCGTCGCCGGCCGGCCCCAGCAACGCACCGTTCTGTTCCGGCGACAGCGGCGTGGTGCCGTCGAGGCCGAGCATGCCGACCAGAAAGCCGTTCAGCCATTGCCGCTGCTGGTCGCTGAACGGAGCATTCGCTGGAATGATTTCCATCCGCGGCGGGGGCGTGATCTGGTTCATGCTGATGCTTCCGCGTCTGCCAGCTTGCGCAGGGCTTCGCCGTCGTGGCGACGGGCAAAGGTGAGAAACGTTTCGTCGGATGACATGCGGTTCTTGAGGTAGGCCTTGAGCAGACGCTCAACCGTCTTCGGCGTATCCCCGGCCTTGAGATCGCGAAAAACCTCCTGCCCGATCTCGGCGTCGGGCCCAAAGCCGCCGCCGGTGAAGAGGTGATAACCCTCCACGCTCTCGTCTTCGCTCGCGCCCGGCACCTTGGCGGCGATCAGGCCGATGTCGCTGATGTAGTGCTGCGCGCAGGAATGGTGACAGCCCGTGAGATGGATGTTGAGCGGCGTATCGAGCTCGACGCGGCTTTCGCACCAGTCGCCGATTTCGGCCGCGTGACGCTTGGTGTCGGATGCCGCGAACTTGCAGCCGGCATTGCCGGTGCAGGCCACGAGGCCCGCGCGGACCTGCGAAGCCTTCGTTGCCAGTCCGAGCTTCTCGATCGCCGCGGTCGCAAGCGCAACATTCTCGTCGCGGATGCCGGAGAGCAGCAGGTTCTGCCAGACCGTCAACCTGATCTCGCCGTCGCCGAGGTCCCGGGCAATCTTCGCCAAGCCCCGCATCTGCTCTGCTGTGAGCTTGCCGACCGGCAGCACGACGCCGATCCAGTTCAATCCCGCCTGCTTCTGAGCATGCACGCCGACATGCGCCATGCGGTCGAAGGCCGGACGGGCCGCAATCGCTTCTTTCGGCGCGCGCGTCAGCTTGCGGCCGAGCTTTTCTTCGACGGCCAGCATGAACTTGTCGACGCCGATCGAGTCGAGCACGTATTTCAGCCGCGCCTTCAGGCGGTTGGTGCGGTCGCCGGTATCGATGAACACGCGCACGATGGCGTCCGCCACCTTCGTCGCGTCCTCCGGCTTGACGACGATCCCGGTTTCCTTCGCAAAATCCCGGTGCCCGGTGATGCCGCCGATGCCGAGCCGGAACCAGATGCCGGGCTCGATGCCGTGGCCGTCCTTCACTTCCACCGCGGAAAACGCGATGTCGTTGGTCTCCTCCAGCACCGCGATCCTGCCGGCGCCGTCGAAGGCGACGTTGAACTTGCGCGGCAGGCCGTAAAGCGAACGGTCGTTGAGGATGTGAAAGTGCCACTCGCGGGCGTAAGGCCGCGTATCCAGCAGTTCCTGCGGATCGATGCCGGCGGTCGGCGTGCCCGTGACGTTGCGGATGTTGTCCGCGCCCGAGCCGCGCGAGCACAGGCCGAGGTCCTGGATGCCCTCGATCAGCGCCACGGTGCTTTTGGGCAGGATTTCCCGGATCTGCAGATTGGCGCGCGTGGTGACATGGCTGTAGCCGCCGCCATAGCTGTCGGCGAGATCGGCAAGCCCCGCCATCTGCCAATGCTTCATGATGCCGTTCGGCATGCGCAGCCGGCACATGTAGGAGTCCTGCGCCGGCGCGACATAGAACAGACCATAGTAGCGCCAGCGGAAATTATCCGCCGGCACCGGCGGGGTGTTGCCCCTCGCCTGCTCCTTCAAGCGCTCATAGGCATCGAAGGGATGCTCGTCGCGCTTGAACTTCTCCTGGTCGGCAAGCTTCTTGCCCGACGCCGTCACCTTGTCCTGCGCCTTGATATGCGCGGCGTCGGGACCGATCGGCTCGGCATTCGGCTTGTCGCCGGATGCAGCCACGCCTGCAAGGCTTCGGCCGACGCGTCCGATCTGGATGCCCGACATGAAGCCTTCCAGATAACGCTTCTGCTCGTCGCTGAAATCGCCGGCGCTGGTGGGAGTTTCGAGTTTCATGATGCAACGCGCCCTTATTCTGCGGCCGCCTGGACGACTGACGCGGTGGCGACCGGACCTTGTGCCGGCTTGTAGGTCGCGTAGAGCGCAAGGCCCGTGAAAACGAAGCCGCCGACGAGATTGCCCAGCGTCACCGGAATCTGGTTCCACAGCCACCAATCGCCGACCGAAACCTTGGCGCCGAGCAGCATGCCCGTCGGGATCACGAACATGTTGACCACGGCGTGCTCGAAGCCGAGCGCGAAGAACAGAAAGATCGGCAGCCAGATCGCTGCGATCTTGCCGACCGTCGAGGTCGAGGTCATCGCCCATGACGACGCCAAGGCAGACCAGCCAGTTGCAGAGAACGGCCTTGACGAAAACGCTGACCATGCCGGCCGTGCCGAGCGCCGCATTGCCGATGGTCTTGGCTTCGGCCACCGAGACGATGCGCGCCGCGACGCCGGCGACTTCGACCTTGCCCATATTGGTGAGCGAGATCGCGATCAGCGCGCCGAAGGCGATGCTGCCGATCAGGTTGGCGACGAACACCCACGACCAGTTGGCGATCACCGCGCCCCAGCTCGCTTTGCCCTCAAGCCGCGCCAGCGGCACCACGGCAAAGCTGCCGGTGACCAGTTCAAGGCCAAGCAGCACGATCATCACGAGGCTGACGGGGAAGATCAGCGCGCCGACCAGCGGCTGGCCGGTCGTAACGGCGCCGGTGAAGGCGAGTGTGGTGGCGGCGCCGAGCAGCGCCCCCGACAGCGCGCCGCGGATCATGAGGTCGCGCGGCGCGAGCGCCAGCTTCTTGGTGCTGGCATCAATCATCGCGGCCACGACGTCGGCGGGTTTGGTGTAATCCATTTCGAAGCTCCAGCTGCCGCGCTCGCGGCGCGATCACAACGAGGGAAAGGGGACAGGCAACCACCCGCTGCGTCGCGGGTGATCCGAACAGCCTCGTTGCTGCGGAAATCCATCGTGGACTGGGCCAGCGGGCATCACCGGCGGCTGGCTTGGGCTTCTCTATTCAAGACGTGTGCCACCGCAGCAATCCGAATAAAGTCATTTGTAAACAATGTGATATCGATATTGCATCGCATCAAATGGATAGACGTTCATGCCTTTTATCGAGGCACAAGCTCAAATAATAAGCCTCGAATCGGCGTGATTAATCTTTGATCAGAGGGCTTCAACGGCCGTCTATGGCGTCCGGCGGGGCACCGCGAACGAGGCCAAATAGGCGCCGATATCGGCGGGATCGAAGGCGGGGCCGGTGAAGGCGCCAAACAGTCCTGGCGCACCGGCAGCACCGCCGCTTTGCCCCAGCGCGGCGTCATAGAGATCGGGCCGGAACACCGCCATCGCGGTCTTGAGCGCCTCGGGGCTGATCGACGTCTGGCCCCAGCGCACCATCTGCGCATAGAGCCAGGCCGCCTGCACGGGATCGGGCCGGTCGGCCCCTTCCCGGTCGACAAGGAGATAGCGGCCGCTCTCGCGCATGGTGCCGTCAGGCGAGATCTTCAGGCGTCCGTCCAGCGAACGCAGGATGAGTTCGGCGTCGACACCGATTCTTTCAGGCTGCGCCAGGATGCGCGCGGCCTCGGCACGGTTCTCCTCGACAAAGGCGGAGCCACGCCCGGCGGCGCGAACCAGCGCGGCAACGACCTCTGGATTTCTGTCCGCCCAGCCTTGCCGGATCGCCAGCACTTTCTCCGCTGCCCGCACCAGTATGTCGGAGACGAAATGCAGGATGTGGCCGACACCCCGATCGACCGCGATCGAATTCCAGGGCGCGCCGACGCAGAAGCCATCGATCTGGCCGCCGGCGAGCGTCTCCGCCATGAAGGGCGGAGGCAGCACGACGAGGCGCACATCCTCGTCGGGATCGACCCCGCCCGCCGCCATCCAGAAACGCAGCTGGTAATTGTGGGTCGAGAACGGAAAGGTCATCGCAAAGGTGAGCGGTTCGGCGCCGCGTTTTCGCCGCGCCGCCACCACGCGGGCGAGCGCCAGCGCGGTCGCCATCGGATGGAAGCGGTCGCCGTTAAGTTCCGCCATGATCGCTGCATGCAGCGCCGGCGACACGGTGATCGCGTTTCCATTGATGCCGAGATTGAAGGGCGCCACGATCGGCACCTTCACATGGCCGATGCCGAGACTCGAGGCGATCGCAACTGGCGCCAGCAGGTGCGCGGCGTCGAACAGGCCGATATTGAGCTTGTCGCGGACGTTCGACCACGACACTTCCCGCACCAGGGTGACGTCGAGCCCCTCTTCCGCGGCGAAACCCTTGTCGACGGCCACGATCAGCGCGGCCGCATCGACCAGCGGAATGAACCCGACATGAAGCGGCGTGCTCATTTCAGAAGCTCCGACGCGGTCAGGATCGACTGCGCGATCTCGCCGATCTTCTTCTTTTCGCGCATGGCGGTGGAACGCATCAGCACATAGGCCTCCTCTTCGGTCAGGCCCTTGAGTTTCATCAGGATTCCCTTGGCGCGGTCGATCACCTTGCGCTCTTCCAGCGCATGCTTGGTGCGATCGAGCTCGTCCTGCAATTTCGAGAATGCATTGAAACGCGACACGCAGAGATCGAGGATCGGCTTGATCCGCTCCTTTTTCAGGCCGTCGACGATATAGGCGGAGACGCCGGCGTCGACGGAAGCCTGGATCGAGGCCGCATCGCTCTGGTCGACGAACATTGCGATCGGCCGGCGCACGGCGCGGCTCATCTGGAACATCTGCTCGAGGCTGTCGCGGCTCGGATTTTCCAGGTCGATCACGATGATGTCGGGGTCGAGCGCGTAGATGCGGGCAAGCAGGCTCTGCATCTCGCTGAGATGGACGACCTCGGTATAGCCGGCCTCGCGCAACCCCTCCTCAAGGATCGCGGCGCGGATCGGGCTTTCGTCGACTATGACGATCTTGGGAGACGGACTCGGCGCCCATCGCTCACTCGGTGTCCAGCGGCCTATCCATAGCATGTCGAACGCCCGCTCAAAGCCTTGTATTTCTGCGCATTTAGGACTAGCTCACGGACCATCAATCACACAGCTTGAGAAAATGTCGCAGGCCGCCGCGCCCAAAGTCAGCTTTGTTTCGCTTGGATGCCCCAAGGCGCTGGTGGATTCCGAGCGCATCATCACGCGCCTGCGCGCGGAGGGCTATGAGCTCGCGCGCAAGCATGACGGCGCCGACATCGTCATCGTCAATACCTGCGGGTTCCTCGACAGTGCCAAGCAGGAATCGCTCTCCGCGATCGGGCGACGCCATGGCCGAGAACGGCAAGGTCATCGTCACCGGCTGCATGGGCGCGGAACCGGAGCAGATTGCGGCCGCCTATCCCGGCGTGCTCTCGATCACCGGGCCGCAGCAATATGAGAGCGTGCTCGATGCCGTGCATCGCGCGCTGCCGCCGGCGCACAACCCGCATCTCGACCTGGTGCCGCCGCAAGGCATCAAGCTGACGCCGCGCCACTACGCCTATCTGAAGATTTCCGAAGGCTGCAACAACCGTTGCAGCTTCTGCATCATCCCGAAACTGCGCGGCGATCTCGTTTCGCGTGCGGCCAATGATGTCCTGCGCGAGGCAGAGCGGCTGGTGAAGGCGGGCGTCAAGGAACTGCTGGTCATCTCGCAGGACACCTCGGCCTATGGCGTCGACCTGAAATATGCCGAAAGCGCATGGCAGGACCGCTCGGTCCGCGCCAAATTCTTCGACCTCGCCAAAGAGCTCGGCGAGTTCGGCGCCTGGGTACGCCTGCAATATGTCTACCCCTACCCGCATGTCGATGAGGTCATCGGACTCATGACCGAGGGCAAGATCCTTCCCTATCTCGACATCCCCTTTCAGCACGCGAGCCCCGAAGTGCTCAAGGCGATGAAACGGCCGGCAGCGCAGGACAAGACGTTAGCTCGGATCGTAAAGTGGCGCGAGCAGTGCCCGGAGCTCGCGCTGCGCTCGACCTTCATTGTCGGCTTCCCCGGCGAGACCGACGCCGATTTCGCCTATCTGCTCGATTGGCTCGATGAAGCCGAGATCGACCGCGTCGGCTGCTTCAAATACGAGCCGGTCGCGGGCGCCGCCTCCAATGCGATCGAGGGCGCCGTGCCCGACGAGGTCAAGCAGCAGCGCTACAACGCGCTGATGGCGCGTCAGCAGAAGATTTCGGCGCGGCGCCTGAAGCGCAAGGTCGGTACGCGACAGCAGGTGATCATTGACGAGGTCGGGCCGACGGTTGCCAGAGGTCGGTCAAAGGCCGACGCGCCGGAGATTGACGGCAGCGTCTATCTCTCAAGCCGCCGTCCCCTCAAGGTCGGCGAGATCGTCGCCGCGAAGATCGAGCGCGCTGGCGAATACGATCTGCACGGCAGCGTGGCGGGATTTTAGCTAGTGCGCTTTTGGCGCCGGAGAGATCGCCCGGACCATCCAGAGCTTGATGAGCCGATGCGCATTCTCGGTCGTTAGCTCGACAAATTGGCGCTTGAGCTTGACGCGCTCGTCGTCGGCCGTGACGCCCGTCGAGAACCGGCAATCGAGCACGGCGCTGACGGTTTCCCAGCCAAGGCCCGCGACCTTGCAGGGCACCAGGATGCCGTCGCTGCGCAGGCTCTGCATCAGCGGGCGGACGATCTCAACGCTGGATTGCGACAGCTCGGCCAGTGCAGCGACGGTCTCTTCATACCGCTTCTGCTTCGCCAGCTTCATGAGCGTCGTCTCGTTGAGCTGGCCGTCTCTCTTCAACTGGGACATCAGCTCTTTGGCCGTCCTGAAATCACCTGCGCGGGAAAGTTCGCGGTCGACCTCGGAGGACGCCGCCGAAATGGCCGCCCTTATCTCCTCGAACAGGTAGGACGGCGCACGCGACAATAGCCGCGTCCTCACCGCGTCCGTCGCGCTGCGCAGCAGTTGCGCGCGCAGTCCGGCCGGCAGATCGGCCCTGATCCCGGTTGCAACCGCGAGTTCGGGATCGGACTTCGCCTGCGCGAGGATCAAGACGAAGCCGGCCGCCGACACGCGCGCGCCGGGATTATTGACGAGCCTTCTGCTGACGCTGGGAAAACGGCGGGCCAGCAGCGCGTCGGTCACGAACTCCTGCAGCCACCAGCGTCCGGCAATCGCGATCAGATGCTTCTCGCCTTTCGCCTTCGCGATCTCGACGAGATCCTCGTTGCTCAGCCTCGGCGATTCCGTCAGGACCGGACCTGCGACGGAGATATCCTCGTGCTTGGCCAGATGGCGAATGATCGAGGCCGGCGCCTGCGGAACGGGCGCGAGCTGGCAGCTCAGTTCGGCGAGCGCTATGCGGGCGCTGACGTCGGCGATGGCGCGCAGCTCGATGGTGTTGACCAGCCGCTCGAAGACGTTGCCGAACAGCTCGATCTGCTCGTCGCTGTAGCTGCCGGCAGACGCCAGAAACAGCGCGGTCACGCGCTCGGCGGTCTCGGCGCATTTTTCGGCGGAGCCTGCGGCGATCGCCGCTTCGACTTCGTCGGCGACCAGTAGATTTGCGTGTGACATCGCTCGTCCTGAGCGCTCGAACGGCTGTTCTGAGCCAGTCCGAGGACGCTACGGGATCATGCCTAAAATTTTGGTAAAATTGGCCGCAATGGCGCCCCATTGTCGCAGGGGGGCAGGTGAGCCAAAGGCCGAGGTCGGATTGGGCTTGCCACATGCTCTCGCGGAGCAGCGGTTCGATGGCGCCCGCTTCGTCCACGGGTTGCCGGCCCCAAGGCGCCTTCCCGCGTCGGCGGAAGGTTCGTCCTTTGGCCGAACCATCCTTTGCGGCGGTTCAATCACCCTGGCTTGACAGCTCCGACATTTCGGCTGTATGAGCGCGCCCCATGACCTTCAATCGGACCAACCGCCGCGCAGCTTTCCGTCGTCGCACCAGCGACGATGATGGGCTGCGCCATGTCCGACGACCACGCTGACGAACTAGATCAGCTTAGTTTTCGAGAAGGCCGCGCCCGACAAAGCGCGGCCTTCTTGCGTTTCGGCCCCCTCCCTCCAAGCCCTAAAGGAGTTTTCCATGCTCAAGGCCACCCATCCCTTCGACGCGCTGATGGACATCACCGCGCGCCCGCCGACCGTGTTCGTCCGGGGCGAAGGCTCGTATCTCTGGGACGATACCGGCAAGCGCTATCTCGATTTCATCCAGGGCTGGGCGGTGAACTGCCTCGGCCACTCGCCGTCCGTCGTGGCCGAAGCGGTCGCCGGGCAGGCGAAGCTCCTGATCACGCCGAGCCCGGCTTACTACAACGCCGCCAGCCTCAAGCTTGCGAAGGCGCTGGTCGAGAACAGTTGTTTCGACCAGGTGTTCTTTGCCAATTCCGGCGCGGAAGCCAATGAAGGCGCGATCAAGCTCGCGCGCAAATATGGCGCTTTGCACAAAAACGGCGCGTTCGAGATCATCACCTTCGAAGGCGGCTTTCACGGCCGCACGCTCGCGACCATGTCGGCTTCGGGCAAGAAGGCGTTCGAGCCGCTGTTCGAGCCCAAGGTCGCGGGCTTCCGCGAAAGCGAAGCTGAACGACCTTGCTTCGGTGCAGGAGCTCATCAACGACAACACGGTTGCCGTCATGCTGGAGCCGATCCAGGGCGAAGCTGGCGTCTGGGGCGCGACGGATCAGTTCCTGAAAGAGCTCCGCGCGCTCACACAGGAGCGCGGGCTGCTATTGATCTTCGACGAGATCCAGACCGGCATGGGCCGCACCGGCAAGCTCTTCCATTACGAGCATGCGGAAATCGCGCCCGACATCATGACGCTCGGCAAGGGCATCGGCGGCGGCGTGCCGCTCGCAGCGCTGCTCGCGACCGGGAAAGCCTCGTGCTTCGAGCATGGCGATCAGGGCGGCACGTTCAACGGCAATCCGCTGATGTGCGCGGCAGGCCTTGCGGTGCTCGAGGAAGTCAGCGCGCCGTCGTTCCTGAAGGCGGCAAGCGAAGCCGGCCTCTATCTCGAGAGCGAGCTGCAAAAGCTTGCGGCCCGGCACGGTCTCGGCGAGGTCCGCGGCCGGGGCCTGCTGCTCGCACTCGACTTGAAGCTGCCGATCGGCGCATCGATCGTGGCGCAGGCGCTGGAAGCGGGCCTGCTTTTGAACTCTCCGCAGCCCGATGCGTTGCGTTTCATGCCGGCGCTCAACATCACGCGGGAGGAGATCGACGCCATGATCGATGGTCTGGACGCGATCCTGATCAAAGCCGGCGCCGCCCGGCGAGTGGCCTAGGTGAGCTCGTCATTGCGAGGAGCGAAGCGACGAAGCAATCCATGTTTCCGCGGGCGAGATGGATTGCTTCGCTTCGCTCGCAATGACGGCTTCGTTTATGGCTTTAAGATCGATGCACCCGTCGTGCTGCGGCTTTCGAGGTCGATATGCGCCTTGCCGGCGTCTTTCAGCGCATAGGCATGGTTGATCGGCACATGCAGCTTGCCGCTGATGACGGCTGAAAACAGTGTATCGGCGCCTTCCAGCAACTCCTTGCGCGTGCCGATATAGTCGTTGAGCTTCGGCCGGGTCGCAAACAGCGAGCCGTGGTTGTTGAGCTCGGCGATCGAAAATGGCGGCACGGGGCCCGAAGCATTGCCGAAGCTGACGAACATCCCGCGCGGCTTCAGGCATGACAGCGAGCCGGGAAAGGTCGACTTGCCGACACCGTCGTAAACGACATCGCAGAGCTCGTTGCGGCTGATCTGCTTCACGCGCGCGACGAAATCCTCGTCGTTATAGAGGATGACGTGGTCGCAGCCATTTGAAAGCGCGAGATCGGCCTTGGCCCTCGAGCCGACCGTGCCGATGACATGCGCGCCGAGCGCCCGCGCCCACTGGCACGCAAGCAAGCCGATACCGCCGGCGGCGGCATGGATCAGGACGCGATGATGCGGCTCGATCTTGAAGGTCTTGTGCAGCAGGTACCAGACCGTCAGCCCCTTCAGCATCAGCACCGCGCCCTGCTCATAGGTGATGTGGTCGGGCAGCTTGACGAGCTTCTCCCAGGGGATGTTGCGCTCGGTCGCATAGGCGCCAAGGTTGTGGTAGTAGGCCACGCGGTCGCCGGGATGGAAATTCGTCACGCCGGGGCCCACCGCGACCACTTCGCCCGCGGCCTCGTTGCCGGCGATGAAGGGCAGGCCCGGCGCCTTGTAGAGCCCGGTGCGGTAATAGACGTCGATGAAATTCAGGCCCACCGCATGCTGGCGGATGCGCACCTCGCCCGCAGCAGGCGCAGCCAGGTCGACCGGCTCGTAGACCAGCGCTTCCGGTCCTCCCACCTTGTGCACGCGCACGGCCTTGGTCATCGCCCGAACTCCCTGAGCAAATCAGCAGCGTGAAACCAAGGCCATTGAGGCCCTGTTGTCAACACGGCGCTCTGCGACCGACTAGTCGCGGTTTTGCTAGTCTTGGACTTTGGAGCGATTGCGCTTGGCCAGCACGTTGAACATTTCGACCGCGGCAGAGAACGTGATAGCGAAATAGATGTAGCCGCGCGGAATGTGGAACTGGAATCCGTCGGCGACCAGCGCCACCCCGATCAGCACCAGGAACGCCAGCGCCAGCATCTTGGTGGTCGGATGCTCTGCGACAAACCGCGCCACCGGACCCGACGACGCATACATGATCACGCAGGCGATCACGACGGCGGCGATCATGATCGCGAGGTCCTGCGCCATGCCGATCGCGGTGATGATGGAATTGAGCGAGAACACCATGTCGATGACGATGATCTGGAGGATCACCCAGAAGAACGCGCTGGCGCCGCCTTTCCTCTCGCCTGGCCCGTCCGCGGCTTCCACCTCGGCATGAATCTCGTGGGTCGCCTTCGCGATCAGAAACAGCCCGCCGCCGATCAGGATGATGTCGCGCCACGAGAAGGCCATGCCGCGCACGCTGAGGACCGCCTGGGTCAGGCCGATCAGCCACACCAGCAGGCTGAGCAGGAGGATGCGGAAAATGAGCGCGAGCGCGAGCCCGATCTGCCGCGCGCGCTTTGCCTGCGGCTCGGGAATGCGAGCGACGATAACCGACAGGAAGATGACGTTGTCGATGCCGAGCACGATCTCGAGCGCCGTCAGCGTCAACAGCGCCGCCCATGCTTCCGGACTGGTCAGGAGTTCGATCATGATTTGAGCGACCGTAACAGCCGGAACGCCCCGTCGCTCGCCACGACATAGACCGCGATCAGGCACAGCGCCACGGTGACCGGCATTTCGACGTCGAAATCCCGCACCAGCGTGTAGATCGTCAGCGCGCCCCACACCGCCATCAGCGTCAACGTCAACCAGCGCAACCGCACGACGCGCAGCGGGTGCAGCACCCGGAACGGCAAGAAAGTCGCGACGATCAAGAGGGCAATGGCAAGGCTGGAGAGTGCGGGAGGCCAGTGCAGCAGAAACAGGTAGAACGCGGCGACGTTCCACAGGCCCGGGAAACCGCGGAAATGGTTGTCGTCGCTCTTCATGCGCCGATCGGCGAAATAGAGCGCGCCGCTGACGGCAACGCCAATTCCGAGCAGCGGCGCGGCGACCGGCAGCAACAGGCGGCTCGCGGTGATGGCATAGGCCGGCACGAACACATAGGTGACGAAATCGACGACGAGGTCGAGGATGTCGCCGGACCAGTTCGGCTGCAGCCGCACCACGTCGAGCCGCCGCGCCATCGGACCATCGGCGGCATCGATCACAAGCGCCATCCCGAGCCAGGCGAACATCGCCGACCAGTGCTCTCGCACGGCCTCGAGCAGCGCAAGCAAGGCGACGCCTGCGCCAAGTGCGGTGAAGATGTGCACGCCGAAGGCCGCGGCGCGTCTCGATGCCGGCGCGAGCGAGGGGCTGGATGGTTCGGCCTGTTCCATGCTGGGCGCAGTGCTATCAGGAATTGGCTTGATTTGTACATGCGCGGTTTGCGGCCTTCGGCCGCGCAACACAATGGTCATAGGCTTAAGTCATGGGCTTGAAAAAAGTCATGGGCTTGAAAATGCCGCCGGGAAGCGTCAATTGTGACAGGCATGGACGATGGATCGATATTTTACGACGTCGCGGTCGTCGGCGGTGGACCCGCCGGACTTTCGGCCGCGATTGCGCTGACTGCAGGCCGGCGCGAACACCGCGCTGATCGCGCGGCGTGCACCCTACGCCGACAATCGCACCACCGCGCTGCTCGGCGCCTCCGTCGATTTCCTGGAAACGCTCGGTGTGTGGCCGCGCTGCCGCGACAAGGCGGCAGCGCTCACCACCATGCGTCTCGTCGACGATACCGGCCGGCTGATCCGCGCGCCGGAGGTGCGGTTTTCCTGTGAGGAGATCGGCCTCGAGGCCTTCGGTCACAACATCGAAAATCGAACGCTGATGGCGGCGCTCGAGGAGCGCGCCGCCGAGTGCTCCAATCTGACACGATTCGACGATGAAGCGGCTGCCGTCGTCGCCGAGGACGCGGCGGTGTCCATTCGAACCGGCAACGGAACCTTGATCTCGGCGCGGCTTGTCGTTGGCGCGGATGGCCGCCATTCGCTGTGCCGGGAAGCCGCCGGCATCGAGGTGACCAAGCGCGAGCTGCTTCAATCCGCCCTCACCTTCAATATCGGCCATTCGCGGCCACACCGGAATATCTCGACCGAGTTTCACACGCCGCAGGGTCCTTGCGTATTCGTGCCGCTGCCCGGCGATCGCTGCAGCGTGGTCTGGGTCACAAACCCCCGGGAAGCCGAACGGCTGATGGCGCTCGGCGACGACGAGCTGTCGGAAGCGGCCGAGAAACAAGCCCATTCGATCCTCGGGCGCGTGAAAGTCGAAGCCGGCCGCAACCTTTTTCCACTCGCGATCGAACGGCCGAGGCAATTCGCACGCAACCGCATTGTGCTGGTCGGCGAAGCCGCGCACGTCATTCCCCCGATCGGCGCGCAGGGGCTGAATCTCGGGCTGCGCGACGGCGCCGATATCGCCGACATCGTGCGCGAGGCATTGGCGGCGGATGAAGATCCGGGCGCGACGGCAGCGTTGCAGCGCTATGATTTCAAGCGCCGCGCGGATGTGTTGAGCCGCACCTTGGCGATCGACCTCGCCAACCGGTCGCTCCTGAGCGACCTCCTGCCGATGCAATCCATCCGCGCGGCGGGATTGCATCTGATCGGCTCGATCGGTCCGTTGCGGCGGCTTGCGATGCGCGAGGGACTGGCGCCGTCCTGGCGCACGCGCCCCACTCGTCAAGGAAACGCCAGAGCACGATCTGTCCGCGAGCAGCGACCGCGCGAACGCATGCGGCACGAAGGACGCATCGCGTTCCGCTGAGCTCGATCAGCAGTCGAGCACGATCGTCGAGACAGGACACCGAACGCTGTCGCAGCAGAAGGATCATCGCGGTCGGTGCCGCTCGATCAGTTGCGCGCACGATCGCGACGGCAAACGCTGTCGCAGCCGCCGATCAGCGCCAACCGATATTGCCGTAGGCGCTCGCGAGGCCCGCGAGCGTCATCTCTCGCAGCGGGCCTTGCCGAAGGCAAAGCCGATGAAGATCAGGCCGAAATTCGGCACGGCAAGATTGAGAATGTCGATCATTTCCGGGGAATTTTTTCGCCGATCGGATATTCCGGGCAAGAGGATAAGGTTAATTCGTCGGCCGGGGCACTAGCATCGACGCCCACGATGGTCTATCGACAAGACATGATCAAAGCGCGAACCGCCAAGTTCCAGATCGGTCAGATCGTGCGCCACCGGGTGTTCAAGTTCCGGGGGGTGATCTTCGACATCGACCCCGAATTCAACAACACCGAGGAATGGTGGCTGTCGATCCCGGAGGACGTCCGCCCCCACAAGGATCAGCCGTTCTACCATCTGCTCGCCGAGAATTCGGAATCCGAATATGTCGCCTACGTCTCCGAGCAGAACCTGCTGCCCGATGATTCCGGCGAGCCGATTCGCCATTCCCAGGTCGCCGAAATCTTCGTGAAGGACAAGTCGGGCGGCTATCGCCCGCGCAATCCGTCGTTGAACTAGACGTTTCAAAGTTCGAGCGAGCTTGCGAGCTACTTGATTGGCTCAGCAAAAAAAGGCGCCCTCGCGAGCGCCTTTTTTGCTTGTTGCTTCATTCGCCTTACTTCGCAGCCGGTGTGCCGCCGGCCGGCTGTGTCGCCTCGAGCTTCTTGCGGGCTTCCTCGGCGCGCTTTTGCAATTCTTCCTGCAGCTTCTTCTGGGTTTCCTCAAATACCTTCGGATCGGTCGGAGGACCGTCATAGGCCTTGGCGAATTCCCCGAGCGGCAGCGGCAGCGTGAGCGGCGCGCCGTTGGCATTGATCGCCTGCACCACGAGGTTCTGGCCCTTCTTCATGTTGGCCAGAAGCTCCGGCGTCGCCTCGTAATCGGACATGCAGCCATTGGCGAAGCAGATCACGTAAGGCGACTGCATCGGCTGGTTGTTGTCGACGATGATACGCGTTCCATGAACCAGTTGCATGCCTAGCGGCAGCGTCACGCGCAGGATCTTCTTGGGCTCGCCTTCGGGCTCGATGATGACGGCGGCGACCACCGGCTGGCCGGACTCGATACGGCCGTCCTTGCCGGTAAAGCAGACCTGCTTGGCGTTGGCGTCCTGGCCCTTCAGGCAGAATTTGGTCCAGGGCGCGTAGATCAGCTGCACCTGCTGGTCCTGCGGCTGCGCGGGGGCGGCGCCACCCGGCTGGGCCGGAGCCTGTGCCTGGGCGGCCGGAGGCTGCCCAGCAGGGGCTTGGGCGGCGGGAGCGGCAGGCGCCTTCGGGGCGGCCTTCGGGGGAGCGGCCTTCTTGGTTGCTGCGGGCGCGCCGGGGGCCGGCGCCTGCGCCTTGGCATCAGAGACCGCGAAAGGCACGGCCAGAGCGGTTGCCGCCAGCAAGGCGATCAGCCGCGCACGCGGCCCGACCGACACGGCCAAGATACGGAAATTCATTGCGGAAAGCCCTTTCTGAACGGGAACGCCCGAACGCCCGGTGACGCCCATCACCAAGCCGGTTCGCGCGGCTGTCTCCTTGTCAATTAAGGCGGATAAGTGACAGTGCTGCCGCCAGCCTCAATCGCCCGCTTTCATACAGGGGCGGACGGAAAGATCAATGCCGGCCGGCATCTTTAGCCGCAGGTAATCCGCCGGGATGCAGCCCTTATGCTAAAATCCCGGCGTGAGCCGTACCGAATCAATTCCATGCGTTTCCATGTTAGATTTTAGCCGCATAAGCGCTGGCGCCCTCGTGTGTTTCGCGCTTGCGCTTGTGCTCCCGCCGGCCGTCGTGGTCGGCCCTGCAGCGGCGGAGGAAAGCCACGCCATTGCCATGCATGGCGCCCCGGCCGTTCCGGCCGATTTCACCCATTTGCCCTATTTCAACCCTGACGCGCCGAAGGGCGGCCGCCTGGTCTGGGGTGTTCTCGGCACGTTCGACAGCCTCAATCCGATGATTGTGAGGGGGGTGCCGGTGCAGCAGGTTCGCCCCTACAATTTCGAGCGCGGCTATGTGACCGAAAGCCTGATGGCCCGGGGCGAAAACGAGCCATTCACGCTCTACGGCCTCATCGCCAAGACCGTGGAGACCAACGACGATCGCACCTTCGTCACCTTCCATCTCGATCCCCGGGCGCGATTTTCCGACGGCAAGCCGGTAACTGCCGAGGATGTGCTGTTCTCCTGGCAGCTCCTGCGCGACCACGGCCGGCCGAACCATCGCCAGTATTATTCGAAGGTCGCCAAGGCAGAAGCGATCGATCCGCTCACCGTGCGCTTCGATCTCACTGGCGCCGATGACCGCGAATTGCCGCTCATCCTGGGATTGATGCCGGTGCTGCCCAAGCACGCCATCGACGTCTCGACGTTCGAGGAAACCTCGCTCACGCCCATGATCGGCTCGGGGCCCTATCGCGTCAGCGCGGTCAAACCCGGCGCCAGCATAACCTTCACCCGCAACCCCGACTACTGGGGCCGCGATCTGCCGGTCAATCGCGGGCTTTTCAATTTCGACGAGATCCGGTTCGACTATTTTCGCGAGGCCAACGGCCATTTCGAAGCCTTCAAGCGCAGCCTCTACGACTATCGCGTCGAGTTCGAGCCGCTGCGCTGGCACGACGGCTATGACTTTTCCGCGGTCAGGGATGGCGAGGTGATCCGCGAAACGCTGAAGACCGGTCTGCCGCGGCCATCGGAATTTTTTGTGTTCAACACCCGTCGCCCGGTATTTTCCGACATCCGCGTTCGCCGCGCGCTGACGCTGTTGTTCGATTTCGAATGGATCAACCACAACTATTTCTTCGACCTGTACAAACGAGATGGCGGTTTCTTTGCCGGCTCTGAACTATCGGCCTATGGCCGGTCCGCCGACGAGCGCGAGAAGGAACTGCTGAAGCCATACGCTGCCAACATCCCACCCGACATCCTCGACGGCAGCTATCGCCTGCCCGTCACCGATGGATCGGGCCGCGACCGAACCACGCTGCGCGCGGCGTTGTCGCTGCTCAAGGACGCCGGCTACGATCTCGAAGGCACGGTGCTGCGCCAGCGATCCACAAAGACGCCGATGACCTTCGAGATCATGGTGGTCACCCGCGACCAGGAGCGGATCGCGCTAAACTTTTCCGAAAACCTCAGGCGCGCCGGCATTCAGGCAACGGTGCGCACCGTCGATGCCGTGCAGTTCGACCAGCGGCGTTTGGGCTATGAGTTCGATATGATCCCGAACCGGTGGGACCAGTCGCTGTCGCCGGGCAACGAGCAGTCCTTCTATTTCGGCAGCCAGGCCGCCGATACCCTGGGCACCCGCAATTACATGGGGGCCAAGGACCCTGCCATCGACGCCATGATCGCCGCGCTGCTCAGCGCCCGGGACCATACCGCCTTCGTCTCAGCGGTCCGCGCGCTGGACCGCGTGCTGATGTCCGGATTCTACGCTATTCCCGTGTTTAACCTCGGCGACCAATGGATTGCCCGCTGGAATCGGATAGAACGACCTTCGGAGACTGCGCTGGTCGGCTATCTGCCGGAAAGCTGGTGGCAGAAACCGGAGGCCAGGGCGAGGTGACCGGGCGTGTACTCCGAAAGACGGGGCTTTAGGTGAACCAACCCAACGCATCGCCGACCCTCGACGCGCTGTTCCAGCGGATCCTGGCCCGCAGGCCGGATGTGCTGGCGCTCGTCGATCCCGAGAACAAGGCGCGCGTCACCGGCCATGCCCAGAAACGCCTGACCTACGCGGAAGCCGATCGTGCCATCTCGGCGCTCGCGGCGCATTTCATCGACGCCGGCCTTCCCGCCCACTCCGTTATTGCCGTGCAACTGCCGAACACCGTCGAGTTCGCGCTGACCGTGCTTGCCGCCCATCGTGCGGGCCTCGTGGTCGCGCTGTTTCCGCTGTTGTGGCGGCAGACGGAACTGGTCGCCGCCCTCAATCGCACCAGCGCGCGCGCGATCGTGACCTCGGCCAGGATCGACGGCGTGGTGCATGCCGACCTTGCCATGAATGCCGCGGCTGAAGCCTTTTCGATCCGCCATGTCTGCGGCTTCGGCAGCGACCTGCCGGAAGGCATGGCCTCGCTCGATGACGCCCTTGCCCGGCCCTCGAGCAGCCGCCGGCCGGTGATCCAGGATGGCCGCAAGGCGGCAATCATATCATTCGACGTGACCGTCGACGGTTTTCGCGCCGTACCGCGCACGCATCTCAGCGTGATTGCGGGTGCGCTCGCGCTTTCGCTCGAAAGCGACGTGGCGCAAGGCGCCACCGTGATGTCGGCCTTCGCGCCTTCCTCGTTCGGCGGGATCGCGGCTTCGATGGTGGTGTGGCTGCTGTCCGGCGGGACGCTGGTGCTGCATCACCCCTTCGATGGCGACGTGCTCGAGCAGCAGGTCGGCGAACATTCCTGCGACACCCTGATCGTGCCGGCGCCGCTTGCGCTGCGGCTCGACGAAATGGATTTTTCGGCCCGGATGCCGAGCCTGCGCAATGTGATCGGCCTGTGGCGCGCGCCGGAACAGGTCGCCTCCAGCCCGTACTGGACGGCACGGCGCGTGTCGCTGACCGACGTCTATCTGTTCGGCGAGGCCGGGCTGTTCGGCGCACGGCGCAACGCGGAAGATGGCGCGCCGGCGCTGGTGAAACCGGGCCTGCATGGCGCGCCGCGCGAATTGCCGGGTTCCTCGATCGCGGGCGAGATCCTGCTGACGCCGAAGGGAACAGTCGGCCTGCGTGGGCCGATGGTGGCGGTCGCGGCCTACGCGCCTCCGCCGCCGCCCAGCGACTCCCTGATCGCGCAGCCGCCGCGCGACTATGTCGATACCGAATATGCCGCGCGGCTTGATCGTTCGACCGGCGCGATTGCGATCACCGCGCCGCCCAACGGCATCCTGGGGGTCGGTGGCTACCGCTTCCTCTCGTCGGACTTGCAGGAATGGGGGCGCCGCCTCGGCCAGGGTGCGCTGCTCACGGCCTTGCCCGACCGCCTCAGCGGCCATCGCCTGGCAGGGCGAGCCCAGGACAATGCCCGCGCCCGGGAAGCGCTCTCAGAACTTGGCCTCAACCCGTTGATGGTAGAGGCCTTTCGGGATCGTTCGCCGCCGCCTGGCGCCTGATCGCGGCTCGTTGACGGCGCATTAAGCCGGCCGATTTAGGTTCTTCAACTCCAGCGCTTCTCAGTACCCCGAGTTGAAGAATGTCCCAGCAAGGCCCGCTCCTCGTCGTCTCCAATGCCGGGCGGCCTTCCTTTGCGACAGCGTTGGACGACGCGGAGCTGTTTCCGGTGATCGAGGTCGCCTTTGCCGACGCGGCGAAAGCCGTGGCGCAGGTGCAGCCTTCCGCGGTGCTCGCGGACATGCAAGGCGCCGACCACGCGACATTCGAGGCGCTGGCCAGACTGATCGCGGCGCGCAAGCCTTATCTTCCCCTGATCGCGGTCGAGCCCGAGAGTTTGCTTCCCGACAACGCCATTCCGTTTTCGCCCCACGGCGGCAAGTTCGACCGCCTGATCGCGCGCCTGAACGCGGCGCTGCGGGTCCGCTCATTGCACATGACGGTGCTGCGCCGCCTCAGCGAGGAGCCGATCACGCGCCTGCCCGAGACCGATCCGGCGCGGGAAGCGACCGTTCTTCTGATCGGCCGTGGCGGCGCCTATCCGGCACTCTCCGTTGCACTCGGCGAACGTCTCGGCGTCGTCGGCGCCTTCTCGATAGAGGCCGCCGCCAACCACCTCAACACCCGCGATATCGACGGCATCGTGCTCGGCGAAGGGTTTACCACGCGCGTGGTCCACGCGTTCCTCACCGTGTTGTCGGAAGACACGCGCTTCCGCAAGCTGCCGGTGGCGCTCACAACGGGCGACCTCGCTCCCAGCTACGAACTGCCCAATCTCGAAATCATCATGGGCGAGCCCGCGGCCATCGCCGCAAATGCGCTGCCGCTGATCCGTCAGCATGCGTTCGAGGCCCGCCTCGGCCGCACCTTGCGCGCCGTCGACGCCGAAGGGCTGCTCGATCCGCAAACCGGCCTGCTTTCGAAAGCAACGTTCGACCGCGATTTTCCGAACGCGGTGCGCCAGACGCTCGCGGACGGCGGCGGGCTCTCGGTCGCGCGCTTCAGCTTTGAAACCGGACAATCCCCGTGCGCAGCTCGATGGCGCGCGGATCATCAGCCGGTTGATGCGGCAGACGGATTTCGGCGCCGTGCAAAGCGACGGCTCCGTGATCGTGGTGTTCGCCAATACCGACCTGCGCAACGGCCTCGGAATCGCGCGCCGGCTCTCCGCGGTGATGCGCCACACCGCGAGCGGCCAGCGCAGTGCGCGTTCGGAGCCTTCCGTCACCGTTGCGAGCCTGCTGCCGCAGGATTCGGCGAAATCGCTGCTGGCGCGGCTCTGCGACGACGCACAGCGCGCCGCGTCCTGACGCATTTCCAATCCGCTCCAGGAACAATCGTTCCGCGCTTGCATTGACGAGCCACGAAGCTTTCACTGGAGGACAAAAGATGAAGAAAATTGCATTGGTTGCCGCGTCGCTTGCGATTCTCGCAAGCCCCGTGTTCGCCGAAAACGCCAAGACCACCACGACCGGCACCGCGCCGGCCGAGGCAAAATTCTCGACGGTTTCGAAGGACGAGATGTTCTCGTCGAAGCTCAAGGGTCTCAACGTCACCAACCAGAAGGACGAGACGGTCGGCGAGATCACGGATCTTGCGATCAAGAACCATGAAGTCGACGCGCTGATCCTTTCGGTCGGCGGCTTCCTCGGCATGGGCGAGCACTATGTCGCGGTGTCGCCGTCTTCGGTCAATGTCCGCTACGACCAGAAGAACGACAAATGGCTGGCCTCGATGAACACCACCAAGGAAGCGTTGAAGGCTGCGCCGGAATTCAAATACCCGTCGAAATAACTCCTTTCGTCAACGCCTGAGAACGGCCGTCGGCAGCCATGCCGGCGGCCGTTTTTGTCATGCCGCCTTCTTGTTCTCGGCGAGGTTGGCGAGCTGGCGCAAGATTTCGGTGGTGCCGGCGAGCCGCTCTTCCGGCGTCTCCCAGTCCTGGAAGAACACGACCTTCATGTCAGGCCGCACCTTCGCCGCCTGGCCGTGCTGCCTGATGAAAAACACCAGACGGTCGGGATGCGCAAAGCGGTTCTCTCGGAAGGCGATCACCGCGCCCTTTGGTCCGGCATCGACCTTCTCGACATTGGCGCGGCGGCAATAGGCCTTGATCGCCGCGACCTTGAAGAGATAGCGCACCTCATCCGGCAGCACGCCAAAGCGGTCGCGCAATTCGGCCGCGAAATTGTCGATCTCCTCGTCGGTATCGAGATCGGCAAGCCGGCGGTACAGCGACAGCCGTACCGAAAGATCCGCGACATAGTCCTCCGGGATCAGCACGGGCATGCCGATGGTGATCTGCGGCGACCAGCGGTCGGCAGCGGGCTCGACGACGCCGGCCTTGAGGTTGACGATCGCCTCTTCCAGCATCGACTGGTACAGCTCGAAACCGACTTCCTTGATGTGACCCGACTGCTCCTCGCCCAGCAGATTGCCGGCGCCGCGGATGTCGAGGTCGTGTGAAGCAAGCTGGAATCCGGCGCCCAGCGTCTCCAGCGACTGCAGCACGGTCAGACGCTTTTCGGCCTGCGCCGTGATCTTCTGCTGCGACGGCAGCGTGAACAGCGCATAGGCCCGGAGCTTCGAGCGGCCGACCCGCCCGCGGAGCTGATAGAGCTGCGCGAGGCCGAACATGTCGGCACGGTGCACGATCAGCGTGTTGGCGTTGGGGATGTCGAGACCGGACTCGATGATCGTGGTCGAGAGCAGGATGTCGTATTTGCCGTCATAGAAGGCCGAGATGATGTCCTCGATCGCGGTCGGCGGCATCTGGCCATGCGCGACCGCGACCTTCATCTCCGGCACGTTCTTGTCGAGGAAATCCTTCACGCCGGCGAGGTCCTCGATCCGCGGCACGACATAGAAGGCCTGACCGCCGCGATAGCGCTCGCGCAGCAGCGCTTCGCGGATCATCAGGGGATCGTGCGGAGCGACGAAGGTGCGCACCGCGAGCCGGTCGACCGGGGGCGAAGCGATGATCGAGAGCTCGCGCACGCCCGTCAGCGCCAGTTGCAGCGTGCGCGGGATCGGCGTGGCGCTCAGCGTCAGCACATGCACTTCCGCGCGAAGCTGCTTCAGGCGCTCCTTGTGACTGACGCCGAAATGCTGCTCCTCGTCGACGATCAAGAGGCCAAGGTCCCGGAACTTGATCGCCTTGCCAAGCAGCGCATGGGTACCGACCACGATGTCGATCGAGCCGTCGGTAAGCCCCTTCTTGACCTGGGTCAGCTCCTTGCTCGCGATCAGGCGCGAGGCCTGCGCCACCTTCACCGGAAATCCCTTGAAGCGCTCAGCGAAGGTCGTGGTGTGCTGGCGCGCGAGCAAGGTGGTCGGCACCACGACCGCCACCTGCTTGCCGTCGAGCGCGACCGCAAAGGCGGCGCGCAGCGCCACCTCGGTCTTGCCGAAGCCGACATCGCCGCAGATCAGGCGATCCATGGGACGGCCAAGCTCGAGGTCCTTCAGCGTCGACTGGATTGCGGTCAGCTGGTCCTCGGTTTCCTCATAGGGGAAGCGCGCGCAGAACTCGTCATAGATGCCGGCCTGCACCGGCAGCTTCGGCGCCTCGTGCAGCATCCGTTCGGCGGCGATCTTGATCAGCTCGCCGGCGATCTCGCGGATGCGATTCTTCAGCTTGGCCTTGCGCGTCTGCCAGCCGGTGCCGCCAAGCCGATCGAGCTCTACATTGGCGCTGTCGGAGCCGTAGCGCGACAACAGCTCGATGTTCTCGACCGGCAGGAACAATTTGGTCTCGGCGGCATAATGCAGCTCGAGGCAGTCATGCGGCGCGCCGGACACTTCGAGGGTCTGCAAACCGATGAAGCGGCCGATGCCGTGCTCGACATGGACCACGAGATCGCCCGAGGCGAGGCTCGTCACCTCCGAAATGAAGTTCTCAAGCTTGCGGTTCGCCTTGCGCGGCCGCACCAGGCGGTCACCCAGAATGTCCTGCTCGCTGATGACGGCGACGCCATCGGTCTCGAAGCCGGCCTCCATGCCGAGCACGGCGAGCATCGCCTCGTTGCGCGGGGTTGCCTGCACCGTGCGCCAGGAATTGACGCTGGTGAGATTCGCGAGCTTATGGTCGCTCAGCATGCTGCGCATGCGGTCGCGCGAGCCTTCGCTCCACAGCGTCACCACGACTTTCTTGCGCTGGGCCTGCAACGCATGGATATGCGCGACAACAGCCTCGAACACGTTGACATCGCCGTCGTTGCGCTCCGGAGCGAAATTGCGGCCCTGCCGCGCGCCGGCATCGAATACGCCGGCATCCTCGGGAACCGCAAACGGCGTGAACCGCGCCAGCGCGCCCTCGCCGAGCCGCGTCTTCCATTCGTCTTCGGTCAGATAAAGCCGAACGGGCGGCAAGGGCTTGTAGACCGCGCCGCCGCCGGGATGCTCCAGTGCCTCGCGCCGCGCCTCGTAATAGTCGGCAATCTGCTTGAAGCGCTCCCGTGCGGCGTCCTCGCCCTGCGGCTCAATCGCGACCGGCGCATCGCCGAGATAGTCGAACAGCGTGTCCATCCGCTCCTGGAACAGCGGCAGCCAATGTTCCATGCCGGGATGGCGGCGGCCTTCGGTGACGGCCTCATAGAGCTGGTCGTCGGGAGTTGGCGCGCCGAACTCGGCGACATAGCCCATGCGGAAACGGCGGATGGTTTCGGTGACCAACTGGAATTCCGAGATCGGCACCAGGTCGAGCGAGCGCATGTCGAGCAGCGTGCGCTGGGTCTCGGCATCGAAGGAGCGGATCGTTTCCAGGGAATCGCCGAAGAAATCGAAACGAACAGGCTGGTCGAGCCCGGCCGGAAAGAGATCGAGAATGCCGCCGCGCACGGCATATTCGCCGGGCTCGCGCACGGTCGAGGAACGCGTGTAGCCGTTGTGCCCGAGCCAGGCGATGATGGAATCCATCGGCACGACGTGGCCGGGCGCGACCGAGAGGGCTTGGGCCGCGACCGCATCGCGCGCCGGCACGCGCTGCACGATCGCATTGACCGTGGTCAGCACGATCAACGGCTTTTCGCTGCCGGTCAGCCGCGACAGCCGTGCCAGCGTAGTCAGCCGCTGCGCCAGAATGCCGCCATGGGGCGAGACGCGGTCGTAGGGCTGGCAGTCCCACGCCGGGAACTGCAGCACCGGCAGATCGGGCGCAAAGAATTCCAGCGCGCGCGCCAATTGCTGCATGCGCGGCCCGTCGCGACAGATCACGGCGAGGCTGATCGCCGGCTTCTTGGGCCGCGCGGCGATCGCGCGCGCCAAATCCGAAGTAACGAGCCCTTCGGCGCCCTCGGCGACATTGGCGAGCGTCAGCGCGCGGCCGGGCGCCAGCAATTCGGCCGGCGATTTGACTTGCGGTTTCATGCGTCCCGGTCCACGGCGCGAAGTGCCTTGATACGCTCGAACAGCGGGCCCGAGAATTCCGGCGCGAGCGGCTTGTCGCCGGTCAGCGCCGCATAAAGATCGGGATCGGGCAGTTCGATCAGGCGCTCAAGCTCCCCCAATTCGCCGTCGGCAAGCGTCGCGATCTCGGCATCCGCAAAGCGGCCGAGGATCAAATCCATCTCGCGGGTGCCGCGGTGCCAGCAGCGAAACAACAGCCGCTTGCGGCGGTCGTCCAGTCCGTGGCTCGACCTGGTCGATCCAGTCATTTCCAAACATCCAGTCCAACGCCAAAAGCCCGGACGTGCCGGGCGGGCTGGATATAGCGATCGCCGGCCGCGATGTCAGCCCTGTTTGACAAGCAAGTTATCAACTGTGCTGTTCTTGCCGGGCTTGACCCGCCAATCTCCTGTCTTTTGAAGGATAGGTGGAATGCGACGAGAGGTTTGATGCGCCCTGCTCTCCTCAATCCGCTGTTTTCGCCGGTCACGGGCCTTCCCGGCGTTGGTCCCAAGCAGGACAAGCTCTTGCGCTACCTGCTCGGCCGGGATGAGACGCCGCGGCTGGTCGATCTGCTGCTGCATCTGCCGAGCCAGGTGATCGACCGCCGGGCACGGCCGAAAATCCGCGACGCCGCGCCTGGGACCCTGGTCACGCTGGAGGTGACGGTCGACCGGCACCGGCCACCTCCGCCGCACAATCGCCGTGCGCCGTACCTCGTCTATGCCAGCGACGACACCGGCGACGTGGTGCTGACCTATTTCCGCGCCCAGGCGGGTTATGTCGAGAAGCTGCTGCCGGTCGGAGCCAAACGCTTCGTCTCCGGCGCCTTGCAGATGTATGACGGCATCCCGCAGATCGTGCATCCCGATCGCGTGGTGGACGAGGCCGCGTTCTCGAAACTGTCCGGCATCGATCCCGTCTATCCCCTCACCGAGGGACTCGCGCTGGGGTCGCTGAAGCGGGCGATCGCGCAGGCGCTCGCGAAACTGCCGGAACTGCCGGAATGGATCAGCCCGGACGTAATCCGCCGCTGCCATTTCCCGCCGATCCGGGAGGCGCTCAATCGCGTTCACCAGCCCCTCGAGCTGACCGACATCCTGCCCGATGGCCCGTTCTGGTCGCGCCTTGCCTTCGACGAACTGCTCGCCGGTCAACTGGCGCTGGCGCTGATCCGGGCCCAATTGCGACGCCCCGCCGGCAACCGCCATGCCGGCGACGGCAGTCTCCGCAAGAAGATCATCGACGCGCTGCCATATGCACTCACGGCCTCGCAGCGGCAGGCAGCCGCCGCGATCGCCGATGATCTCAAGCAGCCGGTGCGCATGCTGCGGCTGCTGCAGGGCGACGTCGGCTCCGGCAAGACGGTGGTGGCCCTGCTTGCGGCCGCGGCTGTCGCAGAGGCCGGCAAGCAGGCCGCGCTGATGGCGCCGACCGAAATTTTGGCGCGCCAGCACATCAAGACCATTGCGCCACTCGCCGAGCGGGCCGGCATGAAGGTCGCGATCCTCACGGGCCGCGAGAAGGGCAAGGAACGGCGCGAGTTGTTGGCGCAGCTCGAGGCCGGCGCGATCGATCTGTTGGTCGGCACGCATGCGCTGATCCAGGACGACGTCGTGTTCAAGGCGCTCGCGCTTGCCGTCGTCGACGAGCAGCATCGCTTCGGCGTGCGCGAGCGGCTGGCGCTGACCTCCAAGGGCGAAGCGGTCGACGTGCTGGTGCTGAGCGCCACGCCTATCCCCCGCACGCTGGTTTTGACCTATTTCGGCGACATGGACATCTCCGAACTGCGGGAAAAACCGGCGGGCCGCCAGCCGATCGACACCCGCGCCGTCCCCGACAGCCGGCTGGAAGACGTGATGGACGCCGTCGGGCGTGCGCTTTCCTCCGGCAAGCTGGTCTACTGGATCTGCCCGCTGGTCGAGGAAAGCGAGGCCGAGGGGACCGATCATCTCACCAACGCGACCAAGCGCTTCGAGAGTCTGCAAAAGCGTTTCGGCGACAAGGTCGGGCTCGTCCACGGCCAGATGAAGGGCACCGAGAAGGACCGCGTGATGACGGCGTTCGCCGCCCACGAAATCCAGCTTCTGGTTGCGACCACCGTGGTCGAGGTCGGCGTCGACGTTCCCGCCGCGACCATCATGGTGATCGAGAACGCGGAGCGCTTTGGGCTTGCGCAACTGCACCAGTTGCGCGGCCGGATCGGCCGCGGCACGGAGGCCTCGACCTGCCTGCTGCTCTACCACGAGCCGCTCGGCGAAATGTCCAAGGCGCGGCTCAAGGTGATCCGCGAGACCACCGACGGTTTCCGGATCGCGGAGGAGGACCTGAAACTCCGCGGCGAAGGCGACGTGCTCGGCATCCGCCAGAGCGGCCTGCCCGGCTATCGCATCGCGCGATCGGACGTGCATGGCCAGCTCATTACCCAGGCGCGCGACGAGGCGCTGCGGATCATGAGGGAAAATCCAAGACTTGCGGGCGAGCGCGGCGAGGCGCTGCGCTGCCTGCTCTATTTGTTCGAGCGCGATGAAGCGATCCCGTTGATCGGCGCGGGATGACCTTCGTCATCGCGAGCCAACGGGTCCGCGCGAAGCGCGGCCCGATGACAGGCTCCGCGAAGCAGTCCATTTCACCGCGCAACAGGAATGGATTGCTTCGTCGCTTCGCTACTTGCAATGACGGTCGTGGAGGCCGCAGCGCTGCACTCATTCCACCTTCGCCGGCTCGACCTGCAGCGATGAATTGGCGATGCGCGCGGCGTTCGCCATGTCCGCGAGCGCCGCCGCCTTCTTCTGCGGGTCGGAGTTGGCGCCCGGCTGCACCACGCCGCAGGACATGATCAGCGTCGCGGCATCCTCGGTGCTCATGTCGACTTCGATGATCTTGCTCTTCGGCACATAGAAGAAGAAGCCGGTGGTCGGGTTCGGCGCGCAGGGCAGGAACACCGAGATGTGGTCTTCCTGGCCCGGCAGGCTGTTGGCGACATCGGCGCTCGGCGCCTGCGAGATCAGCACGATCGACCACATGCCGGGCGAAGGAAACTCGACGAGGCCGACGCGGCGGAAGCTCGAGCCCTGGCCCGAGAACAGCGTCTCGAACACCTGCTTCAGGCCGCGGTAGATGGCGCGCACCGCGGGAATTCGCCCGAGCAGGCTTTCACCGAGGTCGACCAGCGTGCGGCCGATCAGGTTGGCGGTGAGGAAGCCCAAAAGCGTCAGGGCGACCACGGCGACGATCAGTCCGGAACCCGGCAGCCCGAACGGCAGATAGGTTTCGGGACGATAGGCGACGGGCACGAACGGCCGCACCAGACCGTCGACCCAGGTCACGAACCACCAGGTCAGATAGAGCGTAATCGCGACGGGGCCGGCGACGACCAGGCCAGTCAGAAAATAGTTCCGGAACCGCGCCATGATCCCGTGATGGGGCTCCGGCGGACTTTCGGCCGGAGGCGCCTCGGGCGGGGAGGTATTGTCGCGGGGGTCCATGCTGGTTCCAGACGGGTTCAAAACATCAGCTAAGTATTCTAGCAGATTTTTGAAGAGTCCGGGGCGCCGCGCAAGCCCCTCGCCTGCCTATTCGGCCATCACCCTTATTCGACCGTCACGGATTTCGCGAGATTGCGCGGCTGATCGACGTCGGTGCCCATCACCACGGCGGTGTGATAGGCCAAAAGTTGGACAGGAATGGCGTAGACCATGGGCGTGAAGGTCGCCGCCATGTCTGGCAGCACGATCGTCACCAGCGATTCCATGCTGGCCTCCGCCTCCCCCTTCGCGTCGGTCATCAGGATGATATTGCCGCCGCGCGCGGCGACTTCCTGCATGTTTGAGACGGTTTTCTCGAAAATGCGGTCGTGCGGCGCGATCACGACCACCGGCGTATTTTCGTCGATCAGCGCAATCGGTCCGTGCTTGAGCTCGCCCGCGGCATAGCCTTCGGCGTGGATGTAGGAGATTTCCTTCAGCTTCAGCGCGCCCTCGAGCGCCAGCGGGAACGAGGTGCCGCGGCCGAGATAGAGCACGTCGCGACTTTTCGCCAGCTCGCGCGCCAGCTTCTCGATCTGCGGCTCGGTGGCGAGCGCCGCCGCCATCAGCCGCGGGATCTCGATCAGCCCATGCACCAGCTTGACCTCGTCGTCGTCGGACAATTTACCGCATGCCTTGCCGGCCGCGACCGAAAGCGCCGCCAGGACCATGAGCTGGCAGGTGAATGCCTTGGTCGAGGCGACGCCGATCTCGGGACCGGCGAGCGTGGGCAGCAAGGTCTCGCTTTCGCGGGCAATGGTCGAGGTCGGCACGTTGACCACGGAGAGCGTGTGCGCGCCTTCCGCCTTGGCGTAACGCAGCGCGGCCAGCGTGTCGGCGGTCTCGCCGGACTGCGAGATAAAGATGGCGAGATCGCCCTTGCGCAAGGGCGCCTCGCGGTAGCGGAATTCGGAGGCGACGTCGACCTCGACCGGAATGCGCGAGAACCGCTCGAACCAGTATTTCGCGACGTAGCCGGCATAGCTCGCCGTGCCGCAAGCCGTGATCGAGATGCGCTGGATGTTGCTGAAGTCGAACGGCAGCTTGATCGGCAGATTGACGCGCTCCCTCGCCATATCGACGTAGCGCGCCAGCGTGTGGCCGACCACTTCCGGCTGCTCGTGGATCTCCTTGGCCATGAAGTGGCGATAATTCGCCTTGTCGACCAGGAAGGCCGACGCGCCGGACTTCAGCACGTCGCGGTTCACGACCGCTCCGTTCAAGTCGTAGATCACGCCGACCTCGCGGGTCAGCACCACCCAATCACCATCCTCGAGATAGCTGATCATGTCGGTGAACGGCGCGAGCGCGATCGCATCCGAGCCGAGATACATCTCGCCGTCGCCATGGCCGATCGCGAGCGGCGAGCCCTTGCGCGCGCCGATCAGGAGATCCTCATGGCCCCTGAACAGGAAGGCGAGCGCGAATGCGCCGCGAAGCCGCGGCAGCGAGGCCTTCACGGCTTCCTGCGGCGAGAAGCCCTTGAGCAGATAGGAGTTGACGAGATGCGCCACCACCTCGGTGTCGGTCTCGGATGTGAACTTGGCGCCCTGCTTTTCCAGTTCAGTGCGGAGCTCGCGGAAATTCTCGATGATGCCGTTGTGAACGACTGCGACATTCTCGGTCGCGTGCGGATGGGCGTTGCTCTCGTTCGGCTTGCCGTGCGTGGCCCAGCGGGTGTGCCCGATGCCGGTGAAGCCGGTGAGCGGATCCTCGCGCAGCCGTGCTTCCAGATTATTCAGCTTGCCTTCGGCGCGCCGCCGCTCGAGCGTATCGCCTTCCAGTGTCGCGACGCCCGCGGAGTCGTAGCCGCGATATTCCAGCCGCTTCAGTGAATCGACCAATTGCTCGGCGACCGGACCGCGACCCAAAATGCCGATAATCCCGCACATGCGGATCAATCCCCCAAATTCAAGAAGATTCTCGAACGCCCGCGGCCTTCTTAACGAAATTCGCTGGTGGCCAGATACTCAATAATTATTGCCGATTGCGACAGGGTTAAACCGAAAGCTTAACGATTGCGCCAGCACGCCCTCGCGGCAGATAACGCCCGAGGCTTGCGTATACAAGTCCCGAAAACAAGGGGCGCAGGATAAGCCCCTCCTCTGGTGAGCACGGGACGAGCGAACACAATCATATATTTCTGAAAACCGGAATCACGATATTTCCCGCGCGGGGCCTTAACTCCCCGATCGAATTGAACCGGTTCGCAAATCAGTTTTTTGGCGCATGTGTTCTGGTGCGTTTTGGTATGTCGGTCCGCGCGAACTCGATGCAAATCGATCAAATCGATTTGCCTCGTCGGGCAAATCGGTCCATTCGCCCCCTCGTCCTCCGTGATTATCCGGAGGCGCCCTCTTAACCCGCCGTCAACGCTTTCGGCAAAGGCTTGTCTCCGGAGATTGCAATCATGAACGGCAAGCGAAACCGACCGGATCCGAAGGGCGTCACCTTCATGTATGTGGCGCCGAGCGAGACCAAGGCTACGCATCTCGCCCACTGGCCGCCGCCCCGGGTTGCAAAGGAGAGTGCGCCGATCGTGACCAGGCACGCGCCGAACGAAACCGCTCACCACGTCAAGCCGCGCGGCTGGCGTCTGACGCGCGCCATGTTCTCCGAGTTCGCCGACGACGAGGACTAGCGGGTAGACGGCGCATTCCGCCCTGGACCACGATCACGCCTTCGGCTTCTTGCCGCGCGTCTTTGCCTTGCGATAGCGGCTCGCACCGCCCTCGCGGATGCTTTGCGGGCTGCGCTCGAGCGCCATCGCATCATCGGGCACATCGCGCGTGATCACGGAGCCCGAGCCGATATAGGCGCCGTCGCCGATCTTGACCGGCGCCACCAGCGAGGAATTGGTACCGACGAACGCGCCCTTGCCGATGATGGTCTTGTGCTTGCCGAAGCCGTCGTAATTGCAGGTGATGGTGCCGGCGCCGATGTTGGTGTTGGCGCCGACCTCGGTATCGCCGATATAGGAGAGATGGTTGACCTTGACGCCGGCCTCCAGCGTCGAGGCCTTGGTCTCCACGAAATTGCCGATCTTTGCGCCGTCGCCGAGCACGGTGCCCGGCCGCATCCGAGCAAAGGGACCGACAGATGCGTTCCTGCCAATCGAGGACTGGAGAATGTGCGAGAAGGAATGGATCACCGCGCCGTCCGCGATGATCACGCCGGGGCCGATCACCACGAATGGCTCGATCGTGACGTCCTTGCCGAATTGGGTGTCGGCGGCGAGAAAGACCGTCTCCGGCGCGATCAGCGTCACGCCGGCCTCCATCGCATTTTTGCGCAGCCGCGCCTGCATGACGCTTTCGGCTTCGGCGAGCTGCGCCTTGGTGTTGATGCCGCGCACTTCATCTTCGCTGGTTTCGATCACAACGGCCTCCAGTCCCAAATCCCTGACAATAGTGACGGCATCGACCAGATAATATTCGCCCTTGCTGTTCGCATTGCCGATCCGGTCGAGAATTTTCAGGGCGCGGCGGCCGTCGAGCGCCATCACCCCGGCGTTGCACAACGTGACCTTGCGCTCTTCCGCGCTGGCGTCGGCCTGTTCGCGGATCGCGACCAGCCGGTCGCCCTGCCTCAGGAGCCGGCCGTAACCGGTCGGATCGGCGGCGTGAAAGCCGAGAACCGTGAGCGCCGCGCCCGTTTTCAGCGGCGCGCGCATCCGCCCGAAGGTCTCGGCCGATATCAGCGGCGTGTCGCCGAAGGCGACCAGGAGATCGTCGGCGCCGCGCTCGATCGCCGCGCGCGCCGCCAGCACCGCATGCGCCGTGCCCAGCCGCTCGCGTTGGACAAAGATCTCCGCATCGGGGCGGAGGCGGCGCACCTCGTCGGCCACCGCCTGGTGGTCGGGCCCGATCACCACGGCGAGGCGCGAGCCTTTGTCATGGGGCGCGGCGTGGAGCACGTGCGCCAGCAGCGGCTGGCCGGCCACGGGATGCAGCACCTTGGGCAGCGAGGAACGCATGCGCGTCCCCTCGCCGGCCGCGAGCACGACAGTCAAACTGGAACGAGCGTTCATCCGACTCCTTGGGCGGCCGCCTAAAATTCAGTCCGGCGCCGTCATAAAGCCTTTTCTGCTCCCCGCAAACGCCCGAGATTCAGGTTCGCGGCGCAATTCCTGATAATGTTTCCCTGTGATTCGCTAGGGTTCCAGGGGCTTCAAGCAAAACGTGGCAAAGCATACCGACCAGTCGGCCGGCGCCTACGAGGCTGAAAACACCGGCGGAATACTGTCCGGGCTTTTCGCCGAGGAGAACGAGTTCGACCGCCGTTCGCTGTGGCGGATCGGCAGTTGGGGCGTGACCGCCGTCGGCGCCGTGGTGCTCGCGGTCGTCGCCAATCAATCGCAGCTCGGATGGCGCCGCGAGCAGGTCGCGGCCGTCGATCTCGCGCGCCAGGCGCAGCAGATCCAGTCGCTGGCGAAAGAGAGCCAGAACGAGACGCGCCGTCTTGCCTCCGCCATCGATACCCTGAACAGCGACCGCGACCGGCTGTTTGCCCGCGTCACCGTCGTCGAGCAGGGGGTGGATTCGGTGACCGGCGCCATCGCAAGGCAGAATGTCGCGGCTGCCGGGCCGCCAAAACCGCCGCCGAGCGTGGCGCCCCCGCCCGCAACCATGATGGCGCCATCGGCAGCCTCCGACCCGCCGCCACAACCTGGTCCCGCGCAAAGCCAGGCCGCGGCGCCGCGGCTGCGCCGGTGACGACCGCAGCAGCTCCCGCGCCGGCGCCCGAGAAGCCACGCGCGGAAGCGGTCAAGCCCGATCCCGCTGCGGCTGCTTCGCTGCCGCAAATTCCTTCGAGCAAGCCGGCCGTGCCGCTGGGCGCGATCCCGCAGACGTCAGCGGCCCCCGCCCCCGCTGCAGCGCTTGGTGCCGCCAAATCGATCATGGGGCCTCCAGATCCCGCCGCGCCAAAGCTGGTCGAACCGGCTGCGAAGGAGACGGCGAAGACGGCCAATGCTGCCCCCGCGACACCGCCGGCTCCCGCGCCCGTGCAGGAAGCTGCCACCACGACTGCGACGGATGCGAAGGACAAGGCCAAGGACCTCCCAAAGGATCAGGACAAACCCGTCGCAAGCACCGACGCGGCCAACGCCACCATCCAGCGCACGGAGTTCGCGGTCGAGCTCGGCGGCGCCAATTCGATCGGCGGGTTGCGCGCGCTATGGCGCGGGCTGTTGAAGTCGAACAATGCGGAGCTCGCGGAGCTGCGGCCGATCATGGTGCTGCGCGAAAGCAATACCGGGCTCGGCATGCAGTTGCGTCTTGCCGCAGGCCCGCTGAACGACGCGGCTGAAGCCGCCAAGATTTGTGCTACCCTGGTCGAAAGCAAGCGGAGCTGCGAGACGACGGTGTTCGACGGCCAGCGGCTTGCCGTGACCGCCGACGAGACGCCGCCGGCCGCAGGCGCCAAGCCGCCGTCCCAAACCAGGCAGTCGTACCGGCGCTATTCGCCAAAACACTCCAAGAGAGACGAGCCGGCTCCCGCGCCCGAGAAGCCTTCGACCTTCTCGTCCCTGTTCGGCAGCAAGCGCTGATGATGTAGCCGGAACAACGACTTGAACGCTTACTCTCAAGCGACATGCGGGCGCGGGCCTTGTCCGCGCCCGCATTCGCAAGCATAGTCGCGGCCATGACCAAGAAACCGTTCCGGCTTACCCCCTATCAGGTGCAATGGCTGATGGTCGTGGGTTTTGTGACCCTCGGCTACGCGCTTTATGTCCGCTATCTCGTGGTCGAGTTCTCGACCGTGGCGCTCGCCTGCGACGCCGGGCTGCAGACTATTTCATGCAAGGCGCGCGCGCTTGCGACCGTCCTGTTCAAGAACTCGGTGTTCGGTACGGTGGCGCTCGTCATCGCGGCGCTGAACTTTATCCGTCCGTCGATCGTGCTGCTGACCGGCGGACTGATCGCCGCCTGCCTCGGCATCGTGCTCTACAACATCGTGCTGTCGGGACTTGCGATCGGGCTGTTTATTTTGGGCTTTGCGCGGCCCGCGCCCGCCACAGCGTAAGCGCCAGCAACAGAAAGCCGGCGCAGGTCCAGAGCGACTGCCAGTTGTCGCGGCCCTCGTTCACACCGGTGTAGATCGCCGAGCCCGCCAATAGTCCCGCAAACACCGCCTCCGCGATCGGACGCCGGCCCACTTGCGGCCGGTTCAGCTGCAGGCAGGCGAACGGCACCACCGCCATGGTGAAGCTCGCAAAGGGAAAATCGCGGTAGCGCGGGTCGAACACGAAGCCGAGCGCGGTTTCGCCGCCGACCAGCACGGTCGCGACCAGCGCCGCGCCGAGACACCACATCGACAGCGCGAGCCGCGGGCTGTCGCCGCGCGGGCCGAACATCTCGAGAAACGTCGGCAGCGAACGCCCGGAGACCAGCGCATTGGCGCCGAGCACCGATGACAGGAGTGCGGCCGCGAGCAACGCGCCCCACTGCAGCCAGCCGCCGACGCCATAACTCTCGTAATACATCTTGTCGGCGGCGATGCCGAGCAGGCTGCCCGCCGAAGTCGCGCACAGGGCGACCCCGATCCATGACGAAAGCAGCGGCGTCCAGGGCCGCCGCCGGGTCGTGAGCCAGGCCGAGACGAACACGATGATAGAGAACGCCATGCCGGCGCCCATCTGCCATTTCCACAAGGGGAAATTGCTGATGGCATCCCCGGGCGGATATTTCAGCGCGCGATAGAGCGAATCATAAAGGCCCCAATAGCCGCCGACGGTGCCTTCGAGCTGGCGCTTCCAGGGCTGGTCATAGGCCTCGATCAGGTTGACGCGGAAGTTTTCCAACTTGGCGAGCGAGAGAATCTCCGAGACCACGCGAGCCTGGTTGGTTCGCGACGGCAGCGCGCCCTCGCGCATCCGCCCCTCACTCGGCCAGCCGGTCTCGCCGATCAGGATTTCCTTGCCGGGAAACGTCACCGCCATGCGCTGGCGGATCGCATTGACATGGGCGGCCGCGTATTTCGCGCGGATCGGGAAGTCTTCCCAATAAGGCAGGATGTGAATGGTGATGAAATCAACCGCGTCGTAGATTTCGCGGTAACGCAGCCAGAATTCCCAGACATCCGCATAGGTGACGGGCACCGTGACCTGGGCTTTCACCGAACGAATGATGGCGGCGAGATCGGTGGTCGTCATCTCGCCGCGCAGCAGCACTTCGTTGCCGACGACAAGCGACGTAATGACGCCGGGATTCTCCTTGACGAGCCGGATCGCTGTCGAGATCTGCGCAAAGTTCCTGGCGCGGTTGCTGCCGAGCCAGATGCCCTGCATGACCTTCAGGCCGGCCTTGCCCGCGATCGCCGGCACCTGGTCAAGGCCGTTCTCGATGGAATAGGTGCGAACGCATTCCGAGATTTTCGCAAGCTGCGCCATGTCCTGCTCGATCTGCCCGGCCGGAACCTGAGTGGACGGATCGAGCGGCGTCTGCGCGCCGCGGAACGGCGCGTAGGATACGCAGAGAAGCTTTTCCGCGGGATCGATCGGCGCACGCGCAAGCGTGATCGGCGTGGCCAACCACCACCACACGCCAGCAATGGCCAACAGCGAAATCGGAAGAAGCGCCAGCGGCGTGCGATAAGAAATCGGTTCCATCCTTTGCGGCGGGACCCGTCGATTAGCGCCTCGCCCGCTCTCTGCCAAGAGGCCCGCCAAAAACGCGGCAGCGCCTATCCCCCGCGATAGCTTGCCGCTTTCGCTAAAGCTGAGGCGGGCCCAAGATCGCAAGCTCCGTCACAGCCCTTGGCGCAGACGGGACACGCGCCTGCCTGCACCACGGAGCGATAAAGTTGTGACTTTGCTGGACAAAATCCTAAATACCAGTCATGGGATTCCGGCTAGACTGTTCGCCGCATTGGGGACCCATTTGCTCGGCATCACCAACACAGCCGCGAGCGACCGCGGGGACTTTAGGTAACAAATCGGGGAATTTATGCGTCGAGGCGTGCTTCCACTTACGAACAGGTTCCTGCGCCATCTCGCAGTCCCCGCGATCGTTCTCCTGCTAGGTTCCGGAAGCGTCTTTGCCCAGAGCGGCGACAACCACGCCCAGGACCAGGGCAAGGGTGGGCAGGCCGCCCAGGACGCGGCCGCGGCCAAGGAAAATGAGCGCAAGACCGCCGAATTCGCCGAAGCCGCCCAGGTCATCGGCGGCCCGGCCGGCAACCCCGAATGTGTCTGGCTCGGCCGGCGCGTGGTCCGCCTGATGTGGGTGGACGACCTCGACACCGCCTTCCGCCATCTCGACCTCTACGACCGCTTCGGCTGCCCGGGCGGACATGTCCAGGCGGCGTTCCGCTGCCTGACCCGGTTCGGCGGCCAGATCGACGACAAGGTGCCGCGGAGCCTGGACGTTCGCATTCATGCCTGCTGGATCAACCCGGGCGCCCAGCCGCAGACGGCGGCGGCCGCAGCCACCGCCACCTCCGGGTCCGCCGCACCTGCCGCCCCGGGCGCCACGCCCGCGCCTGCCGCTTCCCCGGCGCCGAGCGCCTCGCCTGCGGCGAAATAACCTGACGGCGAAGCCGGAGCATCCGGCTTCGTTCATCGGCCAGCAAGGTACGCGCCCTTAAAACGCCATCGCGTCATTCCAGTTGTGAAATGTCGTGGCAGTACTATGTTTTGGCTGCCGCCGTGTCGGTCGAACCTAGGGGACAGGTTCGCTTGCGCCAATCACGCCCCGTCAGGTCTTCGCGATGCGCGCCATCGTCGCTGTTGTGTTGTTCGTTACCGCCACCCATGCGGCACTTTGGGGCCTATTCCAGGAAAAGCAGCAGGCCCCTGACTTCCGCGGCATCCTGCCGAGCGCCTCCTACGCACCGTTCGAGCCGGGCCACACGGTCAGTGATGTCGCCGCCGACTCCGAGAAGATTCGGACCGATCTGAAGAAGCTCTCCACGATCACGAAAGCGATCCGCCTTTACTCCTCGACGGAAGGCAACCAATTGGTGCCGGGCATCGCCGCCGAGCTCGGCATGAAGGTCACGGTCGGCGCCTGGATCGACAAGGACGGCAACCGCAACAATCGCGAGATCGAAGCCGCCATCAACCTCGCGCGGCGCAACAGCAACGTCATCGGCATCGTCGTCGGCAACGAAACCATCTACCGCGGCGAGCAGATTCCGCTCGAGAACCTTGGGCCGCTACCCGACATTGGCATCGAACCCGCGGAAACCGCGCGAATACTGCGCGAGGAAAGTCAGCGGCTTGAGGATGCGAAAGCACAACCCGAGGACAAGAGGGTCGAAGCGGAGAAATGGGCGATTGCGGAAAACAACGTCTACCGGCTCATAAAGGTCATCCAGCGGGTCAAGAAGTCGGTCAATGTTCCGGTAACAACGGGCGAAATCTGGAACATCTGGCGGGACCATTCGGCACTCGCTTCCAACGTCGATTTCATCGCCGCACACGTTCTTCCCTACTGGGAAAACTTCGCCTCGAGTCAGGCGGTGGACCAGGCCGTCGACCGTTACCAGCTTCTGCGCAACCAGTTTCCCGGCAAGCGCATCATGATCGCGGAATTCGGCTGGCCGAGCGCGGGCTACAATCTCGGTAACGCCGATCCCGGTACATTCCAGCAGGCCTCGGTGCTGCGCAACTTCGTGGTCCGCGCCGAAGCCATCGGCATGGAGTACAATATCGTCGAAGCCATCGACCAGCCCTGGAAATACTTCGAAGGCGGCGTTGGTCCTTATTGGGGCATGCTGACTGCCGCGCGCGAGCCGAAATTCTCGTGGACCGGGCCGATCACCAACCCGGACTATTGGAAGCTTGCCACCATCGCGCTCCTGGTAGGCATCCTGATGTCGCTGCCGATCCTGCGGCTCGCCGAACCGACGGTGATGCAGGCGCTGCTATTATCCGCGGCTGCCAACGGTGTCGGCGCCTGGGCCGCGACCGTCTTCGCATATTGGGACGGCCATTACTTCATGTTCGGATCGGCTTTCGCCCTCACGCTGGGCGTGATCCTCCTCGTTCCCCTTGTCCTCATCGCGATGGCGCGGATCGAGGAGATCGCAGCCGTCGCCTTCGGCCACGCACCGCGACGCCTGATCGTCAAGGGCGCAACGCTCGCGCCGGCCACGATCGGCGAGAACATCACTTTCCCCAAGGTGTCGATCCATATCCCGGCCTATTACGAGCCGGTCGACATGCTGAAGCAGACGCTGGACGCGGTGTCGCGGCTCGATTACCCGAATTTCGAATGCGTCGTGATCATCAACAACACGCCGGACCCGGTGTTCTGGCAGCCGATCCAGGATCACTGCCGTATGCTCGGCGAGCGCTTCAAGTTCATCAACGCCGAGAAGGTGAAGGGTTTCAAGGCCGGCGCGCTGCGGATCGCCATGGAGCGCACCGCGGCGGATGCCGAGATCATCGGCATCCTCGACGCCGACTATATGGTCGATCCCGACTGGCTGAAGGACCTCGTTCCCGTCTTCGCCGATCCGCGCGTCGGCATCGTGCAGGCGCCGCAGGAACATCGCGACGAAGACCGCTCGCTGATGCACTACATGATGAACGGCGAATATGCCGGCTTCTTCGACATCGGCATGGTCCAGCGCAACGAGGCGAACGCCATCATCGTGCACGGCACGATGTGCCTGATGCGGCGTGCGGCCATGGACATGGTTGGCGGCTGGTCGTCGGACACCATCTGCGAAGACACCGACCTCGGCCTTGCCATCATCGAGCATGGCTGGCTCACGCACTACACCAGCCACCGCTACGGTCGCGGGCTGTTGCCGGACACCTACGAGGCGTTCCGCAAGCAGCGCAATCGCTGGGCCTATGGCGGCTTCCAGATCGTGAAAAAGCACTGGCGGCGCTTCCTGCCCGGCGCGAGCCGGCTGTCGCGCGAGCAGAAGCGCGAATTCTCGCTGGGCTGGCTGAACTGGCTCGGCGCCGAAACCCTCGGCGTAGTGGTGGCGATCCTGAACCTGATCTGGGTGCCCATCGTGGCGTTTGCCGACATTGCGATCCCCGACAAGATCCTCACGCTGCCGATCATCGCTTCCTTCGTGGTGTCGCTGGTGCACTTCATTGCGATGTACCGCCTGCGGGTGGCGGTGAAATGGGGCCAGACGCTCACGGCCATGGTCGCCGCGATGAGCGTTCAGTGGACGGTGTCGCGCGCGGTCGCCCAGGGCCTGATCACCGAGCACCTGCCCTTTGCCCGCACCTCCAAGGGCGGGCTCACGCGGATGTCGATCGAGTTCCAGGCGTTCTGGGAAGCCGTGATCGGCGTGCTGCTGCTCGCCGGCGCCGCCGTGCTGGTCGTGACCAACAACGTCAAGCAGATCCGCGAGATCTACATCTTCGCCTTCGTGCTGGTGCTGGAAAGCCTGCCGTTCCTGTCGGCGGTGGCGATCGCGATCCTCGAGAGCTCGCGGATCAATTCCTTCGAGTTCTGGCGCAGCACCGCCATTCGCACCGCCGAGCTGATCGGCATCCGCCCGGTGGGGCTGCCGTCGGGGGCAAGCCCGCCGCAGCCGGTTGCCTCCGAGATTCACCGCGAAGCAGGTTAGCGCGCGCCGATCGCCGCAAGACTCGAAGAAACACAGCTAACGGCCTGTGCAGCAACCGGAATCCAGGGCCCATCGCCGCGTTGATGAGCGCCGTCGCTATTGACCGGCACCGGCCCACCCCCTACACAGCGCCGTCTGGAGCATGATCCCTCCAATGCCCGCCCCGCCGCTCAAGCGAACAGGCGGCACGCGGCGTTTGACGGACGGGACATGTTTAATCGACGAAGTGAGCGCGTAGCTCAGGCGGTAGAGCACGTGACTTTTAATCATGGGGTCGAGGGTTCGAGTCCCTCCGCGCTCACCAACAAAATCAATAGCTTACTGGGAATACTGCAAAAGGCAAAAAGGCGACGTGTCGGCACTGTGTGGGCAAATCCATTGCCACGGCCGGGCAGCCCCTCGCGAGAAGGAAACATCGACACACGCGGCGCGCGGAATCATGCTGCACACGTTCCGATGAGGGCGTCGCGTGCATTGTTGCTGCTGTTGCCGCAAGTGCTCTGCTCGGCGCGCTCGCCGTCATCAAATGGGCCCCGGCCCCGAGAAGGTGATCTAGAAGCGCGGGCCCGAAACCCGCACTGGTTTTGTTCGCATTCATCTGTGTAAGATCGGTCGTAATCCTTTCGGGAGGAACCGTGATGAAACTTATCGTTGCGGCCGTTCTTTGCATTGCAGCGGTCGTCGGCCAAGTCAGCTCAGCCTCAGCGCAATACTATTCACCCAGCGGCTACTACTATTATCCGCTCGGTGGCTACTATAATTATGGCGCACCCGAAGGCTTCTACGACAGGCTGCGGCCGCAAAGTCTCGGTTGGAACTACACACGCAATCAGCCCGTAGGCTATGGCAAATCCTATCCTGCTGCGCGAATGCCTGACGGTACGCTTGCCTGCGAACATGGTAACTATCGGCCAATTCGCGGCTGGTGTCGGCCCATTTGCTGCGGCCATCCAGACAGCCCTTAATTTGATTTTTGTCGTTGGAGAGGGACGCGGGAGCGAAGCCCCGTGCAGCGTTCTCGTGTTCCGCATTAACGCACCGCGTCCACAAAAGCGGCGACGAACGACTGGCGGCCCGGCACATGCCCCCAGCCGGAGGTGTACCGGGCCTTCGCCTAGTCGCCGCTGGTGGTCCTGACGGCTTGGATCAATCATGGCAACAATGTGGACGAACCGCTATAGCGCGCATGCAACAGTGCCGGACAATGCGCGTGGAAATAGAAAGCCCGCCGGGTGATCTATGCCGGCGGGTTCGCTTGACGTTTGCGTCGCCGCGGAGCGCGATAGTCGACGTGAGTTGAGGTCCGGTTACCGCCCAGCCGCCAGCGATGGCTTGTCACAGCCGAAATGCAACACATTGCGAAAACAGCAATTGCGTACCCCGAGTTGCGTTGAGGGAACCACTCGAACTCGTCGTAATATTTGACGCTGCTGGGTTTTGGGGAACTGGGGATCTTTGAATGCCGTACTACAGTTTTGATCTCGTGATCGGTGAGGAATGCAGAAACCAGGGCGGCTTGATCCTGGAAGGTCTGGACGTCGCATCCGATCGCGCCGAGCAACTTGCAACTGAACTTTGCAAGGTACAGCCAGCGTTAAAGACACAGGGGTGCGCTGTTCGGGTCACCGACAGCGACAACAATGAACTCTACCGAACGCCGCTCGATCCAATGCCGGCGTGGATGAGACGTCAGCTTCTTTAAGAAATTGCATTCACGGCGCCGTCAGAAAAAATACTCCCGGCTCGAGCTCGACACCGGGGTTGGTTTGATCAAGCGCTGCCGACACCGGCCTAACGGCGTGCTGCTGCCGAGCCGCGGCGCGCTCGTGGTCGTCCCTAATCCGGACCAGCTCAGCTTTTAGCTGTGCCAATTCATCTGCGTGCACTGCAGCCGCCGTTGGTGTCGGGTCGTTCAAGTCCGGGTACTGCGCTGCGGCGCTGGTTGTCGGAAGATTGGAGCATGCAGAAAGTATCTGCGCAACTAGCGCTACGGATGCCACAAATGCGGCGTTATTAATCCGACCTCGCCTTCCCACCGCCGAGGGGGTTGGCAACTTGGTCGTTTGAGTTTGAAAGCGGATCATTGCAGACCTCCGAACAGGGTCCGCGCTGGCCAGCAGAGTTTTCCGGAAAAACTTGAAGGAAGCCTTACTGCCCTAGCGATTGTCCGCACAAAAACAGGCCCAGCCGGGCAAACCGGCGGGCCTGTTGTTGTTTATCGCCTCAGCCTTCTGGCATGCGTAGCCAGGCGATAGAGCATGATCCGGAAAAGTGTGTAGCGGTTTTCCGAAAAGATCATGCTCAAACAAAGAGCCAAAGCGCGATGACGATTTAACCTAATCTCATCGCGCTTTAGCAGTTTCGCTACCGGTGCGACGTTAGTTGCTGCCGCCGATCCTGAACCTTTTCAGCGCCGGGCTTGTCTTACCTTAAGACCAGCGCACTGAAGTAGGGGATGCTTCTATGAGAAAGCTTCCACGCACGACCGCGCTCAAACAAACGCAGGAACGAGTTGTCTTGTTTGAGGTTCCAAGGGGGGCGCTCGGGAACCCGATAATCGTCCGCCCAATCTTAAGTTCATTTGTTTGGAGCACCGACGGGGATAGTCTTGTGGGTGAAAGTGCGTACGCTGGAGGCTAAAATGACTAGTGAGGAGAGGATCGAATTTATAATTACGAGCGCTGAGACCCTCGCAGTACAACTCAGGGAATTGAACACTCTGCGAGAGCAAGTATGCCAAGCACAGAAAGCCCTGACCCGGCAGACTTTGCCTAAGGAATTAAACACGGCGAAATATCACTGAGGTACCGAGCCGCCTTTTTCAGAAAAACGATAATCATTTAAGACCGGTCACTACTTTAAACCAGTGAATTAACTACATGACAAAAGGCGCCGTGTATTGAACGAGCGTAGGCTTCGCGTGCTTAACACTGGAAGTCGAAGATGGACATCAACCGACTGAGTGAAATGTCCCTCGATGAGTTGTGGACGCTCCACGAGGGAGTAGTGGCTGAGCTAAGCCGCAAAATCACCGCAGAAAAAGCGATCCTTGAGGAGCGTCTAAGGAAGATTGATCCGGAACTCTTGATATCCAAACAAAAGCGCCGGGCATATCCAAAAGTGCTTCCAAAATATCGCAACCCGAAGAATCCCAGTGAAACCTGGTCGGGTCGTGGCAAACAGCCGCGGTGGTTGGCTACTCAACTCAAAGCGGGCAAGAGGCTGGATCAGTTTCTTATTCGACGATCTTCGTAGCCACATGGGGTGCCCGCCAGCGCCCCGAGACGCTGCGGTTAAGAAGCTTCAGCGCTCGATCTTCGTCATCAGCGGGGTCGCGTCTCATGGACTTGCAATTGGTGGCGGTTATTTTTCTCGCCGGGGCGTTGGTTGGCTACGCTATCAGGGCGTTTATTTCCGCCAGGCGTCGGGCGAGGGCCCGCAAAAACCGATGGCCATGATCTGGACAAAGATCATCGGGAACAGCGTTAGACTGGCAATCTTCCGATCCACGACGCGCAGTAGCTTGCCGCCGTTCCGCGCCCCAAGGGATTGATAATTTGCTCTGACATTTCGGCCCGCGGAATCATTTGGGCCCATGCCACCCCTCACCCGCCGCCGCATCCCATGCGCCCGCAACGAGGCCTGGCGCGTATTCTACGGTGACGTGCCGGTCGGCACGATCGGCCGTCGTGCTGGCGTACCGATCCACGTCGACCAATGGGGCAGAAGCTGCGGCTTTTCTCCTGGCCGCGCCTCCGGCGTTCGCGGCCTGCGGATCTATTGCCGCGACCATCACTGCAGCCCGACGTAGACTTCCTTGGCCAGCGCCGCTTTTCCCGCATTTCGCCGCGACGACAGGCCCGCAAACGCTGTACGATGCGCTATACTGATCCGGCGGGGGGTCTGGAGGAGCAGCGCATGAGAACGTTGACAATTTTGTTCGCGGTTACCCTTTCCAGCATCGGACCAGCTACCGCCGCAGACGGTTGTGGTCCGGGGTGCCACTCTACGGTTTCTGGCGCGTGCGCGGTCGATGGCTGGGGCACAGGAGCCAGGATATGGAACGAATGCCCTGTAACGACACGCGCGCGTCTTCCCTGCCCGCGTGGCTTCATCTGGAAACCTCGCATTCGGGCCTGTGGTCAGACCGTCAAGGATTGGCTGTAGGGCCGAGCCCCCTATATTCGGGGCATGCATCGAGATCGGAGTTCCGATAGATCACGGCGCGTTCGAGTTTGATAAAGGCAGGACCGGAGCCGTCACCGCGGGTAGCGCGCGGCTTCCCAATATTCCCCGCCGAGTTTCACATGGCGAGCGGCCGCTGGCGTTCGCATATATTCACCGCTCGTGTCCGGTTCATGGGGCGGCGTTTTGATGGTGGGCTTCGGGGGCGTGATCTTGCCACGTCGCTGTCGAGCGGTGAGAGGATCGTCCCGGTTGGGAGCGCCGGCCAGCGTGTCCAGTCCGGATACCTAGGTAACGGAACGCGCCCAGGACATGGGTCACAGCCGTAGCGCCTGCCCGCATATTGCAATAATATTCCTGTTTTCAGGGAGTTGCGTACCATGGTTAGAGAAAACGGAATTGCAAAGACACCGCGCGAACATTTCGCCCGGGATGTCGAGGACGAACTGGCCAGGTTCGAACGTAAGGAACGCACGCTCCAACAGGCCGGCTTTGGTCGCCACCACCAAGACATCCAACCTGCCGAGCCAAATGATTCCGTTGCGCGAACGCGGCTTCTCTCGCCGGCGGAGATCTGGCGCGATCTGTAACGCCGTCTTCGCTCTATGCCCAGCAAGCCGATCGAATTAGCGGTCGCGCGCCGCATCGTCGAAGACATGCGCGCATACCTCGAAGAGGAAAAAGCAGATCAGGCAGGACGAGATTGCCGCGCGGCGGCTCCGCGCCCTCAGCAGCATTATGCCGGCAAGCTTCGCCTTACCAACGTGAAACGGAGGTTCGTGGAGGTGAAGGATCGCGCATGGGCGCCGCGCCGGGCGGGGAGCGCCTTTCGCTCTGATCGGCGCCGTTCTAAAAGTCTCCGGGTATGGATAGCGGCGAAACTTGAGCGAAGGCGGCCCACGACGTCCGCGCCCGGAGGCGCTGTGCCGCGCACCACGAATAGGGGAAACGCCTGCGCCGACCGGCCGACATGCCGTCAGCTTCGCGTCGTGGCAGTAAAAAATCCCCGCCGCATTTGCGCGACGAGGCCAGGTCGCTCAGTAGTAGGCCCGGCAGGCCATGGTGGGGAATGCCGAGCGTGAATCTTGTAGCATCCGAGGGCGGCAAGATCGGTGAACAAGTGCACTTATGTCCTTGGCGATCTCGGACTAGTCCTTATGGAGGGGCCGACGGCCATCGACCATCGAGTGGACCGCCAGCGCCATGAGACGCCGGCGGCTAAAACTTTCAACCCTCGTCCTCCTCGCAGGCCGCGGTCGTCACGATCTTGCATCCATAGCCACGTCCTCAGAGGCGGTGTTCGATCTGCCATTGTGGGAATTGCAACACACCTTCGGCGAACGAATCACCTTAGGTTGTGGTTGCCGTTCTGCACGGCATTTCTCCCTAAACTTGGGCCGTCGCAAATGGCGGCCTTTTCTTGTGCCCCACGAGCGGGCGCAACCTGGTCTCTACACCTGCCCACGAGGCAATCTCACAGCCTCGTATCGACCTGGCGAAAAAAACCCCGCCGCATTTGCGCGACAAGGCGAGGTTCAGCAGTGGCCGGCTGTCACCATCGCGGCCAGGCCAAAGTCGTCTAGCATCCGAGCGCGGCGAGATCGGTGCACAAGTGCACTTTAAGGACGGGCGCCCGCGGAATCCCGCGAGGAGGCTGACGATGAAACATGCGTTGATGTCGGCGGCCGACACGGTCTGATATGATCAGCAAAAAGGGCAATATCGACGCCGCCGACGTGCCGGTCGGTAAGCCCGCAAAAGCGGCAAGCCTGGAAAGTGAAACCAAAGCGCTAACGATGGAAGTCCCGAAGCACATCAAGGAACCAAAAACGGCCCAGGAACTGGCCGCGATGATCCTCGCAGACTTGAGCAATGTTGACGGCTGTCCGCAGCGGGGGGTCAGGGTGACGGTCTATGGGATCCCCTGGAAAGCAATGCTGACATTTGGGGCCGCTGCCGGCCCTGTCCGCAACAAGGCCGAGCTGGAAAGCTTTTTCGAAATCATCACCGAGCGCCTGCAGCGACTATACGACGTTGCTTTGTAAGGCGGCTGCGCCAGCTCAGTAGGACAACATCCAACCTATTGTGGCGAAGAGTCCCATGAATCCCGCGACGGTCACGCCGACGAAGAAGCGCTCCACCTTGTCCATGACAACTCCGGATCGACTTAGGACAAACCAAATCTCAAAACGGAGCTCGGCTCCTAAAGTTCCGATCTCCAAACAGGAACCACCGCTGGACGGCCAATAAACAAGAAAGACCGCAGAAAGCGGCACCACCGGCTTGTGAGGTACCACCGAGACTTTGTCATAATGAACAGCCGAGCACGTTTCGCCTTGGGGTAGGTTGAAGGCGAGGTGCTCGGCTGTCGGGCCGCGCGGCGGTGCGGCCGTTCGGATGGGCTGGATCGAAAGCCGGCGACCAGCCAGATCGACCGGTCGAGCACGGCTTTCCCCAGTGGAATTTTTAGTGTTGGTTTAGATCCGCGCAGTCGAGTGCAGCGCGTTTCTTTGAAGAGCAAATCCTGCGAAGCCGGCAACTAGCAGCAATGCACCGGCCGTGATCAGGCAATGTGCCAACGCCATTCTGGCGATCCCAATATACGAGCCCGAGCACCGCGCGAAATGCGCGGCGTCACTCCAACAATCAATCAAGCTGTTCAGAAGGGTTGACGTGCCGTCCGAGCGCCGCCGGACGGCTCGCCTAACAATGTCCGGCTCCAGCCGGTGCAGTCGCTGGTCAGCGAGGCCCTAAAGGTGCGCGCCGTTCTCTACTGCCTCTCATCGAGCGGTTCGTCAGGCCGCTCAACTGTCATCAGGATAATCGATAAAATTTTATCTGCAATTGAAAGGGAAAATTAAGGTTACTCGGCGCGCTGCTCGCATCGATCTCTTACGCTCGAATGCAGTTGCCGTGGATCCAGTTCGTGTCGCCCATCGGCAGCGACCGAAACGCTCGACGACGAGCTAGAGTTTGTAAAGCGTCCACAAGAGGGTCGCGTAATAGACAAGAACGGCCGCGACGACGTTGATCGCTATCGCAATCACGATCTCAGAAAGAAAAAATGTCTTTCGCTCAAATAAAGCCATCGGTAGTCCATGGCGCGCGAGCAAAATAAGTTTCGCATCGCCCAGACTAAGCGCATCCGTAAAAACACGGTAGCGCGGACTGCCCTGCAGCAATTGATTCAGATGGGACTGTTGCGCCCTGGTGTCACCTCGACGGCAACGCGGTACCGATTGCCGTATGCGAGTTGTCCTCAGAAGAACGCCAAGCCTCAAGGCCAAGGTAGCCCGTTAGGCTCAATCCCAACGCTATCAATAAAATTGAAATCGCTTGGCCCACTTCCTTTGCTCCCAGCCGCTTGTCGCCGCACTTCGCTCCTTCAGAACGCTCACCGCTGAAGTAAAGCTGTTGCGCTAGTTGTATCGAGCATGCCCTCACGGGCGCTGATCCCCCTGAACAAGATCGTGCTCAACAGCAAGAGCGTACCCAGAACAAGTCCGCCGACCGCCATCGTGAGGTAGGTTCTCGACCCGTAGGACATTCAAACCCTCATCTGCTGCTTCTCATCATAGCAACGCTGAGTGAGTTGGGCGATTTGGTGACGTAGCAATCCACGCAAACTTGTCGGCGACCTGTTCGACGCCATCGCCCTTTCAAGTTGGCGTTGCAGGTCCATTTCGAAGAACGATTTGCCGGTTTTCGATAGTGCAGGTCTTCTGGCAAGCGTCGAGCGAACATTGTTTTTGTAGCGGACGAATGTTTCGACGAACCGCGGCCATGACGAAACTCATCTGCCAACGTCGCGCACCGGTATCATCGTCAGGGTGCGGCGGCCAGTAACCTTTAACGCTTAGGTTAAGTTCAGGCTTTCATTGCAGGAGCGATCGCGCGCAGACGATGCTGTCTCGCCTGCCAAGTTGGCCGAACGCCCCACTTCCAACGGTCAAATTTCAATTGGCAGGCACGGGCCGCCGAACGAGTTGCCCCAGTGCGGCGGCCCACCCCCAACTTCGTTCGCTGAGCTTTCTGCAATGAGCAATTTTCAGAAGTTGAGCGATGAAAGTCGCCGCTTGCAATTCATGGCGATCGATTGGCCGCGCAACTCTCCAGTTCGCTCAAACGCTTCCGGGATTCATGCGCCGGAGTAGCGCTCGCCAATTGGAGTTGGTTTGATGATGCCGGCGGCGCGCCGCGCCTCTGATCTCGCAAACAAAAACGGGCCGCTGCTCGCTAGCGACCCGTCCGGGAAAAATTGATTGAAAAGTATACCCCAGCCCCGGTGGAATTCAATTTAGGCCAAGACGTGACCGAAGTGCAGCATCAAATGGGTGTCGCGCTTCGAAAGAAGGGTGGCGTTGCGATCACGCAACACGCCTGGCCGTAAGCTCCAACGCGATAACGAGCGGAGCTAGAGCATGATCCGGAAAAGTGTGTAGCGGTTTTCCGAAAAGATCATGCTCAAACAAAGAGCTGAAGCGCGATGACGATTCAACCTAATCTCATCGCGCTTTAGAGCCCGGCGACGCCTCGCTCCATTATAAATGCATCCGCGTTCGCTCGCCCGCTCACGCGGTCCCGAAAATTCAAGATCACCATGTGCACAAAATGGAGCTTTCCCCGCACCGCACGGGAGAGTTCGAAGGGATAGGCATCGCCCAGCCCCATCGAACGGTTCAGCTCGTTCATCGTGTAGGACACCGGCGTCCAGGACGACAGCAGCGCCTCGAAATCCTTTTCCAGATAGGGATCGACCAGCGTCTGGCGCGCGCGCTCATCGAGCGAGAGCGGCAACGATGACGCTGTATCCAGCGTCGAGACGATGTGCAGGAAATGGGCGAAGGTCTCCGCCCAGTCCTCCCACGGGTGCGATGTGGCGTACTCGCTGATGAAGCCCTGGCGGTCGTAGGACCGATCGGTCCGTGCGTAGTATTTCTGCAGCATCGCCTCGTAGCTCTGCCGCTCGTCGCCGAAGATCAGCCGGAACGGTTTCTGCAGATTGGTGTCGTTGACGAGAACGTCCCAATAGAAGTGCCCGACCTCATGGCGGAAGTGTCCGAGCAGCGTCCGATAGGGCTCGCGGAAGGCGTTACGCCGGGCTTCGCGCACGGCGTCGTCGGCTTCTGAAAGACCGAGCGTGATCAATCCGTCGAGATGGCCCGTCATGACGGGCGCCTCGCTCGTCTCCTCCGAAAGGATGTCGAAGGAAACCCGCGCCCCGCCGTCGTCCGCAAGCGGCAGCTTGAGGCGGTACAGATCGTAGACCAGCCGCCGCTTCGCCTGTTCGACGCGCCGCCATAACAGGAGGTTTTGCGGCGGGCCCAGATTCGGGATGGTGCGGGTGAGGCCGCAGGACAGGCAATAGGCCGCGCCGCCCTGCGCCGACCAATTGCATCCGATCAGCGTCCGGTTGGCACAGGGGACCGCACCCTCCAGGGTCCGGAAGCTCAGCCCCTCCGGGGCAAAAACGAGGCGCCGACCACAGTTCGAGCACTGGCCTTGCTCGAAAAACACGCGCTCCCTGCAATGGGGGCAATGAAGTTGCTGCATTCGTGTCGCCTGCCACGCCGATCCCGTTCGCTGGTAAACCAACGCCCTCCGGGACAAAGGTTTCCGGGCGAGAGGAGTCAAGGCCCGTTGTCCTTGCAGCGTTTTCCGGGAGGCCAATTGCTCGGCCCGGTTCCGGATGAAACCAAACTCCGTCCCCGCGAAACACTTTTCCCCCCGGTTCGAAATCGGGCCGAAACGCCGCGCCCCTAGCCTGCCCTCATCGATGGATGAGGAGGCAGACCATGTCGGCAATCCTTAACCTGCTCTATCGCGAATATTGCAGGGCCCGCTTGGAAGAGATGCGTCGCAACCGCTGATCTCAGGGGAGACCAACCATGACCACACTCGTTCAAACCACCGTCCGCGAGGCCCATATCGGCGCCACTGGTTTTGGCGTCGTCTTGCTATGGAGCCTCGTCGGAATCACCGTTTCCCTTGCCGTCGCCCATTTCGGCCTGGATTTCAGCACCCTGAATTAGCACCCCGAGTGAGTGAGTTAGTTCCATGTTTGAAGCAACGACCCTGCTCGGCCTGATGAGCGCCGCCATTTTCCTGGTCCATGCAGTAGAGGCGTATCGCGCGCAATAGACGCGACCACCACCCGAAAAAACCTGCAAGCCTCGGCCCCGCTGCCCGTTTGCGAGGGGCGGAAATCCTTTGGATTCAATCGGTATCCGGAGGGGATCGGCAGGTCCGGGCAGGTATCCGGCTGCCGGAAGAACCGCAGACAGACAGCCGGAGTAATGGTTCGCCCACGGGAAGGTGTCGGGCGCCGCCTCCGACTGTCTGGCCGCATCGGCGGCTGCGGCCTATCCTTATAGCCTTCAACGACTTAAGGAAGCGTCTTCGCAGCCTGCAGGGCCTCAAGACGCGGCAAAATTCATCATCAGGCTGCGCGTGGCCATCGACTGGTCGAGCGGTTCGAGCTTGTCGAGCGCAGCCACGATGATCCCGATCTCTTCGTCGATCTGCGCGATCGGCCGGCTGAAATCATAGCCCTTCCGCCCCTTCAGATCGATCGACAGCCGGCGGCGATGCATCAGCAGGTCCTCGATCGCCCGGCGATTTTTCAGCCGCAGATAAGTGTCGACGATCCTCTTGATCGCGGGTTCCATGTGCCTTGCCTCATAATGGAAAACCGCCGGCGCAAAGGCGAGCGGGATGGCCGATCCCTACCCCACACTAGTTACCAAAACTTTCGCGTGAAGTGATCGCCCGCGCGCAAATTTCCTCGCCGTGTGACCTTTCGGTGCACCGCTTTCAATTTCGCACGAAAACAAAGGGATCAACGAGAGCATCCATCGTCGTAATCGCCATCGCCGATCGTAAGGCTCTATAATCGGGATCTTGATCATCGCAGCTTCATCGCCGCGTGGCGCACGTCACGGCTTTCCCGACCTTCGTCGGCGGGATGACCGCAAGCGGCGACGCGCACCGCGCCATCACCATTGCGATCGCCGAGCTCATTGCCAACGTCGTGCTGTCGAAAGACGGCCACAGCATCGCAGCCTTCCATCTTGCCGACCGCCTGCGCGGCGGCGCGCGCGAGGCGATCGCCGCGTCGAAGGTCTCGGGACTCGGGCTCGAAATCCTGTCCAGCGGAATGCGGGTCGGCGACGGGCTCAACGACGCGCCTGCGCTTGGCGCGCCTTGGCTCCCGCGGGCCGGCGGGCGCTCCCGACCCCTCCTCGGCCGGATTTATCCACACATCCCCTGCGGGAGTGGCCGAATGATCGACTTCTTCTTCCTCATCCCGATTGCCATCGGGCTCGGCCTGATCGGGCTCGCTTCCCTCATGTGGACCCTGAAAAACGACCAATGCGACGATTTGCAGGGCGCCGCGGAGCGAATCCTGTTCGAGGGCGAAGCAGGGCCGCTACCGGAGAAAAGGTAACCGGCGGCCAGACGACACACCCTGAGCGCGAACGACACAGCCTAAAGGGCGGTCGAACAACCTGCACTAGAAGCTCGGCATTTTTGAGGAATACCGCGACAATATTCTTCTCGCTTTTTTTCAGAAACACTTAAAATGTAGCTGTCAGAATGGATGAAGAAGGAATTGGCGCGGCGGCAGCCCGAGACCTCGATGCAGGTAACCAACCCCTTGGTTGACTGCATTTTTCCGATGCGGCGCCTGTCTCGGCAGCGCAGCATCAAGCGAGTAACGGGCGAAGAGACAGACGCACGGCGGGTGCGTCGCCACCTCGACGCCTAAAAACCAGCGCGACCACCAGAGCCCAAACAGGGCTCGCAAACGGGCCGCTTGGCACATGAAACAGAAAGAAGCGAAAGTCCTGATCACCCGGGAGTGGGAGCAGTGGCTGCAGACCCAATCCATCGAAGCCGACACCGCCACCGGCCGGGAGACGCTGAAATTTTATTTTGAGCTTCAGGACCACAAGTCGGCGCTGCTGGATTTCCAGTCCAGGGGACGCGACAAATGGCACATCATCAATAGCTGGCTGCTGCGAGAGCAGCATTTTGCCTGACGAACCAGACACTCGCATTGCACACCGCGGCCCGGCTTGCCATCGATTGGCCGATGGCGGGGGCCCGCGGGGTGTTTCCTTGAATAGTCGGCTCTTTTCCCGGCCAAACGAGCGCCTTTGCCGCGGGGCGCGCCGCGCGTCCGTCTGCGGCTGATCAAGATCGACCGCTGACCGGCTGGGCGCCGCTGGCATCCCGGAACAGTCGGCAGCCGCCTTGTTGATAACCTTCCCCCTTTCGAGCAACCGGGGTTACAGAGGCCCGCGCCGTGTTATCGACGCGGCGTTCGGATCACCGTGCCCAGGGAAGGAAGGTCATGCGGATTACCCTTGTCGGCTCCCGTCATTTCGGCGTGACGACCTTGAACATGCTCAAGGCGCACGGCGTGGAGACCGCACGCGTCGTCGTGCATGACGGCGATGACCGGCTGGCAGCGGCGGCGAAGGCGGCCGGCATCGAGGTCGTGGTCCAGGCCGATCCGAAACTGGTCGTCGCCTCCGAAATCGCCCCCGGCACCGACCTGATCGTGACCGCCCATAGCCACGCCCGGGTTGGCCGGGACGCGCTGGCCGCCGCGAAGCTCGGCGGCATCGGCTATCACCCCTCGCTGCTGCCGCGGCATCGCGGCCTGGCGGCGGTGGAATGGACCATCAAGGAAGGCGATCCGATCGCCGGCGGCACCGTCTATCACCTTGCCGACCGCATGGATGCCGGGGCGATCGCGGCGCAGGAATGGTGCTTCGTGAAGAAAGGCGAGACCGCGCGCGAATTGTGGGAAAGGGCGCTCGCTCCACTCGGCCTGAAGCTGCTTGGCGAGGTCATAGAATACGCAAAGACCCACAAATCGCTGCCGGCGGAGCCCCAGGACGAGCAGTTTGCCACCAAGGCGCCGGCCATGGCGCCGCATTAGCTTTTGGAGGCCCGTGAGTCGCCAAAAGCTGTCAATCGGAACAAATCAATGTTCCGGAGCCGGAACCAAGCTCACTCCTAAGTGTTTGGAACCAAAGGAACAATGTGTGATGTTGCGGTGCGGCAAATTTTGGACACATTTGCCGCAAATAAACCGGCCCATCACACACATAACGGGGATTTGAAGCATGCGCCTCACTCGCATCGCCACCTTTTTTGTTTTGACCATGGCCGCCACCGTCACGCCCGTCCTTGCCCAGCAGCCGTACGACGGCACCTGGAATGTCACTATTGTGACAAAGAGCGGCAGCTGCGAACCAACCGCTAGCTCGACGCTCACAGTCAGCGAAGGTAAGATTTCTGCGAATGGGGCGAACGTCTCTGGCAGCATCGGACCCGAGGGCCTTGTACGGGTCTCGATCAACGGTGCATATGCGAACGGGCAAGTGAGCGGCAAAGCCGGATCGGGAAAGTGGAATGGGGCATCAGGTGGCATACCCTGCAGCGGCCGATGGCAAGCATCTCGGCAATAAGCTTTACAAACTAGACGACGCCCTCTTGGTGATTCGGCGGTTGCTCATGGCAGCCGCCTTTTTCGTTGTGGCGGCGCTTTCGGCCCCGCCGAGCCAGGCGCAATCGGGCCCGTTCGCCGGCATGGCCGGCAATTGGGCCGGTGGCGGCGTCGTCACCCTCGATGACGGATCCAAGGAACGCATCCGCTGCCGCGCGTCCTACGCGGTCTCCCGCGCCAACATGACCATGACGCTGACTTGTGCGAGCGACGCCTACAAATTCCAGCTCTCCGCCGATGTTGCCGACGAAGCCGGCGTGGTGACGGGCACTTGGACCGAGGCGGGCCGCGGCGTGAGCGGCACCCTGCAGGGCCGCGGCGGCGGCGGCAATTTCGAAGTCGTCGTCAGCGCGGCCGGCTTCAACGCCAACATCTCGCTGCGCACCGCAGGCAACAAGCAGTCGATCAATATGCGGGCTGACAACCAGTTCCGCGCGGCTTCGATCTCGCTGTCGAAATAACGGCCTTGATATCGGTCTTGGCGCTCACGCCAAAGAGACAAAGAGGAGGCAATCCGAAGCCCGGATTGCCTCCTTGCTTTTCAGCCCGTCTTCGGCTCGGCAAGGCGCTTGGCGGTTTCCGTCATGGTCTTGGCCACCAGCAGCGCCTGCTCCTTGGTGAAGGCAAAATCCTGTACGCCCTTATGCGTGTTCAGTGACAACACCATGATGCTCGGATCATGCTCGGGCCAGCCGGTGGAAAATCCGGTGACGAAATCGGCGGTGGTCGCGCGGTCGGCCATGTCTTCTACTCTTGCTCAGGCTTGTGGAATAAAGGCGGTGACTTCGATTTCGACCTTGGCCCTGACATCGACGAGGCCGTCGATATAGAGCAGCGTCGAGGGCGGGAAGTTGCGCCCCAGCGTTTCCTTCCAGGCTGCGCCGATGCCGGGACCTGCCGCCTCGTATTCGCTGCGGCTCGTCAGATACCAGGTGAGGCGGACGATATGCTCCGGCTTGGCGCCGGCCTCGGCGAGCAGCTTGACGATCCGCTTCAGCGCCGTACCGACTTGCGCGGCCATCTCGGCGGGATATTCGCCCTTCTCGTCGCCGCCGGTCTGGCCTGCCAGCACGATCCAGCGGCCGGGGCCGTTGAACTCGACGCCGTGCGAAAAGCCGCGCGGCTTTGACCATTCGGCCGGTTGCAGGACGCGCATCGTTATTTCCTCCCGTGACCGTCATTCCGGGATGGTGCGCCAGCACCAGATCCGGAAGCCCGAGACTCCAAGGTGCGCAATTGCGCACCACAGTTTGCTCGTTCCACTCGCGCCCCGGAATGACAGGGCTTCGTAGCACCGACGGAGCGCCACTCCCACCCCGGATTTTCGGCCGTGAGCATCGCTGCCCCCTTGCATTTGCACATTGCAACTTCGCCAAAGGAGGGCGATACCGGCCTTCCCTCCCCTCCTCAAGTCAGCCCCTCCCCGCGATCTACCGATGCAACCTGCTCCTTCCAAAACGATGGCCGCCCTGTGGATGGCGGGATGGCTGTCGCTGATGATGGTGATGGTGGTGGCGGGACGCGAGACGACGCGCGAGCTGAACGTGTTCGAGCTCATCGAGGTGCGCTCGGTCATCGCCTTCTTCCTGCTTCTCCCCTTCATCTATCGCAATGGCGGCTTTGCGACGCTGAAAACCGTGCGGCTGGCGCAGCACATCGTGCGCAACCTGATCCATTACAGCGCCCAGCTAGGCTGGTTCTTCGCGCTGACCCTGATCCCGATCGGACAGGTGGTAGCGATCGAGTTCACGATGCCGATCTGGACCGCGATCCTGGCTGCGGCCTTTCTGGGCGAGCGCATCACCGCCTGGCGGGCGATCGCGATCCTGCTCGGCGTTATCGGTGTGGTGATGATCGTTCGTCCCGCGACCGGCGAGGTCAATCCGGGACAATTGATCGCACTCGCCGCCGCGGTCGGATTTGGAATCTCCATGACACTGGTGAAGTCGCTGACGCGGACCGAAAGTGCGCTCGCGGTGATCTTCTGGATGACCGTGGTGCAATTTTTCGCAGGATTTATTCCCACGTTCTACGTCTGGGTGTGGCCATCGGCCTATGCGTGGGGCTGGCTGATCGTCATCGCCGTCTGCGGCACGCTCTCACACTATTGCCTGGCGAGCGCGATGCGCTACGCCGACGCCAGCATCGTTGTGCCGATGGATTTCCTGCGGGTTCCGCTGACCGCGACCGTCGGCTGGCTGCTCTATGCGGAGCGGCTGGACCTGCTGACCGTGCTCGGGGCCGCGCTGATCCTGGCCGGCAATCTCTTGAATCTGAAGCCGAACGCGCCGGTTCCCGTCCGCGCGGGAACCTGAGCCCTCAACCCGGATCGCCCAAGGTTGTCCCGCGAATTTGTGATCTAAATCACGCAAGGCATACGGGCGAACTAATTATCGTTCGCCCCGGAAGACAAGGCGCCGCAAAGCCGTCAACAGCCCGGGCATCGGCTCATTTTTTTGTGGCGCAGCACGGGCGCTTTTCGTGTAGGCTGACGCGCAAGTGTTTCGGCCTGTTCTTTTTGATTCCAGGGGATTTCAGATGCGCTACCTGACCCTCCTTGCTTCCCTCTTTTGCGTCTTGTTCAGCGCGGAGTTGGCCTTTGCCGACAAGCGCGTGGCCTTTGTCGTCGGCAATGGCGCCTACAAGAATGTGGCGCAGCTTCCCAATCCGCCGGTCGACGCCAAGGCCATGGCGGGCGTCCTTCGCAATGTCGGTTTCGAGGTCGTCGAGGGCACCAACCTCACCCGCGACAAGATGACCGAGAAGCTGCTCGACTTCGGCAAGCGGGCGCAAGGCGCCGATGTCGCGGTATTCTTCTATGCCGGTCACGGCATCGCCATCTCCGGCACCAACTACCTGTTGCCGGTCGATGCCGACATCAAATCGGAAATGGACGTCAAGCTCGGCGCCGCCATCAATATCGACCTGACGCTCGACCAGACCATGGGCGACGCCAAGGTCAAGCTGGTGTTCCTCGACGCCTGCCGCGACAACCCGTTCGCCGCCAAGATCAAGCAGACCGCGACCCGCAGCGTGTCGGTCGGCCAGGGCCTTGCCGAAATGAAATCCGGCGAAGGCACGCTGATCGCGTTTGCCACCGGCCCGGGCCAGACCGCGCTCGACGGCACCGATGGCCAGAACTCGCCGTTCACCAAAGCGCTGATCAACCACATCACCAAGCCGGGCCTCGAAATCCAGCAGGCGATGACCGAGGTCCGCGCCGAGGTCAATGATGAGACCAACAAGGGCCAGTTGCCCTGGGGCCATACCAACCTGACCGGCGCGGTGTATCTCAATCCGGCCAAGGTGCAGACCGCCGCCGTGACGCCCGCGGCCGGCACGCCAGCCGCCGCCGCACCCGCCGCAGCTCCCGCTCCGGGCAGCGATATCGAAGTCGAGTTCTGGCGCTCGGTCAAGGACTCCACCAAGCCGGAAGAGCTCAACGCCTACCTGACCAACTATCCGAACGGCCAGTTCAAGGCGCTCGCGCTCTCCCGCATCGCCTCGCTCGACAACGGCGCGCCGAAGGACGGCACCAAGGACGCTGGCGGCAAGGACATGACGCGCAACCTCGCGGCCGTCGATCCCGCCACCTTCTCGGCCGACGCCACCCAGCTCACCGAGGACCAGATCGGCCTCGACAAGGGCCAGCGCCGCGACGTGCAGCGCCGTCTCAACGGGCTCGGCTTCGACAACAAGGTCACGGGCGCGTTCAACGACGATACCCGCATCGTGATCAAGCGCTGGCAGGCCGCGCGCGGCTATCCCTCGACCGGCTATCTCAACAAGCTGCAGCACAAGGCGCTGCTGACCGAGATCGTGTCGACCACGCAGACCGCCGACGATTCCGGTGGCGGCTCCCCGCGCCGCAGCAGCGGCGGTGGAGGCGGTGGCGCCCGTCACTCTCAGGGCGGCGGTGGTGGTGGGGGCGGCGGTGGCGGTGCCAACCCCGGCGCCTTCATGGGCGGCATGATCGGCGGCATGATGGGCGGAATGATGCGCCGCTGACCGACCGGTTCGCGAAAGCAAACGAAAAGCCCGGTCACGGCCGGGCTTTTTGATTTCAGTCACCCATTTTTCAGTCGCCCATTTTCCGGCGCGCTACTTCCCCGCTGCCTTGCGCAGCGCGTCGTTGATGCGGTCCTGCCAACCCGGCCCGCCTTCCCTGAAATGCTCAAGCACGTCCTGGTCGATGCGGAGCGTCACCTGCTCCTTTGCGCCCGGCACCACGTTCTGCTTCGGCGGCGCCGGCGCGACCTTCGCAGTGACCTTCTTGAACGCTGCTTCAGCTTCACTGCGGGCGTCGTTCAGCGTCCGCGGGCGTCTAGGTTGATCGGCCATTTCAGATTCCTTCGAACAACACGGTAGAGAGATAGCGCTCGGAGAACGACGGCACGATGGCGAGGATGGTCTTGCCGGCGTTTTCCGGCCGCTTGCCGAGCTCGATGGCGGCCGCGATCGCAGCACCGGAGGAAATGCCGCCGGGGATGCCCTCCTGGCGCGCCAGCGCGCGTGAGGTGTCGATCGCGGTCGCGCTGTCGACCTTGACGATCTCGTCGATGACGGAGCGATCGAGGATATCAGGCACGAAGCCGGCACCGATGCCCTGGATCTTGTGCGGCGAATGCTGCCCGCCCGACAGCACGGGGCTTTCCGTCGGCTCGACCGCGACGACGCGCAGCGACGGCTTGCGCGGCTTCAGCACCTGGCCGACGCCGGTGATGGTGCCGCCGGTGCCGACGCCGGCGACGAAGATATCGATATTGCCGCCGGTGTCGTTCCAGATCTCCTCGGCCGTGGTGCGACGGTGGATATCGGGATTGGCAAGGTTCTTGAATTGCTGCGGCATCACCGAATTGGGCGTGGTCTTCAAAAGCTCCTCGGCGGTCGCGATCGCGGCTTTCATGCCCTGGGCGGCCGGCGTCAGCACGAGCTCGGCGCCGAGGAAGGCCAGCATCTTGCGCCGCTCGATCGACATCGAGTCCGGCATTACGAGCTTGATCCGGTAGCCGCGCGAAGCCGCGACAAAGGCGAGCGCAATCCCGGTATTGCCCGAGGTCGGCTCGATCAGCACAGTGTCGGCATTGATCAGCCCGGCCTTTTCCATCGCCGTGATCATCGAGGCGCCGATGCGGTCTTTCACGCTTGCCGCCGGATTGAAATATTCGAGCTTGGCGAGGATCGTGGCCTTCGCCCCACGCGCCTGCGGCAATCGGCGCAGGCGAACGACCGGCGTGTCACCAATCGCATCGACAATGGAGTCGAATACCCGGCCGCGGCCGGGACGGTGCACTGCACTCGTGGGAGACGATGCATCCATGGAAGACTCCTTCGAAGCGAGAAAAGCGCTGGTATTCCGTAATTAGTGACAACTTGCCGCACCGCGCAAGCACGCTCGCGCAAAATCACAACTCGCTGCGTTGCAAAACTTTAATTGAATCAAATTACGCAAAACGAACGTATTTATGTTGCGGTATCGTCAAGGGAAATGTTGTAGTATGAGCTTGAGGCTGGAAACGCTTGGGAGGGTCAACGATGTCAGCAATTGCTGAAGTCCAGTCGACCGTCACGCATACCCCCGATCCGCGCGGCTGCGATCTGCCGACCTGTCCGGTCTGCGCCGATTCCATGGTGGCTGCGGAAGCGTCAGCCTATCTGACGGACAACGTCATCAGCTACCTCTGGACCTGCGACACCTGCGGGTACGGGTTTGTCACCAAGCATGCGCTGAAGCGTTTCGCCTGTAACTAGGCGCATCATCGGGGCGCAATGTCGCCCCGCGCCCAACTGGCCTTCGTGCGTTCGCAGAAATCGGCAAACGTCCCCTTCGAGACTGCTTCGCTGATATCGCGCATCAGGCGCTGGTAATAGGCGATGTTGATCTCCGAGAGCAGCATCGCGCCCAGCGTCTCGCCCGACTTGACGAGATGATGCAGGTAGGCGCGCGCGGTGTCGCGCGTCGCCGGCCACTCGCTGGTCTCGTCCAGCGGACGCGGATCGTCCGCGTGGCGTGCGTTGCGCAGGTTGATCTGGCCATGACGGGTGAAGGCGACGCCGTGGCGGCCGTTCCGCGTCGGCATCACGCAGTCGAACATGTCGATGCCGCGCCGGATCGCCTCCAATAGATCTTCCGGCGTGCCGACGCCCATGAGATAGCGCGGCCGGTCGGACGGCAAATACGGCGCCACCTCCTCGATCATCGCGAGCATCACCGCCTGCGGCTCGCCGACCGCAAGCCCGCCGATGGCGTAGCCGTGAAAGCCGATGTCGACGATGCCGCGCGCGCTGGCGTGACGCAGTTCCGGCACGTCACCGCCCTGCGCGATGCCGAACAGCATATAGCCCGGTGGCGCCGTCTCGAACGCGCGTTTGGACCGTTCGGCCCAGCGCAGCGAGAGCTGCATCGCCCGCTCGATATCGGCGCGCTCGGCCGGCAGCCGCACGCACTCGTCCATCTGCATGGCGATGTCGGAGCCGAGCAGCCGCTGCACCTCGATCGAACGCTCGGGTGACAACTCCACCCTGGTGCCGTCGATGTGGGAGCGGAAGGTCACCGCGTTCTCGCTGACCTTGCGCAGGTCCGCGAGCGACATCACCTGGAAGCCGCCGGAATCCGTCAGCATCGGGCCGTTCCAGCCGGTGAATTTCTGCAAGCCGCCGAGATCGGCGATGCGCTCCGCACCCGGCCGCAGCATCAGATGATAGGTGTTGCCGAGCACGATGTCGGCGCCGGCCTCGCGCACCTCGCGCCAATGCACCCCCTTCATGGCGCCGGCCGTGCCGACCGGCATGAAGGCAGGCGTCCGCACCACGCCATGCGGCGTGGTCAGCCGGCCGTTGCGCGCGCCGCCGTCGGTGGCAAGCAATTCGAAATGGTTGGGAGGGCTCATGGACGGCTTATCGCGTAACCCCTGCATCCCTTGCAACCTCGTTAAGCCAACAGCGGGCCGCAAAAGCCGTTGACGCGCCCCCGGCCTGCCCATATGTTCCCGCGCCATGACGACAGCGAAAACCACGACCAAAACCGGAAAGCCTTTTGGGGCTTCGGGAGTCGTGCGCGCGTAAAAGTCAGCGACCGCAGTTCCGAACCGAGCCCCGCCTGATGAAGGTCCGGGGCTTTTTTATTGCCTGAAGCATCACGCAAGGAGACCAAAGTGACTGACGATCCCGTTGTTGCCATTGCCGGCGTGACCGGCGCCGTAGGTCGCGAATTCATCGCCACCATGGACAGGCGCGGCTTCCGCGTGGGCAAGCTGAAGGCGCTTGCGAGCGCGCGGTCGGCGGGCCGGAAGCTCTCCTTCCGCGGCCAGGAGATCACCATCGAGGAGCTCAATGCCGACTCCTTTGCCGGCGTCGACATCGCGCTGTTCTCGGCCGGCAGCGGCATTTCGAGGACGTTCTCCCCGATCGCGGTGAAGGCCGGCGCCGTCGTGGTCGACAACTCGTCGGCCTTCCGCATGGACCCGAACGTGCCGCTGGTGATCCCCGAGATCAATGCGGGTCGCATCCGCGAGCACAAGGGCATCATCGCCGTTCCGAATTGCGCGGCGATCACGGCGCTGGTGCCGCTCTGGCCGATCCACCGGCAGAACCGCATCAAGCGCGTCATCATCGCGACCTACCAGGCCGCGAGCGGCGCGGGTGCTGCTGCCATGGAGGAACTGGTGGAATCCACCCGCGCCAATTTGCGCGGCGAGGTCTATCCACCGAAGGTGATGCCGCACCCCTACGCGTTCAACCTGTTCAACCACAACACGGCGATCGATCCGGAGACCGGCTACAATGACGAGGAAACCAAGGTGATCCGGGAGACCCGGAAGATCTTCGAGGATGAGAAGATCGCGGTCGGCGTGACCTGCGTGCGCGTGCCGGTGCTGCGCGCGCATTGCGAGGCGATAACCTTCGAATGCGAGAAGCCGATCTCGGAGACACGGGTCCGCAACATCCTCACCGGCGCCCCCGGCGTGCGGCTGGTAGACGATCGCACGGGCAACTATTTCCCGATGCCGATCGACGCCTCCGGCCAGGACGACGTGCTGGTCGGCCGCATCCGGCAGGATCTCAGCGATCCAAGCGGCCATTCGGTCTCGATGTTCGTGGCGACCGATCAGTTGCTGAAGGGCGCAGCGCTCAACGCAGTGCAGATCGCGGAGCTGCTGCCGCAGCGGGCGATGGCGTGAGGCAACCTTGGTGCCCCGGATGCGTCGCAGCGTGAAGCGCTGCGCCGCGTCCGGGACATGAGATTTAGAGCTGTTCACGAAACAACAGGCAGGCGTCGCCGTAGGAATAGAAGCGATAACCCGCGCCAATCGCGTGCGCATAAGCCTGCTTCATGGTCTTGAGCCCCGAAAAAGCCGAGACCAGCATGAACAGCGTCGAGCGCGGCAGATGGAAGTTCGTCAGGAGCAGGTCCACCGCGCGAAAGCGATAGCCGGGCGTGATGAAGATCGCGGTCTCGCCCTCGAACGGCGCGATGGTGCCGTCCTCGCGCGCCGCACTTTCCAACAGCCGCAGCGAGGTGGTACCGACCGCGACGATGCGGCGGCCTTTGTTTCGCGCCTCGTTCAGCGCGGCGGCGGTGGCCTCGGAGAGGCAGCCCCATTCCGAATGCATCCTGTGTCCGGTCGTGTCGTCGGCCTTCACCGGCAGGAAGGTCCCTGCCCCGACATGCAGCGTGAGCCGCTGCAGGCCGACCCCGCGTTCGCCCAGTGCGCGCTCCAGCGCCGGCGTGAAATGCAGGCCCGCGGTGGGTGCCGCCACCGCGCCCTCCTCCGACGCGAACATGGTCTGGTAGTCGCTGAGATCGCGGTCGTCGGGCGCTCGTTTTCCCGCGATATAGGGCGGCAATGGCGGGCTGCCGAGATCGGCGATGGCCTGGTCCAGTGCAGGCCCGTGGAAGGAGAACGACAGCGTCACCTCGCCTTCCTCGGCCTTGTGCTCGACCTCGGCATCGAGATGGCCGAGCAGGCAGACCTTGCCCTCATTGCCGAAGCGGATGCGATCGCCTTCCGCGAGCTTCTTCGCAGGTCTCACCAGCGCCTGCCAGCGCGAGCCGTCGATCCGCTTGATCAGGGTCGCGTCGATCTTCGGCTCGGTCTCGCGGCCGATGCGGCGGCCGCGGAGCTGCGCCGAGATCACCTTGGTGTCGTTGACGACGAGCTGGTCGCCGGGCTCGAGAAAGGCCGGCAGGTCGGAGACGATGCGATCCTGCAGCCGATCGCCCGTTACCACCAGCATGCGCGCGGAATCGCGCGGGCTCGCCGGCCGCAGCGCGATGTTTTCCGGTGGCAGCTCGAAGTCGAAAAGATCGGTACGCATACGCCGACTTAGCCTGCGAAATGGCGCTTGACGATGGGCTTGAGCCGTTCGCGCAGCCAGTTCAGCCCGGGATCCCGGCCGCGGCCGCTGCACCAGACCATCGCATGCGGCAACGCCGGTAACGGAAACGGAACTTCCATGCTGTCCAGCCGATAGGCGCGAAGTGCCTCCTTCATCGCCAGCGACGGCAGGGTCGATAGCAGATCGGAGCCGGCGAGTATCGGGGCCACCGCGCAGAAATTCGGCACCCATCCGGCGACGCTCCGCTTCAGGCCCGCGGCCGAAGCCGCGACATCGACCGGGCTCGCGACGGCGTCGCCGACCCGTACCATCAGATGCGGTGCGCGTGCCCAGGTCTCGGCGCTCCATTTGTGGAATGCAGGATGATTGGCACGCGCGAAACAGCGCCAGCGGAGCGCACCGACGCTCTCGCCGGTGACGCCCTGCGGCCAGCGCAACTCGGTCGGCACGATCGCGGCGTCGATCAGGCCCTCAGCGATGTCGAGCAAGGTCGGCTCGCGCGGCGCGGTCCATTCGACCGCGACGCCCGGCGCCTCCCTGGCGAAGCGCGCCATCAGCTCGGTGAACAGCGCCAGCATGAAATCGGGGGCGGCGAGCCGGAACACCCGCGTCGAAGTTTTGGGATCGAACACGTGCTGCGGCGACAGCACGCGCTGGATACCGCCCAGCATCGGGCGCGCCTGCTCGATCAGGTCGAGCGCGAGCGCCGTCGGCTGCATCCGCGCCCCGCCCTTGGTGAGCAGGGGATCGCCGAACTGTTCGCGTAACCGCGACAGCGAGTGGCTGACGGCCGATTGGGTGCGCCCCAGCCGCTCCGCGGCGCGGGTCACGCTCCGCTCCGTCATCAAAACATCGAACACAACCAACAGGTTGAGATCGAAATAGCGTAAATCGATCTGGTTCATGATAGGGCCTAATTACTCATTAGATTGATTATCGATTTCCGTCCATATCACCGGCCTCCTTTCAATCCAGGATGATCCGAGGCCGAGATGAAGAGAATTTTTGCCGCAGGCGTGTTGATGGCTGCCGGGCTGACCGTGCTGTGCGCGCGCGCCGATACAGGCGCGGAGGCCGCCCGCGCCGCGGTGGCGCCGTTCTACAAAGCGCTCAACGCCGAGTTCGCCAAAGACAGCGCCGACCTCGTCCGGCAGGCCACCGCACCGGAATGGGTGTCCTGCCGCGGCAATGACGTCTGCAACACCCGCGAGGAGGTCATCGCCGGCATCGGCGCGCGGCTGAAATCAGTCCCCGACCTGAAATGGCAGATCAAGGATGTGCTGGTCTCCGGCAACGAGGTCACCGTGCGCGGCGAAGCGACCGGCACGCCCTCGGGCGAATTCTTCGGCGCGCCCCATACCGGCAAATCGTTCAAGGTGATGTCGATCGACGTGCACACGCTTCAGAACGGCAAGATGGTCCGCTCCTGGCACATCGAGGACTGGATGGGCGCGGTGCGGCAGCTCGGCGCGAACTAGGGTCCCTTCACTGTCGAACGAGCTGGTCGATCGCGCTCGCGATCTCGGCTACCGCATACGGCTTGGGCAGAAATCGGCTGCCTTCGGGCAAGTCACTTACCGTGATCTTTGCATGACCTGAAGTTGCGATGATCTTGATCGGCGGCCAACGGTTCTTCACGAAATGGGCAAGCTTGATCCCGTCCATCGATCCCGGCATATGGATGTCGGTGAATATCACGGCCGTCTATGGCGTCCGGCGGCTTCAACTCTCTCTGTCACCGATGCCTGAGAAGCGATTTCGGGGATAGACCACAACGGGCGCAAGTAGGGGCCGATAGCCAATTAATTGTACGCGGATAGTCGGGTATCGGACAGTTCGGCGCCGATTTTTCTTCTCCAGGGCGATCAATGTCTGGTCAACGCCAAAAAAGCCGACAAGCCGGAGGCAGGCCCGCGGATGTTGGCCTTCCGGAAAGCAGATAATCCCGGATTTACCAGCACGCGCCCCTAGTTCTTCGGCTCCTCGACATCGAGCGTGATCGACACTTTCAGAAAGGGCGCATCTTCCTCGCGGACATCGACCACGACGCGAAACGCGCTGCCGGCGATGAAGGCATCGCGGGCGATGGAAGCCCCGGTCTCGACCGCTTCCTTGCGGGCCTCGCGGCCATCCAGGAATTCCTGCCCCTCGTCATCCGAAATGAGCCGGCCGTTTTCGTGGATGTGGAAATGAAACCGCGGCATGGAGCCTCAAAGCGCTGGCGACTGGTGCAGGTAACGGTTGTCGAAGTCGGCGAGTTCCTGGAACTTGCCTTCGTCGAGCACGGTCACCCGCCCCCGGTGCAGGTCGACGATGCCGTCCTGGCGCAATTGCTTGATCACGCGGTTGGCGTGGACCGCCGTGATCCCGAGCGCCTCGCCGATCTGCTCCTGCGTGAGCGGCATATCGAAGCGATTGCCGTCGGCGCGGCCGATCACCTTCAGACGCTCGCGCAATTCGACCATGACGTGCGCAAGCCGGGCCGGCGCCGGGCGCTGGCCGACATTGACGATCCACTCCCGGAACATCGCGGAGTTGATCAGCGTGTCGCGCCAGAACATCTCCGCGACATTGGGCCTGCGGCGATGCAGCTTTTGCAGCGTCTCATGCTTGATGAAGCCAAGCGTACACGGCGTCAGCGTGGAAAGGTCATGGTCCATCACATGCAGAAAGAGGCTCATCAGGTCCGGGATTTCACCGGGAATGTGGATGGAAAGGATCTGCCGCCTGCCGTCGGAGATTGTCTTGGAGCGCACGCAAAATCCCTCGGCAATCAGGCAGCACTCGGTGGCCCGCTCGCCGTCGCGCACCACGGCGCGCTCCGCCGGGTACTCCCTGACCGTGATCGGCAGCTCGTGGACCTCCCTGATGTCCTCCTCGGAAATGCCGGACGAGGTCTGCAAGCGCCGGACGAGCGCGGCGGGGATCGCGTCGCGGGGCACACCGGGACTCCGGGCTGGAGGGATGGAACAAGCGCACGCCTCAGGCGTCGCCGAAGGGCAAACCCGGCAGGATCGGGGTGGTTCCAACATAGGTTAAGGACGGTACGCGTGGCGCGTGGTTGGCTTGTGCTCGGATGAGGCCAGCCATGACCAAGAAGCGCAATCGCAATCGACCCTTGCAATCCTTTCAGGAACGCCTGACCAAATTCGCGCAGGACGCGCGCGCGGCAGCCAAGAAGCTGCCGCCGGGCCCCGAACGCCATGATCTCCTCCTGAAGGCACGCGAAGGCGAAGCCGCGGCCAAGATCGATCGCTGGCTATCCTCGCCCGGCCTGCAAGGTCCGAAATAGCGCGCGCCCGGTCAGCGGCTGGGATTGAATCGGGATCGCTTGGGCACGACGTCGTTATCGCGTTTTGTGGTGCGCGGGCGTGGCGCAGACTTTGGCGCTCCCGCCTGCCCGCCCTGCTTCCCACCCATATCCTGCCGGCCTTCCAACTCGTTTTCTTTCTTCCGTCTCGGCTGGCTGGCCTTCGACTTCAAACCGAAATGTCTGGGCATGATCGAACTCCGTCCATGGCTGCCGAGCCAACGCCGGGAGCCTTGTGGAGTTCGCTTGGGGAAATGCGCCGTTTGTCGCGCCCACGCCGCGGTCGTCAGGCGAGGATACGCGGCGCCGCGGTCGCCGCATCACCCGTGTTCGGCGTGCCCGTCGGCTCGATCAGCAGGATGTGCACTTCGTCGCGCGCCACCGGCCGATGCTCAACTCCTTTCGGCACGACAAATACCTCGCCAGGGTTGAGGGTCACCGTGCGATCCCGCAGCTCGATGTCGAGCGTCCCCTTGAGCACGAGGAAAAAATCGTCGGTCTCATCATGCTTGTGCCAATGAAACGGCCCTTCGAGCTTGGCCACCATGATGTCGTTGTTGTTGTAGGTCGCGACCGTGCGCGGGGAGAAACGGTCGCTGAAAGTGGCGAGCTTCTCGGCGAGACTGGCGGCTGCTTTCATGGCCTGTTCCTGGCTCGATGGCGCACGATCGATGAAGGTCAGCAATCATGCGCCGGGAGGCATCCCGGCGCATTTCCGCATGAACGATGGTAGCCGTTGGCTGCTGCGGCTACGCCGCGTCCGCGGCCATGCGCGCCTTCACGATCTTGTCGGGATTCTTCACCGGCTCGCCGCGCTTGATCTTGTCGACATTGTCCATGCCGTCGGTGACCTTGCCCCAGACGGTGTACTGGCCGTTGAGGAAGGACGCATCGTCGAAGCAGATGAAGAACTGGCTGTCGCCTGAATCCGGGCTCGCCGCGCGCGCCATTGACGTTGTGCCGCGCACATGCGGCTCCTTGTTGAACTCGGCCTTCAGCTTCTTGCCGGAGCCGCCGGTGCCGGTGCCCTGCGGGCAGCCGGTCTGCGCCATGAAGCCGTCGATGACGCGGTGGAATACGATACCGTCGTAGAATCCGTCACGCACCAGCTCCTTGATCCGCGCCACATGGTTGGGAGCCAAATCGGGACGCATCTCGATCGTGACGGGCCCCTGGGTGGTTTCAAGGATCAAAGTATTTTCGGTGTCAGCCATGCTTTCTTCTCGCGTGAGGGATCGGAGGTACGGAACTGGATGGCGAAGGGATGGCCGGCAACGGCGCCCCCCATAGCATCTGTAAATGGCATCGGCGAACAGCGTTGCAATGCCTCCATGACGGCAACCCGGTACGCCAGCCGGTCGTTATCGGTCGCTTTGGGCGATTCATAGGTGATCTTGGGGCGGCCCAGAATATCCCCCTTCCGGGTAAAGCTGAGGATGACGGTGATGTCCATGGGGGTGGCTGCCGAAAGCGGCGGCGGCTTCCAGCAGCCATAGAGCTTCTGGAACACGTCCTTGATGGTGTTCACCTGTGCCGGGCCCTGGCCCTGCCCCGAAGGCTGGGTCTGGGCTTGCGCAAACGCGCCGGAGACCAGTGCCGCGAGCCAGAGCGCGGCGGACAGTTGAAACAGTCTCGTCCCCGCCGCCATCGCCCTTCTCCTCGCGCCGTTATTTCATGTCGGAGGCAACCTGGACCTTGACCATCTTGTCCGGGTCGGTGACGGAGCCGCCGGAGGATCCCGGCGGCGCCTTCTTCAGCTTGTCGACGACATCCATGCCCTGCACGACGTCGCCGATCACGGTGTACTGGTTGTTGAGGAAGGACGCATCGCCGAAGCAGATGAAGAACTGCGCGTTGGCGGAATCGACGCTGTCGCCGCGGCGAGCCATGCCGACGGTGCCGCGCTTGAAGGGCGTCGCGGAAAATTCCTGCTTCAGGTTCGGATATTTCGATCCGCCGGTGCCGTTGAAATTCTGCCCGTCACCGGTCTGCGCCATGAAGCCGTCCATGACGCGGTGGAACGGCACGTTGTTATAAAAACCATCGCGCGCGAGCTGCTCGATGCGCTCCGCATGCTTCGGCGCGAGGTCGGCGCGGAGCTGGATCACGATGCGGCCCTTGGTGGTGTCGATCACGATCGCATTCTTCTTGTCGAGATTGGCGGGCAGCGATTGCGCGAGCGCCGGCGCGGCAAAGGCCAACGCGGCCAGGAAGGCGATGAGACGGATCATGAAAACTCCGGATGATGCGGCCCCGCGAGGATTTATCGCAGAGCCCGTTACAGTTTTTACGAAGGCGGGACCGCCTTACTTCTTGAACTTCACCTTAAGGCTCGCCGCGACCGAAGGCGGCACGAAGGCCGAATAGTCGCCGCCCATGCCGGCGATTTGGCGCACCAGTGTGGCGGTGATCGGGCGAACACCCGGTGAGGCCGGAACGAACACGGTATGCACGTTCGGCGCCATGGTTTCGTTCATGCCGGCCAGTTGCATCTCATAATCGAGGTCGGTGCCGTCGCGCAGGCCCCGGATCATGAGGGTGGCGCCGGCCTTTTGCGCCGCGGTCACCGTCAGATTGTCGTAGGTGGTGGCGTCGAAGGCGCAGCCGGCCTCGGCGGCGAGCGGCCCGAACACCTCCCGTACCATGGTAAAGCGCTCCTCGGTCGAGAAAAGCGGCTTCTTGGCGGAGTGCACGCCGATCGCGACGATCAGCCGGTCGCAGAGATGGACGGCGTGCCGGACGACGTCCAAATGGCCGTTGGTGACGGGATCGAAGGAGCCGGGATAGAGCGCAATGCGGGGCATGGGGTGGTCCTACCGCGCCCCGCTCGCCCTCGCAAGCCGCACCGGTTCCCCGCCCGGCCGGTATTTAATTTTCCCGCCGGCCTGAACCCCTTGCCGTCTTCGCGCGTCATCAAGGGTGAAACCATCCGCAATGTTTCGTCGGGCCGCCCCCGACGAAACAAATCAGGGACCGGACGAAACCATTTTCTCCTTCACGCGAAGGCATGGCGAAACCGCTCTTGGTTACTAAGGCACCAATCAAACGACAGGCCAAAAAGGCCGTCGGACAGGGGACCGTCATGATCAAAGCTTTCTCAGCCATCGCTGTCGCCGCTTTCATTGCCGCCGCGCTGACCGTCCTGCCCGGCTTTGCGCCGCAGGTCGAAGCCTCTACCCCGCAACCGCTCGCCAAGGGCGACCGGCTCGATATTCACGCCGTAGGCCGCGGCTGCTCCGAACAGGCATGGCCGAATTTCGAGACCTCGTGCCTGCGCGCCGCCGGCAGCAAGACCATCGTCCGTCAAGCCCGGCTGGTGACCGCCGACCGCACGCCGTAACGGCAGCCCAATTTACCTACCCCACCCAGGGTTGACTTGACGGAGGCCGGGCGGGCGCCTTGGCCTCCGCTTTTCTTTTTGGCCGACGTGCCCCTCCGGCCGGGCCGAACCGCTGGAAGCGCTCAACGCCCTCAAGCACCGTTGCCGTTTTCGCCGCTCTCGGCGTCCTCGCCGATGTGCTCGACCGACACCACATGCTCGTCCTCGGCGGTGTCGAACACGATCACGCCCTGCGTCGATCGGCCGGCTACGCGGATGTCCTCGACCGGGCAGCGGATCAGCTGGCCCTTGTCGGTGACCAGCATGATCTGGTCCGAATCCTCGACCGGGAACGAGGCCACGAGCTTGCCGTTGCGGTCGTTCACGCTCATCGCGACGATGCCTTTGCCGCCGCGGCCGGTGGTGCGGTACTCGAACGACGAGGTCCGCTTGCCGTAGCCGTTGTCGCTGATGGTCAGCACGAACTGCTCGGCCGCCGACATCTCGACATAGCGCTGCTCGCCCAGTTCCATCGAGCCGGTGGCCTCCTCGGCGTCGGTACCCGCCTCCTCCTCGGCGCCGCCGCGGCGCACCGCATTGGCACGGCGCAAGTAAGCCGCGCGCTCCTCGGCGTCGACGTCCATGTGGCGCAGGATGGTCAGCGAGATCAGCTTGTCCCCCTTGGCCAGCGCGATGCCGCGCACGCCCATCGAGGTGCGGCCGGAGAACACGCGAACGTCGTTCACGGGGAAGCGGATGCACTGGCCGCCGGCGGCCGTCAGCAGCACGTCGTCGCGCTCGGTGCAGATCTGCACGTCGACGATCGCCTCGTCCTCATCGAGCTTCATCGCGATGATGCCGGAACGGCGGACATCGACGAAGTCGGACAGCTTGTTGCGGCGGACATTGCCGCCTGTCGTGGCGAACATCACGTCGAGATTGCCCCAGGAGGATTCATCCTCCGGCAGCGGCATGATCGTGGTGATGCGTTCGCCCTGCTCCAGCGGCAGGATGTTGATCAGCGCCTTGCCGCGCGCATTGGGGGCCGCGACGGGCAGCCGCCAGACCTTTTCCTTGTAGACCTGGCCGCGCGAGGAGAAGAACAGCACCGGAGTATGGGTCGAGGCGATGAAAAGCCGGCTGACGAAATCCTCTTCTCGGGTCTGCATGCCGGCGCGGCCCTTGCCGCCGCGGCGCTGGGCGCGATAGGCCGACAGCGGCACGCGCTTGGCGTAGCCCGCATGCGACACGGTCACCACCATGTCCTCGCGCTGGATCAGGTCCTCGTCCTCGACCTCGCCTTCCTGTTCCATGATGACGGTCTTGCGCGGGGTGCCGAACGCGTTCTTCACCTCGGCCAGTTCGGTCTTGATGATCGACTGGATGCGGGCGCGCGAGCGCAGGATGTCGAGATAGTCGGCGATTTCGATCGCGAGCTTGTCGAGCTCCTCGGAAATTTCCTCGCGGCCCAGCGCAGTCAGGCGCTGCAGGCGCAAATCGAGGATGGCCTTGGCCTGCTCCATCGACAGCCTCGCGGTGCCGTCGGGCGAAAGCGTGTGGCGGGGATCATCGATCAGCGTGATCATGGCGGCGACGTCCCGCGCCGGCCAGTCGCGCGACATCAGGGTATCGCGCGCGGTGTTGGGGTCGGGCGAGGTGCGGATCACGCGAATGATCTCGTCGATATTGGCCACCGCGATCGCGAGGCCGACCAGGATATGCGCGCGGTCGCGCGCCTTGTTGAGCAGGAACTTGGTCCGCCGCGTCACCACCTGTTCGCGGAAGGCGATGAACAGCGTCAGAAAGTCCTTCAGATTCATCGTCTGCGGACGGCCGTTGTCGAGGGCCAGCATGTTGGCCGGGAAACTCGACTGCAGCGGCGTGAACTTGTAGAGCTGGTTCAGGACGACATCGGGCATGGCGTCGCGTTTCAGCTCGACCACCACCCGATAGCCGTCGCGGTCGGATTCATCGCGCAGGTCGGCGATGCCGTCGATCTTCTTCTCCTTGTGGAGGTCGGCGATGCGTTCGACCAGCGAGGCCTTGTTGAGCTGGTACGGGATCTCGGTGATGACAATCGCCTCGCGTTCCTTGCGGATGGTCTCGAACTCGACCTTGCCACGCATCACGATCGAGCCGCGGCCGAGATGATACGCCGAGCGGATGCCCTGACGGCCCAGAATGATGCCGCCGGTCGGGAAATCCGGGCCGGGAATGATGTTGATCAGCTCGTCGATCGTGAGCGCAGGATTGTCGATCAACGCCACGCAGGCATCAGTGACTTCGCCCAGATTATGCGGCGGAATGTTCGTCGCCATGCCGACGGCGATGCCGCCGGCGCCGTTGACCAGGAGGTTCGGGAATTTCGCCGGCAGAACCGACGGCTCTTTCTCGGAGTTGTCGTAGTTGGGCTGGAAATCGACGGTATCCTTGTCGATATCGGTGAGGATCGCGAGTGCGGATCGGGTGAGGCGCGCTTCCGTGTATCGGTAGGCCGCCGGCGGGTCGCCGTCGACCGAGCCGAAATTGCCCTGACCGTCGATCAGAGGCACGCGCATGGAGAAATCCTGCGCCATGCGAACCATCGCATCGTAGATCGATTGATCGCCGTGCGGATGATATTTACCGATGACGTCGCCGACCACGCGTGCGGATTTGACGTACTTCTTGTCGGGCGTGTGCCCCTGCTCATACATCGAGTAGAGGATGCGCCGGTGCACCGGCTTCAGGCCGTCGCGCGCATCGGGCAACGCGCGCGCCACGATCACGCTCATGGCGTAATCGAGGTAGGAGCGTTTCATCTCGTCGAGGATGGAAACGGGTCGAATATCTGAGGGCACCGGCGGCTCGCCGGGCTTCTCGTCGTCGTTATCGGCCAAAGGGGAAATCCGGGTGATTTTTCTTGGGAATCATATAGCCCATCGAGCCCCTTAAAACCACCCTTTCGCGCTCGAAAGACGCGGTTTTTCCCTTCGTTTTTCCAGAGACTTACCCGATTTGTGACAGGGCCGGAAAAGGGCCGTTCGGACGAGCCGAAAAACGGCTTTTCGGTCCTCCCCTCAGGTGCCGAAAACCACCCTGTGCATCACCCGTCCGGGAACGAGCGTGAACAGTCCGGCGACCACCAGTGCCCCGAGGAACAGGTAGGTCATGATCCGGCGATGGGGCGCGACCTGATGGGTGTGCGCCTTCCAGACCGCGACCGGCAGCATCACCAGCGTGAAGATCGACAGGAAATGGATCGGGCTGAAGGGGCCCAGCAAACGGATCTGATGGATCCAGAACGAGGAAACCGCCACCACCAGCATCAGCGCGACCCAGATCCAGCCGACCGTCCGATGCGGCAGCGTGCCCTTGGGCGCTGCGAATTGCACAAGCCCCAGCGCGAAGGCGGCCATCGCGGCGAAGGCGTGCAAGGGGATCGCGGGCGCGGCGTCGAGGAGCGGCGCAAGAGTCATGTCAGCAGCCTCATCGCAAGGATCTCGTGGCGCCCCTACAACGGCCCGTCGCCTCAGAACGGAATATCGTCGTCCATGTCGCCGTTGCGCGCGCCCGCTCCGGCCGCAACGCGGCGCGGCGGTGCGCTCGACGGACTGCCAGCGCCGAAATCGCCGCCCGGCTCGTCGGCAAAACCGCCGCCCCCGCCACCGCCGCGGCCGTCAAGCATCGTCAGCGTGGAATTGAAGCCCTGCAGCACGACTTCGGTGGAGTACTTCTCGACGCCGGCCTGGTCGGTCCATTTGCGCGTCTGCAACGCACCCTCGACATACACCTTGGCGCCCTTCTTCAGATATTGCTCGGCGACCTTGGCGAGCCCCTCGTTGAAGATCACCACGCGATGCCACTCGGTCTTTTCCTTGCGCTCGCCGGTGGCCTTGTCGCGCCAGCTCTCTGACGTCGCGACACTCAGATTGGCGATCGGCCGGCCGTCCTGGGTACGCCGTATCTCCGGATCCTTGCCGAGATTGCCGACCAGAATCACCTTGTTCACACTTCCCGCCATCGCCACTCTCCACGCTGATAACTTCCGCCGCTCAAGCTTCCGGCGCTCGAGCACGCTGCCCATGAATCCAGGGCGCGACCCTATACGCTTGCCGGACGCGCAGCGGCGCGCCCTTGCCCGTTATCCACATATAGCATCGAAATCCCCAATGTTCCAGTTTTGTTCCATGAAAACGCCTGACGCACGACGTCTACCGAGGGCGCGGCGACAGCCGTCTCCCCGTCCACCCCAAGGGCGGGTGCAGGCGCCGGAAAACGCCTGAAAACTCATTAACTTCCGGCCACCGCACTTCTCTGCCGAGTGTTGCATTTGGGAGACGGCATTCCCGTTTGAATCAAAGTACTGTTCCAACGGATTTTGGATCGCTTGGGCGGTCGCTGCCGATGAGAGCGCTTCTGGGGACCAACGGAAGCGTAAGAAAAGGCCGGAGTGAACGGGATGAAGAAGTTTCTGCTGGGCGCGGCCGGTCTGGTCGCAGCGTTGAGCATGGCGGCGCCTGCGGTAGCCGCCGATCTCGCTGCTCGGCCTTACACCAAAGCCCCCTCGATGATCGCCGCGATCTACGACTGGAGCGGCTTCTACCTCGGTATCAACGGCGGCGGCGCTTCCTCCCGCAAATGCTGGGACATCAACAATAGCGCCGGTGCCGTCGTGCCCGCCTTCCGCGAGGGCTGTCACGATGCGACGGGCGGACTGGTCGGCGGCCAGCTCGGCTATCGCTGGCAGACCGGTGGCTGGGTGTTCGGCGTCGAAGCACAGGGCGACTGGGCTGACCTGAAGGGCTCCAACGCCAGCCTGTTCTTTGTCCCGACCGTCACCAACCGCACCCGCGTGGATGCGATCGGCCTGTTCACCGGCCAGGTCGGCTATGCCTGGAACAACGTGCTCTGGTACGTGAAGGGCGGCGCGGCCATCACGAGCGACAAGTATTCGGGCCAAATTGCCGGTGTCACCGTCGATTCCACGAACGATACACGCTGGGGCGGCGCGGTCGGCACCGGCGTCGAAGTCAGCTTCGCGCCGAACTGGTCGGTCGGCTTCGAATACGACCACCTGTTTATGGGCAACCGCAACGTCACCTTCACGGCTGTCGGTGGCGGCGGGCTGACGCGAATCGACAACATCAAGCAGGACGTCGATATGGGCACAGTACGCGTAAACTACCGCTGGGGCGGCCCGGTGATCTCGAAGTACTGATCCTCGCATTCGAGCAATTCAAAAAAAGGCCGGCTTTCCGCCGGCCTTTTTCTTTGTATTTGCTTGTTTTTCAGCCATTTTCGGTTCCATCGCGCCCAATTTTGCGGCGCGAGTGTGGCTTTGGGAACACTCACTTTCTACGCGAGCTGGTTTATAGAACACCCGTCTGAAGGTTGCGCGGGGGGCCGGGAAGGGACCCGCTTCGCGAAGGAAAAATGGGGAAAAAGAAACATGAAAAAGATTTTGATGGCTGCGGCCGGTTTGATCGGTCTGGGATTGGCTCCGGCGCTCGCCGCCGATCTCCCTGCACGGGCTTACACCAAGGCGCCCGCTATCGTTGCGCCGATCTATAACTGGGGTGGTTTCTACATCGGCCTGAACGGCGGTGGCGGTTCGGCGCGCAAGTGCTGGGACATCAACAATTTCCTCGGTGTCGTCGTTCCCTCGACCGCTGAAGGTTGTCATGACGCGACCGGCGGGCTGGTCGGCGGTCAGGTCGGCTATCGCTGGCAGTCGGCGAACTGGGTGTTCGGCGTCGAAGCGCAGGGCGACTGGGCCAACCTGAAGGGCTCGAACGCGACCCTGCTGATCGCGCCGTTCACGCTCTTCACCAACAACAGCAAGGTCGATGCGCTCGGCCTGTTCACCGGCCAGGTCGGCTATGCCTGGAACAACGTACTCTGGTACGTGAAGGGCGGCGCCGCCGTCACCCACGACAAGTACTACGGCCAGGTCGTTGGCGTCACCGTCGATAACGCCAGCGAAACCCGTTGGGGTGGCGCGATCGGCACCGGCGTCGAAATCGGCTTCGCCCCGGGCTGGTCGGTCGCCTTCGAATACGACCACCTGTTCATGGGCAGCCACAACAACTCCTTCACGGCTATTGCGCCGGTCGGCGGGTTGAGCCGCATCGACAACATCCGGCAGGACGTCGACATGGGCACCGTCCGCGTCAACTACACCTTCGGCGGCCCGATCGTCGCGAAGTACTGATCTCGGCGAGAAATCGCTCTTTCGGAAAAAGGCCGGCCTCGCGCCGGCCTTTTTATTTGCCTGCAGTAAATCTGCGTCGAACTGCTGCCCACTGCTGCCAATCGGCGGCAGCGCCCGAGGAAACCGTTGATGGGTGCGACTCAGCACTGGAAATCGACGCCCGTTCTTCCTACGTTCCGAGCTTGTCGATGAGCTGCGTCCGATCCCGGCTTTCCGGCGAGGCGCAGGCGAAACTGCGCGGCCCACGCGCCTGGAAATGCCCAGAGAACCGTAATGGATGAAATTCTGAAAGCGCGACGCCAACAACCCGCCTCCAGCCTGCGCGCGATCACCATTCGCGGCGCGCGCGAGCACAATCTGAAAAACATCGATGTCGAGATTCCCCGCGACAAGCTCGTGGTGTTCACGGGCCTCTCCGGCTCCGGCAAATCCTCGCTCGCCTTCGACACCATCTATGCCGAAGGCCAGCGCCGTTACGTCGAGTCGCTGTCGGCCTATGCGCGCCAGTTCCTGGAGATGATGCAGAAGCCGGATGTCGACCAGATCGACGGCCTGTCGCCGGCGATCTCGATCGAGCAGAAGACGACGTCGAAGAATCCACGCTCGACCGTCGGCACCGTCACCGAGATCTATGACTACATGCGCCTGCTCTGGGCGCGCGTCGGCGTGCCCTATTCGCCCGCCACGGGGCTGCCGATCGAAAGCCAGACCGTGTCGCAGATGGTCGACCGCGTGCTTCATCTGCCCGAGGGCACGCGGCTCTATCTGCTGGCGCCGGTCGTGCGCGGCCGCAAGGGCGAATACAAGAAGGAATTGGCCGAATACCTCAAGAAGGGATTCCAGCGCGTCAAGATCGACGGCACCTTTCATGAGCTCGCCGACGCTCCGGCGCTCGACAAGAAATTCCCGCACGACATCGACGTCGTGGTCGACCGCATCGTGGTGCGCGCGGATATCGGCCAGCGGCTTGCGGAGAGTTTTGAGACCGCGCTGAAGCTCGCCGAGGGGCTCGCGGTGATCGAATATGCGGATGCGCCCTCGGCGCCTGCGCCGGAAGAAAAGAAGAAGACCGCAAAAATCCACGACAAGAGCGGGCCCGAGCGCATCCTGTTCTCGGAGAAATTCGCCTGTCCCGTCTCCGGCTTCACCATCCCCGAGATCGAGCCGCGGCTGTTCTCCTTCAACAATCCCTATGGCGCCTGCCCGGCCTGCGGCGGGCTCGGCGTCGAGCAGCATGTCGACGAGGACCTGGTCATTCCCGACAAGGACGCGACCTTGCGCAAGGGCGCGATCGCGCCCTGGGCGAAATCGTCCTCGCCCTATTACGTGCAGACGCTGACCGCGCTCGGAAAATTCTACAAGTTCACGCTCGACACCAAATGGAAGGACCTGCCGAAGAAGACGCAAGCCGCGCTCCTGCACGGCTCCGGCGATGACGAGATCAAGTTCTCCTATGAGGACGGTGTCCGCTCCTACGACACCAAGAAGCCGTTCGAGGGCGTGATCACCAATATCGAGCGGCGCTATCGCGAGACCGAGAGCGAATGGGCGCGGGAAGAGCTCGCCAAATATTTCTCCGACGTGCCCTGCGCCGCCTGCAACGGCTACCGGCTGAAACCGGAGGCGCTGTGCGTCAAGATCGACGGCAAGCATATCGGCGAGATCTCGGAGCTCTCGGTGAGGCGCGCCGGCGAGTGGTTCGAGAGCGTGCCGGCCGCGCTGAACACGCAGCAGAACGAGATCGCCACACGCGTGCTGAAGGAAATCCGCGAGCGCCTGTCGTTCCTGATCGATGTCGGCCTGAATTACCTCACCCTGTCGCGCTCCTCGGGCACGCTCTCCGGCGGCGAGAGCCAGCGCATCCGGCTCGCCTCGCAGATCGGCTCCGGGCTGACCGGCGTCCTCTACGTGCTGGACGAGCCATCGATCGGCCTGCACCAGCGCGACAATGCCCGCCTGCTCGACACGCTGAAGCGGCTGCGCGACCTCGGCAATACCGTGATCGTGGTCGAGCATGACGAGGACGCGATTCGCCTCGCCGATTACGTGCTCGACATCGGCCCCGGCGCCGGCATGCATGGCGGACATATTGTCGCCGACGGCACGCCGGCCGAGATCATGCGCAATCCCAATTCGCTGACCGGCAAATATCTCACCGGCGAGCTCGCGGTCGAGGTGCCGGAGCGGCGGCCGCCGAACCATCGCCGCACCATCAAGGTGGTGAACGCGCGCGGCAATAACCTCAAGAACATCTCGGCGGAGATTCCGCTGGGCCTGTTCACCTGCGTCACCGGCGTGTCCGGCGGCGGCAAGTCGACGCTCCTGATCGACACGCTCTACAAGGCCATCGCCCGCAAGCTGAACGGTGCGAGCGAGGGTGCCGCGCCCCACGACCGCATCGAGGGGCTGGAGCACATCGACAAGATCATCGACATCGACCAGTCGCCGATCGGCCGCACCCCGCGCTCGAACCCCGCGACCTATACCGGCGCGTTCACGCCGATCCGCGAATGGTTCGCGGGCCTTCCCGAAGCCAAGGCGCGCGGCTACGAGCCCGGGCGCTTCTCCTTCAACGTCAAGGGCGGCCGCTGCGAGGCCTGCCAGGGCGACGGCGTCATCAAGATCGAGATGCACTTTCTGCCCGATGTCTACGTCACCTGCGACGTCTGCAAGGGCAAGCGCTACAACCGCGAGACGCTGGAAGTGCTGTTCAAGGGCAAGTCGATCGCCGACGTGCTCGACATGACCGTCGAGGAAGCCGCCGACTTCTTCAAGGCGGTGCCGCGCGTGCGCGACACCTTCGAGACGCTGCACCGCGTCGGCCTCGACTATATCCATGTCGGCCAGCAGGCCACCACGCTCTCCGGCGGCGAGGCGCAACGCGTCAAGCTCGCCAAGGAGCTGTCCAAGCGCGCCACCGGCCGCACGCTCTATATCCTGGACGAGCCGACCACCGGCCTGCATTTCCACGACGTGAAGAAGCTGCTCGAGGTGCTGCACGAGCTGGTCGCACAGGGCAACACGGTGGTGGTGATCGAGCACAATCTCGAGGTCATCAAGACCGCCGACTGGGTGATCGACCTCGGCCCCGAAGGCGGCGACGGCGGCGGCGAGATCGTCGCCTGGGGCCCGCCGGAGGACATCGCCAAGGCGCCGCGGAGCTATACGGGCAAATTTCTGGCGCCGGTGCTGAAGAAGGCGAATGCGCCGCGGAAGAAGAGCGGCGGGGCGAGCGAGGCGGCGGAGTAAGCGATGCGCGCGGTCCCCTCTCTGCCCAGTTTCTTCATCGAAGGTATTCTGGATACCGGCTAGACCGCATGACTTTAGGATGAATTGTCGTCGCGCTTTAGCTTCTTGTTTTGGCATGATCTTTTCGGAAAACCGCTACACACTTTTCCGGATTATGCTCTAGCTAGTTGCAGCTATCCTGCGTTCTCACGAAGGCCGTCAGGTTTCCGCTCGTCCGGCTCGTGATCCTGTGGAACAGGAAGCAGGTTCTGCTCGTGCTGTTGAAGGCGTAGACGCCGCAGCCCCTGTCCGACCTGCAAATCTGCTCACAGTCGGGGACAGATTGGGCCCGGGGCTCCTGATGGCCGTCTCCCGACAGCGACGTGTTCCGGTAGGGACAGAAGTTTTCGGCCTGCGACGACCCGCCTGGATTTGGCTGATCGGAGCGCAGGCTGGTCTCGGATCGTCCATCGACCTTGAGTGTGCCGATGCTGCTCAGGAGGTAGCACCTGCCGATCCACTTGTCGTAGCTGTAGGCGACGCAATCGGCGTATGACCGGCACCGCGGCTGGCAGTCGGAGCCATCGGAACTGAAATGGGTGATCAGTTCGCCCTGCATGTCATAGTTCACAAAGGTCCTGAAGCCGAGAGGCGGTGGCGGCGCTGGTGGCGGTGACGGCGCGCGGTTCAGCACTTCAGGTGGCGGTGACGGTTGCACCTTTATCTCCGGCGGCGGTGGCGGCGGCTCGATCGGGGGCAAAGCCTCCTTGTTGGCGATCTTTCCGTCATTGCTTGGAGGCTGCGGAGAGCTTCCGGTGTTCGCCGCAATCACCCAGATCGCACCGGCGATCGCGGCAAGCAAAGCCAGTATGGCGGCGGGCCTCCAGCGGCGAGACGGCAGAGGTGGAGGCAGCGTAACCGTTTCGGTCTTCGCGCCCGGATTGGCGATCGCGGCCTCCGGCACAGCGGCAAATGCGACGGCGGGAGCGGTCTCCTGCTTCGGTTCAGCGGCTGCCGTGACACCTTTGGTCCGGCGCTGCTTCAGCTCGGCTAGCTGCTGCTCGAGCTGCGGCCGCGCGACGCTCCTGGGGTAGTTCTTGAGATGCTCCTCCAGCTCGCTTTCGCTAAGGCCTCGCGCCTTCTTGAACAGGTTGACGCGAGCAGGAATCGCGAAGGTCCCGGTTGGAAATTTCTCCAGGAAATCCTCGTAGGCGAAGGCCGGCGAGTCTCCGGACAGGGCTTCCCAATACAAGAGCTCCTTGCGCGCCTGCTCGTCCAGGACCGGCGGCGCCGGAGCGACAAACGCCTTGTTGGAGAAAAAGTCGACGCGCGTGATGTCGCTGACGGTCTCGCCGAAGCTGGTCAGCCGCGGGATCGGCGCATTGGGTCCGAGCCGTTCTCGCGTGGCGCGAACGATCTGGTCCTTCAGGTCCAGCCACGAGAAGCGCGCGGCACTCGCCCGATGCGCGATACCTTTCTCCAGGCACTGGACGAAGGTGCCGGTGAACAGCGTGAGCTGGTCCTCCTCCTTTGCCAGGGCCACGCCCAGCCTTCCCGAGGCTGTCAAAACCGCTGTTCCGCTGCCGCTGTCGGCAACCGCTTCCTTGAGCTGGCGCTCAATCAATATCTCCGCACCGCCGGCATCCATGGTTTCCATCTCGGATACCGCGGCGCCCGAATAGCAGGCGTCCAGCACGAAATAGACCCGCTTCGACTGGGCCCTCTTTTTGACGTCGTTGATCAGGGTCACGATGTTGAGCAGGCTGTGGCTGCGTTCGCGATCGCTCCGCCGCAGGAAGACGCGATAATCGCCGTCGCGCAGGCCGACATTGCCGTGGCCGCAGTAGTAGATGACGATGTCCTGGTAGTCCTTGGCGGTGAAATCCCAGATCCTGTCGAGCGTCTGATCGACCGACAAGGCCTGGTCGTAGAGGTCGAGCGTTTCGATCTCGCAATCCGAAAGGATTTTCGGATCCGCAATCACGCGCTGAAATTCCTCCGCCGACTTCTTGAAGCGCGGATTGCTCAAATGAGCGTGGTGATCGAAAATACTTGCACCGAAAACGACGACGCCGAACTTACGCATGTTCAGCCTCTAGCTACGTAATGCGACCCTCGGCTGGGAGGAATCCGACAATATCTGCTCGATAATGTTCATCGCGACCGTCGTCGCGGGAACTTCCACCTTGCCTTCAGGCCTCGTGAAAATGACTCCGACACCATATTTGTTGGCAACATCATAGACGCATTTGGCGATGGTGAGGACGGTGCTGGCAGCCTCCACCACCTGCCCCGTCCTTTCGATGGCAACCCAAACCACGCTGCCAATATCCATGTTCTCCGAAGACGCGGGCTTCAGCGATATCGCGTTCGGCGAAATCCCTTGCGCGCGCAACGTCTCTTCGAGTTCCTGTGCCAGAACACTTGCGTCGGCGCTGTTGTCGCACGCGAACGATAATTCCATGACGGCCCCCAACTGTGGCCCTGCAATAACGTAAATCTACAACCCAACCGGTAGTCTCGCAAGCATCGCGTGGGTAGTCTGCTGCATCTTCGGGTTGATCGACAGGATAGCGCCAGGGGCCCGATCCTGTCTGCGACAGTTCGTCACCCGTCTGTTGGAAGTGCCTCCAGCACCAGTTCCATGGTCATCAGCACGGGATTGTCGCCGCGGATCAATCTGCCCTCGCCGATGCCGCCGGTGTAGTCGATCAGCGCGACATCGAGCGCAGCCTCGAGCGCGCCGCCGGCGCCGGGCGCCACACCGCCCGAGGTGATCGCAAGCTCCGTCGCAAACGGCCCGATCACGCCGCCATCGGCAAACCGCGCCCCGATGGTCGAGCCGACGCCACCGCGGATTTTCGCACGTGCGATGCCGCGCTCGCGGCAGAACGCCTCGAGACTTCCGGCAAAATCCTGGTTCGGCCGCAGCCGCATGGCGAAGGCGCGGCGCGATGCCTTCGCGTTGGTGCCCGCACGAGGGATGGGGCCGAACAGCTTGAAATTGGTCTCGGGATCAGGCTCTGCCGCAAATACCGCGCCATTGATACCGAACGCCTCGACCTCGAACGGCTCGGCCACAACGGTTTCCTCGGGCAGCATATGGCCACCGCTGATGCGGCCATCGGCCTCGCGCCACAGCCCATGGCAATGGAAGAACGGCGCGCCGCCGCGCTCTCCAAGCGTCAGGGTCGCGAGCTTGAGTTCTGTGACACCGGCGGGCCGAAAGGTGTCGCTGTAGAACGCCGCGTTCTCGCCGGTCTTCGACAACGCCGGCATGACATAGCCGAACGGACCGAGCGCGCCTCTCCCCATGTTCAGCGTGCCGCTGGCAAAGCCCTCGGCGGCAAATCCGCGGCGTGCGGCTTCCAGCAGCGTCAGGCCGGCTTCAAGCGTAATGGAAAAGGCACGGCCGCGCACTTCCACCCACTGGATGCGTTCGGCAACGGATGGTCCCGGCTGCTGGATGCTGCGCATCACGTTCCGGTCGGCTTTATTTTTGACGCGTTTTCTTCACGCGAACCGGTGCCCACTTCGTTCGAAAACGCTTTGTTGAGATCTAGCAGCCCGCGCGCTTCCAGCTCGTCGCGCACCAGCCGTTTCGGGATCTTGCCATAGCCGGACTTCGGCAGCGCCTCCCAGAAGAAGAAGCGTTTTGGCATCTTGTAGCGCGGCACCGTTGGCGCGAGGAACGCCGCCATCTCGGCCTCCGTCACCGGTTTGCCGCCCTCGCGCGCGACGCAGACGGCAACGCCGACCTCGCCCCAGACCGGATCGGGCACACCGAGCACGGCAACCTCGCCGATCCCGGGATGAGTCAAAATTTTCTCCTCGACCTCGCGCGGATAGATGTTGGATCCTCCGGAGATGTACATGTCGGAGGCGCGACCGGTGATATAGACAAAACCCTCCTCGTCCATGTGGCCGAGATCGCCGGTGCGGAACCAGCCGTCGCGAAACGCCTTCGCGTTCGCATCGGGGTTGTCGTAATAGCCCGCAAACACCGCAGGGCCAATCACGCAGATCTCGCCGGTCTCGAACGGCTTCAGCTCGCGGCCATTGTCGTCCTGGATCGAAACCTGCATGCCCGTGCGCTCGAAGCCACAGGTGCCGATCCGAGCCAGGGGCCCGTCCTCCTCCTCATGCAGCGCGGCCGGAAATACCGTGATGTTGCCGGTGACTTCGCCAAGGCCGAAATACTGCACGATCACCTTGCCGAGCTTCTTCAAGGCAAATTTCTGGTCCTCGCGGTACATCGGCGCGCCGGCATAGATCACCTGGCGCAGCGAGGAATGATCGAACTGGTCGACGGCTTGATGCTCGACCATCATCTTCAGAATGGTCGGCACGGTGAAGAGATTGCTGACGCGGTGCTGTTGGATCAGCCGGAAGGCTTCCGTGATGTCGAAACGCTCGGTCGGCAGCAGGATGGTGGCGACCCCGCGCGCGGTCTGCATCAACTGATGCACGCCGGCGCCATGCGAGAGCGGCGCCACCACGAGCGAGGTGTCCTGTTCCGTCGTGCCCGGCGTGAGATCGGCGAGATGGTTGGTGACGACAAAAGCCATCTGGCCGTGGGTCAGGACCGCCGCCTTGGAGCGGCCGGTGGTGCCGGAGGTGAAAAAGAACCAGCAGGGATCGTCATGCTCGACCGCGATGTTCGCGATCGTCGCGCCGGCATGCGCCGCCATCGCCTCGCGCAACGACTTCTCCCCGAAGGCGCCCGTTTCGCCGATCCGCCAGGTAAAAGCCGCGTCAGTGACAGCCTTCGCATGATCGGGGAAATCGCCATGGCAGAGATACGCCTTGGCGCCGGAAGCCGTCGCGAGATAGGCCACCTCGTCCGGCATCAGGCGGAAATTGGTGGGCACCCACACCGCGCCCAGCCGGAAGGCCGCGAACATCGAGAAGAACATCTCCTCGCAATTCCTGGAATGCACGAGAATGCGGTCGCCCTTGGCGATCCCGCGCGCCGCAAGCGCGGCCGCAAGCGCCGACACCTGCGCGTCGATCTCGCGCCAGGTCCAGCTCCTGTCGGCCCAGATGAACCCGGCGCGATCGCCATGACGCCGCGCATTCTGCGTCACCATGTGCGCGAGGTTCATCACCCGGCGCGACATCCGCGCCTGGCTTCCCAGCGGCTTCGCGGCGTTGAGGGGGCCCGCGCTCACGTCAGCGGCGCCCCAGGAATATGCCGGCGCCGATCAGGACCAGGCCGGCCACGCCGGAGGCGATGCCATGCTTGACGTGAACCTTGGTCGCGCCCGCCTCATGCCCGGGGAAGAAGCTCGGCAATTGATCCGCGGGAACCAGGAAATAGACGGCGGCGATAACGAGCAGGACGACGCCGAGCACGGTCAGCACAGGCTTCATGGGGTTTCCTCAAATGGGACGCTGGGGCCCTTGGACAGGGTTGTTAGGCCCTGTTTATCGCCATCGACCGAGCCCCCGCAAGGGCCGCACCGTTAGGGCCGGATAGACACCGCCGGGATCGAACGTTCCCGCCTCCTCCGTCGTCAAAGGTTGACCACGAGCTGCGCGGACCCGCCAAGGGTGAACCGTCGAGGGGTAATCGTCGCTGGTCCGCACCGACGGAACATGGTTCGTCCACACCGTTCAAAACCGGAAAACGGACGCAGCACGTGACTGCATTCCGATCTATAAGCCAGGGAAATTCGATTTGAGGAAAATCATGATCACCCGCCGCAGCCTGGTTTTGACAAGCCTGCTCATCGCCACCGAAGCACCGCTGGCGCGCGCCGAACCCGTCGCTTCCGACGATCCCGTAGCGATAGTCACCGCCGTCTACACGCGCGCCGCCAAGGGCAAGGGCGATGGCGGCGGCGCTTTTGTGATCGAGAACAAGGCGGCGAAGGCGAAATATCTCTCGAAATCGCTGGTCGCGTTGTGGGCCAAGGCGGACGCGCATACGCCAAAGGGCGACGTCGGCCCGGTCGATTTCGATCCCGTCACCAATTCGCAGGAGCCGGATGTCAAATCCTTCAAGGTGGACACCGAAAAACTCGATTCCGCCAGGGCGCTGATTGCCGTCACCATCACCGGCCACAACACCCCGCCGCGGAAGCCCGCGGATCAGGTCATCCGTTACGACTTCGTGCACGAGACGGGTGGATGGAAGATCGACGACATCAAAGGCTCAAGCGACGGCGAGGCATGGTCAATCCGAACCATGCTCTCCGACTCTCTCAAGCAGTGAGGCGATCCATGGGCGACGTCGTCGACAACACGGCGCAGCAACGCTTCGAGCTCGTGGTCGACGGCCATCCCGCCGCCGCCTTCTACAGGCGCGATGGCGATGTCATCACCTTCATCCACACCGAAGTGCCGCCGGAGCTCGGCGGCCGCGGCGTCGGTTCAAAGCTGGTCCAGGGCGCGCTTGATCAGGTGCGGAGCGCGGCACAAAAAGTGATCGCGGAATGCCCGTTCGTCAAAGCCTGGATCGGCAAGCATCCGGAATATAAGGATCTGCTGAAGGCCTGAGGCTTACATCGGAGCGGTCATTGGCCTACATGGGGACCATAAACCCGTATCAGGAAACTCCGACCATGCCCGCCGTGCGCGACAACAAGGCCCTGCATCGCTTCGAGCTCGATGCCGAGGGCCAGGTTGCCTTTGCGAACTACCGGCTGACGCCGCAGGCCATCATCATCACCCATACCGAGACACCGCGCGCCTTGCGCGGCCGCGGCATCGCCTCGGAACTGGTCAAGGGCGCGCTGGAGAAGATCCGCGCCGACGGCCGCAAGGTGATCGCCGGCTGCGGTTTTGTCGTGGACTACCTGAACAAGCACAGTGAATACCGGGATCTCGTGGCCTGAGGCCTCACGCGATCCGGATCGACATGTCCGGCAGGCCCTCGAGCTTGCACAAGAGCACATCGCCCCTCACGACGGGACCGACATTCTCCGGCGTGCCGGAATAGATGATGTCGCCGGCCTTCAGCTCGAAGGCCTCCGAGAGTTTCGCAATCTGCTCGGCCACGCTCCAGATCTTCCCGATCATGCCTTAGTGCTTGATTTCCGGCGGCAGCTTGCCGCCATTGGCCGCGAGCTTGGCCATCACCTGCTTGTGCAGCCAGACGTTCATGCTCGCGGAGTCATTGGTGTCGCCGGTATAGCCCAACTCCTTGGCGAGCTCCTTGCGGGCAGCGAGGCTGGAATCGATGTCGAGCGCCTTCATCAGGTCGACGATCGAGGTCCGCCATTCCAGCTTCTCGTGCTTGGCGGCGACCGCCTTGTCCAGGATCGGCGCGACGTCGACGCTCTGTGCGGGAGCCGCTGAAGCGGTCGAGCCGGCTCCGGAGCTTGCGCCACCTGGGGCGGCGGCGCCCCCCGCCGGCGCGGCTGCGGCGGAATGGCCGAAGATCGCACTCATGATTTTTCCAAAAATGCTCATGGCTAGCTCCCCAATAAACGTCGAGACGGTGTGGTGGCTTTGAACAGCCTTGCCCGGCATGCACCGGTTCGGATCGCTTTGTTAACCTTAGCCGTCGCGGCCAAGCTTGCCAATGCGACCAGAGTTGGCGGTTTGAAGCTTAGCCGCGGCGAAATGACGGCGGAATGACGCGCAAAGGTTTGCGCTGCGGAATTTATTTTCACCCAGGCGTGAGCGACGGCGGAACGATTCAGGAGTAAGGTGATCCATCAACTCGCGACATGGCCGGAAAAAAGGATTCTCGCGGCCAACTCGTGATCGTTCCATCGGCGGCCATTCGCGCCCCGAACTGGCGCGAACTCCGGCCGTCAAGGCAAAGGGAGTTAGCGACCATGGCGACAACCTACCACGACAATGTCTCGTCTCAGGTGCCGCCCGTAGAGGCTGCACCCGAAATCCGCACGATCGGACTTTCCGATCTGCACCGCGCGCTCAAGCTCGGCTGGGAAGATTTCAAGGCGGTACCCAGCCATGCCATCATCCTGTGCGTGATCTATCCCGTGCTGGGCCTTTTGCTGGCGCGCGCCGCCTTCGGCTATGCGGTGATCCCGCTGCTGTTTCCGCTCGCCGCGGGCTTCGCGCTGCTCGGCCCCTTCGCAGCCCTCGGCCTCTATGAACTAAGCAGCCGGCGCGAACGCGGCCAGCAAGCTTCCGCCTGGGACGCCCTCGACGTGCTGCGTTCGCCATCGTTCGGTGGAATGCTCGGGCTCGGCGCGCTCCTGCTCGCGCTGTTCGTGACCTGGGTTGCGACCGCGCAGGCAATCTATGTCGCGGTGTTCGGCTATGGCGGCGCCACCGGTGCATCCGATTTCATCACGCGCGTGCTGACCACGCCGCAAGGCTGGTGGCTGATCGTGGTTGGCTGCGGCGTCGGCTTCCTGTTCGCGCTGGTTGCGCTCTGCGTCAGCGTGGTCTCGTTCCCGCTGATGCTCGACCGGCACGCCACCGCGGGAGAAGCCATGGTCACCTCGCTGCGGGTGGCCGCCAAGAACCCGGTGACGATCGCGGCCTGGGGCCTGACCGTCGCGGTGCTCCTGGTCTTGGGCTCATTGCCGCTGTTCCTCGGGCTTGCCGTCGTGATCCCGCTGCTTGGGCACGCGACCTGGCATCTCTATCGTGAGGTCGTGGCGATCAATCCGAACGCGCAGCCGATTCCGCCGCGCCCGCCGCATCAGCGCAAACCCGCGGCGGATTTCCCGGCGAACCTGTTTCCCTGGCGGCGCCGGGACGACTGAGCAATTTTTGATTACGTGAACGAGACCAAGCCGCCGGCCAAGCCGGCGGTTTGGCGTTTGAGAACCAGCCTTGTTTTGGCCGCGGTTGACATCGACATATCGCGCTGCACGATCAGGACATTTCGAATCGGAACCCGCTTCGTTGGCAGCACATAACCGTCTCCTCGCAGCAATCGCACTCGGCGCCGCCCTTGCGACAGCGCCGGCCGCGCGGGCTGCCGCTCCCTGCGGCACTGGCAACTTCGATACATGGCTGACAGGCTTCAAGAGCGATGCTGCCGCCAAGGGCATTTCGCAGCAAGCCATCAATGCCGGGCTCACCGGCGTCACACTCGACCAAAGCGTGCTCAGCCGCGATCATTCGCAGAAGGTGTTCGGCCAGACCTTCGAGCAATTTTCCGGCCGCATGGTGCCGCCGCGGATGACGCGCGGCTCCAACATGCTGAAGCAATACGGCTCGGTGCTGTCGCGTATCGAGCAGGCCTATGGAGTGCCGGGCGAGGTGCTGGTCGCGATCTGGGGGCTGGAGACGGATTTCGGCGTCAACACCGGAAAATTCCAGACCATTCGTTCGCTCGCGACGCTCGCCTATGACTGCCGGCGCGCCGACGAATTCCGCAGCGAATTGATGGATGCACTCAGGATCATCGAGCGCGGCGATCTCTCGCCGCAGGATATGCGCGGCGCCTGGGCGGGCGAACTCGGCCAGACCCAGTTCATGCCGTCGTCCTGGATCAAATACGCCGTCGATTTCGACGGCAACGGCCGCCGCGACCTCCTGCACAACGTGCCCGACGTGCTGGCCTCGACCGCAAATTATCTTGCGGGTTACGGCTGGCAACGCGGCAAGGACTTCCAGCCCGGCGCACCGAACTTTGCGGTGTTGCAACAGTGGAACAAGAGCGAGGTCTACGCCAGGACCATCGCCTATTTTGCAAACCAGCTCGCGCACGCGCCGTAGCTGAAAATGAGAAGGCCGATCGCGTCGGCGACCGGCCCCCTGCCCCTAAAGCTTGGCTGGTGGGGTGATTACTTCGCGGCAGCTTCGTGCATTGCCTTGCTGAGATGCGTAGCGCAGCCGCCCTTGCCGTTGAGCATGGCGTCCTGAGCCGCTGCGATCTCCTTCTGGGCCGCCATCTTGTGTTCACCGTCGGCCATGTTCTCGATCGCCGATTCGGTCTTGGCGAAGTTGGCGCCGCTGCAGCCGGCGCCCATATGAGCGGCCTGAGCGGGAACCACTGCGTAAGCAACAGCCGCGATCGCGGCAACCCCGAGTAACTTTTTGATCATTGTTACTTTCCTTTTGTTTTGGGACAGCTCCGACGCCATTGCCGGATTCTGCAAAAGGATTGTGCGCCAAACTGTCGCAGCCTGATGATGAATTCCACGCGAGAAAAATGTGATCGGCGGTATCTGCAAAGCCTCATGCATAGCGACGCGTTTTGATTACAGCAGGGTAATGATCATGAGTTCCGCGCGTGGCTTCCGCGGAACCCATGGAATTTCCGTCGCGCTGAGGTTGTGGGACGCGCATGAAGTACAGCCGCCTGCCGATGGAATGATGCCCATCCTATCGGCCAACGAGGACATCCCGCGTTGATGAAGGCTGGTGCAGAGCTGCCTTTGAAAGCCCTTGCCCACTCGCAGTCTCGGTCGGATCAATGCAGTTGCTGCAACGCAGAATAGAACTGATCTAATATTCATTATTACTGCCCGTGCTCATGCGAATCACGCATGAGGTCGAGGACGCAATGGGTTGTCTGCTCCGGCGGTGCGAAGCTTGAAAAGACCTGGTTTCGAGACCATTTTCAGCGCGGCTGCCAATCTGTCGTCCTGACGACAAACCCGTGATTTCACGTGATTTTTATCGAAAGCTCAAACCGAAATGCGGGTTTTGCGGCAGCTATGCCGAAAGGTTAAACGCTCCTTACCCGCGCCATGCGTTTTCCACTTAGCTGCATCGCAACATCGGAACTAGTGGTCGTCAGAATCTCATCTATATTCATTTCAACGATGCGGCCCTCTCCAAAGGCTGAATCGAAGATACTAAGGAGACTACCATGTTGCTCTCGCTCATCCGCATGATCCAGGCGTTCCGGGACTATCAGCGTAACGTCAACGAGCTGTCCCAGCTTAGCGATCGCGAGTTGGCCGATATCGGCCTTGATCGCTCGGACATTCCGCGCGTTGCGGCCGGCACCTATAACGGCTGATCGTTCAGCCCATTGATTGAACGGATAACGCCCGCCTCGCTGCGGGCGTTGTCGTATCTGGGGTTGGAGACGCTTTGCGCAGGTGCGCGTTGCATCAAAAAGCGCTAACCCTGCGCCTCATGATTGGGACCCCCTCTGACACCGTCCATGTGATCGGCGCCGGGCTTGCAGGCTCCGAAGCCGCCTGGCAAGCGGCTGAAAGCGGCTGCCGCGTCGCGCTGCACGAGATGCGGCCCGCTCGCATGACCGAAGCGCACCGCACCGACGGCCTTGCCGAACTCGTCTGTTCAAACTCCTTCCGTTCCGACGATGCCGCCAACAACGCCGTCGGCCTGCTGCACGCCGAGATGCGCCGGCTCGGCTCGTTGATCATGCGTGCGGCCGACGCCAACCAGGTGCCCGCAGGCGGGGCGCTGGCGGTGGACCGCGAGGGATTTTCGGCCGCCGTGACCCGGGCGCTCCACGAGCATCCCCGCATCGAAATAAGCCGCGGCGAGATTGCCGGCCTGCCGCCGGCCGGCTGGAATAATGTCATCGTCGCGACCGGCCCGCTCACCTCGGCACCGCTCGCCGACGCGATCCGGCAGCTCACGGATGAGAACGCGCTCGCTTTCTTCGACGCCATCGCGCCGATCGTGCACAGGGACACGATCGACATGTCGGTCGCCTGGTTCCAGTCGCGCTACGACAAGGTCGGTCCCGGCGGCACCGGCGCGGACTACATCAATTGCCCTCTGACGAAGGAGCAGTACGACGCGTTCGTCGACGCTCTGCTTGCGGGCGAGAAGACCGAATTCAAGGAGTGGGAAACCAGCACGCCCTATTTCGACGGCTGTCTGCCGATCGAGGTGATGGCCGAACGCGGCCGCGAGACGCTGCGGCATGGGCCGATGAAGCCGGTCGGACTGACCAACCCGCACGATCCGACGGTAAAACCCTATGCGATCGTGCAGCTCCGCCAGGACAACAAGCTCGGCACGCTCTACAACATGGTCGGATTCCAGACCAAGCTGAAATACGGCCCGCAGCAGCAGATCTTCCGCACCATTCCCGGGCTCGAGAAGGCGGAATTCGCGCGTCTCGGCGGCCTCCACCGCAACACCTTCCTGAACTCGCCAAAGCTCCTCGACACGCAACTCCGCCTGCGCGCCGAGCCGCGGCTGCGCTTTGCCGGCCAGATGACGGGCTGCGAAGGCTATGTCGAGTCCGCCAGCGTCGGACTGATCGCCGGCCTTTATGCCGCCGCCGATGCGCGCGGAACGTCGCTCGTCTCGCCGCCGGCGACGACGGCGCTGGGCGCGCTGCTCGGCCACATCACCGGCGGCCATATCGAGACGATCGAACAGGGTAGCCGCTCGTTCCAACCGATGAACGTCAATTTCGGCCTGTTCCCGCCGCTCGCCTTGCCGCCGACCAAAAGGCCCGACGGCAGCCGGCTGCGCGGCAACGAGAAGACGATAGCGAAGAGGCAGGCGATGTCAGCGCGGGCGCTGTCCGATCTCGACCGCTGGATGTCGGATCATCTGCGCGTTCCGGCCGCGGCGTGAGCATCCCATGAGATTGCCGAAAGACGACGCCGCTTCGTTGTCGGCGCGCTGGAGCGAAGGCGTGCTGTTGAAGCGCGACGTATTTTCGACCGTCGAGCGCGGCCACTTCCGCGGCGAATTCGGCGAAGTCGACGCCGTGCTGCGCCGGCTCGACGAGGTGCCATGGTGGTCGTTCGCCCTGGCGCAGCATCTATTTGCCCGTGAGCGGAAAGCGCTTGATCTCGCGAAGGGACTGCAGGTGGGCCCCGAGTTGCTGTGGGCCGGCCGCCGCGCGCTGGTGCGCGGCTTCATCGATGGCGTCGCGCTGCATCTGGCCAAGCCCCACGGCGACGTCGCCTATTTCCGCTCCGCCAAGCAGGCGCTGCGCCGGCTGCACCGCGCCGGCATCTGCCACAACGATCTCGCCAAGGAGCAGAATTGGCTCCGCGGAACCGACGGCCGATGCTACGTCACCGATTTCCAGCTTGCCGCCTGTTTCGGGACCCGCAACCGGCTTTTCAGGATCGCAGCCTATGAGGACCTGCGCCATCTCCTGAAGCACAAGCGCAGCTACGCGCCGGAAGCGCTGACGCCGAAGGAACGGAAAATCCTGGCGCGCAAGTCGCTGGTTGCCAGCATCTGGCTGATGACCGGCAAGAAGGTGTATCGCGCCATCACCCGCGGCCTCTTCAATTTCACCGATCGCGAGGGCGGTGGCCGCAGGCTGGTCAATGACGCGCCGGTGCTCGCTGGCCTCATCCGCAGGAATCCGGAAGTCCGCGACACCGCCATCGTGGCCTTCGCCGACCGGCGCACCGGCGTCGGGCTCTACGCCTTTGTCGAGGCCGACAAGGTCGCGCTCGAGGCGCAGTTGCGCAGCGAGCTTACCGCCGCCAAAGGCCCAAAACCGCCGGAGCACATTCAGGTGGTGCAGGCGCTGCCGCGCGATTCAAGCGGCAAGCCGCGCACCGAGATCCTGCAGCTCGTCGCCATGAACCAGCTCGATCTGATCGAGCCGATGATGAGGAACGACACCGACCGCGCCTTCCTGAAGGACATCCTGGAGCAGCGCAAGAATCTGCGCGACCGCTTCAACTTCGGGGCCGGCAATGTGCAGATGCCGTCAAGGTGATGATGGCTTCAGGGGCGGATTTTCTTGATACAGGTCGGGCCGCCCTGCGCCTGAGGGGTGCACTCCCAATCCGGCCCGAAACCGGGGGCCGGATTTTGCATGTGGCAGGGAACCAAAGGGACACCGCCAAAACCGTAGCCACAAGCACGGACGGCAAAGATCACGCCCTTGTGCTGCCCGAGCTGCCATCGAAGCCAATCCATCGGGCCCGCATAGCATATTTGGCCGCGCGGCGCCGCCGGACTGAATGTCAGGCGACCCCGCCCAGATACAGCCGCTTGACGATGTCGTTGGCCTTCAGCTCGTCGACGGAAGCAGCCGACACCGCGATCTCACCATGGACGATGATGTAGCCGCGATCGGCGATACGGATCGCCTGGTTGAAATTTTGCTCGGCCATCAGGACCGTCAGGCCAAAGCTCTGCTTGAGCTCGTTGATCTTGGTGATCACCTGCGACACCAGTAGCGGAGACAGACCGACCGAGGGCTCATCGACCAGAAGCAGGCGCGGCGACGACATCAGCGCGCGCGCGATGGCCAGCATCTGCTGCTGTCCGCCGGACATGGTGCCGGCGAGCTGACTCCTGCGCTCCTTCAGCACGGGAAAGGTCTCGAAGGCCATCGCGAGATTATGCTGGATGGCGCTGCGGGCGGCCTTGCGGAAAGCGCCGAGCATCAGGTTTTCCACGACCGTGAGCTTGGGAAACAGCCGCCGTCCCTCCGGCACCAGCGCCACTCCGAGATCGACTATGGCTTCGGGGGACAATTTGGTCAGGTCATGCGCCTTGCCGTCGATCGACAGCGAAACGCTGCCGCGGGAGGGGCGGACCAGGCCCATGATGCACTTCATCAGCGTGCTCTTGCCGTTGCCGTTGGTGCCGAGCAGCGCGACGGTCTCGCCGCTTGCCACATTGAGCGAGACGCTGCGCAGCGCCTTCACCGCGCCATAGCCGGCATCGAGGCCCTCGATGGACAGGCTAAGTGCCAAGATAGGCCTCCTGCACTCGCGGATTCGACATGACCTCGGCGGGCGCGCCGATGGCGATGATCCTGCCGGCATCGAGGCACATCACGCGCTCGGAGAAGCGCATCACCGCCTGCATGATGTGCTCGATCATGATGATGGCGATGTCCTCGCCGCAGAGAGCTCAGGAGCAGGTCCAGCACTTCGTCGACTTCCGAGGTCGACAGGCCAGCCATCGCCTCGTCGGAGATCAGGAGCTTTGGACCCGTCACCATGGCGCGCGCGAGCTCCATCTTGCGCAGCTCGACCTGGGTCAGCGTGGCCGTTGCGACCTTGGCCTTCGACGCAAGCCCGATCCGCGTCAGCGTCGACATCGCTTCATCGCGCCGGTGCGCCGCCGTCTCGAACAGATGCCGGTGCGCGGCAAAATCGAGCGCCACCATCAGGTTCTCGAGCACCGTCATGCTGCGGAACGGCCGCGGAATCTGAAAACTCCGGGCGATGCCGAGATGCGAGCGCTGGTTCGGCGGCATTTGGGTGATGTCCTCGCCGGCGAACAGCACCGCCCCTTTGTTCGGCCGCAGCGCGCCCGAAATGCAATTGACCAGCGTGGTCTTGCCGGAGCCGTTGGGTCCGATCAGGCCGAAGCGCTCGCCCTTGCGGATTTCGACGCCAATATTGTCCAGCGCGACAAAGCCGCCAAAATTCTTGGACAGCGCATCGATCCGCAGCAGCGAGGTTTCCGGAGCGGCCGCGGTCATGCCTCGCCTCCCTTGCGCTTCAAGCGACTGACGAGGCCGATGATGCCCTTCGGCGCCGCCACGACGAACAGCACCAGCATGAATCCGAGAACGAGCACGTTGATTTCCGAGGAAATAGTCACCGCCAGGAACTGCTGCGTCGACGCCGAGCACGATCGCGCCGATCACCGGCCCGATCCAGTGCGCGGTGCCGCCGATCAGCGACATCGCCAGCACCGAGACCGAATAGTTGAGGTTGAAGGCCGAGTTGGGATTGGCGAATTGCAGGTACATCGCGGCCGGCGCGCCGCCGGCGGAGATCAGCGCTCCCGAGATCATGCAGGCCAGAAGCTTCAGCCGCAAGGTCGGTACGCCCGCACACTCGGCGGCAAGTTCGTCGTCCCGCAGCGCCTGCAAGCCGCGCCCCATCCGCGAATTCTGGATGAAGCGCGTGATCGCAACGGCGACGACAACCAGCAGCGCCTGCACGAAGAACAGCATCTTCACATAGGTGTCGAACGGCGCCATCACCGGCGGGCGTTGCAACTGGATGCCGGCCGCACCGCCGACAAAGCGCCAGTTCGTGATCGTCGTCTCGATGATGATTGCGAGCGCGATGGTCGCAATCGAGAAGAAGATGCCGCGCATGCGCAAGGTCAGCAGGCCGACGCCAAATCCGAGCAAGCCGCCGATCCCGGCCGCCACCAGGATCTGCGCGCCGAGCGGCGCCTCGAACGCCTTGATCAGCAGCACGGCCGTGTAGACGCCGACGCCGAAGAAGGCGTTGGTGCCGAAATTGACGTAGCCGGCGTAGCCGCCGAGGATGGTCCAGGCGACCGACAGCACCACGAATTGCAGGATCACGTAGCCCGCGAAGAACGGGTATTCATTGCGGATCATCTGGGTCATCAGCAGCATGGCGATCAGGAAGATCGCCGCACCCAGCCAGAAAGCGATCGAGCTACGCTGCATGGGTCACCTGCCGAGCAGGCCTTGCGGCCGCACGGCCAGCACGCCAAGCAGCAGCGCGAACGAAATCGCCGGCGCCCAGGACGCGCCGAACATGGTCAGGACGATCGATCTCGGAAACGCCGAGGATGATGGCCGCAATCAACGTGCCGGAGATGCTGCCGAGCCCGGCCATGACCACGACACAGAAGGTGCGGCCGATATAGACCCGGTCGAGCGTCGGCTCCACGGGCGCGATGATGATCAGGAGTGCGCCGGCCACGCCGAGCACGGCCGTGGCGATGCCGAAAGCAAATTGCTTGATCCGGACCGGATTGGCGCCCATCAGGCGCAGCCCCTCCTCATCCTGCGCCACCGCGCGGATCGCGCGGCCCATGAAGGTTTTGGACAGGTAGGTCGCGAGCAACACGGTCAGGCTGAGCGCCACCGCAAAGGCGACAAGCTGGCGGACCGGAATCCGCATATCGCCGATCCGCCAGGCCTTGCCGATATAGGGCGCGCTCACCGAGCGCTGGTCGACCCCGAACTGCAGGATGATCAGCACTTCGATGATGAAGGCGACGCCGAAGAAGAAGGCGATGCCGCGCACGCCGGCATCGCTGCCGCGCCTCTCGAAGGTCTCGTAGTAGATACGATAGGTGATCAGCCCGAGCAGGAAGAACAGCGGCGCGATCATCACGCCCGCAACGATCGGGTCGATGTCGTAGCTGTCATTGAGCAGGTAGACCCCGTAGGAGGCCAGCACCAGGAAGGCAGGGTGCGCCACCTGCGGCACGTCGAGCAGCCCGAAGGAGATCGACAGCCCGACGCTGACGGCTGCGTAAAAGCAGCCGAGCAGCACGCCGAGCACTACCGCGTCGCGCAGCAAGTCGATCGAAAACACCTTGAACCGCCCCTTCCTGGCCTCTCACGCAGCCCCGCTAAGGCGCAATGACTATCGTCACCGCGACTTAGCTTATCGTTCGAGCTTCGTCCATCATCCGAAGAAGCGCCGGACAGCTTTCCGGATCATGCTCCAAGGCTCATCTACAAGGCTATTTACAGGCCTACTTACGCGCGGCCTCGAAGGGCGTGACCAGATCGCCGGTCTTCAGAGTGTCGGGAAACAGGATGACCTGCTTACCCGGCTGGCGGAACTGGTCCATGTTCTTGTCCTTGATGCCGCGGAATTGCGCCTCAAGGGTCGCGCTCTGCTTCCATTCGCCATCATCCGCATAGGAGATCGGACCAACGATGGTCTTCATGGTGTTTGCGTGCAGATACTTCGCGAGGCCCTTCTGGTCGAGCGATTTGGTCGCATTCACCGCCTGCTCGAGCATCTGACCCATGGCATAGCCATAGGGCGCAGATATAGAAGCCGAGCGAATCGACCTTCGCCTCGACGGCACGCTTGGTGTATTTCTCGAAGAAATCCTTGGTGCCGTCGAAATACATGCTCTGTTCAGGCAGCCACGTGTTGTAGTTTACGACGCCGTTGAGCAGCGATCCCATGTTTTCCATGACCGAGCGAACTGCAGGCCGACCATGGCGCCGCCGAAGAGCTTCACATTGTCGCCGATCCCGATCTCGTTGACGGCCCGCAGGATGCCGGCCGAATCCGGCGGATAGGACGCGACAAAGACGATATCCGGCTTGGCGGCGCTGACCGCGCGAACGATGCTGGAAAACTCCGCGGTGCTCGGCGGATAGGATTGGTCGTACACGACGTTGAGATTGAGCTTCTTGGCGACCTCGCGCGCGGTTGCCGCGAGATTCTGCGCGAACTCCTGGTCGGCCGAGAGCAGCGCCATGGTCTTGCCGCCGGCCTTCTGGCCGAGCGTCAGAAAGCCGGTCGCCCAGCTGTCCGCCGGTCCCCACGGCGCGTTGTTGAACCACATGTCATGGTGAACCTTGCTGTTCACCTGGAACGAGAAATTGCCCATCAGCAGCAGCCCGCGCTGCTTGACCAGCGGCATGATCGGCGCGGTCGGCACCGTCGCATAGGGCGCGAAGATCAAGTCGACCTTGTCGACGTCGAGCAACTTCGCATAAAGCGCCGGCGTCTCGGAGGCGCTCGACTTGTCGTCATAGACGACCAGTTCGACCTTGCGCCCGAGCAGGCCGCCCTTGGCGTTGACATCGTCGCGCCAGATCTCGATGCCGAGCAGCGAGGCCTTGCCGCCGCCGGCGAGACCGCCGGTCTGCGGCATCGACATGCCGATCCTGATCGGCGGCTCCTCCGCGCTCGCAACTGACGAAAGCCCGACCACCAACGCGGCCGTTGCCCAGCCGATCACCGTTCTACGATTCATCGTTTCCCCTTTGTTGAAGTGTTCTTTGACGTTCAAGAGCAGCCCTTTTGATCAGCCTTAGCTTGCCGCGGGCGCCGCTGCAGCAATTTTCTCTCCCTTCAGGATCGCCGACGGATCGGAGCCGACGCGCCCGCTGGTCTTGTCGGCCTCGCCCTCGCGCGACAGTTTCAGGTCGAAGCGGATGCTCGGCACGCCCTTGATGGGACAATCGGGATCGTTGGCTGCGATATCGACGGCGAGATCGTCGGACGAGCCGAACACGACATCGTCGGCCAGATGCGGGTCGTCCCGGAGATAAAGGGCGGTGACGAGCTCGCGATAGCCGGGCGAACCAACCAGGAAATGGATATGGGCCGGCCGCATGCCGTGCCGCTTCTGCGCGTTCACCATGGCGCCGACCGGGCCGTCCATCGGGATCGAATAGCCGCGCGGCTTGACGGTGCGGACGACGTAAAGCCCGCTCGCATCGGATTCGAACACGCCGCGATAGTCGACCGAAGACGCGTTCTCCTGGATGTCATAAAGGCCGTCGGCGCCAGTCTGCCAGACCGAAACGGTCGCGTTCGCCAAGGGCATGCCGTTGATGTCGCTGACCCGGCCGTAGAGCACGCATTCGGTGCCGGGCTTCACGTGCTTGGCGATCTGGGTGCCGGCGGCCAGTTTCGGCGCGGCCTCGCGATAGAACGGGCCGAGCAGGCTGGTATGCGTGCCCTCCTCAAGGGCGGTCTTGTCATGCAACCCATTGACGAGGGCCGAAAGGCCCAAAGTATCCGACAGCAGAATGAATTCCTGGCGGGCCGGCGTGCACATCTTGCCGACCAGGGTCATGAACTCGATGCCCTTGATCCATTCGCCGGGGGTCAGGTTCACCTCCCGGGCAAAGGCATGCAGATGCCTGACCGCCGCCGCCATGACTTCCTTCATCCGCGCGTCCGGCGTCGTCGCCATCTGGTCCAAGACGGCGTCTGTGATGGTTTCCGGCGTCAACTCCCGCATGGCTCCATCCTCCCTTGACCCGCCGGCTTGCGCTGCAACGGCGTGGAGCCTACCGCCCCCGGGCCAAGCGCGTCCAGAGCGCAGAAAGACTTACGGAACGAATGGCCTAGGTGTCATCGCCGCACCGCGGCAACGGCGCGCGGCTACCCGCAGCGGACGTCCAACCCGGCTGCACTTAATTTGGTCAGGACGTCCTCGAGATGCGCGCGGTCGCGCGTTTCGATGACGAGCTGGAGCAGGGTCGCCTTGGCCGGCAAGTCGGAAAAGGTCCGTTGATGCGAGACTTCGATGATATTGGCGCTGGCCTCCGCCAGCAGCGCGGCGACCGCCGCCAGTTGGCCCGGCCGGTCGACGATATCGAGCGAAAGCTGCGTCAGCCGGCCCTCGCGCGCGAGCTCGCGGGTCAGGACCGAGGCAATCAGGCGCGTGTCGATATTGCCGCCGGTCAGCACCAGCCCGACATTGCGGCCGGCAAAGAGCGCCGGATTAGCCCGTACAGCGGCAAGGCCTGCAGCCCCCGCCCCCTCGACGACGATCTTTTCGATGTTGATCAGGGTTGCCACTGCGCATTCGATCTCGGCTTCGGTAACGAGAACGATGTCATCCACGAGACCGCGGATGATCTCCGTCGTCAGCTTGCCCGGCGATTTGACCGCGATGCCTTCGGCCAACGTGTCGCCGCGCATGGGCAAATGCCCATGCTTGATGGCGTTGTACATTGAGGGATAAAGCTCGGCCTGGACGCCGACAATGCGGAGATCCGGCCGCAATGATCTGGCGGCGACCGCCATGCCCGAGATCAGCCCGCCGCCGCCGATGGGAACGACGAGCGTATCCAGCGCCTCGACCGCCTCCAGCATTTCGAGCGCGATCGTGCCCTGCCCGGCCATGATCAAGGGATCGTCGTAAGGATGGATCATGGTCATGCCGTGTGCCTCGCCATGCTTACGGGCGAAGGCGCCGGCTTCCTCCAGCGTGGTGCCGGAAATGATCACCTCGGCGCCATGCCGCCTGGTGTTCTCGACCTTCACCATGGGCGTGCCGACCGGCATGACGATGGTCGCGGGAATGCGGAGGCGTCTTGCGTGGTAGGCTACGCCCTGGGCGTGATTTCCGGCCGACATCGCAATCACGCCGTGCCGCCGCTCCTCAGCCGACAACGCGTTGAGCCGATTGAGCGCGCCGCGCTCCTTGAAGGTGGAGGTGAATTGCAGATTCTCGAATTTCAGCCAGATCTTGCAGCCGCAAATCTCGCTGAGCGTCCGACTTTCGTTGCAGGCCGTGGCGCTGACCGCGCTTGCGATCGTGGTGGCGGCCGCCCTGACGTCCGCGGGCGTCACCGGAAGGCTGTCCAGATCAAGTGCGGCTTTGGGGAGCTCCGGCATCTCGCAGCTACTCCACCTTGAAGGCCTTGGATCGCGAGGCCCGCCATAGCGTCCACAGGATCGAGATTCGCGACGGTATGCGCAGGATAAACGGGTCGTTATCGGCGCGCGACATCCGTTTGAGATCGCGGCGGACCAGGACCAGCGGCAGGAACACCGGCCGAACCCGGGAGGGCACCTGCGCAAGCAATCCTTCGGCCGTCTGCAAATGCCGCTGTGCTTCGCCGATCAATTGGTCGATGGCCGCCCGCGCCTTCGGAGTCTGCCTGCCGGAAAACACCCCCTCGATGCCGCTGCCGTGACTTTGCAGGAATTGCAGCGGCAGGAAGAGCTGCCGGCGCGCCGCATCGCGCGGGAGCGAGGCGATCACCTGCGACAAAGCCGAGCGCGAAACCGGCGTGGCGCGCGAGATGCTCGATCTCGGCCGACGGCGGCGCGAATATCCGTGCGGCCAGCATAAACAGCGCCGACGAGGTCTCGTGGACGTACCCCTCCAGCGCCGCGAGCGTCGGCATCGGGTCGTTATAGAGGTCGAACTGATGCTCTTCGATCAGCCGCGACATCGGCTCGATGGGAAGTCCGAACTTGCGGATCGCAAGCAGCAGCTCCGACGCGACCGGATTGCCCTCGATGCCGCCATGGGCGGAGCCGGCCAACAGGTCCGTCCACCATTGCATCCGGATCTCGCCGGGCAAAGGCTGGGTGACCTGGTCGCGAATGCGGGAAATCTCGGCATTGAAGGCATAGAGCGCGAGCAGCGCGCGCCGTTCCTCCGCCGGCACGAACAGGGTTGATGCGTAGCGGACGAAATCATGGTTGCGCACGAGATCGGCGCAAAAAGAAGCCGCTTCCTTGCCGCCGCCGCACCGTTCATGGCACCGCGATCAGCGCCGCCGCGACGCGGCGCCGCTCTCCCAGCATGATGTTGTAGGTGCGGATCGCGGGTCCCGTCTGCATGGTGTCCAGCACCACAAGCACGGCCTTGAGCGCGGCGCGAAGCTCCGCCGGAGGCATCCAGACATCGGTACCGGTGCCGACGATCAGCGTGTCGATGCTGTTCGCTGCGTCAAACACCCGCTGCAACGAATATTTGTCGATCTGCTCCGGCCGGGTGACCTCCCAGGCCCAGATCGCGTCCGGCAGGCAGAGCAGCGAGCCCCGGTGCGACATCTCGGCAAAGGCGAAGCCGCCCTTGCCGTAGGCCTCGATCGGCGCCGACCTCGGAAGATGCAGTCCATCACTTTGTTCGGGCATGATCCTGTTCCGAAAGCCGGTGCCCACTTTTCGGGATCATGCCCGGGAAATGGCGATGCTTACTTCTTGGCTGCCGCGTCCGGCTTCTTGGCGTCCGGCTTCTTGGCCGGCGTTTCCGGCGCATCGGCTCGCGTCACGCCGACGCCGAGATAGATCAGGATGGGAGCAGCGATGAAGATCGAGGTGTAGGTGCCGACCAGCACCACGCCGAACATCATGACTGCGGTGAAGCTGTGGATGGCCTGGCCGCCAAACAGCAGCAGCGCGAGCAAGGCCAGGGTCACCGTGACGTGGGTGATGATCGAGCGCGACAGCGTCGAATTGATGGACTCGTTGAGGAGCTGCGGCATCGGCATCTTCTTGTAGCGCCGCAGCATCTCGCGGATACGGTCGTAGATGACGACGGTGTCGTTCAGCGAATAGCCGAGAATCGTAAGCAGCGCCGCGATACTGGTCAGGTCGAAATCGACCTGCGAAATCGACATGAAGCCGATGGTCAGCACAATGTCGTGCACGTTGGCGATCATGGCGCCGAGCGCAAACTGCCACTCGAAGCGGAACCAGAGATAGATCAGGATCGAGACGATCGCGAGCATCAGGCCGAGCATGCCGTAGGCCAGGAGCTCGCCGGACACGCGCGGGCCGACGACCTCGACGCGGCGGTAATCGACGCTATCGCCGAGCGCGCCGCGAACCTTGCCGACCGCTTCCTGCTGCGCCTTGTCGCCGCCGGGCTGCTCGGCCACGCGAATCAGCACCTCTTCCGGCCCGCCGAATTGCTGCAACTGGACTGTCGCCGAGCCCAAGGCCGTTCAGGCTCGCCCGCATCGCGGCGATGTCGGCCGTCCCGGACTTCGCGCGCACCTCCAGCAGCGTGCCGCCCTTGAAGTCGATGCCGAAATTCAGCCCGTGGGTGAAGAACAGCGTGATCGCGACGATCGACAGCGTCGCCGAGATCGGAAAGGAGATGCGGCGGAACTGCGTGAAGTCGAAATGCGTATCGTCCGGGACGATGCGCAGCGACGGCAGGATGCCGAGCGCGCTGACCACGGTCAGCACGGCGATCAGGATGCCAAGGCCAATAAGAACGAAGTGAGTCACTGATGGCCTCGTGTTAGATCGGCACGCTTTGCGGCCGCTTCCACCGCACCCACCACGCCACGATCAGGCGGGTCAGGGTGAAGGCGGTGAAGACCGTGGTGAGAATGCCGATGCCGAGCGTCACGGCAAAGCCGCGCACCGGCCCGGTGCCGATATAGAACAGCACGGCGGCGGCGATGAAGGTCGTGATGTTGGAGTCGAGGATGGTCGCGAGCGCCCGCTTGAAGCCGGCGTCGATCGCGGAAATCGCGTTGCGCCCGCCGCGCAATTCCTCGCGGATGCGCTCGTAGATCAGCACGTTGGAGTCGACGGCGATGCCGACCGTGAGCACGACGCCGGCGATGCCGGGCAGCGTCAGCGTCGCGTTCAACAGCGACAACACGCCGAAGATCATGGCCACGTTGATCATCACCGCGACATTGGCGAACACGCCGAACAGCCGGTACGTCACCAGCATGAACACGATGACCATGATGGCGCCGACATAGGCCGCGAGTTCGCCCTTCTCGATCGAATCCTGGCCGAGGCCCGGACCGACCGTGCGCTCCTCGACGACGGTCAGCGGCGCCGGCAGCGCGCCGGCGCGCAGCAGCACCGCCAGGTCGTTGGCGGATTGCACGGTGAAATTGCCGGATATCTGGCCCTGCCCGCCGGTGATGGGCTCGCGGATCACGGGTGCGGAGATCACCTTGTTGTCGAGCACGATGGCAAAGGGCTGGCCGACATTTTCGGTGGTCGCCTGCGCGAATTTGCGCGAGCCCGCGGTGTTGAACTTGAAATTCACCACCGGCTCGCCGGATCGCTGGTCGAAGCCGGTCTGCGCGTCGATGAGGTCGCCGCCCGAAACCAGCACCTGCTTCTTGATGACAGTAGGGGACCGGCGGGTTCGACGTGCTCGGCAACACTTCGTCGTCAGGCGGCACGCTGCCGCCTGCGCCTGATCCGGCGACACGGTCGTGTCGACCATGCGGAATTCCATCTTGGCGGTCTGGCCCAGGATTTCCTTCAGATGGGTCGGGTCCTGCAAGCCCGGCACCTGCACCAGGATGCGATCGTTGCCCTGGCGCTGGATCAGCGGTTCGACGGTACCGAGCTCGTTGACGCGCTTCTCGACGATCTGGATCGACTGCTCGATGGTCTTGCGCAGGCGATCGGTCATCGCCGCCTCCGGTATCGCGAGCCGGATCAGGCCGTCGCCCGCATCCGTCACGTCGAGGTCGCGCTGCGCCCCGGAGCCAAGCAGCCCGCCGAGCGGCTGCGACAGGTCGCGCAATTTGGAAAGCGCGCTCGCCTGATCGGTGTCCTTGGTGATGCGGACCTCGACCGCGTCGCCCTTCACCGCAAGCCCGGTGTACTGGATTCTGGCGCCGCGCAACGTCCGTTGCACGTCTTCGCGGATAATGTTGAGCCTGCTCTTCTTCACGTCATTGGCATCGACTTCCAGCAGCAGGTACGAGCCGCCCTGCAAATCGAGGCCGAGCACGAGCCGCCGCTGCGCCCAGGCCGGCCAGGTCTTGACCTGCGCCTCCGGAAAGAAATTCGGCACGGCGCAAAGGCACACCACCAGCGCCGTGAGAATGATGCCGAGCGCCTTCCAGCGGGTGAAATACAACATCGAGTTGACTCGTCAGAAAGAGACAGCGCGCGAGGGCCGCGCGCAAAAAATCAGCTCGAGGACGTCTCGTCCTTGGCGGATTCCTTGGCCGGCTCGCCCTTGGCGCGCACGCCCGAGATCATCTGTCGCATCTGCCGCACGCGAACGCCGTCGGAGATTTCAAATTCGATCTGGTCGTCATCGACAACTTTCGTCACCTTGCCGACCAGGCCTCCCGACGTCACGACCGTGTCGCCACGGCGGATATTTTTGACGAGTTCGGCGTGGTCCTTCACCTTCTTCTGCTGCGGCCGCAGAATCAGGAAGTACATGATCACGAAGATCAGCGCGAACGGCAGCAGCGACATCAACATGCTGTTGGTATCGCCAGCGCCCGCAGCCTGGGCATACGCGGGAGTGATGAACATCAGGAGATCCTCGTGAGACGGGAAAGAACCGGGTGCGCCCGAAAAGGTCCGGTTCGGGGCAAATTCGCGCGGAATATAGCGGTCGCGGTCCTAATTGCAACGCTGGCCAGAGAAGGATTTAAGCCCGCTTGCTCAACCCGTTAAGGCCCGATAAGGCTGCGCCGTCAGGAACTTGAGACATGTCGAGAAAACCCCGTAAAACCGCGTCGCGGCCAGCTTCCAGGGTGTTAGCGCGAAAGGCAGCGAAAGTCGCGGCAAAACGCCCCACAGCGCGCGCGGCAGACGACGCGCCAGTGCGGATCGTCCGCGCGCTGGAGGCCATTGCGGCCCACCTCTCGGCGAACGCGCCGGCCTCCGCGGCGAACGAATCGTTCGATAATGCCGATGCCTTTGTCTGGCACCCGAACGGGCGGCTGTCAGAGGTCAAGCGCGTCAGCCGCGTCGACCTCTTCCTGCTCAAGGGCATCGACCGGATGCGCGACATCCTGATCGAGAACACCGAGCGCTTCGCCAACGGCCTGCCCGCCAACAATGCGCTGCTCTGGGGCGCGCGCGGCATGGGCAAGTCCTCCCTGGTGAAGGCTGCGCATGCCAGCATCAATGCCGACCGCAAGCCCGCCGACCGGCTGAAGCTGATCGAGATCCACCGCGAGGACATCGAGAGCCTGCCCGCGCTGATGGACCTGCTGCGGGCGTCCTCCTTCCATTTCATCGTGTTCTGCGACGATCTCTCCTTTGACGGCAACGACGCCTCCTACAAGTCGCTGAAAGCCGTGCTGGAAGGCGGCATCGAGGGCCGGCCCGAGAACGTCATCCTCTATGCCACCTCGAACCGCCGGCATCTGCTCTCGCGCGAGATGATCGAGAACGAACGCTCGACCGCGATCAACCCGGGCGAAGCCGTCGAAGAGAAGGTGTCGCTATCCGATCGCTTCGGCCTCTGGCTCGGCTTCCATCGCTGCAGCCAGGACGAGTATCTCGCAATGGTGAAGGGCTATTGCAGCCATTTCGGCATCAAGATCGCCGAGGAAGAGCTGGAGCGCGAGGCGCTGGAATGGTCGACCACCCGCGGCTCCCGCTCCGGCCGCGTCGCCTGGCAGTTCACGCAGGAATTGGCGGGCCGGCTTGGGGTAAAGCTGAGCGGAAAATAGCCTTGTCGCAACGCGCCATCGCTGTCATTCCCCGCGCATGCGGGGAATCCAGTACGCCGCGCTTTGTCGGCTCCAGCACTATCGCCTCTGGAATACTGGGTCGCCCGCCTGCGCGGGCGACGACAATAGTGCCTTGGTCAAGCCCCGTTGAGGAATTGCAGCGGGTCAACCGGTGAAGAGCCCTTGCGGATCTCGAAGTGGAGTTGCGGCGACCCCACCTCACCGGATTGACCCGATTTGGCAATCACCTGACCGCGCTTGATGGTGTCCCCGCGCTTCACCAAAAGCTCACTCGCATGGGCATATGCGGTGACGTAGCCGTTGGAATGCCGAACCAGGACGAGATTGCCGTAACCCTTCAATTCATTGCCGGAGTAGGCGACGACGCCATCCTCGGCGGCCTTGATCGGCGTGCCCTCGGGCACCGCGAGGTTGATGCCGTCATTGGACTTGCCGTTGGTCTTGGCGCCATAGCCCGTGATCACCTTGCCGCGCACGGGCCAACGGAAGGTCGGCAGCGCGCCGGTGGCTTCGCTGGACTTGACCGGAGCCTCAGCGGCTTCTTCCGGCGGCGGATTGGCTTGCGCCAGGCGCACGCTCTGTTGCGGCACGGCGGCGACGACCTTCGTAGCGGCGGCCGGCGCCGTCGTGACCGCAGGCGCGGGAGCGGCGGCGAGCTGCGGTGCAACAGCGGCGTTCTTGTTCGGCACGTTCAGCCGGGCGCCGAGCTTGAGCTTGGCGGAGGGATCGATGTTGTTGGCCCTGGCAATCTCGGCGACTGTCACATGATTGCGGCGGGCGATGCCTGCCAGCGTCTCGCCGGGATTGACGACGTGAACGCTCGGCGCGGAAACCATGGTCGTGACCGGCCTGCTTGCGGGTACGGCAGCCAAAGGCGCCGCTGCCATGAGCCGGAGCCATGGGAGCCGGAGCCGCCGCAGCCGCTGCCGGATGCGGAATGATCAGGGATTGGCCCGGCGACAGCGTACGCGGGCCCTTGTAGCCGTTGGCGGCAAGGATCGCAGCCGGCGTGGTGTGATAGCGTTGGGCCAGCACTTCCAGGTTGTCGCTGGTGCCGACGATGATGGTGGTGCCGCCCGTGGGACGCGCCGCAGCAACCGAACGCTGCGGCACGCTGGCGGTGGTTTCCAGTTTCGGCCGGGCCGGCGGAGTGGCGTAGGCGGTCGACGGAGCATAGGAGGCCAGGCCCCGTCCGCCCCCGGAGATGCCGGAGTTGGCAACGGGATATGAGTTCGGCGCAACGACGGCCGGCGGCGGCAGGGACGACGACTGATCGCCAGGGCGGGAAAATTGCGGAAGGTCGCGGCGCTCGACCTGACCTTGGACTGGACCTTGGACGAGACCTTGGGCTTGGCCTTGGATTTGGGCCGGGGGGGTGGCCTGAGGCACCGCGCCGGTCGCATCGCCCTGATAATTGAAGGGGTTGGAGAGCCGAGACGACATGTCGCCACTGCAGCCTGCGACCCCAAACGAGATCAGCGCCAGCACCGCAAACTGCGGCACGCGGCGCGAGCCAAAATAGGCACCAGCACGGGACATGATTACTCACTCGTACGCAACAAACTAACGATTTGAGTAAACACACCGGCAGTAAACAACCGCTTAAGCCTTCGATTAAGGCGTTGGCGGCAAAGCCAATCCGGGGCCTTGTGGACCACTTCAAAGTTCGCGCGCAATCCCCGGTAGCGCCGGCACAAAACGGACGTCGACCAGCTCTTTCCGCTCCACCCCGGCCTCGGTCTTCACCATGCGGACGAGCGTCTGGACGCCGTGCGGCGGCCCGACGGGCGCGATCAGGATACCGTTCGTTTCCAGCCGCGCCGTGAGGTTTTCCGGGATCTTCGCCATCGCGGCGGTGACGATGATGCGGTCGAAGGGGCCGATATTGGCCGGCAGGTCGTAGCCGTCCGCCAGCATGACCTCGACATTGTCGCAACCGGCCTTCTCGAGGCGCCGCCGGGCGGAGTCCGCCAGGGTCCGAAAGCGTTCGACCGTCAATACGGTCTTGGCGAGCCGGGACAGGATCGCTGCCTGATAGCCGGAGCCGGTGCCGATCTCGAGCACCCGATGGTGCTTCTGAAGCTGCAATTGCTCGGTCATGTAGGCCACCACGAAGGGCTGGCTGATGGTCTGGCCGCAGGCAATGCCGAGCGCGCTGTCGCGATAGGCTTCCGCGCGATTGCTTTCGCCGACAAAGTCCTCCCGCGGGACCTCCTCCAGCGCCCGCAGGACCGCCTGATCGCTGATCCCGCGCCGCCGCAGGTTCAGCTGAAACATCATTTTCTCTGGAGGGCCTTGCTTGGAAGACATCTCAGTCAGCCTCGCCGGGTCAGGTCAGGGAATCGCCGGTCCCCGACCATTTGATGCAATATGCGGCGACGCCTTAAGGAACATTTTCGCCTCATCCCCCGTTCCGGCACTGGAACCTACCATGATGGCTTGGCGTTGACGCGCGGACCGATCAAGCTACCTTGAGACCGGCGTACGGTGAGATACCGATCGGGCGTGCTCTGACCACGTAGACATTGCACCCGATGGCGAATTTTGCGAACTTCACCGTTCGGGTTGGGCAAGGACTGATACCTCATGACTGCAACGCGGCCGCCGCGCGGCTCAGTGTTCCTCGTTGAAGACGAGGTCATGATCAGGATGATGGTTTCTGACATGCTGGAGGAGCTTGGCTACACGGTCGCAGCCGAGGCGGGCGAGATCGGCGAAGCGCTCCGGCTTGCGGAAACGACCTTTTTCGATCTGGCGATCCTGGACGTGAACGTCAATGGCAAGGTGATTTCTCCCGTTGCCGATCTGATCAAGGCACGCAATCGGCCCTTCATCTTCGCCACCGGCTACGGCTCTTCGGGCCTGCCCGAGGAATATCGCGATCGCCCGGCGCTGCAGAAGCCTTTTCAGCTCGAAACGCTCGGCAAGATGATCGACACCACGCTGCGCGGCGCGACGGTATAGACAAATTCCGTCGTCATCGTCCGCCACCCGGTCCGGCCAAATGGCCGGCCGGATGACAGGCTCCGGCGGACGATCCAGTATTCCAGAGAGCTCGAGATTGAGCCGAGACACCGCGTCGTACTGGATCCCCCGCTTTTTGCGGGGGATGACCCTACGGGTCACTTCAGCAGATCCGTCAGTTCTTCCGAGAACGCCTCATCGGTGCGATCGAGCCGCAGCGGCGTCACGGACACGTAACGCGCGGCCAGGGCCGCAAGATCCGTGCCTTCCGCCGGCGCGTCCATTGTTGCCGCGCGCTCGAAGCCGATCCAGAAATACGGATTGCCCCGACCGTCGCGGCGCTGATCGACCTTCAGGAATCCGAGATTGCGCTTGCCTTGCCGCGTGACGCGGATGCCGGCCACCTGCTCCGGCGCGCAGGACGGGAAATTGACGTTGATCACCGTGTTCTTCGGGATTCCCTTCTCGATCACCTTGCGGATGATCGGCGGGCCGAATTTCAGCGCGGTATCCCATAGCGGCTGGTCGCGCGTCTCCAACGAAAATTCCTGGGAGAGCGCAAACGACGGCAGGCCAAGAATGGTGCCTTCGAGCGCGCCGGCGATCGTGCCGGAATAGACCACGTCTTCGGCGACGTTGCGGCCCTTGTTGACGCCCGACAGCACGATATCGGGCATGGTCGGCCCAAGAATATGCCGCGCCCCCATGATGACGCAGTCGGTCGGGGTGCCGCGCACGGCAAAATGGCGCGGACCGATTTCGCGCAACCGCAAGGGATCGTTCAGCGACAGAGAATGCGACACGCCGGACTGGTCAAGCTCTGGCGCCACGATCCAGACGTCGTCGGAGAGCGCGCCGGCAATCTCTTCGACAATCTTCAGGCCCGGCGCGTGGATGCCGTCGTCATTGGTGCAGAGAATCCGCATCCCGCCAAAACCCTTTTTCGGTCGAATCCCGGTTCTTTCAGGGGCCGTCTTATCTGCTGGACCCAGATCAGGCAAACCCGACGGAGACGGTCAAAAACGGGTGTTTTTGCCGGCGAAATGTGCGCCAGGTCCTTGATTTTGCCGTTTCTGCTGGGAAGGTAGCGCCGAGACTGGTTCTGCGCCCCACTTGGGCTGGCGACGGGGTTTCTGCATGACCCGCATTTTTGCCAACGCTGCCATTTTGATTTGCCTGAGTTTTTCCGTTTCCTCGCCGGCGCATTCGGGCCCGAAACGAAACCTGGCGACCGACAATGGCTGTTTCCCCTGGCAGGATTTCAGGAACGGCCAATGCGTCTCCAAGCCTACGCAGGCCGCACCGCCGCCACTGCCTGAGCAGCCGGCGGCCGCGGCCTCGCCTGTCCTCGCGGCTCCCCAGCCTCCGCCGCCTCCTTCGCCGGCCGTCGCACCAGCACCACCCTCGCCTGCACCGCCGTCGCTTGCGGCTTCTCCGCCGCCTGAGAAGATCACACGCGCACCCCAACTTCCGATTATCTGCGACGGCGGGACGGTGAGCGATGGCGCCTGCACCTGCCCTTCCGGCTACCGCATGACGACTGCAGCCGGCAACGCCGGTGGCGCCACCTGCGTCCGGACCAATGCGGAAAACTGTCTCGGCGGCGAATTGACCGTTGGCGGCCAGTGCATTTGCAACGGGCAGGTCACGATGGACGGCGAGACCTATCTGCTCGAATATTCCAACGGCAAATGCCTGCCCATGCGTTGCCCTATCACCGCGATGAACGGCGGCAAATGCGTCTCGACGTCATCGACCGAGCCAAGACCCGAAGCCGCACCGAAGGGCCGGCCCGCAACAAGGGACGACAGGCAAACCCAGGACGAGCCCGAGGCTCGCCATCATTGCGGACGCGGCATGGTCCTCGCGCGCGGGGGCTGCGTACCGGCGCGCCGGCGTCTGCCTGACGTCTACCGCCAGTACTATCGCAACTTCTTCCAATGACGGCGGACTGATGCGTTAGCGGTTCGTCAGTTCCTGACTCGCCATCGCGGCAGGAACTTTGCCGATGCATGTTCGATCCGCAGCGCGAGGGGCTGAAACTTCGCCGGCGGCGCCTCAACCGCGTCCAGCTTGCCCACCGGCGCTTCGGTGTCGACGGGGGCGGCCACGGATTCCAGCGGTGCGGCCGGCGCCGGAGCAGGTTCGATCATTTCCACCAGGCGTTTGGCCAGCCTGCTTACGCGCACGCTGGCTTCAATCGGCGTTGCGACCAACGGCTTCGGCTTGCTTACCGACACGCTGCCTTCGATCGGCGCGACCGGAGGCTTCGGCGGCGCAGCCGGTGGCGGCGCGGGTTTGCTCCCCATCACCATACGTGTTGGCGGCCTGCTCGCTGGCGCGCCTGGCGGAAGCGGCGCGACCGGAGGTTTCGATGGGGCGACCGGTGGCAGGCTGGCTTCAATCGACGGCGCTACAGCTTTCGGCGGATCAACGGCTGGAACGGGCGCCTCGACAAACGCTTTCGGCGCACTGGCCGGCCGCACGCCGATCGATGGCACCGCGGGATTCTGCGGATTGCTTGGCGGCGCGCGGGCCTCGCCGCGCGGGAGCGAAGGCGTCGGCGGCTCGTTCGGGGGCAGCCTTGCTGCCATCGGCGAGGCTGGAGGCTTCGGCGCCTCGCCCCGGCCTCCCGGCGGAATCATCTCCAGGATGCTTTCAACGAGCGGCAGGTTCTTTCGCGGCGGCTCGGGATGGCGGGCGCGCGCGATTTCCAGCGCCTTGTCGAAATCGTCGGCCTTGAGCCAGGCCAGCGCGCGCATGCGTTGCGGCAGGTCGTCATCCCAGAGCTGGGCGACCTCGATATCGAACGCCCCCTTCAGCCGCTGATCGACGGCTTGAACGCCCAGACCGGTAACGGCCCATTGCCTGCCAACCCAATAAATATCGCGATGCAGGGCCATCGATCAAAAAATCTCGCTAAAGGCAGAAAATAAGGATACCGGCGCGCCCGCCATTCGCAACATCGAAGGCGGGCACGCCCAAAAATCAGGGCAGAATTATTTTTCGGGTTCGATCACCTTGAGACCGCCCATATAGGGCTGCAGCACGTCGGGCACGGCGATCGATCCGCCCTGCTGTTGATAGGTTTCCATGATGGCAATAAGCGCACGTCCTACCGCGGTACCGGAGCCGTTCAGCGTGTGCACGAAACGCGGCTTGCCGTCGGGGCCGCGCGAGCGCGCATCCATGCGCCGGGCCTGAAAATCGCCGCAGACCGAGCAGCTTGAAATCTCGCGGAACGCGCCGCCCTCGCCCTGGCCGGGCATCCAGACCTCGATGTCGTAGGTCTTCTGGGAAGAAAAGCCCATGTCGCCGGCGCACAACGTCATCACGCGGTAATGCAGATCGAGCTGCCGCAGGACTTCCTCCGCGCAGGCAAGCATCCGCTCATGCTCGTCCCTGCTGGTCTCCGGCGTCGTGATCGATACCAGCTCGACCTTGATGAACTGGTGCTGGCGGATCATGCCGCGGGTATCGCGCCCGGCGGCACCCGCTTCCGCGCGAAAACACGGCGTCAGCGCCGTGAGCCGCATCGGCAATTCCTTTTCGTCGACGATGGATTCGCGGACGAGGTTGGTGAGCGAGACTTCCGCGGTCGGGATCAGCCAGAGATTTTGCGTGATCTCAGTGCCTGCGGAAGATCGGGTATGTCGCCCGGCTCCGGCGCCTTCTTTCCCTCCACAGCATATTGAAGAGCCTTGGTGTTAGCTTCGATCTTTCTATGAACATAGTTCGGCCTTTTGCCACGCCCAGAGGTCTGAAATTGGTCTTCCTCGAATTTCGGCAACTGGCCCGTTCCGAACATCACGTCGTCGCGCACCAAGCAGCGGCGGATTGATCTTCGGTGTAGCCGTGCTCGTTGCGTATGCAGGTCGAGCATAAACTGCCCGATCGCGCGCTCGAGCCGCGCCAGTCCTTTCTTCAAAACGACGAAGCGCGCACCCGCACAGTCTTGGCTGCAGTTTCAAAGTCCATACAGCCAAGTGCTATCGCCGAGATCGTCATGCGGCTTCGGCGCAAAGCCATATTCACGCGCCTTGCCGAACACGTGGCGCTGCACATTGCCATGTTCGTCGGGCCATCAGGTACGTCATCGAGTGGCAAATTTGGGATTGCCGCAATCGCGTCACGAAGCTCCTTAGCTACTTCCCGCTCCTCCTTCTCGCATCGCTCCAGCAATAGAGTCCTTTAGTTCAAGAACCTCATCCGTCAGTCCTTTAACTGCGGCATCATCTTTGGTCTTCTTCGGGCATCTTCATTTTCCTTTGAAGCCGCCTTGCGCCGCGCCAAAGCATGCCTCAGGACGCGAACGATGGCGCGCGCTACGCTCATCAATCGCCAGATCAGATGTTCGGACAACGGCGACAGCCCGCGCCGCTTCAGGCCGGCGTCAAAGGCTTGCGGGTTATCGCGGATCGCTTTGATGTCGTGCATGGCTGTCAGACCTTGAGTCGCGCCGGTTTGTAAGGCGCCTTCCAGTAACCTGAATGGCTAGGATTTGGAACAGCGCGGCGCGCCGATTCCGGCACGCTTTGCGGCGAAAAGCGCCCTACTCGGCGGGATTGGCCGCCGGCGGAGCGCCGGTGGTAGAGCTTTGCGAGGCGGCGGCCTTCTTCTCGACCATGCGCACGGCGATGATCGAGCCCTCGTAGAGCGCCAGCAGGGGGATCGCGAGCGAGGCCTGGCTCAACACGTCGGGCGGCGTCAGGACGGCGGCGATGATGAAGGCAATCACGATGAAGTAGCGCCGCTTCTCCCGCAGCATCTTCGAGGAGACGATGCCGATGCGGCCGAGCAAGGTGAGGATCACCGGAAGCTGGAACGCAATCCCGAAGGCGAAGATCAGCGACATCATCAGCGACAGATATTCGCCGACCTTCGGTAACAGTTCGATCTTCGCTGTCTCCGCACCGCCCATCTGCTGCATGCCGAGCGAGAACCGCACCAGCATCGGCATCACCACGAAATAGACCAGCATCGCGCCCATCACGAAGAAGATCGGCGTGGCGATCAGATAAGGCAGGAACGCGCCGCGCTCGTGCTTGTAGAGGCCGGGCGCCACGAACATGTAGATCTGCCCGGCAACGATCGGGAATGAGATGAAGGCAGCGCCGAACATCGCCAGCTTCAATTGCGTCAGGAAATATTCCAACAGCGCGGTGTAAATGAATGTCGAGTTCTCGGCGCCCGCCACCCAGACGAACGGCCAGACCAGCACGTTGTAGATCTGCTTGGCGAAGAAGAAGCAGAAAATGAACGCAATACCGAAGGCCAACAGCGCCTTGATCAGCCGCGAGCGCAGCTCGATCAAGTGATCCATCAATGGCGCCTTGCTGGCCTCGATGTCGGCATCGGTCATGACGCTTTGGCGTCCTTGAGCCCGTCAGGCGCGATCGTCGCGTCATGCTCGGGCTGAATCTCAGGGGTGATTGCAAGCGGCTCGGCGGCTTCGTGCGCGGTCGCTTCCACGAACGTCTCGGGCGTCGGCGCGGCCGGCGTCGTTGGATCCGCCGGAGGTTCGATCGCCGGCGTGGCGGGCGTCTCGGCAGGCTTGTCGATGTCGTCGATCCGCAGCGAGTCCGAAACGTCCTTCTGCAACGAGGTCATCAGATTGCCTGAGGTCAGGCCGGTCGCCGCCTCCTTCACCTCGTCAAAGCTCTTCTTGAGGTCGGCCATTTCGGCCTCGCGCATCGCTTCCTGGAACTGGCCCTGGAACTCGGCGGCCATCTTGCGCGCCTTGCCCATCCATTGCCCGACCATGCGCAGCACGCCCGGCAGCTCTTTCGGGCCGATGGCGATCAGCGCGACAACAGCGATGACGACCAGTTCACTCCACCCGATATCGAACATGAAAGATTCCGCTCACGCGAAGGCGCTTCGCCCCAACTTGCCACACAAAATTCGGGGCCGCCTGCGTCTTCCGAACAACGTCCGGCGTCAGACGGCCTTGCTGCCGACGTCCGTCCGCGCAGCCGTGGATGACGCGCCGTTGTGATCGATGGACTTGACCGGCTCGGTCTTGTCGGTGGCGGTCTCGTCGTCCTTCATGCCCTTCTTGAAGGCCTTGATGCCCTGCGCCACGTCGCCCATCAGATCGGAAATCTTGCCGCGGCCGAACAGCAGCAGGACGACTGCGATCACCACGATCCAGTGCCAAATGCTAAGCGAACCCATCCTGCAACCTCCAAACGCCCATGGCCGGAGACCCAGCCTGATCTTGACGGAAAGTAGGCTTGGGAGGTGTGAAAAACAAGGACTTAGGCTACGTCAAATCGCGCGTTGACGCAGCGTAATGTTGCTACCATTAACCGGTGCGGACAGCCGCCAACGGCCTACGAAAGGCTTAGCCTTCGTTGCCGCCTTCGTCCCCTTCCGGTTCGACGCGCCGTGCCAGCGTCAGTTCCAGATCGCCGGGCTCGAGGGGATCCTCGTCCTCGCGCAGCGTAGGATCGTCGGAGGGCGACGGAACGGTGAATCCGGTCGGCAAGCGCGAATCCAGCAATCCAGTACCCCTCAACTCGTCCAAGCCCGGGAGGTCGCCGAGCGCCTCGAGGCTGAACTGCGACAGGAACCCATCCGTGGTTCCGAAGGTCAGCGGCCGGCCCGGCGTCTTCCGGCGCCCGCGCGGCCTGATCCAGCCAGTTTCGAGTAGCACGTCGAGCGTGCCCTTGGAGGTGATCACGCCGCGAATCTCCTCGATCTCGGCGCGGGTCACGGGCTGGTGATAGGCGATGATCGCGAGCACCTCGATCGCCGCGCGCGACAGCCGCCGCGTCTCCGTGCTTTCGCGCGTCATCAGCCATGCGAGATCGCCCGCGGTACGGAACGTCCACTTGTTGGCGATGCGGACCAGGTTGACGCCGCGCGTGGCGTATTCCGCCTGCAATTGCACGAGCGCAGCCTTGACGTCGACGCCTTCGGGCATCCGCTTGGCAAGCGTCGCCGTGTCCAGCGGTTCGGCCGATGCAAACAACAGGGCTTCGAGCAGGCGCAGCTCTTCCGGCCGCGCCTCGGGACCAGCGGGACTGTCCTCGGCTTCATCCATGCGTTTTTCCGCCAGGCTTGCCATGGCACTGTCTCCTTCCTGCACTTACTGATCCGGCGCGATCATTGCGTCGGCGGGGGCTTGCGGCGGGCGCTTCCGGAAATAAAGCGGCGCGAAAGCCTCTTTCTGGTTCAGCTCCATCTGGCCTTCGCGCACCAATTCCAGCGCCGCCGCGAAGGTCGAGGCGAAGACGGTGGCCTTTTGCGAGGGATCGATCACATAGCTGAGCAAGAAATCGTCGAGACAACCCCATTCCTCTGAATCGACCATGCCGACCAGACGCTCCAGCGAGGCGCGCGCTTCGGCGAGCGACCACACCGAGCGCTTGGCGAGATGTACGCTCGCCAGCACGCGCTGCTGGCGCTGCACGGCATAGGCGGTCAGCAGATCGAACAGGGTTGCCGTGTATTTCGGATGACGGATCTCGGCGATCGCTTCCGGATTCCCGCGCGGAAAAATGTCGCGCTGAAATTGCGGCCGGTTCATCAGCCGGTTGGCCGCCTCGCGGATCGCCTCCAGCCGGCGCAGCCGGTTGGCCAATGCGGTTGCCATTTCCTCGGCGGTCGGTCCTTCCGCGGCCGGCGGCTCCGGCAACAACAGCCGCGATTTCAGGAAGGCGAGCCACGCTGCCATCACGAGATAATCGGCGGCGAGCTCGAGGCGGATCTTCCGCGCCGCCTCGATGAATTTCAGGTACTGATCGGCGAGCGCGAGGATCGAAATCTTGGCGAGGTCGACTTTCTGCTGCCGCGCCAGCGCGAGCAGCAGGTCGAGCGGGCCCTCATAGCCCTCGACATCGACGACCAGCGACGGCTCGCCTTCGGCCAGCTCCTGCGGGCGGCCGGTCTCAAATGACAATATCTCCGCGGTCATGCGCTCGCCGCTCCCAGACGACCGATCAACTCATCCAATTCCGCCCGCGCCGCCGACCGATCGAGGGATATTGTTGGCGTTTTACGTGACGCGAGCGCCGCCCTGGCACGCTGCAGCGCTTTGCCCGACAATTCGGGCGTCTCACGGGCGACCTGATGCATTTCAGGCATTTCACCGCTGCAATGCAGGACCATGTCGCAGCCGGCGGCCAACAGGGCCCTGGTCCGCTCGGCGATCGAGCCCGCCAAAGCGTTCATGCCGACGTCATCACTCATCAACAAACCCTGGAACCCAATCAAGCCGCGAATCACCCGTTCGATCATTGTCGCAGATGTCGTCGCCGGATGGGCGGGGTCATATGCGCTAAACACAACATGTGCCGTCATCGCCATCGGCAGGTCCGCGAGGGGTTTGAAGGCCGCAAAATCGATCGATTCGAGTTCGGACCTCGGCGTATCCACCACCGGGAGCTTCAAATGACTATCCGCCGTGGCCCGGCCGTGGCCGGGTATGTGCTTCAGGATCGGTAAAATACCGCCCTCTTCCAGTCCTTGGGTGACCGCCCGCGCGATCGCCGCGACCTTTTTTGGCTCCTCGCCATAGGCGCGATCCCCAATCACGTCGTCGGCGCCAGGGACCGGCACGTCCGCGAGCGGCAGGCAGTCGACCGTGACGCCAACCTTGGCGAGGTCGTCGGCAATCAGCCGGGCGCTCAGCCGCGCCGCTTTCAGGCCAAGCGCCGGGTCGATGTCGTAAAGCTGCCCGAAAGCAGCCCCCGCCGGGTAGAGCGGCCAATTCGGCGGCCGGAACCGCTGCACCCTCCCGCCTTCCTGGTCGACCAGGACCGGGGCGTCTGGCTCGCCCAGGACGTTGCGGACTTCGGCCGTCAGCGCCGCGACTTGCGCCGGGGTGTCGATATTGCGCCTGAACAGGATAAAACCCCACGGCCGCTCGGCGCGGATGAAGTCGCGCTCGGCGCGACTCAGCGCGGTCCCGGACAGTCCGATGATAAATGCCTTGCTCATGCCGCGGAATAGCCCGCGGCCGTCAAAAGGGTCAAGGAAACCCCGCTGAATTCCTCTGGATGACGCCCTGCCCGGCCCCGGTTCAGGGGATGTAGCACTGGCCGCCAGCGCTCTTGTAATTCACGCAGAACCGCACGGCCTCCTCGCGGCTGCCGAAAGGGCCGACCATGGCGCGATAGACCGTGCCCTTGTCGCCGCCGAGATCGGCGCGCCTGATCAGCGGGCTCTGCGATCCCAGCGCGTCCGGGAACTTCTTCTGCAGCGCCCGGAAGGAGGCCTGCGCGTCCGCTTCGGTCTTCTGCGAGGACACCTGCACCAGGAATCGGCCGTCAACCGCCGGAGCTGCGTCGCTGCTGGGGGCGGTTTGGGCCGGCGTGGTCGCGGCCGTGCGCGTGCGCGGCTCGACCGGAGGCAGCGAGGCCTGGGCGGAATCAGGCGACAGCGACAACGGCGCACTACCGGCAGGCGCTGGTGCGCCGCGCGGGGCCGCCGGCGGCGGTATCTGCCGTGTGGCGGCGGCCTGTTTGGCGCCGGCAGGTGGCGGTGGCGCGGCCGTCACCGGCGCGGCGGCGTTATCGCCCTGATCGCCGTGAACGGAGAGGGTCCTGATCTTGCGCGGCTCGCTGTTCGGCATCGTGCCGTTGGACGGCGCGCCCGGCGCGACATTCGGCGGCATGGTGCTGGGCGACACGCTGGCCGGCGACGGCGGGCTGTTGTTGGCGTTCAGCGGCGGAAACACGACGCGCGGTCCGGCAGCCCTGGTGTTGACGTCGACGGGCGCTTCCTCGCGCGGCACGAGCTTCTCGGCGCCATCGCCGGAGGGCATGCGATCGAGTGTCTTGCCCGAGCCATCGCTGGGCGCCGCCACGATCTTGGTCGGCGAGTTGTCGGCCTTGATGATCGGCGGCTCGCCGCTGCGGGGTGATCCGACAAAGGTGCGGTAGGCGAACGCAGCGCCGGTGCCAATCACCGCCAGGGCGAGCACGGCTGCGACCATGAACAAGCCGCCACGGCGCTTCGGGCGCTGCTCTTCCTGATCTTCGTCGTAACCATCCTGATAGGCGTAGGGATCATCGGGATAGGCGGGGTCGCGCTGGAAATCCTGCGCGCCGGACTCAATCTGGCCGTACAGCGCGTCGTCATAGCGCGACGGATCGGTGTGCTCTTCCGCCTGATCGTATGAGGCCTGATCGTATGAGGCCTCTTGATCATCGCCTTGGTGCGCGCCGGCCTGCGCCGCGTAACGATGCAGCGGATGCACCGTGCCCGGATATTCCTGAGCCTGATAATTCTGGCTCGGATATTCCTCGGGCTCTTCGTAAGGGAGCGGCGGCGGCGTTTCCTGCACCGCTTGCTGCCGCTGAATATTGGCACGCTGTATCCACGTCGGCGGACCCGCAGGCGGCAGTTCGTCCTCTTCAACCGGTTCTTGATATTGCGGTTGCTGGTATTGCGGCTGGTGCTGCGCACGCGCAGGTGCAGCCCTCGGCGAGGCCGGAGGATTGGTACGGCCCGTCCCTGCGAATGGATCGGCCTGGCCGATCAGCCGGGCGAGTTCGGCCAGCGGGTCGTTCTCATTCCCTCCAGACCCATATTGATCGCCGCCACGACCGTAGTCGTTGGCAGGGAGAGGTCTGTTCGGATATCGATCAGCCATCGTGATGATGCGTCCCCTTCGGGATAGGTGCCCCCACCAAATCTCAGGGCGAACTGGCCCCCACCGGATACCCACAAAAGCCAGAGCTGGCCGCTCTCGTCGTCCCGGCGGCAGCCAGATTACCGCATTTCGTTCGGAGCGTGGACGCCCAGAATGCCTAACCCCGAGGCCAAGACTGAAACAACACCCTGAACCATTGCCAGTCGCGCCTTGGTCATCTCTGCATCTTTATCGCTAATGAAGCGTAAATAGGGCAAATCGCGGCCCTTTGTCCAAAGCGCGTGAAATTCGCTGGCGAGATCATACAGATAAAAGGCGATTCGGTGAGGCTCATGTGCGGCCGCCGCCCCCTCGATCATCCGGGGGTAGAGTGCCAGCCTTTTGAGCAGGTCGAGTTCCGCCGGGTCGGTCAGCCGCTCGACGGGGGCACCCGCAAGATAGGAAAGCCGCGCCGAGGTCTCCTCCGGCAGGTCGCCCAGCACGTCCTCCCGCGCATTGCGGAAGATCGAATGGCCGCGGGCATGGCCGTACTGGACATAGAACACCGGATTGTCGCGCGACTGCTCGATCACCTTGGCGAGGTCGAAATCGAGCACCGCGTCGTTCTTTCGATAGAGCATCATGAAGCGGACGGCGTCGTTACCGACCTCGTCGACCACCTCGCGCAGCGTGACGAAATCGCCCGCGCGCTTCGACATCCTCACCGGCTCGCCGTTGCGCAGGAGTTTGACGAGCTGCACGATCTTCACGTCGAGCGCGGCCTTGTCCGCGGTGACCGCTTTCACCGCCGCCTGCAAGCGCTTGATGTAGCCGCCATGGTCGGCGCCCCAGACGTCGACGAAATCGCGAAAGCCGCGATCGAACTTGTTCTTGTGATAGGCGATGTCGGAGGCGAAATAGGTATAGCTGCCATCGGACTTCAGGAGCGGACGATCGACGTCATCGCCATAGGCGGTCGCGCGGAACAGCGTCTGCTCGCGATCCTCCCAATCCTCGACCGGCGCGCCCTTCGGCGGCGGCAGCCTTCCTTCATAGACGTCGCCCTTCGCCCGCAGGAAATCGATGGTCTCGGCAACGCGGTTGTTGCCGCCCTCGATCAGCGAACGTTCGGAGAAGAAGACGTCGTGCTTGATGTTGAGCGCGGCGAGATCGCCCTTGATCTCGTCCATCATCATGGCGATCGCCTTGGCTCGCACGATCGGCAGCCACTGCGCCTCGCTCATGCCGCGAAGCTTGTCGCCGTGCTCGGCCGCGAGCGCCTGCCCGACCGGCTTGAGATAATCACCGGGGTACAACCCGTCGGGGATCGCCCCGATGTCCTCGCCGAGCGCCTCGCGATAGCGCAGGAAGGCGGAGCGCGCGAGCACATCGACCTGTGCGCCGGCATCGTTGATGTAATATTCGCGGGCGACGTCGTAGCCCGCGAAATCCAGGAGACTCGCCAGCGCGTCACCGAACACCGCGCCTCGGCAATGGCCGACATGCATCGGTCCGGTCGGATTGGCCGAGACATATTCGACATTGACCTTCGCCGATGACGGCGGCGCGGCGCGGCCGAACGCTTGGCCTTCACGCAACACGGTGCGCAGCGCATCCGTCCAGGCCGAAGTCTTCAGGGACAGATTGATGAAGCCGGGGCCGGCGACATCGACCTTTTCGATCAGCGGATCGGCGCGCAGGCGCGCAGCGATCGCTTCCGCAAGATCCCGCGGCTTGGCTTTCGCTTCCCTGGCGAGCACCATCGCCGCATTGGTAGCCATGTCCCCATGACCAGCGTCACGCGGCGGCTCGACCACGACACGCGAAAAATCGGTGCCGGCAGGCCAGCCGCCCTCCCCGGCGAGCGCGGCACAGATCGCATGCACGCGCGTGAGCACGTCGGCAAAAAGATGGGGCTTGGCGGGGTTGTCGACCATGCGCGCCGCCTAACGCAAATCCGGGGTCGAGTCAAAAAGCCTTTGATGCTCGGTCAAGGCGAAGCGGTCGGTCATGCCGGCGATGAAATTGCCGATCCGCCGCGCGCGGGCGGTCTCGCCCTCATGCGCGGCGCCCTCGAGCCATTCGGAAGGCAAATCAAAGGGATTTTGCTGGTAGCGCGTGAACAGCTCGACCACGATCTGTTCGGCCTCGCCCATCACGCGCATCACCCATTTGTGGCGGTACATGCGCTGCTTCAGGAACGCCTTGATGCCGGCCTCCGCCTCTGCCACATCGGGCGAGAAGGCGATGAGCTGCCCGCCGTGATGGCGGATGTCGTCCGCCGATTGCGGCTGCGCGATATCGAGCCGCCGCCACGCTTCCGAAACCACCGAACCGATCAGATAGGAGATCAGTTCGCGGCCAAGTTCGGCGCCGCGGCGGGCCTGGTCGAGAAGCGGATAGTGCCGATCGATCTCGCGGATCATGTCAGCGGTGAGCGGCATCACCTTGAGATCGTCGACGCTGAACAGGCCCGCGCGGAGACCGTCATCGATGTCGTGTGCGTCATAGGCGATATCGTCGGCGATCGCCGCGACCTGCGCTTCCAGCGAGGCGCAGCTCCACAGTTCGAGGTCGAAAGCCTTGTCGAAATCGGCGACGACGAATGGGATGCCGCCGCTGTCGTGATATTTGCCGATCGGCTTGCCCGCGCGGTCCCTCAACGGCCCATTGTGCTTGACGATGCCCTCGAGCGATTCCCAGGTCAGGTTCAGGCCGTCGAATTCGGGATAGCGATGTTCCAGTGAAGTGACCACGCGCAGGGTCTGGGCGTTATGGTCGAAACCGCCATGGACTTTCATGCAGGCGTCGAGCGCCCGTTCGCCGGCGTGGCCGAACGGGGGATGGCCGAGGTCGTGCGCCAGCGCGAGCGTCTCCGTCAAATCCTCGTCCAGTCCAAGCTGCCGCGCCAGCGCCCGCGCAACCTGCGCGACCTCGAGCGAATGACTGAGCCGGGTGCGGTAATGGTCGCCCTCATGGAACACGAAAACCTGGGTCTTGTGCTTCAGGCGGCGGAAGGCGGTGGAATGGATCACCCGGTCGCAATCCCGCCGGAAGGAGCTGCGGGTCTTGCTCGGCGGCTCGGAAAACAGCCTGCCCCGGCTGCGATCGGGGTCGCAGGCATAAAGCGCGCGGGGGGCAGCCATTCCGACCGACACGACAGATTGATCCCTTCAAGTTGATTCCGCCAGCCGGGGCACTTAACTATGGTGCTGGCGGCATACCAAGTGAAATGGGCAAGTGAAATGGATATGACGCGCCAATGACCGGAGACACCATGACCACTGCCGTGACCATCAGCGAGCGGGCCGCCCGCCGCATCGGCGAGATCCTGAAGGGCGAAGGCGATGGCGCCATGCTGCGCATCTCCGTCGAAGGCGGCGGTTGTTCCGGCTTCCAGTACAAGTTCGATGTCGATCGCGCCAAGGCCGCGGACGACCTGGTGATCGAGCGCGATTCCGCCGTCGTGCTGGTCGATCCGGCCTCGGTCCCGTTCCTGGCCGGGTCGGAAGTCGATTTCGTCGACGACCTGATCGGCGCCTCCTTCCGTGTGCATAATCCGAACGCCACGGCTTCCTGCGGTTGCGGCACCAGCTTTTCCATCTAGACTTCGGCGATGCGCATCGCGACCTGGAACGTCAATTCGATCCGCCAGCGGCTCGAGCTTCTGCTCGCCTGGCTGAAGGAATGCTCGCCGGACATCGTCTGCCTGCAGGAGATCAAATGCACGGACGACGCCTTTCCGCGGCTCGAGATCGAGTCGCTCGGCTACAACGTCGTCACCCACGGCCAGAAGACCTTCAACGGCGTGGCGCTGCTCTCCAGGCTGCCGTTCGACGAGACCAAATCGGGCCTCTCCGGCGACGACGAGGACGCCCATGCCCGCTTCCTCGAAGGCGTGGTGCCGACCAAGGGCGGCGTGCTGCGCATCGCCTGCCTTTATCTGCCCAACGGCAATCCGGCGGACAGCGACAAATACCCCTACAAGCTCAAATGGATGTCGCGGCTTCTTGAGTATTCGCGACAGCGGCTTAAAGCGGAAGAGCCGCTGATCCTCGCAGGGGACTTCAACGTCATCCCCGCACCGGCGGACGTCTACAACCCGCCGGCCTGGGTCAACGACGCACTGTTCCGCCCTGCCACCCGCGAAAGCTTCCAGGCCCTGCTCGGCCTCGGGCTGACGGACGCGCTCCGCGCCGTCACCGACGCGCCGGGGCAGTACACCTTCTGGGACTACCAGGCCGGCGCCTGGCAGAAGAACTGGGGCCTGCGCATCGACCATCTCCTGATGTCGCCGCAGGCGAGCGACCGGCTGGTCGATGTCGGTGTGGACTCCTATGTGCGCGCCTGGGAGAAGCCGTCGGACCACGTGCCGGTTTGGGCGGACCTCGATCTCGAGGCGGCGTGAACATCCGCGATGCGACGAAGGCCGACGCAGCGGCTGCCTGTGACGTGCTGCGTGCCTCAATTGCCGAACTCTGCGTCGCCGATCATCGCAATGATCCCGACATCCTCGACCGCTGGCTTGCCAACAAGACGCCGGAGAATCTCGCGGCGTGGGCCGCCGATTCCAACGCCTCGCTTCTGCTCGCGGTCGAGGGCGAGACAATTCTCGCGGTGGGTGCCGTGAGGAATGACGGCGAAATCACCATGAACTACGTCTCGCCGGCGGCGCGATTTCGCGGGGCGAGCTCGGCGTTGCTCGAAGCGCTGGAAGCGCGGGCAAGGGAAAGCGGCAATACATGCTGCAATTTACTCTCAACCGAGACCGCGCATCGCTTCTATCTCGACCGCGGTTACGTGAGTGCCGGCGCGCCGCAAGGCAAGTTTGGCACGAGCTCGTCCTACCCGATGTCGAAGAGGATTTGATGCGCGGCAGCTACCGCATTACTGGCGGCGGCCCTGCAGCCAGTATTTCAGCATCTGCGCCGCCATCGCGCGGTCGTCTTCGGTCGCGCGCGTAAGCGCCTGGTTGTAGCTCTCCTTGATCCAGGCCTCATCGGCGGTCGCTGCATCGCTTGCGAGCGCCATCCACATCAGCCCGCGCGCCTTCTGCGGCGGCAGCCGGTCGCCGTTGAACAGCATCTGCCCGAGCATGCGCCTGCGCCTGATGCTGGCCCTTTTGCGCGGCGAGCCCGAGCCAGCGCGCGCCATAGGTGTAATCGTTCGGCGTCGCGTTGTTGGCCTTCAGGTAAAGCCGCGCCAGATCGTATTGCGCGTCCGCGCTGCCGAAATAGGACGCGGCGTAATACAGCATTTCGCGCGCCCGGTCGGGGTCCGACTTGACCTCCGAATTGGGAATACCGGCGAGGTAGTAGCGCGCCAGCGCCACGAACGCGTTGGCGACGATCACCGACTGCGGCGCGGACGGGCTGTCCTCCGCGTGATCCTTCGCGATACGGCTGAAATAGTTGAAGGCGCGCACATCGTCGCGCGCGACGCCATCACCGGCAGCGTACATGCGGCCAAGCTTCCACTGCGCGATGGGATGACCGTCTTCGGCGGCATATTGCAGCGCCTTCAGCGAGTCCGGCTCAGGCGTCGCCGGTACCGTCGCCTTCTTGCTGACGGTAGCAGGCGGCCCGGACAATACGGGGATCGCGGTGTCGCGCTGATTGACCGGCGCACCGTCGAACGCAAACGCAGGCGCGGCGACCAGCGCCGTCCCGAGCATCAACGCAACAATGGTCCGCTCAAATGTCCGCATAGCACTGCTTCTCGTGCGCGCCGCCCGGATGGGTTACGGCCCCAGCCACAGCCGGCCCAACCTGCTGGGCATATTTCCAGAGAGCCCCCGACGTGTGATTCGTCGCGCGCGGAACCCATTTGGTTTTGCGTTCCGCAAGCTCTTTATCGGTCAATTTTACGTTAAGTGTGCCGACCACGGCGTCGATCTCGATGATGTCGCCGTCCTGGAGCAGCCCGATTGGCCCGCCCACGGCCGCTTCCGGCCCGACATGGCCGATGCAGAAACCACGGGTGGCGCCGGAGAACCGCCCGTCCGTGATCAGCGCGATCTTGCCGCTGGTGCCCTGCCCGGTCAGCGCAGCCGTGGTCGAGAGCATCTCTCGCATGCCGGGACCGCCGCGTGGCCCCTCATAGCGGATCACGATGACCTCGCCTTCCCGGTAGGTGCGCTTCTGGACCGCCTCGAAAGCGTCCTCCTCGCGGTCAAAGCAGCGGGCCGGACCGGCAAATTTCAGGTTCGACATGCCCGCGACTTTCACGATCGCCCCTTCTGGTGCGAGATTACCCTTCAAGCCGACGACGCCTCCCGTGGCGGTAATCGGCCTGTCGGCGGCCCGCACCACATCCTGATGCGGGTTCCATTTCACGCTTTTGAGGTTCTCTGCGATCGTGCGTCCGGTGACTGTCAGACAGTCGCCATGCAAATAACCATGATCGAGTAAAGTTTTCATCAGAAGCGGAATGCCACCAGCTTCAAACATGTCTTTGGCGACATAGCGGCCACCCGGCTTCAAATCCGCGATATACGGTGTCTTTTTGAAGATTTCCGCCACGTCAAATAAGTCAAATTTGATTCCACATTCGTGCGCGATCGCCGGCAAATGCAGGCCGGCATTGGTCGAGCCGCCGGAAGCTGCAACCACGGCAGCGGCGTTCTCCAGCGACCTGCGCGTGACGATGTCGCGCGGCCGGATATTCGCCCGCACCAGATCCATCACCCGTTCGCCCGCGGTCATGCAGAAGGCATCGCGGATCTCGTAGGGCGCCGGCGCGCCGGCCGAATACGGAAGCGCCAGCCCGATCGCCTCGGAGACGGTCGCCATGGTGTTGGCGGTGAATTGTGCGCCGCACGCGCCGGCCGACGGGCACGCGACCCGCTCGATCTCGTCGAGATCGTCGTCGGACATCTCGCCGACGGAGTGCTTGCCCACGGCCTCGAACATGTCCTGCACCGTGACCTGCTGGCCCCGGAAATTGCCGGGCAGGATGGAGCCGCCATAGATGAAGACCGAGGGCACGTTGAGCCGGACCATCGCCATCATCATGCCCGGCAGCGACTTGTCGCAGCCGGCAAGGCCCACGATCGCGTCATAGGCATGTCCGCGGACGGTAAGCTCGACTGAATTGGCGATGCATTCGCGCGACGGCAGCGATGAGCGCATGCCGTCATGGCCCATGGCCATGCCGTCGGTGACGGTGATGGTGCAGAATTCGCGCGGCGTGCCGCCATTGGCCGCCACGCCCTTCTTGACCGCCTGGGCCTGTCGCATCAGCGCGATGTTGCAGGGCGCGGCCTCATTCCAGCAGGAGGCAACCGCAACCAAAGGCTGATGAATCTGCTCAGTGGTCAGACCCATGGCGTAGAGATAGGAGCGATGGGGCGCGCGCGTAGGCCCCTCCGTCACATGACGGCTTGGAAGCCTGCTCTTGATGTTCGTCTTGGCGTCCATCGCGACCCTGTTTTCCGGTAACGGCGATCGGCCGAACCGGGATTTTCCAACACTTGCGGAAGATTATTTCATAGAGGGGTGTGGCTAAAAAGCGGCGCAAGCAAGAGCTGGCCGGGGCGGACACCAAATGTTCACGGAATGTGGCGAAAGAGCCACAAGCGTGACCCGTCAGCCACCATTTTGGATGACAAATGCCCTGAAAGCGCAACCTCACGTCGTGAACACCGTATTCACCCACGTCTTTGGTTCTCAAGCCGGGCACGGCCTGTTGCTCTCGCGACGCAGGGCGACCGAAGTTTGCGAATCTGCCTCCGGCAAGAGGGCGCGGGAAAAGCCGGGTGTTTGGTGCACCCGCAGCCTCGTGAAGGGTAGAAAGCACACGAGTAGTCACCACACGCCGAAACATTCCGGCCTTCCCTGCGCAATGGTGTTACGGCTTCTACGTGGTCTCCCCGGTGCACCGGGTTTGATTGCCACCGTCGCTCGCGAGAATCGCCTGCGAGCTTGATCCCGGCGTCGGGCAGCGTCGGGGATCGGGACCCAACGATTTCGCCGTCCGCTTCGGCGGCACTCGTCCAGGATGCCGTCGCTTCCATCGCATCCCGCCCTCCACGTTCGTGACGACGCGCACGCCCCTCTTGTGAGTGCGGGGTAGGCAAACGTAAATCACGCATTTCCGAAAAACGGAAGTGAAGAATTTCTCGCCGGAAGCTTCAGCCCGTGGCCATCGCTCGGCCGTTGCCCGTGCTCGAAAGGCCGATGGCCATACCCGACAGGAACTCCATGAAAACGCGAGGAACCGGCACGTCGAAGGCCGATCGAAAATGTCCAAGCGCCAACTCGAGAATGCGCTTGGCATGCGCTGACACGTCGCCTGGAACGCCCAACAGCGTCCGCTTCGCTCAAAATTGGCAGCGTTCTCATGCAGTTCCGGCCAAGCGACACCATTATTCGTTAGGCGTTGGACGCGAAACGGCATAGCGTCCCGCGGACGGACAAAAGGAGCAGATGCATGATCGAATTTCCAAATCATAGCCGCTCCTACGAGCCGGTGCGGCGCGCGGTGCGATTTTGGGGACACGACAGCGTCATCGAAGCCTCCTTCTTTATCAACGAGGATGCGTTGAAGCGCATTGCGCCGGATGTGCACGCCGACGAGTTCGGGGTTTCTCAAAGCGTTCGATTCCAACCGCGAGCGGATATATGCCGCGGCAGCCAAGGTCTATGTTCGCGGCGGACGAAATTCATTTGATCTGGACGCCTCCAATTTTAAATGAACTGCGGGTCATCCGCGGATGCTGGAACGCATGGCACACGCGGAACATGAGTCCGCCATGACGAAAGCGCGGCGTAGCCGAAACGGATTCATCCTGCCGACCAAGGAAACCGAAGGCGCGCGATGCAGGCTCAGTTGGAAGTGGAGACGTGCAGCCGCTCCAACCCCGCTTCGATGACCAGGACTTCGGCGTCGAAGGCCTGAAGCGACTTGTTCACGTCAAACGCGCCGAACGAGGCCTGACGGTGTTCCTGGAGCTGTTGCCTGAGACGGCGCCGGTGGTTTCGCAGTTCCTCAAGGGCTTCGCGATCTTTGAGACGGACATAACCGTCCACGATCATCTTCATTGCTTCTGACATGACTCAAATCCACAAAATAAAAACCCGCCGGCTGAAGCCGACGGGTCCAATATTCGCTTTATCCGCGGTACGCGCAACAAGGTCCGCGTCAGCCTGTGGATTACTCCGAAACGATTGAGATCAGGTTATCGCGCAAGCGGTGTGGATTTTTTTGTTTCACCGGCATCCTAACGATTAACAGCCGCGCTCGATCAACCTTGAGGTTGGCTGTCTTGATCATCGGCCACCATTTGTGCGCGGCAGGATAATGACGAACTCGGTGAAACGTCCCGATTCGGTCTCGACGTCGATCGACCCTCCGTGCTGCTTCACGACGATGTCGTGGCTCATGGACAGGCCGAGGCCGGTGCCCTCGCCCGCAGGCTTTGTCGTAAAGAATGGGTTGAACATCTTGTTCTTTATCTCGGGCGAGATGCCGGTGCCGTTGTCGCGGATGCGGATTTCGATCCTGTCGGAAAACCCCGTTGTTGCAGCCTGCACGGTCGGCTCAAAGCCATTGCCTCCCTCACTTGCGCGCTTGGTGACTGCGTAAAATCCGTTAGAGATCATGTTGAGCAGCACACGCGTCATCTCCTGCGGATAGAGTTCGATCGTGCCCGCATCGGGGTCGAGATCATGCTTCAGCGTGACCTGGAAGCCGGGCCGTTCGGCGCGCGCGCCGTGATAGGCGAGGTTGAGGCTCTCCTCGACAAGCGCATTGATGTCGACGCTCCGTCGCTCGCCCGATCCCTCGCGCGAATGAAGGAGCATGCTCTTGACGATGGAATTGGCGCGCTTGCCGTGCTGCACGACCTTTTCGAGGTTGGATTTCAGCGTAGCCGTCAACTCACTGATGTCGCCCCGCGTCTTGGCATCGAGCACAGCGGAAGCAAGGCTCTCGTTCAGTTCCTCGATCAGCTCCGTCGACAGAGCCGAGAAATTATTTACGAAATTGAGTGGATTCTTGATCTCGTGCGCGATGCCAGCGGTGAGCTGGCCAAGCGAGGCGAGCTTCTCCGTCTGCACCAGACGATCTTGGGCGGCGCGGAGATCGTCGAGGGATTTCGACAACTCCCGGGTACGTTGCTGCACCTCCTGGAACAGTTCGACATTCGAAATGGCAATGACGGCCTGATCGGCGAAAGTCTTCAGAATCTGGACGTGATTGTCGGCAAACTGCCCGGGCTCGACGCGTGTCACGCCGATCACGCCAATGGACGTGCCATCCCTCACGAGCGGTACGAACAGAATGCTGCGCCAGCCGCGCGCGCGAGCCAAATCCCGTGTCCTGCCCAGCAACGACGGGTCCTCGGAATCGGAGATACAAAAAGTCTCGCCCTTGCGGACCGTCTCGCTCCAGATGATTCCGTCCAGCGGAACCGGAAACAAGGCCTTGAGGACTGCATCGGCAGCCGGGCCGACCGGCGTAAACGACATCAAATGGACGACGTCATCGACGAAGCTATACACTGCAGTCGAAAGGCCGTTGAGTAGCCGGTTCGATTGCACGGCGATGGCATCGAACACCGGCTGCACGTCGTCGGGCGAACTGGCGATGACCTTGAGGATGTCGGCCGTCGCAGTCTGCCGCTCCAACGCCTGCTTGGTCTCGTTGAATAGTCGCGCGTTCTCGACGGCAATAACCGCCTGCGCGGCATAGGTCTGCACCAGTTCGATCTGGCGTTCGGTGAAGGGCCGGACGTCCAGCCTCGTCAGCACAAAAACGCCGACGGAAATGCCGTCGCGAAGCAGGGGTACGCCCAACCGTGTTCGGGCAGGCTCGGGGTCTCCACCGACAACGAAACCGGGCTCTGCCAGCACATCATGGATGTGAACGACGTTACATGTCTTCAAGACCGCGCCGGTCAGGCGGCCATCTTCCGGCCGGAACGTTACGCTCTGCAGGAATTCTCTTTTGGCTGGAGGCAGCCCCCACTCGGCCGAGAGACCATGACCGTCTTCCTTCGGCTGAATAATGATGCACTCATCCGCCTCGCACAGCCGCGCGGCAGAACTCGACCAAGGTGTCCAGCACCGTCTGGAGATCAAAGGCCGAGCGACTGATGACCTTGAGGACTTCGGCGGTCGCTGTCTGTTGTTGCAGTGTCTCCTGCAGGTCACGGGTGCGCGCCTGCACCTGCTGGAACAATTCGACGTTGGAAATCGCGATCACCGCCTGGTCGGCGAAGGTCTGCAGCAGCTGGACATGATGGTCGGCAAAAGCGCCCGGCTGCACGCGTGTTACGGCGATTGTTCCGATCGCCTTTTCGTCGCGCATCAAGGGAACGAACACCGCGCTGCGATAACCGCGCAGCCGCGCCATTTCTCGCACGGCCAGAGGCGGCAAGGGATCATCGGCCTCAATGTCGACGATCCGGTGCGTCTCTCCCCTCGAGAATCACGTCGTGCCAGGGGACGGCCGAAAGCGGCAGAGGAAATACCGACTTGAGTGCGGCCTCGGCCTTCGGACTGACCGGCGTGAATGCCCTCAGATGCAGCGCATCGTCAGCAATCGTGGCCACCGTCGCCGACAAACCGCCGACAAGCTGGTTCGAGCGCGCAGCAATGGCATCGAATACCGGCTGCACATCGTCGGGCGAACTGGCGATGACCTTGAGGATGTCGGCCGTCGCGGTCTGCTGCTCCAGCGCCTGCTTCGTCTCGTTGAACAGCCGGGTGTTCTCGATCGCGATCACTGCCTGGTCGGCGAAGGTCTGAACGAGTTCGACTTGCCGCTGGCTGAATGGACCAATCTCGTCGCGTGTCAGCGCAAAGACACCGACGCCTCTTCCTTCCCGCATCAAGGGAACGGCCAGAAAAGACTTGAAACCCATGATTTCCTGGAACTTGCGAAACCTCGTGCGTGGGTCGTTCTCGACATCACCGATATTGGCGATGGTTCCGCTGAGGAGCGTCCGTCCAATGTGCGACTGGTCGTCGAGCGGAACCGGGTTGGCCCTCAGAAACTCGGCGTCCACCGGTTCATCGGCCGCAGCCCCCCGGCCCACCAGCATATCCCCCTCGCGAAGGAACAGCGCGGCGGTCTTCGACCCGCACAGATCTCGCGCCGAACGCGCCAGGGTGTTCATGACGGTATCGAGATCGAACGCCGAGCGGCTGATGACCTTGAGGACATCGGCGGTCGCGGTCTGTTGCTGCAACGACTCCTGCAGATCGCGGGTACGCGCCTGCACTTCCTCGAACAGCTCCGCATTCTGGATCGCAATCACGGCCTGATCGGCGAAGGTACGCAAAAGCTCCACGTCCTTGTCGGCAAACGCCCCGGCCTCCCTGCGGGTGATACTGATGAAACCGATGGCACCATCGTCACTTACGAGCGGGACCGCGAGGCGGCCGCGAAAGCCGCGTGCGCGAGCTATATTCCTGCTGCTCTCGGGCTCGGTATCGGCCTGGGCGTCGGCGGTCTCCGCCATCTCACCACGGAAAATCCGTTCGAAATTCGGCATGGTCGAGACGTGTGTGGGAAATGCCGCGCGCAGCACTGCGTCTGCTTCGGGGCTGACCGGCGTGAAGGAAGCCAGCTCGGCCATGTCGCCGACAAAGCGAAGTACCGTGGTGGAGTGGCCGCCGATGAGCTGGTTCGAACGTTCGGCGATAGCGTCGAACACGGGTTGAAGGTTCGACGGCGACGACGCGATCACCTTCAACACATCGGCGGTCGCCGTCTGCCGTGCCAAAGCTTCCCGGGTATCGTTGAAAAGCCGGGTGTTCTGGATCGCGATGACGGCCTGGTCGGCGAAAGTCTTGAGCAGCGCGAGCTCCTTTTCGGAAAACGGATTGGGCGGCTGCCGCATTACGGATATTGAGCCGATGCCGCCCTCTTCCCCAAGCATCGGCGCCCACGCCATCGAAACGTCGCCGATCTGATTTTTCATTTCCCGTATCGTCAGCGGCATCTCCGGCGCCGCGGCAGTGTTGGGGATATGGAGGAGGGATCGACCTCGGATGACGAGCCCTGTGGCGGTCTGGTCAGCTGGCCTGGGAAGGGTACCGAGCACCGTTTCGAAGGCCGCGCCCCGCCAGGCCCCGACATGCGTCTGACCATCGGGCTGCACCAGAAAGATACCCAATTGTTCCGTGGCAAAGAGCTTTTCGCAGCTATCGAGAATTTTTTCGAAGACGGGTGCTGTGTCAGCGACCGAGTTGCTGATGACGCGCAATACCTCCGATGTCGCCGTCTGCTGAGCCAGCGCCTCCTTGGTCTCGTTGAACAGCCGCGCGTTCTGGATTGCGATGGCGGCCTGGTCGGCAAAGGTTTGCATCAACTGGATATGCTGCGCCGGAAATGTGCCGGGTTCCTTGCGCGCAACTGTGATGACGCCGACCGGACCATTCTCGCTGTTCATGGGCACAAGCAAGAGACCGCGAACGCCGCGTTTCCGCGCCGTAGCCTTTGCCGCGGGCGGCGCGCGCGACTCGGTCTCGATATCTGAAACCTGTGCGACCTCGCCGCCGCGAACCAGGTCGAAAAGCGGATAATCCGCCAATCGCCGCGGGTACAACGCCGTGAGCGCTGTGTCAGCCTCGGGACTGACGGGAGTGAATGCCCCCAGGTCGACCCTGTCGCCGACGAACATCGACACGGTCGCCGAATGCCCGCCAATCAGCCGGATCGACCGCGCCGCGATTGCGTCGAACACCGGCCGAAGGTCCGATGGCGAGTTTGCGATCACTTTCAGGATCTCGGAGGTGGCCGTCTGTCTTTCCAGCGCCTCCCGCGTCTCGTTGAACAGCCGCGCATTCTCTATGGCGATGACGGCCTGGCTGGCAAAATTCTTCAGGAGGTCGACCTGCCTGTCGCTGAACGGACGAACCTCCTGACGATAGATCGATATCACTCCGATCGACCTTCCGTCCCGCAACATCGGCACGAGGACCAGCGTACGCGCTCGCGCGACCTCAACCATGGCAACCATCGCGGGATGGCGCTCAAGATAACCTGGGGCCTCGCGAAGATCGTCGATCCTGAGAACTTGTCCTGTCCGGAGGACGCGACCGATCGGCCCTTCAGGTCCCGGCCGCCATTCCTTCGGCGCGGCGGTGTCAAAGGCCGGCGGCACGTTGTACAGCGCGACTCTGCGATACACCTCGCCGTCAGACAGACCCATGGCTCCGAATTCCGCGCCACAAACGCGCGTGGCTTTCTCCAGCAACTTCTCGAACACCGGTTGCACATCGCCCGTCGACGACGAGATGACCTGGAGCACTTCGGAGGTCGCGGTCTGCTGCGCCAGCGCCTCGCTCAGTTCGCGGGAAAGCCTTGCTATTTCCGCCCTGCTGGCGGCTGCCGCGGAGGCGCGACGTCGTGCGGACGGAGCCGCGTCCTTGGCTCCATTCTTGTTGGCGCTCTTTTTCTGCTTAGTCCTCGGCGCTCCGCGACGCCTGGGAGCGCTCTTCTTGGCGCGCCGCGTTTTGCTTGTTGAACCCCCTTTTTTGGGATCTCGCGCCATCTCCGCTCCCTTCGGCAGCGGCAGTGTATCGGCCCGGCCGGGGAATCGAAAGTGGCGGAACCACGCCCGATTGGCTCAATCGACCTTGACGTTGGCGGATTTGATCATCGGCCACCATTTGGCGATTTCCGCCTTCTGCCAGTCGCCCAGCGCTTCCGGTGTGGATTTGTCTGCGGGCGGCATTTGCAGCCCCAGATTCTCGAGCTGCTTCTTCACCTGCGGATCGGCCAGCGCGTCGACCGCAGCCTTGTTGAGTTTTGTGATGATCTCGTTCGGCGTGCCCTTCGGCGCCCACAGGCCCGACCACAGCGTCATGTGAAAATTCGCCAGGCCCGCTTCGTCGGTAGTCGGGATATCGGGCACCTGCTCGACGCGCTTTGTGTCGGTGACGCCATAGGCGCGGATCGTCCCTGCCCTGATCTGGTTGATGGAATTGGAGGTCTGGTCGACGATGATGTCGATCTGGCCGGCGACGAGATCGTTCAACGCCGGAGCGGTGCCGCGATAAGGCACATATTGCAGCTTGATGCCGGTGGCGTTCTCGAGCGCGAGGCCCGCGATGTGGCTGCCGGAGCCGGCGCCCGCCGTACCCGCGGTCGCGGGCTGCGGCTGCGACTTCAGCCAGTCGAGCAGTTCGGGCAACGTCCTGGCCGGCACCGCATTCTTGCTGACGATCACCATGGGATTGCTCGGCAGCAACGCAACCGGCTGCAGATCCGCGACGAGATCGTAATCCAACTTGTAGATGGCGCCGTTGCAGACATGCGTGCCGAGATGGCCGAAGCTGATGGTGTAGCCGTCGGGCGGCGAATGCACGGCGCGGCCGACGCCGATCGAGCCGCCCGCGCCGGTGACGTTCTCGACCAGCACGGGCTGGCCGAGCGTCACCTTCATGCGCTCGGCCAGAATGCGCGCCATCGCATCCGACGGACCGCCCGCGGCGAACGGCACGATGATCGTGACAGGACGCGAAGGATAGTTTTCCGCGAACGCGTGATTTGCGAATGCAAACGTTGCAATCAGCGCGGCCATAAGAGTTCTTCGTATCATAGCTTCCTCCAACGTCGCGCCAACGTCATTGCGAGCGAAGCGAAGCAATCCATGACGACGAGGAAAGATGGATTGCTTCGTCGCTTCGCTCCTCGCACTGACGAATGCGTAAAATCGCCTTAGAGACTCGCGTAATCGATCGGCTTGAAGCGATCGAGCGTACGCGTGACGGGCGGCAGCGGGTACTTAAGACCCGTCGCGCAATTGAAAAGCATCACCCGGTCCGTCTTCGCAACACGACCATCGTCGAGGCTCTGTTTGTAGGCGGCATAGGTCGCGGCGCCCTCGGGACACAGCAACAGTCCCTCCTCGCGCGCGACTTCGTTGAGCGCGGCGGAAATCTTCTCGTCCGTGACGGCGATGGCAAAACCTTTGCTCTCGCGCACCGCCCGCAGGATAAGGAAATCGCCGACCGCCTGTGGAACCCGGATGCCGGAGGCGATGGTGTGCGCGTCTTCCCAGCGTGGCGCGTGCTCGGTGCCTGCTTCAAAAGCGCGCACCATCGGTGCGCAACCCGCCGCCTGCACCGCGACCATGCGCGGACGCTTCTTGCCGATGAAGCCGATGGCTTCGAGCTCGGCAAACGCCTTCCACATGCCGATCAGGCCGGTGCCGCCGCCGGTCGGATAGAAGATCACGTCGGGCACGTCCCAGCCGAGCTGCTCGGCGAGTTCCAGGCCCATCGTCTTCTTGCCTTCGATGCGATAGGGCTCCTTCAGCGTCGAGGCGTCGAACCAGCCCGCCTTGCCCTTGCCCTCGCCGACGATCTTGCCGCAGTCGTCAATGAGCCCGTTGACGCGGTAGACGGTCGCGCCCTGCAGCTCGATCTCGCTGACATTCACTTCCGGCGTGTCGGCCGGACAGAAGATCGTGGTCTTGATGCCGCAGCTCGTCGCATAGGCCGCGAGCGCCGCCCCCGCGTTGCCGTTGGTCGGCATCGCCATGTGCTTGATGCCGAGCGCCTTGCCCATCGACACCGCCATCACGAGCCCGCGCGCCTTGAACGAGCCGGTCGGCAGCCGTCCCTCGTCCTTCACGATGATCTCGCCGCCGCCGAGCTTCTTCGCAAGCTTGGGCAGGCGGATCAGCGGCGTCGTCACTTCGCCGAGGCTGACGATATCGGCGCATCTGCGCACGGGCAGCATTTCGCGGTAGCGCCACATGTCGGCCGGGCGCTCGGCCAGCGCATCCTTGGTCAGCGCCTTCTTCACGCCCGCGAGGTCGTAGCGCACGAGCAGCGGCTTGCCGGCCTTGGAGAGATTATGGATCTGGTCGGCGGGATAATGATCGCCTTCCATCGCGCATTCGAGATGGGTCACGAACGTCGGACGTTCGATGGTGAGGTTGTCGTTGTCTTTCACGGCTGGGTTCTTTCTTGTGGTATTTGTTGCCCGTCATTGCGAGCAGCTCACGCGACGAAGCAATCCACCTTTGGTTGGCGTGGATTGCTTCGCTTCGCTCGCAATGACGATGGCGGCATCAGATATTCAGCACGCGCCCATAGGCGTCGAGCACGGCTTCCTTCATCATCTCCGACAGCGTCGGATGCGGGAAGACGGTGTGCATCAGCTCTTCTTCGGTCGTTTCCAGATTCATCGCGACCACATAGCCCTGGATCAGCTCGGTCACCTCGGCGCCGATCATGTGCGCGCCGAGGAGCTGGCCGGTCTTCTTGTCGAAGATCACCTTGACCAGGCCCTGGTCCTCGCCGAGCGCGATCGCCTTGCCGTTGCCGACAAAGGGGAAGCGTCCGACGCGGATTTCGCGGCCGCCTTCCTTCGCTCTCGCCTCGGTGAGGCCGACGGAGGCGACCTGGGGGTTGCAATAGGTGCAGCCGGGGATGAGGTTCTTGTCCATGGGGTGCGGGTGTAGGCCCTTGATCGCCTCGACGCAGATCACGCCCTCATGCTCGGCCTTGTGCGCGAGCATCGGGGGACCGGCGACGTCGCCGATCGCGTAGATGCCGGGCACGTTGGTCTTGCATAGGCCGTCGACGACGATGCAGCCGCGGTCGGTCTTCACGCCGAGCTTTTCAAGCCCGAGGTTCTCGATATTGCCGACCACGCCGACCGCGGAGATCACCCGCTCGAATTCGGTCGTGACCGGCTTGCCCTTGCCGTCGTCGATGGTCGCGACGACGCTGTCGGCTTTCTTCTCGAGCTTGGTCACCTTGGTGTTGGTGAGGATCTTGATGCCCTGCTTCTCGAAGCGCTTTCGCGCCAGCCCCGCGATCTCGGCATCCTCGACGGGCAGGATCTGCGGCAGCACCTCGACGACCGTGACGTCCGAGCCCATGGTGTGGAAGAAGGACGCGAACTCGATGCCGATCGCGCCCGAGCCGACCACCAAGAGCGACTTCGGCATCTTCTCCGGCACCATCGCCTCGAAATAGGTCCAGACCAGCTTCTTGTCGGGCTCGAGCCCCGGCAGCACGCGCGGCCGCGCGCCGGTCGCGACAATGATGTGCTTGGCCTGATAGGCGCCCTCACCGAGCGCTCCCTTCGGTCCCTCGGCGTGCGATTTCTTGACGGTGACCTTGCCCGGCGCGTCGATGGTCGCCTCGCCCCAGATGACCGAAACCTTGTTCTTTTTCATCAGGAATCCGACGCCGTCATTGAGGCGCTTCGACACCCCGCGCGAGCGCTGCACCACGGCCTTCGGATCGTAGGCGACCTTCTCGGCCGAGAGGCCGTAATCCTTGGCGTGCTGCATGTAGTGGTAGATTTCGGCCGAGCGTAACAGCGCCTTGGTCGGAATGCAGCCCCAGTTAAGGCAGATGCCGCCGAGATAGGATTTCTCGACGATCGCGGTCTTGAAACCGAGCTGGGCGGCGCGGATCGCTGTGACATAGCCGCCGGGCCCGGAGCCGATGATGATGATGTCGAAGGATGTGTCGGCCATGGCTATGCGCTCGTTCTCATCGTGCGACCTTCAGCGATTTTTTCCGTCATTGCGAGGAGCTCTTGCGACGAAGCAATCCACCTTGTCGCGACATGGATTGCTTCGCTGCGCTCGCAATGACGGCGCGGCTCACACCATCATCATCACGGGGTTCTCGATCAGCCGCCTGAACTCGCCGATCAGCTCGGCGCCAAGCGCGCCGTCGATGGCACGGTGATCGCAGGACAGCGTCACGCTCATGATATGCGCGATCTCGATCTTGCCGCCGCGCACCACGGCGCGTTCCTCGCTGGTGCCGACCGCGAGAATCGTCGCATGCGGCGGGTTGATCACGGCGGTGAAATCCTTGATGCCGTACATGCCGAGGTTGGAGACGGCGGTCGTGCCGCCCTGGTATTCTTCAGGCTTGAGCTTTCTCGCGCGGGCGCGGGCGGCAAAATCCTTCATCTCATTTGAAATCGTCGAGAGCGTCTTGGTCTCGGCCTTGCGGATGATCGGCGTGATCAGGCCGCCCGGCATGGCCACCGCAACACCGACGTCGGAATGCTTGTGCCTGATCATGCCGCCTTCGCTCCAGCTCACATTGCAGGCCGGAATCTTCTGCAACGCGACCGCCATCGCCTTGATGACGAAGTCGTTGACCGAAATCTTGTAGAGCGGCTTCTTCTCCTTGTCCTTCGGCGCCGCCGCATTGATCTCCTCGCGCGCGGCGAGCAGCTTGCCGATGTCGCAGTCGATGGTGAGATAGAAATGCGGGACGTTCTGGATCGACGCCGTCAGGCGCTGCGCGATGGTCCGACGCATGCCGTCATGCGGTATGATCTCGTAGCTGCCCGGCTCGAACAGCGCGAGGATCTGCTTGTCCGACATCGACGGTGCAAGTGCGGGCCCGGCGCCGGGTGCTGCGGACGGCGCCTTCAGGCCCTTGCCGGATTTCGCCTCCTCGACGTCGCGCGCGATGACGCGACCATGCGGGCCGGTGCCACTGATGCGGCCGAGCTCGATGCCGGCATCTTTCGCAAGACGCCGCGCCAGCGGCGAGGAGAAGATGCGGCCGTGGCCGTTGGCCTGGGAAGGGGGAGAAGCAGCGGCCTGTGGTGCGGGCGCAGCGGCAGGTTTTGGCGCCGGTGCCGCGGCGGGAGCGGCGGCAGGTGCCGGAGCCGCGGCCGGCTTGGGCGCGGGCGCTGGCCCAGCGCTAGGCTTGGCGGCGCCGGCCGAGGCGCCGGCAGCCTTCACGTCCTCGCCGTCGCCGGCGAGCACCGCGATCACGTCATTGACCGCGACATCCTGTGTGCCCTCGGGCACCACGATCTTCGCGATTGTGCCCTCGTCGACCGCCTCGACTTCCATGGTCGCCTTGTCGGTCTCGATCTCCGCGATCACGTCGCCGGACTTGACCGTGTCGCCTTCCTTCTTGAGCCACTTGGCAAGGTTGCCCTTTTCCATCGTGGGCGACAGCGCGGGCATCAGGATGTTGATCGGCATTGTCAGTGACCTTGTTGCGAGCGCGGCGTGGTGTTGCCCATGTCGGTCGGCCGCTCGATTTCGGCTTCGAACATATCGACGATGCTGGCGAGTGCGTCTTCCTCGGTGATGTCACTTTCGCGGGCATAGGCGCGAGCGGCGTGGCGGGCGATGTCGACCAGCAGCAGGCCCCACATCTCCGGCTCCTCGAAGGCGCGCTGGAACGCGATGGACAGGCCGCCATCGACCACGAAGGCGCGCAACACCTCGACGGCGTCCTCGCGGCCCATCACGTCAGGCGGCAGCGGCTGTTCCTTGGGACCCGCCATGGCTCACCGATAGGAAACGGCCTTGGCGGCTTCCACCACCTCGGCGACGGAGGGCAAGGCGAGCTTTTCGAGGTTCGCCGCATAGGGCATCGGCACGTCCTTGCCCGAGACGCGCGCGACCGGCGCATCGAGATAGTCGAAGGCATGCTCCATGATGCGGGCCGCGATTTCCGCACCGACGCCGGACTGCTGCCAGCCTTCTTCCACGCAGACCGCGCGGCCGGTCTTCTTCACGGAGGCCACGATGGTCTCGGTGTCCATCGGGCGCAGCGTGCGCAGGTCGATCACCTCGGCCTCGATGCCTTCCTTGGCCAATTCGTCGGCGGCCTTCAGCGTGTAAGTCATGCCGTGCGACCAGGAGATGAGGGTGACATGCTTGCCGCTTCTCACGATGCGGGCCTTGCCGATCGGGATCACGTAATCGTCGAGCTTCGGCACTTCGCCGGAATGGCCGTACAGCACCTCGTTCTCGAGGAAGATCACCGGATTGGGATCGCGGATCGCGGCCTTCAGCAGGCCCTTGTAATCGGCGGCCGAGAACGGCGAGATCACCTTCAATCCCGGGATCTGCGAGTACCAGGCCGCATAATCCTGGCTGTGCTGGGCGGCGACGCGCGCGGCGGCGCCGTTCGGCCCGCGGAACACGATCGAGCAGCCCATCTGTCCGCCCGACATGTAAAGCGTCTTGGCCGCGGAATTGATGATCTGGTCCATCGCCTGCATGGCGAAATTGAAGGTCATGAATTCGACGATCGGCTTCAAACCGGCCATTGCCGCACCGACGCCGATGCCGGCAAAGCCATGCTCGGTGATCGGCGTGTCGATCACGCGCCTGGCGCCGAATTCCTGCAGCAGGCCCTGGCTGACCTTGTAGGCGCCCTGATATTCCGCGACCTCCTCGCCCATGATGAAGACGTCGGGGTCGCGGCGCATCTCCTCGGCCATGGCGTCGCGCAGTGCTTCGCGGATGGTCTGCGTGATCATCTCGGTGCCCGCGGGCACTTCCGGATCGGGCTCGGCAACGGCCGCAGGCGCGGATCCGGCCTTCGGCGCCGAGATCATCGGCTTGCCCTCGCCGACCGGCGAGCGGGATTCGGCGACTTCATGCGTGAGGTTCGGCGCGGGCTCCGGTGCCTTCGGTGCAGGCGCCCTGGCGAGATCGGCAGCGCTTTCGCCATCGGCGAGGATGGTCGCGATCGGGGTGTTCACGGCGACGTCGGCGGTGCCTTCCGGGATCAGGATCTTGCCGAGCGTGCCCTCATCGGTCGCCTCTACCTCCATCGTCGCCTTGTCGGTCTCGATCTCCGCGATGACGTCGCCGGACTTGATGGTCTCGCCTTCCTTCTTCAGCCATTTGGCGAGGTTGCCTTTCTCCATCGTGGGCGACAGCGCGGGCATCAGCACTTGAATGGGCATGGGAACTCCGGATGTAGCTTGCGCGCGCTTAGCGGTAGATGTCGGTGTAGAGCTCGGACACTTCCGGCTCGGGATCGTGCTGGGCGAAGTCCGCCGCCGCGTTGACGATCTCGCGCACCTCTGCGTCGATATCCTTCAGTTCCTGCTCGCTGACCTTCGCAGCGAGCAGCCGACTGCGGACCTGCTCGATCGGATCCTGGTCGTGACGAACCTTCTCGACCTCTTCGCGGGTCCGGTATTTCGCCGGGTCCGACATCGAATGGCCGCGGTAGCGATAGGTCTGCATCTCCAGGATATAGGGGCCCTTGCCGGCACGGCACCAGGCAACCGCCTTGTCGCCGGCGGCCTTCACCGCGCGCACATCCATGCCGTCGACCTGCTCGCCGGGGATGTTGAAGGAGGCACCGCGCTTTGAGAAATCGGTCAGCGCCGAGGAGCGCGTCACCGACGTGCCCATGGCGTAGCGATTGTTCTCGATGACATAGACGACCGGCAGCTTCCACAACTCCGCCATGTTGAAGCTTTCATAGACTTGGCCCTGGTTGGAAGCACCGTCGCCGAAATAGGCAAGGCTCACGAAGTCGTTGCCCCGATAGTGATTGGCGAAGGCAAGGCCGGTGCCGAGCGAGACTTGCGCGCCGACGATGCCGTGGCCGCCATAGAAGTGCTCGGCCTTGCTGAACATGTGCATCGAGCCGCCCTTGCCCTTGGAATAGCCACCGCGGCGGCCGGTCAGCTCGGCCATCACGCCCTTGGCCTCCATGCCGCAGGCCAGCATGTGCCCGTGGTCCCGGTATCCGGTTATGACCTGGTCGCCTTTCTTCAGGGCCATCTGCATGCCGACCACCACGGCTTCCTGGCCGATATAGAGGTGGCAGAAACCGCCGATCGCGCCCATGCCGTAGAGCTGGCCGGCCTTCTCCTCGAAGCGCCGGATCAACAGCATGTCCCGCAGCGCCTTGAGTTCCTGCTCTTTCGTGAATTCCGGCGGCGAGCCGTCCCCCTTTTCCTGCGCCTTGTCGTGACCCTTTTCTTTGGTGTCCGTCTTCTTGGGTGCGGTGGCCATGGCAAATCCGGCGACTGGAGAGAGTGATGTGCCCTCTCTAACCCAACTCAATCGGCCGTTAAAGGATTGCGTGATGCGGCAAAAGAATAGCTATGCCGCAGTGCAATGCGACATGAAACTTTCGAAATCGAATGGCTCAGTTTTTGGAATCGGACTGCGCAGACCGCGCGCCCGGCGGGATCATGCGTACCAGATCGTGCGGGTTGGCATAGTCGAGCTGGAAGCGTGCACGCTCATCGAGCATGTCGGGATCGACCCGGTCGGTGCGAAGCAGCGAGACGCGCTGCTCGCCCTCGGCGCGCTCGCGCTTCAGCCGCGCGAGCTCGGAGGTCAGGGCGATGATCTCCTGGTCGAGTTCCTGCCGCGCGTTCAAGCCGTATTTGCCGGTATAGGCGTTGACGCCGAAATAGCCGATCAGGGCCGCCACCACCGTGTAGAGGGCGAGCCCCGTCAGGAAGGATTTCAGGCGCGAGCGGGTGACCATGACCGAACATGCGACGGCTCGGTTAATGGTCTCCTAACAAACTACAGCCCCCCTCGCCTACCGGTTCTGTCTCTCGACGAAGGCCGCGAACGCAGTGAGAAACTGCTCCAGCACCTTCTGGAGGGCTTCCTTGACGAGCTCGCCCTTGTCGTTGAAGGCGTCGCCGACGTTGTTCAGATAGGTCTCCGGCTGGCCCATGATCGTTCCGCAAATACCCGGCAGGATGTTCTGAAGGCTCTTGGCCGCATTGACGCCACCGAGCGGGCCCGGTGAGTTGGAGATGATGCCGGTCGGCTTCTCCAGGAACGAGCTCTTGCCATAGGGGCGCGAGCCGACATCGATGGCGTTCTTCAAGACGCCCGGAATCGCCCGATTATATTCCGGCGTGACGAACAGGACGCCGTGCGACTTCTGCAGCTTCTCCCGGAAGGCGAGCCAGTCGGCCGGCGGATTGGCTTCGAGGTCCTGGTTGAAGAAGGAAATGCCGTGCAGCGTGGTCACGTCGAGCTTGAGCGAGGGCGGCGCCAGCCTGGCAAGCGCGTTGGCGATCTTGAGCGAAAAGCTCTCCTTGCGCAGGCTGCCGACGATGGTGACGATGTGATGGGTGGCCATTGAGTGTCCTTCGATCAAAAGCGGAAACGTCAGGGTGACATAAGCCGGATCGCCAAGAACATGCAAGTGCATGCATGTGCGATTTTGGAAACGCATCGTTCGCGTATGGGCTCAATACCGAACGGGCCGCCTTTTTGGCAGCCCGCGATGTCGTTTCAAATAAAAATCAGATCGTCGGACTTCAGCCGACCGGGATCAGCCGCCCAGGATGCCGCGGATCATCCGCCCTTGTTCGGGTTGATCAGGAATTTCTCGCCGGTTGCGCGCTTGGCGTAGACCGAGAGGTTGGCGAGGTCCAAGGCTTCCTGCAACGACACCACTTTGGTGTAATGGCTGGCAAAGGTCGTCTTGAGCTCGGAGACCACGCGCTCCCTAAGCTTCTGGCCCTCGACCGGGCCAACCTTCATCAGGAACGGGAAGAGCAGCCAGCCGCCGACGCCCCAGGCCATGCCGAAGGCCCGGTTGATCTCGACCGGGCGGGTATCGAGGCCGCCATAGATATAGACCTGCTTGTGCACGCTGGAGCCGTAGCGGCTATAGGCCTTCGCGGTCTTGTTGATCGCCGCCTCCATGGCGGTGAGGATTTGGCCCGCGAGCTTGCCGCCGCCGATGGCGTCGAAGGCAATCGTGGCGCCGGTCTCGACCAGCGCGTTGGTCAGGTCATCCATGAAGCTCGGCGCGGAAGAATCCACGACGTGCTTGGCGCCGATCTTGTGCAGAAGATCGGCCTGCTCCTTGCTGCGCACGATGTTGACGAGGCCGATGCCGTCCTTGAGGCAGATCTTGTTCAGCATCTGCCCGAGATTGGAGGCGGCTGCGGTATGCACCAGCGCCTTGTGACCCTCGCGCCGCATGGTCTCGGTCATGCCGAGCGCGGTCAGCGGATTGACGAACCAGGAGGCGCCGTCGGCCGCGGTCGTGCCCGCCGGCAACGGCATGCATTCGTTGACCCTAAGCGTGCGATACTGCGCGTACATCGCCCCGCCGATCATCGACACGGTCTTTCCCATCAGTGCCTTCGCGGCATCCGACGAGCCGGTCCTGACCACGACGCCGGCGCCTTCATTGCCGACCGGCATGGATTCGTCGAGCCGTCCTCCCATCGACTTCATCCCGGCCTCCGGGACTTTCGCGGTGATGACCGGAGAGTCCTTGGTGCCCGACGCCTTCGCGGTCGAGATGTCGGCCGCACCGGTCAGCAGCCCGAGGTCAGAGGGATTGATCGGCGTCGCCTCGACGCGAACCACGACCTCGTCAGGACCGGGTTCGGGCGTCGGCACGTTCAACAATGAAATCTCGAGCTCCCCGCTCTTCTTGATCAGCGAACGCAGTTGCAGGCCGCTCTTGGCGTCACTCATGATATTCCTCCCGATTTCGTTTTTCTCGCAGAAGCTTCTTGTCGTTGTTTTGGTCAGGCCAGCGCCTTCAACGCGCTCCTGCCTGCATATTTCGCCTGCTTGCCGAGCTGCTGTTCGATGCGCAGTAACTGGTTATACTTGGCGGTGCGGTCGGAACGCGCGAGCGAGCCGGTTTTGATCTGGCCGCAATTGGTGGCGACCGCAAGGTCGGAGATGGTGGAATCCTCGGTCTCGCCGGAGCGGTGCGACATCACGGCCGTGTAGCCCGCCTTGTAGGCCATCTCGATCGCGGCGAGCGTTTCGGTGAGGGTGCCGATCTGGTTGACCTTGACCAGGATCGAGTTGGCGCGGCCATTCTTGATGCCGACGGCAAGCCGGTTGACGTTGGTGACGAAAAGATCGTCGCCGACGAGCTGGCATTTGTTCCCGATCAGATCGGTCAATTCCTTCCAGCCGTCCATATCGTCTTCCGACATGCCGTCCTCGATGCTCACGATCGGATAGCGTGCGACGAGATCGGCGAGATATTTCGCCTGTTCGGAGCGCGAGCGGGTCTTGTTCTCGCCGCCATAGACGTAATTGCCGTCCTTGAAGAACTCGGTCGAGGCGCAATCGAGCCCGAGCATGACGTCGCCGCCGGCCTTGTAGCCGGCTTTGCCGATCGCGCTCATGACGAAATCGAGCGCTGCATCCGCCGACGGCAGGTTCGGCGCAAAGCCGCCCTCGTCGCCGACATTGGTGTTGTGGCCGGCTTTCTTGAGTTCGCCTCGCAGCGTGTGGAAGATTTCCGAACCGCAGCGCAGCGCTTCCGCGAAGGTCGCAGCGCCCACCGGCAGGATCATGAATTCCTGGAAGTCGATCGGATTGTCGGCATGCACGCCGCCATTGACGATATTCATCATCGGCACCGGCAGGGTCCGCGCCGAGGTGCCGCCGACATAACGATAAAGCGGCATGTCGAAGGAATTGGCCGCCGCCTTGGCGCAGGCAAGCGACACGCCGAGGATGGCGTTGGCCCCGAGCCTGCTCTTGTTCGCCGTGCCGTCGAGATCGATCATGGTCTGGTCGATCTGGACCTGGTCTTCGGCCGGGCGGTCGGCGAGCGCCTCGAAGATCTCGCCATTGACGGCTTCGACCGCCTTGCGCACGCCCTTGCCGAGATAGCGCGCCTTGTCTCCGTCGCGCAGCTCAACGGCCTCATGCGCGCCGGTCGAGGCGCCCGACGGCACCGCCGCGCGGCCGATCGAACCATCTTCCAGCACGACATCGACCTCGACCGTGGGATTGCCGCGGCTGTCCAGGATTTCGCGGCCGATGATGTCGACGATGGCGGTCATGATTGCCTCTTTGGATGGTGGGATTGGGCGCTTGGCGCCGCTTCTACCGCAACGCATGAGGGCGGAAAAGGTCGCGTGACGGCGCTGTCATGATTGGCTAAGACGGCGACGGAGAAGGTTAATGTCGCGAAAGCCCAACAAGACGGCAAAGTCGCCCGAACTGCAGCTTGGGCGTGCGGTGGAATGGCCGCACACGCCCCAAGAAGCGCAGATCGATCATGTTCCGAATCCGCAAGCCGACACCGATTATCTCGTGCGCTTCACGGTGCCGGAGTTCACCTCGATCTGCCCGGTCACGGGACAGCCGGACTTCGCCCATCTCATGATCGACTATGCGCCCGGCAAATGGTTGCTGGAGTCGAAATCACTGAAACTCTATGTCGCAAGCTTTCGCAACCATGGCGCCTTCCACGAGGACTGCACCGTCATGATCGGCAAGCGGATCGCCGCCGAGATCAAGCCGAAATGGTTGCGGATCGGCGGCTACTGGTATCCGCGCGGCGGCATTCCCATCGACGTGTTCTGGCAGACCGGCCGCATCCCCAAGGGGCTCTGGGTTCCGGATCAGGGCGTCGCGCCCTATCGGGGCCGCGGCTAAAGGCCAGTCCCTTCCGGCTGCGGCCAGAATCATCTAGGAGCTTAGATACGCTTAACATTTGAGCGGCGCCGATGAGCCGTCGCTGGCGACAAACTGCCGCAGAGGGCACGGGTCAAGGCGCCAATCGCCGGGAGAAAACGCTTGCGAAACATGGTCGGCTCCCGCGACTTCCAGAACGCAAAGCTGCAGAAGAAACTCAGGAAAGCGGCGGAGCAGTTGCAGCTTGCGTTCGCTGCCTATTGCGAGGAAAGACACGCGGACGCTCAGTCGCTTTGCCGGCGTTTGCTTCGGGATGTGCCAGACTACTTTTACGCCGTGCAGCTGCTGGGCGTTTCCGTACTCGAGTGCGGGCAATTCAAGGAGGCGAAGCTCATTCTCGAACGTGCGGTTGCCCTCGAGCCGTGGTCAGCGGACGCTCACTCCCATCTCGGTTTTGCACTGCTCAAACTCAAACGCTATGACGAAGCCCGCGCCTGTTGCGAAAGGGCAATCGCGCTGAAGCCAGATGTGCCGACGGCCCAGAGCACTCTGGGCAATGCCTTGTTGCGTCTGCAGCTGGACGAACAAGCCGTCGCGGCCTTCACGCGCGCGATCCAGCTAAACCCCAACGACGTCGAGTCGTATTGCAATCGTGGCGCCGCGGAGATGAGGCTTAAGCGTCACGAAGCGGCCGTCACAAGCTACGAGCGGGCCCTCGCGTTGCAGCCGCGCCATTTCGAATCGTTGGTTGGCAAGGGGTTGGCCCACCTCGAGCTTCGGCACTTCGACGTGGCGGAAAGGACGTTCAACGATGCGCTCAGCATCAAGCCAGACACGGCTGAGCTCTTGGCCAGCCGCGGAGAGCTTCATTTGCGGGCGGAACGCAGAGCCCAGGCGGAAGCCGATTTTGATGCCGCGCTCGCGCTTGAGCCCACGCTCGAACCAGCATGGCTGGGAAAGGCCCAGATCGGCATGCTCGCGGGCAACATCGCGCAGGCGATCGTCGCCTGCAAAAAAGCGCTCGAGCAAAATCCGACTTCTGAAATCGGCCTCGCACGGCTAGGCACTTGTTTCGCAAGTCTGGGAGACGCTGCCGCCGCAATCCAGCATTTCGATCGGGCGCTCGAGATCAAATCGGATTGCGAAGAGGCGATCGGGAACAAGATTTTCTATCTGGACTTTCTTCCCGAGGCGGACTTTGCGGCTCAACAAGCGCCGCGGAAATACTGGTGGGATACGATTGGCTCCAAATTCCCCAGGCGGAAACTTGCAGCTCGGCCGCTCGACCCGTCGAAGCGCATCGTCGTTGGATATGTATCGGCCGACTTCAAGAATCACTCGGCGGCATTCGACTTCTTGCCGGTGTTTCGATCCCACGACAAAACGAACTTTCAGATCAATTGCTACTCGTCCTTGGCCGGGCGAGATTCAATGACCGCCGTCTTCGAGTTGCTGGCTGACGTCTGGGTTGAGGCTGCGGCTCTTTCCGATGATGAACTGTGCGACCGCATTCAAGCCGACGGCGTCGATATCCTGGTCGACCTTTCAGGCTACACGAGAGGCACTCGTCTGTGCGTTTTCGCGCGCAAGCCGGCGCCAATCCAGGTCACGGCCTGGGGCAGCGGCACGGGGACAGGCCTTCAGACGATGGACTATTTTTTCGCCGACCCGGTGACTATTCCCCAAGACGTCCGGCATTTGTTTGCGGAGCGCGTGTATGATTTGCCGGCATTGATCACGCTGGACCCCATCACTGACATACAGCCTTCCGCGCTTCCAATGCTCCGCAATGGTTTCGTCACCTTCGGTGTCTTCAACAGGATCGACAAGATTTCCGACGACGCACTGGCGGTCTGGTCGAAACTACTGCGCGCCGTGACAGGGTCGAAGATCATGGTCAAGCACCACGCCCTCGACGACGCGTTTCTGCGTGACAGTCTGGTCGGCCGTTTCGTGGCCCAGGGAATTCCGCAGGACAGCGTGATTTGCATCGGCTCGACCGAGCGCCGTGATCATCTGAAGGCCTTCGAGAACGTCGATATCTCGCTCGATCCATTTCCGCAGAACGGCGGCGTCAGCACCTGGGAATCGCTCTATATGGGTGCTCCCGTCGTTGCCAAGCTTGGCAGAGGCGCGTCATCGCGGGCCGCCGGAGCGATCCTGAAGGCTATTGGGCTCGACGACTGGGTCGCCGACGATGAAGACGGCTACATTGCGATAGCACAGAAATATGCGTCGATGCCCTCCCATTTGGAGAAGCTGCGGGCGGGTCTTCCCGCCAGGATCGCGAGCTCGCCGGCCGGCAATATCGCGGTCTATACGCAAAAGGCCGAGGCGGGCTATCGGCAGTTCTGGCGCGACTATTGCGCGAAGGAAAGCAGCCGAAGCACGATGATCTCGGGATGAACCGTCATCGCGCCTTAGCTGGCATCGGCCGGCTTGCGTACCATCTCGTGATCGACTGTGCGTCCGCCCGGCACTGGCTGCTGGAATCGAGATCGCTTTTGTCGCAAGCGTTCGCAGTCACGGCGCCTTCCACGAGGATTACACCGTGATGATCGGCAAGCGGCTTACATCAGAGATCAAGCCGAATTGGTTGCGGATCGGCGGCTACTGGTATCCGCGCGGCGGCATTCCCATCGACGTGTCACACTGGCCGCATCCCCAAGAGGCTGTGGGTTCCGGATCACGGCGGCGCGCCCTATCGCGGCCGCGGTTAGGCGGGCCCGCAACCGAGCCCATTGACACCACACCTCTTTTTCCATTAAAAAGACTGATCAGTCAGTTTTAATAAGCCAATGCCGAAGATCAGCCAGGCCAAACGCGATGCACGGCAGCAGCAGATCCTGGACGCTGCGCTGGCCTGCTTTTCCGAGAACGGTTTTCACCAGACCGGAATGGCGGACATCGTCCGGCGTTCGGGCCTGAGCCATGGCGCGGTGTATCTCTATTTCCAGTCCAAGGACGATCTGATCGAGGCGCTGGCGGTCGACCGCCACCGGCAGGAAGCGCTGCTCAACGAAGCCACGCGGCGTGTCGACGATCCCCTCGAGGGTCTCCATTTGCTGGTGTGCGGCTATGCGCGGTGGCTCACGGACCCCTCCTCCGATCAAGTCAGGCGCGTCGGCGTCAATGGCTGGGCCGAGGCACTCAGAAGCGAGCGCGTACGCGCCAGCGTCGTCGAAGGCATCGATGCTGCCCGCTCCGTCATCGTGCTTCTGGTCGAGCGCGCGCAATCGAAACGTCTCATCTCGGGCGATCTCAGTGCGGACGCTGTCGCGCGAACGCTCGTCGCGCTGTTCCAGGGATTCTTGCTGCAGGTCGTCTGGCACCAGCCGGTCGACATCGATGCGGCGCTGGCTGTTGTCGACCGCATGCTCGGCGGTCTTGCCGCGCCAAGCCCGCGCAAGAAGCGGGAGATCTGAGCATGCTCGGCCTGCTCGCCGGCATAGCTACCGGTCTCGCGGGAGGATTTACCTCAGGCCTGCTCGGCGTCAGCCCCGGCGGCGGATTGGTGGTGTTCTCCGTGCTGCTGCTCGGCGCCGAGCAACACGCTGCCCAAGGCATTTCGCTGGTGGCGCAGATCCCGCCGACGAGCCTGGCCGCCATCAAGCGCTATTGGGAAAAGGGCAGCCGCAGCCCGCTGCGCTGGCTGATCCTGCTCACGATCGGCTTTCTCGCGGGCGGTGTCATCGGCGCCTACGCGGCGAGCTTTGCATCAAGCAAGGTCCTACAATGGACCTATGTCGCCTACCTCATCATCCTCGACGTGATGCTGATCCTGCGGCGCGAGCGAAAAGAGACGGAGGTGTCGGAAGCGCCGGCCTCCGCTGACCTGCATTGGCTTGCGCTCCTGATCGTCGGCCTCATCGCGGGATTGTCGTCCGGCTTCATGGGCATCGGCGGTGGGCTTGCAACGGTGGTGGGCTTGAGCGCCGTGCTGCGCGTGCCGCAGCGCCAGGCCCAGATGGTCAGCCTCGTGCTGTCGCTGATCCCGACCACGATCCCCTCCGCCTGGGTCTATTGGCAACAGGGCTGGTCATCGCCATGGCCAGTTCTGATCGGCGTGATCGCGGGCCTGATCGTCGGCAACGATATCGGCGCGCGCCTCGCCAACCGGGTCGACCGCGCGGCGCTGCATGTCCTGATGGTGCTCTTCGTGTCCGCGATGGCGCTCTATATGGCCTGGAAGGCGATGAGCTGACTCTGCTCAGGTCAGGCCGTCACGGGCGTCCGCAGGCCTGCGCTGCGTCAACAGCCGCGAACAAACCAGCCCAAGCAAGATCATGCCGGACGCCGCCGCCACCAGCGTCGTGACCTTGCCGCCATGCAGCAGCCCGAAGCCATAGGCGATCGGGCCGACGGTCTGGCCCATGAAGAAGAAGAATGAATGCAGCGACAGCGCGGTCGCGCGCGCTTCCACGGACAGCTCGCTGGCAAAGACCTGCAGGCAACCATGGATCATGTAGAAGCCCCAGCCCATGACGAGCATGCACACGAACTGCAGCTTCCAGGCGGGGCCGAAAGCGGTCGCGATCAACTGTAGTGCGACCAGCGTCGCGCCGGAGATCATCATGCCCCTGACGCCGATCGCGGACAAAAAGCGCGAGACCGTCATGGTGTAGAACAGACCGCCGATCGCAAATCCGGCAATCACGATGCCCGCGACCGACAGCGAGGTTTCGCCGAGGTCGAACAGGAATGAGGCGATGAAGGGAAACAGCCCCAGCACGCAGCAGCCCTCGACGAAAACCGCGGAATAGCAGATGCGCGCATTAGGATTGGTGAAGATGGTGCGGTAACCGCTCTTCAATGCGGACAAATTGCTGCGCGGCGGATGTTTCAGCTCCGCACCGCGAAAGCCGCCGGCGACCGCAATGGCCGCAACGACGCCAAGGCCACCGAGGATCGCCAGCACCCCGCGCCAGCCCAGGAAATCGCCGATCAGGCCCGAGAAGGTCGCGCCCAGGAGATTGCCGCTCATCGAGCCTGCCAGCGTCCGGCTGATACCGATCTGGCGCTGCTCGGAGCCGACGAGATCGCTGGTCAGTCCAAGCGCGACCGGAAACACGCCGCCGGCGCCGATGCCGGCAAGGATGCGCGAAACGAACAGCAGCGGAAACGAGGTCGCGAGCGAGCCCACGAGATTGGCAAGGCCCAGGATCACCAGGCAGAAGATCATCAGCCGCGCCTTGCCGAAGAGGTCGGCGGCCGCCCCGATCAGCGGCTGGATCACGGCGAAGGTAAAGGCGAACACGGCGGCGAAGCTCGCGGCGGTCGCGATGCTGACGCCGAAATCATCGGCGACATGCGGCAGCACCGGATCGAGCGCGCGGCCTGAAAGGCTTGCTGAAAACGTCGCCAGCGTGACGATGTTGAGCGCCGGCGGCAGACGCTGATCCTTGTTGGGCCGCGCGACGGTTTGATGCATCAGGGCGTTTTGCCCTTGTCAATTTCCTTGGTGATTTCCTTGTCAATTTCCTTGGCGATCGCATCGAACGCCATCAGCCTCTTCACCAACCCCTGGAACTCGCGGAGCGGCACCATGTTCGGTCCGTCGGAGGGCGCGCGATCGGGGTCTGGATGGGTCTCGATGAAGACGCCGGCGACGCCGACGGCCACGGCCGCGCGCGCCAGCACCGGGACGAACTCGCGCTCGCCGCCGGATGACGCGCCCTTGCCGCCGGGCTGCTGCACCGAATGGGTAGCATCGAAAATGACGGGCGCGCCGGTGGTACGCGCCAGAATCGGCAGCGCGCGCATGTCGGAGACCAGCGTGTTGTAGCCAAAGGATACGCCGCGCTCGGTCACCAGCACATTCCGGTTGCCGGCACCGGTGATCTTGGCCACGACATTGGTCATGTCCCAGGGCGCGAGGAATTGCCCCTTCTTGACGTTGACGACTTTACCTGTGGCCGCGGCCGCGAGCAGGAGATCGGTCTGCCGGCACAGGAAGGCCGGGATCTGCAACACATCCACCGCCTGCGCGACCTCCGCGCATTGGGATGCTTCGTGCACGTCGGTCAGAACCGGCAGGCCGAGCGAGGAGCGGATCTCTGCAAAGATCGGCAGCGACTGTTTCAGGCCAAGGCCTCGCGCGGCGGAGACACTGGTGCGGTTGGCCTTATCGAACGAGGTCTTGTAGATCAGCCCAATTTTCAGGCGGCCCGCGATCTCCTTCAGGGCGCTTGCGACTTCAAGCGCATGCGCCCTGCTCTCGAGCTGGCATGGACCCGCGATGATCGAGATCGGCAGATCGTTGCCGAACCGGACCTGGCCGACCTCGACGATCGGTGCGGCGGGATGGATGGCGTTCACAGGCAAAGCCCTCGTTTCGGCGCGACCATAATGGCCGAGGCCGCCGGATCAACCCTGTTTCGGGCCAGGAACGCCAGAGAATATCAGGGTTGCGCCGGCGAGGTCGCGCGACGGTCCGTCGCGCTTGAGCCACTCACTTCACAGAGGAGAACGCCGTCGGGACCAGCAGCTGGCTTACGATATTGGCGACGATCTGGCCGTCCTCCTCGGTTTTTGCACGCGCGGAGATCCACTCCTGATCGCTCTGGAACGCGGCCCACTTCTTCTCGCGGTCGGCCAGCGACTCCCAGGCCAGGAAATAGGTTAGCTCCTGGTTGGATTCGCCGATCAGGGTGGTGAAGAAACCGGCCTGCTTGATACCGTGCTTTTCCCAAATCTTCGTCGTAATGGTGTCGAAGCGCTTCAACAGCGCCGGCAGGCGGCCCGGCAGACAGCGATAGATGCGCATTTCGTAGATCATCGAACTCACTCCCTTGGTCTTGTTCTTGCGGTAGCGGGAGCGTGTTGTCGCAACAAACCGCGCCTTCGTCAAAGGCGGCATGTAGGATGGGTAAAGCGAAGCGCGCCCACCCCTTCCAATCGCGTTGGGATGTGGTGGCACGGCGCAAGAGCGCCTTTGCCCGCTACGCCCTACGGCCGCGGCTCGACCGGCACCCTAAACCAGCCGGCTCTGCACCATCGCGGCCTGGATGAAGGAAGCAAACAAGGGATGCGGCTCAAAGGGCCGCGACTTCAATTCGGGGTGGAATTGCACCCCGATGAACCACGGATGATCCTCATACTCGACGATTTCCGGCAGCACGCCATCCGGCGAAAGCCCGGAGAATTTCAGGCCGTGCTGTTCGAGCCGGTCCTTGTAGGCGGTGTTGACTTCGTAGCGGTGGCGGTGGCGTTCCGAAATCTCGGTCGCGCCGCCATAGACCTCGGACACCCGGCTGCCGCGCTTGAGCACGGCGGGATAAGCGCCAAGCCGCATCGTGCCACCGAGGTCGCCGGTCTTCGAGCGTTTCTCCAGCTCGTTGCCGCGCAGCCATTCCGTCATCAGGCCGACCACCGGTTCTTTCGTCGGGCCGAACTCGGTGGAATTGGCCTCCTCGATGCCGACGAGATTGCGCGCCGCCTCGATCACGGCCATCTGCAAGCCGAAGCAGATGCCGAAATAGGGCACGTCGCGCTCGCGCGCGAACTGGGCCGCCTTGATCTTGCCCTCCGCGCCGCGCTGGCCGAAACCGCCGGGCACCAGGATGCCGTTGACGTGTTCGAGGAACGGCGCGGGGTCCTCGTTCTCGAACACCTCGCTCTCGATCCAGTCGAGATTGACCTTCACCTTGTTGGCGATGCCGCCATGCGAAAGCGCCTCGATCAGCGACTTATACGCATCCTTCATGCCGGTATATTTGCCGACGATCGCGATGGTGACGTCGCCTTCGGGGTTGCGGATCCGCTCGTTGATGGTGTGCCAGCTCTGCAGCGCCGGCGGAATCTTTGGCGCGATCCCGAACGCCGCCAGCACCTCGTCGTCGAGGCCGGCGGCATGATAGGCCTCCGGCACCGCGTAGATGTTGTCGACGTCGCGCGCCTCGATGACGGCGCTCTCGCGCACGTTGCAGAACAGGCCGAGCTTGCGCCGCTCTTCCTTCGGGATGGCGCGATCGGTACGGCACAGCAGGATGTCCGGCTGGATGCCGATCGAACGCAATTCCTTCACCGAGTGCTGGGTCGGCTTGGTCTTCAATTCGCCCGCGCTCGGGATATAGGGCAACAGCGTCAGGTGGATGTAGACCGCGTGATCGCGCGGCAGCTCGTTCTTGAGCTGGCGGATCGCTTCGAAGAACGGCAGGCCTTCGATGTCGCCGACCGTGCCGCCGATCTCGACCAGCACGAAATCGTACTCGTCATTGCCTGACAGCACGAACTCCTTGATCGCGTTGGTGACGTGCGGCACGACCTGGATGGTCGCGCCGAGATAATCGCCGCGCCGCTCCTTGGTCAGGATGTCCTGGTAGATGCGCCCGGTGGTGATGTTGTCGGCCTTGGTGGCCGGCCGCCCGGTAAAGCGCTCGTAGTGGCCGAGATCGAGATCGGTCTCCGCGCCGTCATCCGTCACGAAGACTTCGCCGTGCTGATACGGCGACATCGTGCCTGGATCGAGATTGAGATAGGGGTCGAGCTTGCGAAGCCGGACCTTGTAGCCACGGGCTTGCAGCAGCGCGCCCAAAGCCGCCGATGCCAAACCCTTGCCGAGCGAGGAAACCACGCCGCCGGTGATGAAGATGTACCGCGCCATGGGACTTTACCTTTAAGGCCACCAAGCCGATTCGCAAAAGCGATTCGTGCGCCGCGTCAAAGTTTTTGCGCGGCTGTGGGTAGACGTGAAAACGAAAGCGATATCAATAACTTGATTGGTATTTCGGATGCAGGAAGCGAGCCGCATTCCTGCATGGGCACCCTGCTTTATTGCGAGCGCGGCGCCTGCGGCACCGCCGGCGCCTGGTTCTGCTGCTCATCCGCCTTCTTCAGCGTGTCGAGGACACCGCCCGAGGTTGGCGGCGCCACCGGCTGCGCGCCTCCCGCAGGCTGAGATTGCGACGCCGGCGCTTGCGTACCGATGATCGAGCTCGGCTTGCGGTCGAAACCCGCGATCCAGGAGAGGAAGAGACTGGTGATGAAGAAACCCATCGCCAGGATGGCTGTCGTGCGCGTCAAGAGATTGGCCGTGCCGCGGCTCGACATGAAGCCCGCGCCGCCCCCCATGCCGAGGCCGCCGCCTTCGGACTTCTGCAGCAACACCGCTCCGATCAGGACGACGACGATCATGAGGTGAATGACGATAACGACAGTCTGCATCTCTACCTTCCGTCACAAGCCGGGCGTGGCCGGCATCCGGCTCGTGGACTTGCAGGGTTTTCGTGAAGTCGTGCGGTGTTACACGATTGGACCTGCGATTGTCACCCCCGAGATAGGCGCATCGGCTCTGCCCGCAAGCGTTTTTGGGCGCGCAGTTTCCGATCTTGCCGGCTGGCTGAGATTTCTACTATAGTAGACGAATGGATACTATAGTGGACGACCTTGGCCATCGGTTGGCCCGGCGCCTGCGGCTCGAGCGCGACAGCCGCGGCTGGTCGCTCGCTGACCTCGCCGCGCGCTCCGGCGTCTCCAAGGCCACCATCAGCAAGATCGAGCGTGCGGCGGTCAGTCCCACCGCCGTCGTGCTGGTCCGGCTCGCCAGCGCCTTCGACCTCACCCTCGCGGGCCTCATGCTGCGTGCCGAGGGCCAGGGTGAGCGCCTCTCGCGCGCCGCCGATCAGCCGGCGTGGAGCGATCCTGAGACCGGTTATGTCCGCAAACAGGTGTTCAGCCGCCCCGATCATCCCGTGGAGATCGTGCGGGTGGAATTGCCGCCGCGTCAGCGCGTGACATTGCCGGCTTCGTCTTACGCTCATATTCGCCAGCTCGTCTGGATGCAGAGCGGCCACCTCGTCATCACCGAAGGCGGCGAGCGACACGCGCTCGGCCCGGGCGATTGCCTTGGATTTGGCCCTCCAATCGACACGACCTTTGCCAACGAGACCGGCGCGCCCTGCATCTATGTTGTTGCGCTGACCCGGAGCTAAAGCCATGCGGGAGATCGCCATCGCTCCGCTGACCGATCTGCCGCATGTCCGGCAGGCCTTGAGCGAACTGCTGGTAGAGACGGTTGCCAGCGGCGGCTCGGTGAGTTTCATGCATCCGCTGCCGGTGGAAGCGGCCGATACCTTCTGGCGGGACTCGCTTGCCGCAGCCGCGCGCGGCGATCGCGTCGTGCTGGGCGCGTTTGATGGCGAGACCTTGGTCGCAACAGTGACGCTCTTGCTTGGCCTGCCGCCGAACCAGCCGCATCGCGCCGAGATCGCAAAGATGATGACGAAAGTCAGTCACCGTCATCGCGGCATCGCGAGCGCGCTGATGCACGCTGCGGAGCAGATTGCGATCGAGCGCGGCCGTAGCCTGCTCGTGCTCGACACCGCGGTGGATGATGGCGCGTCCAGGCTCTACGAGGGACTGGGATTCAATCTGACCGGCATCATTCCCGATTATGCGCTGAAGCCGCATGGCGGCCTCACCGGCACGATGATTTATTGGAAGCGCATCGCGCATGATCCGGAAAAGTGGGAACCGGTTTTCCGATAGGATCATGCGCAATCAATGACTCCGCGGCGGTCTAACAACCCGCGGCAATCGCCAGAAAGTCCGACGCCTTCAGGCTGGCGCCTCCGACCAGCGCGCCATTGACGTTCGCGACCGCCATCAGTTCGGCGGCATTCGACGGCTTGACGGAGCCGCCATAGAGGATGCGCATCCCGGCCCCCTCTCCCTTGAAGCGGCCCACGAGGGAATCCCGGATAAAGCGATGAACTTGCTCGACATCCTGAGGCGTCGGGGTCAGCCCGGTGCCGATCGCCCAGACCGGCTCATAGGCCACCACCAGATTAGGGGCCGTCGAGCCATCCGGCAGCGAGCCCATGAGCTGGGCGCCGCAGACGTCGAGCGTCTTGCCGGCATCGCGCTGCTCGCGGGTCTCGCCGATGCAGACAATCGCGACGAGCCCGGCCCGCCAGACCGCCTCGGCCTTGGCGCGCACCAGCGCATCGCTCTCGCCATGATCGGCGCGCCGCTCGGAATGGCCGACGATGATGGCTGTTGCGCCGGCATCCGCCAGCATTTCCGCCGAAATATCGCCGGTGTGCGCGCCGGAGGCCTTGGGATGGCAATCCTGCGCCCCGACCGTGAACGCCGTTGCGCCCTTCGCCCTCCCGGCAAAGGCTGTGACCAGCGTCGCCGGCGGGCAAACCAGAAGATCGGCCTTGGCGGCGACCGAGGCTGCCCCCGCCAGCATCGCCTCAAATTCGCCCAAGGAGGCCGTGAGGCCGTTCATTTTCCAGTTGCCGGCGATCAGCGGCCGGATGGCATCGGTCATGACAAAATTCCCAGTCCATTCGAGTAAACAGCGCTAGCAGAGCCCATGAAACAGTTCCAGATCGGCATTAACCGTTTCGCGCGGCATTCGGTCCGCCATCCATTACGGAGGCTTAAGGTTGCGACGGGGCGACGGCCACTTTATGATGCCAGATCAACTCGGTGACGCCTTTTGCGAGACACGCTCTAAGGCGCGCCCTCCCTCCTTAAAGACAAGTTGGACTCATGCTTCGGGGATTACGCAAGGCCTCATCAAATTGGCTCGGCAAGACCATCATGGCCGTGGTCATGGGCGTATTGATCGTCAGCTTCGGCATCTGGGGCATCGCCGACATCTTCAGGGGCTTTGGCCAGTCGACGCTCGCAAAGGTCGGCCACACCGAGATTTCGCTGAACGAGTTCCGCCAGATCTACAATGATCGCCTGCAGCAGATCGGTCGCCAGTTCGGCCGTCCCCTGACGCAGGAGCAGGCGCGCGCCTTCGGCTTCGACCGCCAGGTCCTGCAGCAGACCATCGCCGAGGCGGCGCTGGATGAGAAAGCCCGGCAGCTCGGCCTCGGACAATCCGACGCCGAGACCATGCGCGTGATCCTGGCCGACCCGAACTTCAAGGGCATGAACGGCGCGTTCGATCCGCAGCGTTTCCAGATGATCATCCGCCAGTTCGGCTATACCGAGGCGCGCTATCTCGCCGACCAGAAACGCGTCTCGCTGCGCCGTCAATTGACCAACACCATCACCGCGGGGCTCACGCCGTCGAACACGCTGATGGAGGCCCTGAGCCGCTTTCAGAACGAGCAGCGCTCGGTCGAGTATGTGAAGCTCGGCGCGGCCCAGGCCGGCACCATCGACCCGCCCTCGCCGGAGACGCTCGCGGCCTTTTTCGATGAACGCAAGACGCAGTTCCGCGCGCCCGAGTACCGCAAGATCGCCTATGTGGCGGTCACCCCGGAAGAGATCGGCAAGTGGTCCGACGTCTCCGACGAGGACGCGAAGAAGCTGTTCGAGCAGCGCAAGGACCGGCTTGGCACGCCGGAGAAGCGCCAGGTCTCCCAGATCGTGTTCCCGAACGTGGATGAAGCACAGGCCGCGCGCAGCCGCATCACGTCCGGCACCTCGTTCGACGACATCGCGAAGGAACGCAAGCTTGCCGACGCCGACGTTGATCTCGGCCTCGTCACCAAGTCAGCCATTCTCGATCCCGCCATTGCCGACGCTGCCTTCTCGCTGCCGTCCGGTGAGGTCAGCCAGCCCGTGCAGGGCCGGTTCGGCATCGCGCTGGTCAAGGTCGGCGTGATCCAGCTCGGCATCGACCCGGACTACGGGAGCGTTGCAAATGAGCTGAAGAAGGAAATCGCCGTCGAACGCGCCCGCAACCAGGTTGCGACCCTGCGCGACAAGATGGAAGACGAGCGCGGCGGCGGCGCCAGTGTCGTCGAAGCGGCGCAGAAGCTTGGTCTTTCCGCGGTCACCATCGATGCTGTCGATCGTTCCGGCAAGACCCCGGCCGGTCAGCCCGCGAATATTCCGCCCGGACTCGATGTCGTCTCGCAGGCCTTCAACAGCGATGTCGGCGTCGACAACGACGCGATCTCGTACCGGGGCGGTTATGTCTGGTACGACGTGCTCGGCATCACCCCGTCGCACGAGCGTCCCCTCGATGAAGTGAAGGACCAGGTCGAGGCACGTTGGAAGGACGACCAGATTGCAAGCCGCCTGCGCACCAAGGCGACCGAGATGGTGCAGAAGCTTGGGCAGGACGGCAAGCTTGCCGACGAAGCCGCGAGCCTCGGCTCGAAGCTGGAAACCGCGTCGAATTTCAAGCGCGAGGACTCGCCGCCCGGCGTGCCCTCGGGCCTGATCGCCGCCGCCTTCCGTACGGCCAAGGACGGCGCGGGACAGACCCCGGCCAGCGGCGGGACCGAGTGGATCGTGTTCCGCGTCACCGACATCAAGGTTCCACCGGTCGATTTCAATTCCGACGACATGAAGAAGCTGAAGGATCAACTCGTGCGCGGCCTCAGCGACGAGCAGGTCGCGCTCTATGTCGCCAAGCTCGAAAAGAACATCGGCACCTCGATCAATGAGGAAGGCTTCGCGCAAGTCACCGGCGCCGCCAGTAACTGAGTGATCCGGAAGCACGCGATGGACGACCTCAAATCGATCATTGGTAAAGTCGCCACCGGCGCGACATTGTCGCGCGACGAGGCGGCCTCGGCCTTCGACAGCATGATGTCGGGGGAAGCGACGCCCTCGCAGATGGGCGGGCTGTTGATGGCGCTCCGGGTCCGCGGCGAAACTGTGGACGAGATCACCGGTGCGGTGTCGGCGATGCGCGCCAAGATGCTGCGGGTGAAGGCGCCTTCCGATGCCGTCGACATCGTCGGCACCGGCGGCGACGGCTCGGGCTCGGTCAACGTCTCGACCTGCGCGTCCTTCATTGTCGCAGGCGCCGGCGTGCCGGTCGCCAAGCACGGCAATCGCGCCTTGTCGTCGCGCTCCGGTGCCGCCGACGTGCTGGCCTCGCTCGGGGTCAGGATCGATCTCAGTCCCGAGCAGGTCGGCCGCTGTGTGAAGGAAACCGGGATCGGCTTCATGTTCGCGCCCGCCCACCACCCGGCCATGAAGAATGTGGGCCCGACCCGCGTCGAGCTCGCGACCCGCACGATCTTCAACCTGCTGGGGCCATTGTCCAATCCGGCCGGCGTCAACCGCCAGATGGTCGGCGTGTTCTCGCGGCAGTGGGTGCAGCCGCTCGCGCAGGTGCTCAAGAACCTCGGCGCCGAATCCGTCTGGGTCGTCCACGGCTCTGACGGCCTCGATGAGATTACGCTCACCGGTCCGACCTTTGTCGCCGCGCTCGAGAACGGCAATGTCCGGAGCTTCGAGGTCACGCCGGAAGAGGCCGGCCTTGGCCGCACCCAAGGCGACGCGCTGAAGGGCGGCGATGCCGATGCCAACGCGATTGCGCTGCAGGGCGTGCTCGACGGCAAGTCCGGCGCCTATCGCGACATCGCGCTGTTGAATGCCGCGGCGGCGCTCATCGTTGCAGGCAAGGCCAGGACGCTGAAGGACGGGGTTGCGATCGGCACCAAGTCGCTGGAAAGCGGCGCCGCGGCGGCGCGGTTGAAACATCTCGTCGCGGTCTCCAATAGCTAAAGGACCTGTGCGATGTCCGATATCCTGACCAAGATCGAGGCCTACAAGCGCGAGGAGATTGCGGCCGCCAAGCGTGCTCATCCGCTCTCCGAGGTCGAGGCTCAGGCGAAGGCTGCATCCCCGCCGCGCGGCTTTGTGCGGGCGATCCGGAGCAAGCTCGCGAAGGGCGAATATGCGCTGATCGCGGAGGTGAAGAAGGCCTCGCCCTCCAAGGGGCTGATCCGCGCCGACTTCGACCCGCCGGCGCTCGCCAGGGCCTATGAAGCCGGCGGCGCGGCCTGCCTTTCGGTGCTGACGGACGCACCTTCCTTCCAGGGCCATCTCGATTTCATGGTAGCCGCGCGCACCGCAGCCAATCTGCCGGTGCTGCGCAAGGACTTCATGTTCGACACCTACCAGGTGGCGGAAGCGCGCGCCCACGGCGCCGACTGCATCCTGATCATCATGGCGGCGCTCGACGATGCAGAGGCCAGGGACATCGAGGATGCGAGCATCTCCCACGGCATGGATGTGCTGATCGAGATCCACGACCGCGCCGAACTCGACCGCGCGCTCAAACTTCGCTCGCCGATGATCGGCGTCAACAACCGCAATCTGCGGACCTTCGAAACCACCCTCGCGACCAGCGAAGCGCTGGCGCCGCTGATCCCCAAAGACCGCCTGATGGTCGGCGAGAGCGGTGTCGTCGCGCCAGCCGACCTGGCGCGGCTCGCGCGCGCCGGGATGTCGACCTTCCTGGTCGGCGAAAGCCTGATGCGGCAGGCCGACGTCGCGGCCGCCACGCGCGCATTGCTTGCACGAAGCGAACCCGTCAGCGCGACAGGCACGCGCTGATGGCGCGAAAGTCCTCCAAAGGCTTCCCTGCCCTCTCCCATATCGATGCGCGCGGCGAAGCCCGCATGGTCGATGTTTCGGAGAAACCCGCAACCGAACGCACCGCGGTGGCGGAAGGCCGGGTCGTCATGAGCAAGGCGACGCTCGAGCTGATCCAGTCGGGCAATGCGAAGAAGGGCGACGTGCTGGGCGTTGCGCGCGTCGCCGGCATCATGGCGGCCAAGCGGACGCATGAGCTGATCCCGCTCTGTCATCCGCTGGCGCTGTCGAAGGTGACACTCGACATTTCCCCCGACCAGAAGCTGCCGGGCTGCATCGTCCGCGCCACCGTCAAGGTGACCGGTCCGACCGGCGTCGAGATGGAAGCGCTGACCGCCGTCTCGGTCGCCTGCCTCACCATCTATGACATGATCAAGGCGGCCGAGCGCGGAGTGCGCATCGAAGGCATTCATCTCGTTGAGAAAACGGGCGGCAAGTCCGGACGTTACCGGGCCTGAACTCGCTCTCACTGCGGAGTGAATGCCTTCCTGCGGATGATCTCGCCGGTTGCGGTGTTGTTTCTTGGTTTTCCTCGATGTCCAGCACAACAGGAGAAGCCAATGTTGATTCTCAGGACTCTTGGCGCAGTCATTGTTCTCGCAGGTCTTTCGGTCGTGCCGGTGCAGGCTCAGCAGGTGATGTCCGAGCCCGGTTATTGCGCCTTCTTCTATCCAAATGCGAATTGCATGAACAAGGGACCGGGCAATCCGTACACCGACCCGAGCTACCGCCGTAATGGCGGCCTCAGCTCCGGCCAGTGGTCGAATGCGACCGCAAGCCCCACGCCGAAACGAACACGCAAGTACAACGCGTCCGCCCGCATGTGAACCAACGACGTTAAGCCTTGGTGATCGGCGGCGAGCGGGAAATCTGCTCCCGCTCCCTGATTGCGTCTCGGCAAGGGCCGCCCCTTGCCCGCCTGCCGTCCGGTGCGAGACACCTCGCCGCGCGCTTAACCGTCCATTAACCCCAATTGCTAACGTCAGCTCCACACCGTTGAAGTAGGCTTTGGTCCGGTCTGGCACGTGGGGAACGTCGCCGGTCGCAATGCCTCGCCAACGATTCCTGTCCAGATGAAAAACGCGCACGCTCCGATCGACGTGAAGACCTCCGTTCGCGGCGGCGGCCCGATCCGCTGGCTCGTAATCGGCGGCACGCTGCTGATCGCGGCAATCGCGGTCGGCACCACGATCATGGCCGGTACGTTCCGCGACCGTGCGCTGGCAAGCGCCGAGGACCAGCTCGAAAATACCGTGCTGCTGATGGCCCGTCATTTCGACCAGCAGCTCGAGGATTTCATGGCCATCGAGCGCGACGTGGCCTCGCAGATTGAGGCGGCCCGAATCCCCTCGGCCGATGCGTTCAGGGCGCAACTGTCGACCTCCGACTGGCACAATATGCTGCGGCTTCGGCTGCGCGCCTATAGCGACGTCGCCGGCGTCAACCTCTTCGATGCCAATGGCGTGTTGATCAATTCCTCGGACAACTGGCCGGTTCCGAATGTCCGCATCGCCGACCGAAATTTCTTCAAGGCCTTTAAATCCGGATCGCCATTCGAGCGTTTCAGGATCGAGCTCGTGCAGGGCCGCTTCCAGCCGGGCTGGGCTACCGTCATCGCCTGCAAAATCACCGGTCCCAACGGCGAGTTCCTGGGCGTCGTGACCCGCGCGATCCCGCCCTCGAATTTCGAGCGCTTCTTCGCAACCGTCACGCTTGCGCCCGGCGCCACCATCTCGATGCACCATCGCGATGGCACGCTGCTCGCGCGCTATCCCCGTGCCGAAGACATGGTGGGCAAGAATTTCAAGATGGGCCCCGCAGACCAGCAGAAGGTCTTTGAGGTAAGTGAATCGACCGCGCGGCTGGCGAGCCCCGTCGACGGAGAGTACCGCTTGATCGCCTCGCGCGCGCTGTCGGATTTTCCGATCGTCATCGTCGCTACCACGACCGCCACCGCCGCGCTCGCGGACTGGCAGGAGCAGATGAAGTTCCTGATCGGCGTCGGCATCATATCGGTGCTGTTGATCGCAGGCCTGCTCTTCCTCGTCGTGCGGCGCCTGTCGCAGGATCACGGGGCATCGCAGCAGCGCCTGACGCTCGAAAAGCAGCGTCTCGACAAGGCCGTCAACAACATGACGCAGGGCCTGTTGCTGTTCGATGCGTCGCGGCGGCTGGTGATTTGCAACCATCGCTATCTCGACATGTACGGCCTCTCTCCGGAAGTCGTCAAGCCCGGCGCCAGCTTCCGCCAGATCATCGAGCACCGGAAAGAGACAGGATCATTCATCGGCGATACGGACGAATATATCGAGACTACGCTGCGCAGCATCGGCAAGGGAAATGTCACCGTCATCGACACGCCCGACGGCCGCGCCGTGCAGATCGTGAACGAGCCGCTCACCGACGGCGGCTGGGTCGCGACCCACGAAGACATCACCGAGCGCCGCCGCACCGAGCAGCGCATCACCCATCTTGCGCATTACGACGCGCTGACCGACCTGCCGAACCGCGCTCTGTTCCACGAGCGGCTGAAGGAGGAGCTGACGCGCATTCCGCAGGGGCAGCAGCTCGCCGTCTATTACATCGACATCGACGAGTTCAAGAGCGTCAACGACTCGCTCGGTCACCTGATCGGCGACGAATTGCTCAAGTCGGTCGCCGTCAGCCTGAGCCGGTGCATCGGCGACGCCGGCTTCGTGGCGCGGCTCGGCGGCGACGAGTTCGCCATCGTCCAGACCGGCGTCGTGTCCACGGAAGACGTGATCGATCTCGTGACGCGTGCTTTCGAGGCGATCCGCACCCCCATCGAATGTCTCGGCCATCAACTGACCGCCGACGCCAGCATCGGCATCGCGTTGGCGCCCAAGCACGGCATCGACCTCGACCGGATCCTGAAGAACGCCGATCTCGCCATGTACGCGGCCAAGGCGGCGGGCCGCCGCACCTATCGCTTCTTCGACCCCGAAATGGACGCCCAGGCACGCGCGCGCCGCGAGCTCGAGGTGGACCTGCGCCAGGCCATCGCCGCCAATGCGCTCGAAGTCTACTACCAGCCCTGCATCAGCCTGCAGGACGGCCGCATCACCGGCTGCGAGGCGCTGCTGCGCTGGCGTCACCCCGAGCGCGGAATGGTATCGCCGGCCGATTTCATCCCCATCGCCGAGGAAACCGGGTTGATCAACGAGCTCGGCGAATTCGTGCTGAGCACGGCCTGCAACGAGGCTGCAGGCTGGCCCGAGGACATCCACCTTGCGGTCAACGTCTCGCCGGTGCAGTTCAAGAGCGGCACGCTGGCGCTCAAGATCATGTCGGCGCTCGCGATATCCGGCCTTTCAGCCGGCCGGCTGGAGCTCGAGATCACCGAGGCGGTCCTGATCCGCGACGACGAGGCGGCCCTTGCCATCCTGCACCAGCTCCGCGCCATCGGGGTGCGCATCGCGCTCGACGATTTCGGCACCGGCTATTCGTCGCTGAGCTATCTGCAGCGCTTCCCATTCGACAAGATCAAGGTCGACCGCAGCTTCGTCAGGGACATCAGCGAGCCCGGCAACGGCTCCTCCAGCATCGTGCAGGCCGTGGTCAACATCGCCGCCGCCCGCCACATGACGACGACGGCCGAAGGCGTCGAGACCGAGGCGCAGCGGCAGCTCCTGCACAGGCTCGGTTGCTCGGAGATGCAGGGCTGGCTGTTCAGCGCGGCCAAACCCGCCGAAGAGATCAGGGAGCTGTTCGCCGCCCACCGCGACAGCTCGGCCGACGCCGCCGCGAACCGGCGCAAGCGCCGGCCGAAGACGGCGTAGGCAAAACTCCAAGAAGCAATTCCTCTGAAAGCATGAGGGCGGCCCCACAGGCCGCCCTCATCATTTCAAGTCCCTGGTTCCACCTCAGTTCGGCACGGCCGCCTTGGGCTGGGGCCGCACGTCGGCGTTGACGGTGACGCCGCGCAGTTGATTGTAGGCGGCGGCCAGCGCCTTGTCGTCCTTCTCCTCCGGCGGCACCCAGGATTGCGAGCCGCTCTGCTCGGCGCCTTCGGCCGAGAGATGGCCGCGCATCGAGGCCTCGCCCCTCATGTCGGCACGGCCCTTCAGCTCGTCAGGCACGTCCTGCAGCACCTCGATATCGGGCTTGATGCCGAGCGCCTGGATCGAATGCCCGGACGGCGTGAAGTAGCGCGCGGTGGTGAGCGCCAGGGCGCCATTGCCGGTGCCGAGGGGGATGATGGTCTGCACCGAGCCCTTGCCGAACGAGCGCGTTCCGATCAGGGTCGCGCGCTTGTGGTCATGCAGCGCGCCGGCCACGATTTCAGAGGCCGAAGCCGATCCGCCATTGATCAGGACCACGAGCGGCTTGCCCTTGGTGACGTCGCCGCCGCGCGCCGAAAAGCGCTGGGTCTCCTCCGGGTTACGGCCTCGGGTCGAAACAACCTCGCCACGCGGCATGAAGGTGCTTGAGACCGAGACAGCCTGGTCGAGCAGCCCGCCCGGATTATTGCGGAGATCGACGACGTAGCCGATGAGCTTTTCCTGCGGGATCTCCTTCTGGATGTCGGCGACCGCCTTGCGCAGGCCGTCGGTGGTCTGCTCGTTGAACGAGGTAACGCGGATGTAGCCGATGTCGCCGCCCTCGGTGTGATAGCGCACCGGACGCACGCGGATGATCTCGCGCGTCAGCGTGACGTCGAACGGCGCGTCCTTGCCCTTGCGGAGGACCTTCAGATGCGTCTTGGTGTTGACCGCACCCTTCATCTTGTTGACGGCCTGCTCGAGCGAAAGCCCCTGCACATTTTCATCGTCGATCTGGCTGATCAGGTCGCCCGACAGCAGGCCGGCCTTTGCCGCCGGCGTATCGTCGATCGGAGCGACGACCTTGACGAGTCCATCCTCCATCGTGACCTCGATGCCGAGGCCGCCGAACTCGCCGGAAGTCGTCTCCTGCATCTCGCGCCAGGCCTTGTCGTTCATGTAGCGCGAATGCGGATCGAGCGAGGTCACCATGCCGTTGATCGCGCCTTCGACCAGGCTGCTGTCGTTGGGCTTCTCGACATAGTCGGCGCGGACGCGCTCGAAAACTTCGCCAAAAAGATTGAGCTGGGAATAGGTATCGCCGGCATTGGCGGCCGCTTTGGCCCGGGCAATCCAATGCTCGCCCCCGGAGCCCGTAACCACCAGGGTAAGACAGGCACCGGTCACAGAACCCAGGAGAAATAGGATATTCTTCCGCATATGTCCGCCGCCTTCCGCGCTGATTTGTGCCCAAATGGGGTCGAAACCGAAAAGTCACAATACCTTTCTGGTTTCTTCAAGGCCAAGTTGCAAGCCAACCTGGTAGGTCGAGGGCTGCGTCCCGAACCCGCGCTTGGCCCGTGTACCGAGCCACCAGCCGAACTGCGGCGGGACATTTCGGAACGGACCTTCGACGCCTAATTTCAAGGCAGCATCCATCGGCCAGTTCGGATTATTCAGGATTTCGCGCCCGACTGCGATCAAATCCGCCTGACCGTCCCTTAAGATTTGTTCAGCCTGGTCGCCGTGGATGATCAGGCCGACCGCCATGGTCATGATATCGGCATGGCGGCGGACATATTCCGACAGCGGGACCTGGTAGCTGTACTTGATTTCCTTGCCCAGGATCGGCGCCTGGTCGGTGATCCCGCCGGAGGAGCAGTCGATGACATCGACGCCCCTGGTCTTGAGGATCCTGGCGAGCCGCGCGCTCTGCTCCGGCCCCCAGCCGGCATTGTCCTCGACCGACAGCCGCACGAACAAAGGTTTGTGATCGGGCCAATGCGTGCGGACGGCCTCGGCGATCTCGACGATGAAGCGCATGCGGTTTGATTCGGAACCGCCGTACTCGTCGGTCCGCTGGTTGGAGCGCTCCGACAGGAATTCGTGCACGAGATAGCCATGGGCGCCGTGCAGCTCCAGCACCTCGAATCCCGCTGCATGCGCGCGACGCGCGCCATGGCCCCAGGCCTCAACCAGGTCCTTGACCTCATGCCGTTCCAGCGCGCGCGGCACCGGCCATTTCTCGCTGTGGGCGATCGCGCTCGGCGCGACCGGCGTCCAGGCGTCCCAATCGTCGACGTCGGGCGTCCGCTTCAGCGGTCCGTCGCCTTCCCACGGCCGATTGGCGCGCGCCTTGCGTCCGGAATGGCCGAGCTGGATACCGGCGACCGCGCCCTGCTCGTTGATGAATTTGACCAGCCGCCTCAACGGCTCGATGAAGGCATCGTCCCAGATGCCGAGATCGCCGACCGTGCCGCAGCCGCGCCGTTCCACCTTGGTCGATTCCACGACCACGAGGCCCGCGCCGCCGGCGGCGAACTTGCCGGCATTCATCAGGTGCCAGTCGGTCGGAAAGCCCTTCACCGCGGAATATTGGTGCATCGGCGGCACCACGACGCGGTTCTTCAATTTCACGTCCCGGATCGAGAACGGCGAAAACAGCATCAACCCGGACATGGCCCATTTCCCCGCGATGTTTTGCTTGCCGCCGACGATATCGGCCACGAGGCAAGGCGGAAAGCCGGAATCCTTGGCTCGCCAAGCCTGCTTCGCCCGCAAGCCATGCAATTTTGGGATGGCGTGAAGCCGCCGGAAGCGATACCCGAGAGGAAACAAACAGCCCGGCGAATTTTGAGGGGGAGGACCTGATGAACGAAGCGATCCGGCCAACGCGCAATGTCGAGCTCGGGGCAAGCACCGAGCCGTTCCAGAACCTGCACGAGTTCGTGCGCAAGGCGCGCGCCAACCTCAACCAGAATGCCTGGGACTATATCGTCGGTGCCGCCGAGACCGAGACCACCATGCGCCGCAACCGCATGGCGCTGGACGAGATCGCGTTCCGTCCGCGCGTGCTGCGCAACGTCGCCAAGGTCGACGCATCAGTCGAGCGGTTCGGCCGCAAGCTGCGGCTGCCGGTCATGCTGGCCCCCGTCGGCGCGCTTGAAATCTTCGATCCGGCGGGCGCAGCCGCCGTCGTGCGCGGCGTCGGCAAGTTCGGCGCCGCCCACATGCTGAGCTCGGTGTCCGATCCGGGGCTCGAGAAAACCGCCGAGGCCGCCCCCGACGCCATGCGCCTGTTCCAGCTCTATGTGCGCGGCGATGATGCCTTTGTCGAGGACTACGTCGCCCGCGCGATCGCGGCGAAATACACCGCCTTCTGTCTCACCGTCGACACCGCCCATTATAGCCGCCGCGAACGCGACATCGCCAAGCGCTATGTCCGTGAGAGCCGGCTGCGCTCCACCGGCGGCGACTATCAAAAAGGGCTTGAGTGGCGCACGGTCAAGCTGATCAAGGACAAGTTCAAGATCCCCCTCATCATCAAGGGCATCGCCACCTCCGAGGACGCCAAGATCGCGCTCGATCACGGCGTCGAGTGGATCTATGTCTCCAACCATGGCGGACGCCAGCTCGACCACGGCCGCGGCGCCATGCATGTGCTGCCGGAGATCGTCGAGGCCGTGAAGGGCCGCGCCAGGATCATGGTCGATGGCGGCTTCTGCCGCGGCTCGGACGTGGTGAAGGCGATCGCGATGGGCGCCGACATCGTCGGCATCGGCCGCCTGCAATGCTGGGCGCTGGCCGCGGCCGGTGAAGCCGGCGTGTTCAGGATGCTGGAGCTCCTGGAGGACGAAGTGATCCGCTCGCTCGGGCTGCTCGGCGTCACTTCGTTCGGGGAGCTCGAGAAATCCTATCTGCATCCGGCGACGCCGACCAGCATGCCGAGCGTGTTCTCGGCCTATCCGCTGCTGGACATCGAGCCGTATCGTTACTGAGGCTCCTCGCAATTTGAATGGCGTGTCATCATTGCCACGCCATTCCTCGCTATATAGCCGAGCGTCATGACCCCTGCTCGCCTTTCCCCTGCCCGGCTTTCTCCCGGTGACGCCGACGCGCTCCTGTTCGACCTCGGCCGCGTCGTGTTCGACATCGATTTCTCCAAGGCGCTGGCCTGCTGGGCCAGCCATGCCGAATGCGAGGCTAGCGAGATCGCCGCGCGCTTCGTTCGCGACGAATCCTACCGGCATCACGAGGTCGGCACGATCAGCGACGAAGCCTATTTCGAAAGCCTGCGCCGTGCGCTCGGCATCGGCATTGCCGACCACCAGTTTCTGGAAGGCTGGAACGCGATCTTCGCCGGCGAGATGGAAGGCATCTCGCCGCTGCTTGCGCGGGCCGCGCAGCGTTTGCCGCTTTATGTCTATTCCAACACCAACCGGGCACATGTCGCCCATTTCACGAAGGTCCATGCGGAGACGCTGAAACCGTTCCGAGAGCTTTATTACTCGTCCACGATCGGCCACCGGAAGCCGGACGCGGCGGGCTTCGATCACGTCGTGGGCGAGATCGGTGTACCGGCCTCGCGCATCGTGTTCTTCGACGATCTCGCGGAGAATATCGAAGGCGCAAGGGCGTGCGGGCTCAAGGCCGTTCATGTCAGGTCTTCGCGCGATGTTGCCGATGCGCTGACGGCGCTGGGGATTTAGGGCGATCTCGTGTTCCCGACACGGCGCAGCACGGAGTGATGCAGACCCCATTCCACCGCTCGCATTTCCCTGCTGTAATCGGTCGGGGCGGGTTGCTGCAACACACCCGCACCATCCCGGTCGTCTTCCTGCTGGTTGCCGATCCCGTCGGTAGCCGCTTCGTCGCGAGCCTCCCGCAGCCGGGCGGCAATGCCACCGGTTTTACCCCTATCGTGAGTTCGCTGGGTGGCAAATGGGTGGAGCAGTTGAAGGAGATCGCGCCGCGCGTCGGCAGGATCACCTTGATGTTCAATCCCACCGCGGCGACATTTGTCGAAGCTTATCTGAGTTCCTTCAAGGCCGCCGCGGCGTCCCTCGGTGTGGAAGCGAGCGTCGCAGCCGTTCATGACATGCACGAGGTTGAAGCCCTCGTCTCCGCAAGCGACCCGAACAGTGGTCTCGTCGTAATACCGGATGCCTTCACCGTCGGCCATCGCGCGGAGATTACCTCACTGGCCACTCGTTACCATGTCCCTGCCCTTTCAAGCGGTCCCGCGACGCAGCAACCCGTGAACGCACGAAAGCAATAACAATTGATGCTCTTGTCACTCGCCTGAACCACGCGTCTGCCGTCGTACATGTTGACGGTCAAGCACCAGGGCCAAAACACGTGCAACCACGTCGACCAGCGCATCAGGTGCCGACGGACGTTCGTCCGGGTCGAATGCGAGTCCAATGACGGCATTCCGGCCTTCAGCCGTCTTGACCGGCCAAAAGTCAAAGCGCGAGGCCTCGTTGGGGTAAACGCTGCTGCGCACGACGGTGCCAGTCGCCAGGGACGATCGCGCCGCCTCTAGTTCGGCCTCCTGGGGTTTGACGTCGCCGACTTGCTCGAGGGAAACCACCCTATCCTCCGCAACGAACATCACGACGACAGGAACCTGGAAAAGTGCTGCAAGAGCCTGGGAAGTGATCGAGACGATCGCGTTCGTATTGTCGGCCGCGACGACGTCACGGCTGTAGTCTTGCAGCACAGCCGCTTGCCTTCTCAACAGTGCCGCCTCGGTCGCCCTCTGGCGGGAGGTGAAGGCAACGCCACTCGTGATGACACCGACGACAAACAGCAGTCCAATCGCCCAGATGTTCGCGGGGTCGTCGACCGCCAGCGAGTAGCGAGGCTCGGTCAGGAAAAAATTGAAGGCGAGAGCGCCAAGTACCGCCGAACAGAGTGACGGACCCAGGCCGAGGCTGACGCCCGCGACGATCACCGGAACCACAAATACGAGGGACAGGTTGGGGATGTTCACCTTGCTGTCGACACCGACAGCCACAACCGTCGCAGCGGCGGTCATTGCAATTGAAGCAAGGTAGCGCACCAACTCCGATGCTGCCGGGCCAAAGAGGGGATCGGCATCTGTTGCCGCTGTAATGTCCTGCCGCAGCTTCGGTTCAACATCGGCCACGGCTTCAACTCCCGGCACTTAGGCGACAACTCGCTGGCTGAAGAGCAAACCGGCCAAAGCGAGATCGCGGCTCTCATTAGCCAACCGAGCATACACCAACTTCATCGGCGCGTGAGCCGCACGAAGCACAAATTCAATGTCTTTCCGCTGTTGCCGTCAATCCGAACGTTGGAACCCCAAGAAGGGAATGCACCGCCTGCCTTGCTTTCAGATCTCCGCAAAGATCTCGATCACGTTGCCGTCGGGATCGCGGAAGAAGATGGTGCGGTGGCCGAAGGGGTGATCGGTGAGCGGATGGGTGAGCCTGACGCCTCTGGCTTCAAGCGCGGCGGCGCATTGCGCCACCATGTCCGGCGCGACGCGGAACGCCATCTGCAGCGACAGCGCTCCTTGCGGGGGCGGCGGATCGTTGAACAGACCGCCACGGGCGGCGAGCGCCAGCGTGTTGGCGCCGATGCGGTACTCGATCCATTTGTCGCTGAGTGTGCGCTGGAGCGGAAATTCCATCACCGTTCCGTAGAACTGGCGCATCGCCTCCATGTCGCGGACGAAGATGACGGTGTAGTCGATCTGCCCGATCTGGCTGAGGGGATTCATTGCAGGATTTTTCTCACTGGACGCGGATGATCTTAGCGTTATCTTTCGCTGGAGTGAACGAGGGCTGTGTGTCGCATCGCCTTCCTCATGGTTTTGCCTCCGTAGCCGCTCTCGGCTAGAACGCTGATCCGTCGAGAATGTGGAGTGTTGCCGTGGCGCTGATGCCGGTTGCCGATGCCCTTGCCGCGATCCTTGCTGGCGCCGAGCCGATGGGCGAGGAGACGATCGCACTCGAAGCCGCCTATCACCGCGTGCTCGCCCGCGACATCGCCGCAAGGCGCACCCAGCCGCCGCAGGCGATGTCGGCGATGGACGGCTATGCCGTGCGCGCGGCCGATGCCGCACAGGTCAATACCAGGCTGAAGGTGATCGGCGAGGTCGCCGCCGGCCGGCCCTTCGATCGCGCGATCGGCAAAGGCGAAGCCGCGCGCATCTTCACCGGCGGCGTCATACCCGAGGGCGCCGACGCGGTCGTGATCCAGGAAGACACGATCGTCGACGGCAATTGCATCACCATTACCGAGGCCGCGGCCACGGGGCGGCATATTCGCCCGGCTGGCGTCGATTTCCGCGAAGGCGACGTGCTGCTGTCAGGCGGAAGCCGCCTCACCGATCGCGATCTCTCGCTGGCCGCCAGCATGAACTATCCGGAGCTGCCGGTGCGGCGGCGGCCCAAGGTGGCATTGCTTGCGACCGGCGACGAGCTGGTCATGCCGGGCTCGACGCCCGGCCCCGGCCAGATCGTCTATTCCAACGGCTATGCGCTGCGGGCGCTGGCGCGAAGCGAGGGCGCCGATACCGTCGATCTCGGGGTGGCCGCCGACACCGTGGAGTCGACCACCGCGGGCATCCGCCGCGCCCGCGAGGCCGGCGCCGACATCCTCGTGACGACCGGGGGCGCCTCGGTCGGCGACCACGACCTCGTCAAGGAATCGCTGGAGGCAGAAAACGTCACCATCGCCTTCTGGAAGATCGCGATGCGGCCGGGGAAACCGATGATGCACGGCCGTCTCGGCGCCATGCGCGTGGTCGGCGTGCCCGGCAATCCTGTGTCGTCCTATGTCTGTACGTTCTTGTTTGTGGTCCCATTGATTCGCGCTTTGTCCGGCCGCAAGACGCTTCACCACGTGCGCGAGATGGCCCTGCTCGGCCGAGATGTGGGTGCCAACGACGTGCGCGAGGACTATCTTCGCGCGCGTCTCGAGGAGCGCGCGGACGGCACGCTGATCGCCACGCCCGTCAATCACCAGGATTCCTCGCTGCTTGCGAATCTCGCTGCGGCACAGGCACTTGTGATACGCGCGCCGTTTGCGCCGGCGGCGAAATCGGGCGCGCCTTGCGAGATCCTGCGGCTGCCGAAATAGGTCAGTGGCCAAAGCCCTGGCGGCAAACTTTCTCGCGTTCACCCAAAATTAAGTGGTTGCGGAACACATATCGAACATATAGTGTCCGTTCATGATTTGTTTCGAGTTCGAGTATCTAAACGATGTCCAGGAATTGGGAGCTCCCGCTCTCGCCTTCCTGGAAATCGAAGTCTCGGAATCAAACGGCACCATCCAACCGGGGGACTTGCTCGAGATGCTCACGCGCAAACAGTACGAACTACTGCGTTTCATCAACGAACGGCTGAAGGAAGCCGGCGTGCCGCCCTCCTTCGACGAGATGAAGGACGCGCTCGACCTGCGCTCGAAGTCCGGCATCCACCGCCTCATCACGGCGCTCGAAGAACGCGGCTTCATCCGAAGACTGCCCAATCGCGCCCGCGCGATCGAGGTGATCAAGCTACCCGAGTTGTCGCCGAGCGGCGGCGGCAACCGCCGCGGCTTCACCCCGAGCGTGATCGAGGGCAATCTCGGCAAGGTCCGCGGCGGCGGTGCCAGCGCCGATGACGGCGAGCGTCCCGTGGCCGTGCCCGTCATGGGCCGGATCGCGGCCGGCACGCCGATCGAGGCGCTGCAGACCCGCAGCCACACCATCAGCGTGCCGCCCGACATGCTGGGTTCCGGCGAGCATTACGCGCTCGAAGTGCGCGGCGATTCGATGGTCGATGCCGGCATCCTCGACGGCGACATGGCGCTGATCCAGCGCAACGAGACCGCCGATACCGGCGACATCGTGGTCGCCCTGATCGACGACGAGGAAGCCACCCTGAAACGCTTCCGCCGCCGCGGCGCCTCGATCGCACTGGAGCCTGCGAACACCTCGTATGAGGTGCGCATCCTGCCACCGAACCGGGTCAAGATTTAGGGCAAGCTGATCGGGCTCTATCGGAAGTACTGAGCCCTTCCCTCTCCGTTATTGCGTTGCGAAGCCGCTGGAGACCTTCTCCGGCGGCTTTTGCTTTGTGGGGTGCGGAGAATAGGACCTCCCGGGCTCAACAGATTTGTGATCAGGGGCGGGGCGCCGGGCCGCAGAATTGCCCACAAGCGGGCAGACACTTCGCCACTACTGTCCACTCTGATAGAGGCCTGCGCCTCCCGAGCATGATGCTCCGAGACTAGACAGAGGTGCCGGGTCGCTATCTCGAAACGAGAGGAGCAATCCGATGTGTGACTATAGTATGCATGCCGTGGCATCGCGCCCCGCCCAAGTGGGAGAGACGCTGGTTACGACGACGTTCCGCGGCACTTCGACCCGCGGCTTTGCCTCCGAAAGCGATCCCGGCGTGGCAGTCTGCATGCTGCCGGGCACAGAGCTCGCCTTCGAGGAAGAGGTCAAATACGACAACCGCTGGATCTGGACGCGGACCATCAATTCGCGTGTGGGTAAGTTCGGGAAAATCGATCCTCACATCCACGACCGCCATCATGACGCCATCGAATTTCCCGACGGAAGCTTCGTGCTGGTGACTCAGCTTTGCGAGGGACAGCGGGTGAGCGTGCTGCAATTGCCGGTGACCGAGCCGGTCAGCCAGCCCGCGCAAACAACAGCCAGCGCGACGGCGGAAAGGCGGCAGCCCGTCGACTGATCACTAAACGGGCGAAGGTCCCGCCGGCAGGCGGCCGGCGGAACTTTCGCTTCGAGACGCATTTTGAGACGTACTTACTTAGAGAAAACCAGCAATTGGGGGCGACCCAATGGTCAATAAGATCACCTGGCAACGCGCGGGCGGCATCAGCGAGCCCGGCCGCTACATGTACACGTTCGGCTGGCTCACGGTGACCCCGGACGACCTCGCGATCTGGAAGCAGTTTCCGGAAGCGTCATTCACGCTGGTCGAACTGCCGGCGCATCACGAAGAAACCGATGACGGCGAGACCGTTCACGCCGACGAGTTTCATCTCGGCACGTTCGAGCTGCCGATGACCGCCGAGCACCAGCCGGCGTAGGGCACTTCACTCGTCGGCCTGGAGGTCCGCTTCCGACGGCGTCGCGTCCCGTGCGCGGTGGGCCGATGGCCGCGAGATGACCGCGGTGTCGTTCTCGTTGCCCTCGATCAGGGCCGGCGACCATGGCCGGTCGTAACCGCGCGGCTTCGCCGCCTCCACCGCAAATCCACCCCTCGTCCGCCACAGCGCCAGCGAGCCCTGGCGATGCAGCCGCGCCTGATCGATCACGCTGGCCGCGCAATCCTTCGGCGGCTGCCGTGCGGCGACGATCAGTGCCGCACGGTCGCAATCCTCCTCGATCGCCTCGGCGCGCTGCGATTGCGCGATGAAACCGCCGCCGTTGATTTCCACGACGCAGCCGGCATCATCGCAGGACACGCCGTCGGCAAGCGAGGCATCGGCCGCGTTGCGCGCGTCCGCATCTGCCGCCAGCCACTCCTTCACGAGGAACGGGTCCTTCGTGGTTCGCATCAGATGCAGCCGGCCGTCCTTGCCGCGCACGGCCGTGGCACGGCCATCGCCGGAGACAAGAATATCCGGCTGCCTTACTGCGAGCGCCCATACGATCGAAGCCGCCAGCACGATGGCGCCGGACCAGCGCAGCGGCGTGCGGAGCAGCCCCATCAGGATGAGGCCGCAGCTTGAGGCGATCACGGGACCGATGCCGAACGCCGTGATGCGGCCGACGGCACCGGGAAGATTGGCGACCCATTCCGTCACCACGATCATCCAGTCGATACCGATCCCCATCAGCCACCAGAAGAAGCCGTCGAAGCCGAAAGGCATGGCGGCGAGGCCGAGCAGCCCCGCCGGCATCACCAGCGCGGAAACCACCGGCATCGCCGCGAGATTGGCGAGCACGCCGTAGGGCGTGATGCGATGGAAGTGGAAAGCGGCATAGGGCGTGGTCGCGAGCCCCGCGACCAGCGAGGCCAGAAGCAGCGTGACGAGCTCACGCCCGCCCCACAGCGCGACGCGGGCGGTCGTGGAGTGATCGGGGGTTGCAAACAGGCGCGGCATGCCGATCTGCACCAGCGCGACGAGGCCCAGCGTTGCGGCAAACGACATCTGGAAGCTTGGCTGCTGGTTCCGATATCGTTTGCTGTATCAACATCTTAGCTCGCCTTCCGATCCCTACTCTGGGGATTTTTCCGGGACACAGCGAGCCGCTCAACGGCTGCGGCCACATCCTCATCCAAAACGTGCGCGTACCGCAACGTCGACGTGATGTCCCGATGGTTCATCGCCTTTTGCACCAGCTTCAGGTTACCGCTGTCGCGCAATAGCTTGGTGCCGAAGTCGTGACGGAAGTCGTGGAAACGAAAGTCAACCACACCAGAGTTGGCGCGTATCCGCTGCCAGGCTGACTTTGCGCCGTTGTAGCTCAGCCGGTAGCGCTCGCCCCTCACTAGGCCGAGGCGCCTGTTGCCATACACCGCGACGTAGGTGAACACATATTGAGGGTGCAGGCCCTGCAGCGGAAATAGAATCTCTCGGACCGCCGGAGTGATCGGGAACACAACGCGCCGGCCGCCCTTCCCGGTCCGAACGATCTGCCGGGCACCGAAATCCACTTCCGCCCACCGTAGTGTCACGCATTCCTTCAGCCGCATGCCAGTGGCCCGCACAAGGGCGAAGAAGGGGCCGTAATCGTTACGCATTGCCTCCTCGATCGCAGTTGCTTCCTCGATCTTTAGCTCGCGGACGCGCTCCTCCGGCTCGGCCAACAACAGGTCATCCCACTTCGGTTCGTTCTCGAATATGGCGCCTTCGGCCTTAGCGAAGGTGAAGAGTCGCTGCAGCACCTTGGTGGCCGATCGGTTCACGGTGGCGTTGGAAACCAACGGGAGAGCCTCCCTCTCCTCTTTTGTGAGTTTGCCGCGCCGTGAGACCCGATGGCCGCGGCGCCACGCCACAAGCTCTTTGGCTGCCTTGTGGTCGATTTCGGTGAGCGACTTCGCCTTGCCGAAATACTCGATCAGCCGCGCAAAGTTGGTCTCGGTGGCTTTCGAGTCAGCATCGTATTGGCCCCGGTCGGCCCAGAGCCGTTCGGCAACGTCATCGATCTGGAGCGATGCGCGGGAACGCTTCATGGCTTTCACCAGCGCTTTGGCCTTCTCCAGCTCTATGGCTTCGAATTTTTCGGCATCTTTCCGAGTCGTGCATTTCGTTGAGCCATGAAACCGATGACCTCCGATTTGGAAGTCGAACTGCAAAAACGGTGATTTCGTCGACTTATAGACAGACATTGTGGATTCTTTCGCCGTCGTCGCTCAATAAAGTCGTGCAAGTCCGCTTCGGTAAACCTCATCCTTGGACGCTTTTTGCCACGTCCGAGATTGATGAAAGGCAATTCGCCGTCCTGGACTAGGCCACGAGCCTGTTCCTCGGAAACACAAAGCCTTTCGGCGACCTGCTTCAAGTCAAACAAGCGAGGGGTCACCGTTACCCCCCTCTTTTGACAACGACGCAATGCGAGCCCTGTTTTAGCTCCTGGTTCAACGCATCGAGGCAGATCAAATGGCGAGCGAAAGCCTGCCGTCCCTCGTTGGTTAAAACCAACTGGGTCTGCGGCTTGCGATCAACGAAAGACTTTTGTTGGGTGAGGTAGCGGGCTCGTTCCAAAGCGCGCGCGTGCGCCGATAAGATACCATAATGCTCAATCCCAAGCGAGCGGCAGATTTCGACGAACGGCGCTTTCCCGCTCGCGCGAGACAACAGAAAACCAACCACCGCGAAGCGCGTCGGTTGAAGAAACTGGCTATCAAATTGGCTTTCCATCGCAGCAGTCTCCAAACAAGAACAACTCGGCCCCGAACCGTGGGCGTGCTCTCCTGCTGCTGCACTGGACAAACTAGTCTTTGTTTTTAGCCGGTCAACCGACTGAACAGCTTGCGAAGAGTTTTCCACAAGCAAGGACATCCTTGAAAATCAGTGATTTCACGTGATCGTCCAGGCCTTCTTTTGGCCCCTATGAGGAGGAACCTGCACGGCGCAAGCGGAATTCCAAATTTTCCGCGGGGGACTGGCGGCAGCCGCAGGGGGCTGCATGACGCACCGATTGCACGAGAGTTTATCAGACGAAGATTTCCGCAATCTCGCCCGCCTCATCTCGGCGTGTACGCTGGGGCTTTGGGCGTTCGCGGCGGGCTTGCTGATTGGGACCTTTTTGTTTTCGTGATCAGCCGCAGAAAAAAGCCCGCCCAGGGGAGAGAGCCGTGGGCGGGCTGGAAAGTAATGGGGCGCCTCGGGGCGCATTGAACCCCGAGCCGCAAGATCAGCCTAGCCCACTCGGCTTACAGCGGCCTTACGGCGCCGGCTGGCAGGAAGGCCGCTGGTGCGGTTTCCCGACCGCGGCGCGGAACAGTCCTCACCTGAGCGCTTTCGCTATCCAGGCTCCCCGCATCTCCGGCATAGGGCCGCTAATGTTCGCGGCTATGGCGGCGCTCAACGACGAAGCAACGCTTGGGATCTGCCTCATGATAGGCCTCCCTACTAACCCGCGCTGCTGAAAGTAACGTACGCCAAGGAGTTGCCGCTGTCACGAAAAAGCGCGGGACCGAAGCCCCGCGCCCTTGTTCTCGTGTTCCGAATACGCACCGCTTATCCACATTTCCACAGCAACGGATCAGGATCGATCGGCGAACACCTTACGCGATCCTGACGGGTGTGGTGCAAACCGCGGCCTATTCCGCTTCCGGTGAGATCGGCGCCGGCGCCTCGAGAGGAAATCCTTGCGCGCGCCCCCGGTGTCTTCCTCCCAAATGATTTGGGACAGGTAGAAACCCGGCTGCGCTATGGTGCCTCCTCCAAGAAAGAAGGTTTCACATGCAACCCATTCGATGGCAGATCGTTCGCCTATTGTTATGGCTCGGAAATCGAATTCTAGCGGCGGCTGAGGCGGTGGCGCCGTAGCTGCTCAAGTTGCGTCCGCCGCTTGTCCAGCTCGGGCTGAGGGCGAAGTAATGAGCGACGCAGAGACCTCGGCCTATCTGCTTATGGTTGGCGGGCTGATCTGGGTCTTGGTTGGGATCGTCGGGCTTGTATGGCTATCTCGAAAGCGAAGAGAAAATGACATCCGAACAGGCGAGATCGGATTGAGGACGAAGAAGTGAGCCCCGATCGTCATCACTGATTTGCGTTAAAAATCCATCCCCTTCCTGGCGGCGCTCTCGGCATAGGAACATTTCGACGCGGGGCGAGTCCAAGAGGTTTGACGATCCTCTGTCGCTATCGATCGACCAATGGACAAAGCGTTAGCCTACGGGATCTCAGGTCTCATCGTGGGGTTCGGCTTCTGGATCCTTATTGCCGGCCTAACTACGCGTACTCGCCAGTCGGGCTTTCGTCGCCCTAGTTCCGATCGTGATCGGACTCTGAGCCCTTCGGACCCAGCTAACAATTATCCCCAGCGGTAACACCTTGTGCTTGGCGGTCCGCCGGCGTGGCCTCTCGCTCGAACGGCCATTTGCCGCCCCAAGGTCGCCTCCAAAGGGCCGAGTGCCAATCCTTAACCATTCGTTAAGAAAGAAGGCGGCGGATAACACGAACTTTCCGTAATTCCACGGGGGCACTCCATCATCTGGCCCTTGGTGCGCCTGAGACTCAAAGCACCTTCCAGTGGGGAAGGCCTCGGTGAGCGATGTCGTATGCACGACCGTACAGAGATCCCTGGGGCTATGTATGGCTTGACGACTGCCCGCCACCACCTCGCGTTGTTAGGACTGCGCCCGCTCCTCCACCTGCCCGGGAACGATTGGTCGTCGAACTGCCGCCGTGCAAACCGCACGGCGGCGTAAATACGGATTGGAGCGGTAACAAGTGCTCCACTCGGATTGTTGAGCAAGTTCCAGCTTCGCTCACGGTGACTCAGAACCAGAGAGTCGTGCTAACGCCGCCGCAAACAGGGCCGGAAGCCCCTAAATTGGAGCAGCCGGCTCCGCAAGTTCGGGCTGATGTGGGCACCGTCGGGCAAGAGCCGGCCAGCGGTGGGGAGCACGCCTCTCTGTTCAGCGGCATCGGTTTTTACCTCGCCGTTGCTTTGATTTTGGCGCTGGCTTTTGTCCTAGTCCGCGGGCTAGTCCGCTTCATCGGCTGATTTGCTCTGCTGCGACCTTGGTCCGTTTGGCTATCTTCGCTACAGCCCGTAGCAGCCTCTATGGAGGCTCCAGGATTGCTTGGCCGCGATCATGCGGGCGCGCAGCCGATCGATCGCCGGGGGGCCCCTCGGCATTAATGGGACTCGATTTTTGGCGTTTCGGCGTGGAACAATGGGTTGCAAGGGAAGCCACCCCTTCGGGAGCAACGTCGCCCGGGCTTCCGGACTAATCCCGCCGGATGACGCGACCACCGCCCTGAACGAGGCCTGATCTTTCACATTTCGTTAACCATGAAGCGGCAACTCTGTGGGGCATCGATTCACAGAGGGCCAATTTCAATGGACAAGGACTTCGTCGCCACGCTGCGCCGTCTCAAAAAACAGGCCGCTGACGCTCAGCAGACATTTCTCAGCTACTTAATCGACATGGCCGAAATGGAAGCAAGGCAAACAAAGAAAGCTGCTTAGAGCAGAAGGAACCTGCCAGCGTCTCGGGGGCTGGCGGCCTCACCTTCATCGCCTTGATAGTGTATCGGTACGGCCACGCTGGCGGTTACGCTACCGGCTGCTGCTCCATGAACGCCGCAACGATCGCCGCACGCGATCCCCCGGTGCTGCGTCGGCAAATAGAGATCGTCTGGAACGGCTGAACTGGCACAACCTCTAGCGGCTTCACTTAAGCGCGGGCGAGCGAATCATTGGCCATGTCCGCCCGCCAGGAGAAGATCACCTTTGCCGACATGCGAGCTGCCGGCGTGCGCGGGATCCTGGTTTATTGCTCAGACTACAAGTGCAGCCATTCGATTGCGCTGATAGCCGATCGTTGGCCGGACGACGCGAGGCTTTCGGACATCGAACCGCGGTTCGTCTGCAACGCCTGCGGCAAGCGCGGCGCTGACGTGCGGCCGGACTTTCAATGGAATGTCACCCGGCCGATCGGAGTCATGGGTTACCGCTGATACTAGGAACATATTCCAAATGTGCACTTTGGAACTGACGGCCATGCGACTGCATATTAGGATTGAAACTGCAAGCCCTACGGTTAGGACCCGTAAGTACGAGGTTGTGCCATGCAGCGTCGCCGCCGGTTCAATCAGACGAAATCCCTTGAAGAACGTCTTTCCGAGGAAGCAAAACGCCTGCGCGCCGAAGCCAAATTGCTTCCACCTGGCGCAGAACGAGATGCGCTAATCCGCAAGGCAAGGCAGGCCGAAACCGGCTCACACATGACCGAATGGCTTACATCCCCCGGCCTGCAGCCGCCGACGTAGGAACGTCGCCCGGTCGGATAGATTGACTCCGCGGGTCAGATCACTACCCCGCTGACCTGCACGGTCTCGCTCCACGTCGCCCTCGACTCCTTGGACGGGGCCGTGCTTTGCATCTATTTTTGCCGTTGGGAGAATGAGGGGATGACCGCGAAGGGCAACGGCCTGGTTAAGTCCGGCGAGGTTTCAGCCCTTGGGTCCGACCAACAGGTGGTTCCCATGAACCACAGGGGTATCGAATATGCGGTCGTCCAGCTTGGACCGGATAGCTGGAAGTGGGAGTTTCGGATAGGCGATAGGGTCTTTTCCGGCCAGACAGAAACCAAGCTGCGTATACTTGCAGAGCGCCGCGTCCGGAAGCGGATCGATCAAGCCCTACGTGTTTCGAAGCTGGCGGAGTAGGGGTATCAGCGAACCGAGTCCTGGCCTATTTCAGGACCATACTAAGAAAAGTTCACTTTTGAACACTCCGATACGCAACCAAGCTCGCCCCTGCGACGTAATATGAAGGGCCTGCACGGTGCAGGCCGTGGCAGGGATTGAGTGTGCAGGATTTACCAACGGTTCTCGTCGTAGAGGATGACCAGCTAGTGCAAAGTATGTGGTCCAAGAAGCATTGAGCGACGGTGGATTCGAAATAACCGCCGTGGCCACGGGCGAAGAAGCAATCCTTCTTCTAAAGGACAAGCAAACTGCATATCGCGCGCTGGTTACTGACATCCATTTAGCAAAACCTGATGGTTGGGATGTAGCCCGCGCAGCTCGTGAGATCGATCCCGCCTTTCCAATCGTTTACATGACCGGTGCTGCGGCCGACGAATGGGGGTCAAAGGGCGTGCCCAACAGCGTCCTCATAAGCAAACCGTTCGCGCCGGTCCAGCTTGTCACCGCCGTTTCCCACCTTCTTAACGCTAGCCCGCCGACAGCTCCAACGGAGTAAGACCGCCTCAGTGGCGGCCTTTCACAGCCCTTGCCCTCAGTACCTTCGTTAACTTTTCCGAGATGTGGTCTGTATTGACCAGTATGTCGGGTCGCGCGTGTGGAAGACTAATCCATCGCCGCCCGCAACGGGGCATCTACCGGTGACTGAGAGTGTAGTGCTCCCGCCTGATCAAGGGACGCGTCATGAAGATAAAAACTACCGAACAAAAATGGCATGAGCAATCTAAGGCCACAAGAGAGGAAGCGGCCAAGCTTCCCTGTGGGGATCTCAAGGAGAAAATGCTGCGAAAGGCCAGCCAGCTACACACAGCATCGCAGATGAGTTTGTGGCTATCATCGCCCGGCCTACGAGCCCCCACGTAACGAACAACCCAAGAGGCCGCCTCAGTTGGCGGCGCGATCGAAGTAACTCTTTTTACACGGCGCAGTCCTGCCCCCGCCGGGCTGCATCGTGGATTGGGCCCCAGGCTTCATGTTCAGAAGTCTGGGGCTTCTCGCGCCGCGGCTTTTATCGGTGATGAGAACGCCAGTTGCGCTCCCGCCCATCCCAACGAGGGAGAAACGTCATGTTGAAGCATCGCCATTTCAAACAGACCGAGACGCCTGATCCTGGCCGCGTAAGTCTGGTCGGCGCCTGGGAGGCCGACTACTGGACCCACGAGCTTGATGTCAGCCACGGCGAACTGATGAATATAATCGGCAAGGTCGGTAATTCTCTTCCGGCTGTGCGCAGAGAGCTTGGTATGGCGCCCCCTGAAAAATCAGGCCCGACATGAAAACGCTGCAAGCCCTCACCCCAAATGTTCCTCTTCGAGATCGCCTCGCATCGTTTGCCAAGGATACTCGGGAAAGAGCCGCAAGCCTCCCTCCCGGCAACGAGCGAGACGAAATGCTCAGGAAAGCTCATCGGGCGGATACTGCGTGTAACGATTGGGTTAGCTCGCCGCTGAAGTACCTTGGTTGAGATGGCAGCATTTATAACTCTTCAATATCGAGAACTGGCAGGCCAGTTCACTATTAATGTCGATAAGATCACCAAATACGAACGACAGAGCAACAGCTACACAACGGTCTATCTCGACAACGGCACTCAGGAATTGGTCAAAGAGGCGCCAGAGCAGATCGCCGCGTTGATTAACGCCGCTCAGGCTTCGGGGCGCGCGGTCTGATATTTCCCAAGACTGCGATATCGTCCCCACCCAGGAACCTATTCCGCAAGCGCGCTTGATTCCGGATGCGGTTCCTCCCCCCGTCGAGCCGCGTCGAAATGGGGCCCAGACTTTATGCCGCACAGAAGTCTGGGGTCTTCTCAAATTTCTCCGAAAGGTGGTCCGCAGTGATCAGAGGACTGGAAGTCCTTTCCCCGTCCACCCGTGGCCGCGGGCCTTGTGAAGTCATCCAGACTACCTTTCATCCGAACCATTTTTGTAACTGCGGCGCTCATTGCGACGGCCGGCTGGAGTTGGCTATTATTTGAGGCGGCCGCCCTTGGCCTTAATTTCTCGATTGAGCCCATGCCCAGCAAGCCGATCGAACTACCGCCCGACTTCGCGCGCCGCTTCGCAGAAGACATGCTCGCCTGGTTCGCCGAAACGAACAGCATCAAGCGCGACGAGATCGCCGCACGGCAGCTCCACGCTCTCAGGCAGCACCAAGGGCCGCGAGACAAGAAGCTGTGCGTCACCGACGTGATCCAGATGTTCGTGCAGATGAGGGACCAGGCATGACGGTCTGGAGCTTCCTCTTAGGAAGCGCGTATCAGAAAATCATCTAGCCGTTTGCCACTCCGCAATTGAGCCGTTAGCCATCGTGGTCGCTTTCCATCATCGACGTGGCCGCGATAGCGATTATCGTTCTCAGCGCGGCTGTACTCGCCTTCGTTGGGTTTTCCATTTGGGCTGAACCATGAAGGCTGGGGTGCGCCGAGGCAGCGCCACTCTTCCTCGCCCTCCCGGCGCACCGCATCGCTCGCCCGGTTTCGCGGTAACTCGTGGTGTCGTGCTTCGGTTTGCACAGCTTGCCCGAGGCGTAGCGCCCGTTGACATATATCAATCAAGCGTGCCGCTTTCATCGTCCACCATACGGAACCGGTTGATGTGGGCACATCTCACGCACGCCAAAGCGAGTGAGGGCAGTCGCATCGGCTTTTTTGGGAGAATGACCTATGATGAAGAGTATCGTGGTAATTGGTGCCGTAGTACTTCTCTCCGCACCGGTCGCGATGGCAAAGGAGCGATCATTTGGAGCCTGTGCGGCCGACATCAAGGCAAAATGTGCCGACGTTAAGCCCGGCGGGGGCCGCATTAAAGACTGCGTGAAAACACACGCAGCAGAATTTTCCGACGCGTGTAAGGCGAGACTTGCGCGGGTCGCCGAGATCAGCAAAGCCTGCACGACTGATGTAAAGGAAAGTTGCCCCGGCAAGGAACGAAGTTGCATCCTGAAAAGCATTGGCAACGTCAAAGACCAATGCAAGGAGGCGCTCGGGCAGTCAGTGGCTGGGACAAAATAGAAGTCCACACGAGCGCTCGACCTAGCACTACAGTTGCATTTTTCAACGACTTCTGAATCGATGGGCAACCATGATTCGGGAGATCATGGATGGCTGGAGCATCGATTGAGACGACGCTTGAACTGTGGGCATCGTCATTACGGGATGTGAAGCAGCGGATGCGCCCGCTGTTTAGTCAGGATCGGGTGGCGGCGTCGGCAGGGCAATTTCTCGACGGATTGCTGGGCAATGAGCCGCGCAAGACGGGTTGGATGCGGGCGGAAGCAGCAGGGGATCCTGGCCCGTGGCGTCAACAGGCGATTCTGGGCCGCGGGAGCTGGGATGCTGACGCCTTTTGTGAACTGGTGCGGGACTATGCGCTGGAAACTCTGGCGGACGATGACGCGGTTCTGGTGATCGACGAGACCGGGTTTCTAAAGCAAGGCAAAGCATCGTGCGGGGTTGCGCGGCAGTACACCGGCTCGGCAGGCAAGATCACCAATTGTCAGATAGGCGTGTTTGCCTGCTATGCGTCGCGTCACGGCCACGCCTTCATCGATCGCCGACTTTACTTGCCGAAGGAGTGGACGGACGCTCCCGCCCGGATGAAGGCGGCGCAAGTTCCCAAGGACATGTGCTTCGCGACGAAGCCGCAGCTTGCACGGAAGATGATCGCGCAGGCGATCGCAGCCAAGGTGCCGTTCTCCTTCGTTGCAGCGGATAGCGTGTATGGAACGGGCGACATCGAAGCCATGCTGCGCAAGGCCGGCAAGGGCTACGTCCTGGGCATTGCGTCCAACCATCAGGTCCGCTCTTGGGGCAAGGCGCAGGTCTTTATCGACACCGCTGGCAACGTTGCGCAGAGCCTTCCTGGCAAGGCCTGGCGACGACTGTCAGCGGGCGACGGCACCAAAGGGCCGCGGCTGTATGATTGGGCCTATCTCGAATTGGCCGACCTCGAGGCTGGAGACTACAACAGCACGTTGACCGGAACCTGGACGCGAGGCCTGCTGATCCGCCGCAACATCGGGGACAGCGAACTCGCCTTCTTCTCCACTTGGTGTCCGAAAGGCACGTTGGCGAAGAAGCTGGTTGCAGTAGAAGGCTGCCGCTGGTCCATCGAAGATGGCTTCGAAACCGCCAAAAACGAATTTGGTCTCGATCACAATGAGACCCGATCCTGGCACGGGTGGCACCGTCATGTCTCGCTGGTCATGCTGGCCTTCGCCATGATGGCGGCGATCCGTCATCGAGCTAACGCCGCCGCTGGGGGGCCCAAAAAAACGTTGCCGCGCCGATCGATCAAACGCCGCTCCTGATCCGCTGGTCGATCCAGGAAATCCGTCGTATCACCCTCAAGCTCGTGCAACGCCGCATCCAGCCCGCTCGCATTATCGCATGGTCGCTCTGGCGACGCGCTCACCAAGCCGAAGCAAAGCGAGCGCACCTCAAGCGAAAAATGCAACTGTAGTGCTAGATCAAACCCCCCGTTCCTCTAGGTGAACGACTGCTCCAAGGCGTCGGCGCGAGGTTGTCCGCGGTTGACGACGCGAAAGAGCGCCGCGATGGCCGCTTGGTTCGTCGTGATGCTGCAGAGATTGCACATGCGCTTTGCGGACTAACGCTTCTTAAGGTCCGTTAGCTTCCGCACGTAGTAGCCCTGCCTCTGAATGGCGAGCCTAATGCCCTCGCTGACGCTCGCTACTTTTTTCTTCTTGCGCCATCTGCCTGATGCGTCAGGAAGAGGAATGGGCAAACCATTGCGCACAGCCGCGCGGCGCAAGCACGTGCGCCAGGGGCGTGACTTGCTAACACCTGAGACGGCACCGAAACTTCCCGTAACGAGAAATTTGCCTACCGGCGGTTGCGCGAACGCTGGCGTGGCCGTCGCCTGCCGCAGCCCTGTGCGCTGGAGCGAACGTTCGCTCCGTTGCGCGACCGGGTGGTGATGACGCGATGCCGTCCGCTGTCGGTCGCCTGTCCGCGCCGGGACGATAAAAAAGCCGCGACCGGGACGAAGCGATGACGGCTTCTTTCCCGCTCGTGACCCGCGAAACAAGCCTTTACCGCCGCACCCCAACGCGATTGACGCCACCATTTAAGTTGCCACCGGCGTTATGACGGACCGCAGCGCGCGCCACCGGACGAGGCCTGAGCACGACGCCTGCCCGGGCAACGCAACCGGTCGGATATTCAACGTACTGGCAGTACACGACCGCCCTGGCTGGCGCTGGATTGAGAGTGAGACCTGCAAGCCCCAACAGGACGCTAGCAGCAATCCCGGCAACTGTCGCTGACTTGATCGAAAGACGCTTCCTCGGATGCATGGCGGACTTCCCTCTTCGCGTTTGCGGAACTGAAAGGTGACGGGAGCCGCCTCAGGTGCGGCTGAACATAGCGTGAGCGCCAAAGGATCGCTGACGTTGACCTAGATCAACGGAGGGTCGGCCTGACAGGCGAGGCAACACGGCGTTGCCCCATAGGACAATGCTCCACAGGACAATTACTTGGATTGATCGTCCGCAGTAGCAAATGGCAGTGGCCGCAAACAAAGGAGCGTCACATGCCTATCAGCCAAGAACGCGAACTAGAAATTGAGCAGGAACTCGCGGCCATCGTGCGCGAACTTGAACGCCGTCCGCCGATGGAACAACGGGGACCCAAAAAGCCTGAACAAACGCTTCAGCTCCCCGTGGGCACGATCCTACTTGACTTGTAGGCCGCGCGCGCGCAGATCGGCGCAATTGGTAAGTCAATCCTATTGAGACAATAATTCCGTCTCATCGCCATGTCTCGAGCGGGTCTGAGACGCGCGAGGCGCACGGGAACCCTTCGCCACCGGCTTTCGTTTTCACGGGGAACTGTCATGACCTCTTTATCGCGCGTACCTGATGGAGAACGGGACGTTTGGACGGCCATCGATTTGGCATGCGCGGATGACGACGATGCGAAACGGCGAGCGGCAAATTTGTCTAGCGGCCACCATGTTGAACTTTGGCTGGGCGACCGCAGGGTGACACTTTTGAGGTTGCGCAGGAAGGTTTTGGCCGGGACGTTTTCGGCGGGTGAAGATCGATGAGGCGTCGCCGATGAAATGTTTAGCCTGTTGATCGATTGAATGACCCCAGACCGATTGGCAATGCCCCTGCAATTCCACCGTGTCGTCGAGGACATGGAAATATGGAGCGCAACCAGCGAGGGCTACTCGTTCGTGATCAGCTATGAAAGTCCAGCCGGTCCTGGCTTTCACGGACGCGCCGGTTATATGGCGTCGTGGCGTCCGGTTTATGAAGGCCGTGGCGCGATCAGGATCACCGGCTTGCCCTTTAAAACTTTCGGCGAGGCCGAAGCCGCTTGCGATGCGATGTTGAAACACCTGACGAGCGACTAGGACTGCGAGGCCATCTACGCCGCTGCCCGATCTTCGTCTCCCTCCGGTGTGGGCCGCCTTGTCGGGTTAGGATGAGTGCTGTGTAACAGTCCTTATGGACAGCAATAAGTACAGTACTCAAGTTGAACGGCTGGGAGTTGTTGAAACCGGCCGACGTCGACGCTGGACGGATGACGAGAAGCTCAAGATCGTTCTGGAGAGCATGCAGACGCCACGGGCGATCTCGTCGACGGCGCGGCGGTACGGCATCTCGCGCTCGCTTTTGCTGAATTGGCGACGATCGTTCTGCACGGAGCCGGATGGCGCTGCGGGGCAGAAGTCCGGCTTTGTGCCGGCGATGGTGGTGGCGGATCCGATGCCGTCAACTCCCGCGACGCCGGCGAGCGGCCGCATGGTGATCGAGATCGGGAAGGATCGTCGCGTCATCGTCGATGCCGGCGTCGATGCGGCCGCGTTGGCGCGGGTGCTCGCCATTCTGGAGCGGCGATGATCCCGGTCGCGGCAGGTGTGCGGATCTGGATTGCCAGCGGCCACACCGACATGAGGAAAGGTATGAATGGCCTGGCGTTGCTGGTGCAGGAGGGCCTCGGCCGTGATCCGTTTGCGGGCGACGTCTTCGTGTTCCGCGGTCGCGCCGGTTCGTTGATTAAAGCCTTGTGGCATGACGGGATCGGGCTGTCGCTCTATGCCAAGCGGCTGGACCGTGGACGGTTTGTCTGGCCGGCGACGGTGGATGGCGTGGTGGCGCTGAGCGCGGCACAGATGAGTTATCTGTTGGAAGCGATCGACTGGAGAAATCCGCAACACACCTGGCGACCGCAGAGCGCCGGCTAGTGGCTTAAAAAAGTTCTGAGCTGCAGAAAAAAGTCGACGCAAATCGCTGATTTTGTGATTCCATCGGCGTCATGGAAGGCCGCGATGAACCTCTGCCCGATGATATCGAAGCGCTGAAAGCGGCGCTGGTCATTGAGCGCGGCAGACGGATTGTCGCGGAGACGGATGCAGCCTTCGCCAAAGCCAGGGCCTCCGACGACCAGGCGCTGATCGCGCATCTGAAGCTGCAGATCGAGAAGCTGAACCGCGACCGCTATGGCCCACGGTCCGAGCGTACCGCGCGGCTGCTGGATCAGCTTGAATTGACGCTGGAGGAATTGGAGACCGCGGCGACCGAGGACGAACTTGCCGCCGAAATGGCGGCGGCCAAAACCACGAAGGTGGCGTCGTTCACGCGCAAGCGGCCGTCCCGCAAGCCGTTCCCGGATCATCTGCCCCGCGAACGCGTGATCATACCAGGACCGACGGCTTGCGCCTGCTGTGGCGGCGCGCGGCTTTCCAGGCTCGGCGAGGACATCACCGAGACGCTGGAGGTCATTCCCAAATCCTGGAAGGTGATCCAGCACGTCCGCGAGAAGTTCACTTGCCGGGATTGCGAGAAGATCAGCCAGGCGCCGGCGCCGTTCCACGTGATCGCCCGCGGCTGGGCCGGACCGAGCCTTCTGGCGATGGTGCTGTTCGAGAAGTTCGGCCAGCACCAGCCGCTGAACCGGCAGGCCGAGCGCTACGCCAAGGAGGGCGTGCCGATCAGTCTGTCGACACTGGCCGACCAGGTCGGCGGCTGTACGATTGCCCTGATGCCCTTGTTCAAGCGCCTTGAGGCCTATGTGCTGAGCGCCGAGCGATTGCATGGCGACGACACCAGGGTGCCGGTGCTGGCCAAAGGCAAGACCGACACCGGCCGGATCTGGGTCTACGTGAGGGACGACAAACCTTTTGGTGGGCCGGCGCCGCCGGGGGCGGTGTTCTATTACTCGCGCGACCGGGCCGGCAAGCATCCCCAGGCACACCTGGTCAACTACACCGGGATCTTCCAGGCTGACGCCTATGAAGGTTATGGCAAGCTTTACGAGGGCGGCCGCGCGCCTGGACCGATCCTGGAAGCCGCCTGTTGGGTCCATGCCCGGCGTCCGTTCTTCGTGATGGCGGATCTGGCCGAGAACGCCCGTCGCAAGGCGCAAGGCAAAAAGCCGGCGGTGATCTCGCCGCTGGCGCTGGAAGCGGTCCGCCGGATCGATGAGTTGTTCGAGATCGAGCGGGCGATCAACGGACAGAGCCCCGAAAGGCGCAAGGCGGTTCGACAGGAGCTCAGCGCGCCGCTGGTGGCCGATCTGGAGGCCTGGATGCGCGAGCAGCGCGCCAAACTCTCGCGCGGTAACGATGTCGCCAAGGCCATGGACTACATGCTCAAGCGCTGGATCGCGTTCACCCGCTTCCTCGACGATGGCCGCATCTGCCTGTCCAACAATGCCGCGGAGCGCGGCGTGCGCGGCATCGCTTTGGGTCGGAAGTCGTGGTTGTTCTGCGGCTCCGATCGTGGTGGCGAGCGTGCCGCGGTGATGTACAGCCTGATCGTCACCGCCAAGATGAACGACATCGATCCGCAAGCTTGGCTCGCCGACGTTCTCGCGCGCATCGCCGAGCATCCGGTCCAAAGGCTCGACGAGCTGCTGCCGTGGAATTGGCACACGTCCAGTGCGCAGGCCAGTCAGGCCGCCTGACCATGGCCGGAATCAGCAACCTCGTCTTCACGATCAGCCGTGTCGCCGAAATCTGCCATCAGTTCGGTGGTAGCGCCTCGGAAATCTCCTGCGCCTCGCTTGCATCGGCGAAGACCTCCTCGCGGATCACACGCATCGTCACCTGATGAAGGTAGGCCGTAGCGTCGGCACAGTGCAAGAAACAAATGGCGCGACCATTGATCAGGCATCGAGAACTGCATCTCAATCAACGGATCCTGCCGGATGAGTTCGCCTAGACGTGCCCGTACGCGTTCCAACGCCGCCTAAGCAGCAAGCCGTTCGCCGGCCGTCCCGGCCCCAGCGAACAGGGCTTCGATCTTCCGCAACTTCTCGCGCAACTGGGATTCGGTCGACATCGGTAGTCTCAGGCTTTGTCCTGAGTGAAGCCCAACATCCGTATTGCGCGCGGTCAACCGACCACCATCGATATCCACGCCATTCATTTGCCACGTGGGGTCCGCGCCGCCATAAGCCGCGCGAGCGAACTCGCCGCGGTACTGACCGGATGCTAACCGATCTTCCACGTCGTACCAGTTCGGAACGATGTTCACCGAGCCCGCCCAGGGCGGCACATTTGTTTGATCTCTTCGGCAACAACCAACTTAAGGTATATTAGGTCAGCAATTGCCGGATGACCGTTCGAGCAATGTTGTAGAGCGTCCTCTATCTCTTTCTCGAGAGCCGCGTATCGCCGTTCCAAGTACGCAATGGTTATTTGCTCCACGTCATAAGACATGATCTCTTCCCCAAGCAAAGTGGACTACTGCGAACCCCCGGATCAAAGGTGCTATAGGCTGGGGGTCGTCACAATTGGATCAAAGGACATTGTTCTTGAGTACACTGTCCAAAGGCCCCCGTGACGGCGCGAGCGATTTATGCGAACCCCAGCGGCGACGCTTGATTGGCCGTCCAGTGCTTTACGTTCGACCAGTACAATGGAACACTAGATCAGGTTTCGTGTGCGTCGGTGCGGTCGAATGAACAAGGACACGGCAAGCGAATTAGCTCAGGACGAGGGCAATGAGGTTCCCGCCCTCATTGCGACCATTCCGGCGAGCGCGCAGCATCGCAGGTTTGCGTTTGGCGTCGTTATTGTCTTATCTATCGCCTTCGCCATAAGCATGCCGTTCGCAACTATACAGGCCGCGCGTGTTGACGCTTTTCTTACGGTTAGCCAAGCCATAGTTTTGTTTGCAGAAGTCCTTACGGCGATTTTTCTATTTTCTCAATTTTCTGTTCAACCTCGAACAGGCTTGCTGGCTCTCGCAAGCGGGTATATTTGCAGCGGCCTGTTTGCATTTTTGCAAACGCTTGACTTTCCGGGTGCGTATAGCGCGACTGGTATCATTACCGGCACCCCGAGCGGGGCGGTCTGGTTGTTTTTTTTCTGGCGCATCACGTTCCCGCTTGCTGTCATTGCCTACGTATTGTTGAAAGACGCGAAAGAAACAGTCGGCCCGCCCGCGAGGCTCGAACGTGGTCGAGCTATCGGTATCACCATCGCGTGCGCAATCGCTACGACGGCGGCCCTTACGTGGCTCCTCGTGGCTGGATATCTGCCAAGTCTGAACATTGGTGCAACACAACAGCCATTAGTTCAGTACTTTGCCGTCGCAACGTGGTCACTTAATACCATAGCAGTCGTGCTGCTGCTTATCCGGATGCGTACCATTCTCGATGTATGGCTCATCGTGGCCGTCTTTGTCTCGTTACCTGACCTCACATTAGCGATCTTCTATGCGGTAACCATCCGTTTTTCTGTCGGTTGGTACATCGGCAAGGCTTATCTGCTGATCGGCAGTTGGACGGTGCTGGTTGTTTTGCTCTGGGAAACGATGATGCTTTACGCGCGCTTGGCCAGCGCGATGATCTTGCAGCGGCGGGAGCGCGTCCATCGGATTATGAGCGTAGACGAAGCGACTTCCGCAATCGTCCATGAACTCAGCCAGCCGTTGGCGGCTATGTTACTAAACTGCGACACGGGCTTGGAATACCTCAAATCGGTGCCCCTTGACGTTGAAGAGTTACGATCCTGTTTTTCGGATGCGAAGAAAGACAGCAGTCGTGCGAACGAGATAATTTCGGGTGTCCGAGCACTCTTTAGGTCCGCTCCGGTCGGCGGACAATCGTTGAAATCAATAGCCTCGTCCGCGAGGTACTGCGCATGGTTGAGAATGATGTCCGCGTCCAAGGAATATCAATCTCGTCTGAACTTGAAGAGAACCTGCCGCGAATAGCCGGCGATCAAATCCAACTACAACAAGTCGTTTTGAACCTGGTCAAGAACGCAATTGATGCACTGGCAGTGCTGGGCGCAGAGAAAATGAAAGGCTATTCGAGTGGTGACGAGCACGAGGTCCAAATTCCAGCGTCTCCATTTTCGTCCAAGACACCGGCCCCGGAATAACTCCCGAAAGTGAGGCCAACATATTCGATCCCTTCTTCACAACGAAATCTTCCGGGATGGGATTGGGACTTTCGATCTCCCGCAGGATCATTGAGGATCACAGCGGCAGCCTTCGGCTCACCGAAACAAATTCAAAGGGCTGTACTTTTGAAATCACATTGCCGGTATGGCAACCAGCAACAGCGTGACAAACCGCTGTTGCGAAGAGCAATAATTTTTAGTGACAGGCAGCGCGGCTACGAGAGCCCGCCGATGCTCGCTCGAGCGGCTCGATCAGCGACTTCGCCGAGAACGGCTTTTCGAGATACGCGAGACATTCGCCGGATCGAAGCGCAGCCTCGCGAAAGGCGGGGTTGTTATTTGCGGTCATGTAGATAACCGGCACGTCAATCCCCGCGGCTTTTAGACCACGCCGCAACTCGATGCCTGATCCATCGTTCAGGTTGATGTCGAGAATGATGCACGCCGCCCTTTCGTAATCATTGTGGCCTCTGAAAGCCTCAGCAGACGCGAACAGGATGGTATCGTACCCCTGCTGTTTCAGCACGTCGCGCGACTCCCCTCAACATTGCGGGGTCATCATCTACGACAAACACTAGTTCTCGATCAGACAAAAATAAAATCCCTGACATGTTCGTGACACCGCTTGGAGGTGCGCTAATCGCTGCGAATAACAATCGAGCTATTTAAAGCGTTCCGTATGAGTGGATTGCGTGGCACGCATATCATGGGGACGAGCGCCTGGATTGTCGAAGTGCGCCAAAAAGTTGCTTTGCGTTGCCAATAACGCCAACCCGCGCCCCTCTCGACCAACAACGGCAGCCCACGGCTGGGGGACGGGGCTGCCACTCTCATGAGAGGTGCGTGGGGTCTTGGGTGGACGCCTGCGCGCTCACATCGAACGAAAATGCCGCCGTTGGTTCAATTGCTCCAAGGTGCCATGTACCTTGGTACATCCCTCACAACGCCGCAGAACTGTCGGCTTCAGTTTGACACCGACTTGCCCTAAATTTTTATTTAGGAACCGGCGGTTTCATCGAGCGTTGGATCGTTCGGTTGATCGAGTGGTTTCTCGCACCATCCCGCGCCAACCGTGACGAGCGCCGATAACGACCAATGCCGATGGTGACAGGCATCCGACGGGACCAACGTCGAAAAGGCAAAGGGTCCAAAGGTCAGGGTCCAGACGGCCAGTGCAAAGCGAGCATCAACCCTGCGGCGGCCGCCAGTCTGTCCGCAGTTAACTGGCAAGTTAAGCGAAACAAAAGCAGGTAGGCTTTTAGGACCATCGGTCGCTCCGGTGGTCCTTTTCTTTATGCTGCCAATGGGGTGGGCATGAGATAGCCCGATTTTTGCTGCAAGACTTGCACATTGATCTGCATCAACTGTGAACTTTCAACTACCAAAAGCCGCTGCCCAAATTCAAAAAAAACCGACCGAGACGTAGCTCCAATCGCGATCACCTGACTTGCACTGCTGGCGATCATCGCCTTCGGAGTCGGCTTCACGGTGCACTGGCTGTTCATCGTCGCCGTGATCGCCGTTCTCGTCTGGGTGATCAGCGCGGTCCTCGGATCGTCGGGCGGACGCTCGCGCGGGACGTGGTGGTAGTCATGGGCTTCGGTATCGGTCTCGTCATGACGGCCGCCGGCGCGATCCTCATCTGGGCGGTCAACGTCTCGTCCTCGACGGTGAACGTGCACGCCGTCGGCTGGGTGCTGTTCGTCCTCGGCCTCGTCGGCGTGCTGCTGTCGCTCGTGTTCTGGTCGTCCTGGGCTGGCCCCGGCCACTACAGTCGCCGGCGGACCGTCGTCGACGACGGCACGGAGTCCCGGGTCAGCGAAGAGCGGACCCAGAGCGTTCTGAGCCTCTAGGCCAGGGCGTCGGGGAGCGACGGTACGACGGAGAGCGACTCGGTGAGCTGCGTGATCTCGAACACGCGCCTCACCGGGTTGTCCTCCGGCGATACCACGCGCAGGCCGATGCCGCGCCCGTCGAGCGCCCGCTTGCCCGACAGCAGCGCGTTGAGACCCGAGGAGTCGAGGAACGTGACGGCGCTGAGATCGACGACGACCCGCTCGGTTCCATCCGACACGAGCTCGATCGAGCGCAGCAGCTCGGGCGCCGTCGTCATGTCGACCTCGCCCAGGACCGTGAGGACCGCTGCGGAGCCGGCCGATGAGGGCAGGATCGCGAACGTCGTTTCCGAGTCTGTCATGCCCTCCACCTGAGCTGAACAGCCGCTGCACAGGCCGCGGCGCGGACTCTAGCGAAGGTTCGCCTCGACCGAAACGATGGTGCCGGCTGTGCGGCGCCTCCGCTCGAGCACGACTTCCGTGCCCTGCGCCGTCGTCTCGATCGTCGCGGTGTCCATCAGCGCCTCCATGATCGCGATGCCACGTCCGCGGTCGGCGCCGCTCGGGCCCTCGCGCCAACTGCCGTGGTCGCGAACCGTGGCGCGCAGCGTCATTCCGTCGTCCTCCACCCGGATCCAGACCGACCCGGGGATACCGCGGTACCCGTGCTCGATCGCGTTGTTGCACGCCTCGCTGACGGCCAGCAGGATCTCCTCCGCCTCGCCGCCGGTGACGGACCGGTGCGCAAGCCACGCGAGCAGCCGCTTTCTGAAGGCGGACAGCTCGCCGGGCCCGGCGAGTAGCTCGACGACGAACGCGACCGGCTCGCCGGTGACCCGGACGATCAGAAGCGCGACGTCGTCGGTGCCCGCGCCGAGCCTCTCCGCAACCTGAGCCATCGTCCGGTCGATCGACTGGAGCGGATCGGCGGCGACCACGTCACCGAGAACGTCGATGCCGTCGTCGATGCGCCGGCCGCGCCGCTCGACGAGGCCGTCCGTGTACAGCACGACCGTGGCCGCCCCGTCGAGGTCACGGCTCTCCTCCCGGATCGACGCGACATCCGCGACGCCGAGCGGAGGAGCGGCCGCACCCTCGAGTCGGATCACGGCTCCGGCGTCGTCGAGCAGAAGCCCGGCGGCGGATGCCCCGCGGTCGAATAGGAGATCGTCTGGGAGTACGGATCGAGCGCGATGCAGGCGAGCGTGATCATCACGTCCTCGTCCA
>CAWHQY010000087.1:0-33735 GCA_963831505.1 uncultured Alphaproteobacteria bacterium | reverse complement strand
GCCCCGGGGCGCGTGCGATCGGTCACGCGATCGCGTGGGCAACTGTGCGGAAATGTTATTGTTCGGACAGTTTCATCACCGTGGAGATTGAAACTCTTGGAAAATCGAGGCGTAAGCTTATCAAGCCGGCCGCTGAAAATCCAACAGTTGAGCTACATTCCCCAAGTCCCAAATAGCGAAGGATGCCTGCCAGTGCATCTGGTGTTCTTTAACATTCGAACCGCGAACAACCGATTAGCGCGAAGCGGCCGTTCGCGAGTCGGTGTTTCGCAACTATGTAATCGATTTCACGAAGCCAGCAATCAGGGACCGCAATTCATCCAGCGACGGAATGTCCATGAGCAGGGCGACATAACCGCCGATTTCCTTTTGACGGATCTCGAACTTGATATGCAGAAACAGCACGAGGCTTGAAGTCGCGCTCTCGAACATCTGACTGCTGTCGCCGCGAATGACGATGGGCAGCGACATCTTGAGTGCACTCTTCAGCAGGTTGGCGATCGTCGCGACCCAGCTGTTCAGGATGATATTGCCGGTTTCCGCCAGAGCCTCGTCTTCCAAATCAACGATGTCTTCCAGATGGAAGCTGCCGGCCAACTACCGCACGCACCAATTCGAGGCTGTTACGTTCCGGAAAGATGAGCAGCGCCCGGCCTGAGAACGCGCCTGCGAAATCCTGCCGCACCGCAACCAGCTTGGGGTTGTCGGGCTTTGCAACCAGTTGTGTTGCCGCGGCGCTGGTGAGGATTTCGACTGACGGAACGGCCAGCAGAACCTCGTGTTGGATCATCTGGCGCAGGCTGTTGGCCGCTTTCGCCATCGCAATATTCGAAAGTTCGGCCAAGGCATCCCGCTCAAGGTCGCTTAGGGGCACAAACGGATCGGACGTCATGAAACCTGGTCCATTTCTCGGGGGCAGCGAGGGCCGCTACATGTCGGTCTGCCGACTTGCCAGCGACGCGGTTGCGGCCCTCGATGCCCTTCCCAATTTGGTACAGCAGGGTTCAAGGGGAACCATTGTTTCGCTTGTATCGGCTTGTGAGACTGCGTAGTTTATCGGCCTTATATCCTTTTCCATGCCGAAGCCACTGGCAAACTTCAAGAAACGGATTCCAATGCGGAAAAAACCTGGCACTACCGAGCGGCCCCGGCCAAAACCCCGACGACTGAGCGTGGTTGGGAACTGCCGCAAGCCAAACCGCCGCCCCAAAACGTGGCCGGCGCAATTGCTTCCAAGGCCCTCGCGGCCAGCGGCCCAAAATCCTTGATGAAGACTTCTGAACTCGGCGCAGGCAGGACGGCCCGGCCGCCGGCCATCGCCACTGGCGCTGAAACCGGCATCGGCAATGACGCGCCGCAAGCCGGCGCCATCCCATATTTCTGGCAGCCAGCAACAAAAAATTGAGGAGCGGATTGCGGCGGCCACGGAAGAGCTGTCGGCGGGGATCACCGAGGCCGCGTCCGCCGCCGAGCAATTACGCCGCTCAATGGAGCAGATCGCCAGCGGCGCGGAAGAAGCCGCCAGCGCCGCTCAGGAAACACTCGCGGTTGCCACCACCACAGCGGCAACGCTGGTGCAGGCGCGCGATCGGGCCGAAGGCGCACGTCGCCGAACCGATGCCCTCGAAACACTGCTTGGTCGAGACGTCAAACCAGATCGGAACCTGGGCCGGCAACATCAAAGCATAACGGCGACCGGCAGGCCGGGACCGTCGACATCATGGCGCAACTGAGTGGACAGGCGGCCAGCATCGGCGATGTCACCAAGACTGTCAGCCACGTCTCCGACCAGACCAATTTGCTGGCGCTCAATGCGGCGATCGAGGCCGCGCGGGCCGGCGACCACGGCCGTGGCTTCGCAGTCGTCGCCGACGAAGTTCGGGCACTGGCCGAAACCTCGGAAAAAAGCGCCCGGGACGTGCAAGGTCTCGCCGCGCAAATCGAAACCCAGGTGGTTTCGATGGCGTCTATCATCAAAGCGGCCGCCGATACGGCAGCGGCTGAGGCGCAAAAGAGCCAGACCGTCATTCTGGCACTTGGCGAACTCCGCAAGGAAGTCGGCGGCTTGGCGGAAGGCAGTCAGTCCATAGCTATGGCGACGGTGGAAGCTGAATCGGCCGCGCGCGAGGCGCAGAAGGGCGCCGAGATCATTTCCTCCGCCGCTGAGGAGCAGGCCGCTGCCGCTGCCGAAGCGCTCCGCAGTGTCGAGCAGCAGGCCAGCGTGCTCGACGAGAGCCAGGCCGCATCCCGGTCGCTGTCCGTGCTCGCCACCGACTTCAAATCGAGTTCGACCAACGATGCCAGCGCCGATCAGCTCGCCTCTGCGGCAGAGCAGCTCTCTACCGCCGTTCAGGAAATGTCGGGGTCGGCCGCGCAGATCATGACGGCCGTCGATCAGATCAGCCGCGGTGCCCAGCAGCAGGCTGCCGCGACTCAGGAAGCCAGCGCTGCGATGAACCAGATCGAAAGGACCGCCCAATCGTTCCGCGAGAGCGCCGCCGCATCGCTTAGGCGCACCCAGCGGATGGACGCGATGCTCGGCGAATGCCGGTCGCAGATCGCCGATCTGTCGCAGGGTGTGACGCGGTCGATCGACACGACGCGTCAAAGCCTGGAATTGATCGCCGGCCTCGAAAACATCAGTGTCAATATCGACAAGATCGTCGATGGAATCAGCATGGTGTCGATACAGACCAACATGCTGGCGGTGAACGGCTCGATCGAGGCGGCGCGCGCCGGTGAATTCGGCAAGGGTTTCGCCGTCGTATCGAAGGATATACGCAGCCTTGCCCGCGAACTCCGGCGAGAACGCCGCGCGCATCAAGGAAACCGTTCGCGCGATCCAGAGTCAGATCGCAGCGGTGCGCCGCGAGCTTGAGCGCGTGATTGTCGGCGCAGAGGCGGAAAACCAGAAGACCGACGCGGTACTGGCAAGCTTTGATGTCGTGCAAAAGGACGTTGCCCAGATCGCCGCCGGCAATAACCAGATCGGCGCCAGCGCCGAATCCATTCTGGCTTCGATGAAGGATGTCGCGCAAAGCGCCCGCCAGGTCGCCTCGGTCGCCGAGGAGGCAGCCAGCGCGTCGGCCCAGGCAGCCGCTGCTGCCAAGCAGCAGGCGAGGGGTACAGAGGATCTTGCGGCCGCGATCGAAGAGATCGCCTCGCTCGCCGAAACCATTCAGCGTCGCAATGGCTAACAGACGCCAACAGACTCGCAAAAAGGGCGATCCTCCCCCGGCCGCTGACGCGCCTGTCGCGGCACAGATACTGATTCGGCTTCCGAAGATCTGTTGATTTTCCGGCTCGCGGGAGAAGTCCTTCGGGTTGACGCTTTCCGCCGTCGCCGAAATCATCCGGCTGCCGGATCTGGTCCATATGCCGCTGGTGCCGCCGAGCCTGCTCGGACTGGCCAATCTGCGCGGCGTCGTCCTGCCGGTCGTCAGCCTGCGGGCGCTGCTGCGTCTGCCGGAGGTGGAAGCCAACGAGTTGACGCGCGTGATCGTCATGCGCGGCGATGCCCCGGTCGGCTTTGTCGTCGACAGGATCGACCGCCTATTGGCGCTTGCTGCGGATCGAATTGAGAAAGACGATTCCGGAGCGGGGACCATCGATCCGGCGCTGCTGGACGGTGTCGTCAAGGGCGGCGAAGGCGAGAGCCCGATAAAGGTGCTGAGCCCGTCGCGTCTCCTGAGCGGGCAATTCGCGCGGCTCGGTATTGCCGCGACGTCCGACCGCAAGTGCGGCGCCGCTCGCGATGAGCCCAGTCCGCCGGACCACCAGCCCGGGCTCTGGTCTCGCTGTTGAGCTTCTATCTCAGCCAGCAGGAATACGCGTTGCCGCTCGACCGGGTGCGCGAGATCATTCCGTTGCCGGATCATATCGCCGAACTGCCTCGTCCGGAAACCGCGGTGCTGGGTGTCGTGACGCTGCGGGACCGCCTGCTGCCGCTGGTGTCGCTGCGCGCATTGCTGGGGCTGCCGGCCGATGATCTGTCCAAACAGCGCGGCAAGGTCGTCGTCATGTCGATCGGCGAAGGCGCGATCGGTTTGGCTGTCGACGCGACCCGGGAGATTCTCCGCCTCGATCCCGATACCGTCGATCCGGCGCCGGCCTTGCTGACCCGGGGCGAAGGCGACGCGGAGATCGTCTCCATCTGCCGGCTCGACGATGGTCGGCGGTTGGTCGCGTTGCTGTCGCCGGACCGGCTGTTCCGGTCGGACCTCGTTCGGCGTATCATTGACGACCAGGCGGCCGGCGAACCCGGCATTGCAAGCTGAAGCGAATGCCATGGCAGACGAGCAATTCATCATTTTCCGGCTGGGCCAGCAGGACTACGGCATTCCTATCGCCGCGGTCGGCGAAATCGCGCGACCGCCCGAACACCTTACCCGGCTGCCGAAAGCGCCCGCATTCATCGACGGGGTGATGAATCTGCGCGGCAGCGTCGTGCCCGTCGTCGACCTGCGGCGTCGATTTGATCTGGGCGACACGGAACAGTCGGGGTCCCGGCGCATTCTCATGCTGGCGATCGGCGGGGTAATCGCAGGGTTCCTCGTCGACGGCGTCTCCGAAATCCTGAAAGTGACAACCGATGCCATTTGCCCCGCGCCCGAACTTTCGCCGGAACAGATGCGGTTGATCTCCCGGGTGATCAATCTCGAAGCCAATGGACGGTTGATCCTGTTGGTCGACCCCGCGCAGCTGCTTGATCAGGTCGAAGCCGACTTGCTCGCCAAATTCAGCCATTCCAAACTCGACGCACCCGCGACCGCTTCGTGATCAGGCTTTTGATCGCCGACGACTCGGCCCTGATGCGAAAGTTGCTGGAAGGCATCTTTCTCGACGAGGGCGACTTCGACATCCGCCTGGCCCGCAATGGCAACGAGGCGCTCGAACTGGTTCGTGCGTTCGATCCCCAGGTCGTGACGCTCGACGTCCAGATGCCCGGCATGGATGGATTGACCTGCCTAAGCCGGATCATGATCGAAGCGCCACGGCCCGTGGTGATGATATCCTCGCTCACCGAGGAAGGCGCCGAAGCCACGCTGGAGGCGATCGAACTCGGTGCCGTCGATTTTGTCGCCAAGCCGGGCGGGGCCGTTTCTCTGGAGATTGACCGTCTGCGGCCTGTGCTGGTGGAAAAGGTGCGGGCCGCCGCCAGCGCCCGGATCCGGCGAACCCTGCGGCTGACCGAGCGCGTTCGTCATCAGATCCGCGGCGCAGGGCTGGCGTCGCAATCCCGCCCGGGCCGCGCGCGCCCGCAGATGGATGCCAGGGTCGGCGCCCGGCGTGATCAAGGCCGCGAAGTGGCGCGCTGCCGGGGCTCGTGCTGATCGGCACCTCGACCGGCGGTCCGGCCGCGCTCGATGTCGTGCTGCCGCAACTGCCGCCGGACTTTCCGTGGCCCGTGCTGGTAGCCCAGCATTTGCCGGCGAGTTTCACCGGCGCCTTTGCAAGGCGACTGGACAGGGAATGCCACCTCGATGTCGTCGAAGTCAATCAGCCGATGCCGTTGAAGCCCGGCACCATCTATATCGGCAAGGGCGATGCCGACGTGATGGTGGCGCCACGGGCGAGCCGGTGTCATCGCGATGCCAGTGCCGGCGAAGGCCAGCTATTTGTGGCATCCGAGCGTGGAACGCATGGTCGCCAGCGCGCTTGATCACCTCGATGCCTCTCAATTGATCGGCGTGATGATGACTGGAATGGGCAATGACGGCGCCGAGGCGATGAAGCGGCTGCGGCTCGCCGGAGGCCGCACCATCGCCGAGGCGGAGTCCAGCGCGATCGTTTGGGGCATGCCAGGGGAACTGGTAAAGAACGGCGGCGCAGAAAAGGTGCGGCCGCTTGAGGACATCGCCGCGACGATCATCGATATGGTGAGTTCCTCATGCCCCTGGTTAGAGGCAGCAAAGGCCCGGCAAGCGGTGGACCTAGCGCCGCACCGGGCCGCACTCGACGGTCCCGATGCCGAAAGCCGCTGGACGGCGGCCCGCGCGCTCAGCGGCGACGCCGATGCGGTGCCGGCGCTCGCCGCGGCCCTTGGACGCGAACCGGTGCCGCGCGTGCGCGAGGCCATCATGACGGCGCTGATGCGCATCGGCAACTTCGGCAAGCGTCGAGGCGATATTGCCCTATCTTCGGTCGCAGGACGCCGGGTTACGCGCCGCCGCAGATCGAAGCCCTGCAGGCGCTGCCTGAGGCCATCGCGCCGTTCATGGCGCCGCTGTTGAGCGACAGCGACTCCGATGTGCGTCTGCTCGCCACCGAACTGGCGCGCAACATGAACGCCTCCGAAGCTACCCGCCTGCTATGCGGCCTGATCGAGCGCGAGCAACACCCCAATGTGTGCGCCGCGGCGATCGACGTGCTGACGGAGGTTGGAACGCCGCAGGCCCTTCCGGCGCTGGAAAAGTGCGCGGCGCGTTTTGCCGACACGCCGTTTCTGCCGTTCGCAATCTCGGTCGCGATTGCCCGTATTTCGGGCGCGGAAGGCTAGACCGAAATGGACGATTCGAAGGGCGGAGCGTCGCATGCCGTCCATATCTCTCCGGAGGACGTCCAGCGCTTCTGCGAATTTCTCTACCGTCGCACCGGCATATCGTTCACGGAGGGAAAGCGATATTTTATCGATCGCCGCCTCGAAGACCGCATCGCTGCAACCGGGTCGTCATCGTTCCAGGCGTATTTTTCCCTGCTGAGGGCCGACGCCGATCACGAGATCGAGCATCTGATCAATTCCTTCACCGTCAACGAGACCTATTTCTATCGCGAGGACCACCAGCTTCGCTGCATGACCTCGAGCCTGCTCGATGTCATCGCCAGCCAGAAGAAGCCGGGCGGCACCGTGCGGATCTGGTCGATCCCGTGCTCGACAGGAGAGGAGCCCTATTCCATCGCACTCTGGTTGATGGAAAACTGGCCGCAGGTCGACAGCTACAACATCGAGATCGTCGGATCGGATATCGACACCCGCGCGCTCAAGGCAGCGGCCGAAGGCATCTACGGCGACCGCGCGCTGATGCGGCTATCGCCCGACCTGATCGGCCGCTACTTCAGGCCGGTTGCCGACGGCAGTCATCAGATCGACGAGGGCCTCAGGAATTCGATCGAGTTCACCCGCGCCAATCTGATCGATTCCAGGGATATGGCGCTGTACCGCGATTTCGATCTCATCTTCTGCCGCAACGTCCTGATATATTTCGACGATGCGTCGCGGCGTCAGGCCGCGGAAAATCTCTATGACTGCCTGCGGCCGGGCGGCTACATTTGTCTGGGCCATTCGGAAAGCATGAGCCGGATCTCCCCGCTGTTTCGCGTAGCCCGGTTTCCCGACGCGATCGTGTATCAAAGGCCGGAGGCTGATCATGGATGATGTCGGTACGCCGGCCAAGGCGCGGGTTCTGGTGGTCGACGATTCGTCGCTGGTGCGGCTTTACTACCGGTCCGCGCTTGAGAAGGCCGGCTTCGAGGTCGAGCAGGCGATCAATGGCATCGAGGCGATGGAGAAGGTGTTGTCGGAACCGTTCGATCTGGTGATCGTCGACGTCAATATGCCTCGAATGGACGGCTTCACCTTCTTGCGGTCGCTCAGGTCCGGCGCCGCCGATGTGGCGACGCTGCCGGCGCTGATGATTTCGACCGAATCCGAAATGCAGGATATGGCCGAAGCCAGAGCGGCCGGCGCGAATTTCTATCTCGTCAAGCCGGTGGCGGAGGCCGAACTGGTCCGGCATGTCTGCGTTCTCACGGGAGCCGCGCTGTGAGCGCTCTGCAGGAACAGTTCGTCACCGAGGCTCGCGAACTCGTCCGGCAGGCCACGGACGATCTTATCGCGCTGGAGCGCGACGGTACGTCGCCCGAGCGGATCGACAGCGTGTTTCGCGCCTTTCATACCCTCAAGGGCTCTGCCGGCGTGGTCGAACTGCCCGCCATGAGCGTGATGCTCCATGCCGCCGAAGATCTGCTGGCCGGCGTCCGGGGTGGGACGCTGCGAGCCGACGCGGAGATCATCGATGCCGCGCTGGCATGCCTCGATCAGGTGTCGCGCTGGGTCGACGACTTCGAAGCCGCCGGCTCATTGCCCGCTCGAGGCCGGCGGAGACGGCCGTGCGATGGCCGAACGGTTGCGATCGTTGCTGCCGGCGTCCGGAAAACCGGCAGTCGGGGCCGGCCTTGCCAAATATCCGTGGCGAGCGGCGGCGAGGACGCGTTGCCGGAATGGGTGATCGCGGCTGATCGCGTCAGATCGCGATGCGATGGCGTCGCGATTGCCGGAGCAGCCATGGGAGGCGACGGCTATTTCCTACGAGCCGATCGCCGGTTGTTTCTACAATGGCGACGATCCGTTGCAACTGATGCGGCAGATTCCCGACCTGTTGGCATTTCGACATCGAACCGCGTGAGGCCTTCGTGCCTCTCGCGGATATCGATCCCTATGCCTGCAATTTGCGCCTGCGGGCCATTTCGGCCGGCGATCGCGACGAAATCGCCCGTATCTTTCGGTTGGTGCCGGATCAGGTACATATCGTCGGCCTTCCGCCGGAGGCGCTTCCTGCCGCGCGGTGCCCGTTGCGGATCCGACAACCAAACCCTGATCCGGAAGGTCATCGAGGCGCAATGCGAACTGCTGCGCGTGGCGAACCGGAGAGACGATTTCGCCGGCTGCGTCGGCGCCGCGGCACGCGTGGCGAACGAACGCATTGCGTCAAGGCCAGCATCTGCAGTTGGCGGATACCGTGGGGCACGCCGGTGCTCTCTGCGCTGGCGCAACACGACGCCGGCCCCTTGCTGACCGCGCTTGAACAGGCACTTGTCGATCTTGCCGTCGAACGATCCTCCGTCGATCGATCGGCGACGGACTTGATCGGTCAGCTGCTGCGACAGGCAACGCTCCTGAAAGGCCGGCGGAACGTGTGCTTCGCGTCAGCGAGACGAAAATCGAGACGCTCGTCAATTTGGCGGGCGAACTCGTGGTCGCGAAGAACGCCTTGGCGCACTCGGCCAGGCGAGTTGAGCAGGAGCTTGGCGGCAGCGACGTCGCAAGATCGATTCAGCGCGACCGTGACGCCATCGACCGGCTGGTGACCGAACTGCACGGCACGATTCTGCAATTGCGGATGGTGCCGGTGGCGCAGCTATTCCGGTCTTTTCCGCGGCTGATCCGCGATATCGCCCGCCAGCTCGACAAGAATGTCACGCTGGTCACGCGCGGCGAGACCACGGAAGCCGACAAGACCATCGTGGACCGTCTTTTCGAACCCATGGTGCATCTCGTGCGCAATGCCCTGGATCACGGCGTCGAAAACCCTGGCGCAACGGCGAGCGGCAGGAAAATCCGAAGCGGCGACGATCTCGATCGCGGCGTCCCGGATCGGCAGATCGCCTCGCTGGTCGAAGTTACCGATGACGGCCGGGGCATCGATCCCGCGGCTCGTACGGCGCAAGGCTTCCGAAAAGCGGATATTGCCGGCCGATGAACTGGCCGCCCTGACCGGACGAACGCGTCGTCGATCTGGTGTTTTCGGCCGGGATTTTCGACCGCCTCCGCCGTATCGGACATTTCCGGTCGCGGCATCGGAATGGATGTGGTCCGCACCGCGATTGAGCAGATCGGGGGCAGGGTTTCGCTGGAGAGCAAGGTCGGTGTCGGCACCACGGTGCGGCTCGATCTGCCGATGACCATCGCGATGTCTCGCATCATGGTGGTGGAGGCAGGGGGACAGTTGTTCGGCATTTCCATGGACGCGGTGTCCGAAACGGTGCGTGTCACGCCCGACCGCATCAGCCGGATCAAGAACAACGATGGGTTTCGTTCTGCGCGATCGCGTGGTGCCGATCGTTTCGCTGGCCGAGCGCATGAAACTGCCCGAACGGACCAGGGACGTCGCGAGCTTCGAGACTTTTGGTCGTCATGGAAGCTGCCGGAAGGATTGCCGCGCTTCGAGATCGACGCAATCCGCGACCGCCTCGATGTGGTCCTCAAGCCGATGCAGGGGCTGCTCGCCGGGGCCCGCGGCTATGCCGGGACCACATTGCTGGGCAATGGAGAGGTCCTGCTGGTGCTGGACGTGAAGGAGATATTGCCATGACGGTCCGTCGTAGCGACACCGGTACCGTAATCCTCGACGGCGTGTGCGCCGTTGAAGATGCCGAGCCGCTCTTGCAGATGTTGCAGGCGACCCCGGCGCGCGGCCGTCGACTGGACGACATGTCAGCCAACTGCATACGGCGGTACTTCAGGTCATATTGGCGTCGGGCATCGCCCCGATCGGGCCCTGCGGCGATGCCTGGGTGGCGGCAGTGGCTGGCGCCGAAACTGCCCCAAAAGGGGACGACGGGATAGGCGATCCCGCGCCGCCGCTCGCAATGGAACAAGTCGGCTATCCAACCATTTACCCCGTCTCGGCAAGAGGTTAGAGCTACGGCTTAAGCCTTCAACCGATGACCGGAACCGGTCAGCGCTTAGCCATGAGAAGCCAGATATGCAGTACAAAGTCTTGATCGTCGACGACAGCAAGCTTGCCCGCATGGTGATGGCGAGCGCCTTCCGGCGGATACGGCCGGACTGGACCTTGGTCGAAACCGCCAATGCCGACGAGGCGCTGGCCGCCGTTTCCGGGGGCGCCGTCGACATCGCGCTGATCGATTTCAACATGCCGGGCAGTCGATGGATTGGAACTGGTTGCGAGTATCCGCAAGACCCATCCGGCGATGCCGGTCGCGGTTGTCTCGGCCAATGTCCAGAATGAGATCATCGGGCGCGCGCGGGAACTGAATGCCGGATTTATTCCCAAGCCCTTGACGGACGAAGCCCTTGCCGCATTTCTGTCGGGGGCCGCGCTTCGCCTGAAGAAAGTCGACGCCATGACGATCGACCCAGGCGAGCTCACCGAGATTGAGCAGGATGCGCTCGCCGAAATCGCCAACATGGGGGTCAGCCGCGCCGCCAACAGCCTCCGACAAATGGTCGGCGAGCAGGTCTTGCTGTCCGTCCCGTCCGTCAAGATCGTAACCCGCGAGGCAGCGTCGAAACTGGTCGAGCGCAACAACGCCAAGAAGCTCGTCGCGGTGCAGCAGTCGTTTGAAGGACCATTTGCCGGCAGGGCACTATTGATTTTTCCCGAAGCGCAAAGCCTCGAACTGGTCCGTTCGATTGTCGGTGACGAGCATTCCCTGGAGGACGTCATTGATCTGGAACAAGAAGCCCTCGCTGAAACCGGCAATATTATCCTGAACGGATGTTTGGCCACGATCGCTAATGTCCTGCACCGGACCATGCGGATGTCACTGCCTTCCATCGTTCGAGGCGACGGAGCGACCTTGTTCGAGGTCGACGGGGCCGCGTCAGGAGGACAATTCGTTTTGTTTCTTTATATCGATTTCAACATCAAGAAGCGCGATGTTCATGGCTTCATTGCCCTGCTGATGGATCTGCCGTCCATTGCCGCACTAAAGACCATTGTGAATGACTTCATCAACGCCATCGAAAAGCAACCGTCCGGTCATGTTGGATAACGTTTCCGATCATGTGTTTGGTCCGGTGTTTGACACTGTCGACATCGGTCTGGTTGTGATCGATAGCGAGGGATGTGTCGTTGGCTGGAATGACTGGATGGCCCGCATTCGCCAGGCGGCCGGCCCAGGAAGTCCTCGGTAAATCCTTCTACGACATTTTTCCCGACGTGCGCAGCACCCGCTTGCCCGGCGTCATCGCAGATGCATTTCAGGTGGGCAGCTCGAGCATTCTGACCCACACCTTGAATGCGTTGCTTCCGTTGCAAGGCGAGGGCGGTGAACCCGTTGCTGCACAATATCGTTGTGCGCCCGGTGTCCTCCGCGCACGCGAATTACTGTTTGCTGCAGATCACCGACGTCACGGTGGCCGTGACGCGCGAGCGGGTGTTGAGGGAGCGTCAGAACGCGCGCTATCACGCGATCGTCGATTCGGCGCCGGACGCGATCATCACGATCGACGACAACCGCAATATCCATTGGGTCAACGGCGCGGTGGATCACGTCCTCGGTTATGGCCATTCCGAGTTGCTCGGACAGAAACTGGACGTCCTGCTGGAGCCGGACAATCCGCTGCTGCCTGCGCTGGCAGGAAAGTTCAGCCGATCAGAAAGCCGATACCGCGATATCGGTTATCGGTCGATACAAGAACGGGAAGACCGGCCACTTTGATATCTCGCTGGGGCACTGGCGTGCCGATCAGCGCGATTTCGTCACGACAATCTGGCGCGACGTCACCGAACGGGTGGCCGCCGATGCGGCTCTTCGGGATGCGCGAGACGCGCTGCAGAAGAAGCAACGAAGAGCTGGAAAGCCGGGTCGAGGAGCGCACGCGCGAGCGGGAGATCGCGCTGCGGCAGCTGCACGAATCCCAGAAAATGGAGAGCATCGGCCAGTTGACCGGCGGGGTGGCGCACGACTTCAACAACTTGCTGGCCGTCATATTGGGCAGCCTGAGCCTGCTGAAGAAAACGGTTCCCGACGATCCGCGGATATCTCGATTGCTGGACCGGGCCATCCAGGGCGCGGAACGCGGCGCCACGCTGACCACGCGGCTGCTGGCGTTTGCGCGGCGGCAGGAATTGAAGGTCGAGTTTGTCGCCCTGCAAAGACTGATCCCCGAGATGCTGGATTTCTTGCGGCATTCCGTCGGTCCGAATATCGCCATTCATGTCGAGATTTCGCCGGAGGTCTGCGCGATCGAGGTTGACGCGAACCAGCTTGAATTGGCTCTGATCAATCTCGCCGTCAATGCCCGGGATGCCATGCCGCAGGGCGGGTCGCTGACGATTGCTTGTCACAACGAGGAAAACGGCAAAAGGGTCGGCCTGCCGCGCGATCCGTTCGTATGCATCACCGTGACCGATACCGGTGAGGGTATGAGCGAAGCCACGCTGGCGCGCGCACAGGAGCCTTTCTTCACCACGAAAGGCGTCGGCAAAGGCACCGGCCTTGGTCTTTCAATGGTGCAGGGATTTACGGCGCAATCCGGTGGCGCAATGCGGATCAGGAGCCAGCCCGGCGAGGGAACCGTCGGTCACGATGTGGCTGCCGCGCGCGAAGCAGGGCGCCAAAACAGCGAGCGCGGAAATCCCGCTTGCGCCAGCCGAAGGAAGCGCGAAGCCTCCGCGTCCTGCTGGTCGATGACGATATACTGGTGAGCATGGGAGCGGCCGACATGTTGCTCGATCTCGGTCACAGCGTTACCGAGGCTCAATCCGGCGCTCACGCCCTGAAACTGCTGGAAACCGATTCGCCGTTCGACATCGTGGTGACCGACTACGCCATGCCGGGAATGAACGGGTTCGAGCTTGCGCAGCGAATTAAAGAGAGAAATCCAAAATTGCCGATCGTCCTGGCGACCGGATATGCCGAATTGCCGGCCGACCGATCGATTGAATTCGGACATTTGTCCAAGCCTTATACGTCAAAGGACTTGGCGTCCGCGTTGGAGAAGGCGGTCAACTAGAGCAGATTCTGATCAAGTTGAGCCGTATCCTGCGGCCCGGAAGTAGTTAGCGCATTCGTTTGGCGGGAATGCTTGGAGGGCGTCGGCGATTGCGTCCTCGAGGGTCTCGACGGTCCTGGCGGCTGCTTTGCGCAGGCTGGATTTGAACTTGGCATAGGCATTCTCGATCGGGTTGAAATCGGGCGAATAGGGCGGCAGCAACAAAAGGGTGGCGCCGCCGGCCTCGATCAGGTTCCGGACGGCTGCGCCTTTATGTGCCGGCAGATTGTCCATCACGACGATGTCGCCGGGATTGAGAGTAGGCGCCAACACCTGTTCGACATAGGCACGGAAAGCAGCAGCGTTCATGGGGCCATCGAGCGTCATCGGCGCGGTCAGGGCGGTACGGCGCAAAGCGGCAGTGAAGGTCGTGGTCAGCCAATGGCCGTGCGGGACCGCAGCGCGGCAACGTTGACCGCGTTTCGAGCGGCCGTAAAGCCGCGCCATTTTGGTCGAGGCGCCGGTCTCGTCGATGAAGACCAGCTTGTCGGGATCAAGCTGCGGCGCGAGTTCGCGCCAAGCCTGACGCGCCGCCGCAACATCGGGCCTATCCTGCTCGGCTGCGTGCGCGCTTTTTTTTGAAGGTCACGCCGTGACGCTCGAGAAAACGCCAAATCGAACTCGGCGCAAACGAAGCTCCCCGCTTGGATTTCGAGCATCTCGGCGATCTCAACCAAGGTCATGTCTGGCTTGGCCTCGATCGCACTCATGATCGCCTCATGGTGCTCTTCAATGCGTTGGGAGCGCTGGTCGCCGCCGAGCCGCTTGGCTTTAGTCGCGCCACTGGCGCGCCATTCCTTGACAAAGCGCACCGCGCTCGCGACCGAGATTCCGAACCGTTCCGCTGCCGCGCGGCGCGACATTCCGCCCTCAACCGCCCGGACCACCCGAGTCCGCAAATCTTCCGATAAAGGCTTGGCCATGCGTGCTGGCCTCCTTGCCCAGCACGCAGTGTGAATTAGAATTCGCCCTCGATGGGAATCTTGAGGGTTCTGTGAGGTCGTAGGTACGCCGGCCTCCCCGGGCGCGGTCGTGAGCACGACCTCATAGAAGCCGGATTGAACGAAGCCGCGGGTTGTTTTGGCGCTATGGGGATAGTGGCGACGGCGTGCTGGCGAGACTACTCTGACGACGCCCGCGTAACTGATGCGAAGTGCTGTTTTGGCAGGGAAGACCTCGCGGATCTGGTACTAGGCGCGAGAAGCAGGTCAGGTCTATTCGTTGGCCAGCTCTTGAATCGGTATTGCGGCAGTCGATCGGCATAGCTGGCCGGTTGGCGACAGGAGGCGCAGCAAGCTTGGCGGCGGTGAGGATGAAAATCGGCAGCGATGAGATCATGATGTGTCACAGTAGAATGGCTGATGGGCGGATGAGCGCGGCACGGCTGCGATCCGCCGCATAGTGCCGCCGCACTCGGGGCAGATGAGGAAGTCACAAGCGTTGCTTTGTCGATCGCTTTTGGCGTGGCCGGTTGCGAACTCGGAATTGGCCGCCGCGTGATGGGCGTCGAGCAACCGGCGGCAGCGAGCGAGGTTGTCGCCGCGCCTGCCATTGGCAAGAAAGCCGTAGTAGCGAATGCGATGGAAGCCGTCCGGCAGGGCATGCAGCAGGAAACGGCGGATGAACTCGTCGGCATCGAGCGTCATCACCTTAGTCTTACTGTCCTGGCGATAGTCCTTCCAGGCGAAGCGGACCTTGCCGTCAGAGAGCGAAACCAGCCGGCTGTTGGCGATGGCGACGCGATGGGTATAGCGGCCGAGATAGGCCAGCACCTGCTCGGGGCCGCCGAACGGCGGCTTGGCGTAGACGACCCATTCGATGCGCCTGAGTTGATCGAGCCCGGTGGCGAAGGCCGTGGCCTCGGCAAGACCGGCAAGGTTGCCGAAGAAGCGCAGCTCGCCGGCGTCGAATGCCTCCTGCAGGTTCTGCAGGAACAGTCGACGAAACAGGCGCGAGAGCACGCGCACCGGCAGGAAGAAGCTGGGGCGGCAAGCGATCCAGCGCGTGCCGTCGAGCGAGGGGCCGCCACCCGGCACCACGCAATGAATGTGCGGATGGTGGTGCAGGGTCTGACCCCAGGTATGGAGCACCGCAGTGACGCCGATTTGCGCGCCCAGATGCCTGGGGTCGGCGGCGATGGTGGTGAGCGTCTCGGCGGCGGCGCGGAACAGGATCGCATAGACAGCGGCCTTGTTCTGGAAGGCGATCTCACCGGCCAGCGTCGGCAGGGTGAAGACGACGTGGAAATAGGGCACCGGCAACAGTTCGGCCTGTCGCTGCGCAAGCCATTCGGCGCGCGTCAGCCCCTGGCATTTTGGGCAATGGCGGTTGCGGCAGGAGTTGTAGGCGATGCGTGTCGCGCCGCAACCATCGCACTGCTCGACGTGGCCGCCGAGCACCGCGGTCCGGCACGCCGTGATGGCGCCCATGACGCGCCGCTCGACGCGGCCGAGATGCCCGGCACGGGCTTGCCGAAACGCGTCGCCGTGGCAGCGGATGACATCCGCCACCTCCAGAACCGGAGCCATGATGCCCGCTCAGCCGGGCGGCACGACCTCCAGACGGAGCCGGTCAAGCGGACTTGGCGTGTTGCTGATGGTCTTGGTGGCGACCTGGGTGTAGCGCGCGGTGCTGGCCAGGCTGGCGTGGCCGAGCAGCACCTGGATGATGCGTACGTCGGCCCCGTTCTCCAGCAGATGCGTCGCGAAGCTGTGCCGCAGCGTGTGGACCGTTACCTGCTTGCTCAGGCCGGCCGCCGAGCGGACTGAACGGCAGGCGGCATGCAATACGGTCGGATCGAGCGGCCGATCCTCGTCACGGCCGGGAAACAGCCAGCGCTGCGGCCGGGTCAACCGCCAATAGCCGCGCAGAATCCTCGAGCAGCTGCGGAGAGAGCATGACGTAACGGTCCTTGCCGCCCTTGCCCTGCTCGACCCGGATCACCATCCGCTGGCTGTCGATATCGGCGATCTTCAGCAGAACCACCTCGGAGACGCGCAGTCCGGCGGCATAGACCGTCGTCAGAGCGGCGCGGCTCTTGAGACTTGGGATGGCCTCCAGGAAGCGCACGACTTCGTCGGCGCCGAGCACCACCGGCAGCTTGCGCGGCTCGCGGGCATAGGCGATGCGCTCCGGAATGTCGTCATGGCCGAGCGTCACACCGTAGAAAAACCGCAGCGCACACACGATCTGGTTCAGCGCCGGCCAGGATATCCCGGTCGCGACCAAGTGGACCTGGAAGGCGCGGATATCTTCTAGTTCGAGACAATCAGGGGATCGGCCGAAATAGCGGCTCAACTTCGATACGGCGGCAAGGTAGGATCGTTGCGTCGCCGGCGACAGATTGCGGACCGTCATGTCCTCGATCATGCGGCGGCGAAGAGGGCTGATCTCAGCCATCGGAAAACTCCTGTCTGAAGGGTTGGGCTTCGAAAACCCGCGATCCTCTCAGACAGGAGGCTGCTCTTGCGATCCCTCCTCAATTGCCGCGCCAGCGGCTTCGTTCAATCCCTCTCGATTCAAATCGGTCGGATTTTGCTCTAGAATTAAATCCGAAAGCGACCTTGGTTTATGGTGCGTGTCGGAGTTGGGCGACCGACAGGATGGGGGTAGGTTAGCCAGACTCCTAGCGGGGATGCTTCTTCAATTTTTGCGATGCCGGCGTCGTCACCTGGGCGCGAACGTCGCGCAAGCGGTTGGGCGATTCCGATGCCATTGGCGCCTCGCCTTTGATCCGTTCGCCCCCGACCTCGCGGCGCGGCCAGGTAAAATCGTCGGCGCGGCCAGGCGGAGGATTAAGGGCCTCGCCCTTGGTCAGCGTGCGCGCGGCGAGCGCATCGACCGCAGCGGGCCGCGTTCCCGGGCCGCCGAGCAATTGATCTGTGGCGAGCGACGGCGCAGTCAGCGGCAGGATTGGTCCCGCCAGCGGACGGGGCGCGGGCTGACCGGGCACGGCGTTGAGATCAGGTGTGGCAGGCTCGCTCGGCAATGCGATGGGACCCGAGCGCGTCGCGAGCAGGCGCGTGATCTCGCGCTCGACATAATGCGCGAGCTTGCGCGCGCCGGCTTTGGTGAAGAAGATACCGTCGTAAGAACGCAGTGGGCGGATCTGGCCTTCGAAGTCAGGCCCCTTCTGCAGTAAGAGGCCGCCTTCATCGACAAAGCCATCCCAGACGTCGACATAGGTGATGCCGGCCTTGCCGGCAGCCTCTCGATAGAGCGAATCCAGGAACAGCATGTCCGAGGTGCCCTTGGGCCCGCGAATCGCGGGAAGGCCGACCCAAATCACCGGCACCCCCCTCGACTTAACCACGGCGATCATCTCCTCGATCTTCTTCGAGTAGAGCTCGCTCCAGCGGTCCTCACGAAACTCATAGAGGCCGTTGGGCGAGCGTGCGCTCTTCGCCGGCGGCGCCCTGGCAATGTCGGAATCGTCCTGCGGCAGCTCGGTATCAACCTCTGGCTTCTGCGCCACTTCCGGCTTGGCGCCGACCTTGCCGTCCGACTTGGCCTCGCCTTTGACGTGCGCGTCCTTGTTGTTCTTCTTATCGGCGGGCTTGTCACTCTTTTCTGTGACCGGCTCGCGAATCGAAACGCGGTCGTTGATGCCGAGCATCACCACGATAATGTCGGGCTTTTCGGTCGCGAGAATGACTTTGGCCGCGCCGGCCCAATCGGAAGGGTCGCCCTTGGGCTGGTATTTGATCAAACCCGAGGTGTTTTTGGCCTTGCGGATCACGCCGATGTCGGGCCGTTCGGCATAGGCGTCTTCGAGACCATAGGCGAGCCAGTCCGCCATGCCGTCCCCAAGGACCAGGATGTGGCGCTCCGGGACCGTATCGCGTTTCTCGGACGGCGGCGCCCTTGAATAATCCTCGCGCGCCGGCGGTCGGGCTTGCCGAGGCGGGGGCGCGCGCGGCTGAGACGGCCCAAACGTATCGTTGCCAAACCAGCCGCCACCGAACCAACCGCCACCGCGTTGCTGCTGCTGCTGAAATCCGCCGAAATTAAAAAATTGCGCCGAGGTGGGTCCGCCAATGCTAAGCAACATCGCCGCCGCGATTGCCAGCGCAATCAGCACGCCTCTTACGGTAATGGTGCTCTTTATTGGCATGTCGGACACGCGCTCGTACCGTACATACCCCGGCCCCAACATAGCACTAAAGCGCAGTAACTGGTCTCAGATCACCGTTAAGTGCACAAACGTCCAGCTTGCCACCTTGGCTTGTTGGTGATTGCCGAAGTCGTGCGCCCAAGCGGGGTTGGGGGTAGGTCAATCCTTGGCGCTAAGAACTCCGCGGACCGGCCCCACTCGAGGCGGGAACACGGAGATGCATGAACTGCGGCAGTATCACTGCCTGATCGGCGCGCGCCGCGTGCCAAAAACCGAGTGAATGCTCATCCAGCTGGTGAGGGAAAAGCCTACAGCCTAATCGAGCAAATGACTCTCCGGGCAAAATATTTTTTAGCATGACTCGTGCGTCAGCGAGCAGAGAGTGTGCGGATCCCCAGGACGCATTCAGCCGGTGTCCGAAAGCCAAATCACATCGAACCGGCACTTTCAGTAGAGGAAGCCGCTTCCACGACCAGGTCGACTGACCAAGGATCGTTGCCACCGCCCACCAGGTCGAAGTGGCGAGAACGGCTGTCGTCCCGGTATGTCTGAAGTCGCATGGATCGTCTCTCCTCGTCAGGAGGCCTTTGGGACGCGGGGGCCTGGCGGCCGCGCCGCGTGTTCCAAGGTTGGCCATCCGCGGCTGCCGGGTGCGAGAAGCCCCAGACTTCTGTGCGGCATAAAGCCTGGGGCCCAATTCACGACGCAGCCCGACGGGGGGCAGGACTGCGCCGTGAAGAAGAGATTTCTCTGGTCGCGCCGCCAACTGAGGCGGCCTCTTGGGTCGTTCGTTACGTGGGGGCCCGTAGGCCGGGCGACGATAGCCACAGACTCATCTGGGATGCTGTGTGTAGCTGACCGGCCTTTCGCAGCATTTTCTCCCTGAGTTCCCCACATGGAAGCTTGGCCGCTTCCTCTTTTGTGGCCTCGGATTGCTCATGCCATTTTTGCTCAGTAGTTTTTCTCTTGTTCATGATGCGTCCCTTGCATCAGGCGGGAGCGCGATACTCTCCGTCACCGGGTAGATGCCCGTGACGGGCCGGTGATGGGAAACAGTCTTGCACGTGCGCGTCCGGCCATACTGGTCAATACAGACCAGCTTTCGAAATAGTAAACGGAGGTAAATTAGGTCGTCAGAGGCGCCTTATTCTTGGGCGGGCAATCTGACTGGTCCGGCAACAAAGCGATAGATCGGCACCCACGCGGTGTTCCAAGTCTCCATCGTCCGGTTGCAGACGGCGCATTCATAGCTCGCGATCTCTCGCGACTTCGCCATGTGTTCCGTGCGATCATAGATCGCCCCGCAAGTGCAGGTCCTGTGATGCGTCGGCTTCATCTACCCATTATGCACCGCGAATCGAAATTAGGACACTGCAAAATACCAGGACAGGGGGGCAAGTGCGGACAGTGCTCGCGCTTCGTGACCGTTGTCATTGTCGCGTTCTCTCAGCGGGTGAGCAATATTATACAGCGCACTCCGAGAGCTTCTGCTTAGCTGAGCAATTGCCCCTCCGTCTTATAGTATCGCGTTCAGCCCGGCCCTCGCGCCGGGCTTTTCGTGGGGTGGCCTAATTAGTTTCGGCGAGTATCAATGCAAATAGCCCCAACGCGGGGCTGAGCACGCCGAGGCTGAGGAGCGTAGTGCGGAACAACGTGGGGATTGGCGCTACGTTCGAACAGCAGCCGAGCACATCCAATTCCCTTTTCGCAGAGAAACATTTTGGACCCAGGAGGCGATCCCGGGCGTTGAAAAAGACCCGCGCTACCATTTTCGACTGCGCTTGCACGCGCATCGTGGCGGCCCGGTCGGAGGAACCATATCGTGGATGGATCGAACTTACCGCGTCATATTGTGGACCGCTTCGAAAGGCGATGGGCACAAAAAATCCAAGCCCAGGTACATGCGGGGAAGCCGGCAAAGCCAAGCGACCGCAGCATTACTGATCAAGGGGTGCCTGTTGTTCATCGTCGCAGGCGGTCAAAGTTGACCAAAGAAGCGGCAGCCTGAAGGTCGACGCGAAGTCGCTACCGTTCGAGCACCCGTTGGAAGCAGCCCGGGCCCATCCCCAGCAAAAGCGGTTCATCGGCCTTCACGTAAGCGTGATGCCGAAACCGTTACTGCGCGGATCATGAACCACACCGTCGGGCTGAGGTGTCTAATGGCTGTTGCATTGGCCTCTTTGGATGGGAAATTCCTGCCGTGAAGAAAGAACCTACCGCGCATCAGTATCATCGCAAGGCTAGAGAATGCGAGATGAATGCAGAGAAAACAACGAACGCAGCTGACCGACACGCATGGCAGGGCCTGGCTGAAGACTGGTTGAAGCTTGCGCGAGCGGCTGAGGTCAACCCTCTTATGGACGTGGACGGTTCACGGCTTTGATGCAGAGCCACTCGACGCGGGCCGCTCGGCTCTAACGCGCATATCGAGTGCTGTTCTTAACTCGTTCTGTCAGTTTGCTGGGCTGCGGTAATGAGTTGAGAAATTTCGGCAGGTGTTTCTTGAACTGTCATGCCTTCCCGCTCTAGCAGCAAGTCAGTATAGCTCCGGCCGGGAACGCGTTCATACGAGATGATCTTATTGATATTGATTATCACCGCGATGCCGGTGTTGTCGTAGTGAAGTTCGATAAAGTTGAGCACCTATTCTTCCTTTCGATTTCGGTTTCTTGGCTTTAGCCCCAGTTCGGCGCCGGCTCCGATCTCACGCAAATCGTCTAATAGTGGGTCCGGCAATCCTCTTGTGCAAGCATAACGCGAAATAGATCTGCGTCGACTCGGCTGCGTATTGAGCTTCCGAGGCCTTCGGCTGGGCCGCCACCCTGGAGGCGAAAGCGCCGGATGCCGTTGGATTTTACAGCATCATTGCCGCCGCCACGGTCGTGGGACTCGCTCGGATATGCGACAATCGATCCCATTCAATGCTGGTTTGGAGCGTCGTGCTCAATGGCACGGTCGCGTTCCGATCATGATGGTTATGATGGTGCGTTACGCGCCTTTCGGTGATGGACGCTTCAGCGCCCAGCCGACACTCACTCTTTTGGGTGGGCTGGCGCGGTGCTAATGGCTGTTACCGTTGGGCATTGATTGGTCCTCGATCGGCAAGTCCGGCACATCGACTTCAAGAAATTGCGTCTATTGCGTTGCTTCTGCAGGGAGTTCCGCCGCGTTATTCTTGCTTTGGCGGCGCGAACGGTTTCCGCCCTTGTCGGCTGTAGTTTCGGTTGCGGCGTCTTTGCTGATTTTCCCGCAGTTGGCATCATTGGCAGCCCTTGTGTCGTCATTATCGAGCCGCGCTCGAGGGGTTGCATCCTCATTGGGGCCGGTAGGTCTTGGTTTGCTTTCGGGCATCCTGAACACGGCGAGTAGATTGGTCACGATTGATGTTAGGGCGGCCCTTTCGGGCCGCCATTAATTAATGCAATGACGTTTATTGGCATAGGTGCCGTCGGCCGTCTTCGCCACGAAACCATGTTCCGGGCTGACAGACGAAGCCATTGCGCCTGGCATACCCGTTATCATAGCCGTAGCCATTATCGTACGCATATGAACCGCGGAACGGTGCTGTCGCAATGGCGGCGGCTGTTCCGACTGCGACTCCCGCTATACCGGCGGCGGCGTCAACTGGCCCACGGTCACGGTAACCGTCGTGGCCTCGGTGATATACTTGTTGGGCCATTGCTGGTGCGACCATAAGGGTTGAAAGCACCGCGGTCGCGGCTAAGCGTTTTAGCGTGGTCATTAGATTTCTCCTCCGAATGTGTGAGAAGCCAACAACCTGCCCGAAGAGACGTTCCGCTCAGCATTTTTATGCTTGGCGTCCTAAGTTGAATCTGACGGTCCTAATTCGCTAATCATCCGTCAATGCCTTTGGAATGTGAGCAATATCGACCAGCGTCTGCGGCTGAAACACTGGAATGAAACGTCTTTTTGTTTAATGCTGTATACACGTGAGCGTTCCTCGACAAAGGTGCTTCCGCCTTGGTCGGCGGCAGCTCTAAATCCTTGAGAGTGAGCTATATTGGCCAGCGCGTCTCGACCCGAAACGTCATATTGGGTCATCACCGACCCGTCCCGGCCACTATCGGTGACCGAGAGTGTTGCGCTCCCGCCGAGACAAAAGGAAAAGCGCTGTGCTCAATCATCCCGTTCCCTCGTTTTTTCATGACAAAGCTACCAGCGAGCGTCCGTTTTGCGCGGACTGTGAGGCTCCTATGATCCTCTCTTGTCTTGAGCCCGATAAGCCCGGCTTTGATCTGCGCACGTACGCTTGCCTTATGTGCGCCGCGACCGAAAGCATCGTCGTCTCCGTTACACCGACATCGCGGTGACCTGAGCTAACGTAGCCCACCGACGTCCCGCTCCAGATCGCCATTGCGCGACGACTCATCGCGCGAAACGAGCTGACGTACCGAACCGTGCGGAGAAGCACCCACCACGAAATGTGTCTGTATAAAGTCGACCACCTTTCGCCGCCGTCGCGCCCGCAAATGGATATCGATCGATGTCGGGGCGATCACCGAAGTAGACAGCTTCAGTGAACGATGGAACTTACCGTCCCGCCCGGACGTTTCCTGTTCGAAGCGCCGCGCTTTCATATTGAAATCGCACATAAGCTCGATCGGAGTACACAATGAACATTTTCTACATCATCGGCGTAGTGGTAGTTATCATCGTTGTTGCAAGCTTCTTGGGCCTGCACGTCTGAGACGAGATTTCTGTTAGCGACGCGGTCTAGCGGCCGAAAGCCGCTCCTTAAGATGTGAGTGACTGATGGCGCTGCCACCGCTATAATGCGAGGCGCGCGTTCATCGGAGCAAGCGCGTTCATCGGAGCAAAGGAGACTCCTGTGGGCAATGCAGCCAAAAGCGGGTTCGATCCCAAAGCCTTTCTCGTCAAGGTAGGGGCTGGCAAGACAATCTTGAATTTTGAGAGAAATCAGCACGTCTTCAAGCAAGGAGACGCGGCGGATGCGGTTTTTTACATTCAAAAAGGTAGTGTTAAGCTCACTGTCCTATCCGAGCAAGGCAAGGAAGCGGTCGTCGGGATTTTGGAGCCGGGCCAGTTCTTCGGCGAGGGGTGCCTCAATGGCCATCGGTTGCGTATCGCGACCACAACGGCGATAGAAGAATGCGTGATCACCTCAATAACCAAAGAAGCGATGATCGCCACTCTCCATACCGAACCGAAATTTTCCGAGCTGTTCATGGCGTATCTCTTGACACGGAACAGCCGAGTTGAAGAGGATTTGATCGACCAGCTGTTTAATTCAAGCGAGAAGCGACTCGCGCGCCTCCTTCTTCTGCTCGCGCATTTCGGAAAAGAAGGGACACCTCAGCCTATTTTAGTAGATATCAGTCAGGAAACATTGGCAGAGATGATTGGAACGACCCGATCCCGGGTGAGCTTCTTCATGAACAAATTCCGCAGACTTGGCCTCATCAGCTACAATGGAAAGATAGAAGTTCACAATTCGCTGTTGAACGCCGTTTTGCATGAAAAGCCCGAGATAGAGCGGGATGATCCATCAAGCAAAGTCTAACCCACGGTTGCTCGATGAGCAGATTTTCTCAGAACGGCTTGTGTCCGCGATTTCTGCATGTGCCGCGCCCTGTTGATCGCGCAGACCGAAGGCCTTTGAGAACTAACGCTCCGTACAATTTGTCGGGTCACCTGCGTCCGAACAGTCCACCCACAACGCCGCCAATCAGTCCACCTGGACCGCCAGCACTGCGGTGATGGTGGTCCCCGCCGCGACGACGGCCCGGACGGTCGTCATCGGATTTGCCGCTGCTACGCAAGCTGGCGTGCGCCCCTGCGACGAACTCGGTCAGTAGCGCCTCATGCTGCGGCGTGTTGAGGAAGCCCGTCTTGGGATAGCCGTGTGCCGACTGCCAGCGCGTGATGACGGCGCGGGTCGCCTCGTCGAACCGACCGTTGACCTTGGTGTCGAAGCCGAGACCAGTCAGCCGGCGCTGCACGTCGCGACGCTTTCCCTTGTCGAGGCCCATCAGATCTTCGGTTTCCTGAGTTCCCTCTTGGGCAAAGGTCGCCGGATCGACGGATGCCAGCAGATCGCGGTCGGTCGTGCTCGGTCCGGCTTTGGCAACATTTGCACTTACGAGAATTCCCAAGACTGATAATGCGAGGATAAAGACACGCAATGGCTTGATGACCTTTCGCGGCTGGGTTCACCAGAAAATCGCCTGCTTCCGAGCGGGCCGCGTCTGTTGATTTACGCGATCCCCTAATGCGTACGCCTCGAGGGGCACAAAGTTCCATGCTTCAATGTCGCAGGTCGGACATTCGCAGGTCCGATTCGGGTCAAACTCAGCCCTTCGAGGCGTATCCCAGGCAGGTCCGTTCTTTCCCCAACAACAGACATGAGCCGTCTGCGGCAGCATTTCCGTTCGTGCCAAAAGTGACCGATGGTGTGAAATGGAGCTATTCAACCATCTCATCAGCAAGCGCCATCAGGCTTCCCGGCATTTCGAGACCAAGCGTTTTCGCCGTTCTCGCATTGATAGTTAATGCCAGTTTTGTGGGTGCCTGCACCGGCATTTCGGCTGGCTTCTCGCCGTTGAGGATGCGATTAACGTACTTGGCAGCTTGTCCAAGCGCCTCATCTACATACGCCTCATGCGGGCCGTAAGACATGAGTCCCCCAGCGATGACAAAATCGCGCCAAGGATAAATTGCTGGGATATGCTGCTTAGCTATTAGCTGGACGATTTCATTTCGGCGTACGTAAGTGAGAGCGTCTGGGAGAAAAACCAGACCGCTCCCTGACGTGTTCCCGAGACCGACAATGGTGCGCTCAATATCCGCGCTGTTTGTATCCGGTGTGACGATTCTCTTGATGGCTAAGGATGGTGCAGCGCTTTCGATAGCCCGCAAGAACGATCCAGAGTTGTTACCCGGCTCAGGATTAAAGATGACGCCCACGTCTTCAATTGATGGCGCGAGTTGCTTCAAAAACGACAGCCACTTGCTGCCCAGCGATGGTTCAAACGGCGTAAGACCAGTGACACTGTGGCCGGGACGCGACAAACTTTCTACATATCCCACTCCAACAGGATCACTAACATTGATGAATACAACTGGAATACTTGTGGCCTCATGATGCAAAGCGGCCATTGATGTATTCGAGATTGCTACAATGACAGCCGGTCGCATCCCAATGCCGGTCGGCAGGATCCGGTCTATAACGCCAACCCCAGCCCGCACGCGTTCTACAAGGACCACGTGGGCAAGATCCACGAATTCGGGTCGGTTGCCGACGCGCAGAAGGCCGCAGCAGCCGCGCGCGCCCACAAATCGCCTGACGCGCCCGCCGGTCGCATCAATCAGATGATCGCGCGCTCGCCCGACCAGTGGAGCGACGTGACGTCGCAAGGCGCGCCGCGCGCGGGCCGCTACATCGGTGACTGCGAGAGCAAGGTGTACATGCAGACGCGGCTGCTCACCTCGGCCGGCTTCACGTCGCTCGGCAGCGTCGACGTGCAGCACGCGGGCGGCACCGGTCACATGTTCGGCGTGTTCAAGGCGCCCGACGGCACGACCTGGGTCACGTCAAACGAAGACTTCCGTCAGGTAAGCCCGAGCAATGCCAAGGTGGGCGTGACGCAGGCCGACCTCGACGCGACGCTGAAGACGATGACCGGCGAGCTGTACCACACCCAAAATCTGAGCGGGTTCAGGTTCTCGTCCGCCGCCACGGCGAACCTGCCGACCACGGGCGATCCGGCGGTCAACTCGATCCGCCACTCGACCGAGCAGGGCATGATGCGCCGGACCGAAGCGCTGATCGTTCCGCCGCCGCCCCCGCCCCCCCAGAGCCAGGCCGTGCCGGCCAATGGCAGCGGCGGGCCAAAGCACCCGTGACGATCGGGTGAGACGACGCGCGGCGCTACGCCGCGCGGCACTGTGGCATCTTTGCTTCGCGTGAAGGCGTCAGTGAACGGCGTTTGGCGCTGCGCTTCCAGGCCCAAACCAGAGCGGCCCTGCTACGTTGCGGAACGCGATCAACGCGGCGCGATGGCCTCAAGTTGCGGCTTCACGTCGAGGAAGACGACGAGACCGTTTTTCATGTAGCCGATCAGGAAGGCACCGTAGAGCACGAGCACAAGCGAGAACACGAGGTTCTTCACGGCCATTGAGAGGTAGAAGGGTTGCAGCGACGGTGCGGCACGCGCGATGAGCGCGAATAGAAGGTCGACCAACAGCAGGCAAACCACGATCGGACCTACCAGCATGAGGCCGGTCGAGACAATGGTATCGAGCAGACTGAGAAGCAGACCCCCCGCTTCGCGACTGAGCAGGGGCAGGATGCGGCGAACCGGCCAGATGCCATAGCTGTCGTAGATTGCGCGCAACGTCAGGTCAAAGCAGCCGGAAGCGAAATAGAGCGCGATGATGACAAGCGCGAGCAGTGTGCCCGTGATATTGGCTTGGGTCGATCCGAGAGGGTCGCTGAGGCTGGCCGACGAGGACCCGCGTTGCAGGTCGAGTACGTCGCCGGCCACCTCCGCTGCATACAACGGCACGGCCAATACGACGCCCACGACGAGGCCGACGACGACCTCCTTCAGTAGCAGAGCGGTGATCAGCCCGAGGCTGAGCTGTTCGCTGCCGAGGTGAGCGACAATCATCGGGATGATCGGGATCGAGATCACGAGGGCAATGGAGTTGCGTATGAAGCCGGTCACGCCGAGGCGGTCGAACACCGGGAAGACAACCATCATTGCGAGCATCCGGGCGAGCGCGAAGGCAGCCGCCAAAAAGTAGGGCTGCAACGGCTTGAACGGATCGCCAATGAAGTCCATACCGACATTCCTGCGCGGCTCAGCGCGTCATGATGGGAAAAGCATCGAGGATGCCCGATGCCTGGTTGGCAATCTGCTGTGACAACACGGGGCCCAGCAGGATCACGAGGACCAGCACGACGACGAGCTTGACGGCCTGCGGCAAGGTCTGGTCCTGGATTTGGGTCAGCGCCTGGAGCAACCCGACCAGCAATCCGACCACGACGGCCGCGATCAGCACGGGAGACGACACGATCAGGATGATCATGAGCGCCTCGTTGACCTTCCCGAGGATGCTATCGTGAGACATGGACTATCCTCAATGGGCTGTCCTCATTGTGCAGCTTCGCGGCTCACCCATAGCTCAGGATGAGGCCATGCATGAGGCGCGACCAGCCGTCCACGGCGACGAACAGGAGCAGCTTGAGCGGCAAGGATATCAGCGTCGGGGAGACCATCATCATCCCCATTGCCATGAGAATGTTCGAGACGATGATGTCGATGATCAGGAACGGCAGAAAGAGCAGGAAGCCGATCTCGAACGCGCGAGTGAGCTCCGAGCTGACGAAAGACGGCAGCAGAATGATGAAGTCGTCGTCCTTGACGTTGGCGCGGGCTGCCGGCGGCCAGACGCGGGCGGTGGCCGAAAGGAAGAACTCGCGCTCGCCGGGTTTCGCATAGCGCATGAGATGGGCTTTGACCGGGTCTTTTACCACATTGGCTGATGCCTGGAGCTTATCAAGCGAGCTGACATCGAGCGGACGCGCGGAGAGGCGATTGGAGATGTCTTCCATGAGCGGCAGGCTGACGAAAACGGTGAGAATGAGGGCGATCGAATACAGCACCAGGGTCGGCGGTGTCTGCTGAAGGCCGAGGGCGTTGCGGACGATGAACATCACCACCGAGATCTTCAGGAAGGCCGTCATCGTCACGATGATAAACGGCAACAGCCCGAGGGCCGTCATGAAGATGATCAGACCAACAGTGCTGGGTGCGTCATTCATTGCCGACGATGCTCACAATTCGTACACCGAGGCTCTCCCCAATTTGCACCAGCGTGCCGCGACCCAGCCGCCGGCCGTTAGCCATGATGTCGAGCGGCTCGTCGGGCGGGCGACCCAGCGGCACCAGCGCGCCTGGCGCCAGGCGCTGGAGCTCACCGAGCGAAAGCTCGACGCGGCCGAGTTCGAAGACGAGCCGCACCGGCAAATCGTCCAGGTCCGGATCGTGCAGGCCGGCCGGGCCGGAAAACTCTGTCGGATTGCCCATGCTCCACTCCCAGAAAGAACCACGGCCGCGCAGAGGGCGCGCCGTGACCATGATGCCTGCCGGGCTCAACTCGACAGGGATGACAAGATGCCCGACGATGACGGCTGTCGCCGCATTGTCCGGCTGACATTGTAGATCGGCGAGCATGACATCGTCGAGCGCCTGCCTCTCGATCGGCGGGGCATCGCGGGCATCCCTGGACGCCGGTATGGTCTGCTGCGCGAGCACCGCCTCAAGCCCAGCTTTGTCCTGCTGTCGACGCGGCGGCCATGATGGCGCGCTCCTCGAGATCGGCCTCGGCATAGGCTCCCTCGAGCCGCTCCGCTTTACGCCGTTCCTGCTCGGCCAGGCCGTCGAGCTTCGTCACCGCCTTCTGGCAAAGACGGTAGCGCTCGCGGGCGGCGTCTCGCGCCTGCTCGGCATTCTGCAACGCAATTCGCGCTTCCTCCTCGACCCGGCGCAACCGCATGGTCTCTGCCGCCATGGCGTCGAGATCGGCCTGCAGGCTGGTAATCTCCGCCATTGAAACGGCCCGGCCGACCAGCGCTCGGCGCTTGTCTTGCTCGTGCGTGCGGGCCTGCGCCAAATGGTGCGCGATGGCGTGGCGTGACGCCTCCACCTGCTGTTCGGCACGGCGGCAGTCGCCCTCGCACTGGGTCAGTGCATTGAGCGCCGACCGCTCCCGCAAGCGTCGCAGGTCGAGAAGACGAGCGATGGCGGCTGCGTGCGTCATAGAGCTCGCGGCTGGTTGCCGGCCTGGGTGACAATGTCGTGCATCCGCCGCCGCGTCTCTTCGATCGCCTCGTGCTGATGCATCTTCTGGCGAAGGAACCCATTGATTGCGTCGATCTTGGCGATCGCCTCATCGGCCAACGGGTCGCTGCCCTTTTGATACTCGCCGACACGCAACAGGAGCTCGACGTCGGCGTAGCTTGCCATGAGCTGGCGCATGCGGGCCGCGTCGTCGCGGTGCTGCGGCGGCACTGTCGCGTCCATCAGTCGGCTGCGACTGCGCAACACGTCAATCGCGGGAAAATGGTTGCGGCGACCGAGTTCGCCCGAGAGGACCATGTGACCGTCAAGCAAGGAAACCACTTCCTCGGCGACGGGATCAAGAGCGATCTCGCCTTCGACCAGCACGGTGTACATGCCGGTGATCGACCCACCGCCTCCGTCCAGGCCGGCGCGCTCGACGAGACGCGGGAGTGCGGCGAACAAGGACGGTGGGAAGCCGCGCCGCGTCGGCGGTTCGCCTGCCGCCAGCCCGATCTCTCGCTGGGCACGGGCAAAGCGGGTGAGGCTGTCCATGAGCAGCAACACCTGCTTGCCTTCATCGCGGAACGATTCGGCGATCGCCGTCGCCGCATAGGCAGCCTTGACGCGCTCCATTGCCGGGCTGTCGGACGTCGCGACCACGACGACCGCGCGTTTGCGACCCTCCGGTCCAAGCTGATGTTCGAGGAACTCCCGTACCTCACGTCCGCGCTCGCCAATAAGCGCGACGACGACCACATCCGCGTCGGTGCCGCGAACGATATCGGCTAACAGGGTGGACTTGCCGCCGCCGGCTTCGCCGAAAATTCCGACGCGTTGTCCGCGTGCGCAGGTGATAAGACCGTCGATGGCACGGATGCCGAGCTGAATTGGATCGCGGATGATGCCCCGACTGAGCGGCGCCGGTGGTACTCCGGTGACCGGACGGGTCGCGATGCCCTTCGGAAGAGGTTCGCCGTCGAGCGGGTCCCCTAATGCATTGATAACGCGGCCGAGCAGGCTGTCGCCCACCGGGGCCAGCAATTCGCTGCCGGTGGGAATCACCTCGGTCACGCTGGAAAGCCCGAACAGATCACCGATAGGGGTCAGAATTGCGACCTCGTCATGCAGCCCGATCACCTCGGCCATAACGCGTCGGCCGGTCTCCGGGTCGACCAAATGGCACAGTTCGCCGATGCGTGCCTCGGTCACAGTGGCATGGATGATGACGCCCAGCAGGCGACGGACACGCCCCTTGCGCGATCGCGGCGCGCTGTCGCGCACCTTCTCGTACAGGCTAGGAAGGACGGAGGTAAGACGGTCGTCGATACTGAAGCGTTGACCGGTCATTGCGTTCCGCCTCGTCAAACGGCGCCGATCGCGGTGGCAATGGCGGTCAGTTGCGTTTTGATACTCGCGTCGATGACGGCAAGATCACTGGCGATGATACATGCGGTCGGGTCGAGGGTCGGATTGCCTTCGATCGTCACTTCCATGCGATCGCTGACGCCGAGGCGGGCGAATTCCTTGGAGACGCTATCGACGACGTCAGGGTGAACAGTGACGGTAAGACGCTTCTCGCGACGCAAATCGGCGATGGCGTGTGCGGCAGCGGCGGCGACAAGGTCGCGTGTGTCAAAATTGCCGAGGACACGGTTGACGACGCTCATGGCAAGCTGAGCAACCTGCGGCTCGATTGACTGAAGAAAGCGGTCCACTTTCAGGGTCGTCTCGGTAATAAGCCTGGTCGCCTCCGCCTTGCCGTCCTCGTAGCCCCTGGCACGCTCGAACTCATAAAGGCGGGAGGCGGCTTCCTCCGCCTGCGTTTTTTCTTCGGCGATCTGCTTCTCGGCGTGGTTCAGGAACTCGAAGGCGTCCTGCCAGGCTTTCACATCCCTGGCATTGAGAACCGAGCCCGTTGTCGGACCATTCGCCGGCTGCTGTCGATTCAAGGATACCGAGTCCACTCTGTCTACCATTGTGTTCAACCTCAGCCGGCCGCTCGGCGCACAATCGCCGGGCCGAGCTCATCGAAGGGGCGAATCACCGCACCGTCGAGAGCAGGATTGGGCGCGAGCTTGAGGCTAACGCGCCGGCCGACACCGGGGCTCTGCGCCTTGCACCATGCGCCAAGGCAGCGCATGCCATCCTCCATCACGCGCGCACCGAGCTGATCGTAGGGTGTGAGCGGCTGCATCGGGCCGGAAAGATCGCGATTGGCGAGCGCGACGACGCACAGCGTCTCACCCAGCGCGGCATCCAACGCCGCCGCATCCGCGGCCCGAATGGTATTGGCGATGCTGTTCGCCCAATAGATCGCTCCGGCGCGGCGCACAAGCTCCGCCAGCCGTTCGGACGAGCCAAGCGCGATCGAACGGTCAGTGTCGCTCACGTCGTCGGCCGCAATTGTGCGCGCCAGCCCGTAGCGCGAATGGACGAGACCCGACAGCCGCTCCTCAAGGCGGAGTGAGGCCTTAAGCCGCCCGCACAATTCGGGACCCACCATTCCGTCGAAGCACACGGCGAGCCGCGACGGCTCGATGTAAAGGGCCGGCTGCGTTACGAACGCATCCCAGCCTGCATCTGCTCCGGTGCGTTCGCTCGCAGTGCTCACGACGCTTTCACCACGTTAGACGAACCTGCTTTCACCACGTTGGACGAACCCGCGTTCACTACGCTCGACGGAACCGGGCGCGGCGAACCCAATGCATAAACGCGTCCGCGCTGGCGAAAGAAGACGAAGCCGAGCCCACCTGCGAGCAGGACGACCAGCGCGACGAGGCCGAAGAACATCCACATCGCCTGCGCCAGGTTGTCGCGCTGCATCCACAGACCGAAAAACGAGACCATTTCAAGATCCTGCTGGCCTTGATTTTCCTTCTGCAAGTCGACCGGAACGAGGATAACCGATACCTTGTCGTAGGAAAGACCGGCGACGCCGTTAGCCACCAGCATCTTCACCTGGGGCACCAGGGTGCCTACCGGCGCGTTGCTGCGATGGCGGATGAAGACCGACGCCGACGAAGGTACGAGTTGCTGGCGCAGCGGATCGTTTTCCGGCAGCACGAGGTGAACGCGGGCGGACAGGACGCCGTCAATTTCCGAAACCGTGCGCGAAAGCTCCTGGCTCAGCGCGAAAATCATCTGCGCGCGCTCCTGCATGGGCGAGGAGACGAGACCATCCTTCTTGAAGATTTGCCCCATGGTCTGGAACTCCTGCTTGGGGAGACCAGCCTCCTTGAGGACGGCGATAGAGTCGGCGAAGCGCGCCTTGTCGACCACGACCGTGTACTGACCGCCCTTGACCACCGTGCGTTGCGCCGGGATCCCGTGCTGTTGCAAGGTCGCGACCATCTCGTTGGCTTGGCGCTGATCAAGATTGTTGTAGAGTTCAGCTTCGCAGGCCGAGAGAAGCAAGGCTACAAGCAATACCAGCGCCCGCTGTACCCAGCGTGGCAATGAAGAACGAAGCAAAGCCGCGCTCACGGAATTTCCCTTCGTCACTGCCCCTTGAGCAGGCTCATCACGTTTTTGGTTACCGAATTGGTCGCATGACCCACCACCCGCACCCACATGTTTTGGATCGCGGAATCCATGACGTCGTTTCTCATCTTGGCGACCATGGCCGACACGGGGACATTACTGTCTAGGCCTGGGCTGGGCCCAAGCGGTGCCGACGCCGGTCCTGGAGGCAGACCGGCGGAGCCAAACCCATTGTGGGAGGCAAACTGACCGACCGAACCAGAATGGCCGAGGGGGTTAAATTGGGCGAGGGAGTGAAATTTGCCGAGGGAGCCAAGCGTGTCGTGGCTGGCAAGCTCAATGTCCGCCTCGGCGGCGGCTGCCCTCTGCTTGGCTCTCGTGGCCTTGTTCGCCGCATCAGATTGATGCGCCTTTTCGACGAACTCGCGCAACTTCCCGAGCATCTCCCCGCTCGAAGCCACGGAATTAGTCGCCTCGGCCACGTTTCCGTTGGCGGCGTCCACGCGGGCCTTGGCGAAAAAGTCGACGAGCCCCTGCTCGCTGGTCGCGCCAGTGCCAGTGCCAGTGCCTTGGCCCGCTTCGGGTGAAGCGGTCGCCGGCGAAGAGGCGGTAACCGGGACTTGGGCGGTGATGGCCACGCTCATGATTGAGTTCCTTTCAGCTGACTATATCGTACTGACGGCCCGGTATGACACGACCAAATCCGTCCTTCTGTGACGCGCTTCACAGTTATGTCCGTCGCTCCAGCGGGCGAGCGGCCTCCCGCCCTGGAGGATCACGGCGGAAGACGG
>CAWHQY010000086.1:0-11668 GCA_963831505.1 uncultured Alphaproteobacteria bacterium | reverse complement strand
GCGCCATTGCAGTTCGCCGCGGTGGTGTCGTGAGTCCGGGTGAGCCGACGACCGCTGAGCGAGTACGACTCCGGCGTTAGCTCGCGCCGGCTATTTGCGAACCCGGACCTGCATGGAACCCGCTCGGCCGCGAATGGGGACCGTCACGGGCGCATAGGCATCCGCATCTACGTTCGTCGATCCAGGGCTCGAGCGCGCGGCCGCAAACAAATCCTCTGTAACGACCACTCGGCAGTGCTGCTGCTTTGCCACCTCGAGGAGCCGGCTCGCGACATTGACGGTGTCGCCGGCAGCGGTGATTTGTTGGTGGGTCGGCGAACCGAGCCGCGACAGGATAGCTGGGCCGAAATGAACCCCGATGCGAAAATCGAGGCGATCCCGCGCTGCAGACGGCAAATCCGTCACCCAAGCGGTGACCGAGCGTGAAGAGGCTCTTCGCCGTGGTCAATGCGCGCTCGGCGTCGTCGCTTCGTGGAGTTCGGCAGTCCGAACACCGCCAGAACCCCGTCGCCCATGTAGTTGATGACGACGCCTCTGTGCGCGGTCACCTCCCGCTCCACCAGGGTCTGCAAGGCGCTAAGCATGTCGCGTGACCGCTCAGGTCCCAGCGCCTCGGTGGCCCCCGTAGATCCGGACAAATCGAGGAACATCACCGCGATGTCCTGTCGGACGGGCTTATCGAGAAAATGCGGTTCACGGAGAAGGCGGTCGACCAGAAGCGGAGACTGAAACTTGGCCAGCATCGCCCTTTCCGCGGTCGCCTTTCGTCCGGAACGGCGCTCCGCGAGGAATCGGGCGCCGGTGTAGCCCGCGATTAGCGGTATGCTCGTGGCCAGAGGCAACGCCGCGCTGAGCCAATAGCCGTTGACAAACGCCAGAAAGACCCCTGCCGCCCAAAATACAAAAACCAAAGCGGCGAGGGCGACGCCGAGCGCCGCCCGCCGCATGGCTATGAGCGCGATCATCGCAACGGGAATCCCGGCCGCCATAGCCGCGTCGATACGACGGGTCGATGGCGTCCGCGTCAATGTGTCTCCGCTCAGGATATTGCTGATCGCGGTCGCGAAAATCTCGACCCCGGGCGCGACCCGATCGAATGGCGTCGCGAATGTATCGCCAAGGCCCGCCGCGGTCACTCCGATGACGACGACCTGACCGCGCAGGGGTTCCCCGTCGACGTCGCCGCGCAAGACTTCTGCAGCACTGTATCGCTTGAAGCTGCCGGCCGGTCCGTAATAGCGAATGGGCAAATGGTAGCCCAAGTCCGTCTTCGTTGTTCGTCCTGGGAGCTCAATCCGGTCTGGGCCAAAGACAGGGTCCGCTCCAACTGAGGCCGACACGACGGCCAACGCGAAAGACGGCGCTACTCCGTCGGGGATTTCAAAGATCATCGGAATGTATCGCGGGATTCCGCTTGAGTTTGTCGAGACATTGGCGAGTCCCGTTTGCGTAGCCTCCCGGATCGTGTCAGTCGGCCAAAGAACCTTTGAGGGCTTGGGCGCCAGCGCCAAGTCTCCTGACCGCGCCGATTGATCTGAGTCAGACCCTACGCCAGAAGGTTCCCTCTCGCCAAAGATGCCGATCGACGCGACGACGCTCGTTGTTAATTTGAGAGCGTCTGCGAGTTCCCTGTCTTCTTTCTCGCCTTTGGAATCCGGGAACGCAATGTCGAGCGCGACTGCCTGGGGGCGGAAGTCCACTATGGCGCGAACGAGCCGGGCGAGCGTGTCTCGCGACAGGGCGTGAACTTCTGCTTCGCTGATCGTCTGGTCGTCGATGGCGACGATGACCACGCCTGGAGGCGCTGGTCGCGCGCCCGCCAGAAGATACCGCCAATCGAGGGTCAGACTTTCAACCCGATCTAAGGCTGAGGCGGCGCCCGTCATTTGATTGAATCCGAGCCAGGCGCCAGACACAAGCGCGGCCGCGATGAAGCCCCCAGTCAGCAGCCGGGACGCAGTGACGCCTTCAAATCGCATCTATTCACCAAAGCGCGACAGAAGAGCGCGAACCCTCGCTTCCCCCCATTGCTTCTGGGTCAGCGACGTGTCGCCTTCCGAGATGTCGACGCCCCGCCCCTCAGTGAGAACGACGTATTGATTTAGGCGACGGTTGGTCACAGCGACCGCGCCTTCGAGCACGACAGTAGACGTTCGGTTCGCACTGACCTCCATCGCCCATTTAGTGCCGCGAACCGCCGCGATGGCGAGCGGCGTCAGGATTTGAAACTTCATTTGCGGACTGTCCGGATGAAACTCGATCAGCAGCGCGCCGCTATTGAGTTGAATGGCCGCTGGGAGCTGCTGACCTCTCTTATAGAGCGGTTGATAGCTCGTTCCCTGGGCCGGATGGACCGTCAGTTGCTGGCCACACTGCAATGTCTTTTCGGAGGGGTCGCGTTCGTTGGGGACCAGCGAACATGCGCCACTGGCCGCCAAAGCGATTTTAGATCCGGCGAGGGCGGACCCGACCAAAGCCGTCGCAACAACGATTGTCGCGAATATGTTGCGCCCTGGGTGTCATGTCGGACTTTCCAGCATTGAGTGTGCTCCGGACGTTTCCTCTATCCGTTTTGGGCAGCCTAGCATTCGTTAAGACGGTTCGCAGTTTTTGAACCGCAAGAAGGCTTGATCCCGTCACTAGCGACGAAACGGCTGCATCCCACCCTGGAGCGAGCGCCGCTCGACCGCTCGCGTTTCGTTCGCCCACGACATTGTGTCCCACCCCCATCGTGTTCAGAATTTGATGAGCAGGCCTACCGTCGGATCGATGTTCTGGGTCTGCAGGAAGCCGCTGGCAAGACCGCGGTAGACGTTCGACAGCGAAACCCCGGCATACAGGTCGACGCGTTGGACGGGCCTGTAGTCAATCATGAACGAGAAGGCATCGAATGTTCCGGCGCAGGAGGCGCTGCTGGTATAGATGCCCGTCCCTGTGCAGGGGGCGGTGGAGAAGTTGTTCTGCTGAGCGTAATAGACCGCGCCGATCAGGTCGAGCTTGTCGTTCACCGCATATTTTGCGCCGCCCCAGAACACGTTGTAGATCCTGTTGATATTGTATGCGTTGGTGGTGATCCAGACCGTCGGGAATTCGTTGTTGCCGACAATGTTTCCAGGCACGTTATAGCCGCCGATCGTCTTGAAGCCGGCAGGATAGTCATCACTCGGGTTGGCGTTGCGGAAATATTCGTAGCCGCCGAAGAGATTGACAGCGCCCCAGGCGTATTTGGCGAACAGCAAGAGGCCGGTGTTGTTCGACAGCGTCGCCCTCAGGTCCTCGGCGCTATAGAAGTTCGGAATGCCGTTGACGCACCCGGTCTGACCGGCGAAGGGGCCCTTCGTGACGACGGCGCATGTTCCGTTGAAGATGCTGGTGATCACCCCGTCCTTGGCGTAGCTGCCCACGGCATCAAGCGATAAGACCCCGCCGAAGAGGTTAAAGTCTCCGCCGATCTGGCCTTGCCACATCGAGGCTGAGCCGTTGCCCTGATCGTAACCGCCGATCTGGGCGAGTCCGGCGACGCGGAAATTCCGGTACGCCAAACGATACTTGATCGCCGTGTTGGAGCGGGCGAGCTCCGGGTCGCCGAAACCGGCATACATGCCGGTGAAGCCGAACGGCGAGAACGCGTAGGCGCTGCCCATCGGATCGTAGGCAATCAGGCCGTCGAGCGAGAGCGTATTGACGCGCCCGCCGGTCAGCGTGCCATAGGTCCAGTGACTGAACCCGATGAATCCTTGCGAGTTGTCCCACTGGCCTGCCCGACTCGAATCTCCGTTTGCGCTCTGCAGGACCAGCGCTTTGCCGTTGTTCATGACTTGCGAGCGCTGCGAATTGGCCAATTCGCCCGAAATCGGATCGAACCCGGCTTCCAGCGTCCCGACGATCGACCAGCCGTAGCCGATCGGTTCGCTCATCTTGACGCCGATGACCGACTGGTTGATGTTATTCGGCGACCACAGCCATTTCGAGCCGTTGCTCTGTTTGCTGATTAACCCCTGCGTGCCGTTAAAGACCGCCGGGTTCCACGCGGCCCCTTGGCTGTAATGACCGAGGCCCGCGTCAAGGGTCGCATAAACAGTAAAGCCCGCGTAACTCAGCGGGCAATCGACCGCTCTGGAATCAAGCCAAGTCCAGAAGGTCGCGAAGCAGCCCGGCGCCAGCGTCGGGACGGGGCTCTTGGTGGTCGGCAGGTCTGCAGCGCGTCCCACGCCCGCCAGACCGACCGCGGCCGTAATGATGATGAATCCGAATTTGTTCATCACCCTCACTTCTAGGGACCGTTTAACTCCGATTCCGTCCTAACCCCGGTCACCAAAATCGGCAATGCGCTTGAGACATTCGAGGCGATGTCGCGAACCGACGTAAAGTGGTCGTTCCAGATCGGGAGGGTGGACGTCGCGGGGTAGATTCGAGGTGCGCGCGGTGACGTTAGGCTGCGGGGCGTGAATCGCGCTCCGCACGGCCGTTGGTCAGCGCCAATATCGGCGGCGATCCGGAACAGGAGCACGCAGCATCTACCATCTCACTCCGGTTGTAGAAGGTGATTCAGTGCCTCGCCGACGGCGCGATCGACCCTTGGTCTTTGCAACCGGAAGCAGCCCGAGACGGAAACTCCTCATGGATCGACGCGCTGGTCGCCGGCAGCCCGATCCTTTCGCACTTCTTGCGCTTCCTCGCGCTGACAGCGTCGCCGCGCTCGTCGCGGATTTTCCGCCAATCTAATGGTTATCTGTTTGAAAAGGTAGGTCTGCGACGCAGGGCCACATCCTGGAGCCATTTGCGGGATCAGGGACTGCCCTGTTCGTTGCCGGCGCATTCTGGGATGGACGCCACTGGTATTGAGTTGCTGCCCAGTAGCGCGGAAAGCATCGAGGTGCGGTGTCATCTGCTCCATGCGGACTGTGCGGCGCTTGCCGCTCAGGTGCGTGCCTTCCGTTCGGGCGTACCTGGGAGACTGAGGGCAAGACAGAGCCGTTTCAGCACATTAAAATCACGGCGGGCGCATTTCCGCAGGAAACAGAACGGCAATTGAGTTGTTTTTCTCTACGATGCTTCGCAACTCTCCGATCCTGTTCTGCAGCGGCTGCTGCGCTGTGCCGCAATGAGCGTTTTAGAGGCAATCAGCTATACGCGCAAAGATGGCCAGTACCGCGTGTCTGGGATCGTCCGTCAGGCCGACAGGCGGGCAAGATTGCGTTCGATAAGGGACCGATCTTAGACTTCACGCCGGCCATCCTGCATAAGCTTGCCGAGATCGCCACCGATCTGTGCATAGAGCAGAACGCTCCTGAAAACCCTCTTTGATGAGTGCGAGCCGCTTTCCATCAGCCAGGGCATCATCAAGCTGTTGCGCGGCTCCTGCTTGAACATTCTGCCGACTTCGCCCGCCGGCCTCTATGACGGCATCGTGACCTCGCCCCCCTACTGCAATCGGTACGATTACACACGCACTTATGCTCCTGGAACTGGCGATGATGGGCGTGGGCGAGGCGGAAATCCGGCAGCTACGCCAGGCGATGCTTTCATGCACCGTAGAGAACAGGGAGAAGGTCGATCTTGCCGCCAGTCTCGAACCGGGAATGTTGTGCGCGGCACAGTGTGCATTTGAACGCCAGGAGATGCTGCAGCTGGTGTTGAGCTATCTCGAATCATGCCGGGACGATAAAACCATCAACAACGGCGGCATCCCGCGCATGGTGCGTAACTACTTCTGGGAAATGGCGCTGGTGATTTTCGAGTGCACCCGCGTGTTGAAGTCCGGCGCGCCTTTCGTCATGGTCAATGATAACGTGCGCTATATGGGTACTCACGTCCCTGTCGATCTTATCCTATCGGATTTCGCGCTGGCAGCAGGTTTCAGGGTGGAAACAATCTGGGTGCTGCCGCGCGGCAAAGGCAACTCCAGCCAGCAGATGGAGCGCATGGGCGCGAGGAAGTTCGCAAGTGCGTTTTATGTCTGGCGTAAGGGATAGTCTCGTTCGTTCAAAGCCGAACCAGCCAATTGGCAAGATCCCTTATCTGTGGGGAATTGTGAGATTCTCGCGGCATAAGTCAGACGATCGTCCTGGAGTTGCTTAAAGATTTCCTCTGCCATGTTACGCTCGATGGCTGCCCCAACGAAGAAAAGGGCAGGCTCTGGCAACCCCATATCACTGAATTTATCGCATATGCGCTGGAAGGCGCTACGTGCCGTCTTCCAGTGTTCGTCGGCACCTGCGGGATCGATGCCGCCCTTGAGTTCGCCACAGGCCAGGTATGTCCAGGGCTGCTCCAGCGTTACGGTTCCTGATAGCATCTGGCTGGTGTCCAGAAAGATGACGTCAATATTGTTGTCGATGAACCTCGGTTTCCTGTCGAAGACCATGAGGCGATTCTGCCATTCGAGTGCGACGATTTTTTCAGAGTTTCTGGGTGTGCGTGTAATGCGATGATCAAAGTTTATCTTATCCAGGGCAGCGATCACTGCGTGAGAAAGTTGAACGCTGCCTGCTGCTCCTGTGATATTTCGCATCGAGCCGCCGAGAGTATCTCCCCGTGTGAGCAAGAATCGATAGACGATCTCCTCGCGCCAATCATCCGGGGCCATCTCTGCAATTCGTATCAGAATCGCCTCCAGAGCGGACGTCAGTTCGTTACCTGTCATCCTGCCCCGCGCTTTGTCGGAAAAACCAGCAGCGGCCAGAAGCGCATGGCGTATTGGTTGGGATGATTGCTGTGCAAGCTCTGCGATGTTATCCGTTGTATCCAGTATGCTCTTAAGGTTGCGCGCCTCTTTGATGTAAGGTGCCGCACGCTGCGTTTTGGTTAAAGCCTGTTGGAGAAAGCCTTCGCGTGTGGCTTCCCGTGAGGTAATCAGATCATCGACCGAGTGAATGTGAAGTGGTAGCATATTCTTAAATTAACCGAAGCAGAGCATAAATCCTGCTTAGTAGTCAGTTGTATTGAAGATTGTGGTTTCGTTTGAGATGCACGCCGCCTCGGCAAAACCACAAAATCTAATCCAACAAACTACTTAGCCGGGAGAGGAAGCTTTCTTATGCACGCCTCCCTCCTCCCGGTGTTCATGGTACATTTTGGCAACAATGGCGCCGGCCAGCAGTAGCATGCTGCCGTAATAGATCCAGGTTACCAGCAGCACGATGCCGCCCAGCGCGCCGTACATTTTGTTATTGAGATTTCCGAAGTTGGCGAGATAGAACTCGAAACCCTTCTTGGCGATCTCATACAGCAAGCCGGTCACTGCTCCTCCAAACGCCGCCGCCTTCCAGGTTACCTGCGTATTGGGCAGGAAGCGATAGATGAGGGTAAACATCACGCCGTTGAGGGCGATCGCCAGCGCCTCATAGAATACCGTCAGCAGAGCGTTCACGATCCAGGGGGCGCCCGCAGGATGCCAAAGGCCCGCCGATACCGCCAGCGAAAGCAGGAAGAACAGACCTGCGCCCGCGAACACCTCCAGGCAGACCAGGCGCAGCCGGAGAAAGCTGCGGGTTTCCTTCACCTCCCAGGCGGCATTCATCGGGTCTGCCGCGCTGACGAACAGGCCCAACCCTGCGTAGATCAGGGAAAGAAAACCGAACAAAATGCTCCACCACTTGCCCCGCATCAACGTGCGCGCCGATTTCCACCAGATTGGTCTGCTGGATCACCTGATTGGCGGCGCGGGATGCCTGCTCTCCCGGCAGCAGTCGAGAGACGACATGCTCCACGTACTGCCGCGCCTGGTTGGGATCATGAATCAAAAAGCCCAGCGCGGCCACGGCAAACAGCATCAGCGGCACCAGGGAAAGCAGACCGAAAAACGAGAGCGCCGCCGCCCGCGCCGGACAGTCATCCGCATTGTAACGGGCAATGAACTCTTTTGCCAGTTCGACCGTGCCGCCGTTCACTTTCTTCGCCTGCGCCTTGCTAAGCGGCATCCCGGTTGGTATGTCTGGCAGCCCATGTTCTACCGGCAGATGCTCCAGCGATGGATCCTTTAGCGGGTCATTCTGCTCATTGATCAGATTTGGCCGCCGTAAATCCGCGCCACACCACCCACGCGCCCGTTCCGAGCGCGACAAACCAGGAAAAAGGACCGGAACGACGCGGGCGGGCGGCATGTTCTCCCTGCTCAACTGCCTGATGAATTGCGACTTCCGTCTTATGATGGTCCGGTCGCTGCTGCATCTTTGTCTGTTTACTCATCTGGTCGCCACTCCGTCTCCTGATCGACGCTTTACATCGCTCACACACCAATATCCGGCTCGGTATCCCGCAGTTTAGACGTAATTGAGCGTGATGTGTTCCCGCCTTCCGACCGGCGTTCAGACCCCGCAGGGAAGGCCGGCAGCTTTATGGGTACATAATATCACAACCATGTCGAAGAAGAGGTAGAATCATCAAGCGAACTATTCGATTTTACGGACAATCCGTCGTTAATAACAATACCTTCGCCAATTCTGGCAAGGGTACAGACCTGTTGCCTGACCTTCGAGGCTCTAGCAGCTTGTCGGAGAGAACGTTGGGACGCTCCTCCCCAGTTGACAATCGGCATTTTGGTTCGCGGCATTGCACGGCATTCACCCGGTCGCAACCACCCCCCGCGCAGAGGTGTCGGGACGGTCCTGGGCCGCTCCCGATCGGTCCTCCGGCACCCGCCAACGCCGCTCAACGCGCGGTTACGGCGCGCTGCAGAACATGCAAGCGCCGCAGATTGTACGCCAGACACACCAGACACCACTCGCCGGTCACGTTGTCCTGGCCGCGTAAGGAGAACTGACGAAAGCCCATCGCTTCCTTGATAATCCCGATCACCGGCTCGACCGTGCATTTGCGACGCCGATAGATCGCTTTGCCCACCGCCGTGCGCAATTTGTAAGCCATCTTCTCCTCGGCGCTGGCGTCCTCGGCAGGAGCTTCGCCCGCTTCGGTCAAAGTAGGCGCGCCAGCCGCCGATGATGCGCGGTCGCGTCCGGTGGCAATGTAGGCGTCGATCCCTCGGCCTTCGAGCGCGTTCGAGATTGGCCTCACTGAAGTAGCCCGTGTCCAGAGCCGCCGCCGGGATCGCACCCAGTTCTGCGGGGATACGTGGCCAGAGTGGGAACGACTTCGTGTTGGTCGTTGGCATGGTTGGAAAGCGAGCAGCCGACGATCAAGCGGCTGTCCTCGTCGACGGCGACTTGCCCGTTGTAGTGCTGGGAGAACCCGTCGTCGCGGCTGTTCTTCATGATCCGGCTCTCGGGATCGGTGAAGTTGTACTGGTCCTTGTCCCGGGGTCCCGGCGTCGGAGGCGCGGGCGGCTTGCCGCGGGGTTTCTTGCCCGTCTGCTCCGCTTTGTCGGCGCGCTCGCCCATTTTGGCCTCGTATTCGGCTTGCTCGACGGCGTAACGCTCGGCGGCGCGCGCTTCCAAGACCGCCTTCGCCTCGGCCAGACGCTTGCAGACGGTCCTCGCGTCGGGCGATCTCCTCGGGCAGGTCCATGCCTTCGGGCAGGGCGCTGTCGGCCTGCTCGGCCAGAGCGAAGAGTTCGTTGACTTCGGCTTGCAAGAAGGCTTCGATTTCCAGGAGGCGTTTGTAGCTGACGGCCTTGCTCTTGGAAGCATCGGCGTGGATCTTGGTGCCATCGAGGCGGATGGTTGCCCAACTCCAGCAGGCCCATCTCCACGGGCCAGGAGCAGGATCTGCACGAAGAGGTCCTTGAGTTGCGGGCAGGAACTGTTTGCGGAAGGCGGCGATGGTGTCATGATCGGGGGCGTAGTTGCCCGCCAGGAAGCGGAAGGCGGCGGTTTCCTGGGTGGCTTGCTCGATCTTTCGGGAGGAGAAGACGCCGGTGGCATAGGCATAGAAGAGCAAGGCCATCAGGATTTCGGGGGCATAGGGAGCTCCTCCTCGGCTTGCCGTAGCGGGCGTAGAAGGCTTTGAAGTCGAGTTGGGCGACGATGTCGACGACGAAGCGGGCGAGATGGTCTGGGGCAGGCAGTCGCCCAGGCGGACGCTGGTGTCGAGGGTGGCCTCATAGTCTGCGGTTTTGAATTGTCGGCTCATGCTCATGATTATGACACATCAAGACGAAGCGGAGAGCGGCTCTCTCCGACAGGCTGCTAGATCACGCTGCCAACGGCAGGATCAGGCGGCAAGTTCGAGTTCACATCCGCTGTTTTGCCTCGGATGGATGAACGCATGACGACAAACCTGCTCAATCAGGTCTGAACAAGAAATTGTCACCCGCATTTTCCGGTACGAATTTTAAGACCTCCGCGATGTAATGCCGAGCGCGACAGAAGGATTTCAAATCGTTGACGCCTGCACCCGGATACGACGTGCGCAAGCCATCGAGCAAGTAGCGCGACAGGTTGACCATGAAGAAGGAGAGGCCCACCGCGTTCTGGACCGAGGTCTCTTTGACCCCCATGAAATCCTCCAGACCAAAGTACTGCTTGGCGTCGCGAAAGGTAAACTCGATCTGGAACCGCAGCGCGTAATAGTCGATGAAGTTCACGGCATCCAGGCCAAATCGCTGCTGAACAGAACCACATGCCCCACCCGTTGGTTTGCCAGATGGGTCTCGCACGATAATGACCACGTTGATCAGATCGGCAAAGTGCTTATGCAGACACGTCGCCTGATACACCTCGGTGCAATAGCCGTCTTCGGTGGTGCTCGAAACCCGCAGCTGCCTCGGGTAAATGCTTGTAGTCGATGCGGGCTCCGTACTTGAGCCGGGGACGATCCGCCTTCTCTTCGGCTGTGGGCAGCAGGTAAAGTTCGGCATTATGCTGCATCTTGGAGATGATGTGCAGACCCATCTGCCGTACCATCGAGGTAGGCCAACGCATTGCCGAAATGACCGTCCAGCACAAAGTAGGCGACCGAGAGCTTGTCACCGATCAACTCCATCACCTTCTTGTCCCTGCGCCAGGATGCGCTGCAACTCCGGCGAGAGCATCGACCTCGGCTTTGTTCTTGTTCTTGCTGCCCTTGGGCCGTCCGCGTGGTCTTTTGGGAGCGTCTGGTTTGCGCGCTTGCTGCTTTGCGTTTTCGGGCTTGCTCCTTCTCTTCTTCGGAGCGAACGACCTGCTTGGCCGAGAGCGAATAGGCATGTCTCTTGGCCACGTCGATGATGGCTATCGAGAAGAACGCCAGACCGGGAATGACGGTATTGAGGATCGAAGAGAAGAACCAACCGATCCCATAGGTCTTTTTGCCCGATTTGCTGACGATACTCTCGTCGCCGGCCAGCAGATAGACGCATCCTGTACGATAGACGAAGTGCTGGAAGAAGAGCCATTGGACCTCGACCAGTCAATCTGGGTATGGAAGAAGCGTTGGATGGTGCGGTAACTGCCTCCTTGGTCGGTCCATCGCGAGATGCCCAATTGGGTGATGCGTCCGGTCATGGCCAGGATCGCCACGACGATGCGGTGGACGATGAAGTAATTCTCATTCCTGCGATCTTCTCAGCCGCTGCGGCGCTGGGGAAGGTCGGAACGCGCTGGGAGCCTTCGGCGGCGCTGTATCTCCTTCTGAATGCCCTCGGCATGGGATGGGCGGTCGGGCATCAGATCATGTGGCTCACGTGGATTCCCGCAGTGTGGCTTGTACTCTACTGGAAGGAGGTATCGGGTGGCCCAAAGTCGGATGTCGCTCTACCAAATTTGAAATAACACGCGTAGTCAGGCCAGCG
>CAWHQY010000085.1:0-20755 GCA_963831505.1 uncultured Alphaproteobacteria bacterium | reverse complement strand
TAATGACAACATCGATCGGCTCGTTGCGGGCCAGCCGCGCCGGCACTGCCTGCGGCGTGTCGCCCATCGAAGGGCCCCAACCAGTGACCACCTTATTGCCGGTGGCCTTCTCGAACGCCGGCACGAGGACACGGTACGCCTCGGCGAATCCGCCGGAGCTGACGACGTTAATATCAGCGCTTTGAACCGAACCGACAAGGGCAAGTATGGCGATCACGCCAAGCGCGGCCGCACGTATGGAACGGGGCAGGCTCATGCTTAGGTCTCCTCGTCAGGCCGAAGCAGCGTTGATTGCGCGCGCACGGACGCTGTCTTCACGATAGAGCATGATCGTAGCGAATAAGCCGCAGGCGCCGCCAAACGCCATCCAGAAGGCAGGTGCTGCACGATTACCGGTTTCCTGGATCAGCCATGTGGAGATCAGCGGGGTGAAGCCCCCGAACACCGCGGTTGCCAATGAATAGGCCAGCGAGAAACCGGCAGTGCGGACGCTAGAAGGCACGACCTCGGTCAGCGCTACCACCATGGCGCCATTGTAACTGCCATAAAGGAACGAAAGCCACAGAAGCACTAGCAGCATGTTGCCAAAGTTGGCGTTGCCGACCAGCCAGGCCAGCACCGGGTAGGCGGTGAGCATGGTTAGCCCGGAGAACAGGATGAGTATGGGTTTGCGACCGATCCGGTCCGATAACGCGCCCATCACAGGAAGCCAGATGAAGTTAGATACCGCCACACAGAAGGTGACAACCAAGCTCGCGGTCTCGGACAGCTTCAGCACTGTCTTGCCGAAGGTGGGGGTATAAACGGTGATGGTGTAAAACGAGATGGTGGTCATTGCGACCATCAGCATGCCGAGCAGCACCACGCCCCAGTTTCGTGCGAGCGATGCAAAGACTTCTGGCATGCTCGGACGGTGCTTGCGGGCCAGGAATTCTTGCGTCTCCTCTAATGATCGCCTGATGTAGAAAAGGAACGGGACGATCATGCATCCTATGAAGAAGGGGACGCGCCAACCCCAATCTGACATCTGCGTGGGTGCCAGCCACTGATTCAGCAAGTAGCCGACCAGGGCGGCGAACATGATGGCCACTTGCTGACTGCCCGATTGCCACGAAACGTAGAGGCCTTTGTTGCCCGGCGTGGCCATCTCCGACAGGTACACGGATACGCCACCCAGCTCGACGCCGGCCGAGAAGCCCTGCAGTAGCCGGCCGACCAGGACTAGGAATGGCGCCAGCAAACCGATGGTCTCGTACCCCGGCACAAAGGCGATTAGAATAGTGCCCATGGCCATGATGCCGAGGGTGGTGATCAGTCCCTTGCGCCGGCCGATCCTGTCCACGTAGGCGCCAAGAAATATCGCCCCAAGTGGTCGCATCAGGAAGCCCGCTCCGAAAGTCATGAAGGTCAACATTAATGACGATAGTTCGTCGCCGACCGGAAAGAATGCCTTCGAGATGTAGGTCGCGTAAAAACCGAATAGGAAGAAGTCAAACATTTCTAGGAAGTTACCGCTGGTCACCCGTAGGACCGTCGCAATCTTCGAACTGGATGGCTTTCCATGCATGGTGTGCCTCCCGAACTTCAACCCAAGCTTAGAAGTCTCCAAAACCCGGCTTATACTACCTACCGCGAGGACTACTTTTTCGCCGACGTTAAGTCTAAGAGTCTGTCCGGGAACATCAAGCAGGATTACAAAGTTTTCGGAGCATGAGGCGGATTGATGCGCGGCGCAAGAATGCTAGCGCCTTGCGATTGAGGTTTTCCCAATCCTTGGCAAGCCTTCGGCAGCGATTGAGCCAGGCTATGGTGCGCTCGACAACCCAACGGCGGGGAAGCACTACAAATCCTTTGGCCTGATCGGAGCGCTTGATGATTTCAGTTTGGAGCTGCGGCAGGAGTCGCCGTCGGCAACAGCTTCTTCAAGAATGGATACATCCCGAACAGAGTAGCAAGAAGCAGGATACCGCCGTCGCGATCCTGGATATCGGCGGGGTGAACGATGGCGTGGAGCAACAAACCCAGCGTATCTACAAGAAGGTGGCGCTTCTTGCCTTTGATCTTCTTGCCCGCATCAAAGCCATGCGGATCGATACAGGGCCCCCTTTTTCAGCGCTCTTGACGCTTTGGCTATCGATGATGGCAACGGTGGGGCTGGCTTCGCGTTTGCCTCGGTCACGGCACTCCACATAAAGCGCGTAATGAATGCGATCGAGCGTGCCGTCGTAGCTCCACAAGTCGAGATAGTCGTGCACCGTGCTGCGTGGGGGTAGGTCTTTTGGGATCGCCCGCCACTGGCATCCCGTGCTCAAAACATACATGATCCCATTCATCACTTCGCGCTCGTCGACGTGGCGCTTGTTGCCGCCGCGCCTAGCAGGCGGGATCAATGGTTCGATAAGCGCCCACTCATCGTCGGTCAGATCGCTCGGATATCGCAATGCGCTGCGGTCGTACCGACCGCGGTTCTTCGATGTCCACATCGATGACCCTCCTCGAATCAGGCCACCACCCTTGAATCACAAACGAATGCTCGAATGCTGGTCGAGGCGGGGTATCTGGTCGGCGGCCTCGCCGGCGGCGCAAGCACGCGCCCGCCGGCTGAGTGAATCTTGCGCTTAATCAGCACTCGCAAAAAGTTAGGTGCGATGGGACGGAACCGACCGGCGGCCCGAGCGTTTCTTACAGTTGTCGGAACGAGCCACACTGGGGAAAATGGCACCGAAAGTAATTGAAGACCTTGATGATGCCCGCCGTTTGCAGCTGCTCGTGGAAGGGGTCGTCGACTATGCCCTATACACGATCAGTCTCGACGGACTCGTAGTGAGTTGGAATAGCGGCGCACGACGCCTTCAGGGCTACGAGCCCGCCGAAATCATCATCCGCAATGAGTGGTGAGCTCATAGGCTTTGCCAAGGTCACGCGCGATATCACCGAGCGAACCTCTACGAGATGCGCCCGATTTTTTTTCAGGGCTAAACCAGTGCCTTGGATGGCGCATCGAACGCGACTATCAGGAACTCAAGCAGGAGGTCGGGCTGGGACATTTTGAAGGACGGGGCTGGCGCGGCTTCCACCATCACGCGACCCTTTGCATTGCGGCCTACGGATTCCTGATCTCCGAGCGAGAAACCATTCCCCCCTCAGGAGATCGTGCCACCACGCTGTACCCGCAATTTGCCTTACGCGAAGGTCACCAGCCCAGAGGATCCGCCGTTGCGGCCTGAACGCCACGTTCCGAACTCGATTGCAACGATGCGACGGAGATTGGTGGCCGCTCTCGCCACGACGCTCTCACGTTGCCCATGCTGCGCCGCTCGGAACGGACACCGAAATTTGTGACACAGTAAGATTAGGTCCGCCCTCGGACGCGGTTGCTGCGCCGCGGTTTGGTCGTGACGGCGTCGTGCAATCTCGTTGGCAACGTCCAAACTAGATGTATGCCCGGACGGGAGAATCTCCGCTCGCTCGAAGCCGGTATGCCCCCGACGGCTTTCTCCTGACCACCGTTGTAGAGCCTCGCCGCTGCTGAGGCAGGACCTCGTGAGGCCCTCGCCTGTGGGCCCCGAGGGCCGTTTCGTATTCATACCCGGTTCACCGTCAACGGCCTTAAGTGATTACTAGGGAGGCATCCGAAAAACGTGAGTCAAGGAGGCGTCCATGAATAAGCTTTGTCTTCTCGGTGCTGCAGCGCTGATCGCTACCGCTTTACTTCCGGACGCGGCTTCTGCCCAGCGCGGTGGAGGAATGCGCACCTTCGTGGCCGCCGCATTGAAACGGCATGAAGCACGCCGTACCAGATGGTCACCAATCCTGCCGCCCCCCACGAAGAGCTGATACCCTACATTCTAGCTGCCCGCACCGACGAAATGTGCCGAGGTTTCGCTTCAAAAGGCAGCCCGTTCCATCGGCATTTTACTCGACCGACTTCTGCTTGCCGGCCGTGCCCCGCTGCGGACGTCAACAGCTCCACAGCGGCGACTTCCAGCATGCCAGCTTCTGCGAGAGACTAGGCCGAGAGCGAAGCTCAATTCAGCGCTTATGCGACGAACCGACACTCGGAAGCTGGTGTGCGCGTATCCATGTTGCGACCGCGGTTGAGGTGATCATCAATCTCGGCAGCGCAGCCGATCATCCGGCCGTAGAGGAACACCGTGAATGCTGCCGTCTCGAGATCACGTCCCCCGAGCGCGCCGCTCTTGTAGTCTTTCCACAGCAGAGCCAGCAGGAGCGCCGCTATCACGGCATCGACATTGACGCAGAACACGTATGGAGACGCGCCCACATCGTAGAGCGCTTGGACCAGCTGTCGGTAGAAGTCATGAAAGACGTTGTAGTCGCCGCGTTCTTCCATGACCTTGGCGATGAACCGCTCGCGCGGATCGTGATTGATCGGGTTGCCCTTGAACACCGGGTGATGCACTCCAGGCAGCGCGCGCGGGCCTTCGGTGCCGAGTTCCTTTCCTTCTGTTTTCTCGCGCGCGTAGGCCTTCGCAAAATCGGTGGCCATTGCCTTGAGGTCAAGGCCGTGTTTCGGATCGGTCGGATCCTCGAGATTCTTGTCCTTGAACTGGTCGAGCAGGAAAGCCATGCCTTCGAAGCCGTTGCCCCCGTGGCTGTAGCCGGTATGGGTGAGGAATCCGACCATAGCCTTGTTAAGCTGAACGCGCCCCGGTGTCTGTGGACCGTCAGCAGCGACGGCACCCTTGGCGCCCTGAGCTGAAATTGCACCTGGACCATTCGAGATCAACAGGCCGATCAAGACTTGCAAGGGCCGCGCCTGGGCCTCCGTCGGCTTCTTGCCGGTCATCGCCAGAAAGGCCAGGTCCGCCATGGTCCACGTCTCGAACCGCTCGTCGCGCGGGATGCCGCAGAGTGAACCTCGCTGATGCTGTGCGCCGGGGATCGAGGCGCCGATCATCACGCCGTAAAGCCGCAAATACCAAGGCAGCGTGCGCGCGGTGATCCTCGAGATGCGCTTGCGCATCAAAGGGCTCCAAGCGATCGTCGTGGCAAGCGCGGCCAGAACGGCATCCCGATGAACCGGTGCGGCGAAGCTCTCCAGGAGCTTCAGGAACAGCGACTTGGCGCCTCGCGCCCGGACCGCCTTGATCATGAGCGCAGGTCGAACGTCCTGATCCGCTTCGGTCGCGAGGAACACGGCCTTGGTAGCCTCGCTGACATCGACCTTGCGCAAATCGAAGCTCTCGTCGCGCGCGTCGGTGAGGCCGCTGTGGGCGAAGAGGTCGATTAGGGCGTCGGTGCATGCAAGCGCGCGCTCGACCCTTTTTGGTCCGATGATGCTCGCCGCGGCAGCCATGACGCTATTCGGAGCATTGCCCGCCTCGCGCGCCGCGTCTGCGGCAACGAGTACCGGATCGCCCACCAGGTTGACCTCGGCGGCGACTGCAACATCAAGCAACGCACGATCATTCGCATTCGCGATCTCGTGCACGAGCGGAAGCGCGAAGTTCGCCTCCAGCGGCTCGCGGGCAAGATCGAGCACGGAGATGCCGTGGACGCTCGTCACCTGCGTCTTGTTGTCCATGACCGAAGCGCCTGAGCAATCCTTCATTGTTTGCCGCGGGATAACCGCACCGATCTGCTTGTTCAGGACTGCGATCTGGGCATCGTACGGAGGCATCGCCTCGACGGTGGCGAGATCGAGCTCTGGCGGCAACTTGATCCCCAGGTTCGAGCCGAACCAGGGCTTGAGCGCCAAGCTTCCCTCCGTGGCGAAGTCCGGCCGCGTGGCGTTCTCCCGCATGACCGCGGTCAGCGCCGCCGGGACATGAGCGATGTTGGTAACGACAGCTCCTTTCGCCGAGGAGATCGGCTTCTCCGGCGTGAAGATGCCGTCGACGCCGAATTTTTCCATGAACCAGCGCTCCTTCGAGACGGCATCGTCGGCGCCGCCCGACATCGCGCCGGCATGACCGACGGCCCGCGTCAGCTTGCTCTTCCAGCGTCCAACCACGCAAGCCACGACCGGCTTAGTGTACTGGCCGTCTAGCTCGTAGTAGCCGCCCGGCTCCACGTAGAGCACCGCCGCCTTGCTGCGCGCATCGTTGGCGAGCGCGAAGGCGAACTCGGGCGCGGCGTAGTGGATGTAGACGTCCTTGCCGCTCGAGATCAGCGTCGTGGTGCCCCAGCCGGCCATGCGAAGATAGGTGGCCATGGTCGTGGTGAAATTGCCGGAGTTTGAGAAAATGGCGATCGATCCCTTCCTAAGTGCCTCGCTTGGACTGTCGCCACCGAGAGCCCCGCCGATGCGCACTTCGTTCCAGGCGTCCGCCACGCCGAGGCTGTTGCCGCCGAAAATGTCGATGCCATTCGTCTGCCCCATAGCCCGGATCTCGCGGGCGTCGTGTACCGACATCTTCTCGGTGACGATGAAGACCTTCTCGAGTTTCGGATTCACCCGGATCAGCTCAGCCACGCCGTCGCGCGCCGCGGCCGGTGGCAGATAGATCACGCCGCAGTTGAACTGGTGGCCCGCCTCGAGACCTTCCAGCACGCTGTTGTAGACCGGGATGTCACCTTTCGGCGTCTGCATGGACTGCCCGCGCCGCCCGGGCGACGTGCCGAATACGACATTGCCGCCGGAATAGCTGTGACCGACCGGCGTGACGCTGCTTGACTTGCCACCGAGAATGTTGAGCACGCACACCCGATCCTGGCGGGTCGCAATCTGTGCGAGCGAGCTGATGCCGACGAAATACTTGAAGCTGCTGACGTCCCGCTTCTGCATGATAGGCTCCTGAGAACGAAAACCGTTGCGAATGCGCTAAGCGAAGCCTGCGTCCGCCATCTTCAAGCCACCCCGGCCGGCTCGGCTACCTTGAGATGTTTGGCGATCTCCGCCCGCCCTCCCGCTCTCATCCACGCGTCGACCGCGCGCGCGTAGTTGATCACCTCGCTCATGTCGGAGTCGAAGCCAAAGATGCGGTATGGCAGGCCGAGCGCCTCCATGGTGTCGCGCATGGCGCCCATGCCACGCACCAGATTAGGCCCGCCGCGGCCGATGACGACGAAGAGCGGAGACGGACCGTTCCGGCTGAAGTGCTCGCGGAGCGCATCCGCCATAGCGTGGAATGTCTCGAAGATATCGGTATTGTTGGACTTGCCGCCGATGATGAACAGCACGTTCGTCTGCTTGAGCCAGTGCTTGAAACAGATCTCGGCAACCGCCCTCATCTTTCCGTAGGGCGGATTGCCGCCGAAGTCCGAAGAGATAATCGCGTTATCGCCGAGCAGCTCGGTCACGAGCGAGTTGGCGCCGCCGCCAAAGGTGGGCGCTAGGATCGTTCCCTCCGCATTGATGACGTAGACGTCGCTTTGGCCCTGGTAGGTGCGGAGCTGATTGATCTCATGCTCGAAATCGGAATAGTCCACGGCGAACAGATGCTGAGGCAGCTGAAGACGCTGCCAGCGAGGATCGTCGCGATCGAACCCGCACTTGAAATCGCAGGCAACCGGAGTAAGCCTGCCAGAGCGGTCGGGGCGCATGCGGATCGGATTAAGCTCGAGAGTGGTCATTCCGTAGTCGTGGAACAGCTCCCAGAGCTTTGGCAGATGCTGCACCAGGGGCGAGATGATCTCCTTCGGCGCCTTCAGATTGGACAGCGCATTGGCTACGACGAAAGCCTTGAAGCCAGTCAGTGGATCGAACGGAACTTGCGCCACCTGGGATTTGTCGACCTCTTCGATGTCCATGCCGCCGTGATGGGTCAGAGTCATGGTGGGCGCGCGGAACTGCGTCGAGTCGGTCAGTGAGAAGTACACCTCATGCTCGGCCGGCACCGCGCCCTCGAAGGTGACGCCGTTCGCCTTGGCGAACTGGTTGCCATGGCGATGCTCGACGAAGTAAAGCCGCTCCTTCTCCTTGAGCGCTGTCTTGAGATCCTTGGCCCTACCCAACAGGCCAGCCTTACCCTTCTTGCCGACCCCTCCCTTGAATACGGGCTTGATGAACACCGAGCCATGGCGCTCGATGAGCCCCTTGATCTCATCCTCGCTCGCATCCGGCCCCAGGACCTCGGAAGCCGGGAAGCCGACGAACCGCAGCATTCGGCCGCCGTAGAGCATGCCCGTGACTTGCATGTTCGCGCTCCTTCCTTCATCCCCTCTCTGGTCGGGTTTCCTCCTCGAAGATGTGTCTTGGACCTCAAACAATTCGACCCAACAAAAAGAGAACGATCGTGACCTTAATGGCGCCCCCAATGCTGGCCGCTATCTGCGCGAAGGGCATGAGCTGCACGCCATTGGCGGCCGTGAGAATAGCGACGTCACCGGTGCCGCCTTGCCCGCCGTGACACGCATTGATGATAGCCGCTTCGATCGGATACATGTTGAGCCAGCGTCCGACGAGCGCGCCTATCGCCATCAATGTCGCCCACCGTGCTGACGATCGTGATCAGGTTGGGCAGATTGAACGCGGCGATCAGCTTGTCCCACGGCGTCATAGACACGCCGATTGCGAACGGAGTGGATAGGTAACGGCCGTCGAAAAGCACTCGTAGACGACGAACCCGCCCTGCTGCAGATGTGGCGAGACCACACTGGTCAGCTTCGCAAGGACTGCGAGGAACAGCATGGCAACCGGCGCCGGCAAGCCGAACAGACGATGGCACATACTCCCATGAGATAGAGCGTAATCGCGGCCAAACCGGCGGCAGCGACCGTACCGACGTCGATCGGGGCGCCTTTCTCGTCCTCTGTATATTCCCGCGCAGTATCCATGTCGTCGTGCTCGCCGGGCTGAAGGCGTCCCTCGCCAGTCAGGTGCGGATAACGTTTGCCGACAAAATTCAGCGTTCCCGCCAGCAAGATCGCCGTAAGGCTACCCAGCATCACGGGCGGCAGAACTTGGGCGAATATGTCGCCTTGCGGTTGGCCGAGAATTTCCGAGTATCCGACGGAGAGCGGGATAGCCCCTTCTCCGACGCCGCCTGCCATGATGGGTACCACAACAAAGAAGAAGGTATGATAAGCGCCAAGCCCGAGCAGGGTGCCAACAAGCGTGCCGACGAAGCCCGCGACAATCGACCCGATTGCGAGCGGCACAAAAATCTTCAGGAACCCCTTTACCAAGACCTGACGATCCATGCCCAAAATACTGCCGACGATGATGCAGGCTATGAACAGATAAAGGAAGTTGGTGTACTTCGTGAATTCAATGACGGACTTCTCAAGTTGCGGCGGCAACAGCTTGTAGTAGGCAAGAGCGGAAGGGATAAAGGTTGCGAAGATCGCCGCAGCCCCGATATTACGAAGCACGGGCGTGCGCTTGCCGATTTCCGCGCAGGTGAAGCCGCCGATCACTAGCACGGCAATCATTATCGACCACGTCGCCCTTGATGTCTCCCGTATAGGTGAAACCCGCGAGCAGTCCGACAAGAATAACATAGATCGGAAGCGGGACGATCCCGATTCGGGTGTCCACGATTTTCCACCATCCTTGAGGCCACCAAGGTTCGCGCAACGACTCCGGCGATGCCGAGATGGAGACGCTCTGCTGCATGGCTTCCTCCAGATCTGTTCATCAGGTGAAGACTTTTGTCATCAGTCTCTGTGTATCCTCGCTTAATCGCGGATCGCATTGAGGTCGATTTCGGGGAGGCGTTCGTCTTTCTCCAAATCACTGTCCGTGGGATCGTCGAACAGGACCGTCGCACGCCGAATGAACCGGTCGTCGAAGGTTTTCTGAACATTGATCTTCGCGCCCTTTAGATCAGGGTCGAACGTCGCGAGCATGTTGAGGGCGCTGTTCATTCCCTGGCGCGTGATAATGCCCGTCTTGGAGTAGACGAGCAAATTCGCTTTCAGCGCTTTGACGTAGATCGCGCGATCGCCGAGGAAGTAATCGGTCGGAACGGCGTCGACGATCTCGTCCGTCGTCGCTGTCGCGATCCATTTCAGTGTCTTGTAAAAGGCGTTGACCAGGGCCTGCATCGTGTTTGGGTTCGCGGCGATGAACTCCTGCTTGGCGTAAAGCACTGCCGCCGGATTGGTGCCCCCGAAGATTTCGTAATTCACGCGTGGAAATCGGGTGTCTGTGATGATGCGGATGGTGCCATCCTGCTGCAGCCTGGTGATCACCGGGTCTAGATTCGAGATTGCGTCGATCTCGCCGGTTTTCATTGCGTTGACTGCCGCCGCCCCACCGCCTACGCCGACAAAAGTCGCATCCGCCGGTCCGAGGCCCGCCTTTGCCATCAAATAAAGGACGAAGAAGTGGCTGGAAGAACCGGGGGCCGTCACGCCGATCCTCATGCTTTTGAGATCGGCATGCGACTTGAAGGGCCGGTCCTTCTTGACCGCCAGTACGACTCCGGGAAACCGGCCGAGCTCGATAACTGCACGGATGTCCTGTCCCTTACTCTGTGCATGCAGCGTGTGCTCGTACGCGCCTGTCACGACGTCGACCGATCCGGCAAGCAGCGCCTCGAACGACTGCCCACCACCTTCGAAGTCGGCTGTCGCGACCGTTAGGCCGTAGTCCTTGAAGTGGCCCCGTCTCTCCGTCAGCGTGAGTGGCAGGTAATAGAGATGCGCCTTGTTAGCAACACCGAGCGTGAGCGAAGGCCGTTCAACCTGTTGCGCTTGAGCGGTTCGCGAAAACGTCGCGCAAAGCGCCACGCTGGCCAAGCCAGTCGAGAAGGTCCGTCGATCGTATGTCATGCTACCGCGTGCTCCGCCGAAGAACAGCCGTAGGTGGCGACTCTCGCACTATTCAAGTACTCCTGCCAATCGCGAAAACGGAGGGCCGTCGCTTCCGAAACTCCGTCCACTTGACTCGCAGTGAGCAACGAAATCGGCCGCTTGTTTGTAGAGTGGGCCGCGAAGGGCGGGATTACACGGCCATTAGACAGACGGTCGCATGAGTATCGTAAGAATAGTCGCGACGGTGAACGTGTGTGACGACCGGCGTGCTCGCTCTGACACGGGCCGAGCCGACGCAGGCGGGACCATAGTCTATTTGGAAAAGGACAGCATCGCTGCCTAAAAAATTTTTGCCTTGATCAAGGTCCTCGCGAGGGTGAAACTTGTTTTGTTGGGGCTTCCTGCAGTGCGGGAGGACATCCATGAGTACCATCAACAATTCAAGTGCGCCGCAGACGAAGCTTTTATGGATCGCGATTGCTCTTCTGGGTGCGGTGGCATTTGCGATCGTGGCGCTCAATCGAGGTGAAGCGGTCAACGCCGCGTGGCTGGTCGTCGCCGCGATTTGCATCTATTTCATCGCCTATCGGTTTTATGGGTTGTTCGTCGCCAACCGGGCGCTCGGGGTCGATGGTGCGCGACAGACGCCTGCCGTTCGCCATAATGACGGTCTCGATTACGTCCCGACCAATCGGTACGTGCTTTTCGGCCATCATTTCGCGGCGATCGCCGGCGCTGGTCCATTGGTCGGTCCGGTGCTTGCCGCGCAAATGGGCTATCTGCCGGGCACGCTCTGGATTCTCGCCGGCGCGGTGTTTGCCGGTGCAGTCCAGGACATGACCGTGCTGTTTCTATCGACGCGGCGCGATGGTCGCTCGCTCGGCGACATCGTGCGTGCCGAGATGGGACCGGTGGCTGGCACGATCACAGGGATAGGCATTCTCCTGATCTGCGTCATCGTCCTTGCGGTCCTTGCTCTCGTTGTCGTTAAGGCACTGATCGGTAGTCCGTGGGGCACTTTCGCGGTGTTCTGCACGATTCCGATCGCGCTTCTAATGGGGGTCTATAATCAGTTTATCCGCCCGGGCAGGATCGGCGAAATGTCGCTACTCGGCTGCGTGTTGCTTCTCGCAGCGCTGGTCTATGGCAAGACCGTGTCCGAGACGCCTGCGCTCGCCGCCTATTTCGATCTGAAAGGGGAGACGCTCGCGCTGATCATCATCGGATACGGCTTCGTCGCATCCGTGCTGCCGGTCTGGTTGCTTCTGGCCCCGCGCGATTATCTTTCGACATTCCTGAAGATCGGCACCATCGTGCTGCTGGCCATCGGCATCATCATCGTTCGTCCCGATCTCCAGATGCCGGCCGTCACCAAGTTCATCGACGGCAGCGGACCTGTTTGGTCTGGCAGCGTGTTCCCGTTCCTGTTCATCACCATCGCGTGCGGTGCCGTTTCCGGATGGCATTCGCTCATTGCGTCAGGAACAACGCCGAAGATGATCGAGAACGAAAGGCAGATCGCGTTCATCGGCTACGGCGGAATGTTGATGGAATCGTTCGTCGCCATAATGGCGATGATCGGCGCGAGCATCATCCATCCCGGCGTCTATTTTGCAATGAACAGCTGGGGCGGGACTGATCGGCACCACGGCCGAGCAAGCCGCACAAGTCATCTCGTCATGGGGGTTCGTGGTGACCCCGGACGAGATCACCCAAGTGGCCAAGGATGTCGGAGAGACCTCGATCATGTCGCGCACCGGCGGCGCACCAACGCTCGCCGTCGGCATGGCCCAAATCCTGTCGTCGTACCTTGGCGGCCGCACCCTGATGGGCATCTGGTACCACTTCGCGATCCTGTTCGAGGCCCTGTTCATCCTCACGACAGTCGATGCCGGAACGCGCGTGCTCCGGTTTATGATTCAGGATCTCATCGGCAACGCGATTCCGGCTTTCAAAGAGACCGCGTCCTGGACAAACAACCTCATCGGCTCGGCGCTTTCGTGCGCGCTGTGGGGCTACTTTCTCTACGTCGGCGTGATCGATCCGTTGGGCGGTATCTGGACGCTATGGCCGCTGTTCGGGACCGCCAACCAGATGCTGGCGGCAATCGCGTTGACGGTGTGCACGGTCGTCCTGTTCAAGATGAAACGCGAGCGGTTCGCGTGGGTGACGATTGTGCCCGCCACATGGCTCGTGGTCTGCACGATCACTGCGGGGCTCGAGAAGGTGTTCAGCCCCGATCCAAACGTGGGGTTCATCAGCCACGCACTCAAGTACGGCGACGCCATCGCAGCGGGTCAAGTTGCTGGCACCTGCAAAGACGCTTGGCGAGATGAGACGGATCGTGTTCAACGACTACATCGATGCATCGCTTGCAGCTGTGTTCGTGCTGGTGGTCGTTGCGACCGTGATCTATGGCCTGATCAGCATCCGAAAAGCGCTGGGCAATCCGCAACCGACCGCAATGGAAATCGGGCTCGCCGGAGCAGCCGTGGGAGGTCGCCATGCCTGATCTGCAAGATTTGTTCGACCAGTTCCGCCAGTGCGATGCGGGCCGCAGGTTATTGGAGCACGCGCACTGCGCGTCTGATGATTGGTGTTCCCGATTACGAGACATACGTTGCGCATCGGCGGGCGAACCATCCCGACCAGCCAATCATGACGTATGTGGAGTTCTTCCGCGAACGCCAGCAAGCGCGCTACGCCATTGGGAAAGGTCGATTTCAGAGGCTGCTGCTGAAAAAAATACAGCTCTTGTGAGCAACCCCGACTAAGGGAAGCATCGGTCATGCCTGCGATCGCAAGGACGGGCACAGTGAACCACACTCGCCACGCCCACGCGTGGGCGCCTGCGGCGCTTGCTTGCATGGGCGTTGTCTTCGGCGATATTGGTACGAGCCCGCTATATGCGCTCAGCGTGGCCGTAAAGGCCGCGAGCTACGGCGGTCAGATATCGCCGGACGCCGTACTGGGAGTCGTATCACTCATCTTCTGGTCTTTGATTGTCGTCATCTCCATCAAATACGCGATCCTGATCATGCGTGCCGACAATCATGGCGAGGGCGGCATCCTCGCGCTGCTCGCGCTGGTCAGTCCGCGGCGCGCCAAACAGAGCAGGTGGCGCGCGATCATGGTTTTGATCGGTCTTCTCGGGGCAACGCTGCTGTACGGCGACGGCTGCATTACACCGGCCATTTCCGTGCTGAGCGCGATCGAGGGCGTCAAGGTCGACGCTCCACAGTTGGAGCACGCGGTTGTTCCGCTAACGGTGGTGATCCTCGCCTTTTATTCCTTATCCAGCGCAACGGTACGTCTTGGATCGGCGGCATATTCGGGCCGGTCATGCTGGTCTGGTTCGCCGTGGTGGCCGGCGCTTGGAATCGCAGGAATTGCCAGGGCGCCCGCCGTGCTCGCCGCAGTGAGTCCTGTGCCAGCCGTCACTTATCTTTTGCACGCTGGACCATTGGCTTTTGCGGTCATCGGTGGTGCTTTCCTCGCCGTGACAGGCGGAGAAGCATTTTATGCCGATATGGGGCACTTCGGTCCATTTCCAATTCGCATTGCTTGGTTCGGCGTGGCACTGCCGGCGCTGACGCTGAATTATTTCGGCCAAGGCGGCCTGCTGCTTGCTGATCCCACTGCGATCGACAATCCGTTTTATCAACTAGCTCCGTCGTGGGCTCATTACGGGCTTGTAGCGCTCGCGACTGCCGCCACGGTCATTGCATCTCAGGCAGTCATCTCCGGCGCTTTTTCTCTGACGCAGCAAGCCATTCAGCTGGGCTTTCTGCCGCGCATGAACATCGTTCATACGGCGGGTCGACGAGATCGGCCAGATCTACGTCCCGTTCGTTAATTGGGCACTTGCGGCTGCGACGCTCGCCGCTGTCATCGGGTTCGGCTCGTCGGACGCGCTAGCTGGTGCATACGGCATCGCAGTTTCACTATTGATGGCGATCACGACGCTGATGGCGACATTCGTCGCGCTGCATTGGAAGCACAACCCATTCGTGGTTTATTCGGTGAACGGCAGCCTCCTATCACTCGACCTGCTGTTTTTTGCATCGACGTCGACGAAACTGTTTGAAGGCGGCTGGTTCCCATTGCTCATCGCGCTCGTCATTGCGTTTTTGATGCTCACTTGGCGTAAAGGCGAAGAGATCATGGACAAGGTGCGACTTGAGGTTCGCAAACCGTCAAAAGAGTTTGTCGAACAGCTGAATCGTCGATCCTCCGTTTCGAATCCCGGGCACCGCAGTCGTTCTTGGTCGCATGGTAAAAGGCGTGCCGCTCGCGCTGTCACACAACACCAAGTGTCAATCGCGTGCTGCACGAAAAGTGTTTGCTCGTCGCCGTGACGACAACGGAAACACCGCGCGTGTCGGACGAAGATCGAGTGGACGTCACTCCGATCGCCGACGGATATAATCCGTGTCGAGCTGCGCTTCGGCTTCATGGAGCAGCCCAACGTTCCTACAGGCCTCAAAGTCGGCAGTAACAATTGGGCAGATCGCGGCAGTCGATAGCAAGCGGGTCATCTACTATACCGGTCACGAAACAATTATTCCGATCCGGTCTGCGCGCCGGGGCTGGCCCCGCTGGCGGGAGGAGCTATTCGCCTTCATGCATCACAACGCCCAGCGACCCGGTGCATATTTCAAAATTCCAAGCGCACAAATTATGGAAATCGGCATCGAGTTTGAAATTTGAGCGAGCTGTCGCTGATCTCGAAGATTGAAGTAGCTGGCCGTTTGCGCCTAGCTAGCTTAAATTTAAAATGTTGGTGATGAGAAGCGTACGATGAATTCAAGGCAAGACAGTGCCACTGAGTTTGAAGAAATAAAATATCTGGGAGGAAACCATCATTCCAACGGTTGATGTTGATCCTCTCGAAACGCGTGAATGGCTCGATTCACTTAACGCGGTGCTTCAACACGAAGGTGCAGCACGCGTTTCGTATTTACTTGATCAATTGACGGACGAAGCTAACCGCGCAGGGTTAAGTACTCCATCAACACTGACGACCCCCTACGTCAATACTATTTCTCCCGATCGTGGGGAGGTACCGAAATGGGATCGCGACATCGAGCACAAAATTCGTTCTATCATTCGCTGGAACGCCGTCGCGATTATTCTGCGCGCCAACAAGCACTCTTCGGAGCTAGGCGGTCATATCGCAAGCTTTCAGTCGGCGGCAACGCTCTACGACATCGGCTTTGGACATTTTTGGCATGCGCCAACTGACAATCACGGTGGCGATTTGATTTACGTCCAAGGTCACTCGGCTCCGGGAATCTATGCGCGGGCTTTCGTTGAAGGTCGGCTCACTGAGGAGCAATTGTTGAACTTTCGCCAAGAGACAGGAGGTAAGGGCCTTTCGTCCTACCCGCATCCTTGGTTGATGCCCGATTTCTGGCAGTTCCCGACCGTATCTATGGGCTTGGGTCCCCTGATGGCGATCTATCAGGCGCGGTTTCTTAAATACCTACATGGCCGCGGCATCGCCGATACCAAGTCTCGCAAGGTTTGGGCGTTTCTGGGCGACGGCGAGACCGACGAGCCTGAATCACTTGGTGCCATCTCTCTTGCTGGCCGCGAAAAGCTCGACAATCTGATTTTTGTCATCAACTGCAATTTGCAGAGGCTGGACGGACCGGTTCGCGGCAATGGGAAAATCGTGCAGGAGCTCGAGGGCATCTTTCACGGCGCCGGATGGAACGTCATCAAAGTGTTATGGGGTTCTGGCTGGGACCGGCTTCTCGCCAAAGATTTCTAGCGGCCGACTACGCAAGCGAATGGAAGAGTGCGTCGACGGCGAGTTTCAGGACTTCAAGTCAAAAAACGGTGCTTACGTACGTCAACAATTCTTCAACAAATATCCTGAGACAGCAGAGCTCGTGAAAGGCATGAGCGACGACGAGATCTGGGCACTGCGGCGGGGCGGGCACGATCCCGACAAGGTCTATGCGGCGTATGCGGCCGCCGTGCAGCATGTTGGCCAACCGACAGTCATTCTTGCAAAAACGGTCAAGGGCTACGGGATGGGCGAAGCGGGCGAAGGCCAGATGATAACCCATCAACAAAAGAAAATGGGTTTGGAGGCGCTCCGCAAATTCCGTGATCGGTTCTCGATACCCGTTTCGGACGCCAAGATCGAAGAAATCCCGTTCCTAAAGCTGGATGAGAAGGAAAAGAAATATCTGGAGGAAACACGCAGAGCGCTTGGCGGTCCTTTGCCACAAAGACGGGTCAAATCCGTTTCGTTCCAAGTGCCAGAGGTTTCGGCCTTCGGCGCTCAGCTCGAAAGCACCGGAGATCGTGAAATATCAACCACGATGGCGTTCGTTCGCATCCTCAATACGCTATTACGTGACAAAAACCTCGGAAAATTTGTGGTGCCGATTGTTCCCGACGAGTCTCGAACCTTCGGGATGGAAGGAATGTTCCGCCAATACGGAATTTTTTCGCAAGTCGGACAGCTCTACAAGCCGCAGGATGCAGACCAGCTCATGTATTACCGCGAAGACCGCTCCGGCCAGATGCTCCAAGAAGGCATCAACGAGGCTGGCGCGATGTCGTCCTGGATCGCGGCAGCGACCTCATACAGTACCAGCAACGTGCCGATGGTCCCATTTTACATCTATTACTCAATGTTTGGGTTGCAGCGAGTCGGTGATCTCGCCTGGGCGGCCGGTGATATGAGGGCGCGCGGATTTTTGCTGGGGGGTACTGCCGGGCGTACCACTCTCAACGGCGAGGGTCTGCAGCACGAGGATGGCCACAGTCATTTACTCGCGGCAACGATTCCAAATTGTGTCGCTTACGACCCAACCTTTGCCTACGAGGTTGCGGTGATCATCCAGGATGGGTTGCGCCGGATGATGAAAGATCAGGAGGACGTGTACTACTACATCACATTGATGAACGAGAATTACGCCCATCCGGCGATGCCCGCTGGCGCCGAAGATGGCATTCGCCGTGGCATGTACTTATTACGTGAGGGATCGGCGACGACAAAGAAGGGCGGCCGAAAGGTTCAACTGCTCGGTTCAGGTACGATCTTGCGTGAAGTGATGGCCGCGGCGGACCTGCTCGAACAGGATTTTGGTGTCGTTGCTGACATCTGGAGTTGTCCGAGTTTCAATGAGTTGCGCCGTGACGGGATGGCGACAGAACGCTGGAACTTGCTGCACCCGTCGCAAACACCACGCAAGAGTTATGTTGAGCAGTGTCTGGCAGGACGCAGTGGTCCTGTGGTCGCTCGACGGACTATATGCGCGCGTTCGCAGAGCAGATCCGGCCTTATGTGCCCGGGCGTTTTGTTTGTCTCGGCACGGACGGATTTGGCCGCAGTGACTATCGCAAAGCCCTTCGAAAATTCTTCGAAGTCGACCGGCACTACGTCGCCGTTGCGGCGCTCAAAGCGCTTGCCGACGATAACGCGATCCCGCTGCAGAAAGTGGAAGAGGCGATCACGAAATACGGCATCGATACGGAGCGTCCGCCACCGTGGAAGTGCTGACTTCGGTGGGGCGGTACTCGCCCGCGACACCGCGGGTCACAGGAAGCGTGCGTAGTTGGAGACGCCGGTATGGGTGAGATAAGGGAAGTTGCCGTTCCGGACATTGGGGATTTCAAGGACGTCCCGATCATCGAAGTTGCGGTGAAGGTCGGCGATCGCGTGAAAGCGGAAGCGCCACTCATAACGCTGGAGTCCGACAAAGCCTCGATGGAAGTGCCTTCGCCGTCGGCAGGTCTTGTGAAGTCGCTGGTGGTGAAGATGGGCGACCGGGTAAGCCAGGGCACGCCGATCCTCTGTGCTGCAGGTCGAGGGCGCGGGCTCGGCTGCCGAGCCTGTTAAAGCCGGCTGTAACACCACCCCCGGCGCCGACGAGCGCGCCCAGCGGTGTTGCCGAGGTGCGAGTACCCGATATCGGCGACTTCAAAGACGTGCCAATAATCGAGGTCTCGGTCAAACCCGGCGACACAGTCCAGCCGGAACAGCCCCTGATCACTCTCGAATCCGACAAAGCTTCGATGGAAGTGCCTTCGCCGTTCGGCGGGGTCGTCGCCGAGTTGAAAATCAAGATCGGAGACCGCGTCAGCGAAGGCTCAGTCATTCTTACGTTGACGACGGAAGCCGCGCGCTCAACACCGGCGCAGAGCGTGGCCTCCGCTGCGACGCCGCCACTTGCGCCCGCACCAAGGCCGACGGTTGCGTCTTTGCCAGCTCCCGCCGCACCCGTTCCCGATGCAGCTTTCGATATACCCTATGCCGGTCCGTCGGTGCGAAAGCTTGCGCGCGAACGTGGCATCGATCTGCGCCAGGTCAGGGGCAGTGGTAGACGCGGCCGGATCCTTCCTGAGGATGTCCTCAATTTCAGCGCCACCCCCGTGGCGGCCACCGCTGCTCCGGGGCCGTCGGCGCCCGGCGCAGGTCTTGGGCTATTGCCCTGGCCCAAGGTCGATTTCGCTAAATTCGGCCCGATCGAATCGAAACCACTGTCGCGCATCAAGAAAATTTCCGGGCCGACCCTACATCGCAACTGGGTGATGATCCCGCACGTCACCAATCACGACGAATGCGACATCACCGAACTCGAGGAGTTTCGTAAGCAGCTCAACAAGGAAAATGAGAAATCCGGCGTGCGCGTCAGCATGCTGGCCTTCATGATCAAGGCCGCGGTTGCATCGTTGAAGAAATTTCCGGAGTTCAATGCCTCGCTTGAGGGGGACAATCTGATCCTGAAGAAATACTACCACATCGGCTTTGCTGCCGACACGCCGCAAGGACTTGTCGTGCCCGTGATCCGTGATGCCGACAAGAGGGGTGTGGTCGAGATCGCCAAGGAGATGGGCGACCTGGCGAAGCTCGCGCGTGATGGCAAGCTCAAGCCCGACCAAATGCAGGGTGGCACCTTCACGATTTCCAGTCTCGGGGGCATCGGCGGCACTTATTTCACGCCGATTATCAATGCACCCGAGGTCGCGATCATGGGCGCCTGCCGTTCGTTCGAGAAGCCGGTATGGGACGGCAAGCAGTTCGTGCCGCGGCTGTATCAGCCATTGTCGCTGTCGTGGGACCACCGCGTCATCGACGGCGCCGCCGCGGCGCGCTTCAACGCCCATTTCGGCGGTCTGCTCACCGACATGCGCCGTGCCCTCGTATAGGGAAATCAGCGATGGCAAATCTAATCGACGTCAAAGTCCCTGACATCGGCGATTTTAAGAACGTCCCGGTGATCGACGTTCTGGTGCGTCCGGGCGATCGAGTCACGACCGAGCAGGCCCTGATTACGCTCGAGTCCGACAAGGCCTCGATGGACGTGCCATCGCCGCTCGACGGCGTGGTCAAAGAATTGATGATCAAGGTGGGCGACAAGGTTTCACAAGGCTCGCTTATTCTTGTTGCGGAAACAGAAGCAGCGCCAGCCGGTGTTGCACCCAAGCAGAGCGTGAAAGGTGAGGGTGCCGCGTCGGGCGAAGGCGCGCCGGTTGCGGACTATGGCGCAGCGTCCGGCGTTTACGAAGTGATCGAGGTGCGCGTTCCCGAAATCGGTGATTTCAAAGACGTGCCGATCATCGAAGTGGCGGTGAAGAACGGCGACGCGGTCCAGCCGGAACAACCACTGATCACGCTTGAATCCGACAAGGCATCGATGGAGGTGCCTTCGCCGGCAGGCGGTATCGTCAAGGAGATGAAGGCGCAAAATCGGCGACAAAGTCAGCGCTGGCAGCCTCATCCTGACCTTGCAAACGGGAGTTAGCGGGGCGGCACCAGTCGCGCCATCGGGAGGTCGTGGAGCCGCAGTATCTGGCACTCCGATCCCTGTCGCGGCAACCCATGCCGGCGGCTCCGATGTCGAATGCGAAATGCTGGTCCTCGGCGCGGGGCCCGGCGGCTATTCCGCAGCATTTCGTTCCGCCGATCTCGGCATGATGACGGTTTTGGTAGAACGCTACCCAACCCTCGGTGGTGTCTGTCTCAACGTTGGCTGTATCCCTTCCAAAGCACTGCTCCATACCGCAGCGGTCATGGAAGAGGTCAAAACAATGGCGGCGCACGGAATAGCGTTCGCCCCGCCGCACA
>CAWHQY010000084.1:0-21702 GCA_963831505.1 uncultured Alphaproteobacteria bacterium | reverse complement strand
CGCCCTGCCGCCAGGCCGACGGCGTCACGCCCGTCATCTTCTTGAACGCGCGGCTGAAGGCGGCCTCGGATTCGTAGCCGATCTCGGCGGCGATTGTCGCCATGTTGAAATTGCCGCGGTTGAGCATCTCGGACGCCACCTGCATCCGCCACTTCGCCAGATAATGCATGGGCGGCATGCCCACGAGCCGCACGAACCGCTCGGCCATCACGGAGCGCGAGGTGCCGCATTGGCGCGCCAATCCTTCGATGGTCCAGTTGAACGACGGCCGTGCATGGATCAGCGCCAGCGCATTGCCGACCGCGGGGTCGCGCAAGCCCGCAAGCCAGCCGCTATCGTGCGGCGGCAGCGTCTCGATGTAGCGCCGCACCACGTCGATGAACATCAACTCGCTTAGCTTGGTCAGGATGCTTTCGCTGCCGGCGCGTTTTTCGGCGACCTCCGCGACCGCGAAATGGATGAACTGCCCGATCCAGCCGGTATCGTTGCGCCTGATGTCACCGGCCTTCAGCATCGGCGGCAGTGCGTCCAGCAAGGGATTGAAGGGTCTTGCGTCGCAGGCGAGATAGCCGCAGACGAGTTTGGCCGACACCGCGCCGCCGTTCATCAGGTTGATGTGGAACGGCAAGAGGCCGGCTTCCGCGACGTCGATCATGTCGGCGCTCGGCGGCTCCGCGCGCATGCCGGCAGCGCTCGCCATCACATGCGGATCGGCGTTGGTGAACAGCACGACTTCGCCGGCTTCGAGCGGCACGGCCTCGCCGCCGTCGAGGCTCGCGAAACAGCGGCCCGAGGTCACGACATGATAGGCGATGAGACGATCGGCGCCCGGCAGGATTTTTGGCAGGATCAATTCGCGCGCCGGCGAATGCACCGACCACGGCTCCTGCGCGGCAATCTCGAAATAGGCGGCGCCCGTGAGCCGCACGCTTTTGAGAACATCGGACAGGGTATCGGTCGCCACGGCTCGGGCCCTTCAGGAAACGGAGAAATCGGGGATCATCCAGGTAAGTCTCCGGAAATGGGGTTTTGTTCAAGGAAACGCCAGCGCCGTCGACGCCTGCGGACGCCCTGTCAAGCGATCCGGACGCACTATCAAGCGACACCAAGCTGCAGCGGACGCTGCATCATGCGATGCAGACGCGCGGTCATTCTGTTCGTGCACCGAATGCGCGAGAAGGATGCGGACGACAATCCAATCCCGTCAAACGCCACGAGGACCTATCAGAGATGACGACACACAAGGGAAAATGCTTTTGCGGCTCGGTTGAAATCGAGGTGCAGGGCGCGCCTGAAGCCATGGGCTATTGCCACTGTTCCTCCTGCCGCTCCTGGTCGGCGGCGCCCGTCAACGCCTTCACGCTGTGGAAGCCGCAGAACGTGCGCGTCACCAAGGGCGCCGAGTACCTCGGCAAGTTCGTGAAGACCGAGACGAGCCACCGCCAGTACTGCAAGCGCTGCGGCGGTCACCTCATGACCGACCATCCGCCGCTCGGCCTGGTCGACGTCTATGCGGCGACGATCCCTTCGTTGAAATTCACGCCGGGCGTGCACGTCAACTATGCCGAGACGGTGCTGCCGATGAAGGACGGCTTGCCGAAGCTGAAGGATTTTCCGGCTGAACTGGGAGGCTCCGGTGTCGCGATGGCTGAGTAGTCCTCCGGTGTGGACGCTGATGCTTCTGATCGCGTCGATCCTTGGGCTCCTGCCCGAGCTGCTCTGAGCGTCCACACCCCGCATTCAACAAACCCAATCTCCCCTGCTCCTTGGCCGGCGACCGGCGCGGGCGACAGGAGAGGCATGACCAAGCAAGGAGAATGACTTCATGGATCTCGTAACGTTCAAGAACACGCAAGGCCCGATCCGGGAGCGCTATGCCGGCGATGCCAGGGCGGCCCTTCTCACCCTGCGGGCCAAGGGCACGGCGGACGAATCCGCCGTGACCTGCAAGGTCGAGACCGGACGCGGACTGGCGCTGGCCGGCATTCATCCCAAATGCGGCGGAAGCGGCCTCGAGCTTTGCTCCGGCGACATGCTGCTGGAAGCGCTGATCGCCTGCGCAGGCGTTTCGATGCGCGCGGCCGCGGCCGTGCTCGGCATCGCCGTGAGATCGGTCGTTGTCAGCGCCGAGGGCGACGTCGACCTCAGGGGCACGCTCGGCGTGAGTGCTGACGTCCCGGTAGGATTCAGGGAAATCCGGCTGTCGTTCGAGGTCGACGCCGATGTCGGTGCCGCAGAGCTCGATCAGCTCGCGGAGCTCACCGACAAATATTGCGTCGTATTTCAGACCCTTCAATCGAGCCCGAAGACCAGCGTGTCGATCAAGAGCGCAAGACACTGACAAGACACTGACAAGAGACTGACAAGACACTAAACAAGGCGTTCAAGCAAAACAGCACTGAGTGAACCGCCACTTGAGTTCTCAGGACGGCGCGATCCCTTTTCCCCAACGGGATCGCGCCGTCGACCGCATGCGATCGCATTTCGATGAACGCGCGATCTGAAGAGCATCGCTCCGGCGTTCGCGGCTCGTCCGCACCAATCGCGAATCTCCCTTTTTGATGTCCTGAGCAGGCCCGGCCGGCCGTCCTCTCAAACGAGGTGGTGGTCGGCTTTGGGCATTTCGGCATTCACATGTAAATTCAATGGTTTAACTACATCTGCTTGACGAGCTGCATCATTTTATCGTATCCTAATAGAGTCTTAATAGATACTTTTCTGTACACGCGTAACGGACTAGCGTTTGGCATGGCCACCGAGAAAGCCGAGACTGACCGCGTTCCCGTCACCTTGGCGCTTTCGACCATTACCTATCTCGAGAAGCTTGTGAGACAGGGCACCCACGGAACCAGCGTCCCCGGCGTCGCCAGGACGCTGATCGAAGAAGGCATCAGGCTCGCCATCAAGGACGGGCTGCTTTCCATCCGTGACAATGGCAAGGCGTGAGGGTTAAGGCGTTGGCGCGGCAGATCCGGTCCGGCACGGCCAAGACGATCCGATCAGGATCAAACTTGGAACCAAACTCATGCCCTCAATTATTCAGACCTGGACGACCGAACGCGTTGAAGCCCTGAAAATCCATTTTCAAGCCGGCCTCTCCTGCCGCGAGATTGCCGCCGAGATCGGCGTCAGTCGCAATGCCGTCATCGGCAAGATCTCCCGCCTCTGTCTGGTCCGCGACAATGGCGGCGTCATCCGGACCGTGAAGAAGGAGCCTGCGAGCGCCCCGCGGCCGCGCGGCGCACAAAGACTCCGGCAGATCCTCTTGAAGTCGTTCCCCTCGAAGCCCGAGCCTGAGACGACCGCGGCGCCGATCCACAACGGCCATACCTGCTCGCTGTTCGAGCTCAGCAAGGAAACCTGCCGCTGGCCGATCTCGACCCCGGGACAAGAGGATTTCTGCTTCTGCGGCAACACGCCGATCGAGGGCCTGCCCTATTGCGCGGGCCACAGCCGGCTCGCGTATCGGGTGAGTGCGCGCTGACCAAGAAGCCAGCGCCGCGAGCAGCTTTTTCCCCTCATCCTGAGGAGCGCGAAGCGCGTCTCGAAGGATGAGGCCGACAGCGGGGCCTCATGGTTCGAGACGGCGCTTTCGCGCCTCCTCACCATGAGGGCTGGAGTGATTTCACCCGACGCGCCAGCCGACGGTCTTGATCAGGTTCTCATAGAATTCGGACGTATAGGCCTTCTCCGGCGCCTGCCGCACGAGTTCGTCGAGCTTGTTGGCATCGTCGCCGACCAGGATGCGCCAGCGCTCCGCCTTGACGCCGTCGAGGATGATTTTCGCCGCCTGCGCCGCCGTGGTCGGCGCTTCGTCGCGGAAAGCGCGCGCGCGATCGAACGCGCGCTGCTGGATCTCGTCGTCGGACATGGTCTCGACCGGGACGCCCATCCCCTTCAGCCGCTGGCGCGCCTGCACCAATTCGTTCGGCGAGAGGCGGTCCGCGCCGTTCTGGACCTGGCGCGTATTCGACACGATCGAGGTGCCGATATGGCCGGGCATCACGACCGAGCATTTGACATGCGGCGCGTTGAGCCGGAGGTCGTTGATCAGGGCTTCCGAAAATCCCTTCACGGCGAATTTCGCGGCGCTATAGGCGGTGTGCGGCACACCCATGCCGATGGAAGCCCAGAAGCCGTTGACGCTGGAAGTGTTGACGATGTGCGCCTCGTCGGCCTTCACGAGCAGCGGCAGGAAGGTGCGGACGCCGAGATAGACGCCGCCCCAGCAGATGTTGAAGGTGCGCTCCCACTGCTCGCGCGTGTTGGTGAACAGGCTGCCGCCACCGCCGATGCCGGCATTGTTGAACAACAGATGGACATGATCGGTTTTCTGCTGGTCGATCAATTCGTCGCGGAACCGCTTGAGCTGGTCCTCGATCGAGACGTCGGCGACATGCGTCGTGACGCGCAACCCCTGCGGCAGCTTCTCGACCTCGCAGAGACGTTTGGTCTCCGCCATGTTGTCGGCCGAGACATCGCACATCGCGACATTGCAGCCTTCGGCCACGAGCTGGCGCGCCAGCTCGCGGCCCATGCCCGTGCCGCCTCCGGTGATCACGGCGATTTTTCCGGCAAAATCTTTCATGGCAGGTCGCTGCCCCTTCTTGCTGGTTGTCGTTTCTGATTTGGGTGGGAGCGCGCGCCTATTCCGCCGCCTCGACGCGCCTGCCGCCAAGCGCCCCCAGCCCCTCCAGCGCCTTTGCGATCGCGGCCTGCTGCGCCGGCGAAGCCTCCGGCATCGGCGCGCGCGAGAAGGTTTTTGGCAGGCCCTGCAAAGTCTGCGCGTAACGCGTGCAGGCCGGCAGGTTGTCGGAGACGATCGCATTCCACAGCGTGAGCAGCTTCTTGTGCAGGTCGAGCGCGCGGGCGTGATCACCCTTCTTGACGGCGTCCCACAGCGCGACGGAGGCATGCGGCGCGGCGCTCAGGATCGCCGCGATCGAACCATGCGCGCCGAGCGTATAGGACGGATACATCAGCGCATCGACGGCGCTGTAGATCAATTTGTCCGGCGCCATCATCATGAGGTCGGCGAACAGCTTCAGGTCGCCTGCGCTCTGCTTGACGCCGACCACGAGCGGCACCTCGTTCATGATGCGCGTGAGCAGCGCCGGCGACAGGTATGACCACGGCACGACGTTGTAGATGATGATGGGCATGCCGGTCTCATCGGCCATGCGGCGGAAATGGCTGACCATCGCCTCGTCGTCCGGCTTGAACAGGTAATGCACCGGCGTCACCTGCAGCGCCGCGACGCCGGCCATGTCGCGCACGAGCTTGCCGCGCCGGATCGCGTCGCGCGTGGAATCGACGATGATGCCGGCGATCACGGGCGCGCGCCCCTTCGCGGCGTCGACCGTCGCCGCCATCAGGTCGCGATATTCCTCGTGGTCCAGCGTGTGGCCCTCGCCGGTCGACCCGCCGGCCGCCATGCCATGGGCGCCGGCCCCGATCAGCCACTCGACCTGCGGCGCGACCTGCTGGAGGTCGATCTCGCCGTCTTTGCGGAACGGCGTGGTCATCGGCGGTATGACGCCGGTCGGACGTGTTTTCATGGGGTTAGCCCTCTTGTTTCCATCCCTTAGGCCCCGATCCGTTCCGCTCTCGGGCGGCAAGCGCGATCGGCCGAGCCCACGCTAGCACGGCCGGAGAGACCACCGGAGCCAGTGGGCGAAATAATGGCTGAACCTTTTGCCGCAGGCCAACGCCTAACCGACAGGAGCCAGAGCTTTCAAGGAGGCTCAGATGAACCACCAATGGCATGATACCATGGTCGACCGGCCCGAGGCAGACGGCCCGGCCTATGTCACGGGATGGACCATCAGCGGACTGGCCGTGATTGCCACCATCCTCGCGGTCTGGTTGCTCGGGATTTAGCCAAGAGATAGGCCCGGGTTAGCCGTTCACTCCGCACCCGGAGCGCGTCCACACCGCGGACGGCTGAACGCTAGCGCAGATTGGCGATGATCGACTTTTGCGTCTCCGACATCATCCGCAAACAGTTGGACAGCATCTGGAAAAAAGTCGCGATGTCCGCTGCCGAACCAGAGATGGTCGTCAGTTCTTCGTCGGTGAGTTCGATGCACGACGATTGCTCGTTGCTGTGATCTTCCATGGTCCACCCCTCGCCGGTTGGAATCTGGCGATAGCGTCGGACACTGGCCCAGCCACGGTATTTGAGGCGCATCACCTTGCGGCCAGAAAGCGGCGGCGGCTGCAGGAATAAGTTGCAGGCCACCAGCCAGCGACATGGGATTGCTCAGGGGAAGTAGGTCCGCTTCAATGCCCTTCCTGAGAGAAGGGTGACAGTTCATTCCGGAGACATGGGTTACACAATAGGGCCTTTTGCGAGGAGAGCAAAATGCCCTGGCAGGAGTGTAATCCTATGGATGAACGGCTGAAGTTCATTGCCGGCCTGCTGGACGGAGAGAAGATGGCAGCTCTGTGCCGTCGCTTCGGTGTCTCACGCAAGACCGGCTACAAAGCTACCGGCACACCGTTGTCGACCAGCGATCAGCCCAATGATCTGTGGTGCGCCGACTACAAGGGCGAGTTCATGCTGGCCGATCGCCGCTACTGCTATCCGCTAACCATTACCGATTTCGCCAGCCGTTACCTGATTGCCTGCGAAGCCCTGCAGAGCACCAGGGAGGCCTACGCCGGGCATTTTGAACTTCGATCTCATTGCAATAATCTTCGCGGTCTCCGCTCTATAGTTGCTTTCGTCGTTTGGGGCTATCCGATGTCGAATTGCGCTCTTAGTGACCATTTAAGGCGAGATCATCGGCCTAACATGCACACAGAATTAAGGAATCGCTTGCAGCTTCAGAATTTTAGCTGAACCTTCATGGATCGATTGCGATCTCCCGCGACCTCGAAGGCGTGCATGGCCTCATCCAGTCCAAAGACGCCGGTCAGCAGCGGCGTCAAATCCACTCTCCTTTGGTTGATGAGGTCGACGGCCAAACCGAACTCCTCGTGAAAGCGAAAGGTCCCGCGCATTTCGATCTCCTTGGCCACCACCATGTTCTGCGGAATCGAGACGTCACCGCCGAGGCCGAGCTGAACCAGGATGCCGCGTGGCTTGAGCACCTCCAGCCCCGAACGAACGGCCCGTTCGTTGCCGGACGCTTCGAACTGGACATCGAAATAGCCTTTGTTGGCAGAATAGGCGCCAAGCTGATCGGGATCGCTGGCGACATTGACGGTTCGATCGGCGCCCAGCTGCAGCGCCTTCTCCAGAACCGCGGCCGCGACATCCGTCGCGACGATTTCCCGCGCGCCGTGGAGCCGCGCGGCCATGATCGTCAAGGCGCCGATCGGACCGCATCCCGTCACAAGGACCCGTTTTCCGAGCAGCGATCCGCCGCGGTTGACCGCGTGCAACACAACCGCGAACGGCTCCGCAAAGGCAGCCTCGTTGATCGAGACGCCGTCGGCGACCTTGTGGCACTGCCAGGCCTCAGCGACCAGGCGCTGGCGAAACGCGCCTTGTATGTGCGGCATCGGCATCGCGCTGCCGTAGAAGCGCATGTTCGGACACTGGTTCTGCTGGCCCTTCAGGCAATAGTCGCAAGCGTTGCAGGGCCGGCTCGGAGACACCGCGACGCGGTCGCCGATCACGAGTCCCGATACGGCGGCACCCAGCGCCTTGATGGTCCCGGCGACCTCGTGACCGAGGATCATCGGCTCGCGCACCCGCACCGTGCCGAAGCCGCCGTGATTGAAATAATGCAGATCCGATCCGCAGATGCCGCCGGCCTCGATGGCGATCTCGACCTGGCCCGCGCCGGGTGACTCGTTCTCCCGCTCCTCGACCCGAAGATCACGGGCCGCATGAATGACGACGGCTTTCATCTTTGCACTCCGGGTATCGCGTTTGCGATCGGGCGACGATTCATCTCATGCAGTTCAAGGCACTAAAACGACGCAGACCTAAAGACTGGTGGTGATCCCACCATCGACATAGAGCGTATGGCCGTTGACGAAGGACGACGCCTTGCCGGACAGGAACACGGCAGCCCCGACCAACTCCTCGACATTTCCCCAGCGGCCGGCCGGTGTTCGCTTTTCGAGCCAGCTCGAGAATTCCGGATTGTCGACCAGCGCCTGGTTGAGCGGGGTCTTGAAGTAACCCGGCGCGATCGCGTTGATCTGCAGGCCGTATTTGGCCCAATCGGCGCACATGCCGCGGGTCAGGTTCTTGATCGCGCCCTTCGTAGCCGTGTAAGGCGCGATGCCCGGCCGCGCGAGTTCGCTCTGCACGGAAGCGATGTTGATGATCTTGCCCCGGCCGCGCGGGATCATGTGACGCGCGACGGCCTGACCGACATAGAACGCGCTCGAAATATTGGTGGCGAGCAATTGCTCCCATTTCTCGACGGGAAAGTCCTCGAGCGGCGAGCGGAACTGCATGCCGGCATTGTTGACCAGGATATCGATCGCGACCGGAATTTCGTCTCGATCGCCTCGACGCCATCCCTGACGGCTTGCGCATGCGTCACGTCGAAGCCGGCCACCGATACCTTGTGCCCGGCGGCTGACAGTTTCGCCGCGGCCGCATCAAGCTTAGCCGCGTCGCGGCCGTTGAGGACGATCTCGGCGCCATGTTCGGCAAGGCCTTGCGCAAGCGCGAAGCCAATGCCCTGCGAAGACCCGGTGACGAGCGCCCTCTTGCCCGTCAGTTCGAAAAGTTCAAATGTCATCCAGCGACCCCGTGCTGCGCTTCGAGCGCGAAAGCTCATCGCCCGAGCGACTTCTTGATACCGTTCAGACCGAGGCGCAGGAAGGGGTCAGAATGGACGTAGAAGAATTGCACGCCCTTTTCGAGCCAGTACGGCAACTCGTCGGCCGTCACCAGCGTACCGGCGATCTTGCCGGCGGCGCGGATCTTGTCGACGGTGAAACCGACCTTGTCGATGACGGCTTGCGGCCGGGGCTGACCGAAGGCAGGAGCCGGCGGGATATCCCATGTTTTGCGACAGGTCGCCGGGTCCGATGAAAAATACGTCGATCCCCTCGACCGCGAGCAGTTTGTCGATATTGTCGATGGCCTCCAGCGTCTCGACCATCGAGACCACCAGCCGCTTTTCGTGATCGGCCGGACAGGCGTAGCGAACCGCGTCGACGATGGCACGGGCCTGAGCCGCGGTATCGACCATCGGCACCATCAGCCCATCCGCGCCTGCGTTCAGATAGCGGATCAGCAGCGAACGCTGATGCGAATCCGGCCGCACGATCGCGGCCCCGCCGGCGCCGCGAATGACCTGCGCGGCAATGCGCACATCCTCGAAACCCCACGAACCGTGCTCGCAATCGACGAAGATCGAATCGGCGCCGAGCTCCACCAGCCGAACCGCAAGGCCAGGCGATACGTGGTGGGGGTTGAACATGGTGATCGCTTCGCCCTTTGACAGGCGCTCGCGCAGCTTCGCTCCGTTCATGGCCGTTCCTTCCGGTCTATCTTTTTGGCTTGTCGGGCGTGTCGTCCGGTGCCCCCACCCATCGCGCAGTCTCGATATCGCTTGACGTATCGCGCGAGAAGGTCGGGCAAATCTGTAGTTCGGGGATCATGGCACCCCTTTGCAGGCTGGCGCAGAGCAGCACCGCCCGGGCCACGTCATGTGGATCGAGCATCGCTGCGCGCTCGCTTTCGAGCGGCGGGCGGGCGCGATTATCCATGATCGGCGTATTGGTCTCACCGGGCAGGATCGTCGTCGCGCGGATGCCCTGGTTGCGGTAGGTGTTGTGCAGGAAGGTCATGAAGTTCTTCACTCCCGCCTTCGCCGCGCCATAGGCGGCGCCGCCCAGCAGGTTCGGATTGAGGGCCGCCAGCGACGAGACCGTGATGATCGTGCCCTCGCCCTTTGCGATCATGCCGGGCAAGCACTGCCTGGGTGAGGTTGAACACCGCGGTGAGATTGACGTTCACCGTGGCGTTCCATTCCTCCTCGCCGATGAACCGGGCGTTCAACACCTTGCTGGCGCTGCCGGCATTGTTCACGAGAATGTCGATCGTACCGACATTGGCGCCGACCGACGCAACCGCTTCGAATATCGCCGCACGAGACTCGATATCGAGGGACCGGCTGATCGCCTTGCCGCCTTGCTTCTTGATCTCCACCGCGACGTCCTCAAGCGGTTCGATCCGGCGCCCGGTGAGAACGACAGTCGCGCCTTCGCGCGCCAGCAGAATGGAAGCTTCCCGACCGATGCCGGTTCCGGCACCGGTGACGAGTGCTATTTTCCCGTCGATCAGACCCATCAGTTCTCCTATTCGGCGGCCGCGCGGCGTCGAGCGAGTGTAGCGGTAAATTTCCTTGGCCGCCTCGGGTGTGATCAACCCCTCGGCGAGATCGAGTTCGAGCAGCTCACCAAGCGCGCTCGGACGTCCTGCCCCATCCGCCGCCGCCTGGCGTTTCGACTTCCAGCCGCTCACCGGTCTTCAGCACGACCTTACCCTTCGGAAATTGCGGCTGGCCGTTTTTCTGCACCTTGCCGGCACTCCCGGACTGGCCGTCCACAACCCCGAAGCAGGGATGCCGTACGCGCTCCGAGGCCAGGTAGATGCTCATGGGACCCTTGCCGAGATTGCGCAGCACGACGCGCTGGCCGAGGCCACCGCGATATTTGCCGGCGCCGCCCGAGTCCGGAATCAGCTCCTTGCACTCGGTCAGAACAGGTACGGCGATCTCGAACATCTCGATCGCCGTCACCTTGCAGTTCGAAGGAAAACTCAGCGTGTCGAGACCGTCGATCTCCGAACGCGCGCCCTGCCCGCCATGGAAGTTCTGCACCGAGCCATATTGCGTGCCATCGTCGCGCTGGCCGACGCAATTGGCGGCCCATATCGGCGCGCCGCCGCTGTCGCCCATGACCTTGTCCGGAACCACGTTCTCAAGCGCCTTGAAAATCAGCGAGGGAATGACGTGGCCGATCAGGTTGCGCGAATTGCCAGCCGTCCATGCGTTCGGATTGAGGATCGAGCCCTCCGGCGCTTCGTCGGTGATCGGGGTGATGCAGCCCTCGTTGTTCGGCGTGTCCGGGTCAAGCAGGCATTTCAAGGCATAGACCGAATGGGCATAACGGTAGTTGGTCCGGCAATTGATCGAGTGCAGCACCTGATCTGAAGAACCGGCATAGTCCACATGGATGGAATTGTCCCGCACGATCACGGCCGCCTTCAGCTTGACGTCGGTATCGTAGCCGTCCAGCAGCACCTCGGCCGTGTAGGTGCCGTTCGGCCATTGCCGGATGGCCTTGCGGGTCTGCGCCTCCGACCGCGAATGGATGGCGTCGGCGAGATCATCGATCTCGTCGAGGTCATATTCATCGAGGAATTTCAGGAGTTCGCGCCCCATGACATTGTTCGCCGCGACCATCGACTCGAGATCGCCGAGCACTTCGGTCGGCAGGCGCACGGATGCGGCGATGATATCAAGGACGTCCTGGTTGGGAACGCCGGCCTTGTGCAGCTTGACGATCGGGAAGCGAATGCCTTCTTCGAAGATGTCGCTCGCCTCCGAATGCAGCGGCCTTCCGCCGACATCGGGCAGATGCGCGATCGAGCCGGCATAGGCGACGACCTTGCCCTTCTTGAAGATCGGCGTGATCATGGTGACGTCGGGCAGATGACCGGTGCCGATTTCGGGGTCGTTGGTGGCGAGCACATCGCCTTCCCGCAGCGTTTCGGCCGGAAACTTCGGCAGGAAATATTTTTGCGCCGCGACCGGCAGCGAGGTGATGAACACCGGTATCGACCACGTGCACTGGGCAAGCGCCCGGCCTCGACTGTCCAGCAGTACCGTCACATAATCGTGGTTCTCGCGCACGATCGGCGAGAAGGCGGTGCGCCCGAGAACCGTGTCAGCCTGATCGGCGATGAAGATCAGGCGATTCCACATCACCTGGAGATTGATCGGATCATTGAAATCGGGGGTATTTTTCGACATCGCGCGTCGTCCTCAGAGAATGTTGATCACGAGATTGCCGTGCCCGTCGACATGAGCGGTGCCGCTCGGGCCAACGACGGCCGTCGACTCGCGCTGTTCGATAATGGCCGGACCCTTGATCGGCTGATCGAGCGGCAGCTTGTAATGGTCGTAGACCGGCGTCTCGACGTAGGCGCCAGGTTCGTTGAAATAGACCGATCGCTTGCCCTTTAGGGCGACGGCGACCTGCGCCTGATGCGGGCGGGTGACCTGGTCCTTGCCGCCGCTGGAACGAAGTCGCCAGGTAATGACCTCGACGGAAGCCGATACGGTGCGGCCGAACAGCTCGCGGTAGAGCCTGGTGAAATTATCCAGGAGCTGCCAGAGAAACTCGTCCTTCCGGAGACGGTGGTCAGGTAGCGCGACCGTAATCTCATGACCCTGCCCGACATAGCGCATGTCGACGGTGTAGCGGTTGGTGATCGCCTCTTTCGCGACGCCGGCGGCGCTGACGACTTCGGCCCCTTGTGCGGCCAGATCGTCGAGCAGCCGCCGCATCTGGTCAAAATCCCAATTGTCCACGCCCATCGGAAAACTGGCGGACAGATCCACAGCAACCGGGGCAATGAGGAGCCCGATGGCCGACGTGACCCCGGCTCCTGTCGGGCAGATGATACGCTTGATGCCGAGCTTGCGGGCGATCCCGTAGGCGTGGACCGGACCGGCGCCGCCGAAGGCCACCATCGGCAGCGAGCGGGGATCGACGCCAAGATCGGTCGCATGCATGGCCGCCGCCTTGCTCATGGATTCATCGACGAGGTCATGGATGCCCCAGGCGCAGCGGTCAACGCTGACGTCCAGCGAGGCCGCAAGCTTTTCCATCGCCTCTCGGGCCGCATCCTTCGAGACCTTGAACGAGCCCCCGACAAAGGATTCAACCCCCATATAGCCGAGCAGGATGTCGGCATCGGTGACGGTCGGCTCCGTGCCGCCGCGCTGGTACGCTGCCGGACCCGGAAGCGCGCCGGCCGAGCGCGGGCCGACATCGAGAAGACCGAGCGGATTCTTCGCCGCGATGGATCCGCCACCCGCGCCGATCTCGATCATCTGGATCGACTGGATCTTGAGCGGAAAACCGGACCCTTTGCGGAAGCGCTGGTAGTGCGCCACTTCGAGGTCGGTGCCGACGGTCGGCTCGCCATTCGGGATCAGGCAGAGCTTGGCGGTGGTGCCGCCCATATCGAAAGACAGCACGCTGGCCTCACCAGCCGTTCTGCCGAACTCGGCGGCTGCGACCGCTCCAGCAGCCGGACCTGATTCGATCAGGCGAACAGGTAGTTCGGCCGCGCGCAGGCTCGGAACGAGGCCGCCGGACGACGTCATCCATAACACCTGTTGGAAGATCCCCTTGTTGGCGAATTCGCGCTGAAGGTGGTCGACATGCCCGGCCATCTGCGGACGGGTATAGGCGTTGACCACGGTCGTCGAAGCGCGATCGAACTCGCGCACTTCAGGACAAACCTCCGAGGAAAGCGACACGAAGATGTCGGGGCTTTCTTCCCGCAGCAACGCGGCAATGCGCTGTTCGTGTTTCGGGTATTTGTAGGCGTGCAGCAGGCAGACGGCGACGGATTTGATGCCCTTGCTGCGCAGCCGTCCGGCGATCTCCCGGACAGTATCTTCCTTCAGTTCAGTGACGACGGCGCCATCGGCGGTCATGCGCTCCTCGGCGCCAAAGCTGTTGGCGCGCGTCACCAGCGGATCGGGATATCTGAGGTTCAGGTCATAGAGATCGTAGCGGCCCTCGTTGCGGATGCGCAGCATGTCCTGGAAGCCGGCCGTCGAGATGAAGCCGGTTTCCACACCCTTGCGTTCGAGAACGGCATTGGTGACGACGGTGGTGGCGCCGAGCACCTGAAGTTTTGCGAGATCGATAACGCTGCCAAACCGGTCGAGCAGCTCGGTCGCGCCCTGCACCACCGCCTCTGCCGGGTTCTTCGGCGTGCTCAACACCTTGTGCAGATGCAATTCGCCGTCGTCGTCGAGAAGGGCAAAATCGGTGAAGGTGCCCCCGGTATCAAATGCGAGCTTGGCCATTGTTTCCTCGAAGCGACAGTCTTGCAGCCGGCGTGCATAGGGTTCCGATTGATCCGATCGAATCATCGAACTCGGACTACCAGAATCCGGCTGTGTCACTTGAAGGTTAGGAGATGCGAGGCGGACCAGCCAACACAAGTGCGGTCTGCCGCCATAGACTTTGCTTATGGCGCCGTCCGGATTCCTTGCGGGTGCTTGCGCATGAGCTTCTCGACCACGTCGAGAAGGACGGACCGGACGGCCAGTGCAGGTTCCGACAACGGAAGGTGATCCGATGTGCAAAGTGATACCGTTGCCTCGATCACGGGGCGCGCCAGGCGCCTGATGTCGGCCCCGACAAAACTTGAAGCGCTGGCGGCGACCGAAGCCGGAAGTATCGTCGAACCAAGGCCGTCCATGACGGCTGCCCCTAGCGACGAAACCGATTCGATTTCGGAGACCACGTTGGGGACGACACGCGCCCGGGCCAGGGATTCGTCGATCAGACGGCGCAGGAAGTGCCCCCTGCTCGGCAATAGCAGCGGCACATCGGCAAGCGCCGAAAGCGGCAGCGATTCGGTCGCGGGTTTGTCGAATTTGGTACCTGGGGGCGATACCAGAAACAGTTCTTCCCGAAACAAGGGCCGCAATGTGACCCCCTTGATCGGTTCCGAACCGTAAATGATGGCCATGTCCATCCTGCCGGTCATGATCAATTCGCTCAGCACATGGCCGAAGCTATCGTTGATATGAACGATGATCTGGGGATGAAGCGCCTTCATCTCCTTGAGGATCGGCAGCGACAACGCACTCGACGTCGAGTAAGTCGCAAGGCCGATCGAAACCCGCCCGGCCAGCGATTTTGAGGATTTGTCGATGTCGATCTTTGCCTGCTCGATCTGCTTCAACAGCAATTGTGCGTGTCGGTACAGAACGAGACCGGCCTCTGTCGGCGTGATGCCGGTATTGCTGCGCGTGAGAAGCTTGTGCTTGAAATGGCTCTCGAGCGCCGCTACCTGCTGGGATAGCGCGGGCTGAGCGGTACGCAAGAGGCTGGCGGCGCGAGATACGCTGCCGGCATCGACGATCTTCACGAAGCTCTTCAGTTTTGTGAAATCAACGCTCATGGACCGCCGGATCGCCGTGTGAACCGAAACACTAGGGCGATCGCGGCAAGAGAACAAGGCGCCCCAGGTTAGGGCGCTGCAGCCTCAGCGCAGCTCGGCGCAGGCCCTCTCGATGCGATCGCATGCCTGTTTGATCATCTCCATCGATGTCGCGGTCGACAGCCGGAAATAGGGAGAAAGCCCATAGGCCGCGCCATGGACCGACGCGACCCCACCCTTGTCGAGGAGATAGAGGACGAAGTCGAGATCGCTGCCGATCGTCTTGCCTTCCGGAGTGACCTTGCCGATGGCACCCGCGCAGCTCGGATAGAGATAGAACGCACCGTCCGGCACCAGGCAGCGCAAATGAGGCACGGCGTTGAGGCGAGCGCAGGCATAGTCGCGGCGCTCCCGGTAGAGCTTGACACTTTCGCCGACGAAAGTCTGCTCGCTGGCAAGCGCGTGTGCTGCGGCTGCCTGACTGATCGACGACGGACAGGACGACATCTGCGACTGCAGCTTGTTGATAGCCGCGATCAGCCCGGCCGGACCGGCCGCATAGCCGATGCGCCAGCCGGTCATGGCGTATGATTTCGAGACGCCATTGGTGAGCAGGATGCGATCCTTCAAGCTTGGCGCGGCAGCCGCAAGCGTCGTCATCGGCTCGTCGCGGAACCAGATCTGATCATAGATGTCGTCGGACAGCACCATGACATGCGGATGGCGGAGCAGCACCTCGCCCAGTGCCTCGAGTTCGGCTCGATCATAGGCGGCGCCGGTCGGGTTCGAGGGCGTATTCAGGATCAACCATCGCGTCCGCGGCGTGATCGCCGCCTCCAGCGCGGCCGGGGTCAGTTTGAAGCCGACATTCTCGGAGCAGGCAACGATGACCGGCTTGCCGTCGTTGGCGATCACCATGTCGGGATATGATACCCAATAGGGCGCGGGAATGATGACTTCCGCGCCCTCCTCGACGCTTGCCATCAATGCCAGGAAAAGGATCTGCTTGGCGCCGCCGCCGACACAGATCTCGCCTTCCGAATAATCCAGTCCAAGGCGGCGGTTGTAGTCGGACATGATCGCAGCGCGCAGGGCTGGCGTACCATTGACGGCGGTATACTTGGTCTCGCCCCTGTCGATCGCCGCATGGGCTGCGGCCTTGACGTGGTCCGGGGTGTCGAAATCCGGCTCTCCAATCGTCATATCGACGATGTCGTGGCCGGCAGCCTTCAACTCGCGGACGCGCGCGGCGGCGGCCGTCGTCGGGGAAATCTTGATGCGCGACACACGCGCGGCAGGTACGAAGATGGTCACGGTAGTTTCCTCTGAACGATGATCAGTGTTCGGCTTTGGTCTCGCCCCGCATCCGGCCGGTCAGGAACAGCTCGCCGAGTTCATCATGGGTGATATCCGCGGGCCTGCCGTCCCAGATCACCTTGCCGAGACGCAGGATCACCGCGCGGTGCGCGACTTCCATTGCCTTCTTGGTGTTCTGCTCGACCAGCAGGATGGTTTGTCCACCGGCATTGATGCGCAGAAGCTCGTTGAAGACGATGGCAATGGCCGCGGGAGAAAGACCGACCGAAGGTTCGTCGACCAGCAGGATCTTCGGCCGTTGCAAGACGGCCATCGCCACTTCCAGCAGTTGCTGTTCGCCGCCGGACATGTTGCCCGCCAGCGTGTTGCGTCGCGCCTTGAGGATCGGAAACAGGTCATAGACATAGTCCCGGTCCGACTTCACCCTGGCATCGCGAAGCGTATAGGCAGCCATTTGCAGGTTTTCGTCGATCGTCATGACCGGAAAATTGCAGCGGCCCTGCGGTACGAAAGCGATGCCTTCGGCAAGGATCGCCCGCGACTTGTAGCCGGCGATATTCTTGCCCTGCCATTCGATGCTGCCGCCCTTGATCGTCGTCATGCCATAGAGCGACTTCAGCAGCGTCGACTTGCCCGCGCCGTTCGGCCCCATCAGCGCGACAAACTGCCCCTGCGGTACGTCGAGGTCAACGCCGTTGAGGATATCCAGCGAACCATAGCCCGCGCGCAGACCCTTGATCGAGAGACTGGGATCAACCACCGAGATAGGCCTCCCGCACCGCCTGGTTGCGAACGATTTCGTCGGGTGTCCCCTCCGCCAGCTTGCGCCCCTGATCGAGCACGACGATGCGTTCGCAGATGTCGGTAACGACATCGATGTTGTGCTCGATCACCAGAAAACTGACGCCGAATTTCTGATTGGCGAAGCGGATGCTCTCGACGACGCGCTCGATCAGTTTCGGATTGATGCCGGCCATCGGCTCGTCGAGCAGGATCAGTTTCGGCTCCGGCATCAGCATCGAGGCAAACTGAATCAGCTTCTGCTGGCCGCCCGACAGCTTTCCGGCGGGCTGATGCCGCACATCCCAGAGTCCGACGATCTTGATGAATTCGCGCGCGCGTTCCCGCAACGCCTCGACCCGAGCCCGCGCCATCGCACCGATACTGAAGGTGGACCAGAGGCCCGGAAAGGTGAACATCTGCCCCGCGATGACGAGATTTTCCTCAACATCGAGGGCACTGAACACCACCGTCTTCTGGAACGAGCGCAACATACGGCCCTCGCGGGCGATACGGTTGAGCGACCATCCCGTGATATCCTGACCGTCGAGTTTCACCATCCCGGCATTCGGCCTGGAGAGACCGGTCGCACAGTCGAAAAAGGTCGACTTGCCCGAGCCGTTCGGGCCGATGAGCCCGCAGATCTCGCCGCGATTGACATGCAGACTGACGTCATCGACCGCGCGCACCGCGCCGTAGGATTTGTTCAATCCGGAGATTTCGAGAATCGGCAAACCGGTCATTTGCGCGCCCCCAAAAACGACCAGAAGCGATCGATCAGCGGGGCAAACCCTTTCGGGAACCAGAACACCAGCGCCAGCAGGCTGAGTCCGTAGGCGATCATCCGGACTTCGGGCGCGACGCGAAGGGCTTCGGAGAGCCCGACGAACAGGAGGCTGCCGAACACGACACCCGAAATCGTTCCCGCACCGCCGCCGAGCACGATGATGAGCATCGTCGTCGAATAGTACATCTGGAACGTGAGCGGGCTGACCACCGTCAGGTAATGCGCATAGATGCTTCCGCCCAAACCGGCAAAGGCAGCGCTGATCATGAACACCACCAGCTTGTAGCGCCAGGTCGGGATACCGACGGATTCGGCCAGCGTCTCGTTCTCGCGAATGGCAACCATGTTGCGCCCGGCCGCCGACCGCACGATCAGATACGCCGCGAGCGTGCCGATCACGGCGATGACCAGCACCAGGTAATAGAAACCCGTCGTCCCGGAGACGGTGAATGATGCCGGCCCAAGCGCGAAATACGGTTTTGGAATGCCCGACAGACCCATGTCACCGCGGGTGAGGCCGATCCAGTTCTTGGCGATCGCCTGCCCGATGATGACAAAGCCAAGCGTGCACATCACGAAGGAAGTGGCGCGCAGCCTGAGTGCTGGAATGCCGAGAGGCAGGGCGATGGCCCCGGCGAGCAACCCCGCCGCGAGGAAATTCAGATAGAAGGGCGTGCCGAAACGGACGGCCATCAGGCCGGACGTATAGGCGCCGATACCGAAGAACGCCGCCTGCGCCAGCGACAACAGGCCGGTATAGCCGACCAGCAGATTGAGGCCGTGGGCCGGCAACAGGAAGATCAGCGCGATGATGATCGCGTGCAGGGCGTAGTTGCCGAGGAACAAAGGGGCCAAGCAGGCGGCCAGCGCCAGGACGACGCCGAACGGCAGCCGCAGATCGCGTCGGGACGCCGGGAATGAGAGATCGTTGGGTGACATCGTCTGTCCTCGAACAATCAGAAGCGGGCTTGCGCGGAGAAAATCCCGTGCGGTCGCCACATCAGTACGAGCATCAATGTCGCAAAGCCGACGGTGTCGCGGAACTGGAGGCCGACATAGGTCGCCACCAGACTTTCCGCGATGCCGAGGATCATCGCCGCGAAGAAGGTGCCACGGACGTTGCCGAGCCCGCCCATGATGATCACCGGCAAGGTCTTGAAGGTGATGATCTCGCCCATCCCGCCATAGACGCTGACATTCACCGGCGCCGTCAGCACGCCGGACAACGCCGCCAGGCAGGCGCCCAGGATGAATGTCCGCAGCGCGACCTGGGGCACGTCGATGCCGACCACCGCGCAGCACTCGATGTTCTGTGACACCGCGCGCATCGCTTTTCCCATGCGGCTGTAGGTGACCATCAATTCCAGTCCGGCGAAGACCAGAATGCAGACGATGATGATCAGGACGCGCTGCTCGGCCAGCGTGAAGCCGAAGATCGAAACCGGCTCGATGTAGCCGCCGGAGAAGAATTTATAGCCGCCACCGAAGACGAGGATCACGGTGTTTTGCAGCACCAGCGCGATGCCGAGCGTCGCCAGCACTCCGGTCTCCGGCGGCGCGCCCACGATGCGTTGCATCACGAACTTGCCGACAACGACGGCGATGATCGCCGTTGCGATCACGCCGATTACAATTGCGACAGGATAGGGCAGATCGAAATACTCGATCGCGAACCAGGCACCAAAGGTACCCAGCATGTAATATTCGCCATGCGCGAAATTGATGGCGCGCAGAACACCGAAGATCATCGTCATCCCGACGGCGACGATGGCGTAGACGGAGCCGGAAACGATGCCGTTGACGATCTGCTCGAAGATCGCGGACACCATTTTGGTTACTCCCCTCTCGTCTTCACTTGGCGGGATATTTGATTTCGGCTGAGTAGGCGCCCTTGATGGAGGGCTTGCCGTTCTCGATCTGGAGCAGGATCATTGGCAGGCGGGCCTGATTGTGATCGTCGAAGGTCACCTCGCCCATCGCGCTGTCGTATTTGATCTTGGACAGGGCGTCGCGGACCTTGGCGCGGTCGGCGCTGCCGGCCGCCTCGATGGCCTTGGCCAGCAGATGCACGGTTTCCCAATGCACATAGGCGTGATTGTTGGGGGTCTCGCGATATTTGGCCTTGAACTTCTCGACGAAAGCAAGACTCTCGGAGCATCCCACGCCGGCAACCACGCAGCGGCCTCCACGGCGCCTTCGAGCGCCTTCGGCGCCGCCTTGATGGTGCTTTCGGTATTGAATTCCGCATTTCCGATCAGCGGCACCTTGCCGGCCAGACCGACCTCGATCATCTGGCGCCCGATGATCGGCGTCGTGTCCGCATTGCCGTACATGATAATGGCCTGGGCGCCGGAGTCGCGAATCTTGGCGAGCACGCTGCGAAAATCGACCTCGCCTTCCTTATAATAATCCTCCGTCAGGATCTCGCCTTTGAGCCCGGGAAGATATTTCTTGGTGAAGTCGACTGCTGCGCGCCCGTAGTCGGTATCGACGGAGAGAACAGCGAATTTCGTGAACCCTCTTTTCTCGGCAGCATATTGGATAACGACGAGCGCGCGGTTCTCATCGGTGGGGTAGTTGCGGAAGGTCCATTTGAACCCGCCGACGCCCGCACCGTAGGTGATCTTCGGATTGGAGGAAGCGGCATTCAGGAGCAGCACGCCTGCGTCCTCGACGACGGGCTGCATGGCGAGCGTCACCGAGCTCGATACGTCGCCAATGATGAAATCGACCTTGTCCAGGTCGATCAGGCGGCGCGTGGCCGAAACGCCTTCGACGGGCGTACCTTGGCTATCGCCCGGAATGACTGTGATCTTGCGGCCGCCGACTCCGCCGGCATCGTTGATTTCTTCGGCTGCCAGTTGGGCGCCGCGAAGCGAGAAGGAACCGTAGCGGGAATTAGGTCCGCTCATTGGCGCAACGATGCCGAGCCGGATTGTCCCATCGTCGGCCCAAGCATCGGTCGATGCCGCGCTAAGACCGATCAGGCCCATAGCAATACAGAATGCCCTGCGATCAAGCTTGTGCTTCATGACCCCGATCTCCGTTCGAAACTGCGGCGGGGCACCCCGCCTCGCTCTCCGTCTTGCGAACGCGCGCATCCCGGTTTGTGACAGTAAGACTACGTTCGTGGGCCCGACCGAGGGAAACACAACTGCAATCTGCCGCCATAGCGTTTAGTTATAGCGAACCTGCAAGGCGCCACCGATCTCCTGATCGACCGCAACGGCTGGTCTAAAGGGCTCGACGCCAACCGCGCGACTTCGTGCGCGCCATCACATTGAGCACCGGAAAAACACCATGACGTTGTCGATCCGCGCGCTCCCGCCCGATACGCCGAAGGACAAAATGGTTGCGTTCAACTTCTTTAGATGAACGATGCACGGGCTAAATGCCGCCTTGGGAAACCCAACCACTCCGACCGATTGCACGCGCATCGCGGCGAGCCCCACTGATAGGCGCGTCCTAGGCAGTCTCGTGCAACGCGGCTTGGCCGCCCGCTTTCGACGTCCATTGCGTCCCGAACGCAGTGAACATTCTCTAAGTTATTGATTTTTTTCGGTATGGCGGGCGTTCGCGTCCCGTTTTGTTCACGGTCGTTTCACCCAATTCGTTGCGATTTCGTTGCGGCGTTCTCATGGAGATCGGTAACAGTCGCGTTGGTTCAATCGGTGAGTAACGGAGCCGATATGCATCGCTCGCC
>CAWHQY010000083.1:0-40963 GCA_963831505.1 uncultured Alphaproteobacteria bacterium | reverse complement strand
CGGAGGACGAGCGCCGCTTCGCAACGGTCGCGCGCATACCGGAAATCAACCTCGCGCTCTACCGTGCGTTTTTACAGCCGACCGTCAAGGCGATGGTCACGCCGCAGCTCGCCGATTGGATGAGCCAATGTCATCCGAGGCGGCTGCAGTACGAGATCTTCAGCGACGCCAATCCGTTCATGTCATGGATCGCGAAGGCCGCCGATCAAGCCCGCGATCCGTTCCTTGCCGCTCGGAGAAGGTGTCCGAACAGATCGTCAAGGCGCTCGACGATTGGCGGGACCGTACGGAGAGAATGTCAAAGTCGATATTCATGGCGATCTATGGCTTGCCGGCGCTTCGGCGGCCGCTGGCATTGATACCGAAGGTGGAGCCGCCACGCAAGCCGGGCAAGTCGCTCCTGCATCAGCAATTGCTGGAGGCGCGGATTGCCGAATTGAAGTTACTGATCAACAAGGGTGGTCTGCGGGAGTGCGCCATCCGCGGCCTGCTCTATGTCGGTATGGCGCGCGGCAATGTCGACGAGCGGGGCGCGCAGGCGCTGCGTCAATTCGCATGGCCTTGCCGGGTTCGGGAATGACCCTGACGCAGTACAAGCAGATGGCGCGCGAGCAGTATTTCCTGCTGCTGCTTGAACCGGAAGCGACGCTGGCGGCCATTCCCGATCTGCTGCCAGCCAGCAAGGATGAGCGCGAAAAGGCACTTGAGGTTATTCGCCGCGTCGCAAACGCGGGCGGTGAAGTAACCGGAGAGGCGGCGGAGCGATTGAATAAAGTCGTGGCGATCTTTGAGGGAAGCGGGCCAGCGTTGCCTTCGACCAGCCCGGCCGGCCTGTCTTTTTCCGCGGTCGAGAGAGCCAAGGCATCCTAGACCTCACGGGGCCGCCCGATTCTTGAGATTGGAGCCAGCGTGCTGCGGCCGGCGGCCCGTCATGCGTCACCTTGGGCAACACCGGCATCGGCGCCGGTGCTTTTGGTTCTCGAGCCACTCTTGTCGAGGTAGATTTTGCTCCATGACAGTAACCATGCCGCCGCGGACATCATCGCAGATCTCCACAAAGGCCGACCAGGACGTGAAGAAGGAGGCCAGCGGAAATCTCTCTCAGCACGAAATAACCCGTGAACGACAAAGCGACTCCGAGGCAGAAAATCTCCAGTGAATCTCTGCCCGCAAAGAATCATGGGCCACAGCCAGCGTGATTGCAGGCCTGGCCATCCTCCGGAACGAAGCGTGCGGCAATCGCCCGCAGAGCCAGGAAGTGCCCAAATCTGACCACGTCCAGATCTGTCTTGTCGATGGGATAGATCCACAGCTCGAGCCTGTGCGGCATCAGGTACTTCAGCTGGGGGATGTACCAGGTCAGCGTGACATAAAACGCCGCTAGAACGTAGGCGATCGAAATCGACAGCGTGATTGGCGAGGACAGAAATCGCGACAGTCGTCTGGCGCCGCCCAGCGCGCACCAGGCGCCGAAGACGAACAGCAATTGCCATGCAAAGGGGTTAAAGGACCAGAAGCCGCTCGGATAGGCCGTCAGGTACAGATCGTATCGCAAGGTAACCGCGTAAAAAGCCACCGACATTGCCAGCGTGACGTTGGCGGCCGACCTCATCATAAGCAGGATTAGCGGCAGACCAGCCATCAGCACGATATAGAGCGGCAACACGTCCATATTCAGCGGCCGGTATCTCAGCAGCAGCGCCTGGACCATGGCGATGCCCGGTTGATTTAAGAAATCCGTTACCGCCATTTCCTCCGCGTAAAACGGCTTATCGAGGTTGACGGCGATGTAGGAGACTTCCGCCACCAGAAAAGCGAAGAGCAGCACGTGCGCAGCATAAATCTGCCAGACCCTTCGCAGGATGCGCGCGGTCGCAATCACGAACCCCGATTCCAGCATCGCTCGGCCGTAAACGAACGCCGCCGTATAGCCGGAGATGAAGATAAAAATCTCGGCAGCATCGCTGAATCCGTAACTGCGGATCGTGAACCAGGCGAGGAGATCGGGCGACACGTGATCGATGAAGATCAGCCAGAGCGCTAGCCCGCGAAACAGATCGAGTCGCAATTACGCGCACCGATGACGGTGAGCGAAACCGCCGGTTTCGAGACGAGTGTCTGCGCCGGCTCGTGCGCGGCAGCGCTCACCGCGCAGCCGTTTCCGATGGACGGATCAGCGCCCGACGGTCCTTGATATAGGCGATGACAACGCCAAGTCGTTCGACGGTGCCGATTACCTTGCCGTCGAGATCTCTGTCGCAATTCATTTGGGTTGGCGCGAGGAAGAAGTCGGATTGCTCCCACTCCGGCATGAAGTCCCAGCGGAGTTGTGGAAGCGTGACGTTTTTTTCGAATGAGGGACGTTCCCCGCAAACCGCCACGGAATAGATCCGTGGCGGCCGGCTCGCAACTTCGGGCGGCATGCGGCGCAGATAGGATTCGAGTTGGCTCAGGGCCTCGGGCATGCTGCCGAACCAATAGTCCAGATCATAGCGCCGCGACGCTCCCTCAAGACCTCCGACGATGGAATTGTAGAAGAGGTATTCGTAAGGGTAGCAGCCTGACCAGCGTCACTGCGTTCCAGACAAAACATGCGGTCACGACGGCGAACCCGCTGTTGGCGACCAGGCGACCGCACGTCGCGAATGCTGTCAGCGCCAATCGAGTCCGATTCCTGCAGAATCGCCAGCGCGGGCATGATGAACAGGAAATGACGCAATCCGGTGAATGCCGGTCCGTGCAAGGCGACCTGGCAGGCCACAGGAAAAATCAACGTCAGCGCGACCAGGGCGATATCCCTGCGATGCTGCCGTCTCGCGCCGGCGACGGAGCCAGGCAGTACAACGAACAGGATTACCAAGGCGGCGCCGAAGAGCATCAGAAGGGGCGTACGGACCAGTATATAGATCGGCACGTACAGTCGCGGAACATTCGCCATGTCGTAGACCTGACCGGCGAGTACCGTTCGGATTTGGTACTGAAATTCAGAGAACTCGAGAAGGCCACGGATCGGATTGAGCGGCGCCAGCGCCGCCCAGGGCCACGCCGAGATCATAATAACGTAAGCGAGAAGCAGCGCTGGCAGTAATCGCAACGATGAATGGACCACGAACCGCCATCGTGTCGGGCCGAGGTCGAGCTGTGGGCGGGGCAGGTAAAGGGCAATTGCGGCGCCCGCGTAGATGATCAGCAGCAAACCGAGAACGCGCATGCCGAGCGTTGCTCCGGTCAGCACACCGAACGCCGCGATATCGAGGGCGCGGGGCGAGGGAAGGGACCTCGCGATGCGGATGAGGAATAGCGTCGCTCCCATCATCGCGGCGGCGAAGGGGATGTCCTTGGTGTGGTTGAACATCGGGCCATACCACGCACCGCAAGTGCTCAGCGCGATCGCGGCGATCAAGGCCGCCCGCGGACCTGCGATCAGGCGCGCCGTTGCTGCAGCCGTGCCGATCCCGCCAATGCCAATGAGCGCGCACAGGATGTGACGCAGATCATATGGATCGATCGGGACCAGATGGCTGAGCGTAACGACAACGACGTCGAACAGGCCGCCATAGAGATAAAGGTTCTTGAAGGTGAACAGGCTCTGGTCGCTGAGGCCGCTGCCGTAATAGGAGATGATCAATTCGCCGTAGTGATGCTGAACGGCTTCATCGTTGGAGATTGCGTAGTCCTTGAAGGTGCACATCGCGATGACGACGAGTGCGGCCATGAGGACGATGGTGGCGACATTGTAGATATCGTGGACGTCGAAACGCATAACCCACCGCGTCGCCCTGCTTGAGGGCAACGCTATATCCGCGCCGCCGAGAGGGCGCGCCGGGTTAAGCTTCGTTTCGATTACATCACCCATTATGTTGCGACAGCAGGGCAGCGGCCCGCATCAGCATGGAATCACGCTCTTCCGGATTCGATCGCCGGTTTACCTTCATCGAACTCGGCCACGTCGACGAACAGGCTGGGGACCTTCTGAGCCCGATCCAGAAGCCATGCGAGCCCAATCATGATCAGGATGCCGCCGACGCTGACGAACAGCTGCATCCAGAGCGCGCGTGCGCCGCCCTGGGCGTGCTGAACCAGGATCCAATGCGCTGCAAAGGACAGGAATACGCCGAAGCAAAAAAGCGGCAGCGAATGCTGACCGCACAGGATCAACGGACGCAGCCATTTGGAGCCAAGTATCTCCGATTTGCGCGGGAAATATCGGGCGACCAGCAACGCCAGGGCCAGGAAGTGCGTAAAGCGCAGCATATCGAGGTCGGTCTTGTCGATCGGATAGATCACCTTGATCATCCACTTCGGCACAAAGGATTCCAGATACGGAATGTGCCAGGTCATGACGATCAGCAGTGCAAACGCAATCCAGGCAACCGCAACCGCCTGCGCCAGGCGGGATTGGATCAGTCCCTGCAGCTTGGCGACGCCTCCAACGCCACACCATGCCGCGAAAAAGAACATCAATTGCCAGGCGAATGGATTGAAGTACCAGTGCGTCCCCGGCGGATAGGATGCGAGATTCCAGTCGAACACCCGCGCCCCGATGTACACGAGGACCGACGCAAACAGGGTCCAGTTCGGGCGGCGCACCATAAACCACAGGACCAGCGGTGAAACGGCGATCAGCGAAATATAGAGCGGCAGCACATCGAGATCGACCGGCTTGTAGCGCAGCGTAAGCGCCTGTCCGATCAGGATGTCAGGGTGTTCGAGAAAATTGTGAACATTGAATTCATCCGTATACATCGGATTGTCGAACCTCCTCACCGTGCGGGCGATCTGCGCCGTGAAGATCAAGAACAGCATGATGTGGGCAACGTACATCTGCCAGACGCGTGTCCACAGCCGCTTGAGGGCGGCGATAAATTGGCCGCCAGCTATGATCGGACCGTAGATGAAGCCGGCGAGATAGCCGGAAATGAACACGAAGAACTCGGCAGCATCGCTGAAGCCGTAATTCTTTAGGGTCAACCAGGCAACGAAGTCATCCGGAATGTGATCGAGGAAGATCATCCACAGTCCCATGCCGCGAAAGAGATCGAGCCGCAAGTCTCGCTCGACCCTGCGCGAAAGTACCGACGTATCTTGGTTGGGCATTGGGCTCATCCATTTTGCCTTGCTGGGCTTTGAAGCCAATCATGTCAGAGCGTAGTCGCAGTCTACGAAAGTCGCCAGCCGTTGAAAGCCGGTCATTCTGCGTTCGCAAGAAGCGAACCATCCACGACGCGATGACCGCGCGGTCAGAAATGCTTGCAAAATCATCGTGGTATCGGATTTTGCCAAAGGCGTTGGATCGACGGCGTTGGCAAGCGAGTTACGAAATGTCGGAGCTTCTCCGAAATGTCGGAGTCCAATGGGAGGTGTAACCTGCATCGCCAAGATCGAGCCACCAGATCTCCCGGGAGCCAGCCATTATTGAGAGGAGGGCATTTCCCGCGGGCCTGCCAGACACGAAATTGACGTGCCGCGGTCATCGGGCCGAAGGCTTGGCTGCTTGCCGAAGTTCATCAATTAATCTCGTCAGGTTGCGGTCATCCGGCGTTATGACCGCGAGCCGTTCGGCGTAGGTGAGCGCGGCTGCTGCATCGCCGTTCGCGCGGTTGAATGCAACAAGCGCGGACAGAATGCCACGATCGTTGGGATGGCTCTTCAGGGCTTCCTTCAGTACCGTCATGGCTGCCTCGGGGCGGCCGCTGGAATGCAGGGCAACCGCGTAGACATAGGCATACTGCGGGCTGTCCGGCTCCAACTCAGTTGCCAACTTGAATTCGGCGAGTGCTTGGTCGGATCGCTTCAGCCGCGTCAAAGTTAGCCCCAGCGCGTGGCGCACTGCGGCATCGCGCGGAGACGCAGTAATCGCCGTACGCAGTGTGCTTTCACCTTCCTGGTCCCTGCCAAGTTGCCGATAGAGGTCGGCGAGGTTGACGGCGGCGATCGTGTATTGCGGGCTCAACCGCAACGCCGCCTTGTATTCTGCTTCGGCCTCGGCCGCCTGTCCGCGCTGCGCAAGGAAGTTCGCCAGCGTGGTCCGCGCCTCCGGCCTCTCGGCGTTGGCACGCTGAGCGGAAATGAATTCGGCTGCCGCCTGATCGAAGCGCGCGCGATCCGCCTGGGGTTGCCTTGCGGCCGGAACGGCCGCGAGCAGGGAGGCTGCCCTGATCCGGACGCCGCGCACCGGATCGGCCAGAAGCGGAGATACTAACGGCCAGACCTGTGCGGGCGGCAGGTTTGCCAGCATATCAAGCCCCCCGATTCGTACCATCGGGTCGGGATCGGAAAGCCCGCGTCGAGCGGCATCGATATTCGCGGGCGAGACTCGTGAGGCCAGTTCGGTGAGGGCACTGGCGCGGGCGACGGCCGGCACATTTCCGTCCGCGGCGATGACGCCGAGAAGAGCTGCGGCATCGGCCTGTTCGGTGCGTGCAGCGTGGAACGCCGCCCCAAAGGTCTGGAAACCCTCTCGGTTGGGGCCAAACCATTGTTCGACGGCTGTGGCGGCCCATTCGCCCGGCTTGTCGCGGTGACAGTCATTGCATGCGTTCGGCGTGCCCAATGTGAGTGAAAGATCGGGTCGCGGGACGCGGAAAGTGTGGTCATGGCGGGGATCGACGACCATGTAGGTGCGGGTTTGCATATGGCATGAAATGCAGGTGGGCTGAGACCCGGCACTGCCGTGGTGACTATGCTTCACGCCGGCGTATTTGTCCGGCGCATGACATTGCAGGCAGACGCCTTCGCCGGTCGCGCGAAGCTTTGCGCTGTGCGGCTCGTGGCAGTCGCCGCAGGTGACGCCTGCAGCAAACATTTTGCCCTGCTTGAACGGCGCATAATTATACGGCTCTTCGACGTCACGGATCTGGCCATCGGGATAGTAGGTGTTGCGTGCGAGCGGCTCGACCACATGGGTCTGTGATAGCCACTGGCCTGGCACCCAGTCCTCGTGCAAGCCGGCTCGCCGCGCGTGGCACAACCCGCAAGTCTCGACCTCCTTGCGAAGGCTGACCGGCGTGACGCTGCGCCTGCCGATCCCGGTTTGCGGATCGATCGGCCAGGTGACGCCGCGACGCTCGTCGAGCAGTGCGAGCAGTCCCTTGCTGGGGTCCTGGCGCTTGCCAAAAGGCCACCAGCTTTGTTGCTCACGCGCCCAGGCCGCGTGGCGCGACCCCTGGCCGTGACAAGCCTCACAGCCGACGCTGATTTCCGCCCAGCTTGTCGCAAAGCGGTCGGCCTTGGCGTCATAGTTCTTGCGCACGCCCGTGGAGTGGCACTCCGCGCACATGAAGTTCCAGTTCTGGTTCAGTTTGGTCCAGTGCAGGATATCGTCGTGTTTGATCTCCTCATTGGGATAAATGTGAAACCAGCGCTGGCCGCCTTTGTCTTGCGGGCGGCTATCCCAGGCGATCGTAAGTGCCTGAATGCGGCCGTCGGGGAATTCAATCAGATATTGCTGCAACGGATCGACGCCGAAGGTGTATTTCACCTCGTAGACGGCAAGCTGGCCGTCTGGCCCGTCAGTCTCGACCAGAAATTTGCCGTCCTTGCGGAAGAAGCGGGAGTGCGCGCCATAATGGTCGAAGCTGGTGTCATTGAAGTTGCCGAGCACCGTCTTGTCGGTGGCGTGCTGCATCGCAACCTTGTGCTGTGAGGTGTTCCAGAGCTCTGCCTCCGTCTGATGACAGCCCGCGCAGGTCTCGCTGCCGACGAAGGTTACGACCGAATTGTCTTGCGTACTTGAGTGCGGCCCGCTTGTCTTCAGAAGAAGAAAGGCGAGACCTGAAGCGAGGACGATCGTCGACGCGAGCGCCATCACAGTCCTGATCGCACGCTTCGAAAACAGGGCGCTTTCTGATCGTGTGGCAATCGGCTCAGATGGCGCCGCAGCCCGCGATCCCTCATCGACGGGACCGTTCCGCGTTCCTTTTTTGATGTTGGACTTCCGTCGCTTGCGTGCCAACGACATCCTCAGCGTAAGATCGCGATACAATGAACATGTCGACCGGAAGCAGTCGCCTGCTTTTGATCTGCGTCAATGGCATTGTCGGGTGCGAAAAAAGTCCGGCAGAAAGCTCGCTCAACTCCGACATTTCGGAGAAGCTCCGACATTTCGGAGCCTGCGTGACAATGTCCATTGTCAAAGCCAGCGCCGCGATCTGATATCGCCCTGATCTTGCGGACATTTCCGACCGCGTCGACATTTCCTCCCAGTACGTCTAACCGCGCGCGGACGCGACGTGCCGTGGGTGAAGGCGTGAGGTCTTGTCCGAGAGCCGGATGCGGAAGATCTGCCTGTCCGGTTCGATGAGCGAGATGTGGAAACGGAGTCACGGTCGAACCACTAAGGCACCGCCAGACGAAAGGGGCGGGAACAGATATGTTCGAACCTAAAGCCACCGCGCCACATCTCAACTCTACCAAACGCGTCGGTTTGACGCCGCGCCCGTCACTTCCGATCTGCCCCGAGCAGCGGTCATCGCAAGACCTGCCCGGCTGGTCCGGTTCGTGCCAATAGGACAAGGGAATGCGGGGCCGACTTACGTCGTCTATGGGCTCGCGAAAATAGCGACGTTCAATTGGCCGCGGCGTGTAACGGTACGACGAGCGTAAAATGTGTGCCTTTAGTCGACTTCTGCCTCGTCAATTCGGCCCCCAGCTGACCTGCCAACGCTTGAACAATGCGCGTCCCCAGGCGTTTGGTGAGAGCCGGGTTAAAGTCGGTGGGCAGTCCAACTCCGTCATCGCGAATCGAGATCGAGACTGCTTTGTCGTCGCTCAGAACGAGTTGCAGGCGGATCACCCCATCCGGGGAATCGGGATAGGCATGTCTACCAGCGTTCAAAATCAGCTCGTTGACAATCAATGCGACAAGGATGGCGCGGTCTGCGGCGAACTGGATTTCTTTGGGTGTATCAAGTTGGATCTTGCAGGGCGCAACTGCAGCCTCCAAATCTTCGACGACTTCCCGTAGATAGCCGACCAAATCTATGTTCTCATAGTCGGCGTTGTACGCGAGGCGATTGTAAGCGCGGCCGACCGCCTGGATTCGGGTGGATGCTTCCATGAGCCGTTCGCTCAATGCGGGATCACCAACGGTATTCGCCTGTAGGTGAAGCATGCTCGATACCACTTGAAGGCTGTTCTTGACACGGTGGTTGACCTCCTTGAGCAAGATTTGATGACGGTCCAGTGCAGCTTGCAGTTTGCGCTGGTACTGCTGCTGCTCAATCGCCATACCGAGGATATTCGCAGCACCTTGCAGGAAAGCGATGTCATGCTCGCCGAACTCACCTTCAGATCGGCTGTCGACTTCGAGCACTCCAAATGGCAAGCCATCGCCTTGCAAAATGACATTCATGGCACGGCGGATTCCGTGTTCAGCGAGCAATTCCGGAGTTCGAAATCGTTCTTCATTTTCGAGATGATTGGAAATCACGGGCTTGCCGGTCTGGAGGGCATAGCCAGCTGGCGAATCCAAATCGGCTCCAACGGTCGCGTTGCCAACCACACCCTCGTCCCAGCCGACGCCCGCGCGAACAAGCAACCGCTTGTCTGCCGGAATGTACTCCATGATTTTGCAATACTCGGCGTCCAGGCCTTCGGCCGTCATCCGCGCGGTGTGATTGAGCAGATCGGTGAAGCTCGTGCGCTGCAGGGCAAGGACCCCGAGTTCGGCGAGCAACTCCTGCTGCCGAATACGTAGTCGGAGTGCGCGTCCGGTCAAATCCTCGGGTTCGTTGCCTGGGTTCCCCTCAACCACGGGTTCGTCTGTGTTGGGTTTCGGGCTCATACTGCTCGATAGCATACCCTGGGATCAAATCGGGAACTTCTGTTCATCAATTCCATGAAACTACTGGGTCTGCGGTACGCCTTCACCTGGCATCCCAGACTGGTCGATGTCGGTTTGGGGTCAAAAGCGTCGTTTTCGCCGCGCGCCCGCCACTTCCGGTCGGCTCTCAACTACGGACATCTCAGTCGCCGCCGGCTTGCCTCCGGTGCAGACGCGCGAGGGCGCGCAAACGATCGTGAACCTCGCACTTCTCGGGTTCTGCGAGGTTCACCGCGAGGCAACGCTGAGCTTCGAAGTCAAGGCGAGGAGTTACTTCGAGGCGCTCGTCCAGCGGATGGAGAACGCCATCAAGCTGGACGGGCAGCTCAACCACAACGGTCCGGGTCATCCGGCAAAAGCAGTCCTGACGCCGCTGCGCCGGCGACGGGCTTGTCGGTACGCGGCACCAGACCGCACGACTGTGCAACCCTAAAGCGCCGACCGAACGTAGCAACGCGACTTGCTTGTTAGGGTTGATGTGCGCGACCGTGATTAAATCTAGAACTGACCTTGGTCTTCAGTCTTGAACTGCCGTGCGTCTCTTGATCTTCGATCCAACGTGCCAGTGCCAATGCGTTATCTCTCGCGCCTTTGGCTCGGACTTGGTCGACGACGGCGGCGGAGTTTCAACCGGGGTTATCCGAATTGCCTCTACCTGCACCGACTTGATCACATCACCTTGCTCAATGCCGGCCGACGGCAGTTTGTCAGACTTCTTTGAAGTTGATGATGTTTGAGGGGCGTCGTCGAGAACACGAACGCCAACCGCCGACAAAGAGACGGCAGATTTAGCGGGAGCAGCCAATGTTATCGGTTTGAGCGAATGCAGCACGCTCAAACCGATGATCGGCACCAGGGCGAGACAGACAGCTTTCCACATTTTTAGAGGCATCTGCGCTATCCCTTTAAGAAACAAGGATGTTTTTGGCCAAAAAAGGGCGGCTGCGGGGCCTTTTCCTTGGCTTCCACTGGCAATCCAATACTCTTGCTCCATGAAGATAATCAGCATTCGTCAGCCCTGGGCTCCGCTCATCGTCAGCGGCATCAAAGATGTCGAGAAAATCGAACGTGGCGAACGAACTATCGCGTTCTAGTTCTTATTCACGCTTCGCTGCGCTCGGATGTCAGCCGCGACGATTGAAAGCGATCCAATGCCAACTTTGTAGGACAAGACAATTTCCTATTCGGCCTTTGTCACAGGCAACGGCTACTGCTCACCGGCGACGTTAGATCGTCCCTCGTTTGCCTGCGGATGCAGCGGATTTCGTCCGTCGCTCGCGCTGGCGCAATTTAGAGCGCTTTCCGCTTGATCTGAATCGGGAGGATTATAGGGGTTCCCTCGGGCGAGCAAATCGAATTCGGTTCCTCGGACCGCAACGGCGGGGGTGCGCGATGGCGAAGGGATACTCGAAAGACCTGCGGGAGCGGGTCGTCGCTATCGTCGAGGAAGGTGACAGCGCGCGGGAGGCGGCACGTCTGCTCAACGTCGGTGCCTCGACGGCGATTCGCTGGATCGAGCGCTGGACGACGACCGGCAGCGTCGAGGCCAAGCCCGGCACCGGCCATAGCCGCTCGCCGCTGAACAAGCATGAGCAATGGCTGCTCGATCTTATCGCCGAGGAGCCTGACCTGACGCTCGATGACATCCGCTTGCGGCTCAGCGGCGCGAAGAAGCTCAAGGTTGGAACGAGCTCGATCTGGCGCTTCTACGATCGTCAAGAGATCACGTTCAAAAAAAACTCTGCACGCCGCCGAGCAGGATCGTCCTGATGTCGCGGCAGCGCGCGCCGCGCTGAAAGCCGAGCAGCCTTCTCTTAAGGCGCCCCGCTTGGTGTTCATTGACGAGACCGCGGTCACGACGAAAATGGTCCGTCACTACGGCCGCAGCCCGCGCGGGGAGCGGCTGGTCGCGAGCGTGCCACACGGTCACTGGAAGACGCTGACATTCATCGCTGCCTTGCAACTCGATGGCATGACCGCGCCCTATGTCATCGATGGCGCGATGGATGGGCCAACATTCATTGCATATGTCGAGCAGGTTCTCACGCCTACCCTGAAAAAGGGCGATATCGTCTTCATGGACAATTTGCGCACCCACAAGGTCGATGGCGTGCGCCAGGCGATTGAGGCGGTCGGCGCAAGCGTGCGCTATCTACCGGCCTACTCGCCGGATCTCAACCCGATCGAGCAGGCATTCTCCAAACTCAAAACGGCAATGCGCAAGGGCGCGGCCCGCACCGTTAAGGCACTTTGGAGGCTGATCGGCAGGCTCATCAAGACATTTGCGCCAGAGCAGTGCCTCAATTACTTTCGGCATGCCGGCTATGGACGTTGATCCGCATCAAGTGGAAAGCGCTCTAGCCAACCGCGCTTTGATCGCCGTTACCGGCCGCTTCAGCTTTCGGGCCATTATCGTCTTGTCGTCGCCGGCTGCGATCATCGCGGCCAGCTTCCGATCGTCATCGGGCGTCCAGGGGGCGCCTGCAGGTCGGGGACCGACCATCAGTTAAGTATGCGCTGGACGAATGTTGTGCCGCTAGGACTGCTGGCGCAGATGTACGAGTATCGTTCGCTGGCGACCGGCGCGTCCGTATCTAGGTCGACAACGATAGGCTTCGATTGACCTTTCCAGTTCGCAAGCTGTTCGGATGGCATAGTTCTGACGCCTGATTTTTTGATCCGCAGCCCGACGATCTTGGGAAGCGCCGCGGTTGCTTTCAGCACGCACGTTTTTGCATCCGTTGCGGCCCAGCAGCACGACGGTACGAACAGTAGAAGAGCCGCGTAAATGAATATCTTCATCCCCACCTCCTTACGCGATAGCCACTGCATTGAACCGCAACGAACTCGCCAAGGCAATCTCCGTTGCTCGCGCTAGTCGGTGCGGCACCTATGTTTGGCGGAGGCGCACCGGGACCTGAAAGTCGACGCGGTCGAGTATCAACGAGCCTATTTCGTGACTTCATACTCAAACGCCACGCCTTCCGGGTCATGCTCAGCGAACCAGCGCCCGGCCGCATCCTCGGTGGCGAAGACCTTGAGGTGATCCTTGTCGCCAACCTGCTTGCTCGTGTCGACGTAGATCCAGACGGTCATTCCTGGGTCCCTCATCTGCAGGAGCATCTGCGTCACGTCGGTGAGCCGAAGCTTGCCGCCATAGTGCTGTCTCAGTGCATGGAGTTGGCGCGCGGCAATCTCATCGCGCTTGATCAAATTCGTCTCGGCGAAATAGGCACGCATGTCGTCGACAAAGCGGCGCGCGAAACCGGGCGGTAGTTCGATGGGTTTGCGGGGCATGGGCTGAAGATAGACAGCCGTGCCAGAATTGCGAATCGGCTTACGCGGAAAGGTCTGCGCCTGCTTGCGTGAACCGTACAAAAAGTACCGCTCTCATGCATCTTGAGCCAACCATTCTCAATCGCACGTTTCATGCCGGCACCGTACTCGGCTGGCGAGCTTTTCAGCTGATAAAGGAACGGCGCGTTGATCTTCTCGACATGAATGCGACCGTCTTGAACGGCCTCGATGCTGTTCGCTATCTCGACCAGCTTGCGCGCCGCGGCGTCAGGGTCGGCGTAGGCGCGGGGTTGGACGTATTTGTTCATCGTGGCGTCCTAACGCTCTGGCAGCTCATACCAGATGGTCACAACGATGCACGGGTAGGTGCCATCGTTCGATTTCTCGTCCACGTTCGTTACTCTTGTTTCCGTGCGGATGATTGTCGCCGCGCCGAGATGATCAAGCCAAGCGTTTATGCGCTCCTCTAGAACGCTTGTCTGCGAATCCATGAAGAACTTTACTCTCATCGGTTTAGGCATCTGGTCCTCGTTCGATCCACACGTTCCTTCAGGACGGTCAGTTTGAATTCACGCCCTGGTTTGAGCGGCGCAAATTTGGCCGCGACGATCATAGCTTTCCGCCGGCTTGTGGCTATCAAACTTCGCGCCGCAGACACAGCGCATGAATGAGCTTGGCAGTTCCGACGGCAGCTTTTCCCAACGTTCTCGCGCGGCCGCGATCTCGGCTCTCCAGGCGAGGTCACGACGGTATTCGGCGAAGGCACCGTCGGGTATCTTTGGCAGCAGTCTTTGCCAAGCTTCCTCAAACGCGGCGCGCGCCGCGTTGAACGTCGCCGCCGATCCCGCTTGCTGCTGGCCAGGGTTAAGGCCCGGCGCAAAGCCGCAGCTCCAACCCCATTGGTCAACGTGCACCGGCACACCGGAGCGCTGCCCGATCGTGCCAACGGGGACGTCGCCATAGAACACGCGCCAGGCCTCGTCGCGGGCGTCAAGGATGCGGCGCTGCGTACCGCGACATGGGCATACCAAAGTGACCAACCCGCCGGTTCGGACCGGCGGGTTTTTCTTGTGGTCTGGCAGGTGACCAACCTAAGCTGTGGCCGCGAAATATAAAAAGGGGAGTGAGACGTGGCGACAGGTACTGTGAAGTGGTTCAATCCAGCGAAGGGCTTCGGATTTATCCAGCCTGACAGTGGTGGCAAAGATGTATTCGTTCACATTTCCGCCGTGGAGAGGGCCGGCCTAAGTACGCTCAACGAGGGTGCCAAGGTGAGCTACGAAGAGAAGGAAAGCCGCGGGAAGATGTCAGCCGAAAATCTGCGGGTAGGCTAAGCACTGGCGATTGAAATGCACCGGCGCGCGGGGCTTCGGTCCCGCGCTCAATCCGTCGGAAGCAATTGTGCAGCTTGTAATACCGCGATCACCTTTTTTGGCAAAAGCGCGTTCGGCCCACGGGGCGGTTGGCCGTTCTGTGGCTTTTGCCCGGGTGATTGCGTGTATACGCGCGGGACGATCGTAAGAATTTGGCCGTCTGCCATTTGTAGCACTCCGGCTACTACTACGCTCAGCAGGCAGAACGTCACGATCAGGGTTTTATTCCCGTTCGACGAGGCACCGGCGGCGATTCCGGAAGCGGAACCGGCAGCTGCCGGCCTCGCATGCGAGACGGCTAAAACGCTAAGAAAGAAGGGCCGCCCCACTGCCGCGTGAGGGCGGCCCTCAAGGTTTGGGGAGTGAGCCGGGTGAGTCTGGACCCTCCCAGCGCAATCAGCGCCACCGGAAGAACAAGCGGGGCGCTTATGTCCACCGCCGTTGGTACGTCCTCACGGCGGCCAAATATTTCCTGCAGGAATGCTGATAAATAAAACCGAGGATGAATGCCAACATGACCGCACCTCGTTGTTTGGTCGCGGCCATTGATGCAGATCTTCGTTTCAGGCTGACTTCGCGGTCCAGGGAAAACGGCTCCAACCGCGTTTCGTCGGGAACCCAGTCACCGTCCGGGCGGCAGCCTGTCAGGGCCGCCTCGCTTCATCCCGGGCGGCCCGGGCACTTGGAGTTTGCGGCTCGGTCACAATATCACGGTGACAAATGATGCAGGAACAACGAGAAGAAAACTAAGGCGGGTGAGGCCACTAAGATCGCGAGGAAGAACGCCAGTTCCTGCAGATCGTAGCTCTCACCAGCGGAATAGTCGCCTTGGGTGCTCTGAGCGGCGATGGCATCAAAGTCGATGCCCTTTTGCCTGAGCCAGTTGACCGTAGTTACGGCTTGATTGCGAAAGCCCGTCATGCGCCGATTGTAGTGGACAATGAGGTGCCAACTTGCGAAGGCCACGCCACAACTGAGAAGAGTAAATACGGGCGAAAATCCGCTAGAGTCGGCGCGGCTGCCGCGACTGCTAAGGCCAGATTGATCGTGACGCCCCATTTGACGACATCCCATCTTAGAGCCTTGTAAGCCGCGATCTGTCGGCGGCAATCTTCAAGAATGCCGACGGCAATCTGGAATTCTTTTTCTTCAGGATCGATCATCGGGTTTCCCCCGCCCATTTCGGGAAAGGGTACGCGGGGTGACCAGCACTGGCGAGTCCCTGTGGCGCTCGCCAAATCATTTTGAGAAACCGACCTGGGCAAACTCGGAGCCCGCACCTTCCTAAAGTCGTGTAGCGGCTATCGCTGCCAGCCGGCACCGCAAGGTCGCTGTAAGCCGGGTGCGCTAGGCTGCTCTTGCCCTCGGTGAATGCATTCTGTGCCGAGGCACCCCACTACTTCTCCAACCCGTCCCCGGTTCCCCCTGGGTGGGTTCTTCTTGGTGAGGCGGTCTTAACCGTTCGTGCGGAACCACATCTGTCGCCGGCCGACGGCCATAATTGGCCCGCAATGCTCGAAGAACGAGGCGTATGAGTATTGCGTATGTCGATAGGCTATCAGCTCTCGGAGCGTTGCTCTTGTTGAGCCTCTCGCTTGGTGGGTGTGCGACTTCCACCGGCTCGTCATTGATGGACGCGCGCGACGAGGCGACTGCTCCTTCGAAAGCAAGCGCTTATCTCCCCGTAGAAGATCTGCCGCCCAAGCGCGAGAAACCCGCAATGACGGCCGACGAACGCATGAAGGTCACGAAGGAATTGACCGCCGCGCGCGATCGCCAGACGTCACGAGTTAAAGCCAGAGAGGGTGAGGCGCGCTCTAAACCTGCAACGCCCTGAGACGGCGAACGGTCATGCACTTTATCAAACGCATTCGCGCTTGGATGAAGCCCGACATCCGACAGGCTATTGACGGCCTCGGCCTGTTCTTTGCTGTCACGCTGTTCTTTGCCCTATTGGCATCGGCGCACCTGGTTGAGCGCATCCGGGACTTCTTGCAGCATCACGTGAGCTAATGCGCAAAGAGGGCGCGGACCTTCGGTCCCGCGCTCGAATCTGAGATCACGAAAACAAAAAGGTCCCAATCAGCAAGCCCGCCGCGAGCGCCCAAAGCCCCAGCGTACATCCGGCGGGCGAGGTTGCAGAAATCCTCGTCTGATAAGGTCTCGTGCAATCGGTGCGTCATGCAGCCCCCTGCGGCTGCCGCCAGTTCCTGCGGAAAATTTGAATTCCGCTGCGCGTGCAGGCTCCCCCTCATAGGGGCAAAAAAAGGCAATCGATGATCACGCGAAATCACGGCCTTGCACAGATCCGCGCGACGAGCCAACAACGGGAGGACACTCGGTCCTAGAAACCGCCGGCCTTCTCAACCGGCGGTTTTTCTTGCGATGTGGTAGGTGGCGACCTAGGCTATCGCTGCGCGGTTTCTAAAAGGGAGCGAGACGTGGCGACAGGTACTGTTAAGTGGTTCAACGCAACCAAGGGATATGGATTTATTCAACCCGACAAAGGCGGCAAAGATGTCTTCGTGCACATCTCAGCCGTGGAAAGAGCCGGCCTAAGCAGCCTCAACGAAGGTGCCAAGGTGAGCTACGAAGAAACTGAGAACCGCGGAAAGACATCGGCGGAAAATCTGAGGGTCGGCTAAGCGGATCGTCGAATAAGAAATTGAGTTAGCTTTTTACCTGATCCAAGTTGGGCCGTGAGCCAGCGAGGTTGCTTGCCACGACCCGACCAGGTTTCATTGGGATTTTTCGGATTGTGGTATTTGGGGAGAACCTTGGGATACGAGCGACGCTTTTGCTCCAAATTACTGAGCCCAGAGATCATACGGTGACGCTCGTCGAGCTTTGCTTTTTCGGCGACAATCTTGCTGCTCAATAGGCTAGCCACCTCCTCGTGGAGTGTCCAAAGTTCTTCCGCGGACATTTCCTCTAGCTTGTTGGTATCCATCTCAATCTCATCTAGGTCCACAGCGATAACACAACCCACGCTGCTTGATTTTGTGACATCAATTCGTCAATTAAACGGAAACTGCATTGGATTTAATGAGCCGGATCAACTCGTGATCCGGCAAATCCAGACGCGATTGAAGCATCCGCGCCCCAGTCTAAGATGAAGACGACTGGATAACGAAAAGGTTCAATGCACGTCTAAAGGTGGTCGGCATTTAATCTTTAGAAATCGTCCTGATTTCTTGATATTTAATTGTCGAGCAGCTGCCTGTGCTTGGCGTACCTGCTCGCGCAGAGCAATTAGTTCGTTGAGTTGTTCCAGCAAGTCGGCGGTCGTGATGGATAAAGCTTCGATTCGATCCTCTCGGGTCATGCCAGTTACTCCCCTTGTTTACTATTGGCTGGCTGCTTCGCAGGAAACCGAGGGACGACGCCCCGCCCGAAACAGCGCCTCCTTCAGCGTGATCATTTTGAGTGCCCCCTCTAGTCGTGATGAGAGGCTATGGCTGGCTCGTTTCCGGTCGACTTCGTGGGCCGGAAAAATGGTTTCGGGAAGAAATGCGGCTGGGAACGCTAGCGCCGCCAGTCGTCGCCGGCGATCCAGGTGGCGAGCCAGCCGGCCGAGCGCGTTGCCCAGAAAACTCAGGACCAGGGCCGACCGCCTTTGTCTCAGAAGCGCTGGCCGCATTTCGTGCAGCGGATCTCGGAGCGGTTCTGCCCGGCCTCGACCGTCCAGGGATAGCCGTTGTGAAAGAACAGGCACCGAAGCTTCCCAAGTGCTTCCCAGGTGGTTTTTTCTGGGAAGCACTTGCCCCGGAACTTCGATGTAAGTGATTGATTTTGCTTTGGCGCGCTCGGAGAGATTCGAACTCCCGACCCTCGGAATCGAAATCCGATGCTCTATCCAGCTGAGCTACGAGCGCGTATGGGCGACCCGGATATCAGAGATGCCGGGCCGGTTCTACCCAGGGGGTCTTTGTATTTTGCGCATGATCTTCGCGCAAACGCTTCACGTTTGTCGCGAGGGAAAACCGGCGCCCGCTTTGCGATGACGCGGCCCTGCGGGTCCGGATCATGTGCTAGAAGCAGGGATGGCGGCGGCGGTCCTGGCCGATATAGGCGGCCGAGCCCTGGTAGCAGAAATTGGTCGAGGGACCGTCATAATAGGCGAAGGTGCCGGGCTCGTAGCCGGGGCCGTAATTGTGCAGATAGCTGATCGGGTAGGGCAGGCCGTACCAATAGTGGGCGCCGGAATACCTGTGATGGCGGGGATAGACGCCCATGTCGGCCGCATCCGCCAGCGCCGGCACCAGGACGGCCGTGGACAACACGGCGGCAAGCAACTTCCACTTCTTCATCTCGATTCTCCGGAGAACCAGCTAAGACAACCCATTCAAGCCCATTTTGGTGACAGTCTAACCCGAAATGACGGGAAATTCCCGCTAAACACTGGCCTGATTGTGCCTATTTTTGGCCTTTTCTGGATGCTTAATGTCTAGCAAATATAGTCAAGCGACATTTCGGCGGGCTGGCCGGCGGGGCAGCCCTCCCGCATCACGAAAGGCTTCGGGGTTTCCTCAACTTCCCATGCGCATCACGCCCCTCGCTTTGCTGCTGTTGATCTGCTTCGCCGCCACGCCGGCGCGGGCGGTGCTGCACATCACGCGCGATCACGGCGGCTATGTCGAGGAATACAAGGCCAAGTACAAGCGCATCCGTGCCAGTGGCGATCGCGTCGTCATCGATGGCATCTGCAATTCCGCCTGCACGCTGGTGTTCGGCATCGTGCCGATGAGCAAGATTTGTGTGACGCCCAGGGCCAGCATCGGATTCCACCAAGCCTACTACGACAAGGCTTTCACCTTCGGCATCAAGGTGACGAGCATGGAGGGCACCTCCGACCTGATGTCCTATTATCCTGAGGCGGTGAAGGACTGGATCCGCCGCAATGGCGGGCTCACCACCGAGATGAAGAAAATCAAGAACGGCGAGGATCTGTGGAAGATCGTCGATCCCTGCCCGGAAGAGTGGTGACGCAATCTACGCCGTCATACCCCTCGAATGCGGGTCGCCAATACACCGCGCGGCCTCTCGATTTTGTAGCTGGCAATCTCGAATACTGGATCATCCGCGTGCGCGGATGATGACAGCTTCTGTCGGATTGCGGTCGGGCTAGAACGTCACCACGCTTCGAATCGACTCGCCGTTCTTCACCAGATCGAACGCCGTGTTGATGTCGGAAAGCGGCATCACGTAGGTGATCATCGGGTCGATCTGGATCTTGCCCTGCAGGTACCGGTCGACGATTTCCGGCACGTCGGTGCGGCCGCTCGCGCCGCCGAAATTCTCAGGGTGTTGTTATGTCATACGGAGTGGGCCCACCCCGCAAACGGGCGTTGCGACATAGCGCACGATGGGGCACTCAGGCAGCCGATGACCGACCAATTCGACAAGTTTGCCGCGCGCGCGGCGCCGGCGATCTTCGTGCTGCTGTGGAGCACCGGCTTCATCGGCACGAAATATGTCCTGCATAACGCGGAGCCCTTGACCTATCTCGCGATCCGCATGGCGCTGGTTGTCGTGCTGATGGCGATCATTGCCGCGATCGGACGCCCGCAGTGGCCAGACCGGATCGGCGTGGCGCACAGCATTGTCGCGGGCCTGTTGGTGCACGGCTTCTACCTGGGCGGCACCGCGGTTGCGATTTCGCTGTCGATTCCAGCCGGGCTCTCGGCGCTGATGCCGGGACTGCAGCCGATCCTGACCTCGACCATCGCCAACCGCTGGTTGGGAGAGCGCGTCACGCCGCTGCAATGGTTGGGGCTCTTGATCGGGCTAGGCGGTGTCGTGCTGATCCTGCATGACCGGCCGCTGACGGGGCAGGCGGGCTGGGGATGGCTCGCCTCGGCAATCTCGCTCGTGAGCATCACGCTCGGCACCCTCTACCAGCGGCGCTATTGCAGCCGGATCGACTGGCGGGCCGGCAACCTCGTGCAATATCTGGCGGTGACGGTGTTCTTCACTGCAGGCGCCTTCCTATTCGAAAGCCGCGTGGTGCATTGGACGGCCGAGTTCGTGCTGTCGGTGGCTTGGCTCGCCGTCGTGCTGTCGATCGGATCGATCGGGCTGCTCTACTGGCTGATCCGGCGTTCGGCGGCGACGTCGGTTGCGAGCCTGTTCTACCTGGTGCCGGCGGTGACGTCGGCCATGGCCTACGTCCTGTTCGGCGAAAAGCTCGATGCCGTCGCCATCATCGGCATGGCGGCATGCGCGGCGGCGGTGTTCGTGGTCAACCGGCGTACCTGAAAAAGAAACGCTTGATCTATTTCGCGCGAAGCTTCGCATAGGCTGCGAGCGCGCGTTCGCGTCCGCGCTTGTGATCGATGATGGGCTCGGGGTAGGTGACGCCGAGCTCTATACCTGCGCTTTTCAATTCAAGCGGCGTCGCGCTCCATGGCTGGTGGATCAGGGACGTTGGCAACTCCGAAAGTTCTCTCACCCATCGGCGCACATAGACGCCATCGGGATCGAACTTCTCGCCTTGCAGCACCGGATTGAATACCCGGAAATAAGGCGCGGCGTCGGCGCCACAGCCCGCGACCCACTGCCAGTTGGCGGGATTGCTGCCGGCATCGGCATCGACCAGCGTGTCCCAGAACCAGCGCTCGCCCTCGCGCCAGTCGATCAGGAGATGCTTGACCAGGAAGGAGGCGACCACCATCCGCACCCGGTTGTGCATCACGCCGGTGTGCCAAAGCTGGCGCATCCCGGCATCGACGATGGGGTAGCCGGTGCGGCCGCGTTGCCAGGCGGCGAGCGCCTTGTGGTCGCGCTTCCAGGGAAAGGAGTTCGAAGGCGGATTGCAGGTTCTCGTTGGCGAGACCGGGCACATCGAACAGAAGGTGCCGGCAGAACTCGCGCCAGCCCAATTCGCTCAGGAATTTCTCGATGTCGGCTGCGAGGCCGCGATGTTCGGCCGCAGCAAAACGGGCGGCGTGCCAGACCTGCCGCGGGCTGATCTCGCCGAAGCGCAGATGCGGCGACAGCGACGAGGTGCCGTCGCGGTCGGGCCGGTCGCGTTCGCCCGTGTAGCCCTTTGCGTCAGCCAGAAACTCCTTCAGCCGTTTTTGCGCGGCCTTCTCGCCCGGCGTCCAGGTCTCGCGCAGACCGCCCGCCCAATCGGGATGATGCGGCTCAAGCTCGAAGCTTTCGAGCGTGTCGCCACCAATGCTCGCCGCGCCGCGCAGCGATTTTGGCGCGGGCAGCGGCTTGGGTGGATCGCCCGCGGCCAGCACCCGGCGCCAGAACGGCGTGAACACCCGCAAGCCGCGGCCCTCCTTGTTGCGGATTTCGCCGGGTGCGATCAGCAGGTCGCCCGCGAAGCTTTTGGAATCTATGCCAAGCCTTGCGAGCGCCGCCGCAACCGCTTTGGCGACGGCCAGATGCGGGGCTTGCTCAACCTCGCCCCAGAATACCGCGCCTGCCTGCGCCTCTTGTGCGAGTTCGGGGATGATTTTGGCTGCCGGTCCCCGCCGCAGCACCAGCGAGGCACCCCTGGCCTGCAGGTCGGCTTGCAGCGCCCGCAGCGACTGCGCCAGCCACCAGCGCGCCGCGCCACCGAGTGGCCGCATGCCCTGGCTCACTTCGTCGAAGACATAGAGGCCGCTCACCGGAGCGCCGGTCTTCGCCGCCGCGTGCAAGGCAGGGTGATCGGACAGGCGCAGATCGTCGCGAAACCAGACGATGACGGGTGCGGAGGATTGGGCCATGAATGGGCTCAACGGCGGCGGCCTCCCGCCGGTTCCGCGCGACTACTGCGCCGGTTCTTCAGCGGCTCAGCGACACTTTCATCTGGTTCCCCGCCTGTAAAGCGCCCGTCCTGATTGATGGAGTGTGCAACCTGATCGGCGCCGATACGTAATTGGTAGGGTAAATGTAAGGGGAGGGAGGCCGAATTGAACCGTTATGTCGCGCTCTATCTGACGACGCTAGTCGTGCTGACGGCGCTGGATTTCCTGTTTCTGGGCGTCCTGGCCAGGGGCTTCTTCGTCTCCGAGGTCGGCGACATGCTGGGCGAGGTGAAGCCGGTCCCGGCGATCCTGTTCTATCTGCTCTATGTCGTAGGCGTGCTGGTCTTCGTCAGCGGCGGCATGGCCGCAACGCCCGGCTCCACGCTGCTTTACGGCGCACTGTTCGGGCTGTTCTGCTATGCGACTTTCGATCTGACCTCGCTCGCATTGCTCAAGCACTGGAGCTGGGCGGTTGCGGCGTTGGACGTGTCCTGGGGCGCTGTGGTGACGGCGGTCTCATCGACCGCCGGTCTCCTCGTTTCGGATTGGCTGGTGCCGAGAGCCTGATTGTTATTTCGGCTGCGGCACGATGCGGATGTAGGGCTTCGGCGACTTCCAGCCCTGCGGATAGATGGTCTTGGCCTCGTCGTCGGAAACCGAGCCCGCGATGATGACGTCCTCGCCCTGTTTCCAGTCGGCGGGCGTCGCTACGCGATGCTTCGCGGTCATCTGCAGCGAGTCGATCGAGCGCAGGATCTCCTGGAAATTGCGGCCGGTGGTCATCGGGTAGACCATCACGAGCTTGATCTTCTTGTCCGGGCCGATGACGAAGACGTTGCGGACGGTCTGGTTGTCGGCGGCGGTGCGGGCACTGACCTCACCCGAGGTCGAGGCCGGCAGCATGTCGTAAAGCTTGGAGACGTTGAAATCGGTGTCGCCGATCATCGGATAGTTCGGCGCGGCACCCTGCGTCTCCTTGATGTCCTCGGCCCATTTGGAGTGACGGTCCACCGGATCGACCGAAAGCCCCATCAGCTTGACGCCGCGCTTGTCGAATTCCGGCTTCAGGCGGGCCAGCGCGCCAAGCTCGGTCGTGCAGACCGGGGTGAAATCCTTCGGGTGCGAGAACAGGAGCGCCCAGGAGTTGCCGATCCAGTCGTGAAATTTGATTTTACCTTCAGTGGTTTCGGCTTCGAAATCGGGGGCTACGGCGCCAATCTGAAGTGCCATGTGATAGCTCCATGTCTTTCAAGTTGCAAAGGAATTTACCAATATAACGGGCGAGGGCGGCTATGTGAACGGGTGGCACAAGGAAGAGTAGATCATTCTCTCGTCGAGGGAACCCATAGCACCTTCTTTTGATCGGCGTCCCTGCGACGAAAAAACTCTTGTGACCGTAGAAATTGGGGATTGCCTCGGTACCGCCTTTTATGGCCTTCATCACGCCCCGCCGGTTCGGCCTCCGAACCTCTGCGGGAATAAATGCGACCAATTGGCAACCATCTAAAAAACTCGGAATGCAAGTTTCGAATTCATTAACCACTCGTTTACGCCCGCATCGACATGCTGGCCCAGAACAAGAAACTGAACTGAGAAGTGTGCCTATGTCTGTGCTGAAGTCCAAGCTCGCCGACGCGAACAGCGCCCTCGAACCCTCCTGCCGCGACACCGCAGCCCATGCGCTGACCATCGTGCGCGACGGCGTCATCACCGGCGAAGGCCCGACCACCAAGGGCCGTGTGCATTTTTCCCGCGCGCTCGATGCCGATGACGCCGACTGGTGCATTCGCATCCTGACCGCGGCCGCCGTCGAGCATCAGCCCGTTAGCCGGGCCGAGGCCGAGGCGCTGTTCGAGATCAACGACGCCGCGACCGAGCGCAGCGACGAGGGCCGTTTCGACGACCTGCTCGCCAAGGCGGTCGCCCACCACGCGGCTTCCGTCTCGGGCCTGCCGGTGCCGCCGCGCACCGTGGCGCTGTCGCCGGACACCGACATCGAGAGCTGGGCGCCGGCGCACGCATCTCGCGTCAACACCGAGGTGCTGGAGTGGATCGCGAGCCAGATGCGCGGCAAGCGCCGTTCCAACCGCACGCTGGCGGCGATGGTCGCCACCCTTGCCGGCGTTGCCGCGCTGCCGCTCGCGCACGTGCCTTACGTGTTCGATATCGGGATGTAAGCGCGTTCCGATCGGTTTCGGATTCTTGAGGCGGCGGGGTTATTTCCCCGCCGTTTTTTGTTTGCCGCCGGCCGGCTCCGCATCGAGGCCGACGGTACGGCCTGGGAAGCCCGCTGCGTCGAAATAGCGCTGCGAGCCGACGCGCTGGAAGCTCAGCACAGTGCGCAGGCCGTTGGCTGAAGGGGGCGACTTGATCGAATCCGACACGGCCTTGGGCGTCGCGCCGTTCGGCATCGCTTCCGTCATCACCCGGCCGACGAGATTGCCGTTGGGCTTTTGCGCCAGTCCCAAAATCCTGGCTGCGGTGGCGCCGACATCGGCATTGCTGACGGGGAGGGCATCGACATAGCCCGATTTGAAATCAGGTCCGATCGCCGCCATGAAATTCATGGTATCGCCGCGGCCGAAGCTGCCGTGCATGCCCTGGCCCTGCCGCAGCACGGTGTCGGCGATCTGGACCTGGCAATTGGTCGGCTCCTCGCATCCCGCCACGTAGGTACGGAAATTGACGACGATCGACGGGTTCGGCGTCACTGCCTTGCCCTTCAGGTTGATCTGCGACATCGGCAGGGTCCCTGCGAATTTGCCGAGCGCGTCGTCGACGAAGAGCCCGCTGACGTAGTCCTGTTCCAGCAACGCCTCGATCGTGCGCTTCGCAAGCTTCCTGTCCTTGTTCGGCAAGTAGATCAGGTCCGAGCCGCCATTGGTGGCGACGACGAGATCAGGCTTGGTCGGATCCTTGCCGAGCACGCCGTTGCCCGCCTTGGGATGCTTGCCTTCGCCGACGGGCGCGTTCTTGTCGTTGGGATCGAACAGCGGCAGGTCGAGCGCCTTGGCCAGATCGAGCGCGAGGAAGCCCATCGGCAAAAAGTCCTTCGGCGTGTCCTCGTAGCTGACCTTGGCCGAGGGGCTGGTCTTGCTTTCCTTCGAGATCGTCGAGAAGCCATGGTCGGCGGAAACGATGATGTCGGTGTTCGCGGCAAGGCCGAGCTCATCGAGCGCCTTGCGCAGTTGCGCGAGATTGTCGTCGGCATTCTTGATGCCGGCCATCGAGGTCGGACCGTTAATGCCCGGCGTGATCGTGTTGAGGCTGTCGCCCTGATTGTGCTGGCTGCCGTCGGGGTCGCGCGACCAGAACATCAGCACGAAGGGCTTGTTGCGCGCCTTGAACATCGGCAGCACGACCTTCGAGGCCACGTCGGCGAAATAGGCCTGCTGCGCCACGTTGGCGGCCGTCGTGCCGGGCGTCTTGGCGTCGCCGACCTTGCCGTTGTCGCCGCGGCCGGGCGTGGTCAACGGCAGGTTCGCCTTGGTCAACGCGTCTTTCATCTCGTCGGAGAGCGTCACGCCGGTCTTGCCGCCCGTGGAATCGTCGACGACGATGGAGTTCTTGCCGCGATCGGTGTGGTCAAAAATCAGGGTCGGACCGACCTTGCCGATGGCCGCGGTGCTGAAGCCTTTGCTGCGCGCGAGCTTCAGGACAGTGTCCTCGTCGAGATAGTCGCCCTTGAAGTGCTCGTCGATGTCGCCAAGCACGGCGTCGTTCTCGATGAAGGGCACGACCGTGTCGCCGGCCGGCACCGAGCTGTACCCCGTATAGATGGTGTTGGAAAAGGTGCCGGTGTCGCCGAGATAATGGCCGGTCGACATCGCCGAGCCGTTGGCCATGGTGAAGGTCGGGAAGAGCGAGTGCGGGTTCTTGAAGTTGACACCCTTGTCGCGGACTTCCGCCATCGCGGGCGCGGTCTGCGGCGTCACCTTCAAGGCGCGCAGCCCGTCAGGTACGAAAAGGATAAGGTTATGCGGCATGGCATTCTGCGCGGACGCCGCACTCGCGGCCAAAGTGAACAGGCTTGCGGAAAGCAGCAAGGTGGCGCGGCGCATAACGATCTCCCTGGAAGGCTGTTTGGCGGCTGGTCCAGCCGTGCCCTTGTCTAGTTTTGCTGTACGACAGAATTGTTACAGTGGGCTAGTCATTTGGTGAGGTTCGATTTCACCGAGCAACGCGGCCAAATGCCCGGTAGGGTGGTCCTTTCTTCCGTCGGCTTTGTCAGGCTATGCTATCGCTTCATCGCCGAGGGGGCTGCATTGCAGCGTCGCGATCTGATCAAAGCGGGCTTGGGACTAGGGACGCTTTTCGCCTCCGGCCTTGTACGGGAAGGGCGCGCGCAATCCGGTACGAGGCGGATTGGCCTCTTGATCGCGCGTCTGGAAACCGACCCTGAGGGAAAGAAGCAGGAGGCAGCGTTCAAGCGAGGGCTCGCGGAATTGGGCTGGACGGCCGGCCGAAACATCGCGATCGACACACGATGGGAGACGCCGGACGCGACGACAAGACTGGTGGCCATACGAGAGCTGGTACGGCTCAAGCCGGATCTGCTTGTCATCAACTCGACGGCCTATTTGCGCATCGCCAAGCCGGAAGTCGGTACCATCCCCGTGGTCTTCGTTGCGATTGCCGATCCGGTGGCGCAAGGATTCGTGCATAGTCTGGCGCACCCCGAGGGGACATGGACGGGGTTCGGGGTGGAAGAGCCCACCATGGGTTCGAAGTGGATGGAACTGTTGAGGGAGATTGCTCCCGACATCCGCAATATCAGCGTGATATTCAACCCAGATACCGCGCCCATGGCGCCGCTGTTTGTTTCGTCGGTCGAGGCGGTGAAATCAACGTTGCCTTCAGTCGTGAAGCAGGCACCCGTGCACAACGATACCGAACTCGAAGCCGTCGTCGCCAGCGCGGCGCAATTACCATCGTCCGGTTTGATCTTCCTGCCCGACACCTTTCTTGCGTCTCGGACCGCAACCGTCGCCGCCACAGTGGCCAGGCATGCGGTGCCCGCCGTTTACTCGGTCGCAGCATTCGTTCGCGACGGCGGGCTGATTTCGCTCGGCATCGAGCGAGCCAACATATTCTATCGCGCCGCCGGCTATGCGGACCGCGTCCTGAAGGGCGAAAGGCCATCCGATCTTCCGGTGCAAATGCCTGACAAGTTCGAGCTGGCTGTCAATTTGAAGACGGCCAAATCGCTGGGTCGGGTCATTCCGCCGGCATTGCTCGCCCGTGCGGACGAGGTGGTCGAGTAGCCGGCTGCTGGCATCCCATTGCTTCCGGCGGTGGTCAAGCGCCGCCCACCGACGTTCTCTCCGAGATCGCCTTCCGTAGAACGCGCGACAGCGATTCCACCGAGTAGGGCTTCTGAATCAGCTCGAAACCGTGATGGGCGTTTTCCGCAAGCACGTTGCTGTATCCGGAGGTCAGGACGACGGGTAGCCCTGGGTAACGCTCGCGGATGATACCGGCGAGCTCGACACCGTTCATGCCGGGCATGATGACGTCGGAGAACACGAGGTCGACCGCGAACTCGTTCGCCGCCAGGATGGCAAGCGCCGCGTTCGCCTCGGCGACGCGCCGTACGGTGTAGCCGAGATCTTCCAGAAGCTCGGTGGAGAAGGCGCCGACGTCGTCATTGTCCTCGACGAGCAGCACGCGATAGCCGCGTCCGGTTGCGGCCGGCTCGCTCTTGATCGCGGCGATCTCCGCTTCGCTCGCGGGCGCACTGGCCTGCGGCAGGTAGATCGTGAAAGTCGCGCCATGTCCGAGCGTGCTTGCGACCGCGATATCGCCGTCCGATTGCTTGGCGAAGCCGAACGCCTGGCTCAGCCCGAGGCCGGTGCCCTTGCCGACGGCCTTGGTGGTGAAGAACGGCTCGAAAATGGCGTCGAGATGTTCGGAGGCGATGCCGGTGCCGGTGTCAGTGACCGAGACAGCGATGAAATCGCCTCTGCGGGCGGATTGGCCGCGCAGCGCCGGTATCGCTCGGGTCTTGCTGACTGCGATCTTCAGACGTCCTTCGCCATCCATCGCATCGCGGGCATTGATGGCGAGATTCATCAGCGCTGTCTCGAACTGGCCGATGTCGGCGATCGTGTAGGCATCCACATCGCCAGTATCGATCTCGATCTGGATGCGCCCGCCGACGAGGGGACGCACGAGCTGGGCGACATTGTCGACCTGGGCGCCGACATTGAAGACCTGCGGCTTGAGCGGCTGGCGGCGGGCAAAGGCGAGGAGCTGTCCGGTCAATTTGGATGCCCGTTCCACCGTCTCGGAGATCGCATCGACGTAGCGGCGCCGGCGCTCCTCCGGCAGCTCGCGGCGGCGCAGGAAGTCGGTCGCGGAGCGGATGATGGTCAGGAGATTATTGAAATCGTGGGCGACGCCGCCGGTCAATTGGCCTACGGCCTCCATCTTCTGTGACTGGCGCAGCGCCTCCTCGCCCTGGCGGCGCTCGGTGATGTCGACGGCTTCCGGCATCGCACCCGTGACCGCGCCGTGGCGGTCGTACAGAGGCCGCATCGAGAAATCGAAATAGCGGTCGCCGATCGGCAAATGGAGCATCATGTCGAGGCGAACCTCTTCGCCCTTCAGCACTCTGTTGAAGGCGTCGTGCACGGCCTCGGGCGCACCGGCAGTCGCGGTAAACCACGGCGTTTCCCAGAACAGTGCGCCGATCACGCCACCGCCGTCGGAGTCGATACCCGCGAGCGAGGTCATGTTGGCGTAGAGCAGGTTACCTTCTCCGCTGACCAGCCCCTGATATTGATGGCTGGTCTCCAGGATGGCGCGCATCTGGGCTTCGTTGGATTCAAGCTGAGAGGTGCGGTCGCGGATGCGCCGCTCCAGCGTTTCATTGAGGCGCCTGAGCTCGATCTCGGCTTCCTTGGCGGCCGTGATGTCATGGGCGACGCCGATGAAACCGATGTGCCTGCCGGTCGGGTCCCAGCGCGGCTGCAATTCCGAGCGCAGCCAGCGCCATTCACCGGCGGCGTTGCGATATCGGGCTTCCAGCACGAACGGCTTCAGCGAGGCTTCGCCGCTCATCTGCTCCTGCAGGATGTGCGGCAGGTCGTCCGGATGCAGCGCCTTGCGCCAGTCGAACACGACGGCCTCTTCGAAAGGAAGGCCGAGGAAATCGAGATAGGCCTGGTTGGCGAAGGAACGCGTGCGGTCGAGCTTGGTCACCCAGATCGGCACCGGCGCGCTGTCGGCAATCAGGCGGAAGCGCTCCTCGCTTTCGCGAAGCGTGTCCTGCGCCAGCATCTGATCGGTGATGTCGAGATCGGCGCCGACCAGGCGCAACGCGCGGCCGCCGCGGTCGCGCTCGATCTTGGCGACGACACGGATCCACCGGCTCTCGCCGTCATTCGGCCGGATGATCCGGTAGTCGGCCGTATAGTCCTCGCTTTCGCCCTTCAGCACCTCGAACAGGTGGCTGATGGTGCGTTCGCGGTCCTCGGGGTGGATGCGATCTACCCAGTTCTCGTAGGTTTCGTTGGCGGCCTCGGGCGGCAGGCCGTGAATCGAGCAGATATTCGGGCGAGCGACGGTTCCTGAAGCCGTCGCGGAAATCGATCTCGACGCCTCCGACGCGGGCGATGCGCTGAATCCGCGCCAGCTCCGCCTCGCGCTCCTGCAAGGCGCGCAGCGTCGTGTCGCGTTCGCGCGCGATCTCTTCCAGATGCCGCTGCAGATCTGCCGCAGCCACAGTCTCGGGGAGCGTGTCGTTCGAGCCGGTCATGAGCGCCAGTGACCTGGGGATTGAGTGTCACACACGAAGCGGGTCTTGGCTTATCTGACAGTTGCTGTTGGGCAAAGAGAGGATCGGCGGTTTTCGGAAGGCTAGGCCCGCAGGGCCTTGTTCGCGTCGGGGAGACGCGCAACCAAAACGCGGGATCGGCTGAATTGTTCCACCCTCGAATGCCCAGCAGTACGACCAGCGAATAACCGACGCTCTATCCACAGTCCGATGCTGGATGCGAAGAAGAACGTGGCTTGCCGTATTGACTTTAGAACATAACAAGAACATAACTGTTGCGCCGTGACAGGAAGCGAGGCCATGCCCTTAAGCTCGCAAGCCAATTCCATCGAGGAAAGCGAGCTGGAAGCGGCGGTCGATCAGGCGATCGCGGCCTGTGACGGCGATCCCAGGGCCACCATCCGCGCGCTGATCGTAGCCAATAATTTCCTTGAATCCGAGGTGGGCGAGCTGATGAAGGCCGTTTCGCATGCCTACGCGCGAGGGCGGTTTCACACCTATTCCGGCTGAGCGAATGAGCCGCCGCCGGCGAAACCGATAGGCGGTTGCCACCGTCCCAATTTGCTATAGACGCAATTGTGACGTCCGCCTCCGCATGCCAGATTGCAGGGGTGAGCGCGCCCAGCAAAAGTGGGAACCGGTTTTGCGTCCGGGCGCGCTCCAATATTGAGTTGGCGCGCGATCACGCGCCAAACCCGCCCAAAGGTCATAAGCAACAAGATGTTCAAGAAAATTCTGATCGCAAATCGCGGCGAGATCGCCTGCCGGGTGATCAAGACGGCTCGCCGCATGGGGATCAAGACGGTAGCGGTGTATTCCGAGGCCGACCGCGACGCACTTCATGTCGAAATGGCCCACGAGGCCGTACTGATCGGGCCGCCGGCCGCGGCCGAAAGCTATCTCCTGATTGATAAAATCGTCGACGCCTGCAAGAAGACCGGCGCGGAGGCCGTTCACCCCGGCTATGGCTTTCTGTCGGAGCGTGAAGCCTTTCCACGCGCGCTGAAAAAGGCCGGGATCGTCTTCATCGGTCCCAATCCGGACGCGATCGCCGCGATGGGCGACAAGATCGAGTCCAAGAAGGCGGCGGCCAAGGCCAAGGTTTCGACCGTCCCGGGCCATCTTGGCGTCATCGACGGCGACAAGCAGGCGGTGAAGATCGCCGATGAGATCGGCTATCCCGTCATGATCAAGGCCTCCGCCGGCGGCGGCGGCAAGGGCATGCGGATCGCGCATTCCACGGCCGAGGTCGCGGAAGGATTCAAGCTCGCGAAAGCCGAGGCCAAATCCTCCTTCGGCGACGACCGCGTCTTCATCGAGAAATTCATCGTCGATCCCAGGCACATCGAGATCCAGGTGCTCGGCGACAAGCACGGCAACGTCATCTATCTCGGCGAGCGCGAATGCTCGATCCAGCGCCGCAATCAGAAGGTGATCGAGGAGGCGCCGTCTCCGCTGCTCGACGAGACCACCCGACGCAAGATGGGCGAGCAGGCGGTCGCGCTGGCAAAAGCCGTCAATTACGACTCCGCCGGCACCGTCGAGTTCGTTGCCGGCCAGGACAAGAGCTTTTATTTCCTCGAAATGAATACGCGCCTGCAGGTCGAGCATCCCGTGACCGAGCTGGTCACGGGCATCGACCTCGTCGAGCAGATGATCCGCGTCGCCGCGGGCGAGAAGCTCAAGCTGGCGCAGAAGGACGTCGCACTGACCGGATGGGCGGTGGAATCGCGCGTTTATGCCGAGGATCCCTTCCGCAATTTCCTGCCCTCGATCGGACGGCTGGTGAAATACCGCCCGCCGGAGGAGAGCAACGCTCACGGCATCACCGTGCGCAACGACACCGGCGTGCAGGAGGGCGGGGAGATCTCGATCTTCTACGATCCGATGATCGCAAAGCTCGTCACCCACGGGCCGTCGCGCACGGCGGCGATCGAGGCACAGTCGACCGCGCTCGACGCGTTCTATATCGACGGCATCCGCCACAACATCCCGTTCCTGTCGGCGCTGATGAACCATCCGCGCTGGCGCGAGGGCAAGCTCTCCACCGGCTTCATCGCCGAAGAATTTCCGAAGGGCTTTGCGGCCCCGGTGCCCCAGGGCGAGATCGCGCGCCGGCTCGCGGCCGTGGGCGCCGCAATCGACCACGTGCTGGGCGAGCGCAAGCGGCAGATTTCCGGGCAGATGAGTGGCAGGCCGGTGAAGCGCGAAACCCGCCGCGCGGTCTGGCTCGGCCGGGATGAAATCCCGCTCGATATCGCCCGCGAGGACGGCGCCATTGCGGTGCGCTTTGTCGGCGCCGACGGTGCGCCCGGGAAGGTGCACCATCTGGTGTCGCCGTGGGCGCCGGGCGAGCCGGTCTGGCAGGGCACGATCGACGGCGCCGCGGTTGCGGTGCAGGCGCGGCCGATCCCGAACGGCATCCGGCTGGCGCATCAGGGCGTCGAGGTGCCCGTCTACGTCTTCACGGAAGCGGAGGCAACTTCCGCGCGGCTGATGCCGGTCGTGACCGCGACCGACACCGGCAAGAAGCTGCTGTGCCCGATGCCCGGCCTCGTGGTCTCGATCGACGTGAACGAAGGGCAGGAGGTCAAGGCCGGCGAGACGCTGGCCGTGGTCGAGGCCATGAAGATGCAGAACGTGCTGCGCGCCGAGCGCGACGGCACGGTGAAGAAGATCCACGCCGCCCCCGGCGCGACGCTTGCGGTGGACGCGCTGATTTTGGAGTTTGCCTAAGGCAAGCCGTCATTGCGAGCGAAGCGAAGCAATCCACGGGCCGCAAAGAAAGTCTGGATTGCTTCGTCGCTTCGCTCCTCGCAATGACGGGAATATGAGGAACGTCATGGCCTTCCGTCAACGCCGAGAAAAATTGCGCTCCATCCTGTCGGGCGCGCGCTGTATTCGTCCGGGCTCGGTCTATGACGCGATCTCGATCCGCATCGCCGAGGACCTCGGCTTCGAGGTCGGCATGTTCGGCGGTTCGGTCGCCTCGCTCGCCGTGCTCGGCGATCCCGATATCGCGCTGATCACGCTCACCGAATTGGCCGAGCAGATGCGGCGGATGTCGCGCGCGGCGGCGCTGCCGGTGCTGGTCGACGCCGACCACGGCTATGGCAACGCGCTCAACGTTCGCCGCACCGTGCAGGAGTTGGAGGCTGCGGGTGCGGGAGGCCTCACCATCGAGGATACGCTGCTGCCGCAAGCTTTCGGCGAGAGCAAGACCCAGCTTATTTCGCTGGAGGAAGGCGTCGGCAAGATGAAGGCCGCGGTCGATGGCCGCAGCGATCCGACGCTGGTGATCCTCGCGCGCACGGGCGCTATCTCGATCACCTCGCTCGGCGACGCCATGGAGCGCGCGCGAGCTTATCAAGAGACGGGTGTCGACGGGTTGTTCTTCACCGGCATCAAGTCGCGCGACGAGGTGGAAGCGATCTCGGCGGCGACGCGGCTGCCGATCGTGCTCGGCGGCGCGCCGGAAGAGATGATCGACCTCGACTGGCTCGCCGACAAGCGCGTCAAGATCGCGCTGCAAGGCCATGCGCCGTTTGCTGCCGCGACGCAGGCGGTCTACGAGACGCTTAAAGCATTGCGTGAAGGCACCGCGCCCAAGCAATTGAAGGGGCTGGCGTCGGGCGAGCTCACCAGCCGCGCCACGCGCGAGGCCGACACCAAAGCGCGGCTTGCTGCGTTTTTGGGCCTGAAATGAACCAGGCGCGCGCCATTCTCCACGTGACGATCCGCGGCCGGGTGCACGGCGTCGGCTACCGCGCCTGGGTCGAATACCAGGCGGTCGCGAGCCATCTGGAAGGCTGGGTGCGCAACCGCCGCGACGGCAGCGTCGAAGCTGTTTTCGCGGGGCCTCCAAAAGCCGTCGCGGAGATGGTCGCGCTGTGCCGCCGCGGGCCCCCGTCGGCGAAGGTCGAAGCCGTGCTCAACGAAGCCGCGAATGCCGAACAACTCAACCTGCGCCAGCCCGGCGAAGTATTTTCGGTATTGCCGACGGTTTAGAGCTACAGGATACGCCGGCGTTCATCGCAGCCTTTTGCGGCTATCTACCGGCGCGCTTGCTGCAGCAGGCGGATGCGGTGCTGGAATAACGCTGTACCTAGAGCTTTTTCGATGATTCCGCTGCAATCCGTCGACAGCGGCTCGTGCTGATCGCCGTAGGAACGTCCGTACCCGACGCACGGATCCACCGGCGCAGCGCGACACCGGCCCAGATCGCCTCGACCACGCCGAACGGCCAGGCGCCCTGCAGGAAGCCGTAAACCGAGCCGAGGGCACAAGCGGCGGCGAAGCCGAGGATATTAAAGGGGCCGCGCTCCTCCAGGGCGTAGAACACCAGCATGGCCGTTACGGCAAACAGTCCGAAGAGTGTCAGTGCATCCATGCGTCACCCGCTTTGCGGAGGTGCCTTCTTCTTGACGATTCCCAGCGTCTTGAAAACCACCGGCAGCGGCCAGGCGGCGGCGGTGGCGGTGAGCAGCGTTGCGGCGATCATCAGCACGGCCGTTCGGCGCGCCATCGGCCGTCCCGTCTTCTGGACCTGGATGGTCCGATAACGCTCATGTGATCCTCTCAAGCGTGTTGCGTGATCACGCGATCGGATACCCCCTCAAGCCACTTGAGGTTCAAGCGGAAAGAGGGCGGCATGCGGATCGGAGCCTTGGCCGAGCGGACGGGAACGTCGGTTGCGACCATTCGCTACTACGAGGAGGTCGGCCTGCTGCGGCAGGTCGCCCGCCGCGGCGGCCAGCGCATCTACGACCACGAAGACGCGCGGCGTCTTGCCTTCATTCGCCGCTGCCGTGATTTCGAGTTCTCGATTCCGGAGATCCGCTCGCTGCTGTCGCTGCTGCAGGCCGATACGTCCTGCAGCGAGGCGCGTCAGCTCGCGGAGGGCCATCTCGTCGGCCTGCGCCGCAAGCTGTCCGAACTTCAGGCGCTGGAACGTACCATCGCCTCGCTGGTGACGGCCTGCGCCTCGACCTGCGATGGCGGGGCCGCGCGTGACTGCGTGATCCTGCAGGCCCGATAGGGCGGAATCCCCTTAAATCCTGTTCAAGTCCGCAACGGCCTGCCGCGCCACCTGGCGGCGGGGATCCCTTGACAACGGTTCCGTTCTATCCGATATTTCTGTTATGACAGAAACAACTGATAAAAAGAAATTGCCTCCGGTGGTCGAGCGCTTCATCCTGCAGTGGGGCGACATGGGCGACCAGTGGGGCGTCAACCGTTCAGTCAGCCAGATCCATGGGCTGCTCTATCTCGCCGAGGCCCCGATGACGGCGGAAGACATCGCCGACACGCTCGGCCTGGCGCGGTCCAACGTCTCCAATTCGATCAAGGAATTGCTGGCCTGGAACCTGATCCGGCGCGTGCCGATCCTGGGCGACCGCCGCGATCATTTCGAGGCCGAGACCGACATCTGGGAAGTGGCGGCGCGGATTGCCGCCGGCCGCAAGGAGCGGGAGATCGATCCCGCGATCGCAGCACTGCGGGCGTGCGTCTCCGATGCGGCCGACGATCCCGCCATCAGCGCGGTCGCGAGCAAGCGGCTGAAGGAAATGCTCTCGTTCACCGAGCTGGTCGAGCGCTGGTACACGCAGATGCTCAACGTGCCGCGGCCGCGGCTGGTGGCGCTGATCAAGCTGGGCGAGAAGATCGTCAGCCTCTTGCCCACGGGAAAATCGAAATAGCGAAATCGGCAGGAGCGTGTGATGGCGTCAGCAAGATTATCCGGTATCGCAGGCCCTTCCGAAATATTGCTCGACGATCATCGGTTTCACGCGCTGCTCCCGGATGAAGAATGGGGACGCCTGCCGCTCGCGGTCTGGCGGCGCTTCTCGAAGCGCCTCGCCGGCGGCCAGACGGTCGTCTATGTCGGCGAGATCGAGGAGGCCTTTCACAGCCGTGCCGGCTGGTGGCTCGCGCGACTTGCGCGCCTGATCGGCGGGCCGTTGCCGACCGGCACCGCGACGCGCGTGCCGATGATCGTGACGGTCACCGAGGACGCTGCCAGCGGCGGCCAGATCTGGACGCGCATCTGCGCGCGCGGCAACGGCTTTCCGCAGGTCATTCATTCCGCCAAGCGTTTTGCCGGCCCGACCGGTCTCGAGGAATATATCGGCTTTGGCATCAGCATGTCGCTGCGGTTGTCGGTCGAGCACGAAGGGCTGTTCTTCCGCAGCGCCGGCTATTTCCTCGCCCTCGGATCGTTTCGACTGCCGCTTCCCGAATGGCTCACGCCGGGCGCGCTCACCGTCGGTCACACCGATCTCGGCGGCGGCACGTTCCGCTTCACGCTCGAGGTCGATCATCCCCGCTTCGGCCCGCTGATCCGCCAGTCCGCCGTGTTCCGGGGGGCTGCGTCATGACGCCGCTGCTTTGGACCCTGATCGGCATTCAGGTCGCGATGGGCGCCTTCGACACGCTCTATCATCATGAACTGACCGAGCGGCTCGCCTGGCGCGCCTCGCAGCGTCAAGAATTGCAACTCCACAGCATACGCAATTTCCTCTACGCGCTGCTGTTCCTCGTGCTCGGCTGGTTCGAAGTTTACGGCGTCCTTGCGATGATCGTCATCGCGGTGCTGATCGCGGAAATCGTCATCACGCTGATGGATTTCGTCGAGGAGGATCGGAGCCGGAAACTGCCGGCCAGCGAGCGTATCAATCACACGCTGCTCGCGCTCAATTACGGCGCCATCCTGGTGTTGCTGCTGCCGCTCCTGCTCGGCTGGGCCCTGGTTCCCACCGGGATCAAGCTGGCCGATCATGGCTGGCTCGGCATTGCGGCTGCGATCTGCGCCTTCGGTGTTGCGGTGTTTGGATTGCGGGATTTTGCAGCATCGAAGAGACTGGCGCGCCTGCGCAGAACGGAGGTGGAAAACCTCGTCGAGAAATTGCCGGCGCGGCAGACCGTGTGCATGACAGGAGCGACCGGCTTCATCGGCAGCCGCCTCGCGGCCAGCCTCACGGCGGCCGGTCATCATGTCATCGCGCTGGTGCGCGATCCCGCCAGGGCGGAATTGCTGGCGCCACCGATCACCGTGATCACGAGTCTCGATCAATTGGCCTCAGATGCGAGGATCGATGCGATCGTCAATCTCGCGGGCGAGCCGATCGGCAACGCGCTGTGGACCGAGACCAAGCGGCGCAAGATCATCGATTCGCGCGTTGGCATGACCGGCGATGTCGTGAGCCTGATCGCGCGGCTTGAGCGCAAGCCTTCCGTGCTGGTTTCCGGCTCGGCGATCGGCTGGTACGGCCTCTGGCAGGATCAGCCGCTGACGGAGTTGGCGAAATCTCACGCCTGCTTCAGCCACGAACTTTGCGAGGCCTGGGAGAACGCGGCGCACGCGGCCGAAGCCCACGGGGTGAGGGTGGTCTGCCTGCGCATCGGCCTCGTGCTCGGGACCGAGGGCGGCTTCATCACGCGGATGCTGACGCCGTTCGAATTCGGTCTCGGCGGCCCGCTCGGTTCGGGCCGGCAGTGGATGTCATGGATCGAACGCGACGACCTCGTCCGCCTGATCGCGCATGTGATCGTGCGGAGCGGAATCTCGGGCCCCGTCAACGCCACCGCGCCGATCCCCGTGACCAACAACAAGTTCACCGAAGAACTGGCGCGGCGGCTGCATCGGCCGGCGCTGTTTCGCATTCCCGATGCGCTGCTGCGCCGGATTGGCGGGGATTTCGCAAGCGAGCTTTTGCTCGGTGGGCAGCGCGTGCTGCCCAACAAGGCGCTCAGCAACGGCTTCGTTTTTCGTCACGAAACCGTGCATAGCGCGTTCGAAGCGATCCTCTGAACCCTTTCCCTTCCTGCCCGCTCCAGCAAGCGAGGCCGCGCGGCGTCGAATGTCGCCAACGGCTTCTATTTGGCGCATTTTGTCGTGCAGATTGCACGATCTGAGTCGGTCCTCGCCATTTGGCTGTGCAGTGAATTCGTCGGACGCAATGTGCAGCTCTTGAGAGAGCGCGCCTGGTTCGACATTCCCATTGTCTATGTCAACCAGCACCGCGCGCGATCCTCGCCGTCGAAACAGGCTCGTCGGGGCAGCGGGCGTTCGAGGCGGCATTCGCCGCATGGACCCCGCCTGCCGGCGATTCCAGATAAGCGGTAGCAGCGGGTCGAAAGATCAGCGCGGCAAATTCGCGATCGCCTGGCTGAGCTGATGGATTTCGTACGGCTTGCGCAGGATGGGGAAATCGCCGAGCACACCCGCGGCCGCATCGCTATAGCCTGTCGCGAGCAGGATCGGCAGATCCGGGCGCATCTCGCGCAGGCGGCGCGCCAGGCTGAGGCCGTCCATCTTGCCCGGCATCACGATGTCGGAGAAGACGAGATCGATATCATCGTAGGCGATTTCGCGCAGTGCCGTTTCGGCGTCCGGCACCCTGCGGACGGTATATCCGAGTTGCTCGAGCATGCTGATGCTGACCAGGGCAACCTCGGGATTGTCCTCCACCAGCAGCACGATGCCGCTGCCCCCGACCTCCGCGACATGGGTCTTGTCGGTGGACGCGCCGACCTCCTGCCGCGGCAACAGAATCGTGACCTTGGTGCCTTTGCCGAGTTCGCTCTCGACCCTCACCGTGCCGCCGGCCTGGTGCGCGAAGCCGTGGACCTGCGAGAGCCCGAGCCCGGTGCCCTTGCCGACAGGCTTGGTGGTGAAGAAGGGATCGAAGATCTTGTCGAGCACGTCAGGCGCGATGCCTTGGCCGGTATCTTCCACGCTGATCGCGACATAATGTGGCGCATCCGGCGACTCGGCGGCGTGATTGTGCGCCGCGAGCGTGATCGTTCCGCCCGAGGGCATGGCGTCGCGGGCATTGATGACGAGATTGACCAGCGCGGTTTCGAGTTCGGAGATATCGACCGTGACCGGCCAGACGTCGCGGCCGAAGTCGAAGGCGAGCCGGACCGCGCTGCCGACGCCGGTCTCGAGAACCTCGCGAATGGCTGCGATCCTCTCGGTCATATCGATCGGCTGGGGATTGACGCTCTGACGCCGCGCGAAGCTCAGCAGTTGGCTGGTCAGCGCCGCGCCGCGCCTGGACGCGGTTTCGATCGCGGTGATCGCGCGCTGCACTCTGGGATCGGAGCCTGCGTTCTTCCTCAGAAAGTGAAGGCTGCCGCTGATGATCATCAGGATGTTGTTGAAGTCGTGCGCCACGCCGCCGGTGAGTTGACCGAGCGCGTCGAGCTTCTGTGCTTCGGCCAGATGCTTCTGCATCTGCTCGAGCCTGAGCTCGCTCTCGCGGCGTTCGCTGATGTCACGGGTAATCTTGGCGAAGCCGATCAACCTATCGCCCTCATGGATCGGATCGATGACCACACTTGCCCAGAAGAAGGAGCCGTTCTTGCGGACCCGCCAGCCTTCTTCCTCGTACCGGCCCTGTTCCCTGGCCACCTGCAGCGCGCGCGACGGCTTGCCGTTGGCGCGGTCGGCTTCGGTATAGAAGCGGGAAAAATGCTGTCCCAGGATTTCGTTGGCGGAATACCCCTTGATCCGCTCGCCGCCGACATTCCAGCTGGTCACGATACCGGTAGGGTCCAGCATATAGAGCGCGTAGTCCGCGACCCCCTCGACCAGAAGCCGGAAACTACGTTCGCTCTCGAATAAATCCCTTTGCTGCTGATCGTTTTTCAACACTACTTACACCCCACCTCGAGCCCGAACGCGCAGGGCAGCGGTATGGTTCCATCCCAGCCTTTTTTATTGGGGTCAGGTCACGGCGGCGCGCTGGCGTGTGCCTCGATGGGGCCGAAAACCTCCTCGAACGCCTGTTTCAGCGCGACATCGACGTCGGTCAAGCCTAAGGGGTGACCCAGATCGACCAGGGAGGTTACCCCAAAGCGGGGATCGGCGACCCCGCAGGGCACAATCGCGGCGAAATGGGCCAGCTCCGGCTCGACATTGATGGCGACGCCGTGGAACGACACCCAGCGCTTTAGCCGCACGCCGATTGCAGCAATCTTGTCTTCAAAGCCATCGCCCTTGTCCGGCCGCTTCACCCAGACCCCCACGCGGTCCTCGCGCCGCTCGCCGCGCACATTGAAGGCGGCCAGCGTCTGGATGATCCATTCTTCCAGCGCCGCGACATAGGCGCGGACATCCGGGCGCCGGCGCTTCAGGTCGAGCATGACATAGGCCACGCGCTGGCCGGGGCCGTGGTAGGTCAGCTGGCCGCCGCGTCCGGTCGCAAATAGCGGAAAACGGGGGTCGAGCAGGTCGCCCGCGTTGCCCGAGGTGCCGGAGGTATAGAGCGGGGGGTGTTCCAGGAGCCATACCAGTTCGTCCGCCCGGCCCTCGGCAATTGCGGCGGCGCGGGCCTCCATGGCGGCCACGGCCTCCAGGTAGTCAACCGGCTGGTCTGAAATCCGCCATTCCACGCCGCCGGTGGGAGCCGCGAAGATGGTCAGATCGAGGTTTTGGCGGGCATTAACCATTGGATAACCATAACGTGGTGATCTCTAAGCCGGAATTTCAGTCCAGTTCGGCGGTCAAGCAGTGCCAACTCTCGATAAAGTCACCGTCGACCTCATGGTGGTCCTCGGTACCACCTCCATGCCCATCCATCAGGTGATGCGGCTTTCGCGCGGCGCCATCATCGAATTGGACGCCACCGAGGCCGATGAGGTCAAGGTGCTGGCCAACAGTCTGCCGGTTGCCTCCGGCGTGGTGCTGGTCGACCGCAATCGCATCGCCGTCGAAGTCAAGCAGATGCTCCCGAAATCGCCGGGAAGCCGCTAGCACGAGAAAAAAGCGGCTGCAAAACCCCGGACTCGGGGTGTCAGCAGGCCTTGTCCCCCCATGGTCGATTTGTTACATCGGCGCCGTTGATCCGGTCCGGTTTGCGGTCCGGTTGACACCTTCGCGCTCGTGGCGGAATTGGTAGACGCGCTGCCTTGAGGTGGCAGTGAGTAAAATCGTGGGGGTTCGAGT
>CAWHQY010000082.1:0-19565 GCA_963831505.1 uncultured Alphaproteobacteria bacterium | reverse complement strand
AGCGGATCATCCGCGGCTCCGATAGCAACCCCGGCATGGCCGGAGATTCGGATCAAGGGCGGCGAACTCCCTCGCGTGGTCACCGAGGCCGAAAATGCGCTGCTGCTCCTCGAGCGCGAGATCTATCAGCGTGCGGGGATGGTGGTGCGTCCCGTGCTTAATCGATCATTGAAAGCCAGCGCCGACCGCGAGACGGAAGGCTGGCAGTTGAATTCCGGTGACCCGCGCACATCTGGTCGAGGTGCTGTGTTGCGCAGCGCGGTTCCTGCGCTACGACAAACGGGCTAAAAAGTCGCTGCCAGAAGACAAAAAGTGGGTCCAGGTCGATTGCCCGGACAAGATCGCTGAGGTGTATCTCAACCGGCAAGGCCGCTGGCGCCTGCCGGTGTTGGCCGGCGTGGTGAACACGCCCTTCCTGCGGGTGGATGGCTCGATCTGTGAGACCACGGGCTATGATTCCGCCAGTCATTTGCTGTCTAAGCCGGAGAACCAGTGCTTTCCGCCAGTGCCGCCGAACCCCAGCAAGAGTGACGCCGAAGCGGCGCTGAAGAAGCTGTGCGAACTGATCAAGACCTTTCCCTTTGTCACGGATGCTGATCGGGCGGTGACCTTGGCGGCATGCTCACCGCGCTGGATCGCAGGTCTATAGACCATGCACCGTTGATCGGCTTCACCGCCCCGGCGGCGCGGACCGGCAAATCGCTGCTGGTCGATTTGATCAACATATTCGCCGCCGGGCGGGCGATGCCGGTAATTTCTCAGGGCAGAGACGAGAGGGAGTTCGAAAATCGGCTCGGCGCCAGTCTCTTGGCCGGCAATGCCTGCATCTCGATCGACAATTGTGAAGCACCACTTTCCGGAGCGTTGCTGTGTCAGGCGCTCACCCAGAGCGAGGTCGACATCAGGGTGCTTGGCTTAAGCAAGAACGTCAGAACCGCGATGAATGCCAGCATTTTCGCCACGGGCAACAATCTTGAGATCGCCGGCGATTTGAGCGATCGGTGTCTGCTGGCAAGCCTGGATGCCAAAGTGGAGCGCCCGGGCCTGCGGACGTTCGATCTCGATGTTATCGCCGAGGCACGCGCCAGCCGCGGCGAGCTGGTGGTTGCCGCCCTTACCATTCTGCGGGCCTGGCATGTCGCACGAGCGAATGGTGAACGCGTCAAGATCGATCCCTTCGGCGGTTTTTCCGATTGGTCACGCAGGGTGCGGGAGCCGTTGATCTGGCTCGGCGAACCTGATCCCTGCACGACCATGATCAAGGTGCGGGAGAACGATCCGCAGCGCGATCTGCTGACCGTGATCATCATGCAATGGAAGGAAAAGCTGGGTCTGAATACAAGGTGCACGGTGCAGGAGCTGATCGGGCAGGCAATTGTGGTCCCGAGCTTCTACAACGCACTGCTGGCGGTCGCCGCGGCGCGCACGGGAGGTGGGGTGGATAGTGCCAGAACTCGGTCGCTGGCTCAAGCGCATTGAAGGCAAGATTGTTGCCGGCTGTTCGTTGGTGCAGGATGGTAATGCATCCGGCTATCCCAAATGGAAGCTGGTTCAGCGTTGATGACGCGTTGGGGATCGTTGGGGATCGTGGCCCTTTTTTACCCTATGCGCGTGAAATGGCAGAGGGAGAGAATATATGAGTGCCACTTTCTAGAGATGGGGCAAAAAAGGCTCACAAACCCCACTATCCCCAACGCTGCGTTGGACGCTAGTCGCTCACCTTCTTGGGGAATAATTCCGGCGGGTCGCTCAAAATCTATGTGCGCCGTGAGGGGACCGATCGAAAGGCCCCCATTGCAGGTCGATCAAGTCCGCCAATGCCACCAGCCGCTCGCCGCACGCGATCAGATCATCACTGATCGATCCGCTATCCTCACCGGCCGCGCGCAGCTCAAACAGCCGCCGTGCCAGCTCCTCATGCTCCCGACCTGCGTCGCGAAATGCGGCCTGTACCGGTGACGTCTGGCAAATTGCCTCGATCATAGCGGACATTGCGCGCCGCCGCAGATAATCAGCCGCGCTCATCGGTCCTTGAATCATCGTTGTCATCGCCATCATCGTCCTCATCCCGCGGACGCCGCCACGGCACGTCAAAGCCGCCGGGATCTAGCCTTGGCTTAGCCGGAAGCGCGTGCCCCTGGCAGCGGGCCTGGGGCGACAATCGCAGACGCATCGACAACGCTATCAGCTCTCGCGTGGCTTTCTCCCGCACCGGCAGCCACGGCGACGGCTTACCGTCGACAACGGGCGCCTCGCGCAGCTGCTGGGCGGCCCGCTCGGCCAAGATCGAGGCTTCGCAGTACCGAGAGAGCAATGGAAGGTCCGACTGCTCGGAAGTGATCGTGAGCGCAATTGGCGATAATCTGCCGGAACAACTTAGCCTCCGGTTCAGCCATGGATGGTGGCGGTCGCAGCCGGGTTACCCGGGGTGAGGGCGGGGTTATCGCCAATGCGGCAGCAGATTTTCGGCCTGGTTGGGGCATTCGTTTCCCTTCTTGCTACGGCTGAAATACATTAACATTTTCTCACACATAGCGAAAGGAGACGACGGACGCGGTCCGTCTCCTCCCGACCTCTTAGTTTTTTCTTCCCGCCCTCCAACAACTGTGTCCATCAATTCAGTGTACCGCGTAGCATACCGCTACGACCCAAACACGTTAGGTCGATCCTGACCAAGCTCCAGATCGAAGGCCGCGCTCGTGACCTCGCCATTTTCAACCTGGCAATTGACAGCAACCTTCGCGGCTCCGTCGGCCGTGAACGCATCTGTGACGGGATGCTGCTGGAGGAGGAATGAAGTCTGTTTTCGAAGGTCACGCCGCGCAACGCGATGTACTGCCAATTTGCCTCGTTAGCCTAGTGAATCCAATTCTGGGGATGCGCGCGCCAGTCGCGACCTACGGTTTCGTGCTCCGTGTCCCCACGCCCAGCGCGATCATTCTCGCCTCCTTGGTTCCTCCAATCACGTCCGATTTTGACGTCTTCGGCGCGGCTGCGATCCTGCTCACGGGATTGGTCCGCCTACTGAGGCGTTTGCCCCGCTTGAACAAGAGCGGACTGAGCTTGAACCGGCGTCATGCCCCCTTGGGCGATGACGAGCCGAGCGTGGAAGCCACCCACAACGTCCGTACGACAAAAATCCTCATGGGCCATCTCCATCATCGGAACAGACTTCCAACAGCGTGTCCTGCGCTTTGTTCGGAGATCACGGATTTGTTTTGCTGCCGCAGCGCATCAAGCGGAACTAACCAACCCGAGGAACTCAAAGCAAATCACCGATCGTGCCGGCATTGGCGTTTGCCCTCCGTTCGCTCATGCTCGTCTTTCCCGAAAGAGCTCCGCCGATCTGCGGCGTCCGTCCGGCCGACACGGCCCCTTGATGGAGGTCAAGGCAGACAGAACTGACGCCGAATAGTCATGGAAAGCTAGAGGCTCTGTCATGTTGCCGTTCACGCCTGAGCAATTCCTGGCGGTGTTTGAGGCCTACAACGAGGCGATATGGCCGGTGCAGGCTTTCGCCTACCTCGTCGGCAGCGTTGCCGTCGTTCTCCTGTTCGCCGAAAGCCAACGCTCCGATCGGATCATCGCCGCCATCCTGGCGACCATGTGGGCCTGGACCGGACTGGCCTACCATGGCCTATTCTTCGCACCGATCAATCGGACCGCCTACGCCTTCGGCGCCCTATTCGTCGCCGAGGCCGGCGCGATCGCTTATGCCGCCATCCGTCATCGCCTTACCTTCGGCTTTCGCTCCGATGCAGCCGGATGGGTTGGCGTCGCGTTTGTGGCCTACGCCGCCGTTCTCTATCCGCTGATCGGTATTGCCGCCGGGCATCACCCTTCCGAACTGCCCATGTTCGGCGTCACGCCTTGCCCGGTCACGATCTTCACATTTGGCCTGTTGCTGCTGACGCGATCGCCGCCCCCTCTTTACCTGCTGGTTATCCCCACGCTCTGGTCGCTGATCGGAGGCAGCGCGGCGATCCTGCTGCGCGTCCCCCAGGACTGGCTGCTGCTTGTCAGCGGTATCGCCACCGTGGGATTTGTCACTGTTCGCCATCGGGCACGGCTTCCGGCGTGAAGCCGAAATCAAATCGGAAAAGACGAGAGGCGCAAGGCGCAGATGCTCTACCTCGCGATGAAGTCGGTATTGTCCGGACTATTGGCGGCGCTGGTCTCTGAGATTGCGAAGCGAAGCCCTGCATTCGGCGCGCTGGTCGCGTCGCTGCCCCTGATTTCCGTCATGGCGGTCATTTGGCTGTGGCGGGATACGGGAGACGCGGCGCGCATAGCCTCACACATGGAGGCGACCTTTTGGTATGTCATACCCTCGCTGCCGATGTTCCTGTTGATACCGGCGATGCTTCGCGGCGGATTTACCTTCTGGCCCGCCCTGGCGGCGGGCTGTGGGTTGACATTCGTTCTGTACCTGCTCACCGCGTGGGTGGCCGGCCATTTCGGCATTCGACTGTAATCGACGAGGCCGGCGGCCGCCCGCTGCGCCTTAATCGCCTGGTCGACGGCGAATCTCCCTGAGACGCCGCGTATCTTCGACCGCTTCTGCCTGGAGCCAGCTCCGGAACGTGACGATCTTCGGCAGGTTCGATGTCGCCTTGGGACAAATGATCCAATAGGTCTTCGACAATGGCAGCGCGTCCAGAAACGGCCGCACCAGCCAGCCGTTGATCAAGTCCCAGGCGGCCAGTGTCGTTCGCGCTGGCGCAACGCCCTGGCCGTCGATGGCTGCGTCAATCACCATGCTCGCCCGGTTGAGCACCGGACCATGCGTGACCTCGCCTTCGCCGACACCAATGCTCCTCGGCAAAATGACCGAGCCGGTGCACGAGCCACTTGGCTGCAAAGTCGGGCGAGGTGCTGACAGTCAGAACACCGGCGTTCTGGCGCTGAAGCAGCCGCCGACTGCAATCCGGTCCAGGGCTATGGTTTCCCGCGAAGCACGTTTGTCAACATCGTCAGACTTGTGCTGAACTCACAAGGACGTGCCCTACACTTTCTACGACCTTGAGACCGTGATGGGCAAGCCGGAGCATCTGGCGCTGCATCCGTTCAACCGCGTTCCGATCCTGCGGCACGGCGACACGATCTACGAGACCAGCGCGATTGTCTCCTATGTCGACGAGGCGTTTGCGGGGCCGCGCCTGACGCCGCAGGATGCTCGGGCGCGCGGCCGCATGAACCAGTGGATCAGCGCCGTCAATTCCTACTACTACCCCTACATGATCTACCACGTGACGCACGAACGGATCGTCTTCCCCGAACTCGGCATCGCATCCGATGAAAAGGTCGTGGCGCACGCGTTGCCCAAGGTCGAGCTTGGGCTCGGTGTCCTCGAGCGAGAGCTGTCCCATGGGCAAGACTATGTGCTCGGCGCCGAGGTAACGCTGGCGGATTTCTTCATCCTGCCGAGCACCTTCGCGTTCAGTCTGACCGAGGAAGGCCGCAAGCTGTATCCGAAATTCCCCGCCTTCTGCCGGTGGCGCGAGCGGATGGAGAACCTGCCGACGACGACGAAGCTGCGGGCGATCCTGCCGCCCCGCGAACCCATTCCTCACGCGCGCGAATGGGCCAAATTCGCACCGGCCGAAATACTGACGCGTCGGGATTGCCCCACGTTGCTAGATTGAGGCGACGGGACGCGCAAACTCCCCGCTAGACGGCTCCCAGTTCCAAGCTCCGCGCAACTCTCACTATTCGAGGAGATTGCGCATGGATGGTCCAGCACTTCCCCATACGACGATTGCTCTTTTTCGGCCGAGCGCCCCAGGCCGTATCACCCTGAGCCACCAGATACTCCTTTACCACGCGGATGGACCTCTGTGGATCGCGATCCCTGCGCCAATCCTGACCTGCGATCGAGCGTTGCTTGTTGGCGTCGGCCTCGCGAATCAGGCTCGCATCGACTGCAAAGCCTTTGCCCCAACCAGACCGGATGCGATGCAAGCCTCGACGACGCGCTCGAACACGTGGCGAAAAACCTCTCGCTCACGGAAGCGCTCATTGCGCGCACGCGAAACGCCGAATGATCGGGGATAGTGTCCTCGATGGCGATCCGACGCATTTGCTTCAATGGTACCGAGCCGCCTCGCGATCTGAATTAGAAGTTATGTCTGCGCGCTCACGGTTCGGCCATGGGCTGTGGTGCGGCTGCTTCGGTCTATGAAGCAAGCCGACCATCGTACGGAGGCCCGATAGCATGCACTGCTGACCTCTCCGATGCTCATGCCGACCTCCCTCGAATTCGTGAGCATCAGTCGTATTTGCGCAAGAACACGTATTCCGCGGAATAGGGCACGCTAAGGTAATTCCCCGCATGTTCGCATGATCCCTGCGCTATCCCACCTTTTGTGTTGATGCGCCGGACAGTCGTCACATTCGACAATATCCCATCGCCACGGTGCTCCGACACGTCGATCTGAAGCCACGGAATATCGTCAGGCGTTGCGCCCGGCGCGCTTGACACCACCTTGCCTTTCACTCCACTTCCGTCGATGTAGTCCCAATTGGGCCCAGCGTAGTGCCGCCCAATTGATTTTCCGTCAACGAGGAGTGTGGCAATCGGTTCGCGAAATTGCCACGTCAGGGAACGAGCCTGCGACGGAGACTTTGCGTTCAAGTCGGGTTTGCACTCGTAGATTTGGGCGCCCTCCGCATGGAAAGTGACAAGGACCATCCCGCCCGGCCACGCAGGAGGCTCCTGGGCCAATCCCCTAGCAGCCAATGTCGCAAATGAAACAGCACCGAACAGCATTTTCCAAAACGTATTCATTGATCCTCTCCGCATTGTAAGGGTTCTTTGGGCCACTTGGCCCGGTCCATTTATCGCTCGTGCATCACGTCCTGCTGGTAGTTGCGCAGCGGTGACAACAGATAGCTCAGGATCGTGCGCTCGCCGGTCTTGATCTCCACCGTCACCGCCATGCCGGGCGAGAGGTTCACCAGGCGGTCCTCGACCTGCATTTGAGTGCGATCAAGCGAAACCCGCGCGCCGTAGTTCAGCTCCTGGCCGGCCGGCTCGCTGCTTTCCTGCCCCGTTCCGAGCGTGCGATTGCCGGCGCCGCGCCCCTCGGGCTTGTCGCGGATGATGGCATCCTGGGAGACGCTCAGCACGGCGCCGTGCAGGAGGCCGTAGCGGGTGAAGTTGAACGTATCGACCTTGATCTCCGCGTCTTGCCCGGGCTCGATGAAGCCGATGTCGCGGTTCGAGACCATGGCCTCGATCTCGAGTTGGCTGTCGTTCGGCACGATCACCATCAGCGACTGCGCCGGCGTGACAACGCCGCCGACGGTGTGGACCGCGAGCTGCTGCACCACGCCGTCGACCGGCGAGGTGAGCTGCTGCAGTTTCGTCTTCTGCTGCGCCTTGATCAGGTCCTGCGCCAGCCCGTTGGCCTTCTGCTCGCCCTTGGCCAGATCGTCGGACAGGCTTCGGCTGTATTCGGCAATCGCCTGCGCGCGCGTCTGCTCGATCGCGGCGACCGCGGCTTCCGCCTCGCGCAGATGGCTCTTCTGCACGTGGAGTTCCTCCTGCTGCTCGACGAGGAGCTGGAAGATCTCATAGTAGGTCAGCTTCGAGCCGATCTCCTTCTCCATCAGCGTTTTGCGGATGTCGACGCGCTGCTGGATCACCGGGATCAGCGTCTCCAGCTTGTGGATCGTGGCTGAGATGGTGTCGCGTTCCGCCTCCTTCTGCGCCGCCTGGCGCGTGAGCGCGGCGATCTTGGCGCGATGCTCACTGACCTGGTTCTGCAGTAGCTGGCGTTGCGTGTCGACCAGCACGGGATCGGCCCCGGCCGGCGGCACGAGTTCGGCGGCGTCCTTGTAGCTGCTTGCGAGCGCCGCGCGCAGCCGCGCGACGTTCAAGCGTTCGGCCAGGAGATCGTTTTGCAGATGATCGCGCTCGGCGGCGTTCACGGTCGGGTCTAGCTCGATCAGGACGTCGCCGGCCTTCACCGTCTGGCCGTCCTGCACCCGGATCGCACGCACCACACCGGTCTCGAAGGGCTGCACGACCTTGCTGCGCCCGCCGGAAACCACCTTTCCGGGCGCGGAGGCAACGATGTCGACGGTGCCGAGAGACGCCCAGGCCAGAGCCGCGCCAAACAGCACGATGATGGTCGTGCCGATGGCGCGGCCGATCGGCGAGGGCGGGGTCTCGACGATCTCGAGGGCGGCGGGCAGGAAGGCGAGTTCCTGCCGTTGCCGGCCCTTTGCCTGGCGAAAGGGAATGACGATGTCAGCCTGCGTCGCAGGCCGGGAGGAATCAGCTGACTTCATGGAGCCCTCCCTGCAGCCGATGCAGCGCGGCATAGCGGCCGCCGGTCTTGATCAGCGCGTCATGGGTGCCGTCTTCGACCAGGCGCCCACGCTCCAGCGTGAAGATGCGGTCCGCGGTTCGCACCGTGGAAAGCCGGTGCGCGATGACCAGCACCGTGCGTCCCCTGGCGATCTCCATCATGTTTTGCTGGATGATGCGTTCGCTCTCATAATCGAGCGCGCTGGTCGCCTCATCGAAGATCAGGATGCGCGGATTGGTGACGAGCGCGCGTGCGATGGCGATGCGCTGGCGTTGGCCGCCGGACAGCGTCGATCCGCGCTCGCCGACGATGGTATCGTAGCCCTCGGTAAGCTCCAGGATGAAATCATGCGCACCCGCGAGCCTGGCCGCCGCGATGATGCGCTCCATCGGCATCGCGGGATCGGCGAGCGCGATATTGTCGCGTACCGAGCGGTTGAAAAGCATGTTCTCCTGCAGGACCACGCCGATCTGCCGGCGCAGCCAGGCGGGGTCGGCCATCATGAGGTCCATGCCGTCGATCAGGACGCGCCCGCTTTGCGGGACATAGAGCCGCTGCACCAGCTTGGTAACCGTGCTCTTGCCGGAGCCCGACGGCCCGACGATGCCGACCGTCTGGCCGGCGGGGACGTCGAAGGAGACGTCGTGCAGGATCTCCTGCCCGTCGACGCGATAGCGGAAGGTGACGTGATCGAAGCTGATGTTGCCGCGGATCGCGGGCAGCGCGGCACGGGCTGCGGCGTAGCTCGGCTCGGCGGTGGTGTTGAGGATGTCGCCGAGACGGGCGATCGAAAGCCGCGCCTGGTGAAAGTCCTGCCAGAGCTGCGCCAGCCGCAGCACCGGCGCGGAAACGCGGCCGGCGAGGATGTTGAAGGCCACGAGCTCGCCGACCGAAAGCGCGCCCCCGATCACGAGCTTGGCGCCGAAATAGAGGATGCCGGCGGTGACGACCTTGCTCACGAACTGCACGAGCTGGCTTGCGGTATTGCCGAGGCTCAGCACGCGGAAGCTTGAAGCCACGTAGCCCGCGAGCTGCTCCTCCCAGCGGCGCTGCATCTGCGGCTCGACCGCCATGGCCTTGAGCGTCTCGATGCCCGTCACGCTTTCGACCAGGAAGGCCTGGTTCTCCGCGCCGCGCTTGAATTTTTCGTCGAGCCGGCGGCGGAACAGCGGCGTCACGCCGGCCGAGACCGCGATATAGAACGGGAACGAGCCCAGCACGATGAAGCTGAGCAGCGGCGAATAGGCAAACATCACCGCGAGGAAGACCGAGGTGAAGAACAGGTCGACCACCAGCGTCAGCGCCGAGCTGGTCAGGAAATTGCGGATGTTCTCCAATTCCCGCACCCGCGCCACGGAATCGCCGACGCGGCGGGCCTGGAAATAGGACATCGGCAACGCCAGCAGATGATGGAACAGCCGCGCGCCGAGCTCGACGTCGATGCGGTTGGTGGTGTGCGAGAACAGGTAGGTTCGCAGGATGCCGAGCACGGTCTCGAACAGCGAGATCGCGACGAGGCCGATCGCCAGCACGTCGAGGGTCGTGAGCGAGCGGTGCACCAGCACCTTGTCGATCACGACCTGGAAGAACAGCGGCGCGACCAGCGCGAATAGCTGCAGGAAGAAGGAGGCGACCAGCACCTCGCCGAGCAGCCGCCGGTATTTCTGGATGGCGCCGAGGAACCAGGTGACGTCGAAGCGCCGCGTGAGGTCGGAAAGTCCTGCCCGTCGCGCCATCAGGATCAGCCCGCCATCCCAGACACGAGCGAGTTCGTCGCGAGTCATCAGCTCCGGACGCCCGGTCTGCGGCGATTGCACCAGCACTTTCTCGTCCGACGCCTTGGCGATCACCATGAACGTACCGTCGCGCAGCATGGCGATGCCTGGCAGCGGCGTCTTCGCAAGACGCGGCCAGCTGGTGCGCAGCGTGCGCGCCTTCAGTCCGAGGTCCCTGGCGCACCGGAGTATTTCCGGTGCGCCAAGGGTGGATGTTCCGAGCCTGTGGCTGATCTGATCGCGATCGGCCGCAACACCCTGGAGGTGCAGCAACGTCAGAAGAGCATCGAGCCCGGAGGCGGCTCCGTTCGCGTCGGTCTCGGTCGTCATCTGCATCTCCAGGGCCGCGGCTTGCGTCTTAGCCGTGCTGCGGGGGCGCCAGGACCGGCTGCTGGGCTGCCATCGGGTCCGGCGGCAGGCTGGGGCCGTGGTTCGCATCGGTGACGAAGTGCGCAGCCATGGCCTGGGTCAGCAGGGCCGCACCCGAGAACGGAGCCAACACGCTCTGGAACACGACGTTGCCGCCCGGTCCGCCGTCAAGGATGTCCTGTCCGCCGTTGCCGAGCAGGACGTCATCGCCGTTGCCGCCGAGCAGGGTGTCATTGCCTGCGCTGCCAATGAGGACATCGTTGCCGTCGCCGCCATTTTCGGTGAGCAGGATGCCGCCCGTGAGCCCGGACGCCGTGATGACGTCATCGCCGCCAAGGCCGTTGATGACCAGGCGATCGTTGGCGTCCATGCCGGAGATCTTCACCTCCTCGCCAAGGCCCGGTCACCGTGATGACGCCGTTGGCGTCCTGGGTGATGGTGATGACGTCATTGCCATTGGTCGCGTTGAGCGTGACCGTGTCAGCGGCGCCGTCATTGCCGCCAAGGTTGAGATCGACCTCGCTGACATCAGTGCCGGTCATGTCGTTGACCGTGATGTTGTCGGCACCGCCCAGCGCATTGAACTGGATGGTTTCGATCCTGTTGAGGTCCATGGTGATGTTGGCGACGTCGCGCGTGAACAGTGCGTGGCTGCCGTTGGCCGAGATATCGATGTTCTCGGCGACGTTGGCACCGTTGAACAGCATCGCGTCGGTGCCCGTGCCGCCGTCGACCGTGTCGCTGCCGTCGCCCGGATTCCAGACGAAGGTGTCGTTGCCGGCGCCCATATTGACCACGTCATTGCCGCGCCCACCGATGATGGTGTCATTGCCGGCGCTGCCAATGATGGTGTCATTGCCGTCGCCGCCGTTGATCGTGAGGTTGGCGAGCTGGCCCGCCTTGATCGCGGACGCATCGATGGTGTCGTTGCCGCCGAGGCCGTTGATGACGAGCGAGTCTGCCGGCTTCCGCGTGGGCGATCGTCACCTGTGCCGCGAGGCCGTTGACCACGATCGCCCCGCCGCTGTTGACGACCTTGATGTTGTCGTCGCCGTTGGTGCCGTTGACGGTCACGGTGTCGGCCGCGCCGTCGCCGGTCTTGCCGCCGACGGTGCCGCTGAGGTCGATGGCGACCTGCGTGACACCCGTGCCGGTCAGGTCGTTGACCGTGATGTTATCGGCGCCGCCGGCGGCGTTGAGCTGGATGTGCTCGACACCGTTGAGCGTCATGGTGATGTTGCCGACATCGCGGGTCAGCACGGCATTGGAGCCGTTGGCGCTGATCTGCATGGTCTCCGCGGCGTTGGAGCCGTTGAACACCAGCGTGTCGGTGCCCGTTCCGCCCAGGACCGTGTCGCTGCCGTCACCGGGATTCCAGGTGAAGGTGTCGTCGCCGGCGCCGAGATCGGCGAAGTCATTGCCGCGGCCGCCGGTCACCTTGTCATTGCCGTCGCCGCCGTCGAGCGTGTCGTCACCCTGGCTGCCGGTGATGGTGTCATTGCCGGCTCCACCATCGATGGTCAGGCCGATCGTGCCTGCCGCAAGCGTGGAGGCGTCGATGGTGTCGTTGCCGCCGAGACCATTGATGATCAGACGATCCATGGCTTCCGCGTTGGCGATAACCACGGTCTCAGGCGTGCCGGTCACGGTGACCGTTGTTCCGTTCGCGGTCACCTGGATGTGCTCGCTGCTGTTGGTGCCGTTGATGGTCACCACGTCGGGCGAACCGTCGCCCACCGTGCCGTCCGGGAACGCGCCAAGGTCGATCGAGACATTCTTCACGCCGGTGCCGGTGAGGTCGTTCACCGTGATGTTGTCGGCGCCGCCCCGCGCAGTGAAATCGATCTGCTCGATGCTGTTGAGGTCCATGGTGATGTTGGCGACGTCGCGGGTGAAGCGCACGCGGCTGCCGTTGGCGGAGATGTCGATCTTCTCGTTCACGTTGGCGCCGTTGAACAGCATCGTGTCGTTGCCCGAACCGCCGTCAACCGTGTCGCTGCCGTCGCCGGGATTCCAGACAAAGGTGTCGTCGCCGGCGCCGCCGGAGAGCTGGTCGTTGCCGCGGCCGCCGATGATCGTGTCATTGCCGGCGTCGCCGTTGATAATGTCGTTGCCGTCGCCGCCGGTGATGGTGTCGTTGCCGTCGCCGCCGTTGAGCGTGAGCTGGATCAGGCCGGCGAGGCCGTTTCCGGCGGTGATGACGTCATCGCCGCCACCGGCGTTGAGCACGAGATTCTCGGTGGTTCCGATGTCGAGAGAGAACGGGCCGGGGGTGACGCGGTCGAAGCGCACGCGCGTTCCGTTTGCCGTGATGGTAAAGGTCTCGGCGCCGTTGCCGCCGTTGACCTCCGCGGTGTCGTTGCCGTCGCCGCCTTCAAAGAGGTCGCTGCCGCCGCCGGGGTTCCAGATCATGCGGTCGTCGCCGGCCTGGCCGAAGATCTGATCGTTGCCGGTGCCGCCGTCGAGGGTGTCGTTGCCGTCGCCGCCGAACAGCAAGTCGTTGCCGCCGCCGCCGTTGATGGTGTCGTTGCCGGCTTGCCCGAACAGCAGGTCGTTGCCCGATCCACCGGTGATCTTGTCATTGCCGTCGCCACCGAACAGCTGTGCCGCAGGCAGCGCGCCGTTGGTTTCGTCGAGTTTGATCGTGTCGTTGCCGCCGGTGCCGAATACCTGGATCAAAGAGGTGTTGGCGACGGTCGACGTACCGCCCGTGATCGCGACGGCGCCGCCGTTGACGAGAATGTTACCGGCCGCGTCACGGCTTATGACGATGCTGTTGTCAGCGTTATCATCAAATACCGACAACAAGCCGGCGCCCGAGGAAAAGTTCGCTTTGATAGCCATGGGTAGGGCGTCCTTTCGAAAAGCCGATGGTGAGTGCAAATGCGTAAGCCGACTCGGGAATGATGATTTCGTCAGGGGTTTCGGGTCGACCTAGCTTCCCGCAACTATTACGTCTCAACTGACGCGTGCGTTGCATTTGCGGTTGGACCCAGAGTGATGGCCCCGCGCTACAGAAGAATTTCAAATATGAGGAATCGTATTACAGCCGTAACGTACTGGGTCTACGCAGGCAGCGCGCCAAGGCAGCGGCGAGTTCGTTGCTCGCCAGTGGCCAGCGCAGCACCTCGGAAATTCCAGCCTCCGCCAGCGCATCGACGCTGACTTCGATCGAGGACGCAGCGGCAAGCAGGATGGGCTTAAACCGTCCGATCTCACTGAGGGAGCGTGCCAGCTCCATGCCTACGTGGGTTTGCGATCCGCAACTCACCAGGATGACATCGAATCTGTCCGGCTCTGAACGGCACGCTACCAGTGCATCGGCCGAGTGCTCGAATCCAACGGGTTCGTATCCCAGCGCTGCCAATCTTTCCTCGTCCTGCAGCAGACGTCCTCGCTCGCTTTCGACGATCAATATCGTCTGGCCGCGCCCAAGGGGAAGCAAAGCCGGCTCGTCCATCGCGACGCCACCCGCGACCATTGCTGGCAGCCATATCTCGAAGCGACTTCCATGCCCCGGCCTGCTCTGCACTCCGATGGCCCCATCGTGATCGCGAACTATTTCACGAACTGTTGCCAGCCCAAGACCAGTCCCGGCCACGCGGGTGGTGAAAAATGGTTCGAACATTCGTTGCGCAATGTGCGCATCAAAGCCGCGCCCGCTGTCGCTTACCGACAGACAGACGTAGCGGCCCGGCGAAAGTTCGGTGTCGCCGATTTGCAGGAAATCAGCCACCTCCTCCAACCTCGCGCCTACGTAGATATCACCTTTGCCATCCATCGCTTGCGCTGCGTTGGCGCACAGATTGAGAATGACCTGCTGGAGCTGCGTGGGTTCGCCTGATACGGCCAGATCGGACGAAACGTCATCGAAGACGAGCTCGGCGCCTGACGGTAAGGAGGCGCGGAGAAATGAAGCTGCCTCCTCAAGCAGATTGCGCATCCGGACCGCACGGGCAGGCGCATCGGTCCGCCGTCCGAACGTGAGAATATTATCGACCAGATCGCGCCCGCGCTCCGCCGCACGGCGTATCTCGTCGACATGCTGCGCTGATCTGCTTCCGGGCGCGAGTTGCGGCTCAACCATTTCCGAATAGCCGAGAATGGCGGCGATGATGTTGTTGAAATTATGCGCGATTCCACTAGCCAGTGTTCCGACCATTTGCATTCGACGCGCTCGCTCCAGTCGCATCGTGAGCTTCGCCCTGTCGCGCTCAAGAAATTCGCGTTCGATCGCATTGGCGACCGCGTCGCCGGCAAGCCGAACGATCGGCACTGGAGAAACCTTCCCTCGTATTGGCCGGAAGGCGTCAAAACCCATGATGCTTCGGGCACGTCCCGGTCGGATCAGCGGTACGGAGGCCCAAGCACGCACCCCGGCGGCTGTGAGCGCATCCCTCACTGGACTAGGCTGCAACGCCGCAACATCCGGAATGGTGACACTCTCGGTTTCAGCCACGCCGAGTTGCTGAGCCAACGTCAGCGCTTGGTGAGGCCAGCCCGGCGGGAACGCTTTTCCGTCCCTGGACCAAGTGTACACCCTGATGGGTTTCTCACCCAACACCACATACGCGCGTTGTGCGCCGATCGTCCGGCTGAACTCGCCGAGCACCTGTTTCAGTCGAGACGCCGTTTCGGCCGGCGAGCAATTGATCAGACGCGTCGAATTCTCCGCTATGACATGCTCAAATGCGGCCCGCCGTCGCAGCGCGATGGCTCGGGAACGCAACCGCAGCCCCAAAAGCACAATCATGAGAACTGTCAGTAGCGAAACCATGTAGAGCAACAGCCTATAGCGCTGTTCCACCGCTTCAACCCTGGTCCGGTGGTCGGAAAATAGCGCACGGGTCTCCCGGAGCGGCTGTTCGCCGGCCACCGCGATGAAAGCCCTCAGAGTTTCGTCAACTGCAGGAAGCAGATCATAAAGCAGGCGAGCATGCGACAGCATCGCCGCTGCCACTTGCGCGTCTGGTCCGACGGACGGCGCCTGCTCCGCGAATTCTTCGATCCGTTGATTGAACGCCCTGAGCGCGTCGGACGAGTTGTCGCGCGAGAGATACAGGATGGCCGCTGCCAATGCGCCTGTTGCCGGTGCGAGCTTCGCGTCGCGAGCGAGGAATGCCGAATTTGTGCTCATGAGGCCAACATAGGAGAGCGAGTTCTGCAGGAGGGCGTTGTTGGTCTTGAAACGCTCCATCAGTTCATTCTGCTGGACGACCGTTGCCGAAAGACGATCAACCACGCCCTCATCGAGGCGTTGAGCACGCGCGTGCGATCGGAGCCGCGCGACCGCATCCTCCATCGCCTGCGCCGCACCGACGAGCAAGTCGTAATCGCGAAGCAGACCGGCCCGCGCCTGCAGAACATCGCGATGAAGAGAGGCTTCGGCGAGCGCGTAATCGTCGAAGGCCTGAAGCGTCGCCACGTAAGCGGGCGCGTCCGTATCTATCCCGCGTAGCAACAGCCAGGTCAGCAGCGCGAGCAGCAGGGAAACTCCAACGGCGCCTGGCAAATTTCTCATGGCGGCGCAGCGCCGGTGCCTGACGCGGAGGTAGCCGGCCGCAGCATCTGCCCCTGGTAGGCGCCGGTCAGCGTGCAGAGAAAGGCGACGACGGCTGCGACTTGTTGATCAGTCAGCACGCGGTCGAGCTGCGCAATACCCATCGCTTTCACGGCTTCCGGCAAGGTAGCCGCGCTGCCGTCGTGAAAATAGGGCGCAGTGGTTGCCACGTTTCGCAAGCTGGGAACTCGAAGCACCTGCGGTTCCGGCGAGCCCAACGGATGGAAAATGCCGTGGCGCTGGAACAGATTGCCGCCCACACCGACGCCCTGATGGCAGCTGATGCAGCCGAGCGATTTGAAAACCTGATAGCCGGACAGCTCTTCCGACGTAATCGCATCACGTTCGCCCGCAAGCCAGCGGTCGAATCGGGCGCCTGGTGTTACCAGGGTCCGTTCATACGTCGCGATCGCATCCAGCACGGCAGCGGCGTCGGGCTCCCGCCCATAGGCATCGCGGAATTGCCTCACAGCTTCGGGGTCGGCGCGCAATTTGCCCGCAACCTCGTCCGCACTCGAAGCCATGATGGCGGGATTGCGGAGCGCATTCTCGGCTGCTTCCTCGAGCGAACGAAAATTTCCCTCCCAGTTAAAACGAAAATTCAGGCTTACATTGAAGACTGTCGGTGTGTTGAGCCCCTTCGGTTGCCCTTTCGGGGTATCGTGGACATTGGCGCTTGCGCCATTGGTCGCTATATCATGACACGAGGAACAACTATGCGTGTTACCGTGCGACAGGCGCCGATCACCGAACAAGCTTTCACCGAGCTGCACACGCAACGGATCCAAGGCGCGAGCTGCAGGGATCGGCGTGATCGGCTCCTTGCTGTCGCGGACCTCGACGATCGGCGACTGAGCGGTGGCCGGCGAGCCGGCGTAGAGCCAAACAAGGGCCAGCGCGAGATATGCAATCCCGCATCGACGCGCGGCCGCGGTCATCGCCAGCAACATCAATGAAGGACCCGGCGAAATGAACGGTTCATCGGTGAATGATCCTGAGCCCCGCGGGAGCGTCGATCGCCAAGTATGCGTTCTCGTCGTGGAGGACGACCCCGCCCTGCAACGCATGATCTTAAACTATTTCCTGGAGAATAACATCCGCACCCTGGTGGCATCCAATCGGCAGGACATGGTCGATCAACTTGGCGGCACCAAGATAAACCTGGTGATCCTCGATCTTCGATTGGGTCAGGAGGATGGTCTGGATCTGCTGCGAGAGGTCCGACTGAACTCCGACGTGCCCGTCATCATTATCACCGGTCATCGCCGCGACGACATCGATCGTGTCGTTGGCCTCGAGCTCGGCGCCGATGACTACCTGACGAAGCCGTTCAATTTGCGCGAGCTGCTCGCGCGTGTGCGCGCGGTTTTGCGGCGGTTCGACGTCGGACGTGCAGCGCCGGCACGCGAGCCCGAGCGCGGGAATTTTCAATTCTCCGGTTGGCGGCTTGACCGCAGGTCGCGCCAGCTCACCGATCCGGCCGGCGCGCTGGTCATGTTGACCAAGGGTGAATACGCATTGCTGCTCGCGTTTCTCGAAGCGCCGCAGCGTCCGCTCAGCCGCGAGCACCTCCTGCAGGCGACCCGTGTTCACGAGGACGTCTTTGACCGCAGCATCGACGTGCAAATTCTTCGCCTGCGGCGCAAGCTCGAACGTGATCCGAGCGCACCGCGCGTCATCCAGACCGAGCGCGGTGTCGGCTACGTGTTTGCCGTTCCAGTCGATCGCGCCTAAGTGGCGCGTCTGTCGCGATGAGTTCGTGCGAGCTGGGCGGTTAATGATATTCAGAAATTGCTTCACGAGATTTTCGAACCATTCCGGGTCCTTGATTTCGGGAAAATGTCCAACTCCCTCAAGTACGCCGAATCTAGCCTGCGGGACGGTGTTGGTCACCTAAAAGACGCCCACCTCGAATCCGCTGCCGCAGATGATGGCAAGCAGCGACAGCAGGAGACCTATTCCCGAGAAGATCAGGATCGCCTGCAACGAGGCGTCGTCGCGAGTGGGTACGTTCGGCTTCAGGAAGCTCAACGAGTGTAACGATGTTTCAGGTCTCGCATTAGGCATTTGCGGTCTCTTTCTGTTTCGGCGCTTCGCCAAAAATACACAATCGGTCGAATATGGCGGGGTCAGAAACTTCCTGGCCCTGCTGTATGTGCTTGGTTGCTTTCCTCAACGTCGTCTAGCCGATCAGTGGAGATGCAAATCCTGCGACGACTTTGATCAAATCGGCCTGGCGATTGGTTTTCGTTTTTTCGAACAAGCAACTCACATGCACCTTGATCGTGGTCTCTGCGGCACCGAGGGCGGCCGCAACTTCCGGTATCCCGCCGACGTCCACAAGGGCAAGCAGGACTCGCAACTCGGTCGGCGTGAGCCGATAGCTAAGGCCGATAACTTCCGAAGCCGATGGTGTTTTCAAGCTAACCTTGCGGGCGAACAATGCCGCCACCGCCCTTTCCCTATCACCGGCATGCAGACGAACGTCCGACGTCAGCGGCAACAGGTGAACGACGTAACGTTCTCCGTCGGAGGCGATCAACGGCAACACGTTGCCCTTGATACAGGGCGTAGCGTCGCCCCGCTCGGCCGCTGCGAAAGCATCGCGCAATGCTTTGTTGATCTGTTTCTCGCCTGTAACGAGTTCGCCCCTTCTCAAACGCAGCACGTTGCCTTCGCCAAGAATGGCTTGCCCCGCTGTGTTGGCATGGATGACATGTGCTTTTGCGTCGACGAGAAAGAGGCCGACGCTAAGTCCGTTGAAGACTTCGCAAAACCGTGCTGGAGATGGGCTATCCTGCCTATCAGGACAGTGCGACGGACATGAGGGACCAGAAGAGAGATACGCCGGCGCATCTCGTCGTCGACCATGCCGTCTGCCTTGCTTCGGACAACACCGAGCAAAACGCAACTTTTTCGCGATTTCTCCAGCACGACGCTCGCAACATCGCACCACCCTTGGGGAGCCGCCCATTCTTGATGGAAGCGCCCTTTGCAGTACTCCTCGTAGGACACGATATCCGGAAGACTAGCGACTTCCCCGACTTCGAGAAGCGACGCTACCGCAAGGGGATCGAATTTCGAATATGTCTCCGAATAGAGCCGCATGGCGCGCGGATTAATACCGAATTGATATTTGGCTTTCACGCCCGCACTTGCTGCATCCTTCACGACAAGAACAACTGCCCGGCCACCCACAAATTCTGCTATCTCTTCAAGAACAACGCTCCACATCGAGTTGTCGAGAGATGCCTCGTAGATGTTTCCGATCAGGCGTTGCGGTAGGCTCGCTCCCCGAATCAAATCGACCGATCCTGCCGACCGCTGGATACTCCGCGATCTCCTGAGCGACGGGAGCTGTATTTTTTATCATTTTAAAAGCGCGTCCAAAGAATCGAGGCCAGAACCTAGTGTGATGGCCCCGCGCTACGGAAGAATTTCATGTCAGGAGAATCGTGTTACAGTCGTAACCGTTTCAATCGTTGAAGATACCATCGCGCGCGGCGGCAGTCGGCATCTCGAAGTGCGTCAGACGGAGAGATCGGC
>CAWHQY010000081.1:0-181492 GCA_963831505.1 uncultured Alphaproteobacteria bacterium | reverse complement strand
CTTTTTCGTCGGCAAGCCCGTGGTGCTCGACCTCTCGGCGGTCGACCTCAGCCGGCCCGCGATCTCCCACCTCCTGCTGAGTTCGAGAAGCGCAACATCCGCGTGCTCGGCATCGAAGGGGTGGAGGCCACGGCGCTGGCCTCGAACATGCCGCCCTTGCTCTCGGGCGGGCGGACTTGCGCGGTCGCGCAGCCCGCGGAGGAGAAGACCGAAGTAAATTCGGCGCCGACCTCGCTGCTGCTCGATAGCAACGTGCGCTCCGGCCAGTCGATCGTCTTCCCGGAAGGCGACGTCACGGTCGTGGTCGTACTCGCTTCCGGCGCCGAGATCGTCGCCGGCGGCTCCATCCACATCTACGGCACGCTGCGCGGCCGCGCCATGGCCGGCATCAACGGCAATCCGGCCGCGCGCATATTCATTGCCAGAAGATCGAGGCCGAGCTCTTGGCCATCGACGGCTTCTACCGGACTGCCGAAGAGTTCGACGCCGCTCTTCGCCATCGACCAGCGCAGGCGTGGCTTGAAGGCGAAACGTTGCGGATTACGCCGCTCAACTGATTTCAACAGTATAGGAGATAGTCAAATGGCCAAGGTGCTGGTGGTGACGTCGGGCAAAGGAGGAGTTGGCAAGACCACTTCCACCGCTGCGATAGGTGCGGCGCTCGCGCAAAACGGTCGGAAGGTCGCGGTCGTCGATTTCGACGTGGGCCTGCGCAACCTCGACCTCGTGCTCGGCGCCGAGCGCCGCGTGGTGTTCGACCTCATCAACGTGGTGCAGGGCATGGCCAAGCTGCCGCAGGCCCTGATCCGCGACAAGCGGCTGGAAAATCTCTGGCTGCTGCCGGCGTCGCAGACCCGCGACAAGGATGCGCTGACCGAGGAAGGCGTCGGCCGCGTCATCGCCGAGATGCGCAGCACGTTCGATTACATCGTGTGCGACAGCCCGGCCGGCATCGAGCGCGGCGCCACGCTTGCCATGCGCTTTGCCGACGAGGCCATCATCGTCACCAATCCGGAAGTGTCGTCGGTGCGCGATTCCGACCGCATCATCGGCATGCTCGATTCCAAGACGGTGAAGGCGGAGAAGGGCGAGCAGGTGGCCAAGCACATCCTGATCAGCCGCTACGACGCGTCGCGCGCCGCCCGCGGCGAGATGCTCTCCATCGAGGACATACTGGAAATCCTGGCGACGCCTTTGCTTGGCATCATCCCCGAAAGCCAGGACGTGCTGCGTGCCTCCAATGTCGGCTCGCCCGTCACCCTGAACAGCCCGGCCAGCGCGCCCGCCCGCGCCTATGCGGACGCCACCAAGCGGCTGCTCGGCGAGACCATCCCGATGATGGTGCCGAGCGAGCCCAAGGGTCTGATGAAACTGTTCGGACGGAGAGCTGCATGAGCATGTTTCGGCTGTTTGCCAGCCGTCCCAGCCCCGTCCCGGCCACGGCGCCGGTCGCGCGGGAGCGGCTGCAGATCCTGCTCGCGCATGAGCGGGGATTGCGGGACGAGAAGCCCGATCTGTTGATGCTGCTGCGGGAAGAAATCCTGGCCGCGGTATCGCGGCATGTTGCGCTCGATCCCGACAAGGTTATTGTGCGGATGGAGCGCGGGAAGAGCGTCTCGACCCTGGAGGTCGACGTCGAGCTCCCGAGCGGGCTCGAGCGGCAGTTTGCCGTGGCGAGCTGATTTTTAAGGGGATTGCGTTCGGCGCGGTCGTGATTTGAGTTGATGGAAGCTGTTTTTCGCGTCGACGGCGATCGCGTCATTGTCAGCCCTCGTGCCGCCGGTCCCTGGGACCCGACCATGCAGCACGGCTCGGCGCCGGCGTCGCTTGTGGTCTGGGCCGCGGAAGCGATGCCTGCGCCCGCGCCGATGCGGATCGCGCGCGTCACGATCGATCTGATGCGTCCGGTGCCGCTCAAGCCGCTGACGCTGGAAACCGAAATCTTGCGCGAGGGGCGCAAGATCCAGCTTTGCGCCGTGCGGCTGCGCGCCGAAGGCGTGCTCGTGGTCGGTGCGACCGTGCTCAAGGTCCGCCTGCAGGCGCAGCCGTTGCCGGGCGACATCGCGAGCCTGCCGGTCGAATTGCCGCAGCCGGAAGCCTCGCCCGAGGACCCCGCGCAATTCTCCAACAGCCCGTTTGTCACCGGCATGCAGCTCCGTGCCGCGCTTGGAAAGTTCGGTGTGCCCGGCCCCGGCGCAATCTGGTACCGCGTCGTGCGTCCGCTGGTCGAGGGTGCGGCCGTGTCGCAGGCGGTACGTGCGGTGGTCGCGGCCGATTTCTGCAACGGCACCTCGGCCGCGCTCGATTTCCGGCAGTGGATTTTCCTCAACGCCGATCTCACCGTCAGCATGGCGCGCGAGCCCGTCGGCGAGTGGATTTTGCTGGACGCGGAAAGCTGGATCGGTCCTGACGGTGCGGGCCTCTCCATGGCGCGATTGGCCGACACGCGCGGCTATTTCGGCCGCGCGGTGCAGAGCCTCGTGATCGAGAAGCGATAGCCGGGAACAGTCGCGGCGCGGCCGTTTTCCTGATAATCTCGATCGCGGCAATCGAGGTGATGATGGGCAAACCAACGCTACCGATGGCGGGCGGCTGCTCCTGCGGCGCGATCCGCTACGAGCTCACGAGCTTTCCGCTGCTGCTCTACACCTGCAACTGCACGGACTGCCAGACCGCGTCGGGCAGCGCGTTCGCGCTCAACATGCCGGTGGCGACGAAAGGCTTTCGCATCACCAGTGGCGAGCCCAAGCCGTGGCGTCACACCTCGCCGAGCGGCGTCGCTGTGATTTCCTGGTTCTGCGGCGATTGCGGCGGCAGGATCTATGGCGAGCGCGCGGGCCGCCAGGAGGCGATGAACCTGCGCGCCGGCACGCTCGACGACACCGCCTGGCTGAAGCCGATCGGTCATTTTTATCTCAAGAGCGCCCAAGGCTGGGTACAGCCTGCCGACGGCGTCGAATGCCACGAGATCGGGCCCGCCAGTTTCCTGCCGCTCGCGGAAAAATGGCGCGCGCTATGGCCGGAGTTTTTTGGGGGAAAGTAAGCAGCGGCTTGATCTTGTCCCGCGCGCGCGACGATGCGCTTTAGCGCCCGCCCGCAGCGCCCCTCGCTATCGGTGGGACTTCGTCGGCGCGCTCTCGGAAAGAAACTTGCGCACCTCGCTGACAAAAGCGGACCAAGCTGGATCGCGGGGCAACAGGACATGGTTGCGGCTCTCGAGCGCGACAAATTTTGCGTGGGGAATGCGGCTGGCAATCAGCCGGCCTTGCTCGAAGGGGGCCGAGGAGGAATCGTCGCGGCAATGCAGCACGAGCGTCGGCGCGGCGATGGCCGGCAGATAATCGACAACATTGACGTCTCCAAGGGACCGTAGCAGAGCGGCTGCATTCGCGGCCGAGGCCGAGATTTGCTGCAGGTCGTTGAACCAGCCCATTTCTTCGACGCTCGCGTCAGGCAGCAGCAAGGACGTCAGGATCTGCCGATAGGCAGGGTTATCCTGCGCCCAGCCTTGCTGTGTAAGAGTGATCGTCGCCTCATGCCTTTCGACGGCGGCAGGATCTCCCCTTACCCGCGAGCCTTGCGCGAACGTTCCATAGAGGATGAGACGAGACACTCGCTCCGGATGAAGCGCCGCATAGGCAATCGCTGTCGGGCCGCCTTTCGAGCTTCCAATGAGCGTGAACTGATCGAAACCAAGCGCATCGACGACGGCCTCGAGATCGCGAACGAAGGCATCGACGGAGAACGTGGAAACGCCCCAATCCGAAAGACCGTTGCCGCGCTCGTCATAGTGAACGAAGGCATGGTCCTTTGCGAACTCTTCGGTCCAGTGACGCCAGATCGGACTTTCCCAGCTAAAAGCGAGATGGCTCATCCAGTGCGCCGCCCACACGAGGGGCGGGCCGTTGCCGACCTTGGCATAGGCGATCCGCACGTCATCCGTGGTCCGGCAAAACTGCACCTCATGCAAGGCTGAGCCGGGATGCCGCTCCGCTCGGGGCAGCGGCGAGATCGCATCGGCCGTGCGGATGCCCGCGTCAGCCTGAAGCGGCACTTGCGCCGCCTGCCGCAGCGCGCCGGTGCGCACCACGTTGAATTCCTCGAGACGGCGCTGCGCGCGCTGAAATTGCTCCTCCGCCTCGCGCGCGCGGCCGCCGGCGCGCAGCAGTCGAACCAGCGTGGCGTGGACGGCTTCATCGGCCGGCTCGAGCAGGCTGAGAGCGCGCGCGTGCGGCAGGGCTTGATCGGGCACGTCCTCGAGACGGCCGACCAGCGCCGCAAGCAGTCGCACGCGCAGCCGTCGCGCCGCCTCGCGCTCCCCGGTGCACCAGCTCTGAAACTCCAGGCAGTCGGGAAGCTCGAGACCCTCGAGGAAGTCGCCCTCGAGCGCCTCGGCAGCCTTTCGCAACGCGTCGGTGGCAACGGCATCGAGGCCGTTGCGGGCAACGTTGCGCAGAGACAACAGGTCGACGTCGACATGGGTGAGGTCGATGCTGACGCTCTCGCGGTCGGCGATGATCCGGCGGCAATCCGGTTCGTCGACGAGCGGCCGCAGGCGACTCAAGCTCCACCGCAACGCGGCGCGCGGATCGTCCGGGACGGGCCAGAAGATGGCGCAGAGCCGGTCGCGGCTGTGCGCGCGGGCGGTGACGGCAAGATAGGCGAGCAGGGCTCGCGTCTTCCTCGAGCGCGGGAACGGCAGCCTGGTCTGGTGACGCAACACCGCGAAGCTGCCCAGGACGCGAACCTGCAGCGTCGCTTTCCCTGCACTACACGAACGCGTCACGTTGTCGACGCCCGGCTCGCCCGCAAATTCCAACGCTGTCACCCGATTTTCCTACTCTGCCGACAACGGCTGTTCCAACGATCGACTTACAAGAAGAGCGCCTCACAGCAAAAGGAGATTGACATGATTCTTCGGCGACTGGCTCTGGTTCCGGCTCTGGCTCTGGTGTTGTGGGGCCTGGCCCTTCCACTCCCAGCCTCTGCCCAAACACAAGGAGAGACAATGAAAAAATACGTCATCGAGCGCGACATTCCTGGCGCAGGGCGCATGTCCACGGCCGAGCTCAACGCGGCTTCGAAGAAATCGCGCGAGGCTCTTGCCAGCATGGGAGGGAACGTCCAATGGGTGGAAAGCTACGTGACTGACGACAAGCTCTACTGTGTCTATCTCGCACACAACGAGGACGAAATCCGCAGTCACGCCAAGGCGGCCGGGGTCCCCGCCACCCGCATCTCGCGCGTCAAGACGATCATCGATCCGATCAACGGCAACTGACCCGAGTCGGATCGGCGATCAACACGCGATTGGAGCGCCGTGTACGCCGTGAACGCGGCGTGCTCGGGCCCTTCACCGCTCGGCGCGCACGCGAACCAGGCCACTCTATGAAGCATCAACGCACGCTCACCGTGGCCCACTGGGGGGTCTACGAAGTCGAATACGACAAGGCTGGTAGGGCCGTCGATCTCCATCCGTTCTCGAAGGATCCGGATCCTTCGCCGATCGGGCTGCACACATTGTCCGACGAGGTGGCGCGCCTGCGCGTGCGCCGCCCCGCCGTGCGCAAGAGCTGGCTCGAACATGGTCCCGGCGCCTCTCCCGAGCTGCGAGGCGCCGAGCCCTTTGTCGAGACATCGTGGGAGGAAGCACTCGACCTGGTGGCGCGCGAACTCGGTCGCGTGAAGGGCGAGTTTGGCAATCAGGCGATTTTCGCCGGCTCCTATGGCTGGGCGAGTGCAGGGCGCTTCCATCACGCCCAGAGCCAGTTACGGCGCTTTTTCAACGCAATCGGCGGCTTCGTGCGGCACGAGAATGACTACAGCGTTGGCGCCGCTCTCGTTCTGATGCCGCATATTGTCGCGCCGTTGTTCGAACTGCTGGCCAGCCACACGAGCTGGGATGTTCTTGCCAGGGAATGCCGGCTCTTCGTCGCATTTGGCGGTGCCCCACGGAAGAACGCGCAGATCGCCTCCGGCGGCGCCATCGTGCACAATCTGAAAGACGGTCTCTTTGGCATGCGCGCCGCCGGCGTGCGTTTTGTCAATGTGACGCCGACAGCCGATGATCTCGATACGGGCGGCGAAGTCGAGTGGCTGGCGATCCGGCCCAATACCGACACGGCGATGATTCTGGCGCTTTGCCATACGCTGCTGGTCGAAAACCTTCATGACCAGGCATTCCTCGATCGCTACACGGCAGGCTTCGAAAGGTTCAGTCCCTATCTCACCGGTGAACGTGACGGCCAGCCCAAGGATGCCGCCTGGGCGGAAAAGATCACCGGGATCGACGCCGAGCGCATCGTCGCGCTGGCGCGAGAGATGGCGGCCAACCGCACCATGGTCAGCATTGGCTGGTCACTGCAACGCGCGCATCACGGAGAGCAGCCCTTCTGGGCGGTGGTCACGCTGGCTGCCATGCTGGGCCAGATCGGCTTGCCGGGCGGCGGCTTCGCCTGCGGCTACGGGCCATCGAACATGATGGGCAGCAACGGATTGTTTTACTCCGGTCCGACGCTGCCGATGGGCGTCAATCCGGTCCGCGAGTTCATTCCGGTGGCGCGTGTTGCCGACATGATGCTGCATCCCAACGAGTTCCTTCTCTTATAACGGCGCCGAACACAAATATCCCGACATCCGCCTGCTTTACTGGGCGGGCGGCAATCCATTTCATCATCACCAGGATCTCAACCGCTTGCGCCTCGCCTGGCGCAAACCGGAGACGGTGATTTTCCACGAGCAGTTCTGGACGCCGGCCGCCAAAATGGCCGATATCGTGCTGCCTGCCACGACCACGCTGGAGCGCGACGACATCGGCTATTCGATGCGCGCGCCCTATTTGATTGCCATGAAGAAGGCGTGTGAGCCGGTGGGCGAAGCGCGCGACGACCACGCCATCTTCGAAGCGCTCGCCCGGCGCATGGGCGTGGCCGAGATTTTTTCCGAGGGGCGCGATGTCGATGGATGGCTTTCCCTTCTCTACGAAAAGGCACGCGAGAAATCGGCCCGAGCCGATGTCAGCCTGCCGGCTTTCGAGGAATTCTGGGATGCCGGCATGGCTGAGGCCATCGGAACGCAGGAGCCGCCAGTGATGCTCGCGGAATTTCGGTCCGATCCCGAAGCCCACCCGCTCAAGACGCCGTCGGGCAAAATCGAGATCTACTCCGAGCGCATTGCCTCGTTCGGTTATGACGACTGTCCCCCGCACGCGACCTGGCTCGAACCGATCGAATGGTTAGGAGCGAAATCTGCCGAGCGCTATCCGCTGCACCTGCTGTCGGACCAGCCAGGCGACAAACTGCACAGTCAGCTCGATCACGGACCGCATTCCCGCGCGACCAAGGTCAAGGGCCGCCAACCGATCACGCTGCATCCCGAGGACGCCGCCGCGCGCGATATTGCCGATGGCGACCTGGTGCGCGTCTTGAACGACCGCGGCGCCTGCCTTGCCGCCGCGCGCCTGAGCGACCGCATTCGCAGCGGTGTGGTCCGGCTCAGCACTGGCGCCTGGTTTGATCCGGCCGGCTCAGGCTCGAACCGGCCGCTGGAAAAGCACGGCAATCCCAACGCCCTCACGCTCGATATCGGCACCAGCAAGTTGAGCCAGGGCTGCAGCGCGCAGACCTGCCTGGTCGAGGTCGAGCGCCACGACGGCCCGGCGCCCACCGTGACCGCGCATGATTTGCCGAGCTTTGTGGAGAGGCGAGGGCCGTAACACCGAACGCTGCTAGAGCAGGCTGGAGGCTTCCTGCCTGTCGCATACTGGATCGCCCGCTTTCGCGGGCGATGACGGCGAATAGGTCACCCCACCATCCGCCCGCGCCCGGCCCAGAACTTCGCCTTCAGCACCTTCTTGTCGACCTTGCCGACGCCGGTCATCGGCAGTTCCGTCACGAACTGGATCTGCTTTGGCGCATGCGCCGAGCCCTTGCGCGCCTTCACCAGATTGATCAGCTCGTCCGGGTCGGGCCTGGCGCCCTCGCGCGCGACTACGACGGCGGTGACGGCTTCGCCCCATTTGTCGTCGGGGATGCCGACCACGGCGCACATCGCGACATCGGCGTGCTGCGTCAACACATCTTCCACTTCGCGCGGGAAAATGTTGAAGCCGCCGGAGACGATCATGTCCTTCTTGCGGTCGAGGATGAACATGTAGCCGCGCTCGTCCTTGCGCGCGATGTCGCCGGTATGCAGCCAGCCGTTCTTCAGCGTCTCGGCCGTGATGTCCGGCCGCTTCCAGTATTCGGCCATCACGTGGCTCGCGCGTACGCAGATTTCGCCGGCTTCTCCCGTCGCAACCTCCTGGTCGTTGTCGTCGAGGATCTTCGCCTCGCAGGCCGCGATCGGGAAGCCGCAGGACAGGAGCAATTCCGGCGTCTTGGGATCATGGTCGGCCTTGCGCAGCACCGAGACCGGATAGCATTCGGTCTGGCCATAGAGCTGCGAGAACACCGGGCCGATCCGCTCGATGCCTTCGACCAGCCGCGACGGCGACATCGCGGATGCGCCGTAGAGCAGGAGTTCGAGCGAGGACAGGTCGGTCTTGTCCAGTGCGGGGTGGTCGAGCAGCACATAGATCATGGTCGGCACGAACAGCGTGAAATTGATCTTCTCGCGCTCGATCGTCTTCAGCACCGCCTCGGGATCGAAGCCCTTCAACATGTGCACCGTGCCGCCACGCATCAGCGTCGGCAACACTTTTGTACCCGCGACATGGCTGATCGGCGCGACCGTGAGATAACGCGGCGTCTCCGGTATTTCGAAGTCGGCGAGGATCGCGTTGGCGAAGCCGCCAAGTTCGCGATGAAAGCGCAGCGCGCCCTTGGATTTGCCGGTCGTGCCGCCGGTGTAGTTCAGCGTTGACATGTCGTCGGGGCCGGCAAGATTGCATGGGCTCGCGCTGCCGGCCGCCTCGACGGCCTGTAGAAGATCAGCGCCATAGCTTGCGGGGCCGAGCGTGAACACGGTCTTCAGGCCGCTGGCCTTGCTCGCGAGCTCGCCGCCGCGATCGCGAAAGGTGACGCCGTCGACGATCAGCATCTGCGCCTCGGAGTCTTCGAGCTGGAAGAGCTGGTCGTCGAGCGAGCCCAGGGGATGCAGCCAGGTGATCGCGAGCCGCGAGAGCTGCGCGGCAACGCCGGCGCACCAGGTGTCGGCGCGATTGGCCGTGAGGAAGGCGACGCGTGTGCCGGGCTTAAGGCCGAGCCGCGCGAACACGCCCTGCATGCGGCCGATCAGGCTGCTCGCGCCCTGATAGGAGAGCGAGCCTCCGGGCCAGGCAAAGGCGGTGCGCTGGGGGTAGCGCGCCAGCGCCCGCAGCGTCTGTTCGCACACCGGCGGGAAAGCGTAGAGCGGATTCATCTGGTTCTCTCCCTTTCATCTTCATCGTCATTCCGGGGCGATGCGAAGCATCGAACCCGGAACCTCGAGATTTCCGGGTCTGCGCTTCGCGCATCCCGGAATGACGGTGGTTGACGGTTTGTCTTTTGCTTCTGTCGTGCCAATCTCCGAAAGCAACGCTAGCAAGGACGAATGCTTTTGCAAACCGCCGATCCGTTGTCGCGCTTCCGCGACCGTCTCAGCCTGCCCTTGATTGCAGCGCCGATGTTTCTGGTCTCCGGCGTCGAGCTTGTGAGCGCCGCTTGCGCGAGCGGCGTGATCGGCGCGTTTCCGACGGTGAATTGCCGCTCGCCGGAAGAGCTCGACGCGTGGCTCACCGAGATCGAGACGCGACTGCGCGATCGCAACGCGGCGCCAATCTGTCCGAACCTGATCGTGCATCGCTCCAACGCGCGGCTCGGCGAGGACCTCGAGGTGCTGCTGCGCCATAGTCCGCAGATCATCATCACCTCGGTCGGCTCGCCCGCGCCGGTCGTGAGGCCGCTGCATGACGCCGGCGCAATCGTGCTCGCCGATGTCGCGAGCATCCGCCATGCCGAGCGCGCGGTGGACGCGGGCGCCGATGGCCTCGTGCTGCTCACGGCCGGCGCCGGCGGCCAGACCGGCTGGCTCAACCCGTTCGCCTTCGTGCGCGCGGTGCGGAAATTCTTTTCAGGCCCCGTCGTGCTCGCGGGCGGCGTCAGCGACGGCCAGGCGCTGCGGGCGGCCGAGGTGCTCGGCTGCGATCTCGCCTATATGGGCACCAAGTTCATCGCCACGCGCGAAAGCATGGCCGACGAGCGCCACAAGCAGATGCTGGTTTCGAGCAGCGCCGACGATGTGCTTCTCACCACCGCCTTCACGGGCTTGCAGACCAACATGCTCAAACCGTCGATCCTGGCCGCCGGCCTCGATCCCGACGACCTGCCGGCGCACGGCGCGATCGATATCGGCAAGGACATCGACATCGCCGCTCGCGAGGCGCGTCCGAAGCGCTGGCGCGACATCTGGAGCGCGGGCCATTCGACCTCGGGGGTCACGGACGTGCCTGCGGTTGCGGAACTCGTCGCCCGCACGATTTCCGAGTATCGCGCGACCGCACCGGATACCGCCTCCGCAATCGCACGGCCCTCCGCTTAACCCGCAATTAACCATCCAGCCCCGACAATCCGGTCCGAAGCCGGCCTCCTCAAGGCCGCCGCAATCTGGGATCGCAGGGGGATGTGCGATGGATTTTGAGACGCTTTTCGCCAAAACGCCGGCCACGCTGGACGAGATCAGGGCCCGTGTGGCCTATGCCCTGCAGCGGCATCCGCTCTGCCGCAAGGTACAGTTCGACGTCGTCTCGACGCCCCGCACCAAGCGCGGCGCCAACTGGACGGTGAATCTGCAGGCGATCGAGCCTCGCGCCGTCTGGGAGGCCTCCGACATTGTTGCCGACATCCAGGAAGCCTACGAGCTGGCGGCCTGATTTCCTTTATTTATCAGTATGTTATAGTGAGAATTGGCGCAGTCGCGCGGAACGGCGCGGTTCAGCCTTAATTAACGCCCACTTTTGAGTGAACTGCGTGTAAGGCGTCACCGTTGGGGAGAATGGTTTGTCGAAGGCGATCACCATCATCGCGCTCAGCTGTTTTCTGGTCGCGGGCGCAGCGGTCACCAGCATTCTCTCTCGCGAAAGTATGAGCGCCCCGGAAGCTCAGCCCGCCCCGGTGGTGAAGAGCCCGATTGCCAATCGCGAATCCAAGCAGGACCGGCTGTCGGTGATCAGCCTCGCGCAGGCGTCGGTGCCGCCCGTCACGCGATCGCTGAGCCCGACCGATGTGCTGCGCCAGGCCTATGCGTCCTCCAGCGCCGCCGATGTCGAGGCCGCGAAGGCTGTCGAGGTTTTGTCGCGCGTCGCGCCGCAGGCCTTGTCCGAGCCGCAGGTTGCGACCACGCAATCGGTGACGCCGCAAGCGGAGTTGCCGCAGGCTGCCACGCCGCAGGCCGCGGCTGCGGAACCGGCCAGGCCGAAGGTGGCCGCGAAGCCCGCGCCGCAAAAATCCTACGCGCTCTTGAGCGACGTCCAGATCGCCGGCATCAAGGAGCGCCTGAAGCTTTCGACGTCGCAGGAATCTTACTGGCCGGGCGTCGAGACTGCGCTCCGCGCCGTCGCCCGCAAGATCCACGCCGCAAAACTCTCAGATCCGTCCGCGACCGCCGCGCAGCTCGATCCCGACTGCGAGGAGGTTCAGCAGCTCAAATCGGCAGCAATGCCGCTGTTGTTCCAGCTGCGCGAAGACCAGAAGGACGAAGTCCGCAAGCTCGCCCGCATCATCGGTCTGGAAAAGGTCGCGTCCGCGATCTGACGCAGGCGGCGTCTCTCAATCTAGTTCCCGCATCAGCATCACGACGGGTTCCGCCACGCGCTTCCGGAACATCGCTTCGTGCTGAACGTTGCCCGGCTGTTGAAGAGGAGCCGGACCATGCGCACATCGATGGCTTATTTCGCGGGGGTGGGAACCGTGGTTGTCGCGGTCGCGGCAGGGCTCGGCGGCGGCCTCTTGATGAGCAACATCATGAACCCGCACGAGCGGGAAATCAGCAAGGTCGAGCAGCGGCGCACCGCGCCGCAACAGGCGCAGCAATCGCCGCAACCCGCTTCCGATCAGAGCAAAGCCGCCACCATCACGGCCGCGAACGGGCCGCAGACGCAGAGTCCCTATCTCGCCGCGACCCAGCCTGCCGCGACCGCGCCGGTCGTCGTCTCGCCCGCACCGACAAATCCGCCGAAAGCCGAGGCGAGCAATACGCCGCCAGAGGCGGCGCGGCCGGCAACGGTGACGACGGAAAAGACCGCATCGACGGACGCGTCCACCAAGCCTGCGGATTCACCTGCGCAGCCCGCCGAGACTTCGACCGAGACTTCGACAATGCCACAGCAGGCAACGACGTCTGCGCAGCAAACGACACGTGAACCGTCGTCAGGCTCCGACAACGCCTATGCCAGGGCGCGCGATGCCGACCTGAAGCGGTCGGACGACAAGCGCAAGGCCGACCGCGCCGAGCGGAAGCAGCAATGGGCGCGGCGTCAGCAGCAGCGCGAGCAGGAGCTGCGCGACGTCGAGACGAGCGTGCGCGAGGATACCGGGCAGCCGCGCGAGATCATCGTGCGGCGGGATGACGGCCGCCGCGACGATTTCCGGCGTGATGACTACGATCGCCCGATGCGAATGGAATTTCCCCGCTTCAACCTGTTCGATCAGGACTGATGCGGTTGCGCTGGCCGCTTCGCGCATGATCGCAAGCGAGGAGCTTTCACAACAAGAAAACCCGCCGCGCCTCGCCGCCATCGTGGCGACAGGCTGCGGCGGGCGACGTGCGTGGCGCTATTGGATCAGCCGCCGTGCGATTCCACCACCTGACGGCAGGGCGTGGAAAGCTTCGCCTTGTTCTGCTCGAGGCAGGCGCGCATCTGCGGCGCCTTGCCGATGAATTGAGAGCAGAACGCCTCGGCGTCGGCGCGGCAGGCCATCTTCTCCTGCATGGACGGGCCGCTTTGTGCGGAGGCTTGCGCGATGCCCGCGATCACGAGGGCAAGGGCGAGGGCGGCGGACTTGATCGTGGTGGACTTGGTCATGTTGGACTTGGTCATGTTGGACTTGGTCATGGGAGCACCTTTCGATGGGTTGGGATGGAAGTTTGAAAGCGCGCACAACCTCGTCCAATCGCGCCTGACGGTCGATCCCATGTTCATGGTGATTGGTATAAGATATTGAAATAATTATAATATTTTGCAAATCCAGCGAGACCCCATGTCCATGGGATGTTGCCGGCCGCGTCCTCGGTCCATGTATCTCCCACGACGGCTGCGGTGCCCAACCGGTTCATCGCAAGACCGCCAAACGCATCGAACAGGAGAAGTCCCATGACCGAGAACATGACCAAGAACATGACCAAGAAATCTCGTCTCGTCAGCGCCGCGATTGCCCTTGCCACGCTCGCCGGTGTTTCGCTCGCAACCGCGCCGGCCAATGCGGCGGTCGTCACCCATGTCGGTTACGTCAACACCGCGGCGCCGGTTGCCGTGAACCATTACGGCTACACCCGCGTGACGCCCTATGGCGTGAAGCATGTCGGCTACACCCGCGTGTGGCACTGAACCGCGCGAAAATATCTGCGCCGAATCTGAGCGCCGTGGCGATGATCGCCACGGCGTTCGGCGTTTTGGACTCATCAGTTGTCGATCGACTCGCGCAATGAAGCGCCGGCGAAATCGGCCAATCTCCCACACCCCATGTTCGTGGGATTTTGCGTGAAGCTTGCCGGGCGCATGTTCTCCCCACGACGGCTGCGGTGATCGACCGATCCATCGCAAGACCGCCAAACGCTTCAAACAGGAGAATACCATGTCGAAGTCCCGTACCCTTGGCGCCGCGATTGCCTTTGCCGTGTTGTCGACCGCCGCGCTCGCCACCGTGCCCGCCAATGCCGCGGTGGTCTATTGCAAGACCGCCGGCGTGCCGCAGGGCTGCGTCGTGCGCACCGCGCCGGTTGTCGTCGCCCCCGTGGTGCGGCCCGTCGCGCCGGTTGTCCGCGCCGCTGTCGTGGCGCCCGGCGCCACGGTCCGCCACGTCGGTTACACCCGCGTGACGCCCTATGGCGTCAGGCATGTCGGCTACACCCGCGTGCGCCGCTGATTGCGGATGAGCGCATGATCCCGAAAGGCAGGAATCTGATTTTCGGACGGGATCATGCGCAGACAAAAAAGTTCAGCCGGCGGCGGTTTCACCCTCAGGAAAGCGGCGAGGCAATTGCAGCCTCACCGTGGTGCCGCCGCCGCCGGAGGAAAGCTCGAGCTCCGCGCCGCATCTTGCGGCGCGGTTTTTCATGTTGCGGAGGCCGCGCGAGGCCTTGCGCCGTTCGCCGTCGACTGCAAATCCCCTGCCGTCGTCGGCGACGGTGATGCAGCCATGTTCGCCCCCGGCGCTTCCGATGGTTTCGATCTTCACCGTGATGCGGCGCGCGCCGGCATGTTTTGCCGCATTGGTGACGGCCTCATCCAGGATCCGCACGATCTGGATGACATGCCATGGCCGCAGCTCTGGATAGACCGGCAGGCCCGGCGGCACCGCGCGCCAGTGGAGCGCGATGTCGTGCGGGCGAAGCTGCGCAGCAGCGCGGTCGCGCCACGAGGCCAGCGCCAGCATCAGATCGCCGCCGATGTCGTCCATGGAATCGATGACGAGCCTGAGATCCTTCAGCGCGGCGCGGGCGGCATCGCCGATGCCGCCGCTTTCGGTATTACGCTCGCTCAGCGCGACGATCGAGACGAGCTGTCCGCCAAGCCCGTCATGAAGGTCGCGCATCAATCGCGTGCGTTCCCGCGCCAGCGCAGCAGTGCGTTCGCGCTCCTGCTCGCGCGCGAAGCTCGCCTTCAGCTTCTCTTCGGCCTCGCGGAGCTGGATCACGAGGCGCGCGGCAAAGCCGTCGACGCGGTTGAGCGCCTGCGCGAAGCGCCAGGTGAGCCCGGCGCCGATCGCGACCAGCAGGGCGGAATAGGACAGCCGCGTGAAGAAGACGCGGTCGTCGGGAATGAAGTCGGCGACCTCCAGCACGTCATGCAGCAGCGAGGTCAGCACGACGGTGAGGCCGCAGCCGAACAGCAGGCTCGGCACGTCCGGCCGCCGGATCTCCGACCACGCCACGATCACCGCGAGCAGCAACAGATGCAGGCCGACGACCGGGATGCCGAAAAAGACGAAGAATTGCCGGATCAGGCCGGGATCGCCAAACAGGCCGACGAGGATGAGGATCGCGCCGGGCAGGAAGATCAGGGGCCCCAGCCTGCGCGGCCATTTGCGGCCGAAAAACAGAATGCTGAAGGCGAGCATGAAGCCGCTTTCGAGCGGCGCCGCCGTCAGCAGCGTCGCATTCAGCTCGGGATGCGCGGGCTGGTCGATGGCGCTCTGCAGGAAGGCCTGGATCGTGCCCAGCGCCATGGCGGCGGCGAGCGCGCCGTAGGCGGCCTCGCCGCGCCGCATCGCCCACATCACGGTGAGGATCACCGCGAGGATGCCCTGCCAGGCCGCGAACACGATCGGCAGGGTGACGAACCACAGCGTCCGCCGTTCATAGGTGGGGCGAAGTTGGTCGTCGGGGCCGGCATAGACCTTGTCGAGGAAACCGGAGATCGGTCCCCAGACGAAAAGCCGGATTGCCAGCTCGTTGCTGCCGTCGCGCAGGACGGAAGCCGGGATCACCGCGATCTCGGGCGTGGCGCGATCGGCGCGGTTGGCGGAGGGATCGCGCCGGCTGTCGAGGATCTCGACGCCGTTGACGGTGACGGCGACGCCATTGGTGAAGCGCGGCAGGTAGATCGACCAGGCATGTCCCGCATCGCGCGCGCTCCAGTCGAAATGCCCAGTGAAGACCGCGGGCCCGTTCATCGAGGCGCGGGAGGCCACGAAATCGGGCAGGGTCACGGCGCGCGTCGTCCCGCGATCGCTGAGGCTGAACGAGGTGACGAGCGCGTCGGCGGGCGGCTCCGGCAGCGGCCGGCTCAGCACGAAGATGCAGAGCGCTGATATCACCGCCTGCAACAGCAGATATTGAACGAGCCGCGCGGCGCTGTTGCGCGCACGCGGCGCCGGCATGGCGGCCGGCTTTGCAGCGCCTTCCGTCACAGCTTGATCAGGCCCTGCTGCACGGCCTCGAACACGGCTTCGCCGCGGGTGTGCACCTCGAGCTTGCGGTAGATGCTCTTGATGTGGCCGGGCACGGTCTGCTTCGACATGCCGAGATGGGTGGCGATCTCGGCATAGCTGAACCCCTTGGCGATGCCCCAGAGGATGTCGATCTCGCGCGGCGTCAGTTTTGCGGTGTTGAGCTCCAGCCCCGGCGGAGGCTCGGCCTGCGCCTGCGTCCGTCGCACGATGAAGCGCGCGATCGAGGCCGAGATCGGCGAATGGCCGGCGACGAGGTCGCGCACGGTGGCCGCGATGTCGGAAGGGAACGCGTCCTTCAGGATATAGCCGGTAGCGCCGACGGTGATCGCGGAGATCACGGTCTCCTCGTCGCCGAGCGCCGAGATCACCATGATCTCGGTATCGGGATGGCGCGTCCGCGTCTCGCGGATCAGCTCGACGCCATGGCCATCGGGCAATTGCAGGTCGGTCAAGAGCACGCGCGGCACGCGTGCGGCGAGCGAGGCTCGAGCCTCGCTGAGCGTCGCGGCGGCCGCGACATCGAAGCCTGCCCTCACCAGCGCGTCCTGCAGCCGCCACAAGGTCGGCGGGTCGTCCTCGACCAAGAGGATCGTGATCTCCTGCGCTGAAAATTCCTCCGCTGAGGTCATCGCTATTCAGTCCTGTGCGCCTTATCGCCCCTGCGCAACAGCTTAAGCGAGATGCGGCATTTTGCTATCCCCATGTTTATGGGGTGGGGAAGCCGCGCATGACCTGGATCGATGGTTATGCGTCGTAATTGGCGCTGTCGCCGCCGGTCACGATCGCCGCCCTGCCGCGCAGCCGTCCTGATTTTCCGTCCGCACCTGTCGACATGGTGACACCCTTCGAATTCGGGATGGTAAGATCAAAACCAGCCGCTCGCGCGTGTCGTTCCGAATTGCACGAAAATTCGAAAACACAACGGTTGTCATGCTAACGTTCGATGACGGTTTTCAGGATATTTTGCCGCGTGTCGGTCGCCACGACGCCGCGCGTCCGGTGGCATCCCCCATGTTCATGGGACTGGTTTTTGTTGCGGCCGGTCGCACATGCGTGATCGAGTTCGGCGCAGCTTCGCCAATCAACATGTCGCCGCCGATATCTCAGTTGTCAGGAGCCCCCCATGCCCTACCTCGTAGCCTCCGATCTTCCGTCAGAACCTGCCGGAAAACGCTTCCGCGCGCTGGTCGAGCGCGGCGGCATTTTGCAGCTTCCCGGCGCGCATAACGGCATGGCTGCGCTGCAGGCGAAGGCCGCGGGCTTCGAGGCGCTTTATCTGTCGGGCGCGGCGATGTCGGCGTCGATGGGATTGCCGGATCTCGGCATCATCACCGTGGACGAGGTGACCTTCTTTGTGCGCCAGGTCGCGCGCGCGAGCGGCCTGCCGGTGCTGGTCGACGGCGACACCGGCTACGGCGAGGCGCTCAATGTCATGCACATGGTGCGCGCCTTCGAGGACGCCGGCGCGGGCGCGGTGCAGATCGAGGACCAATTGCTGCCCAAGAAATGCGGCCACCTCAACAACAAGAAGCTCGCCGATGCCCACGACATGGCGGCCAAGATCGCGGCGGCGCACAAGGCGAGGCGGCATCTCTATATCGTCGCGCGCACGGACGCGGCCGAAAGCGAAGGCATCGCGGGCACGGTGGCGCGCGCGAAACTGTATATGCAGGCGGGCGCGGACGCGATCTTTCCGGAAGCGCTGACGTCTGCCGAGATGTTTGCCGAGGTCGCGAAGGCCCTGCCTGATGTGCCGCTGCTCGCGAACATGACCGAGTTCGGCCGGACGCCGTTCATGACAGCCGCGGAGTTCGAGAAGATGGGATACCGGATGGTGATCTGGCCGGTCTCTTCCCTCAGGGTCGCGAACAAGGCCCAGGCCGAGCTCTACAGGGCGCTCAAGCGCGACGGCGACACGCACAATTCGCTCGATCAGATGCAGACCCGTGCCGAGCTCTACGACCTGATCGGCCTGAAGGCGTTCGAGGCGCTCGATGCCTCGATTGTTGCGACTGTGCTGCCGGCGGTGCCGCGCTGAGGTGCTGCGGCGGAGGGGGCCGGCGTTGGTTCCTGGTCTCAGTGAACGGTGCGGCTGCGATCGCCGGACGTGTCGAAGAGTGCGACCAGATGCCGGGCGCTTGCGAGCACGCGGTAGCGGTGCAGCGACCGGAAGGATCGTTCAAGGTCAAAGCCGATGAACGGCGCCTCGGGTCGCGGGTGGCGAGACGTGGCTTCGTCGTGCGTGACGAGCTGCAATTGAAGTCTCTCAGCGCCCCTCATGGTATTCTCCTGCAAGACGGGTCTGCGGCATTACCATTGTTGGTCGCAGCATGAGCCGCCTGGCCATGTCCTGACGGTGACGCCTGCCACTCTCGATCGAGGCATCGCGCGGCCCGGGCGTGATCCGGGTCAAGCGCTGATCGGCCTGAAGGGATGCGGGCGCAACGCGCGGCTCGCGGCGCGAGCCGGGGACAGCCTAGCCTTTTTCAAAGGCTTCGATGAAGCGCGACAGGTATTCGCGGAATGCGCCCAGTTCCTTCGGCGAGTAGCCGTCATAGACCCGCGTTTCGATCGGCTCGACCCGCGTGCGCGCGCTATGCAGCGCCTCGCGGCCGACATCGGCGATGTGCAGCTCCAGCACTTTGGGGTGCCGGGGATGAAACGACCGCGTGATCAGCCCCTGCTGCTCCATGGATTTCAACAGGATCATCATGGCCTGTGGCGACACGAGACATAGCCGCGCCAGGGTTGCCGCCGTGATGCTCGGCTGCGCTTCGAGCTCATGTAGTGCCACATATTGCGCCGGCGTCAGCCCGATGGATTTGAGCGCAGCGCTCTTGGCGCGCAGCATCGCCTGTTCCGCGCGCTTGACCAGCATGCCGAGCCGCGCCTCCTCGTTCGTCGGTGCCCGAGCCGTCGCCCGCCGCGCAAGTGGCTTGTGCCGGGCCTTTACTGCCATGGCACGATCGAGCCGGTGCGGATCACGCTTCCGAAACTCGCGCCCGGCTCGTCACGTCCGACATGGACGAGCTCGCCGTAGAGAGATTCATCGACCGCAGGATCGAGGGCAAAGTCGATGAGGGGGCCTGCCACGTCATCCGGCTGGGGCGCATCGGTCAGATCGAGCCACGCGCGCGAGGCGCCGGTGTCGATCAGTCCCGGCGAGATCGAAGCGATCAGAATGCCGCGCGACAGATCCTCCGCCCGCCGCTGGGCCGCCAGCGCCCGCACGGCCGCGACCTGGCCGATCTTGGAGGGGATGTTGATCCACGCGGGCCAGGCCTGTCCCGGCGCGCGGCCGGAGCGAACGGCATCGCGCCACCGGCAGACCGCGCGATCGACGTCATCGAGCGAGGCGAGGTTCTGGAAGCGTGAATGCAGCGCCGGCGCCAGCGCCCGCAGACTGCCGGCGCGGCTCGCCACGACCAGCAGCCGGCCGCCATCGCGCAGCAGCGGCGCAAAGCTGCGCAGCACGTTGGTCGTGCCGAGATTGTTGGTCTCGACATAATAGTCGATGATTTCGGCCGGATTATCCTCCGGCTGGACCCGCGTGTAGTGATTGGAGAACACGAGGTCGATGCCGCCATGGCGATCAGCCAATTCACCGGCCATGCGCTCGACGTCGTCGCGCCGGGAGACGTCGAGCATCTCGCCGCGCACCTGCGCCTTCGCGCCGGATATATTTTTGAGCGATTGCGCGACACGGCCTGCATCGCGCCCGGTCAGATACACGGTATCGGTGGGGTCGAGGCGGCGGGCGAGCCCCTGCGCCAGGGAGAAGCCGAGGTTGCGCGTCGCGCCGGTGATCAGAGCTGCTTTATTCATAGCCTTATTGTTATCAATATATTGATAATAGTCAATAGAAGCGGAAATATCGTTTTCATCAGGCGCTATCCCGTCCTGGCGGCCGCCAAATACAATGGGTTGAAGTCTGCTAATACGGCTCGCATGATCCTGGTCTTCGGTTCGCTCAACATCGATCTGGTGGCGCGGGTGCCGGTCATTCCCGGCCCGGGCCGCACCGTGCTCGCGCCGTCCTATGAGACGCATTTCGGGGGCAAGGGCGCCAACCAGGCCGTCGCCGCCGCGCGGATCGCGGGCGCCGGCAAGGTGGTGATGGCGGGCCGGGTAGGGCGAGACGGTTTTGGCGACGAGGCCGTCAAAAATCTCGGGGGCAATGGCGTCGACACCGGCCTGATCGTCCGGGCCGAGGAGCCTACCGGCTGCGCCTTCATCACGGTCGATGGCAGCGGGGAGAACGCGATCACGGTCGCGAGCGGCGCCAACATGGCGGCACGCGCCGCCGACGTGCCCGCGGCACGCCTGACCGCCGACACCGTTCTGGTGCTGCAGATGGAAGTGCCGTTCGCAGAGGCGCTCGCGGTCGCGCGGAAGACGAAAGCAGCTTCCGGTAGTGTCGTCTGGAATCTGGCGCCGGTGCCGGAGAAGATGACGGGCGGAATGGTCCGCGACATGCTCGACGCAACGGACTATCTCGTCGTCAATGAGCACGAGGCGCTCGACGCCGCCGCCGCGCTCGGGATGGAGATCAGGGATTTCGAGGCGGCTGCCTCCGAACTGGCGAAAGCCGGCCGGTTGACCTGCGTGGTGACGGCCGGCCCGGAAGGCGCCTTCGCCTTCGCGTCCGATGGCGCGCGCTTCCACGCACCCTCGCAGAAGATCACCCCAATCGACACCACCGGCGCCGGCGATACCTTTGTCGGCGCCTTCGCCTGTCTCGTCAGCGAGAAGGCGCCGCTGCAAAAGGCGCTCGAAGCCGGATGCGAAGCCGCGGCGTTGAAATGCCTGAGGTCCGGCGCGCAGGACGGCATGCCCTCAAGGGACGCGATCAAGGCGCTGCGCGGGTAAGCGTCGAAGCAATTACGTTGTCCGGCCCTATTCCTGCAACGACGACACGCTTGCGGCGATGTTGTCGGCTAGCCCCTTCACCAGGGGCACGTAGCGCTGGATGATTTCGGTGCGGTCGAGCGCCGAGGTGAAGTAGGTCATGCCGACGGTGGCGAGCACGCGGGCATTGACGATGATGGGAAGGGCGATCGTGCCCGACGATCGCGGCTCGACCATGGGATCGCGTTCGGCGAAGCCTTGCTTGCGGATCGCGGCCAGCAGGGACAACGCGCGTTTGCGCTCGGTGGCGAGCCTGTCCTCGATCTGCTGCGACCGCGCCAGCATGTCGAGCAGCATCGAGCGTTCGCTCACCGGACAGAAGGCGAGATAGGCTCGTCCGAGCGCCCGCCCGAGCAGGCTGAGGTGCATGTTGAGGGTGCCGTGAAACGGCGAGACCGGGCTGTCGGGGATGGTCGAGAAGCGGACCACGACAGAGCTCGCCTCGAGCACGGCGACGGCGATCGGCCAGTGATATTGCCGCGTAAAGGCGATCGCCCAGGGCCGCGCGGCCTCCACCACCAGGGGGTCGCCGTGAAAGCCGTTGCTCAGCGATTTGACCCGCGAGGCGACCGCGTAGCCGCCCTGCCGCCGGTCGTTCGCGGCATAGCCCATCGCGCACAGCGACTTCATCAGCCGCACCACCGTCGATTTCGGCAGCCCCGTCGCCTTGTGCAGGCGGTCGATCGAGGTGACGCGGTGGCGGTTGAGCTCCTCCAGCAGCAACAGCGTGCGGGAGGCGGCTTCGACGGTGTCGGATTTGAGGGGCATTCAGTGAATTCCGCCTGGTGGAACGCGGAGGAATAGCTATGGCCGACCGGCGCCCTCCCTGCAATGGTTTTCGCCAAAGGCCACGCGAGGGGGCCCGTCCTCTCGAAGGCGGCCCGCAGCAGATGGCCGGGAGGAAGCAAACGTGTCCGGAGATGTCGTCAGGCCGCATTTTTCGTCGTTTCGCCGCCGGCTCGTAGCGCGGCAGACCGTGGTCGGCACGTTCATCAAGACCCCGACCACGCACGCGACCGAGATCTTTGGCGCGCTCGGCTACGATTTCGTCGTGATCGACGAGGAGCACGCGCCGTTCGATCGCGCGATCACCGATGTCGTGTTGCTGGCCGCACGCGCGAGCAATCTCGCTGGCATCGTGCGGGTGTCGTCGGACGATCCGGCCAGGATCCTGTCCTGCCTCGACTGCGGCGCCACCGGCGTGCTGGTGCCCCATGTCGCGACGGTCGAGAAGGCGCGCGCGGTCGCGGCCGCCGCGCGATACCGCGGCGGGCGGCGCGGCTATTCCGGTTCGGCCCGCGCCGGCGGATATGGCGCCACACCCGTGTGGACCCTCGTGGAGGAACAGGACGCCACGGTTTGCACCATCGCGATGATCGAGGATCCGGATGCGCTCGATCAGATCGACGCCATCGCCGCCGTCGACGGAATCCACGGGCTGTTCATCGGCCGTGGCGATCTCACTGTCGCCCTCGGCGCCAAATCCTCGGCGGATGCGCCGGTGAAGGACGCGGTCACGCGCGTGATCGCGGCGGCGAAGAAAGCCGCCAAGCCCATCTGCGTGATGGTTGCGAGCGCCGCGGAAGCCAAGGAATTCGCCGGCCTCGGCGCCAGCGCCTTCATCATCTCGTCGGATCAGGGCCAGATGCGCCGGGCCGCGGCGCAGACGCTCGGCGATTTCAAGACACTTGTTCAAACCACGGATGGCTCACATGTATCACAGCACTGATCCCCGCGCGGCGCTCGCCGCCACGGCCGTCAGCACAAGGCCCGCCGCCACCCAGTACGCCGGCGCGGAATATGCGAAATTCTACGAACAGAAGCCGGCCGAAAATCAAAACGGCGCGCGCACCTGGTACGCCCGCGGCCAGAATTTTGTCATCGCCTATAGCGACGCCGACAAGGGCGCGATGCTGAGCCGGGCCAACCAGCCGGACGAATATGTCGTGCTGCTTGCCGATCCAGGCGCTGGCGCCGAGATCGTGTGGGGCAACGAGCGAAGGGTGGTAAGCGGCCACTCCATCAGTTTCGTGCCGGCTGGCGCAAGCTCCGTCACGCTGCTCGGCGCCGCCAAGGTGGTGCGGATGATAACGACGCGGTCCGAAGATCTCGCGCAGCGCGCCTCCAACGCTGCGTCCTACGCGAAGCCGCATCCCAATCTGCCGCCGTTCGAGCCGTGGCCTGAGGCCGTGGGTGGGGCAAAGCTCCGGACCTACAGCCTCGACATCGCGGCGACGCCGGGCCGGTTCGGGCGCATCTTCCGCTGCTCGACCTTCATGGTGAATTTCCTGGAGCCGCGGAACGGTCCGCGCGATCCCTCCAAGATGTCGCCGCACCACCATGACGATTTCGAGCAATGCTCGCTGGCGCTGGCCGGCACCTTCGTTCATCACCTGCGCTGGCCGTGGACGACGGATATGGCCGAATGGCGCGACGACGATCACGAAAGTTGCGGATCGCCCTCGATCGCCGTGATTCCGCCGCCGGCCATTCACACCTCGCAGGCCGTCGACCCCAAGCTCAACGTTCTCGTCGATATCTTCTGCCCGCCGCGCCTGGATTTCTCGGCGAAGCCCGGCTGGGTGTTGAACGCGGACGAATATCCGATGCCCGCGCAGGGTGCCGTCGGCAAATCCGCCGCCTGAACCTCTTCAACCGAAAGGGCCCTGACCATGGCCGACCAACAAAAGTCCTACCCGACCGCCGTGCCGCTGCCGCCGCTGTCGCGGCTTCCGGAGGTCAACGAGCTCCTGGTCGGCGCGATCGACCTGCACTGCCACAGCGGTCCGGCGGCGATGCCGCGCATTCTCGATCATCACGAGGAACTGCTCGATGCGGCGGAAGCGAAATTCCGCGCGGTGCTCTACAAGGATCATTTCTACGCCGGCATGGCGCATGCGATCCTGCTGGAGAAGCTGTTCCCCGAAACCAATGTAAAACTGTTCTCGGGCATCGCGCTGAACAATGCGTCGGGCGGCATCAACCCGCACGCCGTCGACCACACGATCAAGCTCGGCGGCAGGATCGTCTGGATGCCGACGCTGTCGGCGGCGAACCATATCGAAGCCATGGCGAAGGGAAATTCGACCTTTCCAAAGACCTCGCAGAAGATGCTCGATCCGATCCCGCTGTCAGCGCTCGATGCCAATGGCAAGCTCACGGACGACACCAGGAGGGTCATCGATCTCATCGCGGAAGCCGACATTATCCTGGCCGGCGGCCATTTGCCCGCCAGCGAGTTGCACATCCTGTTCGACGAGGCGGCGCGGCGCGGCGTGAAGAAGATGATGGTCAACCATCCGACCTACATCGTCGGCTGCAACGACACCGACATCCGCCAGCTCGTCGCGCGCGGCGTGAAGATGGAACATTCGATCTGCATGTTCATCGAAGGCAAGTCGCTGAAGTACAGCCCGGACGATCTCGCGCACCTGATCGAGGTGGCGGGCGTCGACAACACGATCCTGTCGTCCGATCTCGGGTTGCAGGGCTCGCAGCGCCCAGTCGACGGCTTTCGCAGCATCACGCAGATCCTGCTCGATCTGCAGATGCCGCGACAGGCGATCCGGAAGCTCATCAGCGACAACGCCGCGCGATTCCTCAATCTTCCGGTGAACCAGTCGGCCGCGCAGAACGCCGCTTGAGCGAACAGACGCGCAAAAAGACCGCGACAAGCGGCGCGCACTGAAAAGAGGAGGTGGTCATTGTGGATCGGATCAATCGCGACGGAAACGCGCTGATGGGCTGGAAACGGCTGAAGCCGTTTGCCGCGGCATTGCTGTTGGCCGCACCTGGCCATCCGGCTTTCGCTGAAGGGCCCGCAAAACCTCCGATCATCCTGGAATCGACGGGCGCGTATGAGGTGGGCGGCAAGGTCATCACCAAGCCCGGCGATCCCGGCCAGACACTGTCCTGCGATCATGGTTATGTCGAATATTTCATCCCGGCGACACGGCGCAGCGTCGGCCTGATCATGTGGCACAGTTCAAGCACCAAGGTGTGGGAAAACCGCTGGGACGGCGGCGAAGGCTACAAGAGCATTTTCCTGCGCAAGGGTTATCCGGTTTACCTCTGGGACGGCCCGCGCGTCGGCCGCGCGAACTGGAGTTGCGAGCCGATCACATACACCCCGGAATATTTCGATCAACGCAACTTCGCCGCCTGGCGTTTCGGCCTGAGCTATCCCAACTGGCATCCGGGCCTGCAATTCCCGACCGCCGACAAGGAAGCGTGGGAGCAGGCGACGCGCGCCCGATACGACGAGTTCGATACGCTCGAGAATGTATTGTTACAGGCGGACGCCGGCGGCCAGGCCATCGACAAGATTGGCCCCGTGGTTGCCCTGACCAATTCCGCGGGCGGCTGGCGCGCGCTGATGTCGGCAGTCAGGGCCAAAAGCGACAACATGAAAGGCATCGTTGCCTATGAGACCCCGGGCTTCGTCTTCCCGGAGGGAGAAGGGCCCGAGCCGCAACCGAAGGCGCCGTTCGGTCCCAATGCCGTGCCGATGCCTGAGTTCATGAAGCTGACGAAATTTCCGATCCAGATGGTGTTCGGCGACTACACCGACACGCGTCCGATCTGGGCCGCCTCGATCAAGCTGGCACACACCTTCTGCGACATCGTCAACCGTCACGGCGGGGATTGCGAGGTCTTGGCTCTTCCCGATGCGGGGCTGCACGGCAACTCCCACATCGCCTTTGCCGATCTCAACAACGAAGCCGTCGCGGAAGAACTGTCCAAATGGTTGCACCGCAAGGGCCTGGACAGGTTTGCCGGAGAATAACATGCGCCTCTTCTCTCTCGGTTTCCTCAGTCTTGCGCTCGCTCTAGCGCCGTGTGAAGGCGCCGTCGCGCAAGAGAGAGCGCAGGCGTGGCCAGAGCGCGCGGTCACCTTCATCGTGCCGTTCCCGGCTGGCGCCGCCGTCGATGCGCTTGCGCGCGCCGTCGCCACCGAGCTCGGCGAAAAATTCGGCAAGCAGTTCATCGTCGACAATCGCGCGGGCGCGGGCGGCAATCTCGGCGGAGCGTCGGTCGCGAGATCCGCGGCCGACGGCTATACGCTGTTGTTCGGCACGCCGGCGCCGATCGCGCTCAACAAGCTCATGTACAAGGAGCTCGCCTATGACTCCGAGCGGGACTTCACGCCGGTCGTGCTCGTCGCCAAGTCGCCCCTGGTCGTCGCGGCAAAGCTCGACTTCCCCGCTAGGACGCTCTCCGAGCTGATCGCCTATGCCAAACAGAACCCGGGCAAGGTCAATGTCGGCGTTCCCGGCAACGGCACGCTCGGACACATCACCTCGGCGCTGATCCAGCAGTTTGCCGGCGTGGAGATGACCAACGTGCCTTACCGCGGCTCGGCGCCGCTGATGACCGACCTCCTGGGGGGACAAATCGACGTCGCCATGGATTTCATGCCGAGCTACCTGCCGCTGGTGGCCGGCGGCAAGGTCCGCGCGTTGGCGGTGACGACGGGCCGGCGTGCCGCGCAACTGCCCGATGTGCCGACGGTGCAGGAAGCGGGATTTGCGGGTTTTGAGGCCACGGCATGGTACGCGATCGTCGCGCCGACCGGCACGCCGCCCGACATCGTGACCAAGCTGAACGATGCGGTGAACGCCTTCCTGAAGAGCGACAAGGGCAAGGCCATCCTCGAGCAGAACGCCCTGCAAGCGGTCGGAGGCTCTCCGGATGATCTCAAGGCGTTCATATCAGGCGAACTCGCCAAATGGGGCCCCGTGATCGCGGCGGCGAAGATCACGATGTGAGCGAAGCCGCCAATGCACGATGATTTTGTCTGTTCTGGGTTCGCTTCACCTCGCCCCGCTCTTGTCCGCCGAAGCCCGCCTTCGGGCGAAGGCGGATGCGGGGAGAGGCATAGGCCGCCTTCGGCGGCCGTACTTGGAACGCCGAAGCTTTGCTTCGGCTACGTCGCATCGCAAGATGCGATCCGGGTGAGGGGAACTCTCCGCGAGTCCATCTCTCACCGTTTACGCGGGTTCAACCGTCATGATTCCCGACAGTTTGGGTTGAGCGGGCTTTTCAGCCGGGGCACGGAGCCCCTCACGAGGCGGAGCGAACCGGGTGAACAGGCCGCGGCGGTCGATTCGTTCCGGATCAAGGCGGCATTTTCCGCAGTGCACTAGAATTGAAGCAGGAACGCTCAGCCGTCAAATCGGTGGTTGATGCGGAGGCATGCCCCTATAGTGCCCGCCTTGCGGAAGATGTTCCCATGAGCAACGGGCCGAGGTGTATCTTTCAAGTTGCCTCGAATTTGCGACTGATATTGCTTATGTGAAGTCACGGAGTTTTTCGCTGGATTTGGAGCATGCTGGGCGCCTTTGAGGTTTCAACGTGTTTGAAGACAGCAGGCCGGGCACAGGACGCGCTTCACTTCGTCACGACTTTCATTCGGCCTTCCTGAAGGAACTCTTCAAGCCATGTCAGATCGGAGATCCATCGTCAGCGACCCCGAGGTCATTCGCGCGCGCGCCATGGAAACGCTGTTCGAGCGGCTGGAGAATCTTTGCGAAGGCGCCATTGCGATCGATCGCGCGGGACGCATCGTCTACGTCAACGAAAAATACCTGCACTCGCTCCGCCTCAACCACGTCTCCGAAGCCATCGGGCGTCCAATCGAGGAAATCATCCCCAACAGCCTGATGCGCCGCGTGGCCGAGACCGGCAAGCCGATCCTGCTGGATATCATGGAGCTCGGCGGCGAACAGCTGGTCGTCACGCGGATGCCGATCGAAGATGAGAATAGAAATGTCATCGGCGCCATCGGTTTTGTGCTGTCCGATCACATCGACAACCTTAAGCCGCTGATCACGCGGATGAGCCAGCTCGAAAGCGATTTGCGGCTGGCTAGACGGCAATTGTCGCAAGGACGCACCGCGCGGTTCACCTTTGACGATTATGTCGGCGAGACCGCAGGCATTGCGCGGGCCAAGGAGCTAGCCGTACGGGCGGCGCGGCAGAACGTGACGGTGTTGCTGACCGGAGAAACCGGCACCGGCAAGGAACTATTGGCCCAGGCCATTCACAATGCATCGCCACGTGGCGATAAACCCTTCGTCAGCATCAATGTCGCCGCCATCCCGGATACGCTGATCGAATCCGAATTCTTTGGCACGGTCCCGGGAGCCTATACCGGCGCGGATCGCAAGGGCCGCGACGGTAAGTTCAAGATCGCCGATGGCGGGACGTTGTTTCTCGATGAAATCGGCGAAATGCCGTTGCAGCTGCAAGTCAAGCTGCTGCGCGTGCTGCAGGAGCGCGAAATCGAGCCGGTCGGATCGGACAAGGTCGCCAAGGTCAATGTTCGTGTCATCGCTGCGACGAATGTCGACTTGCGAAAGCGCGTCAACGAGGGGGCGTTCCGGGCCGATCTCTATTACCGGCTCAATGTGCTTTCGATCGAAATGCCGCCACTGCGCGATTGCGCCGGCGATCTTCCGTCGATTTGCGCAAGACTGCTCGACGAAATCGTCCATTCCGGCGATTACCTCAACGCCCGGATCACCCCCTCGGGGCTGGCTGCGCTGGCCCGCTACGATTGGCCGGGAAACGTCAGGGAGTTGCGCAATATCCTTGAGCGAGCACTGATCCTGAGCGACTCGGGTCGCCTCACGGGCGACGATTTCGAGCATATTCTGCCCTTTGGTTCGGATGTCAGGACTGCACCCCTGGCGAAGTCGGCGGACATCGTCGTGCCATATGCACAGGCCGAGGCCGAGTTCGAGAGGCAGACGCTGGAATCCGCCCTTCACGCCGCCAATGGACAGATTTCGGAAGCCGCCAGGATGCTCCACATTTCGCGTGCGACATTTTACAAGAAGCTTGCAAAGTTCGGGCTGGCCCCATCAGGCCCTGTCTGAGTTTCGAGACAAGAAGTGTCCGGAGTCTCGGATCGTTGACGCGGCCGCGCTGCCATGCAAGTCACCGGAAGCGTCTCGGACTGCCGGTTTTTCAGCCAGTTTGATCTATCGCAAGGCATTTGGCGCGAAGCTTGCTCTGCTTTTCGCACCAACGTCGCATGTCAAATGCGCGCAATCAAATCCGGGAGGGCAACATGACCATCGCGTTGGAAGCAAGACATTCGCCGTCGCACGTCACGGTGGCAACCGCCAGCCTGATCGGCACTGCGATCGAGTGGTACGATTTCTTCCTCTACGGCACCGCGGCGGCACTGATCTTCAACAAGCTGTTCTTTCCCACCTTCGATCCGATGATCGGTACGCTCTTGGCGTTCGCGACCTACGCTCTGGGCTTTATTGCGCGGCCTCTCGGCGGGCTCGTGTTCGGCCATTACGGCGACAAGATCGGCCGCAAGACGATGCTCTACCTGACGCTCTTGATCATGGGCGTTGCGACGGCGGTGATCGGCCTGCTGCCGACCTATGAACAGGCAGGCATCTGGGCGGCGATCCTGCTGATTGCCTGTCGCCTGGTCCAGGGTTTTGGTCTCGGCGGCGAGTGGGGTGGCGCGGTGCTGATGGCGGTCGAGCATGCGCCCGAAGACAAGAAGGGTTTTTACGGCAGCTGGCCGCAGCTGGGCGCACCGCTGGGGCTCGTGCTCGGCACCCTCGTATTCTCGGTGGTCTCCTCGTTCCTGACCGATGCCCAGTTGTTCGCCTGGGGTTGGCGTCTTCCGTTCCTGTTCTCTATCGTCCTCGTCGTCGTCGGCCTGTGGATCCGGTTCACGATCGCGGAATCGCCCGAATTCCAGAAGGTCAAGGATTCCAAGCAGGAAGTGAAAATGCCGATCGTCGAGGCGATCCGGATGTATCCAAAGAACATCCTGCTCGCGATGGGTGCGCGTTTTGCGGAAAACGGCTTCTTCTACATCTACGCGACCTTTGTTCTTGCCTACGCGACGCAGTCGTTGGGCCTGGCCCGGCAGGACATGTTGAACGGCGTGCTGATCGCGGCTGCGATCGAAACCTTCACTATCCCGGCGTTCGGAGCCCTGTCTGACCGCGTGGGTCGCCGTCCCGTCTATATCTTCGGTGCCGTCTTCTCAGCGCTGATGTCGTTCCCTTTGTTCATGCTGCTCGCAACGAAAGATGCGCACCTTGCCTGGATCGCGATTGTCCTGGGTCTCGCGGTCGGACACGCCGCGATGTATGGGCCGCAGGCGAGTTTCCTTGCCGAATTGTTCGGCACCAAGGTGCGCTATAGCGGCGTGTCGCTCGGCTACAACCTTGCCTCGATTTTCGCAGGCGCGCTGTCGCCGCTGATCGCTACAGGGTTGCTGGCCGCCTATGCCCCGGCGACGTGGCCGGTCTCCGCTTACATGATCGCGCTGGCGCTCATCACCATCGTCTCGGTCTACTTCGCCACGGAAACGCGGACCAACGCCGAAGCCTGAAGTCGAGCGACTGGCAAGGTCCGGAAAAGCCGGGCCTTGCGGCTTTGAACCATTCGGGAGGAACGAGAGTGCGTCAGCATCCGGCGTTGCCCTATCTGCGCAGCTCGGAGAAGGGCAAGGTTGTTACGGCCGCGGAAGCGGTGCGGCTCATTCGCGACGGGGACACCGTTGCCACCGGCGGTTTTGTCGGCATCGGATTTGCCGAAGAAATCGCGCTGGCGCTGGAGGAGCTTTATCTCGCCCACGAAGGTGATGCGCCCTATACGCAGGGCAAGCCGCGCAACCTGACACTGGTCTATGCGGCGGGGCAGGGCGACGGCAAGCATCGCGGCCTCAATCACTTTGCGCATGAGGGGCTGGTCAGGCGCGTCATCGGCGGCCACTGGGGTCTTGCGCCCAAACTGCAGCAGCTCGCCATTTCAAATCAGATTGAGGCCTATAATCTGCCGCAAGGCGTCATCACCCACCTGTTTCGCGACATCGCGGCGCGGCGGCCCGGCCATATCACGCGCGTCGGCATCGGCACCTTCGTCGATCCGCGCCATGGCGGCGGCAAGCTCAACGCCCGCACCACCGAGGAAATGGTCGAACGGGTCACGCTCGCCGGCCAGGAATGCCTGTTCTACAAGACGTTTCCGATCGACGTCGGCATCATCCGCGCCACCACCGGCGATCCGGACGGCAATCTCACCATGGAGAAGGAGGCGCTGACGCTGGAGGCGCTTGCCATAGCGATGGCGGCGCACAATTCCGGGGGTATCGTGATTGCGCAGGTCGAGCGCGTGGCTGAGAGCGGAAGCCTCAATCCGCGCCAGGTCAAGATTCCCGGCATTCTTGTCGACTGCGTCGTCGTCGCCAAGCCGGAAAATCACTGGCAGACTTTCGGCACGCAGTACGATCCAGCCTTCTCCAGCGAGATCAGGGTACGCGCGGCCTCGTTGCCGCCGATGCCGATGAGCGAGCGCAAGATCATCGCGCGCCGCGCCGCCTTCGAGCTGAAGGCCAACAGCGTCGTCAATCTCGGTATCGGCATGCCCGAAGGCATTGCAGCCGTTGCCAACGAAGAGCGGATCATCGACCTCATCACGTTGACGGCCGAGCCCGGGGTGATCGGCGGCGTGCCGGCGAGCGGGATCGATTTCGGCGCTGCGATCAATACCCAGGCGGTGATCGATCAGCCCTATCAGTTCGATTTCTATGATGGCGGAGGTCTCGATGCGGCATTTCTCGGCCTTGCCCAGGTCGACCGGGCGGGCAATCTAAACGTCAGCAAATTCGGTCCCAAACTTGCGGGCGCCGGCGGCTTCATCAACATCAGTCAGAATGCCAAGAAGGTGGTCTTTGTCGGCACCTTCGGCGCGGGACGCCAGCGCATTGCTCTGTCCGACGGTAAGTTGGCCATCGTGGAAGAAGCGAAAGCGCGCAAGTTCGTCCACACCGTGGAGCATGTGACATTCAGCGGCACTTATGCGACCGCGCGCGGGCAGAGCGCGCTCTACGTCACCGAGCGATGCGTCTTCGCACTCAGGCCCGACGGGCTTGAACTGACCGAGGTCGCGCCCGGCATCGACATCGAGCGGGACATTCTCGCGCTGATGGATTTCAAGCCGCTGATACCGCGCGATCCGGTTGTTATGGACGGACGGATTTTCCGCGAAGGCGCGATGGACCTGCGCGAGGGCATGCTCTCCATTCCCGTCGATCAGCGCTTCACCCTCGACGATCAGCACAATTTGTTCTTTGTCAATCTGGAGCGCTTTGCGCTGCGCAGCCGCACCGACATCGAGGCGATCGCGTTAGCCGTCGAAGCCAAGCTCGGCGGGCTCAACCGGCGCGTCTACGCCATCGTCAACTACGACAACTTTTCGATCGTGCCCGAACTGCTTGACGAGTATTCGGCCATGGTGCGCGGTCTGACCGACCGCTTCTATTCCGGCGTCTCCCGCTACACCACCTCGGGCTTCCTGCGCATCAAACTCGGCGAAGCGCTGGAAAAACGCGGCGTCGCCGCGCATATTTTCGAAAGCGCGGAGGAGGCACAGTCGGATTGGCGAAACATCGAGGGGCTCGGCAGGTGAGAAGTGGCAGTCGATAGAAACGCTCGGATAAGCCGTTAAACCCATTGCGCAGGGAGGGCGGGATCCTTTCGGCGTACCTGTGGTGATGCTTGCGTGCTTCTTTCATTTGCACGCAAGGCTGCGGGTGCGACAAGTGCCCGGCTTTCCCTGCGCCCTCTGCGTGAGAGGGACAAGGCTCTTGCAAAAATCCGGGCGAAACGCCGCGGGAATGCAAACATGTGTGCCAGCTTTTCGAGCTTGCCGGGTGGTGGGCCGCCGTGGGCAATTATGGATGGCGTCCCTTCGTCCTGCATGGCATGTTTCGTGACAGAGACCCCGGGGATAGGCCGTTTGCGAGGCCCTGTCGCCAAGGGTTCGGCCAAGAAAAATCGGGGAGGGGTGAGATGCGCTTTGTCGCTGGAATTGCCGCGATCGGGTTCGCTGCGCTGGCGGCGTGGCCGCTCGAGCTCGGCGCCGCCGAAATGCGCGGCGTCACGGCCACCGAAATCAGGATCGGCCAGACCATGCCCTACAGCGGCCCGGTGTCCGCTTTCGGCGCGCTCGGCAAGGGCGAGGTCGGCTATTTCAAGATGGTCAACGAGCGCGGCGGCATCAACGGGCGCAAGGTCAATCTGATCTCGCTCGACGACGGCTATGCGCCGCCGAAGACGGTGGAGCAGACGCGGCGGCTGGTGGAAAGCGACGAGGTCGCGCTGATCTTCTCCTCGATCGGCACCGCGCATAACACGGCGATCGCCAAATATCTGCAGAGCAAGAATATCCCGCAACTGTTCCTGGCCTCCGGCGCCTCGAAATTCGGCGACATCGCGCAATACCCGCAGGCGACCATCGGCGTGCAGGCGCCGTTCCGCTACGAGGCCCGGCTTTATGCGCGCTATGCGCTGCAGAAGAATCCGGCTGCGAAGTTCGCCGTGATCTCGCAGAACGACGATTACGGCCGCGACTATCTGCTCGGCCTGAAGGACGTGCTCGGCGAGAAATACGATTCCGTCGTGACCGCTGCGACCTATGAAGTCGCCGATCCGACCATCGACTCCCAGATCGTCAAGCTGAAGGCGTCCGGCGCCGACGTGTTCGTGATCGCGGCGACGCCGAAATTCGCGGCGCAAGCGATCCGCAAATCCTACGAGATCGGCTGGCGGCCGATGACCTTCCTGTCCAACGTCGCGGTCTGGATTTCGACCGTGATGGTCCCCGCCGGGGTCGAGGCCGGCACCGGCATCATCTCCACGGCCTATGTGAAGGACCCCGACGATCCCTCATGGGCGAGCGACGCGGGCGTGAAGGGCTGGCGCGAATTCATGAGCAAATATGTGCCGGAAGCCGATCAGCACGACACCAACTACGTCAACGCTTATAACAGCGCGATGGCGCTGGAAGCCGTGCTGAAGGCTTGCGGCGACGATCTCTCCACCGAGAACATCCTGAAGCAGGCCTATGCGATCCATGACCTCGAACTGCCGATGCTGCTGCCCGGCATCAAGGTCAGCACGTCGCCGACGGACCACGTGCCGGTCGACCAGATGCAGTTCATGCGCTTCAACGGCAGGACCTGGGATCGTTTTGGGGATTTGCAGACGGGGAATTAGGGTGATTGGGTCCGGCGCGCCCGATGTCCGCTCGTCAGCCATAGTGACGCAATTGCGGAGGTCGCAGAAGGGCCATGTGTGGACCTTCCAGAAAGGACATCACGGAAATCCATCGAATTGGGGCAGACCATCACATATATCATCCCAAGGTGCTTTCGAACCAACGAAAATATGAGCGGTTGGTCGAATGGAGGGATTATCGATCAGGGTTCCCAGGGTAACGTGCAAATAGGCGCCGTTGCGGACCAGTGAGTAGAGAAGTGAACCGCAGCGTTCACAATGCGCGTCATGGTTCGTGCCGCCGCCATATCTCATGACGTGATCGCCACCGCTCACGAATGCGAGGCGGTCAGACTTTATAGCTGCGAACGGCTTTGCAGCCGCCCCGGTGGCTCGCCTGCAATTGGAACAGTGGCAATAGAGTGAGTACTCGAAGCTGTCCGGCACCTCATAGGCGACCAAGCCGCATAAGCACGATCCTCTTAGCAGGGTTTGCTCTGTCGCCATGATTTCGAGCCTTTTTGTTTCTTCCGAAGGCGGTCCGTTTGGCAGAGACGAGCACAATCCAGACCTCTCGGTAAGGGCCGTCATGGAGGGTGGGAAGGGAGCTTCTGCGCGCATGCCATGTCGAAGGCCATGTCTGAATTGGGCTGTGGCTGCGCGTTAACGAGTCACGCCCTAGTTGCTTCACTACCCGAATTCTCGATGCGCGCGGACCGCGATTTCGCCGCCCGCGCCGTCAAACCTTAAGATTTCCTCAACGCAAAGCGGCCTATTGCTGGAGCGAGGTGCGCCCGCCAGTCACGCGTCCGGGCGCGATGAGGACGTTACATGGCCAACGCCGTTTCCCTGCCCAAGATCTTGCCGAAGATCGCGGCTGCGCCGAACGCCATTCCGCCGGCGTTCTTCAACGTCTGCTTTGTGCTGTTCGTCATCAACGCATCACTCATCCCGTCGGCTTACTTCGCGCATTGGTGGATATTCGACGAAAAAGGCCTGGGCATCCCGACCGATTTTGCGACTATCTGGTCTGCTGGCCGACTGGCGCTCGACGGTCGCGCCGCGCAAACCTGGGACTGGGATATCGCGAAACAGGCTCAGGTCGCAGTCCTTGGCCAGAGCTATCAGGGTAATTTCGCCTGGCACTATCCGCCGCCGTTTTTGTTCGTAGCAAGCCTGCTGGCGCATATTCCTTATGCGGCCGCCTTTATTGGCTGGTTAGCGGCAAGCTTCGTGCCCTATCTCGCGGCGATGCGCGCTATCGTCGGCCGTTCCTTCGGCTTATTGCTTGCGGCCGCCTTTCCGGCCGTACTCAACAACACGATAGCCGGGCAGAATGGTTTCCTCACGGCGTCGCTGATCGGCGGCACGCTTTATCTGCTGCCGGCGCGGCCGATATTGGCGGGCGTTTGCCTGGGGTTGCTCAGCTACAAGCCGCAATACGGATTGTTGTTTCCGCTGGTGCTGATCGCCGCCTCGCAATGGACGGTGTTTGTGACCGCCGCTGTCGTGACGGTCGCGATGGCATTTGGTTCGTGGCTCGCCTTCGGCACCGAGAGCTGGCAAGCATTCTTTCACTGGATGCCGATGCTCTCACAGGCCTTCCTCACCGAGGGCCGCGCGCCTTGGTGGAAGCTGCAAAGCCTGTTCGCGATGATCCGTTATTTCGGGGGCACCGAACAGGTAGCGTGGATATTTCAGGGGATACTGACCGCATTGGTCGCGGTGGTACTAGCGGTCGTGTGGCGCAGCCGTATCAGCTATCCGCTCAAGGCGGCTGCGCTTGCCGCGGGCACGCTGCTGACCATGCCATATCTGTTCATGTACGACATGATGGTGCTGGCGATCCCGGTCGCCTATCTGGTTCGTCTGGGGTTGGCCGGCGGCTTCCTCCCGTACGAGCTTCCGGCGCTCGCCTGTGTGCTCGGCCTGATCCTGAGCTTTACCTTCTCAGGTATCCCGACCGGGCTTGGCGCGACCCTGATCGTCTTCACCCTGATCCTGGTCCGCTGCTCGCATGGCCGCGCCGCGATCGCGCCAGGTACCCGCCTGATGGTCAGGAAGCCGGACGCCATCCGCGCAGCGGAGTCACGATCCGCTTGAGGGCAAGCGCGGGTCGTTCGATCAAGTGCCACGAGATCATGGCGAGCGCAGTCGTGGCCAGGACGCCCGCCGGAAACAGCGCCCACCAGACTTTCAGTGTCGGAAAAACTTCGACCAGCGCCTGCTGAATCGGGAATCCATAGAGATTGATGCCATAGGAGTAGTCGCCTTCCATCGACTCCCAGATCGTCAAGCTGAAGGCGTCCGGCGCCGACGTGTTCGTGATCGCGGCGACGCCGAAATTCGCGGCGCAAGCGATCCGCAAATCCTACGAGATCGGCTGGCGGCCGATGACCTTCCTGTCCAACGATAGCGATCTAGGAACGTCCGGACAATGCCAGCGGCGCCGCTGGCGTCTCGGTCCCTGGCGCGGTCCTGATATGCACGACGGCCACATCATCCGCGTAGATTTTCTTCCAGTCTTGCGTAAGATCCATGATCCGCGCGGCGGATGAGCCCGCGACAAGCAGCGTCGCATCCATATGATACTCATCGAGCATTCGCAGCAGGTCGTCCGCTCTCCGGCCTTCCATGGCGTAGAAATAGGTCATCACGAGCTTCTCGCCATAAAGCTCGGCGCGGCCATCGATGAAAGGCGGAACACCCCTGTAAATCATGTAGCCGCCGAACGCATAGGCGTTGAATATCCGCTTGATGCCGCGGGGTTCGAGCACATCGAGCGCCGCGGCGGGCGTTTGTCGCGTCGTGAAAACGAATTTGTGATGATTGGCATAGGACAGCGTCGATGCCCACACGCAGCCGGCGACGACGACCATCGTTAAGGCCGAGACATAGGGCAGCGACCAGAGTTCACCGGCCCACATCTTGACGCGATCGGCTGACGCCTGCCGGGTAGCGAATGGTTTCGCAAGTACGAGCGGGGTCAGGAAGGAGTAGGCTTCGATGCTGCGGATATGCGTCAGCGCCATGTGGGCCAGCAGCAGCAACAGCAGGATTCGCGGGATCGACAGCACGACGCCCCGATAAAAGCCAAGGGCGATCAGACCCAGCAGACTTATCTCAAACGGACCCAGCGAACTGAAGTCCGGTGGCATCCATTCCGCAATTACGGATAGCAGCTTGCCCAGCTCAAGAATCCTGCTCGCTGCCAGGAGCGTGTGCCAGCCATAGGGCGTGCAGCAACTGGCGACGAGCGCGCCGCAGCCAAACAGGAACCAGCGCGCGAAAAGTGCGATGCGCTGCCGGGGGGCGGCGCCCCAGACCGCTTCCAGCGCGATCGGGCCGATCATTGCAAGCCCGAGCACAAAGCCGCCATGCAGGCTGGCCCAAATGCTCATCAGCGGCAGCAGGAAGAACGACGGGTAAGTGCGACGGTCAGCGGCCGACATCATCGCGCCGACCCACGCGACCATAACCGGAAGCGCGAGCACATGAGGTCTTGCCAGCAGATGATTGGACGACAGCACGAGGGCGAACATTGCGAGCAGCACCGAATGCGCGGGCTCGAAATGCTCATCGAGCATGAAGACGAGAACGGCGATCGCGATGCCAACGGCGAGCGAGGCGAGTACCACGGGGCCGGCCCAGCCCCACTGATCGTAGACGACAGCATAGAGCACTTGCGACAGCCAGGCGTTCGAGATCCAGGATTCACCCGCGTGTAGCAGCGAATAGATATCGGAATAGGGCACCGCGAGATGATCGATGATCCATTGCCCGACCTTGACCTGCCAGAAGCTGTCGGAGTCCTGAAGGAGGATATCACCCGTGAAGAAGCAAAGGAGATAGGCTCCTGCGCCAACACAAAGGGGCAGAAGCCAGCGCGTAGAGCTCTTGCTGTCGACGCGGCTGGGAAGCGATGTCGAGATCATTTTCGGGCCTGCATGGCTGGGCTCGGTGATATCTACGGCGAACCGGCGCATTGGATCATGCCGGTCATAAATTCGGGTAAATCCGCGATGCCGACTGCGTAAGCATTGAACACGTTTTCCCCGCTGTTCTGCTCGACATGCCCCGTCCGACAAAAGGTCGCGATCGTGTTGTGGCTTTGCTAACCATATCGCTTGCACGCGCGTTAAACCGTTCTGGCGACGGTGCTGTGCACGACAGGCGTGCAGAATGGCCGATCGCGACAACGATTTCTGCTGGCGGATATTCAATCTGAACTGGATTCCCGTTGCCGCCATGGGCGGCGTTTTGCTGTTCGCGGTTGCGTTGACGAGATTCTCGATAGAACCGCTCGACTTCGGAATCACGATGGCAGTTGGCGTCACGCTGGCGGCGGTTGCGTATCTTCATGTCCATGCGAAGGGTGACCAGGTCGACTCCAAATTGGTGTTCATGCTGGGGACGGTCGCGCAGGTCATCATGGTCACCGCAATCGTCGGGCCGCTGAGCTATGTCGTCGCTGGGCTGGACTGGCCCTTGCAGGATCATGCGCTGGCGGCGCTCGATCGCGCGATGGGCTTTGACGCGAGAACCGTCATTCTGTTCGTAAACGATTATCCCACCCTCGCAGGTGCGCTCGGTTTCGGCTACGGGATGATCAAGTGGCCGCTGCTGGCAATTCCCATCGTTCTTGCGGCCACGCGCCGCTTTGCACGCTTGCAGCAGTTCGCGACGGCTGATGCTCGCACTGATGGTCACCATCGTGATTTCGATCTTTGTGCCCGCGATCGGCAACTATCAGTTGCTGGGACTGACGCCCGCAGACGTGCCAAACGTGAACGTGACCGCATTCCTGCTCGGTCAGCACGATATCCCTGCAGTGCGCGATGGATCGCTGCGAGACCTCGAGTTGCTCAAGCTGGCTGGCATCGTGACGTTTCCGAGCTTCCACACGGCGTCAGCCGTGCTTTACGCTTGGGCTTTTGCTCCTGTCCGCTTCTTTGGACCGGCGGCTTTGGTTATGAACACGCTGATGATCGCGAGCACGCCAGTGATCGGCGGGCACTATCTGATCGATGTGGTCGCGGGTGCAGCCCTCGCAATCGGCGCCATCGCTGCCGCGCAATGGCTGTTTGTGTGGCTGGCGCGGGGCGCCGCGCCGGGCCCTGGTGGCGGCGTGAGCCGGCATTGCCGGCGGCCGTGGCAGCTTCCGCTTAGAAATGTGAAAGCCCGTCATATTTGCTTCTTGTGTTCCGGTCTGAATAGTTGTTCAGTTCTTCACAGCGGTTTGCAGCCAAATCGCTCAAAACAGTGAAGACGCGTTCGATCGTGCACCTTTAGCCGGTCCGCGTACTGGGACGAGAAACGCGCCATGGTTTACCGGCGGACTCATCAAGTCGTGAAGCGCCTTGCGGCGCGCCGCAGCGCCATTCTCGCGGCCGCCCGCGATGCAGCCGCCGAAGCCGGCATGTCGGCGGTGCAGATCGCGCCGGTCGCGGTGCGGGCCAATGTCGCCGCCGGTACCGTCTATCGTTACTTCCCCTCCAAGGCCGATCTGATTTCGGAACTGATCGCCGATGTCTCGCGCGACGAGCTCGCCGCGATCCGGCGTGCGGCCGATGCCGCGCCCGGGCCGTCTTCGGCGCTCGCTGCCGCAGTCTCCACCGTCGCGGTGCATCTGCTGTCCCAGCGCAAGCTTGCCTGGGGCATTCTGGCCGAACCCGTCGATGTCGATGTCACGGCCTCGCGCCTTGCCAGCCGTCGCGAGATATCTGGTGAAATCGCCGGGCGGATCGACGCGGCGGTGCGTGCCGGACATCTGCCGGCACAGGACACGCAGCTTGCCGCAACCTCGTTGCTGGGCGCATTGCATGAAGCTCTTGTCGGGCCGCTCGCGCCGGACAATCTCGACGATCCCGCCAGGATGCGCGATGCCGTGCAGAGCGTGACGCTGCTCGCCTTGCGCGCCGTCGGCGTATTGGACGCGCGCGCCCGCGGCCTCGTGGTGCAGGCCGTGCTGCCGGCGAGGACGCTGGTCGGGGCGTAGGCGTCCGCGATGTAGCCATGATGTGTGCGGCGGTTTTCCAAAAAGGGCATGCCCTCGGGCTTGACCCGAGGGATCATGCACAAGCAAGGGCTAAAGCACGCGTCATCCCGATTGAGGCGCGCGTTCGTAAATCAGGCGCAGCTGATGTCCGCTATGACCTGACAGCAGAGCAAGAGGGGACACCGCCCAAGGTTCGAGTTGGGACCTATAGCGGGCTCGGAGATCATCCGATCGGTCCGCCGCCCGCGAGCGTGCCCGCGCGTTGCGCAATCGGAAACCTTGAGGTCCGACAGGAAAGACAGCAGCCGAATATTGGCGTCCACGCGATAGAGCGCGATGATCGTGGCCAGTCGCTAGCTGGTTTCCGTGAACAGATCGTTTACCTTATGGTTGTACTGCTCGGCCATGACAACGTTGGTCCACCAGGCACCTGCTTCGGTATCTGAGAAGATTTATGCCGTATTCACCGCCGCGGCTGCGGCTATCCTGGCCGCTATCGTCGCACTGGACCTCAAACTAGCGGCGGCTCAGTCGTTTTCAACTTTCGTCCTCGGCCCGGGCGGTTTCCCGGTCGGTGCGGATTTTCTTAACACTTGGATGGGCGGCCGCTCGGCGTTTTCGAACGGCCCTGCGGATTGGTTCGATTCCGACGTCTACATGGCTGCAATACTGAAGGTGACCGGTATCCCTCATTTAGAGCCACTGTATTGGTCGTATCCTCCACATCTTTTGTTCTTTATTTGGCCCTTTGGCTTGCTTGGCTTTTTGCCCGCCTACATGGTGTGGTGCGCCGTCGGGCTCGCGCTCTACGTGTGGGCGGCGGTCGCGAGTGGCGTCGACCGAAAATGCTGGCTATTTCTCGCGGTCGCGCCTGCTGTCACCGTGAACGTGTTTCTTGGCCAAAACGGATTTTTGACGGCTGCGCTTTTGATCGGCGGACTGGCGAATCTCGATCGGCGACCGATCATCGCTGGAATCCTGTTCGGTATCCTGACTATCAAGCCGCAATTCGGGCTACTGCTTCCGGTGTTGTTGGTGTTGAGCGGACACTGGCGCGTCATTGGCTCAGCGGTTGCTACAACGCTGTTGCTTGTCGCTGCGACTGCAATATGGTTTGGGCCGGATATCTGGATACAGTATTTGCACAAGGTGGTACCGCAACAGCATGACTTGCTCAACGTCGCCGGTGTTATGGGCTGGCCGATCGTTGCCTCGGCCTTTGTCAACGCCCGCCTTATCGGCCTGCCGGATAATTGTGCCTGGATGGTCCAAGGCGTGGTGTCGGCTTGCGCTTTTGGCGCGGTTGTTTGGACGTTCTGGCGCAAGCGGGATCCGGTGCTCTCACAAGCGCTCTATGTCACCGCGACTTTCCTGTTTTCGCCCTGGATAATGAACTATGACATGATCGTGTTCGGATGGATTGTTGCGCTCCTGCGCCAGCGTGGAGACGAAACCTTTGTCGACCAATGTCTTTCGCTGACGCTATGGATGTTGCCCATTCTGATGTTCCCATTAGGCTTCGCGCATATTCCCAGTGCGCTGCTCATCCTGCCGCTGTTCGCGGCTCGCCTGCTGTGGCGGTTGGCCCATGTTACATCCGAGCGAGTGTCATCAGCGGAAGTGCTGGTTTCAACGCAGTGACGGGCATTGCTCGTTTCAAATGCAATGAGCAGAAGTGGCGATGAGCTCATACGACCACCTCATCAGCAATGGGATGCAATGGACGCAGCGCATCGACCGACGAGTGATGTCGCGCGCGGACGGCAAAAGCGTGTGGCCCTGATCGCCGATGCCGGGATCAAGTTGGCGGAAGATGATACGCCAGCGACGGTGGCTAAAAAGCCTGGTACACCGGAGAGCGCGCGCTATAAGCCGTAGGCCGCTTTGAGCGGCCCAAAATTTAAGCCCCGCCTTTGCCGGGGATACATAATCAGAAAAACTTGCGGCCGCCGCGCGCGGCTCACATATCCGCGTCACCGTCGGGACCGACGGAGGCGATGCGCACCATGTTGGTGGTGCCGGGAATGCCGAGCGGCACGCCGGCGACGATCAGGACGCGCTGACCGGCGCGCACGAAGCCGTCGCGAAACGCGATTTTGCCGGCGCGGCTGACCATGTCGTCGAGATTTTGCGCATCCTCGGCGACCACGCAATGCACGCCCCACACAACTGAGAGCTTGCGTCCCGCGGCCAGGTTCGGCGTGATCGCCACGATCGGCGGTTTCGGCCTTTCGCGCGCCACGCGGATCGCGGTCGAGCCCGAGGAGGTCCAGCAGATCAGCGCGGGCAAATCGAGCGTCTCCGCGATCTGCCGCGCGGCGTCGGCGATCGCATCGCCCGCGGTGGCCTCCGGCTCGGGCCGCTGCGCCGTGATCACCTGGCGATAAGTCGGATCGCGCTCCACCTCCTCGCCGATGCGGTTCATGGTGGCGACCGCCTCGACCGGGAATTTGCCGGCGGCGGATTCCGCCGACAGCATGATCGCGTCAGCGCCTTCATAGATGGCGGTCGCGACGTCGGAGACTTCGGCGCGGGTCGGTACCGGCGACTGGATCATCGATTCCAGCATCTGGGTTGCGATCACCACCGGCTTGCCGGCGCGTCGCGCCAGCCGCGTCATCTGCTTTTGCAGGCTCGGCACGCGCTCCAGCGGCAGCTCGACGCCGAGATCGCCGCGCGCCACCATCAATGCGTCGGAAGCCTCGATGATCTCGGGCAGGCGGTCGATCGCCTGCGGCTTCTCGATCTTCGCCATCACGGCGGCGCGGCCGCGGATCATCTTCTTGGCCTCGACCACGTCCTCGGCGCGCTGCACGAAGGAGAGCGCGATCCAGTCGACGCCGGTCGTCAGCGCGGCTTCGAGATCGGCGCGGTCCTTCGGCGTCATCGCCGACACCGGCAGGTCGGTATCGGGCAGGCTCACGCCCTTGCGGTCACTCATCTTGCCGCCGATCACGACGCGGGTGACGGCGCGCTCCGGCGAAGTTTCTTCGGCGATCAGCCGCACCTTGCCGTCGTCGAGCAGCAGCGCGTGCCCGGGACGGAGCGCTGCGAGAATCTCCGGATGTGGCAGCTGCACGCGGGTGGCATCGCCGGGCGCCTTGTCGGAATCGAGCACAAAGCTCTGGCCGTTCTTGAGCTGCACCGCGCCTTCGGCAAAGGATCCGAGCCTGAGTTTCGGTCCCTGCAGGTCCACCAGGATGCCGATCGGCCGGCCGTAGCTGCTCTCGACATTGCGAATGGTGGCCACCAGCTCCCGCATCTTGTCATGCGACGTGTGGCTCATGTTGATACGGAAGATGTCCGCGCCGGCCTCGAACAGCCGGCGGATCATCGCGCTGTCGGACGATGCCGGGCCAAGCGTGGCGAGAATCTTGATGCGGCGCAGCCGTCTCATGGCTTGTTTCCGGGAGGTGCGGCCGGCGGCAGACCAGGCGCCGCCGGAGGCGCCGCGCCCGGCGCTGCCGGCGCGTTGGGCAGGCCCGGGACCTTGCCGCCCGGCCCGACCGTTCCCGGCAGGCCCGGGACGCGCTGCTGCGCCGGCTGCTCGTTGGCGTCGGTCAATTGCACGGTCCATGCCCGCTGTTCACCCGTATCGACCTCGAAGAAGCCGGTGCGGTCAAAGCCGCGCGCCAGGCAATTTTCGGTGCCCTTGATCGTGAACTCCTTGTCGCGCGAGCACATGAAGGCCTGTCCCGACCACTCGCCGCCGCGGTCATAATCGAGTGCATAGATGTAATAGAAACGGGCAACGAGGGATCCCTTCAGCAAGGTTTCACAGCTTCGCGAGGAGACGTTCCACCAGCCTTCGGTGGTCCATCCTTCCGCATCCTTGTAGCCGAGCGCGATCCCGACACGGCTGGAGGTGTTGTTGCAGAGACGGAAGTCCGCGGCGGCCGGATTGTTCCAGGCGCAGAGCGCGAGCACGGCGAGTGCCGACATCAGGCCGAGCGAGGTGGCTGAGAAACGGTGGCGGGCGGAGCTTTGAGGGATCATCGCGCGAAGCTATATCAGTCCAATGGCGATTTCGCGTAAGGGCGAGGCGGCTGTCAACGGCAAAGGGGCGCATTTGGGAAACGAACGAGCGCGCGAATCGCCTCGTAACCGTTTGTTTATGCTGTGATATGGTAAAATCTATGACAAGGTCTACATAATACCAGAACTCAGTAATGGCGGGATAACGATCATGGCCATGGATGACAAGACCAGAACGGAACTCGAAGCCGCCGCCTTCCGGCGCCTTGTCGGTCATTTGCGCGAGCGGACCGACGTCCAGAACATCGACCTGATGAATCTCGCGGGCTTCTGCCGCAACTGCCTGTCCAACTGGCTCAAGGACGCGGCTGACGAAAAGGGCGTGGCCCTCACCAAGGATGAGAGCCGCGAGGCCGTCTACGGCATGCCCTACGAAGCCTGGAAGACGAAATATCAGGGCAGCGCCACGCCGGAGCAGACGGCGGCGATGAAGAAGGCCCATCCCGGCCATTGATCGGCGCGGCGATCTCCTTACCCGAGTCTGAAATCGGCCTGCACGATCCACAGCTTTCTCAGGCAGATGCCGGAAGGTGTGGGTCCTGCTGTGGATGAGCAGGATGCCAGCTTGACGGCAGCGCCCCCAAACTTGAGGGTCATCCGCGAAACGACGCTGGCCCTGCGAAAGCGGACTGCGTCTCACCCTCATTGTCAGTTCGATTTCGGGAGTAAGAGATGGTCACCGCCGCCGCCGTCAAGGACGAAGAGCACGCGACACGCTTCGCCAAGGATCAGCTCAAGTCGATCATCGAGCGCATCGAGCGGCTGGAGGAAGAGAAGAAGACGATCTCGGACGACATCCGCGATGTCTATGCCGAGAGCAAGGGCAACGGCTTCGACGTGAAGGCGTTGCGCGCCGTGATCCGCCTGCGCAAGCAGGATCCCAACGAGCGCCAGGAACAGGAGACCATCCTGGAAACCTATATGCAGGCGCTGGGGATGATCTGACATCCTCATCCCGAGGAGGCGCGCAAGCGCCGTCTCGAGGGATGAATGTGGTGACCTGCTGGGCCTCATGGTTCGAGACGCGCGCTCAGGCGCGCTCCTCACCATGAGGAATTGAAGTCGCGCATCAGGGGGAGACGCCGGCAGCCGCTTACTTCAGCAGCGCGGTGCGCATCGTGAACGAGGTGATCTCGAGCTTGGTGACCACCGATCCCGTGAAATGATCGGTGGCGAGGCCCATCGTCGGATCGCCCGAGAAGCCCATGGAGATCGCGGCCTGCGGCTTCACGAAGAAGGCCCGCATCTGGGTCATGTCGGTGTCGCCCATCATGGTCACCGACATCGCATTGGTCGCGCTCGGCGCCAGCATGACAATACGCAGCCAGATATCGTTGCCCTTGGCGGCCGAAAGCCGGCTGGCGTTCGAGATCGCCTCGCCCTGGTCAGGAGCACCCTTGGCGGCAATCGTGTTGATCTCGGTGGCGGCATTCGGATTGCGCAAGGCTGCGGGGCGGATGCTGCGCGGGATCGGCGCGGACGCCGCGACGACGTTGGAACGATCGGTCGCCGACGCGGCTGGCGGCGCATAGGCCATGGCCTGATAGGGGGCCGACGTGCTGGCGGTCGACTGCGGATCGGCTGCCTCAAGCGCCTTGCGGGCGGCGACGGCGGCAATCACCTGGGCCGCGGCATCATCCTGTTTCGGCGTGGTGGCGCTGTCGCCCCAGAAGCCGCGGGCATTGATGATGTCGGCCGGTGTCTCGAACCTGGCTTCAGCCGTCTCGGCCGTGGCGGGCTTCGCCTTCGGGGGCTGCACGATCTGCGTATCGGCCGAAGCGAGCTGCAGCGCAGCCGGGAGCTGCGGCTTGGCGCGCGGCATCGGCGCCGGCGCGGCGGCCTTGGCGGCAGCCGCCATGACCGCAGGCGTGGGCTTCTCCTCAGGCGCGGCTTCGTCTTCCTCGTCGTTCGACTTGCCCCTGAACAGGGCGGCGAGGAACGAGGGTTTCGCAACGCTTCCGGCATCGTCGCCGCTGCCGCGCTTCTCGATATCGGCCTTGGCGAGCTCGTAATTCTTCAGCGGCACGCCGTCGGTCGGGACATGCACGGTGCGGCCGTCCGGGAACACCTTGGCTAGTTGGTCATGCGACATGCGCGGCCAGTGGCGGATGCTGCCGGTGTCGAGATGCACGAAAGGCGAACCGGAGGTCGGATAGAAGCCGACGCCGCCGCGCTGCAGGCGCAGCCCCGCGAAACGAATCTGCTCGAGCGGCACGCCGGGAATATACATGTCCATCGCATGCCCGAGCATGTGCTGGCTGTGGCGCGCGACCCCGGAGGAGCGGCGGCGGAGCATGGCGTTGGTGGCGGGAGAACGATACGAGGAGATGATCTGGATCGGCTGCTTGCCGTCGACGTCGCGATAGACTTCCCAGAGGATATCGAACAGGTGACGGTCCATGACCGTCTCGTCCTGGTTACGCCAGTCGCGGAGAAAGTGATTGAGCTGCTTCAGCGCCGCTTCGTCGTAGCGTCCGTCCCGCTTGAAGGTGACGGTCAGGTCTTCGCCGGAATGGGTGTGATGGAAGGAGAGGGTGCGGGTCTCGTTTTCCGCGGTCGCATCATGGACCGAGCCGGCGCCGACCACGAGCATCAGCGAGGCGAGGCCCAAGCAGTATCCGGCCTTGAAGCCCGCATGCGGAATAGACGGCAATTTGAATTGACGTGCGAAGTCAATCAGCACGGTGGGCCCACCCAATCGACGAGCGGTCAAACAATTCTTTCGCCAACCCCGGGTAAGGCGAAAGAGAGAATGAACGCTTTCTTAAAACGAGATGGTTAATTAACTTTTACCATCCCGTCCCCAAACTAGGGTTCAGCTAACCCGCGGAGTGTGGCGAAAAAGTGCCCGATGGCTGAATCGGTATGGATAATGGCAAACGTTAAACGACCTCGCTTTGGGGGCGAGGTCGTTGATTCGAAAGGAAATTCCGAAATCCGCGGGGGCTGAAATCAGCGGGTGATAATCCGCCGCTGATTAGGCTGCAGCTGCCCGCGGCGGCCGATCGGTGCGGGCGGGGTCGGTGGTCCCCCGAACAGCCGTTCGAAGAACGACGGACCGCCGGACGAGAAGCCGCCGCCATTGCTGGCAAAGCTCACGCCCGGCGGCAGGATCGTGCCGCCCGGAGGCCTGCCGTAGCCCGGCTGCGAGTGCGCAACCACGCCCTCCAGGTCCCGCGTGTGCGGCGCCTTCAGGATCGAGATCATGGCGGCGTCGCGGCCGTAGACATCCCTGCGGATCTGCAGCTTGCCGGCATCGTCCACGAACGCGGTCTGGTAGGTGATGTTGACCGGGATCGGGGTGGGGAACTTCAGGTCGATTTCGCTCGAGCCATACATGCCGCGGACGCGCTCGGGCGACCATTTCTCGTTGGGCAGCGCAATATTGAGCAGGACCGCGGCGTATTGATCGGGATACTGCACGCGCATGCAGCCATGGCTGAAGGCGCGCTCGGACTTCTCGAACAGGTACTTGTCCGGCGTGTCGTGCTGATAGACCAGGAACTTGTTCGGGAAGTTGAAGCGGACGCGGCCGAGCGCGTTGGCTTCACCCGGCGGCTGCGAGATGTGGACGCTGCCGTCGCGGTTCTGCTCGAGCCGCAGGCCCATGCGCTGGAGCACGGTCGGGTCCTGCTGCAGGGCCGGCAGGTATTCGTTGTAGACGATCGACGGCGGCACGTTCCAGGTCGGATTGACCGTGATGTATTTCATCGTCTCGGTCAGGAGCGGCGTAGCATGCGTGCCCGGCTTTCCGGTCACGACCCGGGTCGTCCACACCTGCGCGCCGTGCTGCATCACCTTCAGCGTGTAGTCGGGGATGTTGAGGATGACATAGGCATCGCCGAGCGCGGGCACGCCGAGGTCACGCGGCAGCCAGCGCCAGCGCTCCATGTTCACGAGCACGGTGTCGATCTGCTTGTCGCGCTTCGGGCTGTTGATCGCGGCAACGGTGCGGGTGTCGAGCACGCCGGTCGCCGGAATGTCGGCGTTCTCCTGGAAGCGGCGAACGGCCTCGGCGACCTTGGCGTCATAGCGGATATCGTCGGTGTTTTCGGCGACGCCGAGCTTGGCGCGGAGCTGCGGCACGCGCGGATCTTCCACCACGACTTCCGGCTGCTTCTTGCCTTTGGCGGCGACGTATTTCAACGCCGGACCGTCGGCGATCGGGACCACCGGGCCGTCGCCCTGGCCACGCAACTCGGCGAGCTTCTTCTTCAGCTCCTTGTAAAGCTTTTGCGGCGGATTATAGCTGTCGAGCGCGACGGAGGCATCCTTCGCGGTCGAGACGTTGGCGAGCACTTCCGCCGGGTCGGTCGGGTGTTCCGGATACTGGATATCGGCGGAAACCTGCGACCAGTGCATCCGGCCGCTCTGGGCCTGGCGCGCATAGTCGAGGACGCTGCTGGTCAGCTTCAGATCGGCTTCGGCGAGCGCGTCCGGCGTGGTGGCCACGGCGAAATCCGGCACCGGATAGTCGCTCGCATTGAGCCCGTCGGAGGCCGCGTCCTTCAGGCGCGCGATCGCGCCCTTGGCGTTGTCGGTGAGGCTGCCGCCTTGCGTCCACAGCGGCGCGTAGTCGCGCGCGCCGTAGAACTTCTCGACCGTGGTCTTCTCGGCCTTGCGGTCGAAATAACGCAGGTTCTTGGAAGCAAGCAGGTCCTTGAGCCTGTCGGCAACCGGCTGATCGGCCGGCGACACGTTGCTGGCCGCCTTCATGGGCTCGGCAGCCGGAGCGGCGGGGGTGGTTTCGGGCGTGCTCGGGGCGACCGCGGCGGTCGCCGGCGCGGGTGGCGCTGCCAGAGTGGTCGCAGGAGAGGCCGGGAGCGGCACGGCGGGTGCCAGTCCGGCGTTGTCGGTCGTCACGGGGGCCGGCGCAGTCGCGAGATCGGCGGGCTTGGTCGCGGCGGGCGCTGCCGGCGTCGTCGAGGCCGTGGTGTCCATCTTGAAATCGGCCGCGGTCGGCGGCGGCACGTTGGCGGGTTCGGGGCGCGGGATCGCAGCGTCGATCGCCAGTTCTGCCGGGGTGCTGCGCGAAGGGGTCTGCGCCAATGCCGAGGTTGCGGACATCGTGAGGAAAGTTGCCGCGACAGCCATCAATACGCGGTCAAATCCACCACGATTATTCAAACAATCTCGCATTACACACCCCTCGGGTGACACTGCCCCGGCGCGGAACAGTTCTGGTTATTGTTCTGTCAGCTCTTGCCAAAAGTCGGCCTGTCGATGTTCGTATGTTTGCACGCCACGATTCACTGCAAACGATACACAGGCCCCGCTTTCTCAGCCAGCGCCTCGGGAGACCCCTCACGACAAACTGACCTCGAGCAAGCCCCCTGCAACGGATTGTGCGCTTTTGCCACGCACGCCTTCATTTGTCTGTCACCTGCAAGCCACGGTTCGAATGTTCTGGAATTGCCGTGACTTGCGGCAATTTCACGCGCCGTCGCCGCCGGCCGGCTGGTCGTCGGCGGAGGCTTCGTCGAGCTTCCGGTACAGTGTGGAACGGCCAATTTTGAGGCGGCGTGCGACTTCGGACATCTGCCCGCGATAATGCGAGATCGCAAAACGGATGATCTCGTTCTCCATTTCTTCCAGCGGCCGTACCTCTCCGGCGGCTGTCAGCATTGACAGCGAGCCATTGGCGGAGAGAGGAGAAATAGGTATTTCAATACCGGATACGACACCCGGCGCTGCAGGCTGGATCGCCGGCGAAACGATCAGAGGCTCGCTATGAACATCGGCGGTCGAGGGTGCATGTGCCTGCACCAGCGGAAAATCGGCAAGACCGAGCTGGTCGCCGTCACTCATCACCACCGCGCGATAGACCGCATTTTCGAGCTGGCGGATGTTGCCGGGCCAATCGAGCTGGGAGAGATGCGCCATCGCCTCGCCGGTGATGCCGGTGATGGTACGGTTTTCCTCGGCGCCGAACCGCGCCAGGAAATGGCGGAGCAGATGCGGGATGTCCTCGCGGCGGGCGCGCAGCGGCGGAATCGTCACCGGCAGCACGTGCAGGCGATAGAACAGGTCCTCGCGGAAATGCCCGCCTTTGACGCGATCGAGCAGCTTGCGATTGGTCGCGGAGACGATGCGGACGTCGACCTTGACGGGCTTGCGCCCGCCGACCGCTTCGACCGCGCCTTCCTGTAGCGCGCGCAACAATTTCACCTGCGCCGCGAGCGGCAATTCCGAGATTTCGTCGAGAAACAGCGTGCCGCCGGATGCTTCGACGAACTTGCCGGTGTGGCGTTCGGTGGCGCCGGTGAATGCGCCCTTCTCGTGGCCGAACAGGATCGACTCCACGAGATTATCGGGTATCGCGCCGCAATTGACCGCGACGAACGGCTTCGACTTGCGCTCGCCGCTGCCGTGAATGGCGCGCGCGAACAATTCCTTGCCGACGCCGGATTCACCCTCGATCAGCACGGGAATCGAGGAGGCGGCGGCCTTCTGCGCGGTGCGCAACACGGCGGCCATGGTTTCGGATCGCGTGATGATGTCGGAGAAGGTAAGGCGGCCTTCGCGGCTATGGCGGATGCGCTGCAATTCGCCCTTCAGCGCGCTGGCGTTGAGGGCGTTGCGGAGCGACACCTGCAGCCGCTCCATGCCGACCGGCTTCACCACGAAATCCTGGGCGCCGGCGCGCATCGCAGACACGACATTGTCGATGCCGCCATGCGCGGTCTGCACGATCACGGGAATGTTGAGGCCGGCATCGCGGAGCCTGGCGAGCACGCCCATGCCGTCGAGGCCGGGCATGACGAGATCGAGCACGACGGCGTCGATGCCGGGGGCGTCGGGGCCGGTCAGCATGGCCACCACAGCGTCACCGTTTTCGACGACCACCGCCTCATAGCCGCACTTCTGCACCATATTCTCGACCAGCCGCCGCTGTACGGCGTCGTCGTCGGCGATCAAAATACTGGCGGCCATGGCTTTCCCCGCAACGCTACATTATGTGTCTCGAATCGGGGCACTCTCGCCGATGCCGATTAACGCACGCTTAAATTTTGCCTTCCGCTCCGGTTGAACACAGGTTCGTATCAAGATGGCCTCTCGCTCCACATCCGCTCTCCGCAAGCCGAACTCCGCAAAGTCCACGGTCAAGCCCGCAGCCAAGTCGTCCGCAACCAAGTCCAAAACGGCATCCAAAGCCGGGAAACTGCCGGAATGGAACCTCGCCGATCTCTATGCCGGCATCGACGCGCCGGAAGTTGTGCGCGACCTCGTCAGGATGGATGCCGAATGCGTCGCGTTTGAGACCGACTACAAGGGAAGGCTCGCCGAGCACATTGCGCGGGAAGATGGCGGAACGTGGCTTGCGGCAGCCGTGCGACGCTATGAAGCGATCGACGATCTCGCGGGAAGACTGGGCTCCTATGCCGGCCTCGTTCATGCCGGCGACAGCGTCGATCCCGCGATCTCGAAATTTTATGGCGATGTGTCGGAGCGGCTGACCGCGGCCTCGACGCATCTGCTGTTCTTCGCGCTCGAGCTCAACCGCGTTGACGATGGCGCGATCGAGCATGCGATGCAGACGCCGGAGCTCGGGTATTATCGCCCGTGGATCGAGGATCTGCGCAAGGACAAGCCGTATCAGCTCGAGGATCGTGTCGAGCAATTGTTCCACGAGAAATCCCAGACCGGTTATTCGGCCTTCAACCGGTTGTTCGACCAGACCATCTCCTCCCTGCGCTTCAAGGTATCCGGCAGGGAATTGGCGATCGAGCCGGCGCTCAATTTGTTGCAGGACCGCGACGGCAAGAAGCGCAGGGCGGCGGCGGAAGCGCTGGCGAAGACGTTCAAGGCCAATGAACGCACCTTCGCGCTGATCACCAACACGCTCGCCAAGGACAAGGAGATCTCCGATCGCTGGCGCGGCTTTGCCGATGTCGCGGACTCCCGCCATCTCAACAACCGCGTCGAGCGCGAGGTGGTGGATGCGCTGGTCGCCTCGGTGCGATCGGCCTATCCGAAGCTGTCGCATCGCTATTATCGGTTGAAGGCGGGCTGGTTCAAAAGGAAGAAGCTCGCGCATTGGGACCGCAACGCGCCGCTGCCGTTCGCCGCGACCGGCACCATTGCCTGGCCGGAAGCAAAGGACATGGTGCTGACCGCCTATCACGGCTTCTCGCCCGACATGGCCGAGATCGCCGAGCGGTTTTTCGCCGATCGCTGGATCGATGCGCCGGTGCGGCCGGGCAAGGCGCCGGGGGCGTTCTCGCATCCGACCACGCCATCGGCGCATCCCTATGTCTTGATGAACTACCAGGGCAAACCGCGCGACGTGATGACGCTCGCCCATGAGCTCGGTCATGGCGTGCATCAGGTGCTGGCCGCGAAGAACGGCGCGCTGATGGCGCCGACGCCGCTGACGCTTGCCGAGACCGCGAGCGTGTTCGGCGAGATGCTGACCTTCCGCCGCCTGCTGTCGCAGACCAGAAGCGCCAAACAGCGTCAGGCGCTGCTGGCCGGCAAGGTCGAGGACATGATCAACACCGTGGTGCGGCAGATCGCGTTCTATTCCTTCGAGCGCGCGGTCCACACCGAGCGCAAGAACGGCGAACTGACCGCCGAGCGCATCGGCCAGATTTGGCTGAGCGTGCAGGGCGAGAGCCTGGGGCCCGCGATCGAGATCAAGCCGGGATACGAGAATTTCTGGATGTACATCCCGCACTTCATCCATTCGCCGTTCTATGTCTACGCCTATGCGTTCGGCGATTGCCTCGTGAACTCGCTCTACGCGGTCTACGAAAACGCTTCCGATGGTTTTGCAGAACGCTATCTCGCCATGCTCGCAGCCGGCGGCACCAAGCATTATTCGGAGTTGCTCAAGCCGTTCGGGCTCGATGCCAGGGATCCCAAATTCTGGGACGGCGGGCTGTCGGTCATTTCGGGCATGATCGATGAGCTGGAGGCCATGGGCTGAGCGGGAGGGGCCGTTAAACATTTGTTGAACGGAATCAAAAGGCGTGTTATACACATGTATAACAGCGCCTTTTGATTCATGAGAGACAGCCATGAAAATCGAGATCAAGAAGATCGGAAACTCCGACGGTCTGCTGCTTCCTCGCGAATTGATGCAGCGGCTCGACCTCAAGCGCGGTCAGCAACTCCACATTACCGAACTGCCGGGCGGCGGTTTCCAGGCATTGCCGTACGATCCCGATTTCGAACGGACGATGGAGATCGCCGACGAGATCATGGAAAAATACCGGGATACGCTTGCGACGCTCGCCAAATGAGCGAGCCGCCCGAGCCGATTTGGATTACCTACGAACAAGCCATTGCAATCCATAGCCGCCAGCTCCGCCGTTTTGGCGGTGCTGCGGGCTTGCGCGATGAAGGTATGCTGCGATCGGCGCTGGAACGCCCGATAAACAAGTGGACTTACGAGCAGGCGGCGCTGGCCGAACTGGCGGCTGCGTACGCGTTTGGTCTCGCCAAGAACCACGCCTTTGTCGACGGAAACAAGCGTATCGCCTTCATGGCGATGATGGTCTTTCTGCGCAACAACGGCGTCGAGTTCGCCCCGGATCCGGCACAGGCAACGACGATCATGCTTGCGCTTGCCGCAGGCGAAGTCAGCGAGGAAAGCCTCACCCGCTGGATCAGGGACAATTGGCCTTCCGAATGAGCTGATAAGTGGCCGATCCCGACGCGCCCGGCGTTGCCCTCCCAACCGCTTTGCGGTATTTCGACGCGAGATATCTATCTTTGACTGGGGATACCAATGGCTGACCATAACGAAGTGGCCTACACGACCGCTGACGGCAACGATTATCCGGCCCATGAGCAGACCTATGAAGGTTTCATCATGCTGGTGAAATACGGCACGGCCGCCGTCGTTATCATCCTTGCCCTGATGGCCTTCTTCCTGACCTGACAGTTGTCTGCGCGCCGCGTGGGCGGCGGGCTCGCCAAAGAATTGCATCTTACCCGGTTGCAAAACCGGTATCCAAGCTGGCGAAAATAACGCTAGTTTGTTTGCGCGCGCGCCTCGCGCCGCCGGAGGCCCCATGAAGATTGCCGTTTCCAAGGAAATCGATCCGTCCGAGCCACGGGTCGCCGCTTCGCCCGACACCATCAAGAAGTTCAAGGCGCTGGGGGTCGATATCGCGGTCGAACCGGGCGCCGGAATCAAGTCGGGCCTGCCCGATTCGGAATTCACTGCGGCCGGCGCCACCGTCAGTGCCGATGCGCTCAAGGACGCCGACATCATCATCAAGGTAAAGCGGCCCGAAGCCTCCGAGCTTGCCAGCTACAAGCGCGGCGCGCTGGTCATCGCGATCATGGATCCCTATGGCAATGACGCCGCGCTGAAGGCGATGGCCGATGCCGGCATCTCCGCCTTCGCGATGGAGCTGATGCCGCGCATCACCCGCGCGCAGGTGATGGACGTCTTGTCGTCGCAGGCAAACCTCGCCGGCTATCGCGCCGTCATCGAGGGCGCCGAAGCCTTTGGCCGCGCCTTCCCGATGATGATGACCGCGGCCGGCACCATTCCGGCCGCAAAAGTGTTCGTGATGGGTGTCGGCGTTGCCGGCCTGCAGGCGATCGCGACTGCGCGGAGGCTCGGCGCCGTCGTCACCGCGACCGACGTACGGCCTGCGACGAAAGAGCAAGTGGAGAGCCTGGGTGCCAAATTCCTCGCGGTCGAGGACGAGGAGTTCAAGAACGCGCAAACCGCCGGCGGCTACGCCAAGGAAATGTCGAAAGAGTATCAGGCCAAGCAGGCCGCGCTGACCGCCGAGCACGTCAAGAAGCAGGACATCGTGATTACGACGGCGCTGATCCCGGGCCGGCCCGCGCCAAAGCTCGTCAGCGCCGAGATGGTGAAGTCGATGAAGCCGGGCTCGGTGCTGGTCGATCTCGCGGTCGAGCGCGGCGGTAACGTCGAGGGCGCCAAACCCGGTGAGATCGTCGATGCCGACGGCGTCAAGATCGTCGGCTACACCAATGTTGCCGGGCGCGTCGCGGCATCAGCCTCGAGCCTGTATGCCCGCAACCTGTTTTCATTCATCGAGACCATGGTCGACAAGGCCAGCAAGTCGCTTGCGGTGAACTGGGATGACGAACTGGTGAAGGCTACCGCGCTGACCAAGGACGGCGCCGTCATCCACCCGAACTTCCAGCCCAAATCTTCCTGAAATCAGGCCTAAGGAGAGAAGCCATGGAGCATGTCGCCCAAGTCGTCGATCCCTTTGTGTTCCGGCTGTCGATTTTCGTCCTCGCCGTATTCGTCGGCTATTTCGTGGTGTGGTCGGTGACGCCCGCACTGCATACGCCGCTGATGTCCGTGACCAACGCGATCTCCTCGGTGATCGTGGTGGGCGCGCTGCTCGCCGGAGGCGTCGCGAATATTTCGAGCGGAAGCGGTTGGGCGCGGGGCTTCGGCTTCGTAGCGCTCGTCTTCGCCTGCATCAATATTTTCGGGGGCTTCCTTGTCACCCAGCGCATGCTGGGGATGTACAAGAAGAGGGCCAAGTGAAATGACGAGTGAGCGGCGTGCACCTCGGGGTGACGAGGACAAAGGGGACCTGAGATGAACGCCAATCTGGCTGCTGTTCTGTATCTCGTGGCGGGTGTGCTGTTCATCCTGTCGCTGCGCGGGCTGTCGAGCCCGGCCACATCGCGCCGGGGCAATTTGTTCGGCATGATCGGCATGGCGATCGCGGTCGGCACCACCCTTGCCAACCATCCGCCGGCCGACGGCCTCGCATGGCTTCTGGTCGTGGTCGGCATCGCCATCGGCGGCGCAATCGGCGCGGTCATCGCCCGCCGTGTGCCAATGACGTCGATGCCGGAGCTCGTCGCCGCCTTTCACTCGCTGGTCGGCATGGCCGCGGTGCTGGTCGCCGCCGGCGCGTTCTATGCGCCGGAAGCCTTCGACATCGGCACGCCCGGCAACATCCATCCGCAGAGCCTGGTCGAAATGTCGCTCGGCGTCGCCATCGGCGCGCTGACCTTCACCGGCTCGGTGATCGCGTTCCTGAAGCTTTCCGCGCGCATGAGCGGCGCGCCGATCATCCTGCCGTTCCGCCATGTCATCAACATCGCGCTAGCCATCGCGCTCGTGGTGTTCATCGTCGGTCTCGTGATGAGCGGCAGCGCGCTCGATTTCTGGCTGATCACCATCATCGCGCTGACGCTCGGCGTCCTCATGATCATCCCGATCGGCGGCGCCGACATGCCGGTCGTGATCTCGATGCTCAATTCCTATTCCGGCTGGGCCGCGGCCGGCATCGGCTTCACGCTCGGCAATTCGGCGTTGATCATCACGGGCGCGCTGGTCGGTTCTTCGGGCGCGATCCTGTCCTACATCATGTGCCACGCGATGAACCGGTCGTTCATCTCGGTCATCCTCGGCGGCTTCGGCGGCGAGACCGCGGCCGCCGCCGGCGGTACCGGCGAAGTGCGCCCGGTCAAATTGGGCTCGGCGGACGATGCCGCCTTCATCATGAAGAACGCGCAGAAGGTGATCATCGTGCCCGGCTACGGCATGGCGGTGGCGCAGGCCCAGCATGCGTTGCGCGAAATGGCGGACACGCTCAAGAAGGAAGGCGTCGAGGTGAAGTACGCCATTCACCCCGTCGCGGGCCGCATGCCCGGCCACATGAACGTGCTGCTCGCCGAAGCGAACGTCCCCTATGACGAGGTGTTCGAGCTCGAGGACATCAATTCCGAGTTCGCGCAGGCCGACGTCGCCTTCGTGATCGGCGCCAACGACGTCACCAATCCGGCCGCCGAAGATGACAAGACCTCGCCGATCTACGGCATGCCGGTGCTGCAGGTCTGGAAGGCCGGCACCGTGATGTTCATCAAGCGCTCGCTGGCCTCGGGCTATGCCGGTATCGACAATCCCCTGTTCTACCGCGACAACACCATGATGCTGCTCGGCGACGCCAAGAAGATGACCGAGAACATCGTCAAGGCCATGTGAGGCGAAAGCCGGTGGCGTTGAACCGGGAGTGGCATCGCAAGCATCGCATGCCGCCGAGGGCGACCAGGGAGCAGCGGATCAAATGGCATGTCGCGCATGCGCGTGCCTGCGGCTGCCGCGATATTCCCGACAGCATCAAGTCCGACGTTGCAAAGCTTCTGGAAACCCGCAAGCGATAGCGAAAGCAAATAGCGGCCGCCGATCGATGATCGTGCTGAAATGGATCGTCATTGTTCTCGCCGTCATCTATCTCGGCGGCGTCGGTGTCCTGTATTTCAAGCAGCGCGAGATGCTGTTTCCGATCCCGCCGGTCGGGCGCACCGCGCCGGCGGCGGCCGGATTTCCCGAGGCCGAAGAGCGTGTGCTGACCACCGCCGACGGCGAGAAGGTCATTGTCTGGCATGTGCCGGCCAGGCCCGGCCGTCCCGTGATTCTGTTTTTTCCCGGCAATGGCGATTTCCTCGCGGGCCGCGTCAGCCGCTTCAAGGGCATCACGTCTGATGGCACCGGCCTTGTCGCGCTGTCCTATCGCGGTTATGCGGGATCGACGGGATCGCCGAGCGAGGAGGGGCTGTTAAGGGACGGGGCGGCCGCTTATGCCTTTACGGCCGCGCGTTACGACCCGAGCCGGATCGTGGCGTGGGGCTTCTCGCTCGGCACCGGCGTTGCCGTCGCGATCGCGTCCGAACATCCGGTCGGAAAATTGATCCTGGAGGCCCCTTATACGTCGACGATCGATGTCGCTGCGTCGCTGTTCCCCATCGTGCCGGTGAGCTTGTTGATGCGCGATCGCTTTCATTCCGACCGGCGCATCGCCGGCGTCACCGTGCCGCTCCTGGTCATGCATGGCGATGCCGATCCCGCCATCAATATTGCGTTCGGAGAACGCCTGTTTGCGATGGCCCGCGAGCCCAAGCAATTCGTGCGCTTTCCGGGCGGCGGACACGATAATCTCGATGATTTCGGCGCTCTCGAAACGGCTCGACAATTCATCGGCGGTTTGAAAGGCTGACATCGGCTGCACCGGCCGGTATTGAGGATCGATGAGCGCGCACGCCCCGATGCCGAAATCGGCATGGATATTTCCGGCCCTGGCGGTCCTGTTGTTCGCGACCGCCACCGCGACCGGCTACGGCTTTGCGCCCTCCGCGGGCGGCGTGCTGTTCGCCGTCGTGCTGCTCGTGATCCTGTTCGGCACGGTGTTCGCGGCCGTGCATCACGCCGAGGTGATCGCGCACCGGATCGGCGAACCCTATGGGACGCTGCTGCTGACGCTCGCCGTCACCATCATCGAGGTCGCGCTGATCGCGACGCTGATGCTCGGCGACACCGAGGTGCCGGCGCTGGCGCGCGACACGGTGTTCGCGGTGGTGATGATCGTCTGCAACGGCCTCGTCGGCGTCTGCATCTTCGTCGGCGGCATTCGCTACCGCGAGCAGGATTTTCAGGTCTCGGGGGCCAACGCCTATCTCAGCGTCCTGTTCACGATGGCGACCATCACGCTGGTGCTGCCAGATTACACCCTCACCACGCCAGGACCGATCTATTCGGAGGCGCAGCTCATCTTTGTCAGCGTCGTCACCATCCTGCTCTACGCCGTTTTTCTCTACACCCAGACCAGCCGGCACCGGGATTTCTTTGTCCGCGAGGCTCCCGGACTGACGGACGACAGCCCGCCGACCTCGGGCCGCGAACTCGCCGTGAGCGTGGCGCTGCTTCTGGTGTCGCTGCTCGCGGTTGTGCTGCTGGCAAAGAAATTCTCTCTCGTCGTCGATGCCGCGGCCGCCGCGATCGGCGCGCCGGCCGCGTTTGCCGGTGTCGTCGTGGCGCTTCTGATCCTGCTGCCGGAGGGCGTGGCTGCAGTCGGCGCCGCGCGCAAGAACGACCTGCAGAAGAGCATCAACCTGGCGCTGGGATCCTCACTCGCCACCATCGGACTGACCATCCCGGCCGTCGCCGCGGCGGCCTGGGCGCTCGACAAGCAACTGGTGCTGGGCCTGAACGGCCAGAGCACGGTGCTTCTCGCGCTCACCTTCATCCTGAGCATGCTGACCTTCGGCACCGGCAGGACCAACATCCTGTTCGGACTGGTTCACATGGTGGTGTTTGCGGTGTTCGTGTTCATGGTATTTGTCCCCTGAACGAAGAAGGTGCCAAGATGCTCCCTGCCAAGTCGGAAGTTCAGGTCGATACCCCCGAGGTCCGCGTCACCCAGTGGCGGCTCGCCCCCGGCAGCGCCACCGGCCATCACATCCACGAGATGGACTACGTTATCGTCCCGGTCACAACGGGTGAAATGACCATCGTGGCGCCCAATGGGGAGCGTTCCAAGGCCCAGCTCGGGGCCGGAAAATCCTACTTCCGGAAGGCCGGCGTCGAGCACGACGTGCTTAACGAAACGGCAACCGAGATCGTGTTCCTTGAGGTCGAACTGAAGCCGTAAATCAATCGTTCAGGCAATTGCCACTGGCCTGCCGCAGTTGATCCCTTAATGTGCCTCAAAGTTCCCCCAACAATTGGGGTCGGGGAGTTGGTCGGCAATGATGAATTACCTGAAGAAATTCGCGCTGGAGATCCTGCCGTCGGTGGCCGCGACGGTGATCGGCGCCTACATTGTTAATCACTACGTTTCCAAGCCGGCGACCGACGCGCCGGTAGCGGCCGCGGTGTCGCCTGCCGAGGCCAGGAAGCCGGCCGAAGCCACCAATCTCCCTCAGCCCGGCGTCAAGGCCAAGGGCATCTCCGAGCGCGCCATGATGGAGAGGTCGGCCTCGGAAAAGCCGGGCGAGTTCAAGCCGGCTGAGGCGCATCCGTCCGAGGCCAAAGCCTCGGACAAGCCCTCGGAAGTGAAGTCCACCGAAACCGCGAGCGCGCCCGCCGAGCCGCGCCGCCATACGATCCTTCCCGCGCCGCGCGAAAAGACGGTGGCCAGGACGACCGCCCCCGCACCGGCCGCGTCCCCCGTCGCCCCGGCCGAGACCGCCGCCGCGCCAACTCCTGCGGAAGATCGCCGCGACGCCAACGATCTGGCGCGAGCGGCAATCGAGCGTCTGCGCGACAGCCAGCCCAAGAATCAGGACAAGAGTCAGGACAACAAGCAGGAAGCTTCGCGCGCCGCGGAGACACCGCGCCTGCAGGAAGCGCCGCGAACCGTCGCCCCGGCTCCGGCGCAGACCGCCTCCGTTCGCCCGCTGCCGCCGCCGATCACGGTGACCCCACCGCCCGCCGAAGCACCGGCCAACACGGCCTCGATCCGCAACGACGATCCGAGCCGGCCGACGCCCCCGGCCGAAATTCCGCCGCCGCCGCCGATCGACCTCAGGGCCGATGCGAGCAAGCTCGCGACGCGCACGAACAACATGGCGCAGGACGTGCTCCATGCGGCCAAGTCGATGTTCCATGCAGTGCTGCCGAACTCGGACAGGCAGCAGCAGAGCAGCAGCAGCGCCAGCCAGTTTACCGACTGAAGCGCGCCACCTGATCAGCGCGCCACCTGATCAGAATGTATCGTAGCTCTGGCCGGGCTTGCCGCCGACGCGGGCAAAACCGGTGCGCGCGGTTTCATCCTTCGGGCGCAGATTGATCGCGCGCCCATAGGAGCCTGCGGCCTTGTTCTTCTCCCCGAGCCGCTCGTAGGCCAACCCTCGCGTCAGCCAGGCCTGCACGTTCTGCGGATCGTCCTGCACGGCCTCGTCGAGGTCGGCGGCGGCTTCCTTCGTCCGGTCGGTAGCGAGATAGCTCAGCGCACGCGCCAAGCAGCGGCTCCGCCTGTTGCGGCACCAGTCCATTCGCCACGGTGAAGTCGTCGATGGCGAATTGGTGCTGCTTCTCGCCCTGATACAGGAGGCCGCGATTGTAATAGGCCTCCGCATTGTCGGGCGCGAGCGCGATCGCCTTGTTGAAATCGGCCAGCGCTTCCGCCGGCTGGTTGCGCGCCTTGTAGACGAGGCCGCGGCCGAGATAGGCGGGGGCGTAATTGGCATCGAGCGACAGCGCGCGCTCGTAGTCGGCCATCGCCTGGTCGAAATGCCTGGTCTGGCGATAGACCAGTCCGCGATTGGCGTAGGCCTGGCCGTAATTGGCATCGAGGCTGATTGCCTTGTTGAAATCGGCGAGCGCCTCGTCGGTCTTGCCGGCTTGCGCCAGCACCGCACCGCGCATGTTGTAGGCCTGCGGGTCGCTCGGATGGCTTTTGATGGTCTCGGACAACGAAGCGATGTTGCTCTGGGAGGTGAGCTTGGCCGGCTCGGGCTCGGAGGAGGTCAGCGAGCCCAGATTGATCGAGCAGCCGGACAGCGTGACCGCGATCAAGGCAAAGGTGACCGGTCCGCGCGGACATGAGCGCGAGGCTCGGCTGGAAAGATGGGAGACCGGACCGGCCATCTCTGCGAAATACTCACGCGCCCTTGAATCCCATTGGTAAGGCCGCCGCGCCGCGAAATACAGGCCTCACAAAACGAAACGCGGACCCTGGGGGCCCGCGCTCTGCAATATACAGTTCGTTGGACGCTCAGCGCATGCCGCCGCGCGAGCCGCCGCCAGGACCGCCACGGCCGCCGCCTGCGCCACCACGCTCGCCGCCAGGGCCAGCGCCAAACACCGGCTTCGGCTTCATCGGCAGCAGGCCTTCGCGCTGCAGCTTCTTGCGCGCCAGCTTGCGTGCGCGGCGCACGGCTTCGGCCTTTTCGCGGGCCTTCTTCTCGGAGGGCTTTTCGTAGTGGCCGCGGAGCTTCATCTCGCGGAAAATTCCCTCGCGCTGCATCTTCTTCTTCAGCGCCTTGAGGGCTTGATCGACATTGTTATCGCGAACGAGAACCTGCACGCGGCATCCTCTTTTCAAGTGGTCGGATTTGAATCGGATTAAGACCACGGGCCGACAAAAAGGCCACGCCCAAGGTCCTGAGCGCGCGGATGTATCAGACAAAAGGTGAAATGTCCACCTTTGGAGCAAGATTTCGGTCCGATAGTGCCGCGGAAAACCGGCAAATTTCCACAGCGGGCAGGCCTCCGTTTTGGAGTTTGGCTGCTTTTTGGGCTCATTTTCAACCAAAGGTAGGGCAGCGATGACGAGTCCGGGAGGCGCTCCAATGGAAACGAGAAAATATGCTGCCGAACTAATCGGAACGTTTTGGCTCACATTTGCGGGATGCGGCAGCGCGGTCATTGCCGCCGCTTTCCCGCAGGTCGGCATCGGGCTGGTCGGCGTGTCGCTGGCTTTCGGGCTGAGCGTCGTCACCATGGCCTATGCGATCGGCCATGTGTCCGGCTGCCACCTCAATCCGGCTGTCACCCTAGGTCTCGCCGCAGGCGGGCGTTTCCCTGCCGGCAAGATCCTGCCCTATGTGATCGCGCAGGTCGCCGGCGCCGTCGTCGCAGCGGCACTGCTCTATGTGATCGCGAGCGGTGCTCCGGGATTTGACGTCGGCAAGGGCTTTGCCTCCAACGGCTACGCTGCGCATTCGCCAGGCCAGTACGGTCTGCTCGTCTGCTTCATCACCGAAGTGGTCATGACGGCGATGTTCCTCTTCGTCATCATGGGCGCCACCCACGGCAAGGCGCCTGCGGGCTTTGCGCCGTTGGCGATCGGTCTCGCGCTGGTGATGATTCATCTCGTCAGCATTCCCGTCACCAACACGTCCGTGAACCCGGCGCGCAGCACCGGTCCGGCCTTGTTCGTCGGCGGATGGGCACTGGCGCAGCTCTGGCTGTTCTGGATCGCGCCGCTGATCGGCGGGGTGCTGGGAGGCGTGACCTATCGCTGGCTGAGCGAGGAACCGGCCGGCATTGTGGCAGGTACGCAGCCGGCATAGCCGGCGGCCTTCACGGGTTTCATGCTGCAGAGGGGCTACTTCTTGCCCGCTGGCGCTACTTCCGTGACATGGCCCATCTTCCGTCCGGGCTTCGGCGCCCCCTTGCCGTAGAGGTGAATGGTGGCGCCCGGCACGGTCAGCCACCGCTCGTAGTCGTTGATCTCATCCCCGATCAAATTGGTCATGGTGACCGGGCCATGGCGGACCGGCTTGCCGAGCGGCCAGCCGGCTATCGCACGGATGTGCTGCTCGAACTGCGAGATCGAGGCGCCGTCGAGGGTCCAGTGTCCGGAATTATGGACCCGCGGCGCGATCTCGTTGACCAGCACCTTCGGCCCCGACACGCCACTCGCCAGCACGAACATTTCGACCGCGAGCACGCCGACATAGTCGAGCGCGGTCGCGATCTTGCCCGCGATCGCGCGCGCTTCCGCCGCCAGTACGTCGGGGATCGCGGCCGGCGCCCGCGAGATTTTCAGAATGTGGTCGCGATGCTCGTTTTCGGTGACGTCGAAGCACTCGACCGCACCGTCGGCCGAGCGCGCCGCGATCACCGAAATTTCGCGCTCGAAGGGAATGAAGGCTTCGAGGATGGCGGATTTGGTGCCGAGCTCGGTCCAGACGCGCGTGGGATCGTCGCCGTCGCGGATGATCGCCTGTCCCTTGCCGTCATAGCCGAAGCGGCGGGTCTTGACCACGGCGGGCAGCCCGATCCGCGCGATCGCCTCGCGCAGGCCGGCAGCCGTCGAGACGTCGGCATAGCCGGCGGTGCCGATGCCGAGCCGCGTGACAAAATCCTTTTCCGCAAGGCGGTCCTGCGTGGTCTCGAGGACTTTCCGGTTCGGCAGCACCGGACGCCGCTCCGACAGCACCAGCGCCGCGGAGGCCGGCACGTTCTCGAACTCATAGGTGATGACGTCGACGTCGTTGGCGAAGACTTCCAGCGCCTCGACATCGGCATATTCGGCGCACGTTGCATTCAGCACGACGTCGAAGGCGGGCGATTCCGGGTCCGGCGAGAATATCTGGCAGCGCAGGCCGAGCCGCGCGGCCGCCATGGCCAGCATACGGCCCAACTGTCCGCCGCCCAGAATTCCGATGGTGTCGCCGGGCTTCAGCTTCACCCGATTGGACCCGCTCACGCCGATCCCTCCGGACGCTCAGCGACGGCGTCCGTATGTTTCTTGCGCCAGGCGGCAAGCCGTGAAGCGAGTGCCGGGTCGCCGAGCGCCAGCACGCTGGCTGCGAGCAGCGCCGCATTGATGGCTCCGGCGCGGCCGATCGCAAGCGTGCCGACGGGAATGCCGGCCGGCATCTGGACGATGGAGTAGAGCGAATCGATCCCCGACAGCGCCTTGGACTCGACGGGGACGCCGAACACCGGCAGTTCCGTGAGCGAGGCCGCCATGCCCGGCAGATGCGCGGCACCGCCGGCGCCGGCAATGATGACCTTGAAGCCGGCCGCCTTGGCGCCCCTGGCGAAGGCGTACAGGCGATCCGGGGTGCGATGGGCGGAGACGATGCGGGCGTCGCAATCGACGCCGAGCTCTTTCAATGTCTCGGCCGCGTGCCGCATGGTTTCCCAGTCGGACTGGCTTCCCATGATGATGGCAACCGTAGCGGGCATAATTCTTCTCAGGAATCCAGAAACATAGGCCGGATTATAGGTTCAGGCCGATGTCGGCAAGGCGTGGCAAGGGAACAGGAATGCACTATCCTGTCTTGGTGAATCCCGGCAAGTCTTCATAAGCAGGCCTTAACGCCGATGCCCACCAAAAAGCGAGCCCGGCCGCCGGCAAAAACGGCCCGGAAAAGCGGCAAGCACCGCAGGGCCGCCGGCCAGGCGGGCAGATCGGGAGCGGTTGGCACGCCAGGCGGCGACAAGGCGATCATCCGCAGGCTCCGGCGTGAATTGGCGGCGGCGCTGCAGCGGATTGAGGAGTTGCAGGCCTCCGCCAATACCGACTTCCTGCTCGGCATTCCCAACCGGCGCGGATTCGAGCACGAGCTTGGCCGCGCCATCGCCTATATCCAGCGCTACCGCGCGGGAGGGGCGCTGATCGTGCTCGATGTCGACCGGCTGAAACCGATCAACGATGCTTTTGGTCATGCTGCCGGCGACGAGGTGCTCAAGGCGATCGTGGATGTGCTGACGCGCCAGGTGCGCGCCTCCGATGTGGTCGGGCGTCTCGGCGGTGACGAGTTCGGCCTCCTGCTGTGGAATCTCAGCGAGACCGATGCGAAGGCGAAAGCGGCCATGCTGGAAGCAAATATCGACCGGCTGACCTTTGCCTTTGACGGAAAAAACGTGACGGCCGGCGCCTCCGCGGGCGTTGCGATCCTCGGACCGCATTCCAATGCAGTCCGGGCGCTGGAAGAGGCCGACAGCGCCATGTACGTGCGCAAGGCCCAGCGCCGGCATGAGCCGCCCGCCGTCATTGCGAGCCAACGGGTCCGCGCGAAGCGCGGCCCGATGACAGGCTCCGCGAAACAATCCAGACGGCGAGAGTGAGCTGGACGAGGGCTCGATTGCTTCGTCGCTATCGCTTCTCGCGATGACGAAAATAGCCCCTAAAGCCCGCTCAGATCGTCCGGGACGTCGCCGAACTTCCTCAACAGCTTCGCGTCGCTGAACTCGCCGGCCATCGGATCGCCGCTGCGGCTGAATGCCACTGCGCCGATATTGCCGGCGACCCTCGACAGCATCTCGGCGCGCCGCAGCGCCGTGGTCGGGCTCTGGCATTCCTCCGCGGCACCAGGGACGAGCGTTCCCGTGTCGTCCTGCAGGAAAGGCAATGCGACATAGTAGGTGGTGATGTCGGACATGATCATGCTCCGTCAGGCGGCGTTGCTTTCCGTGCATGGTGGCGGCAGCGGGGCGCAGCCCGAGGAGATCGCCGCCTGCAATTCCGTCAGCTCGGCTTCCAGGAACTCGTTGGCCATGATCAGCGCCTTGATCGTGCTGCGCAGATTGCCGTCGCACATCGCGATCGCCTGGTCGCAGGCCTTCTCGTAATGGCTGTTGTCGAACGCAGTTGGGGGTGCGGACATGGCTGACGCTCCGGGATGAGGGACTGCCTGAATGTTCCTCTTTTGTTCTTATGGAGTCAAGTGGCTCTTCCCGGCCCGGCAGGAATTTTTCACACTGGACCCCGCGCGTGGCCGCTCGGGCGATGCAGCCGCTCAGGCAATGATGTCGGGCGTGATCTGGTCTTCGATGAAAGCGATGCGGTCGCGAAGCTGCAGCTTGCGCTTCTTCAATCGCTGCAACCGCAACAGGTCCGGCGCAGGCGACTGATGCAGCGCATCGATCGCCGCGTCGAGATCGCGGTGCTCTTGCTGCAGCCGGGCCAGTTCGGCGTGCAGTTCGCGCTCGTCTTCGTCAGTCATGATGCAACTTAGCCGAAAACCGCAATGAGATTGCGAAAGGCTGTGGAAAGCCTGTGGGAAATATCGCCCCTGCCGGTGCCGTCCGCAACTGCCAAAACAACGCGCAAAGGCCTGTCGGGGCTGGTGAACACCGGATTCGCCGAGCGGGTATTTTCACGGGTTCCTTGCTCACGTTTCGTTACATATGCGCCTCAAAAAATGACGGTGCCGATTCGCTTAACCATCGACAGATTCGGGGGGAGGTGTACACTCACCCATCCGGATCGAATCTGCGGTTTAAACCAACCAAGGAGGTTACGAATGGCCCTTCAGGCACATCTCGTTGAACTGGAACGGAAACACAAGACCCTCGAAAACGAATTGCACGAAGCTCTTATCCACCTTTCAACGGACGACCTGCAAATAGCCGAATTGAAGCGCCGGAAACTGATGGTGAAGGACCAGATCGAGCGGTTGAAGCATTCCGCCGACACGCTGCACTAGCCAAAATATCAGCATCTCAATCATCCCGGATGGGCGCGTTCGCGCTCATCGTGGGATCGCTTATGTTCCGGCGACCTCGCCGACATGCTCCGCGATCGCCAGCGACGACGTGAGTCCCGGCGACTCGATCCCGAACAGATTGATCAATCCGTCAACGCCGTGCTCGCGCGGCCCTTGGATCACGAAATCCTGCGAGGCGATCGCAGGCGGCACGATCTTGGGCCGCATGCCCGAATAGCTCGGCATCAGCGCGCCGTCCGGCAGCGTCGGCCAGTATCTGCGGATCGCCGGATAGAAGCGCTCGGCGCGCGCCGGATCCACCGCATAGTCGATGTGGTCGACCCATTCCACGTCGGGCCCGAACCTCGCCTGTCCCGCCATGTCGAGGGTGAGATGCACGCCGAGCCCGCCCGGCTCGGGCACCGGATAGATCAGCCTCGAGAACGGCGCCCGCGCGCTGCAGCTGAAATAATTGCCCTTGGCAAGATAGGCCTGCGGAATCAACTCGGCCGGCATGCCTTCGATCCGGTGGGCGGTGGCCGGCGCGTCGAGGCCCGCGGCATTGATCAAAACTTCGCATTCCAGCGTCATCGGCGTCTCGCCGCCGGCGTCAAGCTCGATTTTTCCTCCCGCCGCGTTGGCGCGCAGGAGCGGCGTGTGAAAGGCAAAGGCAGCGCCGGCCGCTTCCGCATCGCCCCGCAGCGAGAGCATGTAGGAATGGCTGTCGATGATTCCGGTCGACGGCGAGAGCAGCGCCGCATCGCAATTGAGCGCCGGCTCCAGCGCGCGGGCGGCGTCGGCGGAAAGCACCTGCATGTCGAGCACGCCATTGGCCTCGGCATGTGTCCGGATCGATTGCAGCTTCTCGGTTTCCGCGCGTGTCGTGGCGACGATCAGCTTGCCGCAATTCTTGTGCGGGATGCCGTGGCTCGCGCAATATTCGTAAAGGGCCCGTTTACCATTGACGCACATCCGCGCCATCAGGCTGCCGGCCTTGTAATAGATGCCGGCGTGGATCACTTCGCTGTTGCGCGAGGAAGTCACGGTGCCGATGCCCTCGGCGGCTTCCAGAACGATGACCTCGCGGCCCGCCCGGGCAAGACGCCGCGCGATGGCCAGCCCGATCACACCCGCCCCGATAACGACGCACTCGACCTTGTCCATTGTTGTAATTTCGGTCCGGAAATTGGCGCGATGAAGAGGCTTGCCGCGCTCTCCGATTAGCTTGTTGTTAACGATAGGATTCGGTCAAGCCGTTGCTTTTTCTTGAGTCTTTTCTCAAGCGATGCACGTTAGGGAAGCATTAATCATGTCAGGGCATTTGCCGTAATTTGAGTCACATTTTTGGGCCTCGCGGGTACGCGTTTACCCGATCCAAACCCGCCGAGCCAGACACTCCGCCACTGAAATCCGCGCGGGTGACTGATGGCCGGCAAGAATTGGCAGGCAGGCAGCAAGGATATGATCCCTGCTCGGGCCCTCCTGTGCGCGGCCGTCATTGTCGCGTCGGGCGGTCCGTGCCGGGCCATGTCCGACGCTTTTGCGCCTTCCAGCTACGTCGGCTCGCTCGATCCCAATGTGCTCTGGGAAGTGGTGATCGGCGGCATCGTCCTCTGCGCCTTCCTGGCGTCGGTAGCGCTGTGGATCCACTCGACGTTGCGCCGGTTCAAGCGCTCGCAGGCCCGCCGCAGCGCCCAAATCAGTTCGGCGCTGAACAGTCTCAGCCATGGCGTCGTCATGACCGACCTGAAAGGTCGGGTCGTGTATTGCAACGACCGCTATCTCCAGCTCTACGGGCTGCAGCGTTCCGATGTTCCTCCGGGCATGACCGGTCCGGATCTGCTCGAGCTGCGCTTCCGTCGCGGCGCGCTTGATTGCACGCCTGAGGACTTCTACCAGCGGGCGAGAAGCGCCGAAGGTCTTCTCACCGAGTTGCCCGACGGCCGTTCGATCATGGTCAAGCATTTCGCCCTGCCCAATGGCGGCTGGATCGCCACCCATGAGGACTCCACCGATCAGCGCAAGCTTTCGCGCGAGCTCGCCTCGACCAAGCAGTTCCTGGAATCGGTGCTCGACAACGTGCCGGTCTGCGTCGCCGCCAAGAACATCGAGGACGGCCGCTACATCTTCGCCAACCGCGCCTTCGAGCGCTTCTCGCGGTTTTCGCGCGATCATATCGTCGGCAAGCGCGCCGACGAGATCTTCCGCCCCGACACCGCGGCCAGCATCGAGGCGGCCGATCGCGCGGCGGTGCAATCCGAGAGCGGCCAGTATCGCAGCGAATTCGCGGTGGAGCGCGGTTCGCAGAAGCGCGTCCTGTCCTCCAATCGCGTCATCGCGCGCAACGAGAAGAACCAGCCGGTATTTCTGATCGCGCTGTTCGACGACGTCACCGAGCGCCGCTCGCTGTCGCAGGAGCTGGAGAGCACCAAGAAATTCCTCGAGCTCGTGGTCGACAATATCCCCGTCTCGCTGATTGTCGAGCGCGTCAGCGACGGCCGCTATCTGCTTGCCAACCGCAGCGCCGAGGCGATCCTGGGCCGCCGCCGCGAGGAAGTCACCGGACTTACGGCTGCGGATATTTTCCATCCGCGCGAGGCCAAGCTCATCATCGCGCGCGACGAGGCGGCGATCAAGAAACGCGATCTGCTCACGGAAGAGCATCCGATCTCGACCAGGGACGGCCTGCGGCTGTTCCTGACGCGACGCATGACCGTGCTCGACGAGGCAGGCGAGCCGCAATACCTGATCAAGACCCACGAGGACGTCACCGACCGAAGGCAGACCGAATCGCGCATGGCGCACATGGCCTATCATGACGGCCTCACCGACCTGCCCAACCGCGCGGCCTTCCTGCAGGCGCTGACGCAGATGATCGAGGCCTGCGCCGGCACCGGTGAGGAATTCGCCGTGCTGTCGGTCGATCTCGACGGCCTGAAGGAAGTCAACGACGTGTTCGGCCATGCGACCGGCGACAAGCTCCTGGTCGAGGTAGCGCGCCGGATCCAGGCTGCGGCGCGCGGCGGCGTGGTGGCACGGCTGTCCGGCGACGAGTTCGGGTTGATCATCGACGGCGAGCAGCCGTCCGCAGGCAAGGAGCTGGCCGAGCAGCTTGCGCAAGCGATGTCCAGCGAATTCCAGATCGACGACAAGTCGGTCCGCACCGGCGTCACCACCGGCATCTCGATTTTCCCCCACAATGGCGCGGACGCGGCCTCGCTGCTCGCCAATGCCGGCGCGGCGCTGTTCCGCGCCAAGCAGAAATCGCGCGGCTCGATCAGCCTCTACGAGCCGGAGATGGACCAGCAGATCCGCGACCGCCGCGTGCTGCACCAGGATCTGTCGGTGGCGATCAGGAACGGCGAGCTTTCACTCCATTTTCAGCCGCAGGCGAAGTCGGGCAAGACCGTCGAGGAAAGCGAGTTCATCGGCTTCGAAGCTCTGGCGCGCTGGCTGCATCCGGTGCGCGGCTTCGTCCCGCCGGGCGAGTTCATTCCGCTGGCCGAAGAGAGCGGCCTGATCGTCGAGATGGGCGAATGGATCCTGCGCGAGGCCTGCCGCGAGGCCGCCTCCTGGCCGAAGCCGCTGCAGATCGCGGTCAACCTGTCGCCGGCGCAGTTCGTGCACGGCGACCTCGTCGGCCTCGTCCATTCCATCCTGCTCGAGACCGGGCTGGCGCCCGGCCGGCTGGAACTCGAAATCACGGAGGGCGTGCTGATCGAGGATTTCGACCGCGGTCTCGCGCTGCTGCGCCGCCTGAAGGCGCTCGGCGTGCGCATCTCGATGGACGATTTCGGCAGCGGCTATTCCTCGCTGAGCTATCTGCAGGCGTTCCCCTTCGACAAGATCAAGGTCGACCGCGCCTTCGTCATCAATCTCGGCCGCAATCCGCAATCGGCAGCGATCATCTCGGCCGTGATCGACCTGGGCCATGGCATGGGCATGTCGCTGGTGGCCGAAGGCGTCGAAACGCTGGAGCAGCTCACCTTCCTCGCCGACGAAGGCTGCGACGCCGTGCAGGGCTATCTGCTCGGCAAGCCGTGGCCGATCGACCAATATGCGGCAGTGGTCGGCCGCAGCGGCGATGTCATGGAGCCGGCGCGAAAGACGGGCTAGTGTCCAGGTGCTGACATTCGTATCGTGGTGCCGCGAGTTCTTTACGAATGTCAGAATCCAAGGGACACTAGAAATCATGAATCTGGTGCGGCTTGGGGATTTGACATTCGCTTGGCGGACCCGCGGCGGCACTGAAGCGAATGTCAAATCCGCCGCACTAAAGCGCGACGAGATTAGGTTGAATCGTCATCGCGCTTTGGCTCTTTGTTTGAGCATGATCTTTTCGGAAAACCGCTACACACTTTTCCGGATCATGCTCTAGCGTAGCGAACGACGTTCGTTACACTATAGCGGCGCATGGCGGACTACGATCTGGCAATCATCGGTGGCGGGATAAACGGTGTCAGCGTGGCGCGCGACGCCGCCGGCCGCGGCCTGCGCGTGATCCTGCTGGAGCAGGGCGACCTCGGCTCTGCCGCATCCTCGGCGACTTCGCGGCTGATCCATGGCGATCTCTCCATGCTGGAACGACGCTCCTTTCAGCGGGTGCGGACCCAGCTCCGCGAGCGGGACATCTGGCTCGATATCGCGCCGCATGTCGTGCGTCCGATGCGGTTTGCGATCCCCGCCCATGCCGACGAGCGGCCGCCCTGGCTGTTGCGCTCGGCGCTGTGGTTCTACGATCGCCTGGCCTCCCGCAGCCGCCTGCCACGCTCGGAAACCATCGACGTCACCCACCATCCGGTGGGAGACGCGCTGAAGCGTCCGTTCGGCACCGCCTTCGAATATTCCGACTGCATGGTGGACGATTCCCGCCTGGTGGTGCTCATGGCGCTGGATGCCGCGGAGCGCGGCGCGGCGATCCGCACCGGCGCGCGCTGCGTCCGCGCCGACCGGGAAAAATTCTGGCGGCTTGCGGTCATCGACCGCGGCCAGCGCAGGGTGATCACCTCGCGGGCGCTCGCCAACACCTCCGGCGGCTGGACCGGCATCGTCGCGGAAACCATCCTGCGGCTGCCCTTTCCGAAACTGGCCGCGGTCCAGGTCGGCCAGATCGTGGTGCGCCGCCTGTTCAACAGCGACAATGTCTACGTCTTCCAGAATGCAGACCGCCGCCTGATCTTCGCGAGCCCCTATGAGCGCGACTTTACCCTGATCGGCACCGTCAAGCATGCATTCACGGGCGATCCGGCCATCGTGGCGGTCGGCGCCGCGGATGTCTCCTATCTCTGCGACGCCGCCAACCGCTACTTCCGCGAGCGGGTCGATCCGGTCGACGTGATCCGCATCGTTTCCGGGGTCAATCTGGTGCCGGACCGCGGCGGCCGCGCCGCCACGCGGGACGGCTCGATGATGTTCGATCGCCGCCGCCGCGAGGCTCCGCTGCTCACCATGTTCGGCGGCGATGTCACGACCGCGCGGCTGCGCGCGGAGCGGGCGGTGTCCCAACTCACCCCGTTCTATGTGATGTCGCCGCGCTGGACGGCGAAGGCGCCGCTGCCGGGCGGCGATTTTAGCTGGGAGCGCTTCGACTGGGAGGTGGAGGCCGTGCGCGACCGCTGGCGGTTCCTGACCGAGCCGCAGGCGCAGCGGCTGGTCGGCGCCTATGGCAGGCGTGTCGGAGATGTCCTCGGCGAGGCCAAAAGCCGCGCCGATCTCGGCCGGAGTTTTGGCCCCGAACTGACCGAAGCCGAAGTGCGCTATCTCATGAAGCGGGAATGGGCGCGTTTCCCCGACGACATATTGTGGCGCCGCTCCAAGCTGGGCCTGACCATGCCGGCCGAGGATCGCGACGCGCTGGCGGCGTTCATGGCGAAGGCGGCAGCCTCGTAACGCGTCGGTCACTTCTGACTTTCCCACAGGGGTGGCGGTTGAGCGCGCGCCTGTCCGCCGCTAGCTTGGCGGTGGGCGTTGGGCAGGGAAAGATGGCTGAGGAAGTACCCGGAATGGAAGCGGCTTCGGAACCGGCGAAGCCGGAGCCGCAGGCCGAGCCGGCGGTCCGGCCCGCGCCGCCGTCGACGGCGCTCATCAAGCCCGAGTCGCAGACCGACATGCCGCTGCTCCGCATCGAGGGAGTGGCCAAGAAATTCGCCGGCTTTCGCGCGGTGGATGGCGTGTCGCTCGACATTGCCGCCGGCGAGTTCTTTGCGCTGCTGGGGCCGAGCGGCTGCGGCAAGACCACGCTGCTTCGCATGCTCGCGGGCTTCGAGACGCCGGACGAGGGTCGCATCCTGCTGGGCGGCCGCGACATCGCGCAGGTCCTGCCGCACGAGCGGCCGGTCAACATGATGTTCCAGAACTATGCGCTGTTTCCACATCTCTCCGTGCGCGACAACATCGCCTTCGGCTTGAAGCGGGCCGGCATGGGGCGCGAGGACATCGGCGCCCGCGTCGCCGAGATGGTGGCGCTCGTCAAGCTCGACGGGCTGGAGAAGCGCAAGCCCGACCAGTTGTCCGGCGGCCAGCGGCAGCGCGTTGCGCTCGCGCGCTCTCTGGCGCGACGGCCGCAGGTGCTGCTGCTCGACGAGCCGCTCGCGGCGCTGGACAAGAAGCTGCGCGAAAGCACGCAGCTCGAATTGATGGAGCTGCAGCGCCGTCTCGGCATGACCTTCATCATCGTCACCCATGACCAGGAAGAGGCGATGACGGTCGCGGGCCGGATCGGCGTGATGGACGCCGGCCGGCTCGAGCAGGTCGCCACCCCGCGCGAGCTCTACGAGGCGCCGCTGTCGCGCTGGATCGCCGAGTTCATCGGCGACGTCAATCTGTTCGACGGCGAGGTCCAATCCCGCGACTTCAATCGCCTCGTGGTCGCCACCCGCGAAGGCGGCACCATCGTGGTCGCCGAGCCGCGCCGTTCCGTCACAAATACCGTCGTCTCGGTCGCGATCCGGCCCGAGAAGGTGAAGCTGTCGCGCCGCGGGCCGGCGTCGGACGGGACGAGCACGCATGCGATCAACCGGCTCGAAGGCGTCGTCACCGATGTCAGCTATCTCGGCGGATCGACCGTCTACAAGGTCAGGCTCGATTCCGGCGCGATCGTGCGCTCGTCGATGGCCAATACCGCGCGCATCGATATCGATGCCTACAGCCTGAGCCAGCGGGTGGTCGCCTGGTTCACTCCCGACGATTGCATGGTGCTGCAACAATGAGCGCGCGGCAGGTTTTCGCGGGTCCCGCGCGGTACGCCGCGATCGCGCCTTATGTCTGGATGGTGTTGTTCTTCCTCGTGCCGTTCGGCTTCGTGCTGAAGATCAGCCTGTCGGAAACCGCGATCGCGCAGCCGCCCTATACTCCGGTGTTCGATCTCACGGCTGGCTTTGCCGCGCTCAGGGAAGCCTTCGCGGAGCTGTCGATCGACAATTTTCGCCTGCTGGTCTCCGACAATCTCTATGTGCTGTCCTATTTGCGCAGCCTCGTCGTCGCGCTGGTGTCGACCTCGATCCTGCTCCTGATCGGCTACCCCATCGCCTACGGCATGGCGCGGCTGCCGAGGCGATGGCAGCCGGTTGCGATGATGCTGGTCATCGTGCCGTTCTGGACCTCGTTTTTGATCCGCATCTATGCCTGGATCAACATCCTGCAGCATGACGGCCTGCTCAACCAGATACTGCTCAAGCTGCATCTGGTGTCGCAGCCGATGGTGTGGCTCTCCACCGACAGCGCCATGTATCTCGGCATCGTCTATTCCTATCTGCCGTTCATGGTCCTGCCGCTCTATGCGACGCTTTCCAAGATGGAGCCGGCGCTGGAGGAGGCGGCCGCCGATCTCGGCGCCGCGCCAAACGAGGTGTTCTGGCTGGTGACGTTTCCGCTGTCGCTGCCCGGCGTCGGCGCCGGCGTGCTGCTGTGCTTCATTCCGATCGTGGGCGAGTTCGTGATCCCCGACCTGCTCGCGGGCTCCGATTCGCTGATGATCGGCCAGACCCTGTGGCTCGAGTTCTTCATGAACAAGGACTGGCCGGTGGCCTCCGCCACCGCCATCGTGCTGCTGGTGCTCCTGATCGCGCCACTTCTCGCCTATGACCGGCTGCAGCGCCGGCAGCTGGAGCAGCGCTGATGGCAAGCCGCAAGCTGTCCCGCTTCAACGTGGCCTCGCTGACACTGGGGCTCGCCTTCCTCTACCTCCCGATCGTCATTCTCGTGATCTATTCCTTCAACGCCTCGCGGCTGGTGACGGTGTGGGGCGGCTGGTCGCTGCGCTGGTATCGCGAGCTCTTCAACGACAAGGCCATGATCGAGGCGGCCTGGATGAGCGTACGCGTGGCGGCTGCGTCGGCCACGGTCGCGACCCTGCTCGGCACGCTCGCGGCCGTGGCGCTCTCGCGCGGCGAAGGCTTTCGCGGACGGACGCTGTTTTCCGGCATGCTCTACGCGCCATTGGTCATGCCCGAAGTCATCACGGGGCTCTCGCTGCTGCTGCTGTTCGTGGGCCTGAACGCCGAGCGCGGCTTCTGGACCGTGGTCGTCGCCCACACCACGCTCACCATGTGCTTTGTCGCGGTCGTGGTGCAGTCGCGGCTCGGCTCGCTCGACAGGAGCCTGGAGGAGGCCGCGATGGACCTCGGCTGCGATCCCGCGCGCGCGTTTTTGATGGTGACGCTGCCGCTGATCATCCCGTCCATTGCCGCAGGCTGGATGCTGGCGTTCACACTCTCGCTCGACGATCTCGTGATCGCGAGCTTCACCACCGGCCCCGGCTCGGCGACGCTGCCGATCCGGATCTATTCGGAGGTGCGGCTCGGCGTAAAGCCCGAGATCAACGCCATCTGCACGCTGGTGATCGCCCTGATCGCGGTCGTGATCGTCGTCGCCTCGCTGGCCTCGAAATTGTCGAGCGATCGCGGCGAGAGCGCCGCGCCGCTGTAGGCCGGAGCGTCCATGAAATTCGCGCTTGGCATCGTCACGCATACGCCGCTCTGGGCATGGGTTCTGCTTGCCTATCTGGTCTGGCAGGGCATCAAGGCGATGCAGCCGCGGACCACGGCGATTGGGCGGGCGCTGATCGTGCCGGCGATCTTCATCGTCTGGGGGCTGTCCCGGCTCGGATTCGGCCAGCAGGGCAATGTTTGGCCGCTGGTCGCCTGGATCGCAGCGGCGCTCGTGTTGATGCCGGTCGGCGTGCTGACGCCGCGTCCATTTGAAGTCGAGCACGCGACCGGGCGGATCATCCGTCCGGGCAGCATCTATCCGCTGATCCGCAACCTCATCGTGTTCGGCCTGCAATACGCGGTCGCGGTGCTGGCAGCGATCCACGTGGACGATCATGGTGTCGCCTCGATCGCCGGCCGCGCGGTGTCCGGAGCGATGTCCGGTTATTTCATCGGTTCGACGATCGCGTTGCTGCGCGAATATTGGCGAAAGCGGCACCAGAGCGATGTGCCGTTGTAGGCCTCCGTCATTGCGAGCGGAGCGAAGCAATCCGCTGAACCATGAATTGCTTCGTCGCTGCGCTCCTCGCAATGACGTCGGTGGGATTATCAGGACTTGACCGCGCCTGCGGTGAGGCCGCCGACCATGTAGCGGCGGAAGACGTAATAGACCGCGGCCGGCGGCAGCGCGTAGATGAAGCCGGTGGTCATCAGGAGTTCCCAGGGCGAGTCGTCGGCGGCGAGGAAGTTACCCAGCGCGACCGGCAGCGTGATCTCGGTGTCCTTTGACAGCAAGAGGAAGGCGTAAAGATATTCGTTCCAGGCCAGCAGCACGGCATAGGTGCCGATCGCGACCAGCGACGGCATCATCAGGGGCACATAGACCAGGCGGAAGATCTGCAACGTGGTGGCGCCATCCATCACCGCGGCCTCGTCGAGCTCGACCGGCAGCTTGTCGGAGGCCTGCTTCAAGACCCAGATCGCATAGGGCGAGGCGATCGTCACCATGGCGAGGATCAGCGACCAGTGATTGTTGAGCAGGCCATAGGTGCCCATGGTGCGGTACATCGGCACGGCCAGGAACGCCGCCGGGATGAAATAGGTGAACAGCGCGAGATTCATCACGACGCGTCCGCCGGGCACCTTGAGCCGCGAGATCGAGAACGCCGCGGCGGTCGCGACGAAAAGCGTCAACGCGCCGACGGCAGCGGCGATCACCATCGAATTCCAGAACTGGACGTAGAAGTCGCGCAGGAAGTAATGCTGCTGGCGGAATACGATCTCGAAATTGTGCAGGGTCGGATGATCCGGCCAGATCTTGCCCGAGAACGCGTCCTCCTTCGGCGAGATCGCGAACAGGAACATGTGGTAGATCGGGATCATGGTCCAGAGGAAGACCGGGATGCCGATCAGCAGGAGCTGCGCCTCTTTGCCGGCCTCGCGGAGCGTCGGGAGTTTCATCGCGACAACCGCTTCATCATGAAATAGACCAGCGGCAGCACGAACGGCATCGCGCAGACGATCGATGCCATGGCGAGTGAGAGCTGGTCGAGCCGCAAATACCGGATGCCGAGCGTCGACAGCACGTGGGTGAGGTCGGCCGGCCCGCCGCCCGTCAACAGATAGACGCTGTTGAAGTCGCCGAGCGTCCAGATCATCGAGAGCAGCGTGCAGGTGATGTACAGCGTCTGCATCGACGGCCAGGTGATGAAGCGGAATTTCTGCCACCAGGTGGCGCCGTCGACGGAAGCCGCCTCGAACAGATCGTGCGAGATCGCAAGCCGTCCGGTGATCAGGATCAGGGTCCAGAACGGCAGCGATTTCCAGATGTGCACGCCGATCGCCATGGTGAGCGCAATCGCGGGATCGTTCAGCCAGTTCGGGCCGTCATCGCCGGTGAGATTGAAGATGATATGGTTGACCATGCCCCATTCGGGATTGAGCATGAAGCGCACCGACAGGATGGTCGGGATCGAAGGCACCGCCCAGGGCAGGATGAACAGCACCGACAGCCATTTGATCCACCTGCGCTGCTCGACAAAGAAGCCGGACAGGAACAGCGCGATGATCATTTTGATGTTGATGCCGATCAGGAGAAAGATCAGCGTGTTGACCGCGGCGCGCGCGAAGATGGGATCGTTGAACAGCGCCACATAGCTTGCCGGCTGGCGCGCGAGCCAGAGCCCGTAGCCGATCGGATAGATCACGAACGCCACGAACACGAGGATATAGGGCGCGAGCAGCACGATGCCCCACACCTGCGGGGGGGAGAGCCGCGCCGACAGCGGCGGGCTGGGAACATCGGATGCGGAGAGCGTGATCGCCATATCTCAGTACTTATCACGAGTGGCCGGCCCGCGGCGTCAGCGTTGTCGTCCCGGCGAACGCCGGGACCCAGAGCCACAGGCCGTATTCGGGGCGCAAGAAGCCGTTCGATTCGGCTTCGTCGCATGTAACGCGCCGCCTGCGGCGTATCGGGTACCCTGCTTTCGCAGCGGACGCCCGAGAATATGCGGCGGGGAGAGCGGAGCAAGAGCCTAGCCCGCGACTTCCTTGATGCGGGCGATCAGCTCATCGACCGCCTTCTCCACCGGGACCTTCTCGCTGACCACGCGGTTCATCGCCTTGGCCCAGACGTTCTCGTTGTTCAGGATGGTGAACTTCCAGTTCTTGGTGAAGTCGAACGGCGAGGTGCCGCCGGTGAACTGATTGTAGACCGCCTTGCGGTGCCGGTCTGCCTGCCAGAACGGGCTCTGCTGGCTCGCGGTCGTCACCGGGAACCAGCGGCCGAGCGCGCCCTCGACGTAAGGCCGCAAGTTTTCCTCCTGCATCAGGAAGCTGATGAACTGCTTGCCCTCCGCCTTGTTCTTGGCGGCGGCGAAGATCAGTCCGGTCTTGACGTCGGAACGATATTTGATGGTCGAACCATCAGGCGCCTTCGGGAACGACGCGGTGATGATGGTTTCCTCGTAGGCCTTCTTGCCGGCCGCGCGCTGTTCGGGTGTCAGCGCCGGATTGTTGGCATCGTCGAGCCACTTTGCCGCGATCGAGATCGTGAAGTTGTGGGTCATCACGATCGTCTTGTTGTGGAAGGCGACGTTGTTGTCGGGGTCCTTCCAGGTCGTGGATGAGGGCGGCGTGCAGCCCCTGATGTAGGTATCGGTATAGTCCTTCAGCGCGTGGATCAGGGCGTCGCGCACCTTGGGGTCGTCGACCAGGAGCTTGCCGTTATCGTCGACCAGCTTGACGTGGTAGGCGTCCATGAAGGTGTAGAACGACTGGAACGAGTTGGTCGATTCCACGCCCATGGGCTGGCCGACGGCGTAGATGCGCTGGGTGGTGGCTTTGCGGATCGCCGGCTGCACCTTGTCGCACCAGAACGACCAGTAATCCTCCCACTTGGTCGGGATGTCCTCCTGCTTGAAGCCGGCCTGCTCGAGCATGTCCTTCCAGATCTGGACGTGCATGCTCTGCTGCTTCAGCGGAAAGCCGTAATAGGCCTTCTTCTTGGCGACGTCGTTGTAGAGCAGCGCCGTCTCCAGCGTGTTCGGCGCGAACGCCGACTTCATCGGCAGCAGGACGTCGGAGAGGTCCTCGAGCTTGCCTTCAAAGGCCCACTTGCCTTGCGCCTGCACGTCGTAGCTGTCGGAGTAGGCGACGTCAGGCACGGTGCCGGAATCGAGCGCGGCCACCGTCTTCGGAATCATGTCCTGGATGGCGTATTGCGACAGTTCGACCTTGATGCCGGTCTTGGCTTCGAATTTCTTGATCGTCTCGAGCAGCGCGTCGTCTTCGGACTTGTAGAAGCCCTTGCCGAACCAGACCGTAATCGACTTTTGCTGCGCGAACGCGGGTGCGGCGATGGCGCACAGCCCGGCCGCAGCGACCGCAAGTGAAAGCGCACCGAATACCTTGGATCTCACATCGTTCTCCCTGAATTGCCGATCTTTTTAACCGGTTGGGTGAAAGATTAGCCCAGCCCGGCGGCACGATCCAGCCGCTTGTTGTCCGACGTAGGTAGTGGGGGCATCGCTGAGCGATGCGAGCCCGCTGACGCGACTTGGCAGCTTGCAGGCGGCTTGTTGTATCGACTGTAGGGCGGGCAAGGGCGGGCACCATTTCCGATCGTGTATCGATCGATGCGCGCTGCGCATCGATCCGCGACAATGCGGCGGGGCGGTCCAGGACCCACTGACGGACTTCGCGACGAAGCAATTGCATCGCCATATCGACGCAGGCAAAGGCGTCACGCGGGACGCGGTGCCGGCAAGCGTGACGCGGTTGGTCTCCTGACCGCTCATTGTTCGGTGCGTGTTGTGGCCTGCTTTCTTGAGGCCTTCCAGGCAACCCAACGCGCTCGAACCCTCTTCAAGGCGCGAAACACCGGAGGGGCGACCGCCTGAAGTGCCAGTGAAGCGCCTCCGGCGACCAGTCCCTTGACAAAATCAAATGTTAAATCGGACCACAAGTACTGCCACATGACCCCTGTGTCCTTCTTCACAGGGGCACCGCCGGGAGCAGTGGGGAGAACAAGACATACAAAAGCCCCGTCCGTCGCCGGCGGGGCCCAGAAATCCCAGTACGCGGTACTCAGCGCACGCGAAACCTCCTTGGTTCACCCGCTCAAGGTGCGCACCAAATAAGGTTGGCGCACATCACAGCCGTGCGATTGAAACCGCGCATGATGATCCTCCGGAAATCCCATATGCTCTTGATCGGCCACGGACCGAAAGAGGCTCTCGGCCTGATACAAGCAGACCGAGCGGTTCCTGTCTGTGTGCCATTTCACAATTGCCGAGGCGTCGCGGCAACGCAGGCGACCCGTTGATCCAGCAGCGCGGCCGCTATCGGCGCAAGGAAGCGTGAGGGGAAAGGTCGCACCGGCCCCGAAAGGCCGGTGCGCCTGGCGCTAGACTAACGCGGTGAAAGCGGGACGCGAAGAACCTTGAAACCCTTGATATCCGGGAACGCCTCGGCCGCGTCCGGAGAAACCAGCTTCAACACGGCGGCCTGCACGTCGCCGCTGATCAGCCGATCGAGCGGGCTGGCATCGCTGGCTGAGAGCTGGGTCTCGGTAGCGCCCGCTGCCACCAACGCGACGCGAATGTTCTCTTCCACACCGGACTGAGCCGCGTCGACAGCGATATTCGAGCCCTTGAGCGCGGACACTGACTTTACATCCGGTCGGGAAATCAGGAGGGCGACGAGACCGCCAACGTCGCTCGGACGAGCGGCCTTGGCATCGCTGACGGCTGCGGATTTTGTTTCATCCGCACCTTCATTGCTTGCAGCCTTCGACGTTTCGGCGTTCGTAATCAGCTCAGCGACCGCCAGCGCGGCCATGACCTGCTCCTGGGGCGTTTTTGGCCTGGATACTTCGGGGGTCTCCACCTTGAGAGGCGCAGTCTCGGTTCCCGGCTTTGGAAGCGGCGGCGCCTCCGGGGCCGCCATGAGCGCGGCATGAGGTTCGTGGGTTTCACCGCCGAGAGGTGCAGTCTCGGGTTTCGGCCTTGGAAGAGGTGCCTGCTCCGGAGTTGCCGTGAGCGCGGCCTGAACATCGCCGGTCTTCTTGTCGGACGACGCCCCGACCGAAGCCGGCGCCGCGCGTTTCGAAACGCGTTTGCGAGGAGTTTCACCCGCCGGTTTGCCGGCAGATGGGTTCCAAGCGCCCATAGCGGCAGCCTGGTTTGCCCTGAGCGTCTTTCGGCTCCAGTCCATGTAGACCTGACAGGCCCGGTTGCACGGGGAGCCATCGATGTAGACGGTACCGGGAGAGTCCAGCGGGTTCGCCGACGACGCTCCAACAAAACCAAGAGTTACGCAGGCCGCTATTGCCCATACTCTCACTGAAATCACTCCTGTTGTACTATCTTGTATTCTGAGAACCGCTGTCTCGATCGTCGTCGAGCGGGAAGCAAAAATCGGCGGCCCGAGATGCGAGCCGAGAAAGCAATCACCAAAAACTCTGGCGACCAATTCCGACGAAATAACGGCCAGCCGCCAACGACTGCCAATTCGCGGTGTTCCATGCCGGTGCCGCTCAGATCGGCCGGCTCCCGGCAGCCTCCGCGAGCAGGTCGACGACGAACGCAATGCCCTTGTCCATCATGGCGGATTTTGGCGCGACAGCGACGACCGGGTCCGGCTTCCGCTTGAACGGCAATTCCGCGTAGGTCAGTCCGAAGCGCGCGGCCCCGTTCGTCACGAGACGTCGCGGCAATACCGCAACCATGTCGACACCGCCCAACTGCGTGAGAGCCAGCGTGAACGTCGGCACGGTGAGCGCAACGCGCCGCGTCAGACCGCGTTTGGACAATATGTCATCCACAAAGCCGTGCGGGTCCGCATCGGCAGATACCAGCATATGCCGAAAGCGGCAAAACTCCTTGATGGTCGGCGATCGCTCCAGGCGATGGCCCTTCCGCATCGCGACCACGAAATCCTCGTCGAACAGCCTGCGCGCGGCGAAACGCGGCGGCACGGAATGACGTGGAAGAACGGCGATATCGATATCCCGCTGTTCGAGCTGCTGGAGACTTTCCTGCCAGGGATCCTTCCCGGGAGAACGCGTTGACGGCATCAAATGCAGCAGTCCTACATCCACGTTAGGCGCGCGCCGGTTGATCCGGTGCAGCAACGGCGTCGTGAGCCAGGCCAGGACGGCCTCCGGTGCACCGATCCTGAAACGGCGGGTGCTGACCAAGGGATCAAAGGGGATCGCCGACGCGACAACGCCGCCAATTCGGGCAAGGATGTCGGAGACGGGCTCACCAAGCTGCAGGGCGCGGGCCGTCGGGACGACGCCTCTTGGAGTCCGCAAAAACAGCGGGTCATTCAGCAAACGGCGAAGCCGCATGAGAGCGTGACTGATCGCCGACGGTGTCAAATTCAGCTTGTCGGCCGCGCTTGCGACCTGACGCTCCCTTAGAACGGCACTAAAGACGACGAGCAGGTTCAGGTCGATTCGGGAGAGATTAATCTGATTCAGCATGATGCTGAAATTCTATCATTTGCTTCATGTCCAGACCAGCTCCATGACATTGGCGGATTACCGCAACGGGAGATGTCGATGTCCAGGAAGGCTCTTGTGTCGAGGCGTGCCGCGCTTGCGGCAGCAGCCGGCGTATCGCTCTCGGTTCCGTTGGACCCTGCAACGGCCGGGTCCAACGATTTTGCCGCACAGGTCGTAAAGCTTGCCGCGATGAAGAATTCGGCGTTCATGCGCGGCGACATGGAGGACTGGGCCCGCTTGACGCGCATCGCGTCCGATTTCACGTTGATGCAGCCATTTGGCGGCGCTGCGAGTCGCGGATTCGATAAAAGCCCGGCGAGGCTGGCTGAGCTCTCGCGCTATTTCCGCAACGGAATTGCAACGCTGGAGGACGTCACCACCTACGGGACCGATGGAATCATCGTATTGGTGATGATCGAACGCCAGACCGCCGAGGTGGGCGGCCTTCCAAGCCAGGATTGGTCGCTGCGCGTCACCGAAGTCTATCGCCGGGACGCGGAGGGGTGGGAATTGGTGCATCGTCACGCCGATCCGCTCGTCCATCGCATCACGATCGATCAGGCGTCCGTCCTTGCCAAGGGCCCGGAGAACAAGGGCTCGGAGAAGTAGATCAGCCCGCATCATTTCTGCTCATGGCCTCGGGCGAGACCGTCCGTTTTCACTTCGCAGGCGAGGCGGGTGGCGCATCTGCGGTGGCCGGCGCCGCGGCATCCGGGCTTGCGGCTTTTTGTCCGCCGGTCAGGCGCTCCAGCACCGAGCGCACGGCGTCGCGGGTGTTGCGGTCCTTGAGCGCGTCGAGCAGGGGCGCGGTGACGGTCGAGCGTTTGATCAGGCTGTCCGCCTCGGGGAAGATCAGGGGATCGTCCCAAGGTCCCTGCACCACGAACGGCAGATCGAAGCTGCTCGCGCCGTTCGCCATCAGGCTGGCCGTGCCCTTGAGGTCGTATTCGCGCGACGGCACCGACGCGGTGCCCGTCAGGGTGACGCGCGTCGACGGATTTTCCATCTTGACGTCTTCGGTCGTCGCTACCCCGTCGGAAAATTTCACCGAGACGGTCAGGTTATCGTAGGGCGTCGAGCCGTTGCGGAAACTGCCCGCGCCCGACAGCGGCCGGCGCTCGAGCCGCCGGAGCAATTGCTCGACATTGAACCCTGAGATCGCGCCGTCATGGCCGGTCAGCGTCGCGGTGCCGTCGAGCGATTGCATCAAGCCAAACGGACTGGAGCCCGAGGCGACCACCGAGACGTTGAGATTGCCGCGTCCGGAGAGGCGGCTGATGCCGAACAACTCGCTGGCGCAGGCCTGCAGGTCGACATCGAGGAACTGGAATTGCGCCTTGACGTCGGCGACGGTGTCAGAGCGCGCGACGCCGAACGAGCCTCTGGCGAGGCCGCCATAGACCTGCGCCTCGCCGACAGAAAGCGCCAACGCGCCGCCGCGCAGATTCGCGCCGAACGCGGTGCGGCCGAGCCTGGTCGGGCCGACGGTGACCCTTGCCGCCGACAGGCGCATGTCGAGATCGGTGGTCGACAGCGCGTTGAGATCGAACATCTGCCGATTCCAGTCGCGCGCCCCGCTCGCGAGCAGGCGGAAGGTGGAGATGTAGGGCGTGAAGTCGAGCGCGTCGGCGGCAAGCGTCGCCTGCAGCGTCTGCCGGCCGTTATTGGCATAGGTCATGACGCCCTCGGCGACGTTGCCGTCGAGCTCGACATTGACATTGGTGAGCGCGATCGAGGCGCCGACCACGTTGGCGCGCGCCTTCAGCGCGAAGCGGCCGAAGCCGCCGGCGCCGGGCGGTTCCTGTCCGGTCCATTGCAGCGCTGTGCGGAGCGACGGGCTGTCGACGGTGACCGTGCCTTCCATCAGCGCGCTGGTGCGATTGGCCGCCGTGCCGTCGAAGGCGAGCTTGAGCGGCGCGCTGGAGAGCCGCGCCTTCAGGCCGGAGCGGTCGCCGGACAGCGCGGCGGCGAAGTCCGAGACGCTGATCGCGCCATCGACGCGCTGGCTGCGCCAGTCGAACTGCCCGGTCACCGCGAAGGAGCGCGAGATCGACGGCCATGCCAGCGACAGGTCGATGTCGTCGAGTTTTTCGCTGGCGTGATTGACGGCATCCTCATAGGTGAGAATGCCGTCCTGGATGCGGATTTCGGAGAACGACACCTGGTTGTCGGCGCCGGGCTTCATGGTGCGCGCGATGGTCTGGATGAAGGGCGTCCAGTTGCTCTCGCCACCGGCTTCGCGCTTCACATGGATTTGCGGACGCAGCATCATGACGTCGGCGATCTCGAACCGCTGCAGCAACATCGGCAGCAGCCGCAGATTGGCGGTCAGCACGTCGACGCGCAGCGCCTGGTCCTCGGTGCCGCCCTTGAGCCCGACATCGTGGAACGAGACATAGCTGCCGGGAAACACGGAGACGTCGATCGAGCCGTTGACGGTGAGGTCGAGTCCCGTGACCGCGCGGATCTGCGCTTCCACCGCCTGACGCAACGCGTCGCGGTTGATCAGCCAGGAGCTCACAATCATGGCGGCCAGCGCCAGGCCGAACAATGCCGCGATCGGCGTCCCCAGGCGCTTCATCCCCTGGGCCATCGTCAGTGCCATGTCTGAAGTGCCATGTCTGATCGGCTAGGTCGGTCGGATCGCGATTGAACGAGGATGGGCTGGGTGCGCCGGGACCCTCGCCAACCCCCGCAACTTGAAGGGTTTTCTTGACGCTTTCAAGGCCGTGCAGGGGGTGCGACATCCTCATCCTTAAGGGGCAAGAACTTCGATCAGGAACGCAAGCGGCGCCCGTCATTGACGCATTGCGAAGATTTCGCCTAATAATCCGGCCAATACAGGCTTCCGGCCTCTTTCTCCCACCAGGTCATAATTTCATGAACAAGGTTTATCCCGACGCCAAATCGGCCCTCGACGGGCTTCTCAAGGATGGCATGATGATCATGTCCGGCGGTTTCGGCCTCTGCGGCATCGCCGAGACCTTGTCGGATGCGATTCGCGACTTCGGCGTGAAGGGTCTCACGGTGGTGTCGAACAATGCCGGCGTCGACGGCATTGGGCTGAGCCGCCTGCTCGAGACGCGGCAGATCAAGAAGATGATCTCCTCCTATGTCGGCGAGAACAAGCTGTTCGCGCAGCAGTTCCTCGCGGGCGAGCTGGAACTCGAGTTCAATCCGCAGGGCACGCTCGCCGAGCGCATCCGCGCGGGCGGCGCCGGTATTCCGGCCTTCTTCACCAAGACCGGCGTCGGCACGCTGATCGCCGAAGGCAAGGAAGTGCGCGAGTTCGACGGCGAGAAATATCTGATGGAGCGCGGGCTGTTCGCCGACCTCGCCATCGTGCACGCCTGGAAGGGCGACACCGCCGGCAATCTGATCTACCGCAAGACCGCGCGGAATTTTAACCCGATGATGGCGACCGCCGCGAAGGTCACGGTCGCGGAGGTCGAGCATCTCGTTCCCGCCGGCGAGCTCAATCCCGACCACGTCCATACGCCCGGCATCTTCGTGAAGCGCATCATCGATGTCGGCACCGGAAAGAAGCGCATCGAGTTCCGCAACACCCGCCCGCGCGCTTCGAGCGCGTCGGCGGCCGCAACCGGAGTAGAAATCTGATGGCCTGGACCCGCGAACAGATGGCCGCCCGCGCCGCCAAGGAGTTGCAGGACGGATACTACGTCAATCTCGGCATCGGCATTCCGACACTGGTGTCGAACTACATTCCCCACGGCATCGACGTTCAGCTCCAGAGCGAGAACGGCATGCTCGGCATGGGACCGTTCCCCTACGAGGATGAAGTGGACGCCGACCTCATCAACGCCGGCAAGCAGACCGTGAGCGAGTTGCCGACCACGAGCTATTTCTCCTCGGCCAACTCCTTCGGCATGGTGAGGGGCGGCCATATCGATCTCTCGATCCTCGGCGCGATGCAGGTGGCGCAGAACGGCGACCTCGCCAACTGGATGATCCCGGGCAAGATGGTGAAGGGCATGGGCGGTGCGATGGACCTCGTCGCCGGCGTCAAGCGCGTGGTCGTGGTGATGGAGCACTCCGCCAAGGACGGCGCCAAGCTTCTGAAGAAGTGCAATCTGCCGCTGACCGGCGAGCGGGTGGTCGACATGGTGGTGACCGATCTTGCGGTGTTCACCATCGACAAGCACGGCAAGGGCGGCATGGCGCTGATCGAGCTCGCCGACGGCGTCACGCTCGACGAGGTCAAGGCCAAGACCGAGGCGGAATTCCGCGTCGCGCTGAAGAATGCCTGAGGACTGTCCAGTTTATCGCCGGCCTCGGTTCACCTCTCCCTTGTGGGCCCCCTTGTGGGAGAGGTCGGATCGCATCGTTAGATGCGATCCGGGTGAGGGGTTTGTCTCCGCGCGGTAAACTCTTTGTCGCGCTCTCGGATAGAAACCCCTCATCCGTCGCGGACTTCGTCCGCGCCACCTTCTCCCACAAGGGGGAGAAGGGATAGCGCGCCGCGGCGTTAGAGCTGCTTCAGATATTCCAGCAGCGCCTTGCGTTCGTCCTCGGTCAAGTCCTTGTCCTTCGGGTATTTGTGCCCGGCATTGCTGTTGCCGGGCTGCGCGTTTGCGCCCACGACAAGCGTCCCGTCCTTGAACGGCGACTCGGTCGTCACATAGCCGACCTTCTCGGTATCGTATTTGCGGCTGCCGACCATGAAAGATGGCGACCGCTGTTCCGGCGGCAACAGCAACTCCCAGAGGTTCGGCACCGATCCGTTGTGCAAATAGGGCGCGGTCGCCCAGATGCCGTGCAAAACGCGCGACTCATAGGCGTTCGCCTCTCCCGGCACCTTGAACATGTTGGCGAGCCGGCTTTCGACATGGGCGCGCACATCGTCGCGCACCGATGGTTCGAGCAGGGAGATCAGACTGGGGACCTTCTCATTGTCGGAGAAAAGAACCGAGAGATCCTTCCTGATCGCAAGCCAGACGCCGGCATTGAGATTGGGTAATCGCGGCAGCGGCGGAATTGCGTCGCCGAACAACGCGCCGACGACGGCGGTTGCCAGAAGATCGGCGGTCGGCCCGGAGGCGCCGAGCTTCGATCCCGGCGGGTTCGGCGACAGGGCGCCGTTCAGCATGCCGAAGTCCGAGGAGCGCAGTGAGTTCTGATACATCTTTGGATCGGTCTTCACATCCTTGACCGGCGTCAGCCACAGGCCCTCCGGCGGTATTCGCCTCTCCTCGTGGCAACTTCCGCAATGTTCGGCGAACAACACGCGTCCCTTGTCGACCAGACCTTGATCAAGGGCGAACGGCCAGGGCGGCGGCTTCAGCGATGCGATCTTCTCCTCCAGCGCCTGCAGATTGGCGAAGTTCACCGAATTGTTGCGGAAGTTGAAGTGCGGCGGCAGCAACTGCTTTTTCGGAGTGAAATCGGCGAACACGCCGAACACCTCGCCGGCATTGCGGCCGATCGCGTTGATGTACAGCCCGTTCGGAACGCCGCCGTTCCACTGCGTCCGGTCCTGCCGCGACGCGTTCCAGAGGAAGGGATAGCTGACCGGCGCGTCCGCGACCTTGATGTTGGCATCGATGCCGAGATCCTTGCCGGCGACACGATTGAAGATCATGCCGAAGGCATCCAACCGTCCTGGTCCCCATGGTGACGCGGGCAGGCTTTTGTCCATGAAGCCGCCGAACTCGTCGCCCCATTTCTTGAAGTCTCCCTTCAGCGTGTTCGCGCGCGACGCCGAATAGCGCGAGCCGAGCGCCGCGTGGGCAAATGTGTCGAAGCGGCCGGAATCGTTCAGCGTCGCACGTGCCGCCGCGGTGAGTTCGGTCAGGAAGAGCTGGAAGTTCGCGGTGGCCGGAGCGCCGTCGATGCGAAGCTGCTGTGTGGCGTCGTTCTTGACGTATTCGATCTGGCCGGTATGGCACGCCGCGCAGGTCATGCCGAGCTGGCCGGTTGCGGCGTCGCCGTCGATGACAAAGCCGACCGGCAGCCCTTCCGGATTCCATTTGGCCGACTTTGCGTTCGGCAGGTAGCCGTAGCGCTGCAACTGGTCGCCGCCGAACGGCTCGTCGACGTCGAGCCGCCGCAACGCCTTGAACCAGGCGTAGGGCATCATGCGCGATCCCTGGCTCGTCGTGTAGAAGGCCTGCCGTTCGTCCTCGGTCCAGCCCTGCCTGGCATATTGCAGCGGCGCGGCGCTCGACTGGGCGCGCGCCGGACCAGACAACGCGATTGCGACGGCGGACAATAGCAGGACCGAAAATGACGCTCGCATGAAATGCCTCGCGTGATGCAATGGAAGATCCGGCGGGCGTATTAGCGAACACCGAAAACAGCCAAATGAATGGCGGGGCCAAACTACCAAAAGTTGTATGATGTGCAAGGTGGATTGGACGCACCCGCCACGTCAATCGTCATTGCGAGGCGCGAAGCGACGAAGCAATCCAGAGTGTCTGCGCGGACGCATTCTGGATTGCTTCGCGGAGCCTGTCATCGGGCGCGCGTTCGCGCGACCCGTTGGCTCGCAATGACGGTGTCTGTCGACGTCGATCGCCCTTAAGCCTTCGCGGCGACATCCTCGAGGCCGCGGTTGCGCGGCTCGACGCCCCAGGCCCACACCACAAGGATCTGAACGACCACAAGGCCGATCATCAGCCAGATCACGCCGGGCAGGCCGGACGACGCCATCAGCGCGCCGACGATGAAGGGCGAGACCACGGTCGCGCCCCGTCCGAGCGTGTTGCAGATGCCGTTGGCGCGGAGCCTGATCTCCGTCGGGAACAGCTCCGGCGTATAGACACCGTACAGGATCGCGGTCTGCACATAGATCGCGACGATGAGAACGAAACCGACGCTCAACACGATGGCCGGATCGGACGCCGCGTCGAAACGGGCATAGATGTAGCCGGCGACGATGGTGACGATCGACGCGCCGATGATGCTGGCGCGCCGTCCGACCGCGTCGGACGTGTAGGCGCCGAGCGCGCAGCCGACCAGCGATCCCGCCGACAGAACCACCGTATAAGCCAGCGAATTGGCGATGGTCAGCCCCTGGCGCAGGAAGAATTGCGGCAGGAACAGCACGAAGCCGAAGATCAGCGTATTGATCGAGATCAGGACCCAGCTGCCGACGATCATTCGCTGCAGCAGCGGCGGCTTCAGCATGTCGGCTGCGGCGACCTGCGGCACGGGTGCCGGCACCACGACCGGCGGCAGCGGCCTGCCGGCGGCGGCCTCGGTCTCGATCGCCTGCATCAGCGCTTCGGCCTCCTCGGTGCGGCCCTGCGCCTCGAGCCAGCGCGGCGATTCCGGCAGGTTCTTGCGCAGATACCAGACGACGAGGGAGCCGATGCCGGCGACGACGAACATCGGACGCCAGCCAAAGGCCGGGATGATCAGATAGCCGAGCAGGGAGGTCGCGGGAAATCCGGCGACCACGATGAACGCCATCATCGAGAGCCAGCGCCCGCGCGTCTTCGGCGGCACGAATTCGGTCATGGTCGAATAGCCGACCACGATTTCGGCGCCGAGGCCGAGCCCCTGCACGAAGCGGCAGGCGATGAGCTGCGTCATGTCCTGCGCGAAGGCGGCCGCGAGCGAAGCGAGGCCGAAGATCAGGAGGTTGATCTGATAGGTGAAGCGACGGCCGAACTTGTCGCCGACAAATCCCGTGATCAGCGATCCCAGCGTCATGCCGACGAAGGTCAGCGAGATGAATTGCAGATTCTGCGGCAGTGTCGAGAACTTGGACTGGATCAACGACGCCAGCACGCCGCCGGCGACGTAGAGATCGTATCCGTCGAAGAACATTCCGGCGCCGACCAGCCAGAAGATCCGGTAATGAAACGACGAGATCGGCAGCCGGTCGAGCCGCGCGCCGGCGTTTACTGCATGGGCCATGAGAACTTCCCCCCGTTGATATCAGAATGCAGCGCCGGCTTCGCCGGTCGTTGTCATCGCTTGTGTTCGGTCTAATTCAGCCGGCGCTGTCCCGCCGTGTCGCGGTACCAGTCGAACGGCGCGTCATTGGTCGCCACCATCACGCTCTTGACGTGGAAATGGTCGTCGAAACTTTCGGTGCCGCATTCGCGGCCCACGCCGGAATCGCCGACGCCGCCCCAGGGCGAGGCCGGATCGAGCCGGTGATGATCGTTGATCCAGACGATGCCGGCCTTGACCCTGGCCGCGACGCGATGCGCGCGGGCGACGTCGCGGGTGCGGATCGCGGCGGCAAGGCCAAACGGCGAGTCGTTGGCTAGCCGCAGCGCCTCTTCCTCGTCCTTGAACGGTGTCACCGAGGTGAAGGGGCCGAACACTTCCTCCTGGAAAATGCGCATGTCACTCTTCACATCGGCAAACACGGTCGGTTCGACAAAGTAGCCGTTTTCGTGGCCGGAGACCTTCGCCGGATTTCCACCGGTGAGGAGCCGCGCGCCCTGGTCGCGGCCGAAGCCGCAATAGGACAGGACGCGGTCGCGCTGTTTGGCGGAAATCACCGGCCCCAATTGCGTGGCGGGATCGAAGGGATCGCCGATGCGGATGGTTTCCGCCTTGGCCTTCAGCCTCGCGACAAATTCGTCGTAGATCGTGCTCTGCACCAGGTGGCGCGAGGCGCAGATACAGGTTTGGCCCGCGCCGATGAAGGCGCCGAAGGCGGCGTAGTTGACGGCGCGGTCGATGTCGTAATCGTCGAACACCATCACGGGCGTCTTGCCGCCGAGCTCCATGGTCTGGTGCGCAAACACCTTGGCCGCGGCGCTTCCGGCGATGCGGCCGGCCTCGGTGCCGCCGGTCAAGACCAGCTTGTCGATATCGCCATGCTCGGCGAGCATTTTTCCCGCGCTGTGGCCGAGGCCCAGCACGATATTGAACACGCCGGGCGGTAGCCCCGCGTCGGTGAAGATTTTCGCAAGCTTGAGCGTCGTCAGCGGCGTGTATTCCGACGGCTTCACCACGGTGACGCAGCCCGAGGCCAGCACCGCGGCGAGCGACTTGCACAGGATCATCAGGGGATGATTGAACGGCGTGCAATTGGCGACGATGCCGATCGGCGTGCGCAGCGTGTAGTTCAGGTATGAGCCTTCGACCGGGATCACCGCGTCGCGCCGCGCCAGCGCAAGGCCTGCGAAATAGCGGAAGAAGTCCGGCAGGCGCGAGAGCTGCGCGCGGGTCTCGTTCACCGGCCGGCCGTTGTTCAGCGTCTCCAGCCGGTAGAGCTGGTCGAGATTGGCCTCGAACGCGTCCGCGAGCCGATTGACGAGTTTTGCGCGCGCGCGGATGTCCATGCCGCCCCATGCCTTGCCCTCGAAGGCGGCGCGGGCGCTCTTCATCGCGCGGTCGATGTCTTCCTTTGTCGAATTCGGAATCCGCGCGATCACGTCGCCGGTCGCGGGATTGCGCACGTCGAGCATCTCGCCATTGCCGGCCTCGACCTCGCGGCCGTCGACGAAATTGCCGTGGACCTCGACGTCGATGGTTTTGGCTGGAATGTTCATGAGCTTCACCCTTCGACGATCACGGCGTTGCGCTTCAACGCCGGCAGCACGCGCTTTTCGGTGGCGCCGATATGCGCCTTGATGATGCGCGCGGCGGCGCGGCCGTCGCGGCTCTGCATCGCCTCGATCAGCGCGACATGTTCGGCCACGAGCTTCTTGGGATCGTGGCCCCGGAGATTGGCGACGCTGACCCGCACCAGGCGATCGGCCTGTCCGATCAGGTCGCACAGCGAAGCGGCCATGCGGCGGTTGCCGGAGGCATGCGCCAGTGCGAAGTGAAAGCCGCGATTGTAGGTGATGAAGTCCTCGTGGCCGCCGGAGAAGCGGCGGAACCTGTCCAGCGCCTTCAGCACCGCATCGCTCGCATTCTCGATCGCTTCGGCGACGCAGGCCGGTTCCAGCGCGAGGCGGAAGCGCAGGAGGTCGCGCGCGTCCGACAGCGAGATCGGATTGACGCGGTAGCCCTGGCGCGGCTGCACGGTGACGAGATGCTCGCGCTCGAGCCGCAGCAGCGCCTCGCGCACCGGCTGGCGGCTTACCGCATAGCGCTCGGCGAGGTCCTGCTCACGCATATCATCTCCCGGCGCCAATCGGCATGCCAGGATATCAGCGCGCAGGCTTTCGTAGACATTATCCCGTAAGAGCATCGATTTTCCGCGGATTATTGGCATCAGTCTTGCAGTCGTGAAATATCACGTCAAGCCGCAAAGGCTTGAAATGCGCTGGAATTTATCTATCACTCAGTGGGAACGGATGGCTGCAGGAAGGAAACGGCATGGATCGGCTTCGGGCTCACGGCACGGTCAACGCGCACGAAACCGGAAAAGGCACGCCGCTGTTTCTGTTCCATTCGCTGCTGTCGGACCGCGCGAGCTTTGACGCGGTCGCGCCGCAGCTTTCGAAATCGTTCCGCGTGATCGTTCCGGAATTGCCGGGTTTTGGCGGCTCGCAGGCCGCAGGAAGCGCGCTTGCCGATGTCGCCGACCGCATGGCGGAAGCGGTGAAAGATGCGTCAGGCGGACAGGCCGGAATCGTGCTCGGCAACGGCTATGGCGGGTTCGTCGCGCTGCAGATGGCGATCCGCCATCCCGGCATCGCGGCGCGGTTCGTCTTTGCCGATTGCGGCGCGGCCTTTTCCGAGCCCGGCCGCGACGCCTTCCGCAACATGGCTGCGGCCTCGAAGGCCAAGGGGCTCGCCGCGATCTCCGATGTCGCGATGCGCCGGCTGTTCGCGCCGGAATTCCAGGCGCAGCATCCGGACTTGATGGCGGAACGCCGCGCCGCCTTTCTGCGGACGGATGAAGACGTGTTCCGCTCCGCCTGCGCCCAGCTTGCCGAGCTCGATCTGCGGGGAGAGCTGCACAAGGTAAAAGTGCCTGCACTGGTCGTGGTCGGCGAGCACGACGAGGCGACGCCGCCGCCGATGTCGCATGAGCTCGCCGCCGGCCTGCCCGACGCGCAGCTTAAAATCGTCGCGGGCTGCGCCCACGTCCCGCAATTACAGGCGCCGAAAGTCTTCCTGGATACGATCTCGGATTTCCTGCCGGTCGCGGCGACCGGCTAGCGCCTGCACCCGCCAAGACGCGACAGACACCGAAACGCTCGGATGCCGCCGGCTTGCCAGGCGCGTCTACACATAGATCCGACGCAACAGCACGATAATGAGAGCGACGACTGCCCGATTATCGTATCCACCGCAGAATCCAAGCCAACAGGCGGTTCGATTGGGCTCCTTGCTGAACAGTGGTCGCGGCGAGAGCTGGCGTGCGCCGGCCAGCGGGCTTGTGGCTGCGAGCGGTGCTCGAGCCGCGCGACCGGGAACTCTTCGGCTTCGCCGCAGCGGCAGCCGCCACTGTGGTCGCCGGATTCGGGGATGCAGCGCGATCGCGTGGCGGTGGTGCTGTCGAGATGCTTGCAAGTCGGAAACCGGCCTCCGTTTCGCTGAGCTGCTGAATCTGGCCGTCGTCCTGCACGGTGATGCTCAGATGCTTGTGCCCGGATCGCTTGTTCTCATACGGCACATCGATCAGGCCGGTGACGCTCACCCAACGCCCGATCCAGGCGGTCGACGGCTGCTCCTTCAGCTTGGCGAGCCCGTCGGACCAGATCGAGATCTTGACGATGTTGCCTCGCGACGAGCCAAAATTGATAAAGACGTAGCGTTTGGGCGGGCCTTTTCCGGCCTTCCGCGACCCCGGCTTGACTTCGACGATCCGCCCGATCAACTCGACCCGGTCACCGACCCGCTGCATCGCGGCGGAGAAATTGAGCGCATCGACGACCGGGTAGGCGGAGATGTACCTCGCCGCCGTGGATCGCGCGGCAGGCGAAGACTGACGTCTTGATCTGCGTCTTCGCTGCCGGAATGTTGTGTCCGGTGAGGCATTCGTCGAGCGTCGGCACAGCGGCGAGCGGTGCTTCGCAGATCGCTGCAAAGCGCCGCGCCTGCTCCTTCAGCTTGGGCATCGCCAGTAGGCGTCGGAAGATCTCGCTGTTGCCGGGGTCGGCGAAGTCATTCGCCTTGAAGACGACCGTCTCGCCGCCCTCGCGGAATTTCGCGTACAGCGATTTGTCCTCGATGACGGCCTTCAGGCTGAGATCGAGCGCAATGAAGCTGAAACGGTCCATCTTGGGACCGAAATCGGAAACCCGCCGCTCCGGATGCTGGAAGTGCTTGTGCCCGGTCTCGCTGCCGTTGCCCGGGCGCATGCCGGGGACGAACATGCCGTCGTAGTCGATCAGCTTGATGTCGCCGTTGGCGACCATCACGTTGCCGTTCTGAATGTCGCCGTGGGCTATACCCTTAAGCTCGAGAAAGCGCGCGATGGCGGCAAAATCGGTCCGCGCCTTTTCCAGCGCGCGCGGATCGTTGAAGTGCTTGTCCAGCCAGATGCCCAGCGTATCACCCTCGACCCAGTCCATTCGCACGATCGGAAAGGTCTGCTGGCGCACGTTGATTCCGGACTGCTGGAAATCGAAATAGACGAAACAGCCGTTGGTGAGCGAGCGCAACTTCTTGGAAATCGCGTCGTACTTCTGCTGGATCGCCGGAATCTCGCGGTGAAAGCAACGCACGGCGCACTTTCTGCGCGGGGTGGTGACCGCATAGGTGAGCGCAAACCCGCCTGACATCACCAACGGCAGGCCCAAATTGTTTTCGGCGACGGCGCCCTGCTTCAATTCCGGGTCGACGAACGCTTGCGACGGATGTTGCACCGCTTCATGATATTCGACGATCTGCGGGTAAGCCATTGTCCACCTACCACAGCGCGATCAATGTTGTGTCGTCGCGCTTCATGCGACCGGCCGCGCGCTCCTCCTTCACGAACCGGGCGAATGCGCTGGGCGTTCTCACCTTGCGCAGAATGCCGATCGGGCACGAATCGCGATCGCGCTGCGACAACAGCCAATGACCGAGCGCGTCGGTCATGCACAACAGCGCCGGCTGCTCGAGCCCGCGGAAAGATCCAGTCGGCGACGAGGTCGTAAGCTGAGGTCCATTTTATCCAGGAACGCATTGTGCGTCGGGTTGGTGCAGATCAGCTGCGGCGACCGGGTGAACTCCGCGGCGCTGGAGAGAGGAAAGGTCGCCTTGATGCGATCGCCGTCGCAGAGCACCGCCAGGCTGTCGCCGACCGACAGGACCTGGATCGCCCTGCCTCCATCGGCAATCCGAACGCCGAGCAGCGAGGCGAAGCTTCCTTTGTCGAAGGATGCCTGCTGCATCCACGGCAGGCTGTCGCGGTCGTACAGCTGTGCGAAACTCGGCGATCGCCGCCGATAGCCACTCGCGCGTAAACTCCGGATTGCGCGTGTAGCGGCGCACCAGAATGCGTGCCCACGACGCCGAATTGAACGACACCGACGCGCCGTCGCTCAGCGCATAGACGCCCTTGGCCGAGCGGTGAAAGCTGTCCTCGTTGTGCTGATCCTCGCGCTTGGGGACGCTGAACGCCAAGGGTAGCCGCGATTTCGCAGTGCAAGCTCCGCTGGGCCTCACCTGTCGGCGACCAGCCTGGGTCGGGTGCCGATCTCGAAAAAGTCGACCACACATTGGGGATCGCCGTTGAAGATGAAGCCGCGCGATCCGTCCGCGATCGTGTAGCCCTTGTCGCCGGCAAACTTTGCGAGATGCGCCGGCAGCGGGCTCGACATGCGGTACAGCATCCGCGAGTACTCGTCGTTGAGGTCGGTTTCGGCGGTCGGGAACACGATCTCCAGCCCGGCGGCGGTATTGACGTGCAGGTTGAACAGCAGCGCTTGACCATCTTTCGTCGAAATCCGCCTGAGCCCATCAGCCATTTCCTCGGGCGCGCCATCGGTCGATTGACCATCGGTGACGTGGAGAATGGTCGGCGGATAAGAGCCGGGGTGCTGTTCGCACCAGCCGCCCACCGCCTCGATGGTCTTGCCCAACGCTGCGCGCATCGGCGTGCCGCCCTCGCTTTTCGGGTCGAACCAGACGGGAAATTTGGTCTTCAATTCGACGATACCGCCCGCGCCGTCGTCCACCTTCCTTTTGCGCTCCTCGACGCGCAGCGTGTTCTCGCTGATCGCCTGGATCGGATGCACGATGTCCCCGGACAAGGTGCCGCCGAACCCGCTCGCGACCTGCGATCCCGCATATGCGATCACGCCGACGTCAAAATAGTTGCGCACGCCATCGGATTTCGAGCAACTCGTGATCAGCGTGTAGAGCGTCTTGTTCAGCACATCGGCCACGAAGGCCGCCTTCGAGCGCCCCGCCTCGGTGATCTCGTCCATCGATCCCGATTGATCGATGACGAATAGAATGCAGGTCGGATTCTCCCTGCTGATCTCGGCCTGGTACGGCATTGCTTTTCCCCTCGATCTGGTTGGTCAGCGATCGGCCGATATGGCCGGGCGCGTGCCGATATCAAAAAAATCCGCGATTGCTTCGATCCCGGCATTGAAGACAAATCCGCGCGCGCCGGGGCGAACGTCATAGCCCTTGCGCGCCGCGGCCTCCAAGGCGTGCGGCGGGAGCAGGCTCGACATGCGAAACAGCGCCTTGCCGAAGCGGTCCTTGATGACTCGTTCGTCATTCGGAAAAATCAGCGGCTCGCCCTGCCCGCGTCGACGTGCAGGTTGAACAAGAGACAGCCGCCGTCGCTGGTCGCGAGGCTCTTGAGGCGATCGGCCGTCGGCTCCGGATCGCCGTCGGACGGGTGGCCGTCGGTCACGTGCAGGACTGTTGGCGGAAAGGCGGACGGATGCGTCCGCGCACCATTGATCGAGAATCTTGACCGCCGCGTTGAGACCCGCGCACATCGTTCGTCTTGCCGTGGCTTCGCGGCTCGAACCAGATGGGAAATCGCACCGGCTGCTCCATGACATCGCCGTTGAGTCCGGCGACCTTCTTGGTGCGGGTCTCGACCCGGAGCGGAGTTTCGGCGAGGCGGGAGATGACATGCAATGGCTCGTCGCCGAACGCGCCTTGAAAGCCGTTGGCGGCGTCCTTTCGCGCCGTAGGCGACCACGCCGACATGAAAGTAGTCGCGGACGCCGTCAGACTTGGAGCAATTGGTGATGATGGTATAGAGCGTCTTGTTCAGTACGTCCGCCAGGAAGGCGGCTTTGCTCTGTCCGCTGTTCAAGCGATGGTTCATCGACGTCGACTGATCCATCACCATCAGGATCGCCGTCGGCGATGTGCGACTGATTTCGGCTTGGTAACTCAACGCCCGCACCCCTGTGGATGGCCGCAACCGCGTCGGTGACACCGTGACCTGCGCCGCCGGGGTGACCGGCGCACGTCTGCCTTCGCCCGCAAGGCGGACATGTCTCGTTTTTTGAGAACACGCGTTAGATCAATTTGAGCGCCAGCCAGACGGTTGCCCACAGCGCGGCTGCGATGAGGGAGATCGCAAGCGCTGCGGCCGCCAGCACGCCCATGACGGCGCCGGGAGGAATGACGACCGGGGCAGCCGTCCGGACCGCGTGGTCCGGGATGTGGCCGCGGAAGATCGAGAACATCATTTCAACGAGAGTGAGACCCATCGCACCGGCTCCAATTCGTCGTTCGATTGCGGGCATCATGGCCCGAAATTACGAACGACACCTTACGCGTGTGCCAATTGTCCCCTGACAACTCAGGTTCCGGCAACCCCGGTGAATTCCGGGAATCGCGCGCCGTGGAAGGTTGAATCCACCGAACCGGTCATTCCGGGGCTGCCGACAATTTGGGCATGCCGGCCATTTTATCGGTTCGACGCCATCCGTCTCACCGCCTAGTCTCGGGCGATGCGCGAGATATTGGACTACTGCAAGGGTGCGGTGCGGCGGGAGGTTCCTGCCGGCACCATCGTGATCAAGGAAGGCAGCAAGACCGGGCATTTGTTCGTGCTGGTCGAGGGACAGCTCGAAGTGCTGCGCGGCGACACCGTCGTCGCGGTGCTGTCCGAGCCCGGGGCGCTCACCGGCGAAATGTCGCTGCTGCTGGATCGGCCGCACACCGCGACGGTGCGAACGGCGGTGCCGTCAACATTCTACGAGGTCGAGGCGGCGGCCTCGTTTCTCAACGAGGAGCCCGCGGTCGCGCTCCTGATCGCGCAACTGCTGGCGCAACGGCTGAATATCGCGACGACTTATCTGGCCGACCTGATGCACCAATATGCCGGGCACGGCAGCCATCTGGAGATGGTGGGCGAGATCCTGCAAAGCATGATCAGCCTGCCGCCGCTGAAGGTTTCGCCAGGCTCGGATCGGCAATCTGATCCAAGGATGTGAGCCAGTCGGGCGGACCCACGACCGGCGAGGCCGGCCGCTTGAGCGGCGCATCCAGATCGATCCATTGCGCTGCGCCCGCCGCCAGCCAGAACGCGGCGCCCTCATCGGTATCGATCACCATATAGGTCGGCGGCCGTCCCGGCTGCAGCCCGGTGTTGAACACCCATGTCTGGCCGAGCCTGTCGTACCATGATCCGTCCCGGACGAACGGCGACTGATGCACATGGCCGGAGATCACCATCGAAGGCTGGTAACGCTCGATCCACTGCACCAGCTCGGTGTCGCCGAAATGACGCTTGCCGCCCCAGCTCGTCGGCGAGTTCGCGGGCGGGGCGTGATGCACCCAGATCCAGCGTTGCGGCCGCCGCGTTGCCGCCTCGGCAAGCTGCGTGTCGAGGCGCTGGCGCAGCAGCGGCCCGTCCCACCACGGGCACACCGTGAACAGCGTGTCGGCGATGGAAAGATTGTCGCCGTCGCGGGCGACGCCGAGGTCGCGGACCTCGCCGATCCAGCGCGAATATTTCTCGCCCTCGGCATTGCGGTCGTCGAGATCGTGATTGCCGGAACAGAGGATGACGCGGGTGACGCCGGCAAGCCGGGAGAGGTATTTCCTGACCACGACGATCTGCGCGCGGAAATCGACCGCGGAGCCGAGGTCGAGCGCGTCGCCGGCAAAGATGACCAGATCGAATTGGCCGGCCGCACTCAGCAGCCAGTCGAACTGAGGCAGCGAATAGTGCAGATCCGCGACGACGAGGCAGCGCATGAAGCGATAAATCCGAAGGAACGGCTTGAACCGGCAATTTCGCCCGGGGAGGGCGCCGGCCAATCAGAGCAAGAAACGTACCGGCTCGGCAGGAGCCGACGCGACAGATTCGCGCAGAAGCCTCCGCATTGTCCGGGTGAGAGCTTGCCTTTGTTACACGGTATCCAATGCCTCGACGAGGCGACCAAGTACCGCCAGCGCGTCCACGGTCCCGTCATCTTCCCCCTTCTCGAAATCTGCGCCGCTTTGGGCCATGGTGTTGGTCACGTGAGCCAGGCACAGGACTCTGCGACCAGTTGCCTCGGCGAATGCATAGAGAGCGGCGGCCTCCATTTCGACGGCCAGGATACCCCTGTCTGCAGCGGCCTGAATCGCCTGAATGGTCTCGCGAAAGGGGGCGTCCGTCGTCCAGCTCGCGCCGCTGATCGTTCTGGGGCCATCATGTTTGACGGCCTCGATGGCAGCCACGAGCAAGTGGGGAGACGCGTCGGCATATTCTGATGGCGATGCGTAGTGGTAGCTCGTCCCCTCGTCGCGAAGCGCGCGGGCGATGATGACAAAATATGGAGGAGCCCCGGCTGCCACGATTTGACCCGCGGATGTCAGGCTGATCAGCAAGCGGCATCCGCACGCGAAAAGCTCTTCCGCCACCAGAACGGCGAAAGCGGCGCCGACCGCCCGTCCGACGATTCCGACCTGCCTTCCGGCGAGGGTGAAGACATCCAGTTCGGTGTGATAGCATGGCCAGCCTTCGAACGGCTTGGCATGGCCCGTTCGGCGGAGATGGCGCACGAGATCGCCGTCTGGATCGAGCAGGCAAACGGAGGGAATTTGGACCTCCTCGATGTTCTTCTGGCGCCGCGCTTCCCGCATCAACGCCGCAGGTGCGAAAACGGAGGGCATCGATGGATTCTTGTTTTCGAGGATCGGAGGCGTAGCCATCTAGCTTGCACCTTGAACGTTTGAAGGGAGGACGCGTGCATGAACGAGGCCGACCGCCAGGCACATTGGCAGAACGTGTACGCGACGAAAGCCGAAAGAGAGGTAAGCTGGTTTCAGGAGAATCCCGCCCCATCGCTCGATCTCATTACCGCCACCGGAATATCCAGCGACGCCGCAATTATCGACATCGGGGGCGGGGCTTCACGGCTAGTTGATCATCTTCTCGATCGGGGCTTTCACCGGTTATCGATACTTGACCTGTCGGCAAAGGCCCTGGAGGAGGCGAAGAAGCGACTCGGCCGACGCGGCGATGCGGTCGAGTGGATTGTTGCGGACGTCGCCGCCTGGCAGCCCTTGCGCACATATGACCTGTGGCACGATCGGGCAGCGTTTCATTTCCTGACGGAAGCGGCGGACCGCGATGCATATGTCGCCTGCCTGAAGAAGGCATTGCGCCCGGGCGGCAACGTCATCATCGCGACTTTCGCTTTCGACGGTCCGGAGCGGTGCAGCGGGTTGCCGATCGTTCGATACGATGCAGCTGCCTTGTCGAAGGTCGTGGGAAGCGATTTCAGGCTGATCGGCGAGCGACGACATGAGCACGCGACCCCTTGGGGCGCGGTCCAGAAATTCCAGTTCAGCACATTTCGCCGAAACTGACTTAAGCCGTGTTTCAATCCAGCATTCTCCGGCGCTTCGTCAGGTTTCAGCCCCGCGCCATCGCCCGCGAGAACACCACCTCGACCAGCGTGCCGGTATTCGCCCCGCTCTTGAGGTTGAACTGGGCGCGGTTGGCTTCGACCAGCGCCTTGGTCAGCGACAGGCTGACGCCGGAGGCATTGTCGGACGATTGATCCGATGGCGGAGAAGTGCGGAAAGGTTCGAGCGCCGCTGCGACTTCGTTGTCATTGAGCCCGGGACCGGTATCGCGCACCCTGAGCACCACTTCGCCGAAATCCGACAGCGCGGTCGAGACGATGACCTGGCCTGCGGGATTCGCAAGATGGATGGAGTTGCCGATCAGATTCATGGTGATCTGGCGCAGCGCGCGGCCGTCGGCGACGACCGGCGGCAGCGCTTGCGCCAGCGAGGTTCGGATGATGATGCGCTCGCGGTTCGCCTGCGGCTGCATCATCGCGACGCAGCTCTCCACCATCTCGTTGAGATTCTGGTTGGTGAAAGCGAGCTCGAGCTTGCCGGTCTCGATCCGCGACAGCTCGGTGAGGTCGTTGATGATGGCGTTCACGCGCTCGCCCGAGGCGCGGATGTCCTTCATGTATTCGACATAGCGTTCGCTGCCGAGCGCGCCGAAGCGCTCTGCGATCATCACGTCGGTAAAGCCGATGATGGCGTTGAGCGGCGTGCGGAGCTCATGGCTGATCCGCGCCAGCATGTCGGCCTTCGCACTGGCCGCGCCATCGGCCAGCCGCCGCGCCTGCTGCAATTCGTTCTCGCCCTTCATGCTCTGGGAGAGGTCGCGGAACACGGCGAAGAAGTTCGGACCCTCGGGGCGGGTGCGCCCCATGGTCATCGACAGCGGGATGAGGCCGCCCTTGGCGACGCGGCCGAGCACCTCGCGGCCGTGGTCGAGCAGGCTCGCCACCCCGGCGCCCTTGATGCTCTCTACATATTCGCCGACGGCGCGGAGGCTCTCCGGCGCGAACAGATCGGTGAGATTGTGCTGGAGAAAGGCTTCGCCGTCATAGCCGAACAATGCCTCGGCGCTGCGGTTGCAGGCGTGGATGTTGCCTGCGGCGTCGAACATCACGATGCCTTCGGCCGTGGTGTCGAGAATGGCGGCCAGATCCTCGGCGGCGGCGTGGCCGATCTCGCCCGGCGCCGGCGCGCTGACGACAGGCTCGGGCGCGGGGACAGGCGGCGGCGCCAGAACGGCGTCCAGCACGTCTTGCGCCGGCGCGAACATCAGCGCGAGCGCGGCTTCGCCGTCCCATGAAATCGTGAACAGCCGCGCTTCGGTCGCGGGCGAATCCTGGCTTGCCGAAATCGTCATCGGCGTGCCGGCCTCCGAGGTGCTGCTCGCCTGCGACACGCCGGCCTCGACATAAAGCGCATCGAGCCCGCCGTCCTGCTCCAGCGCATGCAGGCTGTCATAGCCGACGCGCTGCAGGAAGGCGGGGTTGGCATAGAGCAGGCGGTCGAGCCGGTAGATCAGGATGCCGCTCGGCAGCAGGTCGAGCAGCGAACGGTCGCGCCGGGTTTCGCCGCGGGCCGGCGGCTCCGGCGGCGCCAGCCATTCCGGCGCGGGCGCCTGCTCGCGCGACGCCTCCGTCGCGGCAGGCCCGGCCGTTGTCTCCGTCACCCCGATGGTCACGATGGCCTCACGCGTGTCGCGATCGAGCCGGGCCGACAATTGCCGCGCAAGCTCGTTGAAAGCATGGTTCTCGACCGGCGATAGCGATTTCGATTCGCCGATCGGGCGGAAGGGCACGACGTTTTGGGGCGTTTCCACGGGCTCATCCAAATTGGTTGGTGGTGAAATGGCATCGGCAATCAAGGCTGATGGTCCGGGAGTTCCAGTTCCCATCACAGCGGCGCCGGCGGGCGGATGTGCGGCGGCAGCGTGCTCCGAATTGGCCCGAACGATGTCGCCCGAAAGGGATAGTGCCGCCTCGTGTGCCGGCTTGAGCCGGCGCTGCATGGCGAGATGCTCGAGGCTGTCGAGATCGCGGCACACGCCGAACCCGCGATAGCCTGCATATTCGTGGTTTTCGCCGATGATCGGCAATCCGGAAAGCTCGACGGGAAGGCGGCCGCCGCCGTCGACGGGCCAATAGAGCGTGATGCCGCTCCAGGTCTCGCGGGTCGCGATCGCCTCGCGCAGGCGGTCCGCGGGGTCGAGCCCGAAAGCTTGCGCGATTTCGTCCCATGGCCGGCCGAAGCCGGCGGCGGTGCGCGCGCCGATCAGCCAGCCGAACTCGTCGGAGCCGAGCGAGAAATGGCCGTCGGCATCCATCTGCCAGGTGAAGCGCAGCGGATGACGTCGCGGTGCCGGCGACGGATTGTTTTGCGGATTCTCGTCGCGCGGCTTCTCGGGTTCGGCGGTTGTCTGGTCGGTCGTCACGGTGATCTCGATCGGTGCCGGCTCTGCTGCCGGCGGCTCGGTGCTGTGCGTGTCGGTAACGTGCGTGTCGGTAACGTGCGTCATGGGCTCGTCGTCGAGCGGCCCGGCGAATTCGTCGATCAGCGCAAACTCGGCCGGCGCTTCGTTCGCCAAAGCCGGCTGCTCGTAGGCCGGGATCGGCATTTCCGCGGGCGGGGCGACGTCCTGCGGCGCGTCGTCGGCGGGCGCCGGTTCGGGTTCGGCCTCGACCGCATGCGGGATGATCAGCGCGACGACGCCGACATCGGCGCCGCTGCCGACACGCTGGAGCACGACGTTGCCGATCGAGATCGATAGCTCGACATGTCCGCTCACCAGCGCATCCCTGTGCGCCTGCTCGAGGTCGGCTCTGGGAAAACAGATCGAGCAACGAACCCGCGGCGTCGCTTGCGCCGACGAGCGTGCCGTCGCGGTCAAAGGCGGCGATCGGCATCTCCAGGCCCTCCGCGAGAAGCTGCAGCCGTTCGGCAAGCGGCATGCTGCGCAGGGCGGCCTCGACCGCGTTGATCAGGAGGCCATGGCTGCCGTCGGGGAAATCGAGCCGCGCGCAGCCGCAGGTCATGAGCATGCCGGGCAGCGCCCCGAAGCCGCGCAGTCGTTCCAGCCGCGTTGCGCCCGAGAGCGGCAGGCGGTTGGCGAGTTGCGCGGCCTGGCGGCGATGCACGTCCGCAGGGCCGAAGGTTTTTTGGGATAGCTCCGCGCTGTTGGCCGCGCCGAACAGGCGCGCGCCGACCGGATTGGCCCAGAGCACATGCTTGCCGTCGGCCGACCACAGCCAGACCGGATGCGCGCTTGTCGCATGTACCGCCAGCCGCGGATCGCAGATCGCCTGGAACTGGAATTCCGTCCTGCTCATATCGCGTGTCGGCTGCTTCAGGCTTTCAAGCACCGGCTGCCACCCGCGGCAGCCCTGATGTTCCCCGAGTATCGCCCGGCCGGAATGGCAGGTCCACGGCAGTAGCGGCCAAAGCGGGGATAAACTTAATTCGCCAGCCTCAATTGTGACGCATCGAACCCTTCTTCGCGCTCTGCGTTGGGAGGTTGCAAGACACTACCGGGGATGGGGAACCCGCAACGGCCGCAGCGTCATCGCGGCGATGTCTTCATTCTCGTCGTGGGCACGTGGCGGCGGCGGAGCCAGGCAAACTTGAAGCATGACAGGAGTGGCACCATGAGCGACGAAGTGCGTGACCGATTCGAGATTCCGAAGGAAATGCGATCGATGGCGGAAGCGAGTGTTGAGCAGGCGCGCAACACCTTCGAGAAGTTCCTCGCCGGCGCGCAGGCGACCGCGGGCTCGCTCGAGGAGCGCGGCGCCACGGTGCGCGCCGGCGCCAAGGACATCGGCGCGAAAGCGATCGCCAACGCCGAGAAGAACGTGCAGACCTCGCTCGACTACGCGCAATCGCTGCTGCACGCCAGGGATCTGACCGAGGTGACGCGATTGCATGGCGAGTATGTGCAGACGCAGATGCGCTCGCTCGCCGAGCAGGCGAGCGAGATGGGACAGATCATGGGCAAGGCCGCGATGGAAGCCGCCAAGCCCAAGTCCTAGCAGAAGAATTGGCCTGACAAGCGAAATTGGCCGTCGCGCCGGCGCTGCGCGGCGGCTTGGCGCGGCGAAAATCCAGGATAGAATTTTGACAAACATACGTCTAAAGATTGTGCCTGGTATTTGGCATTGCACCAAATTCACGGTTGCAATGCACAAAATTGACATGATATGCGTGTAGCCAACCGTTGAGCCCGATAAGGGTTATCCCCACTGCGTAGCCGAAGTTGACGTACCAAGCCCCCGATTCGGCTCGGTGCGCAGGGGGTCATTCCATTCCAGCCCCATGCGAAGGACCCATGCCCATGACCAACGACCCATTCTCCGCCTCCATCATCCCCTTTGAAGTTCCCGAGCAGATGCGTGCGTTCGCCGAGCGCGGCGTTTCGCAGGCCCGCGACAACTACGCCAAGTTCAAGGATGCCGCCGAGACCCACAACGGCGCCATCGAGGCGGCGTTCACCTCCGCCTCCAAGGGCGCGAGCGCCTATTCCGCCAAGCTGATGGAGTTCATGAAGGCCAACACCACTTCCGCGCTCGACTTTGCCCAGGAATTGCTCGGCGTGAAGTCGCCCGCCGAAGCGTACGAACTGTGGACGACCCACGGCCGCAAGCAGGTCGAGACCCTCGCCGCCCAGGCCAAGGAGCTCGGCGAGCTCACGCAGAAGGTTGCGGCCGAGACGGTCGAGCCGATCAAGGCCAGCGCCTCGAAACTCTACAAGCCGGCCGCCTGATCGCCCGCGTTCTCTTAAGGTACAGCCCGGGCCGGTTGCCCGGGCTTTTGCTTGGAAATTAGGGCTTTCGGGCTTAAAGCGCGATGACGTCAGGATGAATCCCATCGCGCTTTGGCTGGTTGTTTGGGCGTGATTTTTTCGGAAGACCGCTTCACCCTTTTCCGAATCATGCCCTTGTCCCGGCCTTGCCAAAGCGGGGCGTTGCACCTAGTTTCCGGCCCGTTCGGCACCCCTTTTTTGGGGTCCTGCCTTGCGGATGCAGTTGTAGCTCAGTTGGTTAGAGCGCCTGTCTGTGGAACAGGAGGTCGGTGGTTCGAGCCCACCCAACTGTACCAGCAAATTCAAAGGCTTGGGTCGTATCACGCTCCGCCTCACCAAATGATAGCTACTGGCTAGCTACCACGGCGCGAGCGATAGATTGCTCCTCGAAAAGCGCTAGCCGTTTGACGGCGAGGGAACTGCTTCCGCAGGTATCCGCGCAAAACACGGTTGTCCGTGGTCTGGCATTCCCAAATGGTGAGGACACGCCATCCGTCGGCAATGAGAAGTGCCTCATTACGCGCGTCGCGCTCAATATTGCGTTGGAATTTCTCGGCCCAGAACTCACTGCGATTTTTTTGGAGTGGTCGTCTTCTTGCAATTCGGGTGGCGGTGCCAAAAACATCCATGCACGAAGATTACCGTTCTGTGTCGCGCGAGCACGATATCGGGGGTGCCAGGTAGATCACGCCGGTGTAGACGGAACCGCAAACCAAGGCCATGCAGGGTCGCTCTTACCGCGATTTCAGGAACTGAGTTTGCACGCGGGACTGCCCGCATGATCGCGCTTCGTTGCGGATCAAATTCAATCGTCGGCTTCTTGGTCATCCTTTAACGGTGGAGAGAAATTGTCTATCGCCGCAAAGACCCCCCACAGTTTGTCCTTCTTCTTATGAGCTTCGAGATATTCGGCGTAGGCTTGCTGCGCGCTGTCAAGCAACTGGTCATAAAAGACGATACGCGCATCGACGTTCTTCAACGCTTCAGCTACCCCTTTTGGACCCGTTCCGATAGCGTCCTTGTATTCCGGCGGGGGCTCCCCGACCAGGCAGATGATCTCGATCGGCCAATTCTTGTAATCAGTTTTGTCGAGAACCTTCCTCGCACCATCGCGATATTTTCTGACTTGTTTGGCCGAACGAAAGTCAGGCGCGTCTGTGCGATTTGTTTGTGGGCGGCGAGCACGGCGTGGTAAAATCAAGCTAACAACTAACAAAAAGGAAAATGCCATGTCCGACGATGATATGAAAGCTGAGCTCGAACGCCTCCGTAAGGAGAACGAGGCTCTGAAGAAAGGAGCTTCCGACGGCATGAAGAGATACCAAGCTCGTTTATGGGATTGCAGTTTTACTCTGCCAACTAGATGAACCAGTTGGTCCCAAACAACATTCAACCGTTGCGGCGTAAGCTCTACGATCTATTCGCCGCAACGCCTCTCATTGGATTGTATTTATTTGGCCTGAGCCAAATGCTGTCGCCTTTGGGTCAGCAGATCGCATTAGCCAAGCTGTTTATCCAGACTGATCCCTCCGTGCTTCCTGCGGTTTTCGTGCTCAGCATTGTGTCCAACATCTGCACCGCGGTTTTCTTTGCGCTCTTGGTTGTGATGTTTGCGGTGCGCCGCGTGCCCTTGCACTACCCAATTGCATTCTACCCGCGCTTTGTCGCTGTTGCCGGCACGTTTCTTGGTTTTGGCATTGTGATGCTGGCGCCTCAAGAGCTTTCCTACGGGCTATCCCTTACATCGTTGCTTTCGATTATTGGTGGCACTCTGTTTGCAGTCTGGGCTACCCTCACGCTCGCTCGTTCGATCAGTATTATTCCAGAGGCGCGGGGATTGGTAACCTCGGGGCCTTATGCCTTTGTCCGTCACCCACTTTATATTGGCGAATTTGTTGTATTATTTGGGATTGCCCTGCAGCATTTGATGCCGTGGTCGCTGCTACTACTCGGCGTCCAATGCGTATTCCAATTCGAGCGCATGAAGAACGAGGAACGCGTGTTAGCTCGAGCCTTTCCAAATTACGCAGACTACATAGCGTGTACGGCACGGCTGTTACCCGGCGTCTACTAAACTGCGCCACCCCGAGCGTGCGAATTTTGGCCTCTCGGGGTGTCGTCCGGCGTTGAACTTCGATTTTCAGGTTGCCCTTTTGAAGAGCCCGATGACCGCCAAAAGAATTACTGCCCCGATGACGGCGTTGATAATTTCGGCGACGATGCCGCCGATGAAAACAAACCCAATCCGCGGCAAGAGCCAGCCGGCAATGAATGCGCCAACAATGCCGACCAGGATGTTGCCGGCGAGCCCGAAGCCGTAGCCCTTCATGATTAAGCCTGCGAGCCAACCAGCAATCGCACCGATGACCAGCCAAACGATCAGACCCTGAACTGCCATGACGATTACTCCCCACAATGATGCGCCGAGCCAAGCCTCGACTCTCTATGTTGATTGAGTCTGCCCTCTCAATCCAGCCCTGCTGTTGTGAATTTAGGTCCGGCCCGCCGATTGGTATGGGCCTTTCAAGTTCATAAAATTTGCTCGGGGCACTATTGGCCCGGTCCGCGAAGCCGATTTTTGGCCCCCGGGGGTGGGTCTCCGCGATAGCAGGAATTGCTTCGGCCATAAATTGACCGGAGTTTGTTTGCACTGTGATTTGCTGGGGGGATTGCAAATGCGCTGGGTGCATCTCATCGCTCTCGTGATCGGAATTATGGCGATCCTTGCTGTCTTTATCGAAATTCCGTTCGTCAGCGAGTACGCCTTCTGGTTTATGACCGTTGCCTTTCTGATGCTCGCTAGCCATAGGTTCTAAGCCCCGAGCCGGACAGCGTCGCCTCCCCGGGATTGCTTCGGTCGGCGCTCGCAGACTGTTCCGAAATGGGTTATTATTCGAACAGTCCCGCCGCCAAGGAGCCCGGATCACATGGTGAAATCACCCCTGAGACTGGTATCGCCGCGCACCAAAAATCGAACAGTTGCGCCAAAGCGTCGGCCGAATGCCGAACTGCGGACGCGGGAGTATCTGACCGATGCCGAGGTGGCGCAGCTAGCCGAAGCGGCTAAGGCCAATCGCTGGGGGCATCGCGATGCGACCATGATCTTAGTGGCCTATCGGCATGGGCTACGGGCGGCTGAGTTGGTTGATCTTCGCTGGGATCAGATCGATTTCGACACCGCGACGCTTGCCGTGCGTCGGGTCAAGAAGGGCTCCCCAGCAACGCATCCGATCAGGGGAGATGAACTGCGAGCCCTGCGAAGGTTGGCGCGTGAGCAAGAGCCTAAGTCGCCGTTTGTGTTCACCAGCGAACGCGGTGCGCCCTTCACCACTGCGGGCTTTGCGAGGATGGTGGAGCGGGCGGGAGCCGAAGCGAAGCTTGGCTTTAAGGCGCACCCGCACATGCTGCGTCATGCTTGTGGGTTTGCCCTGGCGAATAAGGGGCACGATACCCGTGCTTTGCAGGCCTATCTCGGCCACCGCAATATTCAGCACACGGTGCGATACACCGAACTATCGCCGGGTAGGTTCAAGGACTTCTGGCGCTGATACAAGATCGAGTCCGGGATCAAATCATCGCTATCACAATCAGCGCGGATGAGAGGGTCCCAATGGCGATTACGCCGAACGTGAACAGCCGATCTGCCAAGACCATAGCACTACCCCAGCGAGTGTGGTGCGGTCGTATATACGACGGTATTATGTTAGGCAAGGCCAAAAAGCGGTTCAGCCGAATTAGCGTTAGCTCGGAGTGCAAGCGCCCCGGATACCGCCAGGACTTTTGGCGTGAGCCACACCACGATTGGCAGGCTGCACTAGGCGCACATTCTGCTTGGTTCAGTGCAAAGTCCCATCGTCGTCGTCGGGAATCGCGTGCGCTAGACATTGCTCGTTGAGCTGTTGGCGCTCCCCGTCCATCTCTTCAAGGATTCGTTGGCAGAACAGTTTGGCTTCGCGGCGGCGTTCGCCAAGCCGAACCCTTGTGTGTTTTCTAAATAACACGACTAATCCCACTCGTTACCAGACCCATTTTGTGCCCCTGCATCGCACAACTCGGGCGGCGGTTCACGACCGTAATACTACCGATACGGGGCCATCAAACGGCTTCGTCCACAGAAATAAACACGCTATCGCCGAATCGGTTCCAAGACTTCTGGCGCTGAGCAGCGCGGTCCAACCTAGTCGCAGAATTAGGCTCTCTGCTACCCTCAGTTGGTCTTTAAAGCGCTTAAGACGGAGAGCTTTTCATGGAAAGAGTCTGCGCTTTGCTCATTTGCGCCATCCTGTGCGGCTGCGGTCAATCGGAGGAGAAGGTTCGCGTTGACTGCGGGGAGCCTTCCTCGACGAAGAAGTGCGATTCAATTCTCAAGGGGTTGTGAGAGCCGCAGCTTCAATTTCAACCCCGCCACGGGAGTGCCTACGGTCAACACTGGGGCCGTGGCGGCGTGCTTCACAAGCGAATATCAGCCAGCTTGCGGAGGCTGCAAAGGTGTCAAACAGTAATGGCATCGATCTCACCTTAGCGGTTCGTTTTCGCAAGCTCCGTCCCGCAGCGATGGGCTGGTGGCCGGCTGGATCCCGGCGAGACCGAGCACAAAGCTCGAGGCGCGGTCGCGCACCATCTCGTTGGCGCTGTCGAGCAGTTCCACCTTCGTGGCGCCGGCTCGGGTTGCGGCGATCGCCAGCGACCGCAAAACCTTCTGGCGCAAATGCTCGGCGATGTAGGGCTTGCTCAGCGCCCGGCTGAGGCTTTCGCGGGCCAGTCCGACCTTTTCGGCCGCCTCGGTGATTTTCTTGCATTCGCCGGAGACCATGAGATCGATCGCGGTGGTGATCTTTTTCGAAATGCGCCTGGGCCGCTCGGCGGTGGCGGGCGGGGGAGCGTCGTCGAGTACGGCAAGGGCGCGTTTGGCCGGGGATGGCGTGATGTCTTTCATATCCGCCACCATCGACCGCATGAGGGGCTGTCGCAACGCACTCAAAACGTCACGCTTTCCAGATGGCTGTTTGCTGACTCCAGGAAGGTCGCTGGACCGGGTTTGGCTTGCGGGCTCCAAGGGTGTGCGGGCCAACATTCCGGAAATGAATCGGGCCGCCCCGGAGACGATCGGGAAGAGTGCTTCCGCTCAGGTGTTATGCTCTGTGCAGCCCTAACTGCAGCGGAGGAAACCAGATGTCGACCTTCAAACTTCTTGGCGCGGTGGCCGTGCTGTCGAGCTTGTCGGCAACGCCGATGTTGGCCCAGGCAGTGGTGTCGGAACCGGCCTACTGTGCGCAGTTTTATCCCACCGCAAACTGTCAGAATAAAGGGCCAGGCAATCCCTATGGCCACTATCAGCAACCCGCCGGACCATGGTCAGCCGGCGGAACTGTCGGCATGTCACCGAAGCTGGCGCGCGCCCATCGATCCGGTTCTCACCGCGGTGCTCACGGCTACGGCAACTGAATCCGGGCCGCCCGGCATGAAGCGAGGCGGCCCTGACAGGCTGCCGCCCGGACGGTGACCGGGTTCCCGACGAAACGCGGTTGGAGCCGTTTTCCCTGGACCGCGAAGTCAGCCTGAAACGAAGATCTGCATCAATGGCCGCGACCAAACAACGAGGTGCCGTCATGTTGGCATTCATCCTCGGTTTTATTTATCAGCATTCCTGCAGGAAATATTTGGCCGCCGTGCGGACGTACCAACGGCGGTGGACATAAGCGCCCCGCTTGTTCTTCCGGTGGCGCTGATTGCGCTGGGAGGGTCCAGACTCACCCGGCTCACTCCCCAAACCTTGAGGGCCGCCCTCACGCGGCAGTGGGGCGGCCCTTCTTTCTTAGCGTTTTAGCCGTCTCGCATGCGAGGCCGGCAGCTGCCGGTTCCGCTTTCGGAATCGCCGCCGGTGCCTCGTTGAACGGGGAATAAAAACCTGATCGTGATGTTCTGCCTGCTGAGCGTAGTAGTAGCCGGAGTGCTACAAATGGCAGACGGCCAAATTCTTACGATCGTCCCGCGCGTGTACCCGCAATCACCCGGGCAAAAGCCACAGAACGGCCAACCGCCCCGTGGGCCGAACGCACTTTTGCCAAAAAAGGTGATCGCGGTATTACAGGCTGCACAATTGCTTCCGACGGATTGAGCGCGGGTCCGAAGCCGCGCTCTCGTTCTCGTGTTCCGAATGCGAACCACCTATCCACATTTCCACAGCAACGGATCAGGATCGATCAGCGAACACCTTACGCGATCCTGACGGGGGTGGTGCAAAAAGAGCGCGCAGCAAAAACCCGCCGGGGTGTGATGCCGGCGGGCCAACAGCTTTTTCATTCGATGCCACGGTACGCGATACAAACCCATCCGCGGCAGGTCTTCGATAGCGCAAATCGATTGACGGCCAGTTACCGCCGAAGCCGACAGCGATGGCTCTCCAGCCACAGCAAAAAAGAACCCGCCCGAGGGAGAGCCTGGGCGGGCTTGAGAGCGTCTTGGGGGCGCTCGACGCAGAATGTCGTCGTCGAGCGCAAGTGCAGGTTAGCGCAGCCGGCTTACGTCAGCCTTACGGCAGAGCCGGTTCCGATGCGACGCGCCATTACGGAAAGAATGAGTACGATAGTGAGCCCGTTCACACAGGGTTCAAATTGCGCCAGCTAGCGTTCGACGATAGTGGAATCGTTGCGTTATTGTTTGGGAATGAAATGAACCTCAATTTGAAGCGTCTATCTCTCGCCAGCGCTCGGCTAGAAATCCTCATCCGGACAGATACCGATCTCAAGGCGCAGTTCCTTGAATTGATTGAGCTGCGCGAGCGGCTGCAAAAGGCAACGCGGGCCCGAAAGCCCGCGCCAGTTGTTATCGTCGCAGCCGCTTAGCGTGTGTCGCCAGCCGCTTCCAGTGCGATAGGCGCGCGCCTCACATCATCAATGCTTTGTGGTGTCTATCATGTCCCAGAGGGCAGCCCAGGCCGCATCATGATTCCGGTGCTTCCCAGGAACAGGCACATAGCATTGCCGCATCGACGTCGACCATCAGGGCGACCCAATCCCATTTGCGGCTGGTTTTCCTCATCACGTCGAGCGGATGCCAACCGGCCGGCGGGCGGTCCAGTTCTTCAGGCTTCGCCATCACGCTTCCTCCTCGTCGTCGCCGCCCGAGCACGGCATATCGAACCCCGTCGACGCGATCTTGCTGTTGAGCCCGCAAATCTCAGCGACCGCAGAGAACAGTTGCCGGAACGGCCATGCATCCTCGAAGTGAAATTCGGTGTCGTCGGCCAAAGCGGCGCGACCTCCCAAAAAGCTACCATGGCCTTGGCTCGAAGCCCTTCAATCGACGTGCACGGCAACGCCTCGATTGCCAAGGCAATCGGTTCGATCTTTTTGAAAACGGCGAATGATGGGCTATCGGTGGCCCGCAAGCCGATCGAGCTGCCACCCGCGGTCGCGCGCCGCTTCGTCGAAGACATGCGCGCCTTCCACGCCGAGAAGAACGGTGTCAAGGCCGATGGCATCGCAGCGCGACAGTTGCACGCAAGCTGATGAAGGACAACACCTAGGCTCTTGCTCGTATGCTGGGCAGCGTAAGACGCCGTCGAGCTTCCCGATTGACCGCAGCTATCGAGCTGCCAAATGTTCGGACTAGGCTCGCAAGCTGTTCGTGGGTGACCTTCAAACGCTTGCGAATGATCCGGACCTCCACGCGTTTGGTGGGGTGAAGCCCGTTGCGCACGGCGACGTAGCGTCGTTGCATTGCCATCTCCTGTTTCAATATAGGCCCTCCAACCATCGATTGCGAATCCCAGATGCTGCCTATCCGCACCGGGCGACTGTGAGGCACATCACCCAATGCTGTGCTCGGCATCAGCTTCAAGCTTTGCTTCTGCAAGCGCGCGGCATGCCATCGTATCGAACAAGTGCGCTCATACGTTCCCCCTCGCCGGTACGCCGACCTGGCATTTCCACGATGAGAGACGGTATTGTGGATAAGACTTCATCCACTCAGCAAGCGCCGGCATCCCGACCATGCAGGCGGACATGGTGAGCGGTTGCTGCCATTCGTCGGTCGTGACGAGCTGGTCATGGCACTGGCCATTCGAGATGGCGCAGAGGGTGGCAAGTATCTTGATCATGCGACAACGGGCCCCCGTTCATATTTGGAGGTGACGCCAAGTTCTCGTGCACATACTTCAACACGCTTGAAGCCGCCCTTGATGTACAGCTCCACAAGTCCCTGCCGCTGCTAGCGGCTGATTTTGCGGCGCGAGTTCATTGGGTTGCATCAATTCGCGTCGCCAGAATAGGCGAGCTGTTCAGTTTCACCGTGATGCGGGTCACAACGAGGCTGCGAGAGCGAACGGCTGGCGTGAGTGAAGTGATCGAGATGTTTTTGCAGATGAGGGATCAGGCATGACCGTCTGGATCTACGTCGACACGAGCAAACAGGTCGGCGACGAGGATCACCTGAAGGTCTTCACCGATCAGGATGCCGCTCGACACTGGTTCGGCGAGCACGACCGGGAGGGCGTGGCGTTCGAATATCCGGTCCTCGAATAGAAAGGCCGTCCCGCCACAGAATGCGAAGATCGGTTGCCCCAACAAATTCCTCTACCGGCTGATTGACAGGGTGTCGCGCCCCCGAAAGGCCTGCCGCTGCAGCTCCAATTGGGGGCGGCGGGTTCCATCGAACGGACACCCCTCTGCGATGGAGTAGGGCAAATGCGTTTGTTGCTTTTGACTGCAGCGATAGCTGCGATGTTTAGCTCGGCGTCAGCGACAATCTATACTCAACTCAACGTTTTTGGCGACAGCACTGTCGATAGCGGCTGGTGGGCCGGCGCACTCGCCGGCCAGTGCGGCCCGGTCGCCGGGCCTTGCGAAGCCGCAGGAAACACAGGATCAGCGCCGGACCATACCTTCGACACGAAGGTCGCCGCCGCGATAGCCGCGGGGGGTACGGGCGCGCCCGTTGGCGTCGGACAAATGAACACTCAATATCTCGCCGCCATGCTTGGACTAACCGCCGCCCCGGCCAACCAGCCTGGCGGAACCAATTACGCGATCAGCGGATCAAAAGACGCAACATCGGGAGGGTTGGGAAACTTGCACGCCAATCCCAATCTGCCGTCGACTATGCAGCAGATCGCGCTCTACCTGGCTCAAAACGGAGGAACGGCCAATCCAACCGCGCTCTACCTGATCAGCTCGGGCGGCAATGACATCACCTACGCAAACAACCCAGCGAACAATTTTACCACTTTGAGCGCTAAGGAGGCCTATCTGTCGGTCCAAATCACGACATTAGTCAGCGCAATTCAAAATCTTCAAACTCTGGGAGCTCAGAACCTTCTCATCAACAACCTGTACGGGACTGGCACACTCGCGAGTTTTTACAACACGACGCTGTTCAATGCTCTGAACGCCGCGGGCGTGAGCTACATCCTGGGCGACATCAACACCTTGGTTCAAAATGTGGAGGCCAATCCCTCGGCCTACGGTCTGCTTACAGCCCTGCCGGGGATCGCGGGCGACAGTAACACGCCCTCGGCCTGCGTCGCCGGAAACGGAGCGACCGGCTGGGGCCAATTTTGCGGCAATACCACCGTGCCACAACCTAACTTCTCCCATCTCAGAACTAGCAATTCCGAGGAGACGAGTTTCTTCTCGGACGATCAACACTTTTCGGACGCCGGCCAGTTGATTGAAGCGCAATATGAATTTGGCCTGGTGAACGCGGCAGCAGTTCCCGGCCCCACCGTTGGCGCTGGCGCATCAAGCTTCGCTCTCGCCGCTCTCTTTCTCGGCTGGCTCGTGAGACGGTGCGGGCAGCAGTTCGCGTAAGCCAACCCCACTTCTGCCGGCGTTTGCAGGGACCGCCTTCGGGCGGCCTTTTGGCTTCTGGATTTTAAATACCCGCCCGCGCGCCGGCAAACCAATCGAACTACCGCCCGGCACCGCGAGCCGATCGAGTTACCTTCAGCCGTGGCGCGCCGGTCCGGGCGGGGTTTGCGTTGAATGCAAGAAAGCCCCGCCTTCCTGCAAGTGGCGGGCGCCCATCACGGTGATACCCGAAGCTTAGGACGCTGGAGACGAGCAATTCAGCGCAATGGGTGAAAACGTCATTGGTATTGTGCTTTCCGTCTCTCCGGTGCTTGTGATCAAGGATACATCGCCGGAGAGCGACTGTGCATTGTAGTTGCCTGCCAATTTGAGCGGATTAGTCTCCGTAAAGTCATCAGACTGATCAGTAATCGGAATCGTATTGCTGATCGTGAGCGGTGCTTCCGCAGTGTTCGAAGCGAGATTGAAAGTGTATCGTATCGAGTAGGTGGAGGGCACACCTACCGCTGTCACTTTGAATCTGTACTGGGTGCAGCCGATTTCAACGCTAGCCATATCGAGGTGGCAGGCCAATGCGAGAGATGTAGGAAGTACGAGAAGACCAGCCAAACAAAATAGTGGCATATATCTGCTTGCCATTTGATTGCTCCTTGTGCTGTCCCCAAGGATTGTCATCATCAGGTAACTCCTTCCCCCCGTCAAGCAATAGGCATCCGTAGCACCTGTCTTCCTGGCCAAGGACCAGCTCGCTGGCGACGAGATCGCCGCCCGGCAGCTCCACGCGCTCAGACACACTACGTCGGCAAGCTTCGGCTCATCGACGTGAACGCAGATGTTCCTGCAGATGAAGGATCAGGCGTGAGCGCCGGACATGCGGAGATTATTTTACTGAACGCGGTTCCTAAGAAAGTAGAATAGATGGCGGCTTCGGGTTTTGCCCTCCGACCGCTCAAGGACGCCCTTTGTCTCAAGTTGATCAAGAACGCGCTTTGTTGCTCGCCAGCCCAGCGCGATGACCCGACCGCCGGCGGTCACGTTAACGCGCGGGTTGTCCGCCAAGTAGTTCACGATCATTTTCTCGCTTTCCGAGAGAGATGCATAGAGCTCGGGATTGATCCCAGCCGCATGGATGCCAGGACGACAAAGATTTGTCCATCTGCGGTGTCCAGGAGCTCGGTGTAAGCTGTCCGGCAACGGCGGGCCGAAATCCATCTCGACTTGTTCTACCATGGGGTTCCCCTGGTCTGCGCCATGCAGACTTGGAGCTAAAAGTGGTGAAAAAACAAGTATTTACTGTCTGCATACTCAGGATGTTACCACCGTCAGCCACATTGGAAAGCGGGTAATGCGAATACGATCGGCTCCACGTTGGCACGGCCGACGGCGGCTCTCGCACTGGACCGCCTATTTGCCGCCCAAGGTCACCTCAAAGCAGCCGCGCCCGCCCTTAACCATTCGTTAAGAAAGAAGGCGGCGGATAACACAAACTTTCCGTAATTCCACGGGGGCACTCCATCATCTGGCCCTTGGTGCGCCTGAGACTCAAAGCACCTTCCAGTCTCTGGCGTCAGTTGCGTACCGAGTACTCCCGCTCTCCGCTCCATCTTCAGAGCCCCCAGCCCCGATGGAGCGGAGGCCGGACGATTCTCACCACAATCACCGGGCCTCACACCATCCACGGCGGCTCGAGACGTGTCCGCACCGTCAAAGCAGCCCAGCACCGGCGCGGTCCTTGAACAATTCGGCATCGCGCAAATAACCGCGGAGCGCGTCCACCGATATGTGCCGGTTGAGAAAGTGCCTGCAGCAACGAATGCATGGAACGCTACGGGCTCTACCGGCGTTGCCTCGCATGGGGGAAGGCCTCGGTGAGCGATGTCGTATGCACGACCGTACAGAGATCCCTGGGGCTATGCATGGCTTGACGATTGCCCGCCACCACCTCGCGTTGTCAGGACTGCGCCCGCTCCTCCACCTGCCCGGGAACGATTGGTCGTCGAACTGCCGCCGTGCAAACCGCACGGCGGCGTAAATACGGATTGGAGCGGCAACAAGTGCTCCACTCGGATTGTTGAGCAAGTTCCAGCTTCGCTCACGGTGACTCAGAACCAGAGAGTCGTGCTAACGCCGCCGCAAACAGGTCCGGAAGCCCCTAAGTTGCAGCAGCCGGCTCCGCAAGTTCGGGCTGATGTGGGCACCGTCGGGCGAGAGCCGGCCACCGGTGGCGACGACGCCTCTATGTTCAGCGGCATCGGTTTTTACCTCGCCGTTGCTTTGATTTTGGCACTGGTTTTCGTCCTAGTCCGCGGGCTAGTCCGCTTCATCGGCTGATCTGCTCTGCTGCAACCTTGGCCCGTTGAAGGCAAGTAGGTTGGAGTTCGACCGTCTTACGCCGCCGGTCCTCAAGGTTGGTAGCAGGCGTGCACATCATTTGAACTTGCTGGAACGTGAACCGCGCGCTTGGATGCGATTGCGGTCCTTGGCGTGACACCTAGCGCCCGCCCCCAAGCCCCGCTAGCCTCACACCATCCACCTGCGCGCCCCCGTCGGTGCGGATCCCCGGCGGGGGTTGCTTTTGGCGACGTCGGTGAGCGCCTGGTGGACGGCCGGCATCGGGTGACCCGACGCCAGGCTGCTCGAGCTCCGGCCTACGCCGCGATGGCTCGAGATGATGCGGCCGAGCGGGGCGATCATGACAATCTCTCACTGCAGGGTTGGCACGGTGAAGACTGTGGGCGGCGGTACGCTGGGAAAATCCTTCGCGAGGCTCGCGGCGAGGTGGTCGCGGCATATCAGAAATCCCGGCCAGTTCGCGACCGGCTCCGACCGAATGCCGGCGAGCCAGCAGAGGCAGCAGGACAGCGCGCTTCGACGCGGTCGAATGCGCCGTGGCGGTGCAAGCTGCGATGGCCCAGAGGAACGAAGGCGTCCCTGAGGGCCGGCGTATGCTGTTTCGGATCGGGATCAATCTCGGAGACATTCTGATCGAGGGCGACGACATTCCGCGCGACGCAAGGCATCGCGGAATGCCAACAAGCGTTAGCGCTGGATCGAAACTTAGCCGATGCTCACGGTTGCATTGGTATGGCCAAGAATTTCATGGGCCGCGCCGAAGAAACCGAGACCCACATCCAAGAAGCGCTTCGCCTTTCTCCGCGCGACATCTTTGCCTCCCGGTGGATGGTGTTCGCCAGCTACGCCAAGATGCAGCTCGGTGCGGATGCGGAAGCGCTCACCTGGCTGCGCCGAAGCATCGAGGCCAATCGAAACTTTCCGTTCGCGCATTTCTATCTCGCCTCTATTCTGGCACGCCTTGGCTCGCTCGATGAGGCGCGAGCAGCAGGAAAGGCGGGACTTGCTCTCCTCCCCCGTTTCACCATCGGCCGGTTCCGCGCCAATACACCGAGCGACAATCCGATTTTTCTTGCTGGCCGCGAGCGCGTTTATGAAGGCTTGCGGATGGCTGGGGTGCCTGAGGGCTGACGTTCGTCCCTAAGAACGGCGACCTTCAGGTTGACGGCACGGACCACCCAGCCCACACTGTTCGCACAGGCGCATTGGGGCAAGCATGTCAGAACTCTATTGCAGTCAGCCGACGCCTCGTCGCAGTCTTCGCAGCAGATGCGCAGAGAGGTCGCGTTGCAAGGATAACACCGCGAGAGCGGCAAGTCTTCGAGCGGATCGTACGCGGTAAGCAGAATAAACAAATTGCAAGCGAGCTAGGCTCGACAGAAAGGGCGGTCAAGGCACATCGTCAACGAGTTATGGAAAAGATGATGGTTCGCTCCCTGGCCGAACTTGTCTCAGTCACGGAACGCTTTGGTTTGTCTACCTTGAACGACAAAAGCCGGACACAGGTCGATGAGAGCCAGGTCATCTTTCGCAAGGTATAGCGCCGCTGCGAGTTTCTTCTTTTTCATTTCACTGAATGCGGCCCTCGCTGAACCCAAGCGGGTTGTCGTTCTTCATTCATACGGGGAGAATTTCAAGCCTTGGAGCAACTATGCAAAGGCGCTTCGACAGGAACTTGACCGTCAATCGTCCTGGCCGCTAGACATTCAGGATTTCTCGCTGATTACGGCGCGCGACCGTGACGAAGACGCCGAAAGCCAGTTCGCCGGCTACCTAAAGGCTCTTTTTTCCAAGCGCGCGCCCGATATCATTGTTGCCTTCGGTGCACCGGCCGCAGCGTTTGTGCAACGGCACCGGCCCGATCTCTTTCCGGCAACACCAATGGTCCTTACCGCCGTTGACCAACGACGCATTACCGTAGCGGCTTTGACTGAGAACGATACGGTGGTCGGCGCGCGGTTGAGTATCCCCGTCTTGTTCGGAAATATCCTGCATCTGTTGCCGGACACCAAAACGATAGCTGTGTTGGTCGGAAATTCTCCGAACGAGCGGTTCTGGATCAATGAGATGCAGCGAGAGCTGGAGCCGCTGAAGGATCGCGTGAAGGTTATTTTCTACAATGAACTACCATTTGAAGACGCGCTCAAACAGGTTGCGTCGCTTCCACGGAACAGCGCGCTATTTTGGACCCAGCCGCAGGTCGATGCAGGCGGTGCAGTTCATGACGGGGAGCGAGCGCTAAAGCTGCTCTATTCGGTCGCAAGTGTCCCCATCTTTTCCTTTGATGATGCTTTTTTTGACGGCGAGATTGTGGGCGGCCCGATGACCTCCGTGTCCGACGGAGCGCGAAAGGCCTCGGAAGTCGTGCTGCGCATTCTTGGGGGAGAGAAGCCCGCAGATATCAAGACGCCGCCGCTGGAGTACGGCCCCCCGAAATACGATTGGCGGCAGTTGCAGCGCTGGGGGATCAGCGAGAAACGCTTGCCGCCCAACAGTCAGATTTTCTTTCACGACCCTCCCATTTGGTACACTTACCGCTGGCAGATAGCTCTGGTCAGCGCAGTCATCCTTCTACAAGCCGCTCTAATTACCCGGCTCCTTCACGAGCGGCGCCGTCGCCAGCACGCAGAAGTGCAATCGCGCCAACGCATGGCCGAACTTGCCCACGTCAATCGGTTTTCGACGGCCGGAGAGTTGACGGCCACGATTGCACACGAGATCAACCAACCACTCGGCGCAATTCACACCAATGCCGAAACGCTGGAATTGATGTTGAAGTCTTCTCTTTGGGATGTCGAGGAAATCAAGGAGATCGTTGCCGACATCCGTCGGGACGACGCGCGCGCCAGCGAAGTCATTCACCGCCTGCGCAGTTTGCTGAAAAAGGCACCCTTTGATCCAAAAAAGGCAGATCTCAATGATATCGTCCGGGAGACCGTTGATTTCCTGTCTGCCTTGGCTGTCGCGCGGCAGGTGGAAATGCGCACGTCCGCAACATCAGCGTCGCTACCAATCTTTGGTGATTATGTTCAGCTACAGCAAGTGATCGTGAACCTAACCGTGAATGCCATGGACGCAATGGCTAACGTGCCGGCAATGGCGCGCAAGATCATGATCTCGACCACGCGCACCGACAATTTCGCAGAAGCGGCGATTTCCGACGCCGGCCCTGGCATTCCTTCTGACAAAATCAAGGAAGTGTTTGAGCCCTTCTTTACGACAAAGCAAAGCGGCATGGGGATGGGGTTGTCCATCGCAAGAACCATCGTCGAGGCACACGATGGGTTGATATGGGCCGAAAATCTGCCCTCCGGCGGAACCTCCATTCGGATTAAGTTGCCACTTGCCACATAGTGGCGTGAATAGCGTCCGGTGCCTGTAGCCTTGGCGATTGGCCTACATCGCAAACAAAAGGATACCTATTGCTCCCGCCGCCATAACGAGGGTCGCAGTGAGCAATAGAACGTACGTCCAATCGACTTGGCTCATTTAGCCAGCCCGCGAGTTCTTCGACGACACGCTTAGGCTGGCGTTCGGTCGAACCTTTGACCTAGATCAAGTGCGGGCGGGGTTATCTCCCAGCCAGACGATTTCAAGCGGTGCACTGTCGGACGGCATCGGATGTCGCCCCGTCCGAGTTAAGTCTCAGAGGCGGACGTACGCCAACGCGACCGCCCGACCAAATGCGGCATCTGACACCGCAGTGCTGAGCCGAGCAGCAGCGAGCGTAAAGACCCGAAGATTTTGAAGTCGCTCCCAGGAAATCTTGGGGATTTCAGGCCCCCAAAAGGCGAAGCAGCCTGTAAAAAACCTTCCGCCACCGACAGAGGTTTTGTCCTTGAAGCCGACGTGGCTCAGCATCGGCATCGACTTGAAGGAGCTGTGGCGGCGGGTCTCGAAGAGGAGCGCTCGTAAGAGCTGCCCTAGACCGTCAATACAAACGCGAATACAAAGGCTCATGGGTAGCGAGCAGATACGTCAACGTTTTCAATGCTTCGTGGGTGTGTTTTCGGTTCCCACCCAACTGTACCAGCCCCCATAAATTGTCCCGCAGTTACAGCATCTTGCTGATAGAGCCGACCGAACGTCACGCGAGCTGAGCCAGATAAGCGGCATTCTGGCCGAGCGCGCGAACGCAAAGACTGGCCCGACCAAGGCCAACACGGCGCTGTTGGCGGTCGACATCCCCCGGTGCCTCGCGAAGTTGCCAATCCGGAGTTTGATCTGGATCAGCTTTGTCACCGACCAGGCTCTGTACATTTTGAGACACGAAGGTCTGCGGCTGTCCTCTTTGACAGGCCTGTCTTCGCAGAAGAGGGGAATGTGAACCGACATAACTGAAGTGAGTAGCATCATGCTTATCAAGACACTCGCATTGCATTCACTCACCTGTCTCTTGGGCATTACCGGTTCAATGGCGGTGCACGAGGTCATTCCTTCGGACACGGCGGCACGTTTCCAATCGGGTACCGGTACGACCGCCATCGTTACTCAGCAGATCGTCAATCGCTCGATCAAGCGTGACAGGCTGCCAATCAAGCAAGCAAAGCCTCAAGCGAATGACAAAGTACAAGTGCCGGCGCGGATCGCGCCAAATCTGAAATTCAAAACCGATTGCAAGCCGCCAATCGATGTCCTTGGGCGGTGCTTTGCAGACGCTCGAGTGAACCATAACGTCGCGTAGTCCGCGCTCGTGGAAGTTCTCCAGCCTCCATGGCGCCGCAAGAGGTAGGACCCGGCCGAAAGTCGAACGCGCGCAACGTCTCATCCGACATCCCTTCGACGTGACGCGTCACAGGCGCAGGCCGATTGACGCATCCTGGCATTTGCCGCCGAACGCCACCTTCCGCCCACCTTGCCAACCGCTGTGCCGTCACCCACAATTCGCCCGATTTGCATTGGGTTTTTTCTTGCGCTTTTCTTGCGCTTTTCTTTGGGGGATTCATGACATCGTTCCGAAACGTTCAGCTTGGCGCGACGCTTGCCGTGGCGCTGGCATTTTCAGGTATGCCGACGACGGGCCACGCCTACACGGACGAGGAGCAGCAAGCCTGCCAGCCGGACGCGTTCCGCCTCTGCAGCTCCGAGATTCCCGACGTCGATCGCGTCACGGCCTGCATGGTCGCCAAGAAGTCGCAGCTCTCGCCGGAATGCGGGCGGTTCTTCCGGCCGGATCCGGAGCCCGCTGCCGCCGCGGCCCGACCGGCCGGCACGCCGATGAGCATCAAGCCCGCGACAGCCCGAAAGCCGACGCCGAAGGCCAAGCCCAAGACCAACTCCAAGACCAACTCCAAGACCAACAACTCCAAGACGGCAAAGCCGGCCGCGACCTGACCGCCGGCTGCCACGATTCGCGGGCGGCGAATTCAAAGGCTTGCCGGACTCCTTTTGTTCGCGGGGCCCGAGGCCGTAATCCTGCGGGCCGCCGGCGCGAATGGCCGCAGGCATCCGCGATGCCTCAACGTGCGCACGATGCGTGTCCTGATTCGCCGCAGCGCGGGGGTTTTATCCTGAGTTGAGCGAAGGCGTGCGCCGGAATCGCTCCGGCGCTCTTGAGATTTTCGCTTTTGTATTTCTCGCCGCGGTTGCAAGCCCCGTGTGACTCAAAAGCCAGCATCAACCGCTTTTCCGTGGCCTGGCCACATTTGCCCCAAGATTTTTCTTCCACGAATCACTTCGCTGATTCATTTTCGTTAAACGGGGTCAATCTGGAGGCGAAGGGTATGAACGTTATTGTGTTCGCATCACGAAAGGGTGGTTCAGGAAAGAGTACCCTGGCTGCCCATCTTGCTGCGCAGATCAAGGCAACCAAGCCGTGTCTGCTGGTCGATGCCGATCCGCAGGGGTCGCTGACGCTGTGGCACAAGCTGCGCGGCACCAACGAACCGCCGATCAAGACGGCGGTCAATTCCGTCAGCGGTATTCTCGCAGCGGCGAAGCGCGACGGAGTGGAATGGGTGCTGATCGACACCCCGCCGAATCTGTCGGCCGTCGTCGACGACGCCATCAAGAACGCAACCATGGTCATCATTCCGGCGCGGCCCGGCGTGTTCGACGTCAACGCGGTCCAGGAAACCATCCAGATGTGCCGCTCGGCGCGCAGGCCTTACGCGGTGGTGCTGAACGGCGCGCCCGCGCGCAGGGACGACGCCGAAAGCCCGATCGTCACCATCGCACGCGAGGCGCTCGCCAAATTCCGTGCGCCGGTGTGGGGCGGCCAGATCACCAACCGCGCCGACCTCCTGATGGCGCTGGGGCAGGGCGAGGGCGCGCGAGAATATTATGCCGAAGGCCGCGCGGCGGCCGAAATCGGCCGGCTGTGGGCCGCGATCGAACGCTCGGTGAAGGCCATCCGGGGGAATGCGTCCTCAAGTGGCGCGATGCACAAGCAGGCGGCGTGATCTGATCACACCGCCTTTTTCTTTTCTGCCAAAGAACGCGCGGGCACCGCGCGTTTTTTATTTGCTTGCATGATCCGGACCCGCAGGACCGCGTCAGCGGCAACGTGGGTACCGGTTTTCCTCGCGACTAAAGGTTTGCGCGGAGATCGTGCGCAAAAAAGCCTAAGCCACCATCAGCATGTAGAACACGATCACCGGCGACAGGCACAGGATCACCGACCAGATCCCGACCGCCCAGAGAATGTCCTCGAGGCTGAAGCCCTGCCGCTCGGCAGCGAGCTCCTGTTCCCGATTGATTGCGACTTGACCGACTGCAACCTGATTGACCGCGACTTGATTGATCACGACACGCCCCCGCGCGTTTTGTTGTTATGGGGACGGTGATACGCGAAAGGTTTTAAGATCCGGATCGCGATTTCGCTCGGATTTGACCACAGTCGCTACCACGGATTAACCACCTCCCGGCGGTCTGCAGTAGCGACCGGCGCACGATCCGGACCCGAAGGGCCGCGTCAGCGCAAGGCGGGCACCGGTTTTGCTCGCGACAAACGCTGCGCGTTTGCGCGGAGATCATGCGCAAAAAATAAACCAAAGCGCGATGGCGTCAGGCCATTACGCTTTGGGTAACGATGTCAGGCGATCAGCATGCGGATCGCGGCGATCGGCACGAAGCCGATCACCGCTGCCCAGAAGCAGAACGCCGAAATGATCCCGAAATCCCGCGCGATTTCGCGCAAGGCGGCCTGTCTTTGAAAGCTCATTGGTTCCCCCCAAGTCCTTTTGTGTTTGGAGCGACCGCAATACGCCTCACCTTTTAAGATCGCCGCTATTGTTGGCGGCAAAATCGCGCGGTTGCTTTCACCCAGCATTAACCAGGCAGAGTTCGGCCGGCATTCCCGCCCGCCGCGCGATCTCGCGTTCGAGCCAGGCGGCAAGCTCCGCGCTCACTTCCACGATCGGCGAGCGCACCTCGCTTGACGCGATCAGCCCGGTTTGCGCCAGCCAATGCTTTGCCGGCGCCGGGCTCGGCTCGGCGAACAACAGCCGCGTCAGCTCGGCGACGTCCTGCCAGCATGCCGATGCGGCGTCGCGGTCGCCGGCCTTCAGATGGGTCTGCACGCGCGCGAACGTCTCGGTCGCGACATGGGCCGACAGCAGGATGGCGCCATCGGCGCCATCGGTGAGCGCGTCGAAATATTGCGAGTCCTCGCCGGTCAGCACGCGAAAGCCCTCCGGCCGCCGCCGCAACAGGTCGATCGACTGCGCGCGGTCGGCGGAGCAGTCCTTCAGGCCGACGATGTTCGGATGCTGGGCAAGACGGAGCAGCGTCTCGTTGGCGAGGTTGACCGAGGCGCGGTAGGGAATGTTGTAGAGCACGATCGGCCAGGAGGCGTGGTCGGCGAGCGCGGTGAAATGCGCGAGCAGCCCGCGCTGCGACGGCCGCAGATAATACGGCGCCGAGATCAGATAGCCGTCGATCGGCCAGGCCGCGGTCTCATCCAGCATCGCCTGCAGCTTCTGCGTGCTCGCGCCGGCAAGGCCGAGGCAGACCGGCAGGATGCGGGGCATCGCGGCAAGCTCGGTGCGAACGGCAGCCACGAGATGCTCGAGCTCGTCGGTCGCAAGCATGAGGCCTTCGCCCGAAGTCGCTCCCAGGATGAATCCGTCTATGGGGCCGCCCGCATAGTGCCGCACCAGACGGCGCAACGACACTTCGTCGAGCACGCCGTCGCGGAAGGGTGTCACCAGCGGCAGCCACAGGCCCCGCAAGCGGTCTCTCAATTCAGTCATTTCTCCATCTCCTCTGGGTTGAAGCGCCGGAGACGGGAAACAAAAAAACCCCGCACACCGGCGGGGTCTTGGGATCGGCTTGAAGCGAAAAGGATTCTATCGCGCGCGCCAATCTGCAGGCCCCGGACCGGGACCTTTTTTCGACGACAGTGCTGCGCACGAATTCGTGATCATGTGGCGATGATGCGTGCTGCTGCCAAAACTGTCAACCGCGCGCACGCTGCAGCGCCGTTACGCCGACATGACGATGATTGAGAAAAAAAGCCGGGCTCGAAAGAGCCCGGCTTAAGGTATTGGCCACGTGAGGCCGACACAATCACCTTCCAAGAGGGATTACTGAGCGTTCGCGCCACTGGAGGAGGGGGACAAATGCGCAACGCGAATGCTCAGCGTGTTGTTATTATTGTCCCCAGCCGCGCCACGCGGCAACCGTCCACGCCGCATGTCAGTCATGCGGAGACCGGGGGCAGCTATTAGAGCCGCTAATTACGCGGGCCAGCGCTGCGCCTTGCTCACCACGAAGTCGCGGAATACCTGCACGCGAGCCACGGTTTTCAGCTCCTCGGGATAGACGAAATAAGTGTCGATCTGGACCGAAGCGGACTCGCCGAACAACTGCACGAGACGGCTGTTTTCCTCGACCAGGTAATCCGGCAACGCGGCGATGCCGAGCCCCTGCTGGCAGGCGCGTACCAGCCCGAGGATGTTGTTGACCTTGAAGTAGGCCTCGCGCGGGCCGCTTCCGTTGCGGCCGGCTTCGACCAGCCAGTTGCGGTTCTGCAGATGCACGGGCACCTGCGAATCGCCGAGCATGATGATGCGGTGCGAGTCGAGGTCGTCCAGCGTCCGCGGCGTGCCGAAGCGCTTGATATATTCTGGCGAGCAATAGGCGTGGAAGCCGATCGAGAACAGCTTGCGCTGGATCAGGTCGGGCTGGGTCGGCTTGCGGGTGCGGATGGCGACGTCGGCCTCGCGCATCGACAGATCGAGGTCCTCGTCGGTGACGATCATCGAGATCCGGATGTCGGGATAGAGCGCGGTGAACTCGTCGAGCCGCGGGATCAGCCAGTTGATGCCGAGCGCCGGAGGCGTGGTGATCTTGAGGTCGCCGCTCGGCCGCTCGCGGCTGTCGGTAAGCTTGGCGCGCGCCGCCTGCAGCTGCATGAACACGTCATGCGCGGTGCGGAACAGAAGGTCACCCTGTTCGGTGAGGATCAGGCCGCGGGCATGCCGGTGGAACAGCGATACCGACAATTCCTGCTCCAGCGCGCTGACCTGGCGGGAGACCGCCGATTGCGAGAGCCCAAGCTGCTCGCCCGCATGCGTGAAGCTGCCCGCTTCCGCCGCTGCGTGAAACACTTTCAGCTTGTCCCAATCCATATCCGTAAATCCGTCACGGGTTCTAGCCATCTGTACCAATCTACTCCGCCGCTGCGCGCTCGCTCGCGCGGAGCGCGAGAAAACGTTCGGCTTCCAAAGCGGCCATGCAGCCGAGGCCGGCGGCGGTGACCGCCTGCCGGTAGACTTCATCGGCGACGTCGCCGGCCGCGAACAGGCCGGGCACCGACGTCGCCGTCGAATTCGGCGCCACCTCGACATAGCCGGAGGGTTTGAGCTTGACTTGGCCGATCACGAGATCGGTCGCGGGCGCGTGTCCGATCGCGATGAAGACACCGTCGGCCTTGAGCTCGGTGCGCGCGTTGGTCTTGATGTTCTTGAGCCGGACATGGGTGACCTTGCCCGGATTTTCCTCGCCGCCGATCTCGTCGATGACGCTGTCCCAGATCACCTTGATTTTCGGATGCTTGAACAGGCGGTCCTGCAGGATGCGTTCGGCGCGGAAATGGTCGCGGCGGTGCACCAGCGTCACCTGCGAGGCGAAGTTGGTGAGGAACAGCGCTTCCTCCACTGCGGTGTTGCCGCCGCCGACCACCATGACTTCCTTGCCGCGATAGAAGAAGCCGTCGCAGGTCGCACAGGCCGAGACGCCAAAGCCCTTGAATTTTTCTTCCGAAGGCATGCCAAGCCAGCGAGCCTGCGCGCCGGTCGCGAGAATCACGGTGTCGGCGAGATAGACGTCGCCGGAGTCGCAGGTGAGCCGGAATGGCCGATGCGCGAGCTCGAGCTTGTTGACGAGATCGGTGACGATCTTCGTTCCGACATGGGCCGCCTGCTTCTCCATCTGCTCCATCAGCCAGGGGCCCTGGATGACGTCGGCGAAGCCCGGATAGTTTTCCACGTCGGTGGTGATGGTGAGCTGCCCACCCGGCTGGATGCCCTGGATCAGGACCGGCTCCAGCATCGCACGCGCGGCGTAGATGGCCGCCGTGTAGCCCGCCGGCCCGGAACCGATGATGACGACCTTGGCTTGGATGGGAGCGGGCATGGATGTCTCACGTGCGGGGGGTAGCATCGGCGCCGAAGCAAAAAGGGCCTGGAAGGCCCTGCGGCGGCGTCGAAAGTGTCAAATCCAAGTCTAAGGTATCTGGCGAGCCATGCAAGAATTGCAATCCATCTCGGCGAATTTTCCCCGCGGAGTGAGCAAATGGCGCGGTGCACGCGCAATAAAATTGCGCAAGTCCAGGTAGCTGCGCTAAGAGATTACCGGCGAGACCAATCCTGCCCCAGCCAGCCTTCAGGGAACCCGTAGTCACGTGTCGAAGAATCTTGACGAGATCGATCTCAAAATCCTGAGCGAGATCCAGGCCGACGGCCGAATCACCAATGTGGAACTCGCCAAGCGCGTCGGAATCTCGCCGCCACCCTGCCTGCGGCGTGTGCGCACGCTGGAAGAGGAAGGCTACATCCAGGGTTATCGCGGCTTGCTCGATCCGCGCAGGCTCGGCTTTGACGTCACGGTGTTCGCCGCGGTGCATCTGTCGAGCCAGGCCGAGGCCGATCTGCGCGCCTTCGAGGAATTCGTGCGCAGCGAGCCCCTGGTGCGCGAATGCTGGATGCTCTCGGGCGAGGTGGATTTCATCCTGAAGTGCGTCGCGCCCGACATGGCGACATTCCAGGATTTCGTCACGCATCTCACGGCGGCGCCGCACGTGCGCAACGTGCGGACGTCGCTGGTGCTGCACAATTCGAAATATGAGGCGGCCGTGCCGCTCGAAGTGAAGGGGCGAGGATAGCCTCTCGCCATTGCGAGGAGCGAACGGGCTCGCGCGAAGCGCGGCCCGTTGGCCCGCGATGACGTTCAGGCGTGACGTTTCCCGTCAGCTCCGTCCCATCTTTGCATCGACGCTGTAGGGTCCGCCGCCGACGGTCGAGATATAGAGGCAGGCGAAGCAGAACAGGATCGCGGCGGTGCCGCCGTTGAGCAGCGGGAAGAACTCGAACTTTGCCGGGGATTCCTTGAGCGCGCTGTACATGTGGTAAAAAAGATATGCGATTGCCATCTCCCCCGAGAGCACGAACGCCACGATGCGCGTGAACAGTCCGATCAAAAGCAGCGCGCCGAGAATGAGTTCAATCCATCCGGCCGCCTGGATCAGCGGCGGGATGTTGGCGAAATAGGGCACCACGGGAAATTTGAAGATCTTGGCGATGCCGTATTGAAACAGCAGCAGTCCGGTGATGAAACGGAACAGGCTGAGCGCAACCGGTTGCCATTTCGAAAGCATTTCGTCCATTTTCGTGTCCCCTCAGGTTTATCCTAGAACATAAGCACCAACCGAATGCCCGGTGTCCGTCACCGGCATGTGAAGATGCAACACCTGTCGGATCAAATCATTCCCGGCCAAACAGGCGTGAGGCGCGCTCGATTGCGGCGCAGCAAAAGCTGCGCAGGCGGCGCGGCGGCTTTTCTCCCGAGGGTTGTGCGACGATTTACCGCCACTCCACCTTGGTGATCTCATAGGCCTTGCCGCCGCCGGGCGTATTGACCTCCACGGAAGCGCCTTTCTTCTTGCCGATCAGCGCGCGCGCGAGCGGCGAGGCGATGGAGATCTTGCCCTTCTTGATGTCGGCCTCGACCTCGCCAACGAGCTGGTACACCGCCTTCTTCTCGGTGTCCTCGTCGACCAGCGTCACGGTCGCGCCGAACTTGATGGTGTCGCCGGAGAGTTTTGTGATGTCGATGATATCGGCGCGCGCGAGCTTGTCCTCGAGCTCGGCGATACGGCCTTCATTGTGCGACTGCTCTTCCTTTGCGGCGTGGTATTCCGCATTCTCCGACAGGTCGCCATGCGAGCGCGCTTCCGCGATATGCTCGATGATGCGTGGACGATCGACCGACTGGCGATGCTTCAGCTCGTCGGTCAGCGCGGCATGGCCGAGCGCGGTCATCGGAACCTTTTCCATCATCTTTCTTCCTTCAATCGCGCGAACCCGTTAACGGCGCGCGCGAGACGCTTGGCAGTTCAGGCTTTGCAGTCCGGACTTTGCAGTCCGGACTTGGCAGTTCAGACTTTGCAGTCCAGACTTGGCAGTTCAGGCTTTCGCGGCTTTCTGGGAAAGCCCTCCGGCCCATTAAATCCGGGCCCTCAAGAAGGGCCGTGTCAACATCCATACGGGGCGGTGAGTTCCAGCCTGCTGGCTTTATTTACCGATCATTTAGCCGGCGCTTTGCGGCCGGCCAATGATCAGTTGTCGGAAAAATAGCTCTGCAGTGTGCGAACCTCAAGGTCCCCGCCGAGATAGGCGCGGATGCCCTGGGCGGCCGCCACGGCACCTGAAAGAGTGGTGTAATATGGCACTTTATGCAAGAGGGCAGCGCGCCGCAACGAGCGGCTGTCGGCCAGCGCCTGCGGCCCCTCGGTTGTATTGAAAACGAGCTGGATGTCGCCGTTGGTGATGGCATCCACGATGTGCGGCCGTCCTTCCAGCACCTTGTTCACTTTCTCGGCGGGTATGCCCTGGTCGGTCAGATAGCGCTGGGTGCCGGAGGTCGCCATCACCTTGAATCCGAGCGAGTTCAACAGCCGCACCGCCTCGGTGACGCGGGCCTTGTCGATCTCGCGCACGGAGACGAACACGGTGCCCTTGCGTGGCACGCGGGTGCCGCCGCCGAGCTGGCTCTTGGCAAAGGCCACCTCGAAGGAGCGGTCGAGGCCCATGACCTCGCCGGTCGATCGCATTTCCGGGCCCAGCACGGTGTCGACGCCGGGAAAGCGCGCGAACGGGAAAACCGATTCCTTGACGCCGACATGCTTCAGCGCGCGTTTCTTCAACCCGAAGTCGGCAAGCTTTTCGCCGGCCATGATTCGCGCGGCGATCTTGGCGACCGGCGTGCCGATCACCTTGGCGACGAACGGCACCGTGCGCGAGGCGCGCGGGTTCACCTCGAGCACATAGATCTCGCCGTCCTTGATCGCGTATTGCACGTTCATCAGCCCGACCACGTTGAGGCCGAGCGCGAGCTCGCGGGTCTGCCGTTCCAGTTCCTCGATCATCTTCCCATCGAGCGAATGCGGCGGCAGCGAGCAGGCGGAATCGCCGGAGTGAATGCCGGCTTCCTCGATATGCTCCATGATGCCGACGATGAAGGTGTCCTTGCCGTCGCACAGGCAATCGACGTCGATCTCGGTGGCGTCCGACAGATAGCGGTCGAACAGCAGCGGATTGGTGCCAAGCACGGTATTGATCTGGCCGGTTTTGTCATTGGGATAGCGCGCCTTGACATCGCCGGGCACCAGCTCGGGCAAGGTGCCGAGCAGGTAGTCGGAGAGCTGGTTCTCCTCGCGGATGATCTGCATGGCGCGGCCGCCGAGCACATAGGACGGGCGCACCACGAGCGGCAGGCCGAGGTCGGCGGCGACGAGGCGCGCCTGCTCGACCGAATAGGCGATGCCGTTCTTCGGCTGCTTCAGGTGCAGCTTGTCGAGCACGCGCTTGAAGCGATCGCGGTCTTCGGCGAGATCGATCGCGTCGGGCGAGGTGCCGAGGATCGGCACGTTGGCGGCTTCCAGCGGCCGCGCCAGCTTGAGCGGCGTCTGGCCGCCGAACTGCACGATCACGCCTGCGAGCTGCCCGTTCTTGCGCTCGGTATCGACGATCTCGAGCACGTCCTCCGCCGTCAGCGGCTCGAAGTACAAGCGGTCCGCGGTGTCGTAGTCGGTCGACACCGTTTCCGGATTGCAGTTGATCATGATGCTTTCATAGCCCGCGTCGTGCAGCGCGAAGCAGGCATGGCAGCAGCAATAGTCGAACTCGATGCCCTGGCCGATCCGGTTCGGGCCGCCGCCGAGGATGATGACCTTCTTCTTGTCCGACGGCGCGCTCTCGTCGGCGAGGGATCCCGCGAACGGCGCCTCGTAGGTCGAGTACATGTAGGCGGTGGGCGAGGCGAATTCCGCCGCGCAGGTGTCGATGCGCTTGAAGACCGGGCGGACGCCGAGCGCATGGCGCCCGGCGGTGATTTCGGCTTCGGTGGTGTCGGTCAGCACGGCAAGCCGCGCGTCGGAAAAGCCCATGGCTTTCAGGCTGCGCATGCCGAACGCATTGTTCGGCAGGCCGTGCTTGCGGACCTTGGCTTCCATCTCGACGATGCCGCGCATCTCGGCGAGGAACCACGGGTCGATCTTGCAGGAATTGAAGATGTCGTGGTCGGTCCAGCCGAGCCGCATGGCCTGGGCGACCTGCAGGATGCGGTTCGGCGTCGGCGTGCCGAGCGCCGCGCGGATCGCATTCTTGTCGTCGCCGCGGCCGATGCCCTCGATGTCGATCTCGTCGAGGCCGGTGAGACCCGTTTCGAGCCCTCGCAGCGCCTTCTGCAGGCTCTCCTGGAAGGTGCGGCCGATCGCCATGACTTCGCCGACCGATTTCATCGAGGTAGTCAGCGTGGTGGCGGCGCCGGGGAATTTCTCGAACGCAAAGCGCGGGATTTTCGTCACGACATAGTCGATGGTCGGCTCGAACGAGGCCGGGGTCGCGCCGCCGGTGATGTCGTTGGCGATCTCGTCCAGCGTGTAGCCGACCGCGAGTTTCGCGGCGACTTTCGCGATCGGAAAGCCCGTTGCCTTCGAGGCGAGCGCGGACGAGCGCGATACCCGCGGGTTCATCTCGATCACGACCATGCGGCCGTCGGCCGGGTTGACGCCGAACTGGACGTTGGAGCCGCCGGTCTCCACCCCGATCTCGCGCAGCACCGCGATCGAGGCGTCGCGCATGATCTGGTATTCCTTGTCGGTCAGCGTCAGCGCCGGCGCAATCGTGATGGAATTGCCGGTGTGCACGCCCATCGGATCGAGGTTCTCGATCGAGCAGATGATGATGCAATTGTCCTTCTTGTCGCGCACGACCTCCATCTCGAACTCTTTCCAGCCGAGAACGGATTCCTCGATCAGCACTTCATTGGTCGGCGACGCATCGAGCCCGCGCTCGATGATGTCCAGGAATTCTTCCTTGTTGTAGGCGACGCCGCCGCCGGTGCCGCCCATGGTGAAGGAGGGACGGATGATCGCGGGCAGGCCGATCTCCGACAGCGCCATCAGCGCTTCGCCGAGCGCGTGCTCCTGGTAGCGTTTGCGGCGCTCGTTCTCGCCGAGCGTCCACTGCCGTTCGAGTTCGTCCAGTTCGGCGCCGGACAGCCTGGCGCGCTCGGCCAGATATTTGTCGCGGTAGGATTTCTTCAAGGCAGAGGCGTTGGCGAGTCGCGATTTCGGCGTCTGCAGGCCGATCTTCTCCATGGCGTTGCGGAAAAGCTGGCGGTCCTCCGCCTTGTCGATCGCATCCGCCGTGGCGCCGATCATCTCGACGTCGAATTTGGCGAGCGTGCCCTGGCGCCGCAGCGACAGCGCGCAGTTCAGCGCGGTCTGCCCGCCCATGGTCGGCAACAGCGCAAAGCCGCCGGGAACGACGTGGCGCTCCTTCTCGATGATCTTGGCGACGATCTCCGGCGTGATCGGCTCGATATAGGTGGCATCGGCCAATTCCGGATCGGTCATGATGGTCGCCGGATTGGAGTTGACCAGGACGACCCGATATCCCTCTTCCTTGAGCGCCTTCACCGCCTGCGTGCCGGAATAGTCGAATTCGCAGGCCTGGCCGATCACGATCGGGCCGGCGCCGATGATCAGGATGGTGGATATGTCGGTTCGTTTCGGCATCAGGTCTCGCTGGCTCTTTGGGCACAAAAAAAGGGCGCGCCGTCAGCGCGTCCCTCGAGCAACTAGCGTGAGGGAGGCCCTCGCGCGCTGGGGGTCTTTAGACCAGATTTCTCAGGGGTAAAAGGGCTTTGGGCGGCCCATCAACCGGCTTTTCCCGCCTTCGCTCGTCTGAGCTTCGGCGGGGCAAGGAGGCTTTCGACAGGAAAGCAGGAAACAGGGCTGTCTTGGCCGGCTCGCCCGGTCGTAGCTCTGGCCGGGGCAGGCTGGCTTGCCCAGCCGAAGCTGCGGAGCAGCGAAGGCTGGAGACCCGGCCTGGATTTGAACCAGGATAAAGAGCGTTGCACCGCTCTCGCGTAGAGGCCATTCCGCCACCGGGCCGAGGCGATCATTACGGATCGGGGAGGCCGGGGCCATCGCTAGTGCGGGTTAACCCTAACCCACGAGCATGATCCGAAGAAGCGGTCACGGGTCTTTCGAGAAGATCATGATCAACCACGAAACTGGAGCGCGATCGCGCTCTAACCGTGGGCCAACGCGTGGCGCGCCAAAAAGGTCATGCGCCAGGGATTGTGGCCGATATTCTGACGCGCGCGCGAAGCGCTGAATCCGGCTGCGGCAAGCTTCTCGATGATCTCTTCCTCGCTGTAGCGCGTCAGCCCGACTTTCGCACGCAACTGGCGGTAGTCCGACAAAGCGGTCGAGAGCAGCCCGATCAGCGCGTCCTTCAGGAAACCGTGTTTCGCCGCAAAGCGCAACAGCGCGACGACGTCTCTCCCCATGCCGACCTCGGGCCGCAGGATATCGCCGAGCACGAGGCGGCCGGCCGGCTTGAGCAGGCGGTTGACGATGGCCAGCGCCGAGTCCAGCTCTTGCGGCGTCATATATTGCGCGACCGAGTTCATCACCACGAGGTCGATGGATTTCTCGTGCATTTTCCGCACGTCTTCCAGCGATCGCACCCTGATTTTTGTGTTCGGCGCAAAGCGCGCGATCAGCCGGCCGCGCACGCCAGGCGCAGGCTCGGCCAGGATCAGCATGCCGCTGGCCTCCGCCACCCTTGCCGCCGACAGCGCCTCGCCGCAGGAATAGTCGAGCACGACCGCATCCCTGGACGAGATGTAGCCGATGATGTCGCGCGCGATGACCTCGAAATGCAGGTCGCGATGGTGCTTGCTCGCATAGATCGTATGCGTGGAATCGTAATAGTCGATCCAGTCGTCCATGGCCCCGCCGGTCCGGCAAAAACAGGGGTTCCTCGCGAGGAACCCGCGCCCGAATGCTGCGTTAACGGGTCCGACAGCCCGTGTCTACGGCCCGGTTCCTAACAGGAAGGTGCAACGTGAGCAAAGCCAAGAATGACAACAAGCGCGACAAAATCTCCCCCGACCTCGACACTCCGACCGACCTGTCGCCCGAGGGCGTGAGCAAGATTTCGGCCTCGCTCAATACGCTCCTGGCCGACGCCTTCGCGCTCTACCTGAAGACCAAGAACTTCCATTGGCATGTCTCGGGCCGGCATTTTCACGACTACCACCTGATGCTGGACGAGCAGTCGGATGCGATCTTCGCCACCACCGACCAGCTCGCCGAGCGCGTGCGCAAGCTCGGCGGCTCGACGCTGAAGTCGATCGGGCAGGTCGCCAAGCTGCAGACCATCCACGACAATGACGAGGATTACGTCCCGCCGCGCGAGATGCTGCGCGAATTGATGGAGGACAACAAGCACATGGCGGCCGCGATGCGCAAAGCCCACAAGCTCTGCGACGACCTCGAGGATTCCGGCACTGCGGGCCTGCTCGAGGCCTTCATCGACGAGACCGAGCGGCGCACCTGGTTCCTGTTCGAGGCGAGCCGCCAGGAAGGCAGCAACGCGGCGTAGCTCTTCCCCCTCCCTCCTTGTGGGAGAGGGTGCATATAGGCGACCCTTGGCCGCCGTTCTTGGAACCAAGAACGCCGACGTTTTGCATCGGCTACGATGCGAAGCATTGGAGGCGGCTGAGGCGTTGTCAAAAATACGCTTTCGCCCGGCGCTCCCTATCCGGTTCGTTGAACTCCAGGACTATAAATGAACTCACTTCACCATTTCGATCTCACTCAGCCGCCACTCTTTGGTGAAGAACGGCTCTAGCGGGCCATAGAGGCGAAGCAGCGTGAACCACCCCTTGCCCGGCACGGTCTGAATCCAGTTGCCCCGCTTCACGCCCGCAGGCTGGGTCGGACCGAAATAAACCGTCGTGGAGCCGTCCGCGTCCGCTTCGGCGGCGGGCGATGGATAGCTCTGGCTGCCGGCGCGCGGATAGCGTTGCGGGGTGTCGAGCATCGAGCGCGACTGGTTATCGTAGAGCGTGAACGACCAGAACGCAGCGGCGGGAATGCCTTTCGGCAGTGTCACCTTGTAGGTCTTGCCTCCGTCCAAATCCTTCTTGTCTCCGTCAAGAAAGCCCATGAGATATTGCGAGCCGACGCGCGGCAGCCGCATGATCATGCCCGGGGAGTCGAGCGTGTAGCCGTAGTAAAACGCTGTTCTGGAATCGAGGGTGCGCGCGCCGGTCGCCGGCAATGGCTTGAACATACCTTCCCTGGTGATCATCGGAGGCGGGGTTTCGAAATTGGCGCCGCCCTGCCACAGCATGTTGCTCCAAGATGAGTTGGGGTAATAAGTCCAGTTCAGGGCATCGCTCGGACGCCAGTTCAGCACGCGCCCGGCAGCGTTTCCGACCGCGGCTGCGTCGGTGAGAATTTTGCGCATCCGGGCGTCCGGATTGAAGGGCTTTCCCTTTACGATCCCGATGGCCGCCAATTGTCCCGCAAGCTCCGTGTTGTAGGAGTTGGCCGGCTCCTGCTGGATGTTGGCGTTGATCATCTCGAAGAACGAGTAGTCGCTCGGAGGAATCGTGTTGAACGATTTCCCGCTGGCCTCCACGAATTTGGTCGCGGGAACCGGCGGATTGACCTCCAGCCTGACCTTGCCCTCGAGCGCGGTCGCGATGCTCGTGCCGAAGCCGCCCGGTGTGTAGGAATAGATCTTGAGGTTCTTCTTGATCAGCTCGGCGGTCGGCTTCGGATCGCCGTCGGTGAGAAATGCCCGACAGGCGTACAACACCCGCGTCGTCCTGGATCGGGCGACGTAAAAGCCGCCTTCCGGAATCGGTCCGTCATAACCGGGTGGCAGGATCAGATATTTTCCACCTTCGCCGCGGTCGGGGCCGGGAAATCCAACATCGATGATCCAGCCGAACCACATGTCGTTGATGGTCCCAAGTCCCTTCGGCGGCTGTTCAACCACCATCGGCCCCTTCGTCAGGTCGACGACCGCAAGGTAGTAGACGGTGTCGGCGTTGGCGGTGAGGAACAGGGATTTCGAATCCATCAGATCGGGAAATATGACGACCGAATTGTCCTCTGCGCCGACTTCGATGAATCCCTTGCGGATCGCGTAGGCGGAAGCACCACCATAGCTGTTGAGGAAGGCGGCAAGACCGCGGGTGAAATCCAGGGTGTCGTAGATCTTGTCAGCCGTCGCCACGCTCGGCGCGCCATCCTTGAACTCGAGCTTGCCGACGCGCGTCTCCACGCTGTCTGGGGTGACAAGGATCGGGGGAATAGGCGACGAGGTCTGGGCGGCAGCCATGAGAGGCATTGCCAGGATCGCACAGGCGAAGGATCCTGACAGGAATCTGATCGACGTATTCATAATGTCCACTCCCGTTGATTTTCGAGAATTGCGGTTGCCCTGCTTTTCAGCTCGATGTGACGAGCGAGAAATCCTCCACCTGAATCAGATCGGACGGCCTGTAAGCACTCCCGCGCCAAGCGTGAGAGGTCGCGCATGCCGTGGAAAATGCATCTTCGCCCGCACCAGACGCTGCATGGCGCAGACGGAAATCAAACCAGGATTCCTGGAATTAGATGCTGTAGGGCCAATTGTTGGAGGATATCTTCTGACTCCCGCTAATGATCGAAGGCGAAATCTGCGGGCATCCCTTGATGCCCGCAGATCAACGCGCATTGGGCTAGTCGCTCGCTTTGGCGCGGGCGTGCTGGATGATGCGCTGCTCGTCGCTCGAGAGCTGCGTCGGGCCAAGCTTGTAGGTCAGCTTGTCGATCTTCCCGGTGAAGCGGAACGGCAGCTTGTAGCTGTCGTCCACCGCCGTGCGGGTGTCACTGCCGATGTCGAAGGTTTCGTCGATCGCCATCAGGAACGGAATCGTGTGTGGGATCGTCTTTGCGGCCACCAGCTTGCCATCGGCCGTCAGTACACCGGTGCCACCCTTGCCCGGGCCGGGGCCGTTGTACTTGAAATCGAACACGATCGTGTGTTTGCCGGGCTTGAGCGCATCGCTAAACAAGTCACGACCTCCCACGCCGCCTTCCCAGCGGTACCGTTCCAGATCGAGCAAGTTGTAGGACAAACACCGGCTTGCCCTTGAGCAGGTACAGGCCGTATCCGCCGAAACGACCGCCGTAAGTGGCGATCATTCCTTCCGCGCCGCCCTGGGGGACGGTGATCTCCGCGGTGATGGTGTAGTCCTTGTTGAGGATGCTCGGGGTGTTTCCATCCGGAATGCCGGGATTCTCACCGGAATACGTGAAAACGGTTTTTCCGGCGGTTGCGCTCGGCCGCGGTGTCACGAGGCGGGGCAGGATCGAGTTGTCCAGCGGCAAGACCTGGTATTTCGCCGCCTCCGTCAGGAACAGCGCCTGCATCTCCTTCAACTTGTCGGGATTCTTGGCGGCGAGGTCGTTGTTTTGCGAATAGTCGTCGGTGATGTTGTAGAGTTCCCATTTGTATTCGTTGATCTCGGGCAGCTTTGCCGTTCCCATGACGCCACGGTGGCACCGGCGGCGTCGTGCATGGCGTACCAGCCATCGTGGTAGATTCCGCGATTGGCGAACATCTCGAAATACTGGGTGTCGCGTTTTGACGGTGCGTTGGCGTTCGCCTTGTCGAACGTGTAGGCCATGCTCACGCCCTCGATGGGCTTTTGCGCGATGCCGTTGACCGTTGCGGGAGCCTGGATGCCCGTGGCTTCGAGGATCGTCGGCACGATGTCGATCATGTGATGGAATTGGGTGCGGATGCCACCGACGTCCGTGATGTGGCCGGGCCATGAGATGGCCATGCCTTGCCTTGTGCCGCCGAAATGCGATGCCACCTGCTTGGTCCATTTGAACGGCGTATCGAACGCCCACGACCATGCCACCGACATATGCGGGTAGGTCTTGTCGGAGCCCCAATCCTCGTAATGCAGCATCAGCTCGGCTTCCGGGAGGTTCAGAATGCCGTTGTAGGCGGTCATCTGGTTCGGCGTGCCTTCAAGCGTGCCTTCGGCGCTGGTGCCGTTGTCGCCGCTGATATAGATGATCAGCGTGTTGTCGAGCTTGCCCATGTCCTGGACCGCCTGGATGACGCGGCCGATCTCATTGTCGGTATAGGCGGCGTAACCGGCAAACACCTCAGCCTCGCGCGCGTAGAGCTTCTTTTGCACGAAGGAAAGCGAGTCCCACTTCGGCAGGGTATCCGGCCAGGGGGTGAGCTGGGTATTCGCCGGGATGACCCCGAGCCGCTTCTGGTTGGCGAAGATCTGGTCGCGCAGCTTCTCCCAACCCATGTCGAACTTGCCCTTGAACTTGTCGATCCATTCCTTCTTCGGTTGATGCGGCGAATGCGTGCCACCGGGCACGTAATAGACGAAGAACGGTTTTTCGGGTGCCGCCGCGTTTAGCCCGTTCATGTAGTTGATGGCGTCGTCCGCCATGTCGGTGATGAGGTTGTAGTCTTGCTTGCCGATCCATGGAAATACCTGGGTCGTGTTGCGAAACAGATAGGGCGTCCACTGGTCGGTCTCGCCACCCATGAACCCGTAGAAGTACTCGAAACCCATTCCGACCGGCCATTGGTCGAATGGTCCGGCCGCGCTGTACAGATAGGTCGGGGTGTTATGGTTCTTGCCGAACCACGACGTGGCATATCCGTTGTCGCGGAGAATGGTTCCGATCGTCGCGCTCTCCGGGCCGATGACGGAATCATAGCCGGGATAGCCGGTCGACATTTCGCCGATGACGCCGAACCCGACCGAATGGTGGTTGCGGCCGGTGATCAAGCGCTGCCCGCGTCGGCGAGCAGAGCGCCGTGGAGTGAAACTGCGTGTAGCGCAATCCCGCCTTGGCGATGCGATCCATGTTCGGGGTCGGGATGACGCCGCCAAAGGTGCCGGACACGCCATAGCCCTGGTCATCGGTCATGATCAGCAACACGTTCGGCGCGCCCTTGGGCGGCACGACCGAGGGCGGCCAGTACGGCTTGGAATCCTTGGCCGTCTCGTTGATCACGCCGCCGAACTTCGGAGGCTCAGGCGGAAGCTGCTTGCCATCGAGCGTCATCGTGGCGCCCGGCGTTCCCGGCGTGCCCGTGATTTGTTGGGCCGCGAGAAGGCTGGGCAAAGCGATGAGCAGGCTCGCAAGACCGGTGGCCAACAGGAATCGTTGGTTGGGTTTGGTGGTACGCATGACATCCATCCCTCTTGCAATGATTGTCTGAGCGATTTGGAAACTCTCCCGCTGCGGAGCCGAGAGATCGGGCATGCAAGCGAACATGCACCATCGGCCGCGTTGAGCACCGCATGGCGTTCGCGGAAATCAAAAACTGGGCGCTGGAATTAGTGTTATAGAGCCAAATCGTAGAAGCGCGACGTTGCGGCTACCTCCACGGGTACGATATTAGCACAGACGGAAAGTCGGAGCCAGTCACGATCGTGCTGTCATCTCGTCGCACGAAGTTGCTGGCGAATGGTTTGGCGCGACTCCTGCGGTTTTCAACGTTCTCGCGCCGCGCTAAAGCGCGATGAGATTAGGTTGAATCGACATCGCGCTTTAGCTCTTTGTTTGAGCATGATCTTTTCGGAAGACCGCTACACACTTTTCCGGATCATGCTCCAGCCGCGCGCCACAGTCGCACGAGTGGGCCACCCGCGCCCATCACCGGATCGGTCTTCGGCAATTTCACTTCCGGAATCGTCTTCAGCGCCTTCGCATGACTCTCCGGCGTCGGCCGCACGAGATCCATGGGCGGTCCCGGCGGATAGGCGCCGACGACGGAGAAGTCGGGGGTGGCCGAAAGACATTGATGCCCGGTGCCCGCGGGGAGGATCGCGACGTCGCCGGCTGAAATCTCGAACACCTTGCCCCTGTCGCCGCCGAAGCGCACGCGCGCGTGGCCGCGGGCGATGCCGAGCACCTCATGCACGGTCGCATGATAATGCAGGAAGTCGTAGACGCCGTTCCGCCACATGGCGCCCCATCCATTGGCGCCGAACAATTTTTCGATCGTCTCTTCGGGATGGCTCCGATCGGGCGCGACCGCGCCCTTGTAGATCAGGAACGGCATCGGGTTGTTCGGCACAAGGCCGTCGTCTGCGAAGACGATCGGCACAGGCTCGTTTTTTTCGTGGACGACGGACATGAAATTCTCCTCCTCACGAAAACCAGGCGTGGATCAACCAGCCGCCACGCCTTGCGTTCCTGCCGCGGCTGGAACGGGATGACTCTTCTTCGAGAAGTCATCCCGTTCCAGTTTTTGTTTGAGCATGATCTTTTCGGAAAACCGCTACACACTTTCCCGGATCATGCTCTAAATCCGGAACTTCATCACCTCTTCCTTGAACTTGAGCCCATGGCCGGGCCGCTCCGGCGCCGTGATCATGCCGTCTTTGATTGCGGGCGGATCGACCCAGAGATCGTCGATCAGTCCCATATTCTCGCACCAGATGCCGTTCGGGATCGAGGCCAAGAGGTGCACGTTCAGTTCGGGAAACAGATGCGGCGCAATGGTGATGCCCCACGTGTCGGCGAGGGTTGCGATCTTGCGCAGGTCGGTCATGCCGCCGCGCATCGGATCGGGCTGCAGGATCGGCAGGCAGGGATTGAGGAAGAATGGCCGCAGATCGTAGCGCGTGAAATGGGTTTCGCCGCCGACCACGCGCATGTCGAGGGCTGCGGCAACGCGTTGATAGCCGGCGAAATCATCGGCCGGCACCGGCTCCTCGAGCCAGTAGATATTATATTTCTCGAACTTGCGCCCCATCTCGATCGCCACGTCCGCGCTCCAGCCCATATTGACGTCGATCATGATGTCGATATCGGGTCCCACCGCCTCGCGCATGCGGCGCACATTGTCGAGATCCTCGGCCGGCGAGCGGACATGCGCGACCTGCATCTTGATCGCCTTGTAGCCTTGCTTCACGTAGTGCAGCGCCTTCTCGATCATGCCGTCGCCGCCGGCGCCGCGGAAGCAGCCCGAGCCGTAGATCGGAATTTGCGAACGGTAATGGCCCCACAGCCGATGCAGGGGCAGGTCGGCGCGTTTGCCCACCGCGTCCCACAGCGCGATGTCGAGCGCCGACATCGCCATCGTGGCGATGCCGCCGCGGCCATAGGTCATGGTCGCGGTCCACAGATCGCGCCAGATCGCCTCGATGGCGGTGGCGTCCTTGCCCTTGATCCGCGGGATGATGCACTCCTCGAGACAGGCGGCGATCGACTTCATTCCAGGACGGAACAGAAACAGATAACCCATGCCGGTGATGCCGCCCGATGTCTCGACGTCGCAGATCAGGATGTCGCGCATTTGCCCCAGCGCGTGGCCCTTGAGCCAGGGATCGTCGGCCCAGGGCATGCGCAGCATCGTCACGCGAATGTCGCGAATGGTCATGTCGGGGTTGGTCATTGGAGAGGTTTCCCTTGTTGGCCCGATCATGTTCGCCTGATCTGGGACGGGGAAAGTCAACCACAGAACGCCGCCGCTGATCCAGCGTCGTGGGACATGTCCGTAATGCGCGGGCCATGATGTCGCCGGCCTGACCACCGGCGTCATCGCGAGGAGCGCTGGCGAACGAAGCAATCCATCGAGCCGCGAACTGGGCTGGCAATGGATTGCTTCGCGGAGCCTGTCATCGGGCGCGCATTCGCGCGACCCGTTGGCTCGCAAATGACGGTGTGGCTCTACGCCCGCTTCTGCTTCCGCATCAAATCCGCAAAACGGTCGAACAGATAATGCGAGTCGCGCGGGCCCGGCGAGGCCTCGGGGTGGTACTGCACCGAGAACACCGGCTTGCCGTCGAGCGCGATGCCGCAATTGGAGCCGTCGAACAGCGAGATATGCGTCTGCGTCGCACCTTTCGGCAGCGTCGCCTGGTCCACGGCAAAGCCGTGGTTCATCGAGGTGATCTCGACCTTGCCGGTGGTCTCGTCCTTCACCGGGTGATTGGCGCCGTGATGGCCCTGATGCATCTTCATCGTCCTGCGCGCCGACGGCGAGGCCCAGCATCTGGTGGCCGAGACAGATGCCGAAGGTCGGCGTGCCCGACTCGATCACCTTCTTGATGACCGGCACCGCATATTCGCCGGTCGCGGCGGGATCGCCGGGGCCGTTCGACAGGAACACGCCGTCCGGCTTCATGCCCAGAATGTCTTCGGCCGAGGTCGTCGCCGGCACCACCGTGACCTTGCAGCCGACGCCGGCCAGCAGGCGCAAAATGTTGCGCTTGATGCCGTAGTCGATCGCGACCACGTTGAACTCGGGCGCGCTCTGCCGGCCAAAACCCTTCTCCCACGCCCACGGCGTCTCGTCCCAGGTGAAGCGCTGGGCGGAGGTCACCATCGGCACGAGGTCCATGCCTTCGAGGCCCGGCCATTCGCGCGCCTCCTCTTTAAGGCCATGCAGATCGAACTTGCCGTCCCTGGCGTGCGCGATCACCGCGTTCGGCATGCCCTTGACGCGGATCAGCGCCGTCAGCGCGCGGGTGTCGATGCCGGAAAGGCCGATGATGCCGCGGGCCTTCAGCCACTGGTCGAGATGGCGCTTGGCGCGGTAGTTCGAGGGATCGGTGATGGCGGTGCGCAGGATCACGCCACGCGCGCCCGGCGTCGCGGCCATGTTCACCGTCTCGATATCTTCATCGTTGGTGCCGACATTGCCGATATGCGGGAAGGTGAAGGTGATGAGCTGCCCGGCATAGGAGGGATCGGTGAGGATCTCCTCATAGCCGGTCATGGCGGTGTTGAAGCAGACCTCGCCGACGGCGTGGCCCTCGGCGCCGAGGCCGAAGCCTTCCAGCACCGTGCCATCGGCGAGCACGAGGAGCGCGGTCGGTTTGTGGTCCGGCCAGGCGGCGTCGTTTTCTGATGTCGTCATGAGGCCTCTACATAGTCGCGCGAGGCGCTCGCGTCAAAGCCGTAAGTGACGGATACACATGCGTTTCCCGCATAATTGGGGCCGAGCGGGCCGGGACCCGATTGTTTCAGGCCCGCGAACGGCCTAGATCAGGGAGCTGACGCCATAAAAGGACAAAACCATGCTGCGCGACGACATCAACAATGCGGTCAAGGAGGCCATGAAGGCCAAGAACGAACGCAAGGTTTCCACGCTGCGCATGGTCAATTCGACCATCAAGAACGCCGACATCGAGGCCCGCGGGCAGGGCAAGCCGCCGCTCTCCGACGGCGACCTGCTCGGCGTGCTGCAGAAGATGATCAAGCAGCGCCAGGAGGCAGTCGAGCTCTACGACAAGGGCGGCCGCGCCGAGCTTGCGACGCAGGAGCGCGAGGAGATCGCGATCATCTCGTCCTATCTGCCCAAGCAGATGTCGGAGGACGACGTGAAGCAGGCGATCTCGTCCGTCATCGCGGAGACCAATGCTGTGGGGATCAAGGACATGGGCAAGGTGATCGGCGCGCTGAAGGCCAAGTACGCCGGCCAGATGGATTTTGCCAAGGCGAGCGGTCTGGTGAAGGCGGCGCTCTCGTCCTGACCTCGCACGAAATTCAGGCCCCTTCGTCATGCCCGGCCTTGTGCCGGACTCGCGCGCGAAATCCAGGATTTCGTCAAGGTGCAGCTCGCCGCCCACGAATATCCGCGCCACGTCGAGTTCGCCGACACACTGCCGATGACCGCGACCGGCAAGGTGCTGCGAAGGGAGTTGCGTGCGCGGGGGTAGCCGCTCTCGCCACCGTCGTCCCCGCGAATGCGGTTGCCATGGTTTGCGTCATTGCGAGCCAACGGGTCGCGCGAATGCGCGCCCGATGACAGGCTCCGCGAAGCAATCCATCTCTCCACCCGCGGAAATATGGATTGCTTCGTCGCTTTGCTCCTCGCAATGACGGGTCGCAAGCCAACCTGGGAGATTTATCCAACTTGACCCAGATCAACGCGCAGCGTGCCGAGGCGAGGCCAATTGTCCCAAACAATCTGGGAGGAAGGGCCGCATGTCGATTTCGGGGAAGGTCGATCCCGTGGTGCGGCACGTCACCGTGGCCGACATAGCCGAAGCGCTGATCCAGGGCATGCGCGATTTCCAGGCCTATCCGATCTACGGGCTCGTGCTGGGAGGACTTTATGCGGCGGGCGGCACGGTCATCGTGTTGTGCCTCACCGCCTTCGGCATGGTCTATTTCGCCTACCCGCTGGCCGCGGGCTTCGCCCTGATCGGGCCGTTCGTCGCGATCGGCCTCTACGAGATCAGCCGTCGGCGCGAGCGCGGCGAGCCGGTCTCGATCCCGGCGATCTGGTCCACCGTGCGTTCGCGCAGCGAGATCGGCTGGATGGCCTTCGTCAGCCTGTTCTTCTTCGTGGTGTGGATGTACCAGGTTCGGCTCCTGATCGCGCTCATCCTCGGCCTGCACGCCTCGTTCTCCAGCCTGAGCGAATTCATCACGGTGCTGCTCACCACCAACGAGGGGCTGTTGTTCCTCATCATCGGCAATCTCGAGGGCGCGGTCTTGTCGCTGATCCTGTTTTCGCTGACCGTGGTCTCGTTCCCGCTGCTGCTCGACCGCGAGGTCGATTTCGTCACGGCGATGGTGACGAGCGTGCGGGCGGTGGTGGCGAGCCCGCTGCCGATGATCGGCTGGGCCGCCGCGATCACCGTGCTTCTGGTCGTCTCCACGATCCCCTGGTTCCTCGGGCTTCTGGTGACGCTACCGGTGCTCGGCCATGCGACGTGGCATCTCTACCGGCGGATCGTGGCGCCGGTGGCTGCGTGATTATTGCTCGTCATTGCCGGGCGCAAAACAACCTCCGACGTCGTCCCCGCGAAGGCTGTGACCCATAACCCCAGGCGGTCATTGTTGATAAGAGCCGGTGGTTTGCCGCTTTGCCCGACACGAGGGCCTGTGGTTATTGGTCCCGGATCGCGCTCGCTGGCGCTCGCTTGTCCGGGACGACAGTGAATTACGGCGTCTCGATCCCCAACTCCTTCAGCGCCGCGAGCATCCGCGCCGGCGGGGCCATCCTGACGGCCAGCGGCTTGCCCGTCTCCAGCACGCTCTTCAGGCTCGAGAGAATCGCGGGCCAGCCCTGGCGGCCGCCCGACAAGATATCGTCACTCAGCGGCCGGTCGTGCTGTTCGCTCATGGTGAGCTTCACGGCGTCACCGGCCTGCTCGATTTCGTAACTGACCAGCGTCGGCCCGAGCTTGTCGATCAGCGCCGGCCAGTTGACGTTGAAGGTGAAGGTCAGCTTCCTCGGCGGATCGCATTCGACCACCTCGCCCGAGATATGCAGCGCGCCGTCGGGCGTGCGCACGACATAGGCGCCGCCGACCCTTTGCTCGACCTCGACCGAATTGCCGAAGAAATACTTCCTGCTGAACTCGGCCGAGGTCAGCGCCTCCCACACCTTCTCCGGCGTGGAGGCGATGTAGATGGTGTAGACCGTCAGCGGCTTGAACTTGTCGATATTCATTTGAGCTCGCGCTCCCCGATAGAATTTCATCGCACTTCAAAGCCCTCGATGCCGAGGGCTTCCGGCGGGATCGCAACGGCCTTGCCGGTCTCGAGCAGGCTCTTGAGCCCCGACAGAATGGCGGGCCATCCCCGGGAGATGCCGTCAAGCAGCTTGCTGCCGGCGCCAAAACCTTCATGCGTCACGGTCAGCTTCACGAGATTTCCATGGGGCTCGATGGCAAAGACGACCTTTGTCGCCGGCTCCTTGCGCATGTCCTCATTGAGTTCGTGCTTGAAGGTGTAGGAAAGCCGCCGCGGCCGGTCGGACTCCAGGATCTCTCCGGTATCGGTGGTCTTGCCGCCCATCACGAGCGCGAAGGGCGAGCCCACCTTCCAGTCGGACCTGACCTCGGTGTCGAACCAGTATTGCCGCGTGAACTGGCTGTCGGTCAGCGCCTCCCACAATTTCTCCGGCGTCGTCTCGATATAAGTGACGTAGACGAATTCCGGTTTACTCATCGCGCTTCTCCAATTGCCTTTTCAACTCAGAGAGCGCGGTGAGTTTGCCGCGCTCGAATTTCTTGATCCAGCGTTCGCCGATCTGATGGATCGGGACCGGGTTCAAATAGTGCAGCTTCTCGCGGCCCTGCCTGAAGGTCGTGACCAGGTTGGCCCCTTCCAGGATCGCAAGGTGCTTCGTCACGGCCTGACGCGTCATGTCGAGGCCGTCGCAGAGTTCGCCCAGCGTCTGCCCGTTTTTGGCGTGAAGCCTGTCCAGCAGCGAACGCCGGGAGGCGTCCGCCAGCGCCTTGAAGACCTCATCCATGGCAAGCATAATAGGCAACCATATGGTTGCATGTCAAGTGTGAATTTTCCGGTGCGTCGATCGCGTTGGCGCAGTCGGCTTCGAGAAGCTATTTGCCTTTCGATCGTTCGCGCAGGCGCGCATAGGCAGGCCGTGCCAGGCAGCGGTCGAGCCATTTGGCGAGATCGGGATAGGCCGACAGATCCAGCCGCGCGATCTTGCCCCACATCAGAACGCCCGCGACGTTCAGATCCGCAACGGTGAAGCCGTCGCCGGCCAGATGGAAGCGTCCGGTCAAGGCAGCTGTTGAGCACCGTCAGCGGCTTCCTCAACAACAGCTCGTCCCGTTCGACGGCGGAGAGATCACGCGCAAACTCGGGCAACACTGCACGATGGTTCAACAGATCGAGCAGCAGGTGCTCGATCTCCAGCATCGCCCAGAAACTCCACTGCGCCGCGAGGCCCAGCACTTCCGCGCTCGCGCAGTGCATCGGCCCGTCATATTTCCGGGCGAGATAGAGATTGATGGCCATCGACTCCCACAGCACCAGATCGCCGTCGACCAGCGTCGGGATCCGGGCATTGGGATTCAATCGCAGATATTCCGCACTGTGCAGATCGTCCGCGCGGAGGCTCTTGTCCACGAGCTGATAGGGCTTGCCGACCTCTTCCAGCATCCACAAACACCGTATCGCGCGCGACCTTGTGTTTCCATAGAGTTGCAGCATCGGTTGGCTCCTGCTGTATTCGGTGTGACGATAGGGTGGTATGCTTTGCCGCGTCCGGCCGAGGCCGACCACCAACGCGCAAGAAACTCAAGGCAAGACGTTCATAAAAAGCAAGACGTTCATAGCGAGACATTCATGGCAGGAGGAAACACATGCCTGCGAGCGTGATGTATCACGAGGGAAACCGGCAACTACAGGACCGGTTCGACAGCCGCCGGATTTCGGATCGGCTGGAAGAGAAGCTCATGCACACCGAATTCACGCCTGAGGACAAGCTGTTCATCGAAAGCCTGCCGTATTTCTTCCTGGCGACCGCGGATGCCGAAGGACGGCCGGATTGCTCGTTCAAGGGCGGCGAGCCTGGCTTTGTCCGGGTGACCGCGCCTTGTGAGATCGCATTTCCCGACTATGACGGGAACGGCATGTTCAAGAGCCTTGGCAATATCGTCGCCAATTCCAATGTCGGTCTGCTGTTCGTCGCCATGCACGGCAAGCCGCGGCGGTTGCGCGTCAATGGCCATGCGAGCGTGAGCGATAGCGACCCGCTGCTGTCGGAAACCGTCGGCGCGCAGCTCATGGTCCGCGTCACCGCGCGCGCGATCTTTCCGAATTGTCCGCGCTACATTCCGACGATGCCGTCGATCGAGCCGTCAATCTACGTTCCTCGCGCCGGACAGGACCCGCCGGAGCCTGCATGGAAGGGCCGTGACGACTTCAAGGACTGCATCCACCCGCGCCAGCCGACGTTCAAGGGTTGAAGCATCGATGGCAGCTTGCACGATCACCGGCATGGGGCGCGGGCATTGGCTCTGCGCTTGCCCGCCGGTTTGGAAAAGCGGCCGATCGAATTTGAATGTGTCGATCATAAATGCGACGCTGTTCCGTCAAAGCGGGGAGTACCAATGAAGGCAGCCTTCATCGAACGACACGGCGGACCGGAGGTTCTCAAATTCGGCGAGATGCCGGATCCCGTGGCCTCATCCGGCGAGGTGGTGGTTGACATTGTCGCCGCCAGCGTCAATGGCGCGGACTGGAAGGTGCGCGCGGGCAAATCTGGTCAGCTTGCGCATTTCCCCTACATTCTTGGACGGGACTTCTCCGGGGTCGTTTCAGCAGTCGGGGATGGTGTGAGCGACCTGCGTGTCGGCGATGAGGTCTTCGCGGTCTGCGATGTTGGCCAGGAGGGCGCCTATGCCGAGAAGATTGCGATCAAGGCAGCCATCGTCGCCAGGAAAACCGACCGCTTGTCCCATGTCGATGCCGCAGCATTGGCGCTTGCCGGATTGACGGCGATTTGCACCATCGAAGACACGCTGAAACTAAAGGCCGGCGAGACGATCCTGATCCAGGGCGGCGCGGGCGGTGTCGCGAGCTTTGCCATACAGTTGTCGAAACATCTGGGCGCTCACGTGATCACCACCGCAAGCGCGCCGCACCATGATTATCTGCGCGAAATCGGCGCCGATGAGATCATCGATTACAATGCCGTGGATTTCACCAAGGCCGTGAGCGGCTGCGACGCGGTGTTCGACACGGTCGGCGGAGACGTGGCGCAGCGCTCGTTTGCCGTGCTGAAACCGGGCGGCCGGGCCGCCTTCATTGCCTCTGGCGCACAGGCGCCAAAGCCGGACCGGGGAGATGTCGTTGCGTTACGTCCGAGCGTCGGACGCGATCGGCCGCATCTCGAACGTATCGTGGCGCTGGCGGCGATCGGGGCTGTCCGTCCGCCGGAGGTGACACGCTACAAGCTCAGCGAGGCCGTGGCCGCGCACCGCTTAAGCGAATCCCGCCACTTTCGCGGCAAGCTGGTTTTCATGGTTCGTTGACAGCCTCGATTCCGGAACCCGAAAATTTGTTCTTCCGGAGCGTAGTGCAAGGTGAGCCGGCTCCGCTATGGTATCGTGTCGGAAGAGCCAACGAAGATTGGCCGGTAAGCAGGGTGGAAAAACATGAGTGGTCGCGTCGAGCTGGCAATTCTCGCCGTAGTTTCAGTCGTCTGCGCCAACGGCGCCGCGGCGCAGCAGCAGAAGATCGGCGCGCCGCCAGAATCCCAGAACATGAAGCTGGTCGGATATAGCGACCTGCAGGCGCGCAGCGCCTATCAGCCGACCATCCATCACCAGGGCGACCGCTATATCGCCTATATCGGCCATCACGGCGGCACCGACGATATTCCGATGCCCCTCAACCCGCTGACGGGCAATGCCGAGCCGAACGGCACCTCGATCGTCGACGTCACCGATCCCGCGCATCCGAAATATCTGAAACACATTCCGGGGCAGGAGGGGAAATACGAGTCGGGCGGCGCGCAGATGGTGCGCGTCTGCGACGGCAAGAGCCTGCCCAAGGGCGATCCCAACGCGGTCTACATGCTGCGCGCGGTCGGCAGCGAGGGGCATGAGATCTGGAACGTCGCCGATCCCGCCAATCCTGTGCTCGTCACCAAGCTCGGCCAGGGCCTGAAGGACACCCACAAGAATTTCTGGGAATGCGACACCGGCATCGCCTATCTCGTCTCGGGCGTGCCGGAGTGGCGAACCCGCCGCATGACGGAGGTTTATGATCTCTCCGATCCCGCGCATCCCGCCAAGATCAGGGATTTCGGCTTGCCGGGCCAGGAGCCTGGCTCGACCGGCGCGGTGCCGACCGAGCTGCACGGGCCGATCTCGCTCGGCCCCGAAGGCAACCGCGTCTATTTCGGCTACGGCACCGACAAGGGCGGCTTCTTGCAGATCGTCGACCGCAACAAGCTGCTCAACGGGCCGAAGGAGCCGACGGCGGAGAACCTGCGCTATCCCGAAGTCGCGCGCATGCCGATGTCGGCCTTCAACGGCGCGCATACGGTGTTTCCGATGAAGGGCATGCCGATCGCGGAATTCGCGAAAGACAAGGACGGCCAGGTCAGGGACATCGTGATGATCGTGGACGAGGCGATCCTGAACGAATGCGCCGAGCCCAGGCAGATGGTGTGGTTCGCCGACGTCACGACCGAGACGCGGCCGATGATGATCTCGAACTGGACTGTGCCGGAAGCGAGCGGCAATTTCTGCGAGCGCGGCGGCCGCTTTGGCGCGCATTCGTCCAACGAAAGCATGGCGCCGGTGTTCTACAAGAAGATGGCCTTCATCGCCTTCTTCAATGCGGGCGTGCGCGCGCTCGACATCCGCGATCCCTATCATCCAAAGGAGGTCGGTTATTTCATTCCGTCGATATCAGACAAGACCGACAAGCGCTGCGTCCCCGTCGACGGCAAGGACCGCTGCAAGGTCGCGATCCAGACCAACAATCTCGAAACCGACGACCGCGGCTACATCTACATCGTCGACCGCGCCAACACGGGCATGCACATCCTGGAAATGACCGGACCCGCGCGCGCGATCGCAGGGCTGAAATAGGGCGATGTGGCGCTGGCTCACCATCGCCGCTGGTGTGCTCACGCTCAGCGCGCTGTCGGGCGTGGGGGCTTATCAACTCGTGCGGCCGGCGATCGATCGCGGCCAAGCGGCCGGCCATCCGAAATGGCGGGAGATCGCCTGGACCTTTCCGCGCGACGGCTGGCCCGCCGGCCGCGCGTTTCGCTGTGCGTCCTGCGGCGAGGGCGGGGCCGGCGTCGAGCTCTATGTGCGGCCGAAGATCGGCTTCTGCAATTGCGACTCCGGTGTTGCCGATGACGACGAGGTCGACCGCGTCGCCGATCTCGACCTGATCAGCGCGCGCTTTGCGCCGACCGAAGCAGGCAAGGCGGTTCGCATCGCCGGCATGGCCGGACGCTCGCGCAGCTACGACCTGAAAATGCGGGACGGCGCGCAGCACCTGGCCGTCGGCATTGCGCTGTCGCACCGCTGCGATCTCCTGGTCGCGGTGGCGCAGGGTAGCGCCACGCCCTCCGAGCTGCAGCGCGAGGCGCTGGAGTATCTTGCGTCAGGCGAGATGCATCGCTGGATGCTGGCGTCGCTGGGTGGGCGATAAGCGCGATCTCTCCGCCGTCGTTCCGGACAAGCGAGCGACAGCGAGCGCCGGTCCGGGACCCATAACCACAGGATTGCGTTGTTGCGCTCGCCAGGGCTCCAGTGTTTTCAAACCATGAGAGGCTGTGGTTATGGGTCCCTGCTTTCGCAGGGACGACAGCGGGGGTTGTGGCACCACTTCCGTTCACATCCACATCATGCATAATGCAGGCAACGCAAATTCCCCAGAGCCCCCGCTTATGTCCCTCCAGGTCTACCTCGCCTTTGTCGCCGCCTGCATTGCGCTCGCATTGTTGCCCGGGCCGATCGTCACGCTCTTGATCGCCAATGGCCTGCGCCACGGCACCCGAGCGGCGCTGACGAACATCCTCGGCGTTCAGGTGGGGCTGTTGATCGTGATCGGCATTCTTGCGGTCGGCCTGACCTCGCTGATGGCGACCATGGGCTACTGGTTCGACTGGGTGCGCTTCGCGGGCGTTGCCTATCTGGTCTGGCTTGGCATCAAGCTGATCCGCTCTCCGGTGGAAGGGATCGATGGCGACGCGCCGCCGCCTCCGCCGCGCGGCGGCTTCTTCCTGCAAGGGTTCGTGGTGGCGCTCTCGAATCCGAAACTGTTGATCTTCTTCGGCGCGTTCATTCCGCAGTTCATGGACATGAGCAGGGATCACCTCTCGCAGGTGCTGGTGCTCGGTATCACCTTCATGGTGATCGCAGGTTTGACGGACGGGGTCTACGCACTGCTAGCGGGCCGGGTCCGTACCATCTTTTCGGCACGGCGGACGCGGCTGGTGTCGCGCATTTCCGGCGGCTTCATGATCGGGGGCGGCATCTGGCTGGCGCTGACCCGGGCGCGCTAGCGCATGATCGGAAGCGGGATCGCACCTTTGAGACATACCGACTAACTTGGAGAATGTCTGCTGATCGGGGAAGACCGGAAGTCGCTAGCGCATGGCCGAAGCGACGTGAATGACCCAATGTATGGTCCGGCCGTGCGTTGCAAGTGGATTTTGCCGAGCTGGCGGTGAGCGGTCTCGCATCAATGTATCCGGCCTTTGATTGGAGCATTTGCTCCGGGCCATCATGGATATCAGCGCGCGTGCGTTCTCGTTACGGGACAGGTCTCGATTGGACCATTTGGGTCACCAGTGTTCGCATGCGCCGGGAAGACCGAACCTCCATCTCGTCTCATCCTCTCGCAGACCTCGGCTGGAAACTGTTGATCGGGTTACGTCATCGCTTGCTCCTCATATCGCGCAGTTCCTTTGTTCGAGCCAAGGGCCGTTCCTTCGTCCCGGCCCGCAGAGCGTCGATCGCGTCGCGCGCAGGGTCGGTCAAGGCCGGCCGTTGCGTTTGGCTTGCGGCGGGCTCCGGCGTTGCCAGGCCGCGCCTTGACCGCGCCGAGCACGGCGCGAGGATCAAGCGGGTCGGACGCCTGCATCGTCGGTCCTCGTCAGCTCGAAGGCGCGGCCTTTAGCCAGCACTGCCCAGGCGATGCGGGCAAGCTTGTTGGCGAGCGCGATCGCCAGCACGTTGTGGTGCAACCGCCTCTTGGCGGCTTCGATCCAGGATTTGAGCCCGTAACGTTCCCAGTTCTTTATCCTGACCAGCACAACCCATGCCGCCTGCACGAACAGAACGCGCAGGTAGCGATTGCCGCGCCTGGAGATTTTGCCGAGGATCGTGCGGTCTCCCGTCGAGATCTGCTTCGGCACCAGTCCGAGCCAGGCGCCGAAGTCGCGGCCTTTGGAGAATACGTCTCCAGTGCCGATCGCGGCCACCATGGCGCTCGAAATGATCGGCCCGATGCCAGGCACCGTCATCAGGCGCGAACATGCCTGATCTTGACGGGCCAGTGCCTCGATCTCGCCGGACAGGCCATCGATGCGCTGATCCAGCCGGCGCCAGTCGCCTGCCAACTCCTCGATGACACGCAACATGCGTGGCGACAGGGCATCGGTGCGCGTCGCAAGGATGGTGGGCAGTTCCGTGCGCAGGAAGCCGATACCCTGGCGCACGGCGATCCCGCGTTCCAGCATGAAGGCGCGAATCTGGTTGATGATGCCGGTGCGTTGCGACACCAGCCGCTCGCGCACCCGATGCAACGCCTGTAAATCCAGTTGCTCCGCGGTCTTGGTCGCCACGAACTTCATCGTCGGGCGCTGCACGGCTTCGGCAATCGCTTCGGCATCATTGAAGTCGTTCTTCTGTCCCTTGCTATAGGGGCGGACATATTTGGCCGGCATCAACCTGGCATCGTGACCAAGCGATGCGAGTTTGCGGCTCAGGTGATGTGCGCCGACGCAGGCTTCCATGCCGATCAGGCAAGGCGGTATATTGGCGAGCCGCGCTTCCACTTGGCCACGCGACCACTTTTGCCGCAGCACGATGGCGCCGCGCGCATCGTGGCCCACGACGTGGAACGAGTTCTTGCCGATATCGATGCCGATCACGGCGATCGCGGTATTGGGTGTCTGAGACATGGCGTGCTCCTTGTCTTGGCGCCCCTGGCCAGCTTATCGCTGGCGGGGCAGGAGCACGGCCGGACCAGTGCAGCGAGGCTAGCTGCCATTCCAGCGGGTGCAAGTCCCGCCAACAGAGGAGTCCAGACACTGTTGTAGTTATATCCAGCGACGGGGAGGGTGACCGATCCGTCGAAAGCCTGGAAGTAAAAGCCCCCGTTGGCTGGGAGACCGGTCAGATCCGTACAGGGGGGCCAGCAACCTGACAGGCCGTAGCAGTTGCGAACCAGTGTAGCCGCGAAAACCGTGCCCCGCGTGAAATGGATTGCGGGACAATTGGGAGTGCCGAGCTCTTTGGTCCATGGCGAAGGCCAATGTCGACGTCGGTATTCTGGACGGAAACGATGATCGAACTCCCCGAGGTCATAGAGGACGGCATGTCAGGAAGGAATGAGCAGCGAAAGCCCGGAACCGCTCGTGGGTCGCCTAGGCGCTCCCGCACAGCGAAGGCATCGCGTATAAGCCGCCTTGCGGTGAAATCGCGGTGTGCCCATGAGGGGGACGGATGGGGTCGCATAAGTGATAACGGATCGGGACACTATAACCCGAACCCGAGCGAGGACCCCTGGGGTGGAGGAGTAATATCCCTCCATGGCGGTGCGCAATCGAGTCTGTGGCCCGACACAGTGCGGGATAACCGCGATGACTCCGAGGTGCACAAAGAGCGGAGGCAAACTGGACCGTGGACAGCGTATGCCGGGAGCAGGCTTAAGCTGCCGACGATCCAGGAAGGCACCGCTTGGAAAGCCAACCTTCCAGCCGTACTGGGGAAAACCCGCCGTACGGAAGTGCGTCCAGTTAAGACTGGTGTGTTCAGCAGGAGGTAGACCTGCCGGGGCAAAAGTCAGGCGCCCCGTAGTTTGGATAGCAGGGTGGAGAGAGATCAAAATCCTGAAGCCTATCGACAAGGTCTCCCGTGGGGAGACTACGAGTTGCCGGGCCGTAACGACAGTGAACGTAAATGTGGCCTCGAAAGGCGTAGATCCGAGGGCCGAGCCTGCTTCCGTAGGGCGAAGGCAGCATGGGGTGCCGAAATCTGACCGATGCGGCATCTCCATCTCGGCGGGGTGAAAGCGACAGCACGGTAACAAGGGCATATCGAGTAACTGGCGAAGCCCTCCTCGTCCCGGGGCGAAATCACCGGAGCAAGGTAGATCGTATAACCGGCTAAACCGGGAAATCGATCGAAGGCGAGAGGGTGGCGGATGGGTCTTAGTAGCGAGGAAATGGAGTAACGCCCATGGAGCGAGGGACCCTGCTGCTTGTAACGTCTCCTTCAATCGGGAAGGCAGGGACGAGATGATAAAGGCGTCCAACGATTTGCAGGACCTGAGGCGGAGACTATACGTCAAGGCGAAGTCTGAAACGTCCTGGCGTTTCTGGGGCTTGTACGTCCATGTTTGCAAGATGGAAACACTACGCAAGGCGTATGCGCTGGCCGAAGATAATGATGGTGCTCCCGGAGTAGATGGGGTCACCTTCGCGGCCATCGAGGCGCAAGGCGTAGACGCTTTCCTCGGGCAGATCAGGGGCGAACTGGTTGAGCGCAACTACAAACCGTTGCCGGCCAGGCGGCAGGAGATACCGAAGGACGGGGGCAAAGTCCGCGTCCTTTCAATTCCTGCTATCCGGGATCGGGTGGTGCAAGGGGCGCTCAAGCTCATCTTGGAGCCGATCTTCGAGGCCGACTTCCAACCGGGATCGTTTGGATACCGACCCAAGAAGACAGCTCATGAGGCGGTCGACCGAGTGGCCAAGGCAATCGTACAGCACAAGACACGCATCATAGATATCGATTTGCGGAGCTATTTTGACAACGTCCGGCACGACCGACTGTTGGCCAAAGTGGCGAAACGAGTCGATGACGATGATGTGATGCACCTGCTGAAGATCATGCTGAAAGCCAATGGTCGATGCGGCGTCCCGCAAGGCGGAGTGATCTCCCCACTGCTCAGTAATCTCTATCTCACCGAGGTAGACCGAATGCTCGAGCGGGCAAAAGAGGTGACACGCTACGGCAAGTACACCGGCATCGAGTATGCGCGTTTTGCTGACGATCTGGTGATCTTGGTGGATGCCCACCCGCGGCATGACTGGCTGATGACGGCGGTTGAGGAACGCCTCCGGGAGGAATTGGCCGCTCTGCAAGTCGAAGTCAATGAAGAGAAGAGTCGGATCGTGGACCTCGGCCGCGGCGAGAGCTTCGGCTTCCTCGGATTCGATTTCCGCCGCATCCGCAGTGGAAGGGGCGTCTGGCGAGCAAGCTTTACGCCGAAGCTCAAGAAACGAACGGCGCTGCTGCGGAGGCTCAAAGACGGGTTCCGCCGCCACCAATCCCAACCCGTGGATCGGGTGATCAGCTTGATCAACCCGATCCTACGTGGCTGGGTGAATTACTTCGCGGTTGGGCACGCCAGCGAGTGCTTTGGCTACATTCAAGACTGGGTGGAAAAGAAGATCCGGCGCCATCTGATGAGGGCTCGGAAGCGAAAGGGGTTCGGTTGGACGCGGTGGAGTAGGCAGTGGCTGTACGAAACCTTGAAGCTGTTCAGCAGCTACAAGGTTCGGTGGCTTCAGCCGAAAGTCGCCCCGGCAGGATAGGTCCCATAACCCTTGAGGTGAAGCAGGCAGGTGAGCGTAGAGTGGGAAAACCACACGCTGCGTTCGACGTGGCGGGGACTGGAAACGTGGCACGGTCGAAATGATGTGACACTCGCAGACGAAAGGGCGAGGCAACAGGGAACACAAACGTCGACCTAAACCGGCGCGCCAGTCTCCGACCCTACTGATAGGGAGGATCGAGGAAACGTTGGCATCATTCGAAGCCCACTACGCGCCTCGATCCTACCCGACTCCCATTCTGATGTCCCCAGTCAAGTACACAGCGCACGGTTTCCCGTCTCCACGAGGACTCATCGTGAAGTTCTTGCACTGATGGATCGTGCAGAGGAGAAGGCGGGACGCAAAGACGTCGGTGAACAGGCTCTGATGCGCGGGTTGGATACCGCATTTCCGTTTTTTCGTCTGGGGCTGTCCTGGTCTAACGTCGGGCGTTGATCGCATGATCAGCCACATAATGGGTTTCAGGAATTCCCCCTGCCGTGGTCCCGCCTTCACTTCTGCACGATTGATGTCTGCGACTATCCCCCTGAAACTGGTTGCAACGGAGGGGGCTGTGGGCCGGTCGAGCGCACCTCACGAACTCGAGCGGTCCACAGCCCCCGGGCGACGTTACGCCTGTCGATGTGCCATGAGCTCGCGATTGATCGCCCAAATGAAGGCGGATAGCTCGCGGGCAATCGCCGTGGCGACTACGGTTCGCCGCTTGCCCTTCCGCTCGAGTGACCGGAAGCGCCCGCACAGCCTGGTTTGCGCTTTCCACGCAATCTCGCGCACGCGTCTCGGTGCGGCCTCCACCTTTGGCTGCTTCTCTCGGCTCACGCGCGGCGGATATCGATAGCTCCAGGCCGCCTCCACAAGAATACGTCGCGCCCGCCCATTACCGGCCTTGGTGATGCCGCCGCGCTTGACCTTGTCACCGGTCGAGTTTTCCGAGGGCACGAGACCCAGATAGCCCATCAGCTCGCGCGGATTTTGAAAGCGGGAGAGATCACCGATCTCGGCCAGCACCCCCACAGCCGCAATGAGATCAATCCCCCGCATCGCCTGCAGGGCCGCGACAACCTCGGCCAGCGACCACTCGGGCACCGCCTCGCGGATGGCTTTTTCCAAACGCTCGACGCGCTCGCTTTCCTGGCGTATCCCCTCAAGTAGTTCTTCGAATGCGATGCGCTGCTCGCGATGCTCAAGCTTCTGTGCCATCAGCCACTTCATGTGGGCTGGCCCCCATGTCGTTTTGCCCGGATAGATGCGTCCCAGCCGCAGCATCAATGATGAGGTCTGCTGGCGCTTGCCCTGGAGGTCCTTCTTCACTGCCTGACGGGCGCGCGAGAGATCGCGCATGGCCTCATGGCGCTCGTCTGGCACCCAGACCGCGGTGAGCTCGCCCGCGCGCAACAACTTGGCGAGGCTTACCGCATCGCGCCGGTTCGTCTTCACTCGGTCGCCGGCCTTCTTCGGAACGAGCGAGGGAGCCACCACCAGGCACTCGTGGCCGAGGCTCTTGAGCAGTCTGTAGAGACCGTATCCTGTCGGCCCTGCTTCATAGCAAAACGTCAGATCACGGTATTTCGCTGCAAGCTTTGCCACGAGCTTTCGGATCGCTGCCTCCGTGGCAGGGAACTCCCCGAGATACCGCACCTCGCCGCCACGGCCGCCATCGGCGATGGCTATCGCATTACGCGATTTTGACGTATCGATTCCGACATAGGCTTCGGTATGATGACCCACGACTCACCCTCCTTGTTTGAGGCTCTGCCCGGTCCATCCGGGTAACCCTCGTCGCAACATCGAGGGTGAGTCGCCTCATTTGTGGAGGGGACATACAGTCTAGGAGACACAGACGCCTCGCTTCGACAGGCCACTTCGGTTCGCGCGCGCGACCAAGACGGCTCAGTCTTCCGAGCGCAGCCCCGCTTCGATGCGCTGGATCAGCCGCTCCCGCACGGCCGACATCCACGCGTGCGAAGAGGATATCGCCCGCGCGCAGCTCGCTGTTATCCCGCCTTCGCCTCCTTGCCGGCGGCGATGCGCGCACGCCCGGCTTCCACCATGCTGGCGGTCGTGAGCTCGTCCGGCATCAGCGGGACCCACACGGCATAGAGGGTGAACGTCAGCGCGAGGCACAGGAGCAGCAAGCCGACCAGCGCTATCGGATCGGTGATGAGCCCGATGGCGGTGGCCACCACCAGCAGCAAGGTCGGCAACATGGCCAGCCAGGCGCGGGCGACGTCCACTCCCACCCGGTAGCCGCACACTTGGCAATGCGCGCTTTTCGTCGGTCCCAAAGTAAGCTTTCGCCACCAGGGCAGGCATGGGTCGGATTTGCAGTGCGGGCAGGTGTTCATGGGCAGTCATCCTCAACGGTGCGGCACGTGATCGTAATTGAGATAGTCGTCGAATACCCCAACCGTATTGGCCAACGTGACCTCCGACCCGTATCCCTCGCCACTGGAGATGTAGGTGGTTTGCGGCGGGCCGTCGGTGAACTGTCCGGCATCGCCGTTGCTGTCGCCGGCCGTCTGCAGCAAGCGCCCCGACAGATGCTCCACCTGGTCCGGGCTCAGGCTGTTGACCCAGTTCATGAGCTGGTCGGGCGTCATGTGCTTGTACGCGGCGTATTTGGCCAGGAACGGCATCTGGGCAGCGCCGGCGCCTCCTGAGGCGACCCCACCCTGTTCGCTCAGCGCCGCCGCCGCCGCATCGTTGTAGCCGGCCGCCTTCAGGAAGCTCCTGGACGCACCTTCGTATTTGTGCGCGTCCTTGACATGTTCGTAAATCGCCTTGCCGACGACGCCGACAGCGGTGACCCCGAGTCCCACCGGGCCGAGCCACGCCGCGGCGCCGAACGCCGGCGCAACGGTAAGTGCGCCGCCCACGGCGGTAGTGCCGGAGAAGATGGCATTGCCGGTGTCCTGGGGAACTCCCCAGCCGGCTGCCGAGCGCACCGCGCTGATGCCGTCGAGCACCGCTGATACGCCGGCAATCAGGTCGCCCGCGCTGGCGCGCCCCAGGAGCTTCCACTCGCCGCCGAACTGGCCGATGGCCGAGTCCTTGCTGACCTTGCCCAGGCCGACCAGAAGCTCGCTGTTTTTCTGCGCGAAACCGCCTGCGTCGAGCACCAGCTTGATGCCGTTCTGCGGGTCCGATGGGTTGGCGTTGAACTTGTTGTAGCTGTTGATGAGGCTCACGCCGGCAAAGGTCACGGCCACGCCGCGCAGGAGCTGGCCCGGCAGCGTCGCTTTATTGAAGGTCTTGGACAGTGCCGAGTTGCTGCCGAGTTTCTTGTCGAAATCGCGGACGGCAGAGATGACCTCATCCTCGTTCTTGGCGGCAGCGACCTTGTCGACGGCACTCTCGAGCTCCTTGACCACCTTCCCGGTCTCGCTCTCCGTCACGCCGATCATGCGTGCGAATTTCTCGTCGGCCAGGGAGCGAATGGCCTGCTTGGCCTGCGCGACGCTGGCAGGATCCTTGGGGTCGAAGCCCTTCATCTTGTCGAGCACGTTGCGGCGCAGGAAGGCCGAGGCGAGTTCGTTGGTATACTTGCGGCCGATGTCGCCGACCTTGGACAATGCGAAGACGTCGGCCAGGTCTTTGGCTCGCTTGCCCTCCGCCAGCTTCGGATTGCTCTCGATCGCGTTGGAGATCGCCAGGCCGGCGGCCGGATCATTGGCGATGGTTTTCAGCGTCCGGTCGGCCGCCGCACCAGAGCCGGACAGAGACGGCGGCAATTGGTTGAGCGCGGTCATCTGGTCGAGCAACTTGGTGCCGTCGTCAGCGATCTGCTGGCGCAGCTGGGTCTCCTCCGCCTGCCAGCCGGCGCCCTTCTGATTGCGATAGTCGGCGACGGCCTGGTTGAGCCGCTGCGGGGTGAGGCCGGCACCGTCTTTCTGCACCAGCCAGGCCAGCTCGGCATCGTGATCGGCCAGCTTCTTGACGTCGGCCCCCACCTTGTCCTTGAACTGCTGCACGCCATCGGTCGCGACCTTCATCACGCCGCTGCCGTCGAGGCCGGCGGCCTGCATGCGACTGGCGACGTCGATCGTTGCCGCCACGCTCCCGCCGTTGGCGATCTTGCCTCCGTCGCGCAGGGCGATGCCGTCCTTGATCGTTTGCACGACCATGTTCTTGTTGACGCCTTGCTGCTGCGCCATGGCGATGGCGTAGGCCGGGTCGGCGCCGCCGGCGATCGCGTTGCGCACGGAGTCGGTATTCCACCCGTCCATCGCGGCAAAACGCGAGACGGCGTCGTCGCCCGACCGCGTGCCGGCGATGCGGCCGCTGAGGTTGACCAGCTCGCCGGTACCCGTGGGGCCGAACGGCGAGCCGCCAGGCAAGTGATCGGCATTGTCGGCGCGGAATTTCTCGTAACCGGGCAGGGCGCGATCGACCACGAGCCCGGCCAGATTCTTGTCGAGCCCCTGCGTCGCCTGGTCGAGACGCCGCAGGGCCGCGGCGGTCTGGCCCTGCGGCATCATTTCGTCTTCGGCATGCTGCAGCGGCTGGTTGGCCCAGGCGTTCGCGCCGTCGATGATTTTCAGCGCGCCCGGATCGCGCAGCAGCTCATCCTTCACGTTCTGCGGCGCTTTCGCGTAGCCGTCGTTGAGCGCGCGCAGCGCCGCCAGCGGATCCTTCTGCGCTTGCGCATTGGCGACGATCCCCTGCACATCGGCCGGCTGCGCCGGCTTGGGCGGCGCCGCCACCCCCGCATTGGCGGGCGCCGCCACCTGCTGCTGGCCGGCGTTGCTGCCCGCGCCTTTGGTGGACGCGCCCTTGGTGGACGCGATGCTGAGCTGCTCCATGGTCTGCTTATCGAGACGTCCGGTGTCCTTCAGGCAATGGTCCGTCTGGAACTTCTTGAGCGCCTCGACCGACTCGTCACCGAACTGTCCGTCGGCACCGAAACGAGGCAACTTGTAGCCGGCCCTCTGCAGGGCTTCCTGCATCTTCTCTACTGCCGGCCCCTTCGCGTTCTTGGCGAGCTCCATCTTCCCTGACGCCACGTCGCGCAACGCCGGGTCGACAAAGGCGCCAGCTTTCTGCTGTGCTGTAGGCGACGTGCAAGTCAGATTTTGCGGAGGCCTGTGTGCCGGGATCGGCGGCCGACGCGCAAGAATGATCGGGTGCGACTTTGACGTATCCTGCGAAGGTTGCGAATTATCCTTGCCTTTTGAATAGTTATCCTTGCCTTTTGAATAATTATCCTTGCCTTTTGAATATTGTAAACCCGATGCATTGTTTGAGGTGGTCGAACGGTTGACCTCGTTGAACGCGTCGTTGAACGCCTTCACCGTTTTGGGCGGAACGCCGCCGTCGTTTTGCGGTGGAACGTTCGCGTCTTTGACCGTGTCAGCGGACCCGACTCCCATTTTCCTGTGCCTTTCGATGTTCTCGATAGCCAAAGCCTAGTGTCTTGAAGCCGCCGGGCGGGGCCGCCGAGCCCGCCCGGGTTGAGCGCCGCGCAATCAAGGTTCTTGAGAGCGGCCAGGCCGCCCGAGACCGTTTTCGTCGGAAGCGCTGCTAAATCCAAGGCGGCCGCCTGGGATTTTCATAGCGATGTTCCCTTTGTTAGGCGGCACCCACGCCGGCTTCATGCCGACGCCTCGGGGGCCTAGTCGCTCCCGTGTAACGAAAAACTGAAAACCGTTGCGTGAGCTGCAGCACATTCCGCTAGGCGCTGACGCGCTACGCTTGCTGCGCGCATGAGTTTGTTCTTGGCCCTGGCTGTGTGAAAACTCCAACGTCGAACTTGCGCGTAGAAAGTTTGTCTCGATTACGATGAATAGGAAAAGAACAGCACTGGCAGTCGCCGTCGAAAGAGGAAAAGGGAGAAAACAATTCTGCGCATTCTCTGCTCGCGCACGTTTTCACACAGGCTGGGCCCTTTTCGGACATGGCGCGATGTCCGACTTGAGTCCGTTATGCGCATCAAAGCGGATGTCCGCCGACCATTCCAAATTTAAAGCGCGATGATCATCATCGCGCTTTAGCCCTTACAACGTGATCGTGCCGGCGACGCAGCCGGCGACATCGCCGCCGATCCAGATCGCATCGCCCTCCTGCGCCACATGGACCCGGCCGGCGCGGCCGAGCGCCGTGCCCTGCGCGGCGACATAGCGCGGTTTCGCAAGGCCGGCGCCGATCAGCCATTGCGCCAGACCGGCATTGAGGCTGCCGGTCACGGGATCCTCGCCGCCGCGGGACATGAAGGCGCGGACCTCGAACTGCGCCTCGCTGCCGTCGCGAGCGGCGTCCCAGGGCGCCACGACCCCGAGCGATTGATCGGGCAGCACGGCGGCGTCGCGCTTGAGCTCGAGCACTTCGTGGCGCGAGCCAAGCATCACCGCAACCCAGCCGGGTCCATTGTCGATCCACTGCGCCGCCTTGATCGCGGGCTCTGCAATGCCAAGCGACGCGGCGATACGGCTTCGCAGCTCGGGAGCCACCTCGCCGGAGCGTTGCAGCGGCGGCGCCGCAAAGGCAAGCCGCGCACCATCGCGCCTCACCCGTACGAGCCCCGCGCCGCATTCCTGGATCACCGTCTCGCCTCTCGGCTGGTGACCGAGCGCGAGCCAGGCATGACATGAACCCAGTGTCGGATGTCCGGCGAATGGGAGCTCGCGCGTCGGCGTGAAGATGCGGACATGATAGTCGGCGGCCGCATCCCGCGGCCGCAACAGGAAGGTGGTCTCGCTGAGATTGGTCCAATTGGCGATCGCCTGCATCTGCGCATCGTCGAGGCCATCCGCCTCGGCGATGACAGCCAGTGGATTGCCTTTGAACGGCACCGCCGAGAACACGTCGAGCTGAAAGAACGGCAGTTTGCGCATGCTTGCATCCTCATTCGCGCCAGAACGGCTTGATCGCCTCGCGCTGCACCTCCACGGGATCGAGCCCGCAATCACGCATCTGCGCAGCGTCGAGCGCCCGCAGCTCCCTGCGCGCGCTCGTCCGCTCGATCCAGAGCCGGGGCAGACGCAGCAACGCACCGAGCCTGCCGGCAGGCCGCGGCGCCGCCCAGTGTTGAACCAGGGAATCGGCCATGATGGCCCTCATTGCTCTTCGATTTCACCATTGCTTTTGGAGCAATGACTCAGTACAAGTCTCGGAGCAATCGAAACATTGCTCTCGGAGCAATATAAAATGTCCGCCTCCTACACCGCGCTGGTCGACGTCATCGCTGGCGAAATCGCTGCCGGGCGGCTGAAGCCGGGCGAACGGCTGCCGCCGCAACGCCAGTTCGCCTATGAGAAGGGCATCGCGGCCTCTACCGCGGCGCGGGTGTATGCCGAACTGTTGCGCCGGGGTCTCGTGGTGGGCGAGGTGGGCCGGGGCACCTTCGTCGCCGGCCAGGCACCGCTTCCGCCGCTGCGGCTGGAGCCGTTCGACGGCCGCATCGATCTCGAATTCAACTTTCCCACACTGCCGGATCAGGCCGCGCTGATGGCGAATTCGCTTGCCGCCTGGCAGCAGCCGGAGGCGTTCGGCGCGGCGCTCGCGCCCGTCACCCAGCGCCGCCTGGCCGAGGCCGGACGGGTCAGCGCCAACTTCTTCGCAAACGATCGCTGGCGGCCGCGGCCGGAGGATTTTCTGTTCGCAGGCAGCGGCCGGCAGTCGATCGCGGCGGCCGTCTCGGCGCTGGTGCCGGTCGGCGGGCGCCTTGCCGTGGAGGCCGTGACCTATCCGATGGTCAAGGGCATCGCGACGCGACTCGGGGTCACGCTGGTGCCGATTGCCATGGACAGCGAGGGCATCAGGCCCGATGCGCTGGTCAAGGCGCATCGGGCTGGCGCGCTCGGTGCGGTTTATCTGCAGCCGGTGATGCAGAACCCGCTTGGCCACACCATGAGTGAGGCGCGTCGCGATGAGGTGCTTCGCCTGGTGCGCAAGCTCGATCTGATGATCGTCGAGGATCGCATCTATGGCTTTCTCGCCGACGTCCCCCCGCTATCCGCCCAGGCCGGGGACCGCGCGATCCTCGTCGATAGCCTCTCCAAGCGGCTGGCGCCGGGCATCGCCGTCGGTTTTATCCACGTGCCGGCGCCATTGCGGGATCGCCTTGCCGTCGCGTTGCGCACCGGCGCCTGGTCGGTCACGCCGCTCGCGCTGGCCGCCGGCATGCAGTTGCTCGCCGATGGCACCGCGGCCGAGATCACGCGCCGCAAGCGCGCCGACGCGCTCGTCCGACAGGCCATCGTTGCGGACTGCCTTTCCGGTCATCGCATCGATGCCGATCCCCATTCCTACCATGTCTGGCTCAATCTGCCGGAGGGCTGGCGCGCCGAGGCGTTCACGGCGGCTGCGGCGAGAGCCGGCATCGCCATCACGCCGGCGAGCGCATTTGCCGTCGCGCCCGGCCATTCGCCGAACGCGGTGCGTCTCGGCCTAGGCCTGCCGAACCATGACGAGCTGCGCAGGGCCCTGACGCGTCTCGCCGCCTTGCTGGCGGCGCGACCCGAGGAGAGCGACGTCACCGAATAGCGTGATGTTGACCTCGCCCCGCTCTTGTCCGCCGAAGCCCGCCTTCGGGAGAAGGCGGATGCGGGGAGAGGCATAGGCCGCCTTCGGCGGCCGTACTTGGAACGCCGAAGCTTTGCTTCGGCTACGTCGCATCATCGGATCCGATCCGGGTGGGGGGACCTTCCGCGAGTCCGTCTCTCGCCATTTTTGTGGAGGCGGTCCCTCACCCCAACCCTCTTCCCGCGACGAGCGTGGAGAGGGAGCAGATCGATTATACTCCCGGATAAAGCCGCTCCCCGATCGCTGCGAGAATGCGCGCGAGCCGCTCCGCCCATTGCTGCTGGTCGTTTTCGTCCGCGATCAGGTCCTGCCTGATCTCGATGCCGGTATTGATCAGCCCGCGCGCTTCGCCATGCACCGGAATCGTGTAATCGGTGGCGTCGTTCACCGCATAGGGCTCGTTGTCGCCGACGACGAGATCGCCTTCGGCGCGGAACGCCTGCAACAACAGCGGCGGCAGGGTTTTGTCGCGCTGATAGAGTGCCGCGATGTGCCAGGGCCGCGCGATGCCGGCATAAACCGGCGTGAAGCTGTGCAGCGACACCAGGATGGTCGGCCGCTTGTCGCGCAGGCGCTGGTCGATCGCCTCGTCGATGCGGCGATGATAGGGATCGAAGACCTCGCGCCGCCTGATCTCCGCCGCTTCCCGCGAAATCCCCTCATTGCCGGGGATGGTCGTGGCTTCGCTCAGGATGGGGATCGAGGTTGCCGCGCCCGGCGGACGGTTGCAGTCGATCACGAGCCGCGAGTAGCGCTGCGCGATCAGATGCGCGTCGAGGTGGTCCGAGAGCGCTTCCGCGACGCCGGCAATGCCGATGTCCCAGGCGATGTGGCGCGTGAGCTCGCTTTCGGGCAGGCCGAGGTCGCCGAGCAGCTTTGGGATCAGCCGGCCGTAATGATCGCCCGTCAACAGGAACGGGGAGCGTCCGGCCGCATTCTTCTCAAATACCGGGCGAAGATCGTTAATGCCAGGCAGCAAGGAAGTTGCGCGGAATGCGTCGGAATCCATCTTTCATTGCCTATCGAAAGGGCACGGCGAACTGGAATTGGGCAGTGATCCCTATAGATTATGCGGATTGGAATCACGAAGATAATCCCACGATGCCGCTGCTCACGATCCATCACAAGACCGAATATCGCTATACGCGCCCGGTGGCGTTCGGCGAACACCGCATCATGCTGCGTCCGCGCGACGGCCATGACCTGCGCGTGCTCGCTTGCGAGCTCGACATCGCGCCGCGGCCGATGCGGCTGCGCTGGATCCACGACGTGTTCGGCAATTCGGTGGCGATCGCGACCTTCGATGAGCGCGCCGACCGGCTGACCTTCCATTCGACCGTTACCGTCGACCACAATCCGGCCGAGGAGTTCGCGCTGACGCCGGACGACCACGCTTACTTCTATCCCTTCTTCTACGACAGCGAGGAATATCCCGACCTCCGCCAGTTCGTGACGCCGCAATACAGCGATCCCGACGGCGAGCTTTCGGCCTGGGCGCGCGGCTTCCTCGACGCGGAAGCGCCGACACCGACGTTGAAGGTCCTGAGCGGCATGACCCATGGCATCCGCGATCTCCTCACCTATCGCAAGCGCCATGAGCGCGGCACGCAGCATCCGCTCGACACGCTGCAGACGGGATCGGGGACCTGCCGAGACTACGCGCTCCTGATGATCGAGGCGCTGCGCCGGCTCGGCATCGCCGCGCGCTTCGTCTCCGGCTATCTCTATACCGGCGACCGCGCGCATGATGGCGGCGGCTCGACGCACGCATGGGTGCAGGTTTATCTGCCGGACGCGGGCTGGATCGAATTCGATCCTACCAACGGCATCGTCGGCACCCGCGATCTCATCCGTATCGCGGTCGCGCGCGATCCCGCGCAGGCGATCCCGCTGCACGGCACCTATCTCGGCCCGATGGATGCTTTCGACGGGATGGTGGTGGACATCAACGTCGTTTCCGCAGACCAATCTCTCGAGATGGCGACGGAGGCATAGGCGATGGAGATCAAGGTCGGCTTCGAGATCACCTATGCGGCGGCGCAGCCGACGCCGATGGTGATCATGCTCTCGATCCACCCCTCGCGTTTTTCCGACATCGTCGGCACCGAGACCATCACAGCCGAGCCCCACGTGCCGATCGGCTTCTACCGCGACAGTTTTGGCAATGTCTGCGGCCGCCTCGTCGCGCCGGCCGGCGGCGTGACCTTGCGCGGGCAGGCACTGGTGCGCGATTCCGGTCTGCCCGACGCGGTGGTGCCGACCGCGCAGCAATTGCCGATCGACCAGTTGCCGGACGAGCTGCTGCTCTATCTGATGCCGAGCCGCTATTGCGAGACCGACAAGCTCACCGACATCGCCTGGTCCCTGTTCGCCAACACCCCGCCGGGATGGGCCCGGGTCGCCGCCATCACGGCGTTCGTGCACCACCACGTCACCTTCGGCTATCAGCATGCGCATCACATGAAGTCGGCGCATGACGTCTACGAGCAGAAAGCCGGCGTCTGCCGCGACTTCGCCCATCTCGCGCTGACCTTCTGCCGCTGCATGGGCATCCCCGCGCGCTATTGCACCGGCTATATGGGCGACATCGGCATTCCGCCCGATCCGGAGCCGATGGATTTCTCCGGCTGGTACCAGGCCTATCTCTCCGGCCAGTGGTACACTTTCGACGCCCGCCACAACCATCCGCGCATCGGCCGCATCCTGATGGCGACCGGCCGCGACGCCGCCGATGTCGCGCTCACGACGAGCTTTGGCCGGATGGAATTGAAGAAGTTCGTCGTCATCAGCGACGAGGTGGTGGCGGCTTGATTCTTGCCGCACCTTCGTCGCTTACGCTCCTCGCTGACGGCTGAGTAACTCCATGACCTCCGACCGCCTCTTCGTCTACGGCACCCTGATGCGCGGCTATGTGCATCCGATGGCAAAGCTGCTGTCGGCGAACGCCGACTTTCTCGGCGAAGCAAGCTGCCGCGGCAGGCTCTACATGGTGAAACATTATCCGGGCCTGGTGCTCTCCGACGCCGCCAGCGAGATCGTGCACGGCGAGCTCTATCGCCTGCGCGCGCCGCAAGACCTGCTGCGCGAGTTCGACATGTACGAGGCCTGCGGCGAAGGCTTTCCGGAACCGACGCAATACGTCCGCCAGATGCTGCAGGTGGCGCTCGCCGATGGCTCGCAAGGCTGCGCCTGGACCTATCTCTACAACTGGCCGGTCGCAAAGCTTAAGCTGATCGAGTTGGGAAGGTTTCTGCAAACGTAGTTCCAGCCTCCTTCGTCATTCCGGGGCGCGGCGAAGCCGCGGGCCCCGGAATCTCGAGGTTCCGGGTCTGCGCCTACGGCGCATCCCGGAATGACGGACACTGTGAATAGCCGGGAGAAGGCAACTATGGCGATGGTGTGATTGTTGATTCACGGTATCGGTGTTCGCCCCGACTCAAACGCCGCGCTAGAATCACCCCATGCGCTTCACGCCCCAGTTCCTCGAAGACCTGCGCGCCCGGCTTCCGGTGTCGGAAGTCGTGGGCAAGCGTGTGAAGCTGAAGCGGGCGGGGCGGGAGTGGAAGGGGCTGTCGCCCTTTCAACAAGAGAAGACGCCGTCGTTCACGGTCAACGACCAGAAGCAGTTCTACCACGACTTCTCCACCGGCAAGCACGGCAACATCTTTGACTTCGTGATGGAGACCGAGGGCGTCAGCTTCCCGGAAGCGGTGGAGCGGCTGGCGTCGATGGCGGGAATGCCGCTGCCGGCGGTGACGCCGGACGCTGCGCGGCACGAGCAGCGCCGCAAGACGCTCCATGACGTCATGGAGCTCGCCGCAAAATTCTTCACCGAGACGCTCGCCTCGAAGAACGGCGCCAAGGCGCGCGGCTATCTCGGCGACCGCGCGATCTCGCCGGCGACGCAATTGCAGTTCCGCCTCGGCTACGCGCCGCCCGATCGTTTCGCGCTGAAGGAATATCTGGGCGCGCAGGGGATTCCCGTGCCCGACATGGTCGAAGCGGGGTTGCTCATCGGCGGCGACGACGTGCCTGTGCCCTACGATCGCTTCCGCGACCGCGTGATGTTTCCGATCACGGACGCCCGCGGCCGCGTCATCGCCTTTGGCGGGCGCGCGCTGGAAAAGGACGTTCCCGCGAAATACCTGAACTCGCCGGAAACGCCGCTGTTTCACAAGGGCGACAATCTCTACAACCTCGCGACCGCGCGCCAGGCCGCGCATGACGGTGCGCCGCTCGTCGTGGTCGAGGGCTATGTCGACGTCATCGCCATGGTCACCTCGGGCTTCGGCGGCGCGGTGGCGCCGCTCGGCACGGCGCTCACCGAAAACCAGCTCGCGCTGCTCTGGAAGATGGCGGACGAGCCGATCCTCTGCTTCGACGGCGACCGCGCCGGCCAGAAGGCGGCGTATCGCGCCGCCGACCTTGCATTGCCGCTTCTCAGGCCCGGAAAGAGCCTGCGCTTCGCGCTGCTGCCGGAAGGGCAGGACCCCGACGATCTCGCGCGCTCCGGCGGGCGTGGCGCGATCGAGGAGGTGATCGGCGCGGCGCGTCCGCTCGCCGAGATGATCTGGACGCGCGAGATCGAGGGCGGCAGTTTTGCGACTCCCGAGCGCCGCGCCGCGCTGGAAGCGCGCATCGGTGAAATCGCCAATTCCATCCGCGACGAGGTGGTGCGGCGCTATTATCGCCAGGACCTGATCGAGCGCCTGCAGCGCACCTTCGCGCCCGAGCCCGCGCGAAACTTCGGCGGCAGGAACAACTTCGCCGGCCGGAACAATTTTGGCGGCGAATCACCCCGCCGTTTCCAGCCCCGCCAAAGCGGGGGCGGAGGCGCGGGCGGCGGGAAATTCTCCGCCGGACGGGCGAGCGGCTTCGCCGCGCCGGCGTTCGGCCGCGGTCCCTACCAGGCCACGAGCCCCCATCTCGCCAACAGCCCGATCATGCGCGGCCAGCGCTCGTCGCTCTCCCGCCGGGAGGCGCTGATCCTGCAATGCCTGATCAACCACCCCTGGCTGCTGCACGATCATCTGGAGGAGGTGGCCGCCCTCGAAATGGGCCATCCCGAGGCCCACAAGCTCCGCGCCGGCATCATCGCGGCCTTCGCCAACGACCACCATCATTCTCCGGATCCCTCCGAGCAGTCCGAGAAGATGCATGCCGATCTCGAGAAGAGCGGATTTTCGCAGGTTCTTCAAAGAGTTGAGCGGGCGATCACGACGGTGGCGGTGTGGGGGGCCCGCCCCGGCGCAGCCCGGGAGGACGTTCTTTCCACCTGGCATCAACTCGTTGTCTTGCATCAGAAAACCCACGCCCTACTTAGGGAAAAGAAAGACGCCGAGCTTGCGCTGGGCGAGGAGCCCAGCGACGCCAACATGGGCTGGTTGAAGGACGTCAGCCATCGGCTCGAGTCGCTGGAGGGCACCGAGGCCCAGATCGAGGGGTTTGGCGAGCTTTCCGGCCGGTTCCAGAAGAACGTCTGACGGAGCGTTGCTGGTTAACAACGGGTTAAAAAATGCTGCGGACGGCTGCGGTCCAAACCGCAAAAAAACTCGCCAAACCCGTGGTTTGGCTGCAAAAACAGGCTTAAGCGAGGCTTAATACGACTCCGCTATCGGAGGTCACGAACCTTATCGAAGAGAGATTCGGGGGTGGCGATGGTTTGCGCCGCCCTTGTTGCGTCGTAATCGAAGCAACAAAGAAGACGCAACAAAAGCACATGCGGCGCGGTGACGCGCCTCTCATAGAGCGCGTTTTGGAGAGCATTGAATGGCCACGAAGGCAAAGACGCTGCAGGTCAAGGACAAGGAAAAAGACGACAAGGCAGCGGACGCTCCCGAGAAGGATTCTCCCGACGCGCCGTCGCCGTTGCTCGACCTGTCGGACGCCGCCGTCAAGAAGATGATCAAGCAGGCCAAGAAGCGCGGCTTCGTGACCTTCGATCAGCTCAACGAAGTGCTGCCAAGCGACCAGACCTCGCCCGAGCAGATCGAGGACATCATGTCGATGCTCTCGGACATGGGCATCAATGTCACCGAAGCGGACGATTCCGACGGCGACGAGGAAAAGGACGAAAGCGCCGACGACGAGCCCGAGAACGAGCTGGTCGAGGTCACGCAGAAGGCCGTCACCGAGGTCAAGAAGAGCGAGCCGGGTGAGCGCACCGACGATCCCGTGCGCATGTATCTGCGCGAGATGGGCACCGTCGAGCTGTTGTCGCGCGAGGGCGAAATCGCGATTGCCAAGCGCATCGAGGCCGGCCGCGAGGCGATGATCGCGGGTCTCTGCGAAAGCCCGCTGACCTTCCAGGCCATCATCATCTGGCGCGACGAACTGAACGAGGGAAAGATCTTCCTTCGCGACATCATCGATCTCGAAGCGACCTATGCCGGCCCGGATGCGAAGAACAACGCCGGCATCATCGGCGCGCCGCTCGGCCCCGACGGCCAGCCGCTCGTGAACGCCAACGGCGAGGCGGGCCCCGCGGTCGCCGCCACCATGGCCGCGCCCGCCCATGTCGCCCCTCCGGCAGCGCCCCCGTCGCCGACCCCGTTCCGTCCCGCGCCCCAGGCCGCGCCTGCGGTTGGCCCCGATGGCGAGGAGAAGGATCCCGCCGAGGCCGCGGCCGAAGCCGAAGCCGACATGGAAGACGACGAGTTCGAGAACCAGATGTCGCTCGCGGCCATCGAGGCCGAGCTGAAGCCGAAGGTGGTCGAGACCTTCGACAAGATCGCCGACAACTACAAGAAGCTGCGCCGCCTGCAGGAGCAGGATATCGCCAACCAGCTCCAGAGCGAGACGCTCTCGCCCTCGCAGGAGCGCAAGTACAAGAAGCTCAAGGACGAGATCATCGTCGAGGTGAAGTCGCTGCGGCTGAACCAGGCCCGCATCGACTCGCTGGTCGAGCAGCTCTACGACATCAACAAGAAGCTGGTGTCGTTCGAGGGCCGCCTGATGCGGCTCGCCGACAGCCACGGCGTCGCGCGCGAGGATTTCCTGCGCAATTACCAGGGCTCGGAGCTCGATCCGCGCTGGCTCAACCGCGTCTCGAAACTCTCGGCCAAGGGCTGGAAGAATTTCGTCCACTACGAAAAGGACCGCATCAAGGATCTGCGCCACGAGGTGCAGTCGCTGGCCGCGCTGACGGGGCTCGAGATCGTCGAGTTCCGCAAGATCGTGCACGGCGTGCAGAAGGGCGAGCGCGAGGCCCGCCAGGCCAAGAAGGAGATGGTGGAAGCCAACCTCCGCCTCGTGATCTCGATCGCGAAGAAATACACCAACCGCGGCCTGCAGTTCCTGGATTTGATTCAGGAGGGGAACATTGGTCTTATGAAGGCGGTCGACAAGTTCGAATACCGCCGCGGCTACAAGTTCTCGACTTACGCCACGTGGTGGATCCGGCAGGCGATCACCCGCAGCATTGCGGACCAGGCCCGCACCATCCGCATCCCCGTGCACATGATCGAGACCATCAACAAGATCGTGCGCACCTCGCGCCAGATGCTCAACGAGATCGGCCGCGAGCCGACGCCGGAAGAACTCGCCGAAAAGCTCGGCATGCCGCTGGAGAAGGTGCGCAAGGTCCTCAAGATCGCCAAGGAGCCGCTGTCGCTGGAAACGCCGGTCGGCGACGAGGAAGACTCGCACCTCGGCGATTTCATCGAGGACAAGAACGCGATCCTGCCCATCGATGCCGCGATCCAGTCCAACCTGCGCGAGACCACCACCCGCGTGCTGGCCTCGCTCACCCCGCGCGAAGAACGCGTGCTCCGCATGCGCTTCGGCATCGGCATGAACACCGACCACACGCTGGAAGAAGTCGGCCAGCAGTTCTCGGTGACGAGAGAGCGCATCCGGCAGATCGAGGCGAAGGCGCTAAGGAAGCTGAAGCATCCGTCGAGGTCGCGGAAGCTGCGGAGCTTTTTGGATAATTAATTCCGCGATTCGTCATGCCGGGGCTTGACCCGGGCATCCATCGAGACAAAGAACGGCGGGCGAAAGTCCGCCGTTTTTCAATTAGCTCATCGCTCCATTCTTCCAAGAGAGCCGAATTGTTCTATTGTTGGGCTTCAAAACGAAGCCTCATATTCACGTCCGCGTAAGTCCCGCGTTTTCTTGTCGTTGGTGGATTGAGTGGAACAATCCTGCCAATCCGTTCCAGAGTTTGAAGCACTTTCTTGTAGTGAGTTTCTCGATACGGTGTGTCGCGAACGACAAAGCGCTCTATCTCGCCGGTAGTGGTCTCGGTTCCGTTAAATTTCTCTAAAATGAGCCGCTTCAGCAATTCGCGATTTGGCTCAGCAGCAAAGAGCACGGATTGATTGGGGTCAGTTGCGTCAGAAAATGCGTACGTGCCGCTTTCGTCAACGCGCCACATGGCTTCCTTTATCTTCTTTAGACCAAGTTCGTTGTTCGTCCCAAAGAAAAGAAAATAGTCCATCGTATTGCGCTCGTTGCGCATCGCGAACGAGCGTACGAAGTTCGCCCCTGCAGCTTGGGTAAGTTGTCTTTGATAGAGATCGTGAAGAAATTTCATGGCGACCGGGCCTTGGAGCATAACTATTCCAAACCTCAGGAAACACATCCTGAAAAGCCCGCTTGCCATGGATTTCGGCCGAAATATTGGGCGGCAAATTCAATAGCTCAATTTCGGAAGTGAGGTGGTCCGCTCGCTTCTCATCGAGTTCGATGAAGTGAAAATTCACTTTCGCCTTGATAGGACGAGGTTGATCAATCACTGCCTTTAGAGCGATGACCGGTGAGCCCTCTTCGCCCTCTGAGTAGCGACCAGGGCCGGCAAATCCGTCAACGAAAACGAGGTGGGGAAAATTTGCCTGGCTCAAGATTGGTGCCCAAGCTTGAATGTACCGGCGGAGAATTTCATGCTTAGCCGCAGTGTGCGGCTCCAAATCCCAAATAGTTGTTTTCGGCTGCATACGAGGTCGCCCAACACGCTTTGTTTAGCGCCGCAAGTCCAGAGCTATATCGCGCTTAAAGCAACAGTATTTCTCGAAGCAACCACAGGTTTATCACTGTGCGGATAGTCGTTCCATTCGCGGCCTCTGAGAAGACGCCCACCGGACTTCGGCCTGACGCCGCCCCATTGCTTGAAGAAGAACGCGACCTTGGCCGACTTGCACTGATCTCGGATTTCGATCGCCCACTCCTCAGCCATCGGACGCGCGCGCGGACCGCTCTCGCCACCTACAATTGCCCAATCAATTCCTTCTAGATCAACTTTGCCAACAGGGCCGAGAAGGGGTTCGAATGAGACAAACTTCACTGAGGCTGGTGCGGCGCACAGATGCTTTAATCGAACGGCATTCTTGGCGTCCTCTATTGATACGCCTAGCCAAATATGAGGAGGAGCCTTGCGTGCGCCGTAGCGGTTACGGAGATATCGCGCCATAAGCGAACTGCGTTTGGTCAGAACTTGATACGTATGCCAGTCGGCTGCTTCCATCGTCTGGAACACGGAATCAATAAATGAACTCGGGATTTCCTTGTGAAAGAGATCGCTCATGGAGTTGACGAAGATGCGCCGTGGCTGCCGCCAGTTGAGCGGCTGCACTAGTCGCTCCGGACGGAGCTGCAGGTCAAAACCATTTTCAAATGGATGACTAGGTACGCCACGAAATCGCTCCGAAAAACGCTCCGCGTAGCAAAGATCGCAGCCACGCGTAATCTTGGTGCAACCCGTAACCGGATTCCAAGTCGCGTCAGTCCACTCGATTTCTGTAGATACAGCCATGCGGCACCATAGAACAAAACAAGAACTAGTGCAACCTAAAATGATTATCGGTGGTGAATTCGGTATCAAAGATTAACGCGTATCTCTTCACCTTTTGCCGCCACACCTACGCGCCCTCGCGCAGCGATATGCGGGGCCGACCCGGATGCCGCTTCGCTCATCCGGGCTACCGCTCGCCGTTCAATCGAAAACTTCAGCCCGCTTCGAATCCCTTCGCCTTGAAGCTCGCCGCCGCCTCAGGCCCGGTGAGAAATTCGATCAGCGCTTTCGCCGCAGCTACGGACTGGCTCTCCGCGCCGATTCCTCCGGTGAAGAGCGTCATGACCGCGAGCTCGCCTGGCAGCGGCCCGACCAATTGGGCTCCTGCGATGGGGACGATTTCTGAAGCCTGCGCGATGCCCAATTCCGCTTCGCCCCTGGCGACCAGTTCGGGCGACAGCGCACCGGCCACCAGAATGGTCTTTGACTTCATTGGCTCGGCGATGCCCAGGCGCTCGATGGCGCGGGCGGCGACCACGCCGCTCAGGCCACCCTTCGCCGGGTCCGAATAGGCAAGAGACTTGATCGACAGAAGAGCCTGCTTGAAGGCTTCGACCGTGCTGATATCGGGCTTCGCTGCGCCGGCACGCGCGGCAACGGCGACGGGGGTGCCGGCGACGTTCACGAGGCCATCGGCCACCTTCTTCTGCTTGACGAGATCCTCCATCATCGCCCGGGTCACGATGATCACGTCGGCGCGCTCGCCGTCGAGAACGCGTTTCTTCTGATCTGCCGCCAGCCCATAGTCGATGACGAGCTTGTTGCCGGTCTTCTTCTCGAAGACCGGGGAAAGCTCGTCCAGCACGCTCTTCAGCGCCACCGACGTGAGCACCTTCACTTCAGCGGCGTGGCCGATGGCTCCGGACAGCATCAAGGCCCCGAGGGCTGCTGCAACGCGCGTCATCAACGATCGCCTGTCCATAATTTCCTCCCGGCTTTTTCGGATTAGAGCATGATCCGGAAAAGTGTGCAGCGGTTTTCCGAAGAGATCATGCTCAACAATAGAAACCACAATGGCGAGCCCGACAAGGACAAAGCGAGACCTGGGTGATTTGCCCGTCGTCGGGCCCGATTTTGTTTCTCGCTCTTCGCCAACGCCCTGATCGTCACCCGAATCCGCCCGCGCCAAAAATCCAGATTTGCAAGCGACTCCAGTATCTTTCGAGTGTTCAAGGTCGCGACGTAAAAATATTCTATTTCTTTTTTTCAGAAATCGTGCTTATGCTCGCCCCATCCCGCCTCGTCCAGAGGGACGTTACGGCCAATCGTCACGAAACGTGAGGCGGGGTTGCGGTGGACGCGAAGGCTTGCGTACGACGATCGCAGGCGACGCGGACGGCAAAGGCGTGTGGTCCTGATCTCCCGATGCTGGGATCAAGCTCTTTCGAGACGTTTTGAAAGAGCGACGGTGGCTAACAAGCCCGGACACCGGGGAGAGCGCGCTATAAGCCGTAAACCATCGCGCAGGGAATGCCGGAATGTTCGGCGTACCTGTCGTGACTTGCGTGCGTGCTCTCTTCCATTTGCACGCAAGGCTGCGGGTGCGTTTCGGCATCCGGCATTCCCCGCGCCCTCTTGATTTTCGAGGGCCACGAACGATGCATCACTCGGGCAAAACATGCCGCGGGAATGCGGAGCCGTGTCTCAGGCACCGTCATTGCGAGCGAAGCGAAGCAATCCAAAATCTCGCCGCGGCGGCAGTCTGGATTGCTTCGTCGCTTCGCTCCTCGCAATGACGAAGCGAGTCCCAGCGACTACATCAAGACTGGCTGTTTGAAATTCCCGTCCGACGAAATCCTCGCCCCGCCGCTACTTCTTCTTCGCCCCAACCCTGCTGATGTCCTTGATGGCGAGCGGCGGGCGGCCGGTTTTTTCGGCGATCTCACGGTCCTGCTCGATGATGAACCCGCGCGCGGGCTCGTCGCCCTCCAGCCCGCCCAGGATTTCGGACGGCACGCGGCGATTGGAGCGCTGGGAGCCGTCTTCATAGACGACGTTGAAGAAGGCAAATTCGCCTTTGGGATTGGTTCCGGGTTTCTTGGCCATGCGCGGCTTGTCCCCGATCAGGGCGCGCCTGTCAAAGCAAAAAGCATGCGGTTCCTCGATTGCAGCCCTGCGCGGTAACCTTACGGCGACACCAGCTCGACCCGCCGGTTCAGCGCGCGGCCGCTGTCGCTGGCGTTGGAGCCGACCGGGGCGAGGAAGCCGACGCCGGCGGTGCGCAGCCGCGCCGGCGCGATGCGATAGCTCCTGGCGAGCTCGGCGGCCACGGCTTCCGCGCGCCGTCGCGAGAGATCGACGTTATAGTCATAGGCGCCCTGGTTGTCGGTGTGGCCGACGATGAAGACGTTGAGCTGCGGCTGGGTGGTGAGCAGCTTTGCGATCTGCTCCAGCGTCGGCCGGCTCTCCGGCTTGAGCGTCGCCTTGTCGGTGTCGAAATAAATTCCATAGAGCGCGATGTGGCCGGTCTCGCCAAGACCCTTCGCCATCGCCGCCGCATCCACCATCTTGTTCTCGATCGCTTTGAGCTCGGCAATGGTGAGCTGCGCGGTGATGTCCTGGTTGTTCTGGCTGACCAGCACGCTGGCGTAGATCTCGCGGCCACCATCCTCCTTGCGTCCCGCATAGTAGTGATAGTTGAAGCCGTCGACCCACATCTGCGGCACCGGCAGGGCGTCGACGGCTTCCGTGAACGGAATGGCGCCGCCGGCATCGGTGTCGCAGGCGAGCAGCGTCGTGAAGCCGGCCTTGGCGAGTTGCGTCTCGAAATTTCTGGAGACTTCGAGGATCGAGGGACCGGGTTTGGTGCGATAGGCGATCCGCGTGACACGGCCTTCCAGCCGCCGCGCATCCGCCGGCTGGCCGTCCTTGAAAGCCGCCGCCTGCATCCGCGCCGCGTCAAAATCCTTCACCACATAGCCGGTGATGACGCTGCCGCCGAAGCGGCCGATGCCCGGAAAATCCTTTGCGCCCGCCACGTCGCGCGTCTGCGCGTGGGCCGAAGCCGCCGCCATGATGGAGAGGAGCGGGATGAGGACAAGCATGGCGAGGTTCTTGCGCGAAACGGTCATCAGCATCTCTGTCGGTTGGCAAAAGGGGAGGGAGGGTCGCGGAACTTGGTCGTCGTCACGGCAAGGCAGGTTCGCCGCTTTCGACTATCCCTGTCCAGTCCCGCCGAAATTGTGACCAAGGCCCGACTTCGTATGCGAAGGCGTCGCATCCGCGCGCGGCCACGCGCCGCTCACGGTCGAAATCAGGGGTTTCGGGACGTTCGTCGCGGTCCGGCCTTCATAGGCGGCGCTTGTCCGGTGGCCTCACGCGCCCGCCAGCCGCGCCTGTCGATGGTTCGCGATCATCTCGCTCAGGAGGGCCGCGATGCCCTTCTGCGTGCCGGGGGCGATGAAGCAATGGCCCTCATTGTCGAAGCCGCAGAATCGGGCAGACGGGTCGCCGGACACCTGCACAAACGCCTTATTGATGGTCTCCAGGCACTGCATCACCTCGCCGACATTGCCGAGCGAAGCGTGATGCTGGATGTCGACGAGGCGGAACGACATCACCGCGGGCTCGCCGAAGCAGAATTCCCGGCCGGCCGAATTCGAACAGCGCGTTCGCCGCGGGCGGAATGTTCTGGACCTGCGCCAGCACCGCGGCGGCGATTTGCGCGCTGCAGGCGACGAGATGCGCCGCTTGCGGCGGGGCGGGTGCACTCGCCTGCGCCGCAAGGCCGAGCGAAGCCATCACCTGCTGCTCGATCCATTGCCGCACCGGGGCCGGCGCATTGCGGATCTGCTCGGCGGTCAGGGTGATTCCGGTCATGGGGCTCTCCTTTGTCGCCAGTCTAGGAAAGTCCGTAGCCGTGCCATTGATGCGGATCAAGCCTGCCGGTCGCTGCCGCGTGCGTTTAAGCGAAATCTGCAAATCTTCGCCCCGCTTCGACCGCGTTGCGCCGCCATCGTCGAGGCCATGCATGATGCGGATCAAAGACGTGGCGTCGCCGAACTCAAGCCCAGCGCGGCGGCGGTCTGGGCACCGCTTCGTCCGTTCATTGTGGGCGAGGCGCGGCTCGGCCGCTTCATGGCGAGACGACGCGGAACCGCCGCATGTTCAATTCCTCCGCTTTGGCCTGAAGCAGGGCTGGGCTTGTCTCTTCGGCGGCATCGCGGTCGCGCTGATGATCGCGACCTGGCGTTTCTATTCCGCCGGCGCGGCTTTGGCGCGCTACGACTTCCTCTTTCTCGGCATGATCGCGGTGCAGGCTGTGCTGCTCGCGTTGCGGATGGAGACGTGGGACGAGGCGAAGGTCATCCTGATCTATCACGCCGTCGGCACCGCGATGGAAATCTTCAAGACGTCGGTCGGCTCCTGGATCTACCCGGAGCCGAATTTCTTCCGGATCGCGGGCGTGCCGCTGTTTTCCGGCTTCATGTATTCCTGCATCGGCAGCTATATCTGCCGCGCGTGGCGGCTGTTCGATCTGCGTTTCACGGGGCATCCGCCGCGATCGAGCCTGATCGCCTTCAGCCTCGCGGTCTATGTCAATTTCTTCTCCGACCATTTCGGGCTCGACTTCCGCCTCCTGCTGTTTGCGATCGCGGCGCTGCTGTTCGGCGGCACCACCATCCATTTCAGGGTCTGGCGCGTCCATCGTTCGATGCCGTTGCTGCTCGGATTCATGCTGGTCGCCGCCTTCATCTGGCTTTCCGAGAATATCGGCACCTTCACCAAGACCTGGCTCTATCCGTCGCAGCAGCTTTCCTGGTCGATGATCTCCCTACAGCAAGCTCGGTTCGTCGTTTCTCCTCATCGATCATCAGCTACACGCTGGTGAGCCCGTCAACGCGCCGCGCCCGCTCGCCGCCGATGCAGGAAAAACGGAGGCGGCCCCGGCCGCGATCAGGCGAACCACCGTGCGGCCTGATGTGGCATGTTCAGCGTTTGCCGCGACATCAGCGCCTGCATGGCAGGCGCTTGCCGGCCGCCGCGCGGGCCGCCCCATCCTTACCCTCGCTCCGTCCAGCGCCATGATGGCCATACCCATCGCGACCAGCCAGAAGATGACGAAGAACGAGGCCCAGCAGCACGCCGATGCGCGACGCCCGCGCACGGTCGGCGAAGATCAGGTCGCGCAGGCCGCCGGATTGACCAGCGGCACGCCCACCGACCAGGAGCGCTGCGGCGCGGCGCCGATCGCAGAGGTTGATCGCGAGCAGCCGGAACAGCGGCACGCGCAACAGCGCGACCGCGGCGCGGGAGGTCGGAGGGTGTCTAACAGGTCGTCCTGCATGGCGCGAAGCTCATCGTTCGAACTACACCCGGCGAATCACGCTGCGAAGGGCATCCAGTTTCCCGCTTGCCTCCGGCGCCGGTTCGGCAGGGCCGTCGACGGATCAGGCGGGCGA
>CAWHQY010000080.1:0-147909 GCA_963831505.1 uncultured Alphaproteobacteria bacterium | reverse complement strand
GGCCGCGATAAGGCACCTCGACGATGTCGATGCCGGTCATCATCTTCAACAGGTCGACGCCGACATGCATCGGCGTACCCTTGCCGGGGGTAGCGATATTGATCGTCCCCGGTTGCGCCTTGGCGTAGGCGAGAAACTCCGGAAATGTCGTGGCCGGGAACGACGGATTGACCAGGAGCACCAGCGGCACCCGCAACAATCCGGCGACCGGGGCGATGTCACGGACGAAGTTGAAATTGAGGTCGTGATAGAGCGCCGGATTGATGGTGTTCGCCGAAGCGACGGTGAGCAGCGTATAGCCGTCCGGCGCGGCGTTGACGACGGCTTCGGTCGCGATATTGCCGCTGGCGCCGTCCCGGTTCTCGACCACGAACGGCTGGCCGAGCTGCTGCGAAAGCCAGTTGCCGATCAGCCGCGACACCAGGTCGGGCGTGCCGCCGGCGCCATAGCCTTCGATCAGGCGCACCGGCCGCGTCGGATAATCGAGCGCCGACGCCGCGCGCGGCAAGACCGACGCGGCCACGGCGCCCACGGCCATTGCGAACAGATGTCGACGTGGAAGAAGCATGGCGTTTCCTTAGACGTCGAGGCTATCCGGCTTGCCAGCGTGCGGAAAGGGTATGGCGGCGATGCGCCGCATTCCCGGCTCAGTGCTCCCGGGTCTTCCAGGGATCACCTTGCGCTCGAGCTCCGCCAGCAATGCCGAAGTGACGAGGCCGAGGAGGCCGATCACCACGATGCCGACGAACATCGTATCGACCTGCAGCAATTCCCAGGAATTCCAGATCATGTAGCCGATGCCGACTTTGGTGGAGACGAATTCGGCGGCGACCAGCACGATGAAGGCCACCGCCACCGCGATGCGCAGGCCGGCGAAGATCATCGGCAGCGCGCCGAAGAACACGATGCGCGTGAACATCACCCAAAGGCTCGCGCCATAATTGCGCGAGACGTCCCAGTAGATCTTCTCGATATTGGCCGCGCCCGCATAGGTGTTGACGATCACCGGGAAGAACACGCCGATGGCGACCAGGGCGATCTTGGAGGCATCGCCGAAGCCGAAGGCGAGCAGCAGGAGCGGCATCAGCGCCACTTTGGGAATCGGAAACAGCGCCGCAATCAGCGGATCGAAGAAGATGCGCACCGGACGGAACATCGCCATGACGAGCCCGACGGCAACGGCCGGCACGACGCCGATGACGAAGCCGGCGACGACGCGCCACAAAGTCGCCAGCGTATTCACCGCTAGCTCGCCGCTGACCGTGAGTTGCCAGAAGCGCGCCGCGATGTCGGTCGGCGTCGGGATGAAACGGCGGTCGCCGAAGCCTAAGCCCACCAGGATTTGCCACAGCAGCAGCAATCCGATCGGCGAGATCAGATAGAGCAGCCGCTCGCGCCATTTCTCTGAAGGTTCGCTCACTTTTTGGGCTCGCTCATCGTTCGATCTCCGCCCGGGCGCGATTGACCTCATCTTCCAAGAGCCGCCAGATATCGAGCTTGAGCCGGCCGAACTCGGCACTCGCCGACAGCGCCATCAGATTGCGCGGATGCGGGAACGGCACGTCGATGATCTCCTTGATGCGGCCCGGCTGCGCCGTCATCACCACGGTGCGGTCACCCAACAGCAGGGCTTCCTCGATGGAATGGGTGATGTAGACCACGGTCTTGCCGGTTTCCTCCCAGATGCGCACCAGTTCGGCCTGCAGGATGGCGCGGTTCTGCGCATCCAGCGCGGCGAACGGCTCGTCCATCAGCAGCATGGCCGGATCGGTGACGAAGGCGCGGGCGATGGCGCCGCGCTGGCGCATGCCGCCGGAGAGCTGGTGCGGAAAGTGATCGCGGAATTTGGTCAAGCCGACCAGCTTGAGCGCGGCCTCGACCCGCACCGCCTGCTCGGCCGCTGGCACGCCGCGGGTGAAAAGACCGAAGCCGACATTGGCGGCGACGCGCATCCAGGGAAACAGTCCCGAATCCTGGAACACCATGGCGTTCTGCACCGGCCAGCCGGCGGCCTGGATATCGATGCGGCCGCTCGTCTGCTGGTCGAGGCCGGCGAGAATGCGCAACAACGTCGACTTGCCGCAGCCGCTCGGCCCGACGACGCACAGGAACTCGCCCGGTGCGACGCGCAGATTGATGTCGTCGAGCGCGACCAAGGCGGCGGAGCCGTTGCCGTAAACCTTGTTGAGATGCGCGATCTCGATCGCCGCGCCGCGCCGCTCGACACTCATACGGTCTCATCCTCCCGCGGCCGATCTTAGCAGCCCCGCCCTTCCGCGCACACTCGCGGGTCGTGTAGCATGGCGCAGGCGCTCACGCGCGCGATTTCGTCGAGTCACTCCATGAGAATTCCGCGCCGTCACGTCCTGCAACTTGTCGCAGCCGCCGCGCTGTCGCCGTCGCCGCGGATCGCGCGGGCCGACGATTATCCGTCGCGACCGATCACCGTCATCGTGCCGTTCTCGGCCGGCGGCCCGCTCGACATCACCGGACGGATGATCGCGGCCAAGATGCAGCAGACGCTGGGCCAGCCCATCATCATCGAGAACGTCGGCGGCGCCGGCGGCAGCATCGGCGTCGGCCGTGGCGCCCGCGCCGTGCCCGACGGCTACACGCTGACCATGGGCATCTGGAGCACGCATGTGGTGAATCCCGTGCTCTACGATCTGTCCTACGACGTCGAAAAGGATTTCGAGCCGATCGCGCCGATCACCGACGGCCCGCTGGTGATCTGCGCGCGGAAAGATTTTCCGGCCAACGATTTGAGGGAATTGATCGCCTGGCTGAAGGCCAATCCGGACAAGGCAACCTCCAGCGACGCAGGCGTCGGCAGCCCGCAGCATGTCTTCAGCGTTCTATTTCAGCAGGTCACCGGCACGCGCTTCCAGTTCGTGCATTATCGCGGCGGCGGCCAAGCCATGCAGGATCTGGTGACCGGGCACGTCGATCTGTCGTTTTCCGACGCGATCTCGGCGCTGACCCAGGTTCAGGGCGGCACGATCAAAACCTATGCCGTGATGTCGAAGAACCGGCTGCCCGGCGCACCGCAAATTCCGAGCGTGGACGAGGCGGGCTTGCCCGGCTTCTACAATTCGGTCTGGAGCGGCATTTGGGCGCCAAAGGGCACGCCCAAGGCCATCATCGACAAGCTCAATGCCGCGGTCGTCGCTGCCGTGGACGACCCGACCGTCCGCGAGCGGCTCACCGCGCTCGGACGCGTGCTGTTTCCGCGCGAGCAAATGACGCCGCAAGTGCTCGCCGCGCTGCAGCGAACCGAGATCGAGAAATGGTGGCCCATCATCAAGGCCGCGGGCATCCGAGGCGAATAGGGCAGCCGGCGGCGTCATCGGCAGGTTCGATGTGGACTGGGGGAGACCCGGACAGCCGGCGTCATCTGACCGTCATGGAGCGTAATCACACTTTGGGTCCTTTTGTGAGGAGAGGACCTTATGAGCGATATCGCGTTACCGGGCTCGATCGAACCGGCGAGTGCAGGCGGCCCAAAGCTTGATCAAACCCTCAATCCGCTGACGGCAATTCTTTTCCTGGGCGTGCTCACGGCCGGCATCTTGTTCGTGGCCTACAGCATCTACGTCGATATCGACGCCACCGGCACCAAGATCGGCAATTACCTGCCGTTCATCCTGCTCTTCGTCGCACTGATGATCGCGCTCGGCTTCGAGTTCGTGAACGGTTTCCACGACACCGCGAACGCCGTCGCCACCGTGATCTATACCCGCTCGCTGCCCGCCAACGTCGCCGTGGTCTGGTCCGGCATGTTCAATCTCTTCGGCGTGCTGTGGTCGTCCGGCGCCGTCGCCTTCGGCATCGTCTCGCTCTTGCCGGTCGAATTGATCCTCCAGGTCGGCAGCAGTGCCGGTTTCGCCATGGTGTTCGCGCTGTTGATCGCGGCGATCATCTGGAATTTGGGGACGTGGTCCTTCGGCCTGCCCGCATCGAGTTCGCACACGCTGATCGGCTCGGTGATCGGCGTCGGCGTCGCCAATGCGCTCCTGCACGGCCGCAGCGGCACCACCGGCGTCGATTGGAACCAGGCGATCTCGATCGGCAAGGCGCTGCTGTTTTCGCCGATCTTCGGCTTTCGCGCTCGCCGGCATCCTGCTGCTGGTGGTGAAGTTCATCATTCCCAACAAGCAACTGTTCGCCGAGCCGAAAGGCGATCAGCCGCCGCCGCTGTGGATCCGCGGCATCCTCGTGCTCACCTGCACGGCGGTGAGCTTCTTCCACGGCTCCAATGACGGCCAGAAAGGCATGGGCCTGATCATGCTGATCCTGATCGGCACGGTGCCGACGGCCTATGCGCTCAACCGCGCCATGCCGGCAAGCCAGATCGCGCAGTTCGAGACGAACTCGCAAGCCGCCGCCAAGGTCATCGGCGCCAGGGCCGCGGGCTACAACGTGCTCGGCGATCCGCGGCCGGCGGTCACGCTGTACGTGGCCCAGCACCAGATCAACGAGGGCACGTTCCCGTCGCTGGCCGCGCTGGTGAACGATATCGCCAAGCAGGTGTCAGAATACGGCTCGATCGCCAGGATGCCGGTCGACAAGGTCGGCAACACCCGCAACGACATGTACCTGGCGTCGGAAGCGATCCGCTTCCTGATGAAGGACAAGGAAGCCGATCTCACCGCGGCGGAGATTGCAACGCTCAACGCCTACAAGGGCTCGCTCGACAACGCGACCAAATTCATCCCGGGCTGGGTGAAGATCGTCGTCGCCATCGCGCTGGGCTTGGGCACCATGGTCGGCTGGAAGCGCATCGTCGTCACCGTCGGCTCGAAGATCGGCAAGACCCACCTGACCTATGCCCAAGGCGCCTGCGCCGAGATCACCGCGGCCGCCACCATCGCGGCCGCCGACGGCTACGGCCTGCCGGTCTCGACCACGCACGTGCTGTCATCGGGCATCGCCGGCACCATGGCGGCGAACGGCTCCGGCCTGCAATGGTCGACCGTTCGCAACATCGCGCTGGCCTGGGTGCTGACCTTGCCGGCGGCGATGACGCTTTCCGGCACGCTCTATTTCGTCTTCTCGCACTTATTCTGAGCGCAAGAGGCGCGAACAAACACAAACCCCGGCGTTGCGGCGCCGGGGTTATGCACTTCACATTTTCGGAGGAGCATGATCTTTCCGGGATCATGCTCCTCCGAAAATTTCGCGGTCCGCGGACCGGCTGATTACAGCTGTCCGTATTTGTGGAGCACCGCGCGGCAATCGCTCGAGACGCGCCAGCTATGGGCGGCGAGCGTTGCGCCACAACGCGCAAGGTTGCTCCACGACATGCCGGCGGAGCGATCGCACAGTCTCGCGGCGGCGGGCTTGCACGGTGCGAGCTCGGCGAGATCGATTGCGTTGGCGGCTGTAGCGGTGAGGCCAATCAAAAAGCAGGCGGCTACCATCGTCTTCATGCTGGGGTCCATCCCTCATGTTTGCTGGGAAGCGGCCTGTTTACGCGCTGACCGCCAGAAAATCCAGCATTTTTGTGCGTCGCACAACATCCCCTAAGAGGCTGATAATATTGATGTAAATCAATATACCGCCCAGACGGGCTAGCGTCATGTCACCGCACTGCCACATTTGGCGGCACGGCTTATGGTTAAAGTGCCAATTCGTGAATTGGTTCCGCCTTAAGTTTTCGGCCGCCGAGCCGACTAGTTCAGGCAGGCCACGAGGAACGCGACCACCTGCGGCGAGGCGATGGCGGTCGCGGCCGGATTGGCCGCCGGCTCCTTGCGATGCATGAAGCCATGCTCGGCCTCGGGATAATATTGCACGATGGTCGGTGCCCTGCGGGCGACCAGCGTCTCTCTGAGCGTGCGATAGGTCTCGGGGCTCGCCACATGATCGATGCCCGGCTGACAGATATGCACCGGGCAGTGGATGGCGGCGGCGAGCTGCAGCGCATCCGGCTTTGATTGGGCTTCATCGGGTTATCGATCGACGGATAAGCAGCGGCGCACGCTTTGATCCGCCCGTCCTGCGCGGCGCGCAGCAGCACGAAACGGCCGCCGAGGCAAAAGCCGAGAACGCCGAGCGCTGAGCTTTGGCGCTGCAAATGATCGAGCCAACGGCCTTGGATGTCATCGGCCATGGCATCGTCGAGCTTGCGTGCCCGCGCCAACGCTTCCTCGTAGTTGGCCGGCAGCGGCTCGCCGGAATAAAAATCGCACACCGCCGCCGTCAGCCCGGCCCGCGCCAAGGTGTCCGCATAGCCGCGCACGAAGGGATTGACGCCGAAAATCGTCGGCACGATCAGCACACTGCCTTTACCCGCCGTCTCCGGCTGCGCCAGATAGCCGTAAAGACCGTCGCGGGCTATGTCCTGCGTCTTGATCGACATTGCTTTGCTCTTGCGTTGAGTTATTCGGCGGCGACCCGATTGCCGATCGCGGCATTGACGGCGGGCATGACTTTCTCGGCCATCAACTCCATGGAGCGGCGCGACAGCGCCGGATCGGCCCAGTCCTTGCCGCAATACAAGAGCGTGCCGAAGTCGCCGATCTTTTCGTGCAGCGCCAAAATGCCGTCGACGACCCGGTTGACGCTGCCGCGGATGACGACGTTGTCGAAAATATAGTCGAGCGTCAGATCGTCGTCGGGCATGTCGAGGCGCTCCTTGAAGCCGCCGAGCTTCTTGCCCTTGCGCAGCTTCGCCGTGAGCTGGTTCATGTAGAACCGGTACGGGCTATTCGCATCGTCGCCGCCATAGGCGTGCGCGGTCTTGTCGTCATCGGCGACGAAGATCGAGCGCGCCACCCGCCAATTGGCTCGGTCGGCACGGTGGCCGCCTTCGGCGCAGCCCTTGGCGTAATTGTTCCACTGGCTCGTGAGGTGATTGCGATGCAGAAAATGCGACGAGATCGGCCACCAGCCGCGGCGGCCGAGCGCGATCAAGCCCTTGGAGTCCGGATCGGTCGCGGTGCCGAGGATCGGCGGATGCGGTTTCTGGAACGGCTTTACCACGTTGCCGAGACCGATTTCCGGCCACAGCGTCTTTGCCGTCGAGATGTTCCAGTACTTGCCCTTGATGTCGTAGGGCGCCTCGCCCACCCACAGCTTGAGGATATGGTCGATCGCCTCCGCGAACATGGCGCCGCGATCGGCATCGAGCTGCTCCATGGCTTCCATATCGGTGCGCAAGACCCCGGCGCCGATGCCGAGCAGCAGGCGGCCCTCGAGCAGGTTGTCGATCAGCGCCACTTGCGTCGCCACCAGGAGCGGATGGTTGAACGGCAAGTTCACCACCGCGGTGCCGAGTTTGATCTTCGCGGTGAAGCCGGCAAGCGAGGCGCAAAACATCAGGCTCGACGGAATGTTCTCAGCGAGATCGGTCAGGTGCTCGCCGCAATAGCCTTCGCTGTAGCCGAGCTTGTCGGCAAGCACGAAGGCCTCGCGATCTTCCCGCAGCGTCTCGGCGTAGGGACGCGTCAGCGGGTGGACGGGCATGATGAAGAAGCCGAGCTTCATGGATAACTCCGAATTGGCAAATTCCGCTGCAGCGCGGCGGCAAGGTTATGCGATCACGCGGCAGGGTCAATCCGCCGCACAGCGCGGTTCGGCTGCAACCTGCGCGCTGCTTGCGGCCGCACCGCTAAAACGCAAAGATTGCAGCGCGGGCCGTACAAGACCCGGGACGGACGAGACCTGGGAGAACTTGGGGGAGGACGTCATGACCAGCATGGCCACCGGCGCGCCGGCGCCTTGGTATCGCTCGCTCAGCGGAGCCCAGTGGAAGGCGCTCGTCGCTTCCAACCTCGGCTGGACGTTCGACGGCTTCGAGGTGTATTCGCTCATCCTCGTCGTCGGCGTCGCGCTGCACCAGCTGCTCGACCCTGCCGAATACAAATTCATTCCGTTCTATGCCGGCGCCGTCATCGCCATCACGGTGTTCGGTTGGGGTTTGGGCGGATTGCTCGGCGGCATTCTTGCCGACTATATCGGCCGCAAGCGCTCGATGATGATCACGATTCTGGCCTATTCGGCGCTGACGGGATTGAGCGCGCTGTCCTGGAGCTGGCTGTCGTTTGCCGTGTTCCGCTTTCTGGTCGGGCTCGCGATCGGCTCGGAATGGGCGACCGGCGCGTCGATCACCGCCGAGCTTTGGCCGAACAACGCGCGCGGCAAGGGCGGCGCCTTCCTGCAGGCCGGCTACCCGATCGGCAGCATCCTGGCATCGGGGGTCTGGCTCGCTCATCGGCAATTCCGGACCGGGCGCCTGGCGCTACATGTTCCTGGTCGGCGTGCTGCCGGCGCTGATCGCTTTTTGGATCCGGCGCAATATTCCCGAATCGCCGCGCTGGGAGGAATCCGACAAGCGCCGTCGCGCCGCCTACGATCTGCGGCGCAAGGGTGTGGCGCTTAAGGGCGAAGATACCGCGCTGGTGCGCTTTACCCTGTTCGATCTGTTCGCCGAGCCGGCCGTGCGCTCGCGCCTGATCCTGACGTTCATCATGTCGCTGTCGATCACCATCGGCTACTGGGGCGTTTCGAGCTTCGTGCCGAGCTTCGTCGCCGCGGTTGCAACCGGCGCCGGGCTATCCGGTCCGACCTGGGCGGCCTTGGCCGGCTTGGTGCAAAATATCGGCGCCCTGCTCGGCTTCATCGGCTTCGGCTTCCTCGCCGACCGGTTCGGCCGCAAGCCGACGACTGCACTGTTCTACGTGATGTGCCTCGTGCTCACTCCGATCGTTTATCTGTGGGTGCAGGACGTCCATGTGCTGGTGTTCGGCTTTGCCGTCTACGGCTTCTTCATCCAGGGCGTCTTTTCGTGGACGCCGATCTGGCTGCCGGAGCTGTTTCCGACGCGCATGCGCGCGACCGCCGCCGGCTTCATCTTCAATGCGCCGCGGCTGATCTCGGCGATCGCGCCGCTGATCGCCGGCAGCCTGATCGTCGGGCTCGGCGGCTACGGCAAGACGGCAACGATCATCGGCCTGTTCTATATCCTCGGACTGTTCTGCATACCGTTCCTGCCGGAGACCAAGGGACAGCCGCTGCCGGAAGCCGATACGCTGGCGGCGCCCGAAGCCGCAAACCGGTCCCGCAAACGGCGTGACCGGCGCGGCACGCCAGGAATGCCGCGGCTACCCCGCTATCGCGGGGGCGGAAAACAAGATGCCCGGCACGAGGCCGGGCATCGCGATTTCAAACTCTTATTTGAGCGACAAGCGCGCGCCCTGCGGCATTACGGCCGCGAGCACTTGATGTCCGTCACGCCGCGGCGGCGTGGAGAATGCCGAACTTCTGCAGGTTCGCCTTCTGCTTCTCGTTGCGCGGCGGCAGCTTGAACAGGCGCGCCGCGGTGCCGCCGAGGATGTTGTGCTTGGCCTTCTCCGACAGGAACGGCAAGTCGTAGATGGTCGACGGCAGGTCGAAATCCCAGTGCGGATAGTCGGAGGAGTAGAGCAGCTGCGTCTCCGCGTTCATCATGCGGAACGTGCACTCCATCGCGCCGTAATCCTAAATCTCCATCGGCTGCGACGAATAGAACATGTCGCCAGATCCTGCTCGATCTGCTCGGCCGACACATGCGTCGCCAGAACCAAAGGCGTCTGCGCGCCACGGAACGGGGCATAGGACACGCATTGGAGCTTGGCGTCGGGATCGATCGGGGCGCGAGCCAGCCTGATAGGCGTCGCAAGCCACCACCACACGGCAGCAATCACCCCCAGGGAAACGAGCAGAAGCGCCAGTGGCGTACGAAAGGAAATCGGTTCAGTCCTCCGGGCGAGCACCGTCGATTAGCCGGTCGCCGCCCGTATGCCAAGTGTTCTGCCGGTAGTTCTGCCGGGAGATCTGCCAGGAGTTCTGCCGACAATTCCGCCAACGGCATCGCGCTCGCAATCGATCCCGCCCCAGCCTTTGCGGCATTTTACCACGCCACGATAAAGTTGTGACTTTGCTGGACAAAATCCGAAATAACGGTCATGGGATTCGGCAGGCGTCCTGGGCAACTCTGCCGCATTGGGGACCCAATTGAACGTCATCAGCATTGTGACCGCGGCTGGACGGCAGGCAGGCAAAAAATCGGGGAATTTATGCGTCGACGGGTGCTGGAGCTAAAAGTAAGGGTTTTGCGCCATCTCGCAGCTTCCGGGCTTGTCCTTTTGCTGGCCGCCGGACCAAGCTTCGCTCAGAGCGGCGACAACAAGGACCAATCGGGCAAGCCGGCGGCCGCAACCCCGGGCGACGTCGCAAAGGACAACCAGCGCAAGGTCGACGAGTTCGCCGAGGCGGCCCAGGTCATCAACGGCCCGGGCGGCAATCCGGAATGCGTCTGGCTCGGCCGGCGCGTGGTTCAGCTCATGTACCGCGACGACCTCGATACCGCGTTCCGCCACGTCGATCTTTACGACCGGTTTGGCTGTCCGGGCGGACACATCCAGGCGGCGTTCCGCTGCCTCACCCGGTTCATCGCTGAAATCGACGACAAGGTGAAGAACAGCCTGAACGACCACGTGCATGCCTGCTGGATCAACCCGGCGGCACAGCCGCAGGCGGCGCAAGCGGCAGCCGCCGCGCCCACCACCTCAGGGTCCGCGCCGCCCGCGTCGGCTCCGCCACAACCAGCCGCCAGCCCGCCGCCGCAGCCGGCGAAATAGTGCTCTGGCGGAAACGGAACGATATGACTTGGTCGAAGGTTGGCTTTGACTTGGTCGGTGAGTAAAATTGTGTGCCCTGAAATCGCCATCGCGTCATACCAGTTGTTAAATGGCGTGGCAGGATTATCCTGACTCGCGCCGTCGTTCCGGTCGAACCCTGGGGACAGGTTCGCGTTTCTCCCCTCACGTCCCGTTGGTTTCATCGCGATGCGCGCCATCGTAGCCGTTCTGCTGTTTGTCAGCGCCGCCCACGCAGCGCTATGGGGCGTTCTCCAGGAGAAGCAGCAAGCCCCGGATTTTACGGGTGTTCTGCCGAGCGTGTCCTATGCGCCGTTCGAGGGAACCGCGCATCCTGACATCGACAATATTCCGACGGCCGAAAAAATCCGCGCCGACATGAAGAAGCTCGCGCCGATGACCCGGGCGATCCGGCTCTATTCGTCGACAGGCGGTGTCGAGATGGTGCCGCCGATCGCCGCCGAGGCAATTCGGCATCAAGGTCACGGTGGGCGCCTGGATCGACGAGGAGTTTCTTCGAGCGCAACAATCGCGAGATCGAAGCGGCAATCGCGCTGGCGCGCCGCAACAGCAATGTGATCGGCGTCGTCGTCGGCAACAGACGATCTACCCGGCAAGCAGAAGGTACGACGACCTGATCGAACTGATGAAGCGGTGAAGAAGTCGAGTCAACGTCCGGTCCCGGACCGGCGAAATCTGGAACATACTGACGCGAACAATCCGGAACTCACCCTCCGCGTCGACTTATCGCCGCCCACGTCCTGCCCTCCGAAAACTTCTCGGACGATCAGGCGGTCGATCCGCCATCGACCGTTCCCCAGCTGCGGAGAAGTTCCCCGGAAAGCGCATCGTCATCGCCGCGGAATTCGGCTGGCCGAGCGCAGGTTACAATCTGCGCAACGCCAACCCCGGACGTTCGAGCAGAGCGTCAGTGCTGCGTAATTTCGTCGCTCGCGCCATTCCCATCGGCATGGAATACAACATCGTCGAGGCGACGATAAGCCCTGGAAATTCTTCAAGAGCAGCATCGGTCCCTATTCGGGATCCTCAACGCCGCGCGCGAGCCGAAATTTTCCTGAACCGGCCGATCGTGACGAGAGTTGCTGGAAGCTGTTTCGCCACCATCGCGCTTCTCGTCAGCGTGCTGCTGTCCTTGCCGATCCTCGGCCTCGCCCAGCCGACGGTCCTGCGGGCCTTCGTGCTGTAGCGGCGGCCCGCCGGCTCCGGCGTCTGGGCCTGCAATAGCGAAACCGTGTTGCTCGTTCTGGAACGGGCATTATTCGTCTTCGGCTCGCGCATTCGCCCTCACCTTGGGCCTGATCCTGCTGGTGCCATTGATCCTGATCGCGATGGCGCGGATCGAAGAGATCGCGGCGGTGGCGTTCGGACAGTGCCCCGCGGCGGCTACTTGACGAAGGCCGCCCGGCGCCCCCGTGGCCGGCACGCGCGCGCTTTCCTTCCCAAGGTCTCGATCCATATCCCGGCTTATTTCGAGCCGGTGGAGATGCTGAACCAGACGCTCGATGCGGTCGCACAGCTCGACTATCCGAACTTTCGAATGCATTCGTCGTCATCAACAACACGCCTGACCCCGCCTTGTGGCAGCCGATCCAAGAGCATTGCCGCGCGCTCGGCGAGCGCTTCAAGTTCATCAACGTCGACAAGGTCGGGGCTTCAAGGCGGGCGCCTTGCGCATCGCGATCGACCACACCGCCGTGGACGCCGAAATCATCGGCGTGATCGACGCCGATTATGTCGTGCAGCCGGACTGGCTGAAGGATCTCGTTCCGGCCTTCGCCGATCCGCGCGTCGGCCTCGTCCAGGCGCCGCAGGACCATCGCGACAAGACCTGGTCGCTGATCACTACATGATGAACGGCGAATATGCCCGATTCTTCGATATCGGCATGGTTCAGCGCAACGAGGAGAACGCCATCATCGTGCACGGCACCATGTGCCTGATCCGGCGCGCCGCGATGGACATGGCCGGCGACTGGGCCGGCGACACCATCTGCGAGGATACCGATCTCGGGCTCACCATTGCTCGAGCGCGGCTGGCTGACGCATTACACCAACCGCCGCTACGGCCGCGGGCTGCTGCCCGACGCCTATCGAGGCCTTCAAGAAGCAGCGCCATCGCTGGGCCTATGGCGGCATTCCAGATCGTCACGAAGCACTGGCGGCGGTTCCTGCCCGGCGGCAGCCGGCTCTAAGCGACCAGAAGCGTCGAGTTTTCGTTGGGCTGGCTCGAACTGGCTCGGCGCCGAAAGCCTCGGCGTCGTGGTCGCGCTCCTGAACCTCATCTGGGTGCCGATCGTCGCCTTCGCCGACATCGCCATCCCCGACGGATTCTGACCATGCCGATCATCGCCGCCTTCGTCGTCTCGCTCGCGCATTTCCTCGTCCTGTACCGCGCTGCGCGTGCCGGTGAAGACGCGGCCAGATGCTGGGCGCGATGATCGCGGCGATGTCGGTGCAGTGGACGGTGTGCCGCGCGGTCGCCGCAGGGCCTGATCACCGAACATCTCGCCGTTCGCGCGCACCTCCAAGGGCGGCCTGTCGCGGATGTCGATCGAGTTCCAGGCGTTCTGGGAGGCCGTGATCGGCGTCCTGCTCCTGATCGGCGCCGGCGTCCTGATCGCCACCAACAGTTTCAAGCAGATCCGCGAGATCTACATCTTCGCGGGCGTGCTGGTGCTGGAGAGCCTGCCGTTCCTGTCGGCGGTCGCGATCGCCATCCTCGGAGAGCTCGCCGGATCAATTCCTTCGCCTTCTGGCGCGACAGCGCGGTGCGCACCGCCGAGCTGATCGGTCTGCGCCCGGTGAGCCTGCCGAACCGCCTGCCGACGGTCGCCACGCCCTCGCAACCGGTGGCTTCCGAGGCGCCCGCGAGGCCAGTTGACGCGGGCCTTGCGCGAAATGGCTCGACCTTCGCGAAGAGCTTTCCTAATGGCCTGTGCCGCCAGCAGAATCCCAAAATCCCCGGCCGCGTTCGTCAGCCCCCTTCGCGCTATTGACCGAAACCGCCCGCCCCCTACACAGCGCGGGCCGGAGCATGAACCGAAAAGCTCTGCCCTGCACTCGGTCCGGCGACTCGATCAAAGGCGGCGCAAACCGGTTCTCCCTTCGCCGAACAGACGTGAAGGCGTTTGCGCGGAGGTCATGCTCGAACACGCGAAGTGAGCGCGTAGCTCAGCCGGTAGAGCACGTGACTTTTAATCACGGGGTCCTGGGTTCGAGCCCCAGCGCGCTCACCAAACAAAATCAATAGTTTATGGCATATTCCTAGGCGGCAGAAATCCGCGGAAAAGGTCTCGCTGGACCGGCTGTGGACCGGTGCCCGGCAGCGCGATGCCATCTTGTCGCGCAATTCAAAGATCCCGATCCGGCTTGGTGTGCTGATCTACAGGGGACCGCCACCGTTGAGTTAATACGCTCGATCTTTGGCGCTCGAACTTTGGAGAAGTGCTCAAGTGGCCGATGAGGTCAAAAGCAACCTTGTCGCGCCGCTGGCATTAGAAGATCACGGAGTAGCTTGGCGTCGTCGGATATATCCCGGTCTTCCGGGATCCGCCGCCACCGTCGGTCGAACCCTGGCACTGTCGTGGCTACGATCGACCAGGCGTGAGGGAGGAATAAGTTGTGCTCCTTTACCCAACTCCAGAACTTCCAGACGATACGCCCCTCGATCACGTTCAATTAGAAACGCGGATCAGAAACATGCTCAACTCTGCTGGCATTAAGACCGTCGGCGAAGTTCGCGAAGCCTCGGACGAAACGCTGCCGAGCTTTCAATATCTGGGAAAGATCTCGGTCACATATCTTCGCCACGCTTGGCCTTCCATCCTGCGACGGTGTTAGACCCTCCGGCAAAAAGAGGGTCTGACGGCGCCGAAAGCTCACATGGGGTACCTTCACGCGCTCTCCCCATTGATCTCGCCCGCTGGTTGCGCTTGGATGCGGCTGGTCTGGGGGGATCAGCAACATGCGTATTCTGGGAATCGTGGCGCTCGGCGCCGCGCTGGGCGGCTGTGCGTCATCAGCGGCGGATATTGCGCCGGCCTACGTCTCGCCGGTCGCCTATCAGAGCTACACCTGCCAGCAACTCGCGCTCGAAGCTCAAGCGATATCGACCAGGGCCGCTACCCTGTCCGGCGCACAAGACAGTCAGCGCACCAAAGACGGCGTCGCCACCGCGGCCGCGGTCGTCATCTTCTGGCCGGCGGCGTTCTTTGTCGGCGGCGACAAGCAAACGGCGGCCGAGCTTGCGCAAATGAAGGGGCAGATGGTCGCAGTCGAGCAAGCGTCGATCGCGAAGAAGTGCAACATTCAATTTCAGGGCAAGCCCAGCGGCGCACTTGATGCCATATCGCCGCCTGGTCGAGATCGAGCTGAAGGCGAAGAGTGTGAGATGAACCCCGCTGGATTGGAAACGCCAACATCAGGCGGCCGGACTTGCGTGCTGTGCCATGAGAGCAATCGCCGGCTTTCGCGCCGCTCTGCTGGCAGGTATATCCGTTATGTCGACAAGCTACCTTTGCAGCATGCACGAAGGAAGAGGAAGAAGTCCTTCTATGTTGGCGTTCATTGTCGCTATCATCGTGTTCGGTTTGACACACGTACTAAGTATTCTCATGGTGTTCAGGTATGGCATGAGCGATAATCAATCACTCCCTCCAAGCACGGCAGCTAAAACAACGCTCACTATTGGAACGCTGATCGCATTCGCTATCGCCGCATCGCATTGGCTGCTGCCGGAGCTCGGATGGTGGTGATGCGCTGTCTCGCTCCGCCGCCTGGTCGAGCGTGGGCTGAAAGCGAAGGGCTAGGTAGTCGTCCGTGAACAAGGCTCTAAGCGATTGAGCGGGAGTCTGTTTTTCGGATGCTAAGGCATTTGAGATTGCAGGGATTGGGGGCTTGAGAAGCCCAAACCTTGCAATTTCATTTGTGGATTCCCTTTTGCTGCGGACCATGATTCTGTGGTGCATCGGAGGGGACGATGCGGCCGAAGAAGCACAAGGCGACGGGGTCGAACGATCTGTTCCGGGCGCGGCTGGACCAGATCATCAATCTGAAGCACGAGCTGGTTGTGCTGGCCGGCAAGATCGATTGGGACTGGATCGACGGCGAGATCGCCCCGCTCTACAGCGAGAATGGCCGGCCTGGGATCGAGACCCGTTTCATGATCGGGCTGCTGTTGCTCAAGCACATTTACGGGCTGTCCGATGAGGGGGTGTGCGAGCGCTGGGTCCACGATCCGTATTTCCAGTTCTTCACCGGCGAAGAGTTCTTCCAGCACGCCTTCCCGCACGAGCGCTCGGACCTGAGCCATTGGCGCAAGCGGCTCGGCGACAAGCTGGAGTTGCTGCTGGCCGAGAGCCTGCGGGTGGCGCATGAGGCCGGCGCGCTACGCGGCCAGGACCTCAAGCGGGTCACGGTCGACACCACGGTGCAGCCGAAGGCCATCACCTTTCCGACCGATGCCAAGCTGCTGCATGCAGCCATCAAGGGGCTCAATCGCCTGGCGACCAGGCACGGCATCAGGCTGCGGCAATCCTATTCTCGCGTGGCCAAGGCCGCCGCGATGATGGCGAGCCGCTACGCCCACGCCAAACAGTTCAGGCGGCATCAGCGGCAGTTGCGTATCCTGCGCAGCCGGCTGGGCCGGATCATCCGCGACATCCGCCGCAAGATCGAGGGCCAGCCAGTACTGGAGGAGGCATTCGCCCTCCCGCTTGGCCGAGCCACGCAGATCCGCTCGCAACAGCAGCGCCAGCGCGGCTGGAAGCTTTATTCCTTCCATGCACCGGAGGTGGAGTGCATCGGTAAAGGCAAGGCCGCCGCGCCTTATGAGTTCGGAGTGAAGGCCTCTATCGTCACCAACAACCGCCGGGCTCCCGGTGGCCTGTTCGTGCTGCACGCCAGAGCGATGCCCGACAACCCGTACGACGGTCACACCTTGCGGGACGTCATTGACCGCACCGAGACACTCACCGGCTGTCCGATCGAGCGGGCTTATGTCGACAAGGGATACCGCGGCCACGACGTGCATAATCCCCGTCGCGTCTTCATCTCCGGCCAAAAGCGCGGCGTCTTCGGTGTCATCAAGCGCGAATTGCGCCGCCGCTCCGCCATCGAGCCCATCATCGGACACCTGAAGGCCGAAGGTCACCTCGGCCGCTGCTACCTCAAAGGCCGCGCCGGCGATGCCGCCAACATCGTCCTCTCAGCCGTGGGCCACAACTTCCGCCGCATCCTCGCCTGGCTCAGAGAACTCTTGTGCTTGTTCCTGTTCCCGCTATGGCGCACGCTCGCCCGTCCAATCCCGCTCAATTCGGCTTCTTAACGGGCGACTAGGTAAGCAAACCAGGGATCAACTTTCTTTAAAGCTGCTCCTGCCAACTGCGACGAGATAGGCGAGCTGCCAAATCCAAAAGGCGGAAGCGGTGACTATTGGAATTTCGACAAAGACCCCCACGATCGCAACAAGAACCAGCACAATGGTTATCATTGTCCAATACCTGAAAAGGTTCTTGGTATTTCCCGGGGTCACGTGAACAGCTTCCCAAACAAGCCAGGCGCCCACCAAGACCCAAAATGCGTAATCGCTGACGATCGGGATTTCGACAAAAACTCCGAGGACCGCGACAATTGCAATCGCGATCGAAGATCATGCGTCCGAAGCTCATTTGCGTCCCCCATAGTACGGTCGGACAAATGTCGCTGCCGCTAAGCCGAATTCAACTCTCGGGCCCGTCGTTCCTAGATCAAACGTATCGTTCAGTTGAGGCTATCCCGCTAGTTTTACCGCCAGACGTTGCGCACCGCTTTTTCCAGCCCTTTGCGCCTTCCTGGCCGAAAAAGATGCAGTCAAAGCGGATGGGATAGCCGTGCGTCAGCTCCATGTGCTCAGGGAGTAGCAGAGGCCGCGGGAAAAGAAGCACAAGCTGTCCGACGTGAAAGAGATGTTCCTGCAGATGAAGGATCAAATCTAAGGAAGGGCTGGGCAATCTTCCAAGCCTATCCACCAGGTGTAGCGGCTTTCCGGCCTGATCGGCGAAATCATGGGCGCATGTCCGATTCCATTCCCGGCTGCGACCCGAACGAAGCCTACGAGGTCGTCCCGCTCGATCCGATCCGAAAGGACCGCGATGTGAGCATGCCTTTGCAACGGCATCGCGGTCAGGTTCGCGGCCGATAGGGAGGTGTTGGTCCGCTACGCGAGCGACCCGGAGTATCGGGCAAGTCTGATCATCTAGCAAGGTCTGGGAAAGAATGCCCGCCAATAAGGGCTGGTCGCGCCGCTTCGATGAGTTGTCGCTGATCAAAAACTTACATGAGCCTTACAAACATCCGGGCGGCGGTGGGAAAAGATCCGCTCACGGTTGGCAACCGCACAATTGTCCTTGAAAGCCGGGCGATAAAAGTCTGGAAGAATAGCCATCATGGACAAGGTGCTCCCGATGCTGATCTCGGCAGGTATCATCGCCTTCGGCGATTGGGTTGTTGTTGCCACGATCGCCAAAGGTTCGCCCTTCGTCTGGACGCTGATGGCCCTGTTTCCAGTCCTAACCGGTTTTATCAGTTTCTATGATTCCACTAAGGGCACCCAAGCGCCTGTCTCGGTTTTGAAGTGGACCGCGTTGAGCGGGCCCAGGTTGGAGAGCAACCTGATTGAGCACCGGGAGCGACTGGTGTCGCTTGAGCACGCGCATAGGCACGATGCGGACGATCAACCGGAACCGGACGAGGGAGTTCCACACCACGCGCAAGCCTCTCCATTGGGAGAAGCGAAAGCTCAGGACAGACTAATGACCGTCCTGATCTATGTCGATACAAGCAAGCAGGTCGGCGACGTCGACCATCTCAAGGTCTTTGCCAACGAGGACGCTGCGGAAACATGGCTTCAGGAAAACGACCCCGAAGGGGTGACGTTCGAATATGAGGTTCTTGGGTGAACCGTATCGGCCTGAGCCGAGCTGCGCTTCGTCGATGGCGCGGTCTTCTTGAGGCACCTGAAGGTCGCGCAAACGCTGCCGCTGTTCTGATCCTGTATTACATCACACGCCGATCGCCGAAGCGTGATTGCGCCACCCCTGCGCGAGGGGAATGCCAACGCCTAACTCCAGTCTTGTCAATTGACACCACGCGCATGGGTTGCGCGTCAGTGACAAGAGGATAGCATGACTAGCTTCAAATTTTTGGGCGTGGCGCTCGTTCTTTCGGCGCTCCTTGCGACACCCGCCTCGGCATGGGACGCGACCTCGGAGCCCGCCGCGGCCGCAGCCCAGGACCCGACCTTCTCCATCTATTCGAACGATGGCCTCGGATCTTCGCGTACGATGGCCTCGCGTGCACCGCTCGGCGGCGCGTCGGGACTGCATATGTCGGTACGGCCGCATCGCGGAAATCACACCGCCGGCGTCAAGCGCTACTGAACACGGACTTCGAATCGCCAGCCTTCCTGCATGTCGGAGAATTTGATCACCTCCGACGAGGTGACCTGGGCAAGTTCATCGACGGTGCCGAGTTTATGTCTTCCGCTTGACCATCAAACTCAGACATTGCTCGACGCGACCGGCACTTCGCATTTGTGCCACGAGCGGTCAAAATGATGTTACTCGCCACGCTCAGCCGATGGCCGCTTTGTTCGTTTCCGTGCGGAGGAAATGTTCTATCGGGCGCAGGCCGTCAATATCTGGAATACCTTCGCTAGCTTGGATGCTTGAACACCAGGGGTATGGCAAGGCCGCAAGCCAATGCATGGCAGGCTCTGACGCCTCGACTGGGAGAACGCACATTATCTCGATGTCGATTACGAGCTTCTTCACGCGGCCATCGTCCTCAGGATCAAAACACCAGCCATAGTGTCCGCATCCAACGCGAAATGAGCCGACTTGCCTTGCCGACATCCCGACCAGCCATTCACATTGGAAATACGGTAGGAAATCAGAATTGGGACGCGAGAAACAAAACGTGCGGATATTTTCGTATTGCTCTGAGAAATCTGTGACCAGAACCTGAGTGATTTGCTCCAGTCCCTTAGCCGAACTTGGAAAAGAGATGGCGTCTGTTTTTACGGTCATTTCCAGTTCGCAGTCCTGGGCAAAGGCGCGATGCATCAATTGAGGACGGTTGCCATCCTTAGCCAAGATATAAGTGCTTATTGCATCGGCAGCGCTGATGGCCGAAGATCGGTTCATTCGATTGCTCCTACACTTTTCTGCATGCGCGACGCCAAGTGCCTGCGCGATCTCCAAGCCATACTTGCGCCCCTTTGCAATACCCTCAGCGATCGCCCTTGCAACAGTCTCGGCGTCGGCAGGAGCGAGTTTATCGATAGGTTTCCATGAACGCGCGATTTGGCGAGCGCGTGCAAGGTCCCTGTCTAAAGTCGGAGGGAGTTTGATTGGCATGCCCAACTCCACAACGTAACGTGCGTGAAACTACATTACTTGCACCCTGAACAGCCATGCGTTTCGATCGTCGAATTTGGTGTTTTGCTTTGCGAAAACGCATGGTGCCGACGATGTGCTCGAATGGCCAATGTCCGCGCAGGGTCTAAATGCGGAAGAACTCGAACTGAGCAAATGTAGTTCGTTATTCTCTCGATAGCGTCACACCGTCCGGGGCGAAGCCGCCTCTCGGAGGCATGCTCGTTGTGCGACCGGAGAGCCGGACGTCATCGGCCGGCGTTGAGTGTCGTCAGATGCGCACGGTGAGGGGGTGATGGTGAAACGCGGGATCGCCCGGCACCTTCAATAGCCCCTCCATGACTCCAGGAAGGCCGCTGGTGCGGGTTTGGTTTGCGGGCTCCGGAGGCGGCTGGCAACAGCGATCGCATGGGTCCCCCGTTTCTGAGTCAGCGCAGCACAAGAAAAAGGCGCGGGATCGAAGCCCCGCGCCCCGCTCTCTTGTTTGACATGTCTTCAGCCCTGTGGGGCTGGCGTGGTAGCTGGAAAACTTAGGGGAGCTCCTCCAACCGAGACAGGCCCTACAGGTTTAGGCTGCCGAGCCATCCTTTTGCGCACCACTCCGGATAGCCGGTTACGAGCGCGCCCTGTTGGAATGGAGGAAGTTACTTCCGGGGTTATTGCATTTTGCAGCGAGTCGACCTTCGCTATAAGCGTGGAAATCTGAGCAGACATCTTCTTCACGTCGACATGTTCATCCGTTATCTGAGCAGATATTTTCTTCACATCGACTTGTTCATCCGTGACGCTCTGTCTTAGAGAAGCAAGCGTAGTTGAATCCTGCTGAAGCAGAGCTGTGTTTTGCTGCAATGAGGAGCTATTCTCTTGCAGCGAGGCAACGTGTTGCTGCTGGGCCGACTGAATATCCTTCAATGCGGCGACAACCGGATCCGGTATTGGATCGGAAGCTTTCTGGTGCGGAAGCAATTCGGCCAAACTGCTGACATTCGGCAGGGCAAAATCGGAAGGCGACAGTGTATAGACGGCCGCAGTAGCGTTTAGGCCAAGAGCGAACACCGACAGCGCCAAGATCGATTTCCGGCTGGATCGCCTGCTCGGTGCCGTGGATTCGGGTTGTTCGGTTTGGCTCTGCGTTTCCGATGTCTTGGTCACGTGCATCGACCTCAAATGAGTGAACAAAAAAGGAGCCGTCGCTGGATCGTCCCTCGCGACGGCTCCTTTACGCGGCACCCATCTAAAACTGCCCTAGATTATGGGCTGATGAGATTAATTCCGCGTTATCGCCGCAGCCGCCTGGCGATGGCTCGCCAGCCGCTGCCGGTTGCGTTGGGCGCCGGCGTTTCATGACGTCGGCCCATGTTTGCCGTACTTCGCGATCTCCCGAAGAGACAGGCGCACGGTGCGCAGCAGATCGAACGCCAGTGACTGAGCACTGCCGCCGGCGCCGCGAATGATCTCCTGCGGCACCACTGTGAAGTTCTTCTCCAGGTACAGCAGGAGATCGACCATGCCTTCGGATCGGTCGGCATGACGATCCGCAAATTCCGCGCCGCTTCCTGCGTACCCCGATAGATCTTACTACCAGACGTCGCGCACCGCTCGGTTACTAGCTGTAGTGGCTTCCCTCCCCGCCTGATCGGCGGAATCATGGCCGGTGTCCGATCCCGTTCCCGGCTGCGGCCCGAACGAAGCCTACGAGTGGTCCCGCTTGATCCGATCGGTACTGGCCGGTTTCGACCCCTAGCAGGCTGTTGAAAAAGGCGCTCGCCGCAGACCTGCGATCGTGATTCATTGGCTCCGACGAGATTCGGAGATGGTGTGTGCGCGGCGACGACAATCGAACGGGCGAGCTGTTCAGCTACGTTGACCTGGAGGCGCGGGTGCGGCGTGATCATCCGCTGCGAGCGATCCGGACGATCGTGAACGAGGCGCTGTCGGCGCTGGAGCGCGAGTTTGCCGGGCTCTATTCGCCGATTGGGCGGCCGTCGATCCCGCCGGAGAAGCTGCTGCGGGCGATGCTGTTGCAGGCGTTTTATTCGATCCGCTCGGAGCGGCTTCTGATGGAGCGGCTGGAATACGACCTGCTGTTCCGCTGGTTCGTCGGAATCGGCGTCGACGACGCAGCCTGGGACCATTCGGTGTTCTCGAAGAACCGCGACCGGCTGCTGGAAGGCGACATCGCGGCCAAGTTCCTGGCGGCGGTGCTGGCGCAGCCCAAGGTGAAGAAGCTTCTGTCGAGCGATCACTTCTCGGTCGATGGCACGCTGATCGAAGCCTGGGCCTCGATGAAGAGCGTCAAGCCGAAGGACGGCTCTGGCGAGCCGCCGGCGCAAGGCGGCGGGCGCAATGCCGAAGCGGACTTCCATGGCCAGAAACGCTCGAACGACACCCATGCTTCGACCACCGATCCCGATGCCAGGCTCTACCGCAAGGGTAAAGGCAAGGAGACGAAGCTGTGCTTCATCGGGCATGGGCTGATGGAGAACCGCCATGGCCTGCTGGTCGACGCCTGCCTGACCCTGGCGGACGGGCATGCCGAACGGGTGGCCGCGCTGCACATGATCGAGCCTCGTGCCGACCGGCCGACAGCGATCACGCTTGGCGCCGACAAAGCCTACGATGCAGAAGACTTCGTCAACGAGCTGCGCTCGACGAACGTGACGCCGCATGTTGCGCAGAACACCAGCGGCCGCAGCTCTGCGATCGACGGGCGAACGACCCGGCACGGCGGCTATGCCGTTAGCCAACGCATCCGCAAGCGCATCGAGGAAGCATTCGGCTGGATCAAGACGGTCGCCGGCCAAGAGACAGACCAGATTCCGTGGTCGTGAACGTGTCGGATGGGCCTTTACCTTCACTGCCGCCGCCTACAACCTGGTGCGTCCACCAAAGTTGATAGCGGTAGGCCAGCTGATGGAAGGTGACCGGGTGGCCAACGCCTTTGCCCGCCCAGGGCGCATCGTCAAAATGGACAACCGGGACAGCAACTTCATCCTCGATCTCCGGTTCTTCAACAGCCTGCTAAATTCGATGCAGCACGAATTGGCTCGGCCGCTTAGGTGGACTTCCAATATGACTAGGGCTGCTGCAATTCTGTCGATGCTCTTGCTTGCCGCTTGCAGTGAGCAAAAGCCACCGAAGCAATCAGTTAACGAGATGATTGAGTCACCGCTGCAAAATACAGTGATTTCGTCATTTGACACCTATCCTCCAAAACCAACAGGTCGCGCTAACGAAGATTGATCGTCATCTAGTTGGACGCATCAACCGCAAAAATGATCAGCCCTGCCGGACGCTAAGGCTGAGGATGGGCACTCCTCACGGGCTCGTGAATTGGTTTCTTCACCCCTCTTGCAAAGACACATTCTTCCTTGCTGAAGAAGCCATTTTTCGAGAGCGGCGAAAACGGCCGGAAACGGTCCCTATGGCCAGCATTACGCGATTGATCAAACGACGGGGACTGAATTATGCCCGCCATATTCGACTTCCTGTATCAAGAATATTGCCGTGCCCGCCTCGCCGAAATGCGAAAACAGCTTCTTCTTTTGCCGCAGAACGTCGAGATCCCGGATGTCGACTCCGCCAATCGGGATAGCTTGACCGGCGATAAGACGGCCGGACACGACGAAGCCCGCGTTCATTGAAGCCACACCGCTGCCCGCGTCTAGATTCGGAAGATGATCTCGACATCATCACGAGATCCTTTGGCACGAACGGAAGAACTCGATCTGAGCAAATCTCTTCCGCGCGGTGATCGCCGTTTCGTGCGCATTGTTCATCGTGAGCCCGCGTGGCCGATTTGCGGCGGCGCAAGGAGTCACCCGAAGGAATCCATCACCCGGGTCATCGCCGGGTGGCTCTTGTTCTTGACCTTGACCCAATTCGGTGATCGGCCGGCTCGACATGTCAGAAGCGATGGAACGGATAGTCGCCGCATACGTCAAACTGGGGAATCGAAAAGCGCTCGAGGATCTGAAGGCCCACCGCTGCCGCTTGGCAACCGAACTCAAAACAATACGTGGTCCGTTCGACTTAACGTCCTCGATTAAGCTGCTCGAAGACGAAATAGCGATCACCGATGCTGGCCTGGCGAAGCTGAATACCGCAGCTGCGGCCTGATGACCGAAGAAATAGGCGGATCGAATGGGCGCGGGGCTTCTACGTCGCGGCGGCAATCGGCCTTCTATTTCAACTTTGCTTTAGGCCCGATCTCGACCAAGACGCCGATCGCGCTGCGGGCAGAGCTTCCGCACCAAACGAGTGTCAGTAGGGCAGCATATCGGCGCGGGTGCGGCGCAGCTACAGCGCCGGAAGGGCCCATAGTTTCTACCTGACGACAGCCGTGGAACAGGCGTGCAAGGCGGCGCTGCGTCAGAGTGTCCACCGCGCAACAGTCGGCGCACGTCATGCGGGCATGCGTTTCGGCCTGCGATTAGTTGGCCCTAAAATGCGTTTGGGTGAGGGCTGCATCCGTCCGGTGTGAGAAGCGCGGCTAGCGTGCTCCGGGGGGCGGGGAACGGGGGCTTGCCATTCTTAGCGCAACGTTTGCCTCTGCCTCGCGCCATGACGTTGCCCCCGCGGTTTTATCCAGGCTGAACTGGAGTTCTGGCCCCTGAAGGAGGACCAGACGATGAAGCGGAAGCGGTTTACGGATTCGTTTTTATGAGCTGCGCGGTTTGGGACCGGCCAGATCAACATCAGACGCTTATTTTGATTTGGCCTTTATGTGGGTCCCAACCGATAGGCATCCTTCGCTCAGCAGGGACAGCAATGAGGAACCAGAGTTCCAGGAACAGCTCGGCTATGGGCGCTCTTGTCGCTGGCCGGTGGGTTGATTCCGCCCGAAAAATCCCGGATACAATTTGTGCGGGAATTTGTGTTCCATGTTCCATTGCAAAGGTGCTATCGTCTGCAAACCGCGAGAGCACCGCCCCATTTGACAAGCAATTCTTGGAACCGTTGGCGTTCAAATCGCCAAGTAACCGAAAGAGCTGGTTTCCAAATGTCACCTCTCAATAGGGACCAAATGTCACCTCTCAATAGGGAAGAGAGCAAGAAAGACGACGAGAGAACTCCCGACGGGAAAATCAAGGAGAATGAGGCAGAGAATAAGAGGTGGAAAAAGGTCCGAGTGGACGGCTTCGTTTATAGGGTTCTGATCGTTTCGCCAAAATCAAGTGAGCGTCGTCGTGCCTCTAGATGGACGCTGCCGGCAGCCATCGTAACAGTGATCCTTGCGGCCGCTGCTCTTGTCAGCATATTCGGCGCGCCACTTCACGAGGCGACGCCAGTTTTCCGACCTTTTCTCGCCGGCAAAATGCCAGCAGTCGAAACACCAGCGAATTCGAAATAACACATGCATTCGTTTTTATTGAAGTGGCGAGTATCTGGCGCGGCGAGAGCTGCGGCTTACCCAGCGCAGACCGATTCCAATTGGATTGAACCAAGCTATTGATGTGGCTCTCAAATCAGCAATAGCGCACGTGACTCATTGTCATGGAGTCGTCAGCTCGGATGAATTTTGCTTGCTGGGCCGTAGAGTTGCGGTGTGTCCGCGGTGATCGGCCGCCAGGCGCGGGCAGCAACTAAAGCCGATGCCGCAGCGATTTCTGGCGATCGGCGGCAGCAGGGCAGGGCACATATCGGCATAAACTGTGCTCTCACCTGCACGTCAACGGTGCCTACTCAGGCATTTCTGCAGAACCCAAGGCCTATCACATAGAGGGGGCGTCAATCGGCGTTCAAATTTGGGTCTGACGCATATTAGATGACAGCGTCGCGGATCACGCAGTCCCGAGCAATCGTGCTTCGAGAAGGTCGATTTTCGCGCGGCCGTACATTTGTCGTTTGACGAGTTTGAGTTTCGTAATCTGTGCTTCAACCTGGCCGTTTGACCAAGGTTGGATAATCGCAGCGCGCACTGCGGCTCTGTCCTTGAGGACTCCCGTGGCGAAGGATGAGACGAGGCTTCTCTTTGCGTTTGCGATCCAGACGTCGAGTTTGGCCTCATCCTTCTTTCGGATCATGTCGTGGAACTGGTCGACGAGCGCGCGGGCCTCAATAAGGGATGGCACACCAGCCTCGATGGCGGCGATGACTACGGCATCGGCCTTGGTCATGCAATTTCGATTGATGGTCATGAGATGCGCAATAGTTCTGGCCGAGGGAATCCTTTGCAGCTGTTGTTTGCTGGCCGTTTCCGACCGACGTCGGCGTGTTGCCCACTCGCCAACGGCGCGGAGGGATCCCCGGAACCCTTGCGCCTGCAAGCGACGCCAGAGTTCAGCGCCATTGCGACAGCCGCCGCTCCACTGGCCCTCAAGGAACAGATAGTATGCGTCGAGCGAGCGTTGCCGCGTTCGGAACACGTCGGCTCGCCCGCCACGCAACGTCTGTCGAACGAGATTGCGACTATGCCCCAGGCGGCGGACAATCTGCTTGATCGACAAGCCGTCGCGGGCGAGCTTCGCGATTGCCGCATTTGTCCTTGGCAAGTAGAGCTCGCCGCCCCAAACAATCAACAGCTTTCACCGCAACAAGTGGTGGTCAAAGCCGCGACGGATGGTTGGGAAGACGCTGATACCAGGCGCGGTCGTTTCCGAGATCGCCCGGCGACACGGGCTGACCCCACAACAAGTGTTCACCTGGCGCAGGCAAGCACGCCGGTTGCCGACGCCGATGGCTGACGATCCGCCGTTTGTACCCGCGGTGGTAGACGCCGTGGTACCGGCCGCGGCTGTTGGCCATGAGCGCAAAACAGCGCAACGCAAGGCCAAGCCGGATGTTGGGGGCATCGAGATCGAAGCCGAAGGCGTCACTATCCGGGTCAGCCGAGGCGCGGACGTGGCGATGATTGCGGCCATCGTCCATGCGCTGAAGGCAAGCCGGTGATCGGCCCGTCCGGAACAGTCCGGGTGATGGTGGCAACCAAGCCGGTCGACTTCCGCAAGGGAATGGAGGGGCTCGCTATGTTGGTACGCGAGCACATGAAGGCCGATCCGTTCTCGGGTGCTGTTTATGTGTTCCGTGCCAAGCGGGCGGACCGGATCAAGCTGATCTTCTGGGATGGTACGGGTTTGTGCCTGTTCGCCAAGCGGCTCGAGGAAGGCGTCTTCCGCTGAGCTCGCATTCTGCTGGGTGCACTTGCGGCGGAACTTCTACGAATTCGCGACAGCCGGCTCCACACCCATCGCAAGCGAGGCGTTGAAGCACATCGCCGCCATCTACGCGATCGAGAAAGAAATCCGCGGCCGCAGCCCGGAAGAGCGCCGCCTCGCGCGACAGCAGAAGAGCCGGCCTTTGGTCGACGCCCTTGAAGTCTGGCTGCGCGCCAAGCTCGCTTTGATCAGCCAGAAGAGCCATTCGCTACGCACTCTCCCGCTGGCAGGGGCTAACGTGTTTCATCGACGACGGCCGCATCGAACTCGACTACGGTCGAACGATCGACCCGCGGCATCAAACTCAATCGCAAGAACGCGCTCTTTGCCGTCCGACGGTGGCGCCGAACACTGGGCGGTCGTCGCCTCCTTGACCGAGACCTGCAAGCTCAACGACACCGACCCGCTTGCCTATCTCACCGACGTCCTGACCAGGATCGTCAACGGGCATCCAAACCGCGACATCGACCAGCTACTGCCCTGGGCCTACCGCGCTCAAGCCCTCAAAGCCGTGACCTGACAACGACGCTTACTATCAATCAGCCACGCTCGACCGCTCGCCGGTCAGCATCAGCATCCGCGAATAAGCGGCCATAGACATCAAAAGTGATCTAATCGAGCTAGGGCCATAACGGTTGCCGTAGGACGCGTTTCGAGAAGGCCGAACGGCAATTTGGTGGCACCAGGCTGACGTCCTCGTGGACCAGAGGATCGTGTTTGTGAGGATTCTCTCGTAGCGCTGGTCTGCCAGACCGACCGTCGGTCGCCATGGGCTCCGGAAGGCCCGACCGTCCCAGGCGATTTCGTTGATAGTCGTGCTTCAATCCCCCGCCCTCATTGCGATTAACATTTAATGAGTTAAATCACAAATTAATGTTGCGTCGCGTCTTCCTCAAGTTTATATTAACGCATAATTAAATAACTATTTGAAAATGGTTTCATTTTCTCAATTTTTGCCGAGGCGTCAATGTCGATCGAGACCGGTATTCGCGACAAGGTGGAGGAGATTCAGTACTCCATCGGCCGATCGGCGGCGGGTTTTTCCACTGAACTCATTTCGTATATTTTGCCGGCGCTGGATGTATCCATCATTTTGCTTTGCTGCTTGGCGGGCGGTGTTGGCTACCATGTGTTAATCGGCGACACGGTCGAAATTTTGCCGCTGTACGCCGTCGGCTCGCTTGCCGGTTTTATCTACATTTTGCGCATGAACGGTAAGGGCTACTACGGGCTTCAAGAAAGCACGAAGCCGCGGCTGGAGCTGCGCGAGATACTGGTGTGCTGGTTCACGACAGGGCTCTTGCTTGCGCTTACCGCATTTCTTCTCAAGATCGGCGCGGCCTATTCTCGTGGCGCGTTTGTCATCTTTTACATTCTCGCGCCTGTGGCGTTGCTGGGGGCACGCAAAGCCACAAAGGTCGCTCTGGCCCGCGCGATAGCCCACGGCGCGATCGGACAACGCGACACCGTTTTGATAGGTGACCCGAACGAGATGGCCACGTTGCAGAGAGGCGATTTGCTTTCGATTTGTGGCGCACTCGAAGTAAGGCGTTTCGCGTTGAGTCGAGAAGTCGAAGACGATGAGTTGGCGCGCTCATCGAAAGACGCTCGGATTATCGGTGCAGCAGCCAACTTTGTGCGCCACCACAATTGCCGACAGGTACTGATCGCGTTGCCGTGGAGTGATGTCGGTCGCATTGAGTTCATCAGAGATCAAATCAAGACCCTTCCCGTTGCCGTTCGATTGGTGCCCGACAAGAGCGTTCGAGCATTGTCCGATCTTACCTGGTCTGCGCGCAACCCTGCTGCCGACCATCGAACTCCAGCGAGCGCCGCTCAGCGGAGCACAGCGTTTTGTGAAGCGCACCGCCGACGTCGCCATGGCTTCACTCGTGCTGATATTCTTTCTGCCGATCATGGCTCTTGCTGCCATTGCAATCAAACTGGACAGTCCAGGTCCGGTCATTTTTCGACAGATCCGAAAGGGGTTTAACGGTAAACACTTCGTCATATTGAAATTTCGAACCATGGCCGTCCAGGAAAACGGGCCTAACGTTGTGCAGGCGACGCGCGACGACTCGCGAGTGACTGCTATTGGACGGCTGCTTCGGTCCACCAGTATCGACGAATTGCCTCAGCTTGTGGAATGTATTGAGAGGCGACATGTCCCTGATCGGACCGCGTCCTCACGCCTTGGCTCACGACAACTACTTTGAGACTTTGTTGGGTGACTACGCCTTCCGCCATCACGTCAAGCCCGGCATAACGGGCTGGGCGCAATGCAACGGCGCTCGAGGCGCCAACGCCAACCATCGAGCATATCGCGGAGCGCGTGAAGCTCGATCTGTGGTATATTAATAATTGGAGTCTCTGGCTTGACCTCCTGATCTTGATCAAGACGGTCTTCGAGGTTCTTCGAAAACGGAACGCCTACTGATGCGCTTTTTCCAGCGGGCGGCGCTGCGGCTTGCCTCGGTCCGCTCGATATAGTCAAACACATTCACCTTGGCGTCGTTTCTGGTGAGCCGCTGGAACTGCTTGCCGGTGTGGCTGCCTGCCTTGATTGGAGTGGTACAATAGTCCATCGGGCTTGCCGCGTCGCCGCGCCCCATCAGGAGGGCGTCCGCGCCGCCACTCATCGACCAGCCCACAAAGCCCGCAGGCGCACCGGTCGTTCGATCCGGTGCAGACAGCATTCGACGCCATCCGGGAGCAGCTTGCACCAGGCCCGCCGCGCCTCATAGGTCCGGTCGCTGGAGCCGGCAAAAGCAACCCAAACGATCTAACTTGGTGCTCGATGACAATTGAGTACAATTCTCGCCCGAATTCCGCCTTAATCTGGCGGACAAAAAAATAATGGCGATTCGGGATTTAAACTTTGGTGCCATCATGGCGTTTCGGGGGTCGCGTCTTTGCTGCGTCGCACCTTAGAATTGGCCAGCGGCTTTAGGGAAGTATTAGTAGGCAAGATGGGAACTTAAGAGGCCGAAGAGAGATTGCTCCTTGACTGGGCGAGGGGGCGCGAGGGTGCATTGGGCAATGATCTTGCTTTCTATAATCAGTCTGTCGGTCGGAGCGCTATTGGCGCAACGCTTCAGAATCACCGTATTGGTGCCTGCAACTTTTACGATCTTGCTTGTAGCGATTGGAACCGGCGTAGCGCAGGCTAACTCCGTTTGGTCGATTGTTACGATGACTGTCGCAGCCAGTGTCACTTTGCAGGCTGGCTACTTTGTCGGAATGTTGATTCACCACTTCCTGTGCGCTTTTTTGGCAAGCCGATCGTCCGCTTTTTCTCATACTCATACTCGGTCAGCACGAAACAGCGTGCCTTAGCGCCGGTTGGAGCAGGCCACTACGGAACCTTCAACGCGACCGTAACGTGCCTTTCGCCGCGACAAGGTTCCTCGGCATACGGACCGATTTGAGCGAGAACGAATGCTATCATAACGTGTAGTGCTTGCTCTTCCTGCCCGTTATGCGTGTAGTTTAGGAAAACGAGCAGAGCCCGGCATGAGCCCCGCACCGACAATCCGGCATTTTGCGGAAGTCGGTTAAATTGGCTGGTTGAGGAGGGCATCGCGCCTCATACCCCCTGTGTTCGACAAGTCGAAGCCGGATGGTGGCACCCTCTCGCGGAGCGGCTTTCGAAATGAACCGACCGACGACGTCGATTGCTGCCCGCGCGGAATGCGGCTTGGTACGAGCGGTACCGTGCATGAAAAGGGGAAGACCCTTTCGTATCGCGCAAGTAATGCTCGACCGCGATGCATGTCCGCTCAGATAGCAGTGCTACCAAGGCAATCATCACATCCATGAGCATGCCCGACGTTGCCCCGTCATTGGCTGGCACGAAGGGCCTCGAACGGATCGTGCCTTAGTCGCACGACCGCGCCTCCCTGCTCAGCTCTGGGCATCGCGTAGCGTCGAGTTGCGTAGAGCCGCCTAGGCCGGCGGATCAAGGGCCGGTCGCCATCAACTAGATGGCTAAAAACCAACTACTGCTTCTTGCACTCGGAATAGAATCGACCGTTGGTTGCCACGAGTCGCTCCAGGCATTGCCGGGGATCAGTTACCGTACCGGCAACACTGAAATCGTAGGCGAGGCCTTTGAGCACAAGCGCGTATCGACCTGGCGCCAATGGAAGGTCTGGATCTTCGCTCCGGATTTCGTACATGTCAGGATTGTCCTTTTTCGGCGCCGTTCGATAGGGGATCGAAATATTCCGCATAACCCAATTGTCATCGACACCAGTAACAACCTGCTTGCCCTCCTTGTCGAAGCTCGCTTCCCTCTCGATCTTGGCAATGAGCCGAACCTCGGCCCGGTCGGCCGCGGTGGTCGCTGAATCTCGACGATAGACGATAAAGGTGAGGTGTCCGTCCGGCAATGTCGCACGGCTATTCGTCGTGATAAGGGACGAAATGGCAATGCGCGCGTCCGGCGCTCGCCCCGGCAACAAGTCGAGTTCATAGAGCTTGCCTTCGCTAACCGCATAGATGCCAAAGGACGATGGAACAACAGGCGATGGCGCCGCAATCAGTGGATCCGCTGCCGTCGATGTGGATTCTGGTGAAGCAGCGGTATCGGCTTTCGGCAAGATCGGCGCTGGCTGATCGATGACGATGTTTCCCTTGTTCCGAACCATCCGCTCTAACGAAACGGCCGTAACCGTGAGCCCTATTGTTAGAAGCGCGGCGAACCACCAAACCGCCTTGAATCGGGGAAGGCTCTTCCAAGCTAGAGAGCTCCCAGGTGCGGAGACCTGGACCTCGATTACCGGGTAAGCCTGTTGGACACCTGGCGTGACATTTTTGCGTGAAGCATGTGCCCATACGAGCGACTTCTCCTGAGCAGCATCCGGTCCTGGCAGGATCGCTTCTGTCTCTTCCTTTTTTTGTTGAACGCTTCCACACCCTGGATGGCAATTTCCAGCGACTTGGAAAGCTTTCGCACGTCCGCAAAACTTTCTGACTTGAATTCCTCTTTCAGTTTGTGTCGAGCGAGCTCGTAGATTGTGGCGCGCAGGTACTCTGGATTTTTACCAACCGAATCGATCACCCGAGAAAGCATGAGCGCGAATTCGACCTCTCGAGAGGGGTCTGGGATTGCATCCCCGCCGTCTGGTCGCACTATCTCCGGGTCCATGGATTTTGATCGCGTCCAATTGGTCGTGACCCAATTTGATGTCTAGGCACGCAGTTGGCAAGGAAACACTCGTCGAGGCGACGTCGCCGGCCTCTCACAGGCTAATTTGGGGGCCGGGTCGTGGCCACTGATCTTGCGTGCCGGCACAGCCGGGGCTCTTTTGCTGAGGTCTGTCAAGCTTTCCCATGTCTGTTATTGGCAGCCGCTGTTGGCAGCCTTTGCCCGATACGATGGAATGCAGCCCGACAGGAAGGAGTTGACGATGTCGGTTCTCGCTTCACCGCCGCACGTCGTCGCGCGAAAAGTGGATCACACTATAAATCTTCAGCGACGCTACGACAGCGATCAAGATGGCGAAGAATAGTAGTGCGCGCTTGCCAGCGCTCGCGCTAGAGGCGCACAGCTTGCGATGCCTCACTGTGTTGCGTATCGCTGCGATTAGCTTGAATAAGAGGGGCGCCGCAGAGATATCCGAACAGGCAGCCCGCGCTGTTGACGGATGGTGAGTTGGCGTAAGCGCTCCCCATCGGACCAGGCTCAGGAAGTGGAGGAGGTCGATCGCGAGGTGTCGACATGGCCGGCTTGGAGAATACGAATCCTGCGAACGGGCAGAGTAGGCAGGACCAGGGCAATACTTGCTCAGGTCCAATTCGCATGTGCGAGGTTGGAAATAACGGCGCGCTTCTCAACCGTGATATCTCGGTAGAGGAATGCCGGTACGTCAGCAAGGTTACGGGGAACGGAATTTTAAGCCGACTGCTCCCCAGGCGCTTTGCGCGAAAGATAATCGCCGTCTCCTCGTCGGTTTGAGGGGGCCGTACGAGTGGCGAAGATGCTAATCCTCTCGTTCACTTTGCGAAGGTGGTCCAGCTGTGCGGCCAAATTGGCGAGCTCAGATGACGTAGCAGACAGTTCAACGGACCTTCGATTGATTTCATTCAGTCGTAATCTAATGTCGCAGTTATTGTGTGATCGGTACATTACTCAGCCCTCGCCGGAACTTAACAGTACTAGTGAAATCAATGCAAAAAATATGCCGCCCCAAAACCTGGGTTCGCAGGCCAACTTCTCTCCGGCACGACTGCTCGGCTATTCCCCGCTACTTAACAATATGATGCAAATTATGGGTACATGGAAAGAGCGACGTTAGAGTGACGTGATCCGCCCGCTTCGATTGACGCTCTTGCACGGCACGCTAGGCTTGCGGAAGTAAGGATGGATAGACCCGACGCCGAGAGTTCGCGAACAGTGCATTCCGCGATCGCGACTACGAATCCGAAGCAGGAAAACGGGAAAAGTTCGCACTGGTTCGCCGTTGCGCACGGGTGGATAGTCGATTGACGCCATTGCCACACGCACTCGAAGCCCGAAGGGTCGATCAAGCTCGCCATGATCCTGTTGGATAAGGCTCGTCAGTTGCCCGCCTTAGACCGAAACGAACGGCGTACGCTGTCGCGCCGCAATTGCGATACGAACTTATGACGAGCAGCAATTTTGAATTGTAGGAAATAAGTGAAATTATCTTAAGCGGAGGCAAGATCTTAAGCGGAGGCAAGAGAAGACGATGAACGGCTTGCCAAGAGAGCGCGCAGCCGATGTTGAATGAATAGTCCTACAAAATAGCCGGTCTGTACGCTGACACTCGCCACGGCAATCATCAAAATAGTCGACCAAAGACCGCTAATCTGTGCGAGGCCAGCGCCGATCGCCACGACCAATACAACGAGGATCGCAGGCACCAGCACAAAAACTTTGAAGCGCTGCGCCAATAGCGCGCCAACCGCCAGGCTGATCATTGAAAGCCAAATCATTGCTCAATGCTCTTTGGGCTCGAAGCGCGTCCGTCCAGAGGGGAACGTGGTCTTCCGTAGCTAAGGTTCTCATATTGCTCGTCAATACACCGTTAAGGTGTCCGGCTGCGCCGCCGCGACCGCAATTCCCGAATCACCCCGATCTGCAAACATACGCCCCGTCCATTTCGGCAAAACACGGGTGACGAAACGCAGGCGAACACGCCCGGTGACGTTGCGCCTGGCGTCCCGGCGCGTTGGGCAGGCCCGGGACGCGCTGCCGCCCCGAGCTTACAGTATGACAATCGTTCAGAGAAAGTTGTAGCCCGCAAAACTACTGACAGTCGCACGGTATCTCGGCAACAGTTGGTCCGTTTGCGCCAAAAGCTCCGGCGATCAAGCCGCAAGATTCGTACCACGGGTCGAGCTTCACACGCTTTGCTATAGCGTCAGGTAGGGTGGCTTCGGGGGCCATTGCATTGCGCCCAGCCCGTGATGCCCGGCTTGACGTGATGGCGAAAGGCGTAATCGCTCAGCACCGTTTCAAAGTAGTCGTCCTGGGCCAACGCTTGAGGAAGTGGCCAGAGCTTGAAGCTGTGTTCGAACGGCCGCTCGCGCGCGCCGAGCAGATCCGCTTCCAAGAGCAGCGCCAGCGCGGATACAAGCTCCATTCCTTCCACGCGCCCGATATCGGGTGCATCGGCAAGGGCAAGGCATCAGCGCCTTATGAGTTCGGCATCAAGGCCTCGATTGTCGCCATCAACGCCCGCGCCGCGGGACGGCCAGTTCGTGCTGCATGCCAAGGCCCTGCCGCGCAACCCATATGACGGCCACACGCGGGGCGACGTCATCGAAACCACCAAGCAACTCACCGGCTGCCCAATCGAGCGCGCCTAAGTCGACAAGGGCTATCGCGGCCACCAAAACGGAAAACCCATGATACGTCTTCATCTTCGGCCAGAAGCGTGGGGTTTTCGGGGGATCGAAAGCGATCTCACGCGCCGCTCCGCCATCGGGCCTGTCATCGGTCACATGAAGAGCGACGGGCACCTCGGCCGCTGCTATCTCAAGGGCCGCGAGGGCGATGCCGCCAACGTCGTCCTTACCGTCAGCGGCCACAACCTCCGCCTCGTCGTTGCCTGGCTGAGGCTTCTGTTGCGCCTAAACGCTTTGTTGCGGCTGCTCCCCGCCACCCCCGCGCTCAAATCAGCTTCTGACGGACGACTATTTCCTTGACTGCTTGGTGTGGCTCGATTCGCGGTCGGAGGCACGGTTGTGCTGCGGTGCGCTAAAGATAGCGCGGTGGCGCCGGAATTGCGTATGGCGCAGGATCGTGATCAGAGGGCGACGTTTAAGGCGCGACCGCAATAGTCATTGTTTTTTTACATCAGCTAGCCGGGACAAAAATGTCGCACCAATGGCACAACCTATGGCAGCAACATGTAATGCGGCTTGCCCGCGCTTAGCGGTGCTGATTTAATGCTGCCTTTCTTCATTTCCAGGTGCTGGGGGGCTTCATGGAAATCAATAACTTTAATTCGAAGTCTATAGATGAGCTGTGGAACATCTATGAGGAGCTGACCGACGTATTGAGTTGCCGGGTAGCGGCGGAAAAAGCCAGACTCGACGAGCGGCTGCGCAAGATTGGGCGCGCGAACGACATGCCGACGGAAGGGCGTGTTCGCCGCCCGTACCCGAAGGTCTATCCCAAGTATCAAAATGCGAAAAATCCTGCCGAGACCTGGTCCGGTCGTGGGAAGCAACCCCTTTGGGTGAAGGCGCAGCTTCGAGCTGGCAAGAAGCTGAAGGATCTGGTGATCGGGCAGTGATCGTGCTGTAGAGATCGCTCGCTGAGCATCCGGCAACATCCATGATGTTTGGCAAAGATCCGAACGGCAACCAGTCAACGCGCCTGCTGGAACGGGCCCGATGCAATCTCTCCGGTGGTTTTCCTCGCGAAGAACTGCCTGCCTTGCGCTATTTTCGCTCCTCCTTCGCGCTGCGCGTCAGAAAAGCAGAGGCCGCAGCAAAAGCGGCTGGTCGCGGGCCATTTCGTTGATATAGGCGTTCGCCGGCGGGCAGGGGAACAGCCCTGCGACATGCGACCACGACAGGACGGTCGGCGGCGCGCGAGCGCTTAGCGGGATCGGGCGGCGGCGAGCAGGCCGAACGAGGCGATCAGGCCCGGTGGTCGCATTCCTCCAAAGGTAGTCTTTTGCAGTTTCGCAACCGATCCGCGGTGTGTTACACGAAGGTGTGCACTCGCTTTCTTGAACGGCGCGCCGATGGGATCAGCGGCCGGCCTGGACGGTGTCGGGGAGCAGTCTTGAACGTTCAGGGTGGGCCATGAGCGAACCATCGGGGACCGGGCGCGCCTGGACGATCACCGTCCTGCTGACCGTCTTCATGCTGATCAACTTCCTGGACAAGATCGCGCTTGGGCTCGTCGCCGTTCCCATGATGGACGAGCTGCGGCTGACGCCAAAACAATTCGGCGACGTAGGCAGCGGCTTTTTCTGGCTGTTTGCCATCGGCGGTGTCTTCGGCGGCTTCCTCGCCGACCGCTTCAAGGCAAGGGCGCTGATCCTCGGCATGATTCTGCTCTGGTCGCTGTGCCAGCTGCCGATCGCCTATACCGCGTCGATCGGCACCATCATCGTCTGCCGCGCCGTCCTGGGTGTCGCGCAGGGCCCGGCCTGGCCCATTGCCGTTCACGCGCTCGCCAAATGGTTTCCCGACAACAAGCGCAATTTGCCGATCGCGATCGTCGCGCAAGGTTCTGCCGTCGGCCTCATCGCCGCCGGTATCCTCATGCCCCTGATCACGGCGAAATGGGGTTGGCGGGCGAATTTTCTGGTGTTGGCGGCGGTCGGTTGCGTATGGGCCGTGATCTGGCTTGTGGTGGCCGACGAAGGAGCGCAGGACCGCGCAGGCGACGCGGATGCCGCCTCCGAAGGGGTCGTGCTGCCATACGCCCAATTGCTGTTCGATCGCAGCGTGCTTGGTTGCGCGATCACGCATTTTGTCGGCTATTGGAGCCTTGCACTCACCTTGACCTGGCTGCCGGCCTATTTCCAGCTCGGGCTCGGTTACGACGGCATCACATCGGGATGGCTGTATTCCCTCGTTATTGCGCTGATGATCCCGCTCGGGATCGGATTGGCCTGGGGATCGGAGCGCCTCCTGCAAAAGGGGATCCCGTCGCGAACGGCGCGGGGGCGCTATCTCTCGTCGCTATTGATCATGGCGGGCCTGTTCTTTGCGGTGATCTATGTCAGCCCCCATGCCGACTGGCTGCGCGTCGGCCTGGTCGCGCTTGCGCTCGGATGCACGCCGATCGTCTATTCGCTGGGACCCGCCGTTCTGGCGGAAGTCGTGCCGGCATCGCAACGGGGATCGATGCTTGCCATCAACAACTCCGTCGCCTCGCTGGCCGGCGTCGCCGCGCCGGTCGTGACCGGGTTGTTCATTCAGGGCGTGCCCGGCGCGCAAGGCTACGAACTGGGCTTTGCGCTATGCGGCGCCCTGATGGTCGCGGGCGGCCTGTTCGGATTTTGGCTGATCGATCCGCAACGCTCGCTGCGATATGCGACGTGAGGCTGCCGGCGTAATTTCCGCAAGCCCCGGCCGCGTCACATCTTCACGATGTTGCTTTCCCAGGTCAGCCCCTCGAACAGGTTGACCAGCGGCGGGCCGTGATATTGCCCCGGCAGATCGCGCGGGTGGATGAACTCGTCGCGAAACCAGGGGAAGACCTTCGGATCGAAATTCTCGACGATCCAGTCGATCATGCGCCGTACCCGCGGCACGCGCGCCGCGTCGGGATGATAGGTGAGCCAGATATCGAACGGGAAGATCGCGTCGAGATCGAGCGGAACCATCTTCGGTCCCATGACGTGGATGTAGGTCGGCGACCAGCCGATGCCCGCGCCCTTGATGATGGCCCAGAGCAGCGCGCTGGAATTGTTGGTCGAGAATTTTACGAGCTTGCGCAGCTCGACATCCGGAAACAGGCCAGTGAACACTTCCTGGCTCTTGGTCTGGTCGGCAAACTGCATCGCAAGACGATGTTTGCGCAGATCCTCGATCGTCTTCGGCGTGCCGTAGATGGCGAGATAGGAGGGAGCCGCCGCGAGCATGGAATGGATGCGGCCGAGCCGCACGACCTTCACGTCGGGACTGGTCGGACGGTCGAGTTGAATGGCGACGTCGACCTCGAGCGCAGCACGTCCGCCGATCGCATCGCGCACATCAGGTCGACGGCAAGCTGCGGGTAGGCGCGCTGGAATTCCACGAGGCGGGGGCCGAGCCAGAAGGTGCCGAACGCCTCGGTGACGCCGATGCGAACTTCGCCGCTCATGGCAGGGACCGCGCGGTTGCGCGCCCGCACCAGGCCGAAGGCGGCTTCCTCCATGCGCTTGGCGGCGAGCAGGATCTCGGCGCCCTCGGGCGTGGGGCGAATCCCATCGACATGCCGGGTGACCAGCACGGTTCCGAGCGTGCGCTCCAGATCGTCGATCTTGCGGCGCAACGCATTAGGCGAAAGTCCCATGCGGTCGGCGGCGGAGCGAATGCTGCCGCAGCGGGCGAGCTCCAGAAAGGTGCGAACCGCTTCCCAATCGGGACCGCCAGCACACGAACTGAGATCGACGTGTTCGTTTTCCGGACCGCCCCGGTTCACAATTATCGGCATACGGCGCCCCTGCGATCCCCATAATCTATTCAGACTGAGTGAGTTTTGGCAACCGGAGTAACCCATGACCGTGCATGACCGCCATACCACACGGACCGCGCAGGCTCTTGTCGGAGTTCAAAATGAGGCCAAGTTCGGCCTGGAGGCGCCGGGATTAACCAATCTATCACAGCGCCTTGTCGTCTTTAGTGCCACTTATCAAGATATCGAAACGCTGATCCCGCGTGCGCGCAAGGCCATGGGCGCCGGCGCCGCGAATCAGGTGATTCACCGGGTGGCCCGACACAATCCGGATTGTCTCTGGGGCATTGCCCGGCGCGATCGTTATGCAACCGGCGATACTGCGGCAGAAGGCTATGTCGCCTTCCTGATGCTGAACGAGGAGGGCGCCGACCAGCTCCTGAGCGGCGATCTCGATGCGACCGATCCGCCGTTGCACCTTCTCACGCGCCAGCACGAAAAGCCGGCCGCGATCTACTTCTGGGGTGTGTTCGCCCCCGGCACGATCGCTGGTGGCGTGCCGCTCGCCGTTCGAGAAGACCTGGACGCCGCTCTATCGCGATGCGCCGATCTTCGCGCGCCCGATCACCATCGAAGGGTTGCGGTTGACCGAAAGCCTCGGCTTTCGCCGTGGCGCCAAATTCAGGGGCAAGACCGCGCTCGAAATTTCACATGTATCCGCGCGGTGCCTCGGTCAAGGAGACGCGAGCGATCTGGGACGACTATCTCGGCCTCGATGACGATGACGTCTCGATCACGGTGGTTCGCTCGATCGAGGATTTCATGCGGGTTGTCTCGGTTCGCAGCGCGACCTTCGTCGCCGAGCAGGACTGTCCCTATGACGAGGAATTCGACGGCAACGATTTCTCCGCGAGTCATCTGCTCGCCTATGTCGGAAACGAGCCGGTCGGCTGCCTGCGCATTCGCTACTTCGCGGGGTTCGCCAAGCTCGAGCGGCTCGCGGTCCGCCATGAATTCCGCAGCCGGCATATCGGCACGCGGCTGATGAAGGCCGGCGTCGAGTTCTGCCGCACGAAAGGCTACCGCCGCATCTACGGCCGCGCGCAAAAGGACCTGCTCGATTACTACGTCAACATGGGCTGGAAGCAGCTCGAAGGCTCGTCCGAGTTCTTCTTCTCCGACTACGCCTATATCGAGATCGTCATCGACACCGATCCTAGTCCGAATGCGATCGCGCTCGGCGTCGATCCCTATGTGCTGATGCGCCCCGAGGGCCGATGGGACCGTCCGGGCGTGCTGGACCGTTCGGCGCAGCGTGGTTCGGTGAAGGCCGCAGCAGGCAAGAAACGATCATGAAAAACGTCGTCAATCTCCGATCCTACGCGAATGTATCGTTGATCCCGACGCTGGTGCTGCTGGACATGCAGCAGGAATACATCGCCTCGCCGCGGCTGTACTCGATTCCGGATGCCGAGACGGCGCTGGAGAACTGCCGGCTGGCGCTGGTGCATTCGCGCCGGATGGGACTGCCCGTCGCGTTCCTGCGCATGGTCGACCGTTCGCCGTTCTTCAATCCGGTGCTGTCCTATTCGAGCTGGATTCCCGGATTCGAGCCGCTGACCTCGGAGATGGTGTTCGAGCGTTCCAAGCCGTCCTGCTACGCCAATCGCGAATTCGCCCACGCCATGACGGAGGGCGGCGGTCATTTCGTGCTGGCGGGTTTTTCCGGCGAGGCAGGCTGCCTTGCGACTGCGGTCGAGGCGTTTCATCGCGGTCATCGCGTCACATTTCTTGCGGACGCCTCGGCAAGCCACGGTCTCAACCAGATCTCGGCGCCGACCGTTCACGACACCGTTGCTCAATTGATCGGTCTCTACGGCGAGGTAACCACCACGCGGAGCTGGATCGCCGAGCAGACGGCCAACGTTTCTTGCCTGGGGGGGTAGATGAGCAGCACAATCGACCACAAGCTTGATCTGATGGCGCGTTCGCTTCAGGAGCACATCAATCTGGCCAAGGAACTGAACCTGAATTTCGTGGCGCAGCTCCTGACCATGACGGCGATGGAAATCAGGATCAATCTGCACCGGATCTCGGAGCAGGAGATGGATACGCTCTGCGCCCGTGCCGAACAGCAAGCTCAATCGCCTGCCCCGCGCGCGCCGCAGGAAACGGCGCGGGTGATCAATTTCCCGGCCCGCGGCCGCTATTCCTGACCGGCAAGGGCTCTTGGGCGCCCTGCAGAGACCGCCAAAGCCGCCTGCGTTCACAGTGTGTTCGAATCATTGGCTTTTTGGCGATTCGCGGATGTAATTTTTTGCATCAAATCGTGTCCGCGATCGCGTCTCTGCATTCGCCACATGTGTGACGACGTGCTAGAGAGCGGCGGGGTGTTTCGCGCTTGATTTGGTCGGGGTCGATGAAATGAGTTCCAGGGAATTCGGGTCGGGGTTGAAATCCGAGCCGAAGGGTGCGCTTCGGGTCGGCGTCATCGGCGCCGGCGTGATGGGCAGCAATCATGCGCGCGTGCTTGCGGGCCTGCCCGACATCCATCTGGTCGGCGTGGTCGATCCGCTCGAGGCGCATCGCACGCGCGCGACCGAGCTCGTCAATTGCCGCACCTTCGACGGCCTGGAGGCGCTGCTCGGCGAAGGCGTCGACGCCGTGACGATCGCAGCGCCCACGCATCTGCATCACGAGATCGCGCTCGCCTGCATCGCGCGCAAGATTCATGTCATGGTCGAAAAGCCGATCGCGTCCACGGTGGAAGAGGGCAGGGATATCGTCGACGCCGCACGGCGCGCCGGCGTCACCTTGATGGTCGGTCATGTCGAGCGCTTCAATCCGGCGGTCGCGGCGATCAAGCAGGCGATCACGGGCGAGGACATTCTTTCGATCGCGATCACGCGCGTCGGACCGTTCCCGCCGCGGATGTCGAATGTCGGCGTCGTCATCGACCTCGCCGTGCACGACATCGATCTGATCCGCTGGTTCACCGAGTCCGACATCGTCGAGGTGCAGCCGCAGCTTTCCAGCGCGGTCGCCGAGCGCGAGGACATCGCGCTGCTGCAGTTCCGCACCGCTTCGGGCGTGCTCGCCCACATCAACACCAACTGGCTGACACCGTTCAAGGCCCGCAACGTCACGGTCGCGACCCGCGGCAAATATGTGATGGGCGATCTGCTCACGCGCCAGGTCACCGAATGTTTCGGCTTCAAGCCGGACGGTAGCTACTCGATGCGTCATCTGCCGGTCGGCCATGACGAGCCGCTGCGCGCCGAATTGATCGCGTTCCTCAGCGCCGTGCGCTCCGGCGGCGCGCCGGCCGTGACCGGTGACGAAGGCGTCGCAAGCCTTGAGATCGCCACCCGCTGCCTCGAAACCTCGGCCAAGCCCGCGGCGACCGCGCCGGCCCGCAAGGGGCCGCGCCTCGTGGGCTAACTAGCGCATGATCCGGAAAAGTGGGAACCGGTTCTCCGAAAAGATCATGCGCAACAAACAAACCTTGATGTCTTTCTCACCATCCGTGCAAGGCTCCATGAATCAACATCTTCGTCTGCAAGCCATCCCCTTCATCGACGTCGCCTCCCAGCGCAAGCGGCTCGGCAAGGCGATCGACGAGGCGATGGCCCGCGTGCTCGATCACTGCCAGTTCATCAACGGTCCGGAAGTGACCGCAGCTCGAGGCGGAACTCGCCGCCTTCAGCGGTGCGAAGCATGTCGTGAGCTGCGCCAGCGGCACCGATGCATTGCTGATGGTGTTGATGGCGAAGGGCCTTGGCCGCGGCGATGCCGTGCTGTGCCCGTCCTTTACCTTCTGTGCGACGGGCGAGGCGGTGGCGCTGATGCGGCGCGACGCCGGTGTTCGTCGACGTCGATGAGGCGACGTTCAACATGGATGCGGCCTCGCTCAAGCGCGGTATCGCCACCGCGCGCAAGCTCGGTCTGAGGCCGCGTGCGGTCATCCCGGTCGACCTGTTCGGCCAGAGCGCCGACCATGATGCAATTGCCGTGGTTGCCGAAGCCGAAGGCATGTTCGTGCTCGACGACGCCGCCCAGGGCTTTGGCGCGAGCTACAAGGGCCGCCCCCTCGGCACTCTCGGCCTCGCCACCGCGACCAGCTTCTTCCCCGCAAAGCCGCTCGGCTGTTTCGGCGATGGCGGCGCGATCTTCACCGATGACGCGCAACTGGCCGAGACGCTGAAGAGCATCCGCGTGCACGGGCAGGGGACCGACAAATACGACAACGTCCGCCTCGGCCTGACCGGCCGGCTCGACACCATGCAGGCGGCGATCCTGATCGAAAAGCTGAAGATCTTCGAGGACGAGATCGCTGCGCGCAACAAGGTCGCCGACCGTTACGCGCGTGCGCTTGGGCAACGTCGTCACCGTGCCGCGGCTCGCGGCCGGCTGCACCTCGGTCTGGGCGCAATACACCATCCGCCTGCCCAGCGGCGTCGACCGCGACGGCTTTGCCGCCGCGCTGAAGGCGCAGGGCGTTCCGACCGCGATCTATTATCCGAAGTCGATGCACCAGCAGACCGCCTACCGGGATTTCCCGGTGGCCGAGGGCGGCCTGCCGGTCAGCGAGCGGCTGTCGGCGGACGTCATCGCGCTACCGATGCATGCCTATCTGGACGAACCAACCCAGGACCGCGTCATTGCGGCTGTGCGGGACGCTGTTCAGGCATGATCCCGAAAAGTGGTCTTTCCGGTTTTCGGACAAGATCATGACTAAATCAATAATGCCTGATTTCGCCGTTTTGAACCGCCGCCCTTTCAGGTAAGAGACGGCGCATGCTTGGGCGCATCTTCACCGTCGGCGGCTATACCCTGCTTTCGCGGCTGACCGGCTTCGCGCGCGACATCATGCTTGCGGCGATCCTCGGCGCCGGCCCGGTCGCCGACGCCTTCTTCGTCGCCTTCCGCCTGCCCAACCATTTCCGAGCGATCTTTGCCGAGGGCGCGTTCAACGCCGCCTTCGTGCCGGCCTATGCCCATGTGCATGGCGAGAAGGGCGAGGAGTCGGCAAAGCTGTTCTCCGACCGCGTCTTCACGCTCTTGTTTCTCTCGCAGGTGATCCTGCTGATCGCCGCCTGGGCCTTCATGCCGCAAGCGATGAGCTTGCTCGCGCCGGGCTTTACCCATGATGCCGGGCAGCGCGATCTGGCGATCGAGCTCACCCGCATCACCTTTCCCTATCTGCTCCTGATCACGCTGGTGACGCTCTATGGCGGCATGCTCAACGTGATGCATCGCTTTGCGAGCGCGGCCGCCGCCTCGATCTTCCTTAATCTTGCGATGATGATGACGCTCGCGGTCGCAGTCTTCTTTCCGACCGCGGGCCATGCCGCGGCCTGGGGCGTCTTGATCTCGGGCTTCCTGCAATATTTCCTGCTGGCGGGCGACCTTGCAACGACATGGCGGCCTGCCGCGCTTTGCGCCCTTGAGGCTGGATGAGGACATCCGCGCCTTCTTCCGCGCGCTGGGACCCGCGACGCTGGGATCGATGGGCACGCAGGTCGCGATGTTCGCCGACACCATCATCGCGACCTTCCTGCCCGCGGGCGCGCTATCGGCGCTCTATTACGCCGACCGGCTCAACCAGCTTCCGATCGGCGTGATCGGAATTGCGATCGGCACGGTGCTGCTGCCGGAGATGTCGCGGCGGATCACCGCCGGCGACAATGCCGGCGCAATGGAGCAGCAGCGCCGCGCCTTCGATTTCACGCTTCTCTTTGCCGTACCTTTCGTCGCAGCCTTCCTCGCGGTGCCTGACGTGATTACCCGCGCGATGTTCGCGCGTGGCGCTTTCACCAAAGGCGACGCAGCGGCGGCCGGGGCGACGCTTGCGGCCTATGCGGTCGGTCTCATTCCCTTCGTGCTGATCCGAAGCGCGGTATCGACTTTCTACGCGCGAAAAGACACCGCGACGCCGGTGAAGGCTTCGATCACCGGCCTTGTCGTCAACATGGCCCTGAAGCTGCTCCTGATGGGTTCGCTGGCGCAGATTGGCCTGGCGCTCGCGACCGCCGTCGGCGCCTGGATCAATCTCTTGCTCGTGCTCGCTTTTGCGGTGCGGGCGGGCTACCTCGAACTGAGCCGCCCGCTCGGCCAGTCGCTGATGAAGTTCGCCATTTGCGGCCTGGTGCTGGCCGCTGCGCTATGGCTCGCCGCCAAATATGCTGCAGCGCATTTTGGCGGTATCGCATTCCACGACGAGATCGCGCTGTTGGTCCTGATCGGGGTCGGAACCGTGGTCTATGCCGGATCGATTCTCGGCCTGTTCGGTCCGCGATGGCTCAAGAACCTGGTCAAGGGCTGATACGGACCAAAGTGCGTTTGCGCTTGCCGGCAAAGCACTGCAATATGGCCGAAAATCATAGCTGAAGGGTCGGAGAAAAGATGGCTGCTCCCATTAAATTCGGTGTCGGGCAAAGCGTGCTGCGCAAGGAAGACGACGCGCTCATCCGCGGCAAGGGCCGCTATACCGATGACCTCGCGCCACAGCCGGCGATGCATGCCCTGATGCTGCGCTCGCCCCATGCGCATGCAAAATTCACGATCAAAGTGGACCGCGCCCGCGACCTTCCCGGCGTCGCGCTGGTCCTGACCGCGGCTGACATCGGCGACCTCGGCGATCTGCCGTGCCTGTTCAATTTCGAGGTCGATCCCTTCACCGGTCCGCCCTATCCGATCCTCGCGAAGGACGAGGTGCGCCATGTCGGCGACGCCGTCGCCTTTGTCGTGGCCGACACGCTCGATCATGCGCGCGATGCCATCGAGGCGATCGAGGTCAACTGGTCACCGTTGCCGGCGGTCGCGGGCGTTGCCAACGCGGTGAAGAAGGGCGCGCCGCAGGTCTGGCCGGACAAACCCGGCAACATCCTGTTCGACGTGCCGGTCGGCGACAAGAAGGCGACCGAGGAAGCCTTCGCCAAGGCGCATGCGGTCGCCGAGATCACGATCGTCAATCCGCGCGTGGTCGCGAGCTTCATGGAGACGCGCGCGGCGAACTGCGAATATGACGCCAAGCGCGACCATCTGACGCTCACTGTCGGCAGCCAGGGCAGCCACCGCCTGCGCGACATCCTGTGCCAGAACGTGCTGAAGATTCCGGTCGAGAAGATGCGCGTGATCTGCCCCGATGTCGGCGGCGGCTTCGGCACGAAGCTGTTTCCCTACCGCGAATATGCGCTGCTGGCGGTCGCAGCGCGCAAGCTGAAGAAGACGGTGCGCTGGGCGGCCGACCGAAGCGAGCATTTCATGGGCGATGCGCAGGGCCGCGATAACGTCACCACCGCGCGGATGGCGCTTGCCGAGGACGGCAAGTTCCTCGCCATGGATGTCGACCTGATGGGCGACATGGGCGCCTATCTTTCGACCTTCGGGCCCTACATCCCGCATGGCGGCGCAGGCATGCTGCCCGGCCTCTACGACATCCAGGCCTTCCATTGCCGCGTCCGCACCGTGTTCACCCACACCGTGCCGGTCGATGCCTATCGCGGTGCGGGCCGCCCGGAAGCCGCCTATGTCATCGAGCGTCTGGTTGACGCGGCTGCGCGAAAACTCGGCATGACGCCGGATGCGATCCGGAAGAAGAATTTCATCCAGCCGAAGGCGCTGCCCTACAAGACCGCGACCGGCAAGGTCTATGATTCCGGCGACTTCGCCGCCCACATGAAGCGGGCGATGGAAGTCGCGAACTGGAAGGAGTTTCCCAAGCGCGCCAAGCTCGCCAAGAAGGCGGGGCTTGTGCGCGGCATCGGCATGGCGAGCTATGTCGAGATCTGCGGCACCATGGGCGACGAGACCGCCAATGTGCGGCTCGATCCCAATGGGGACGTGACGATCCTGATCGGCACGCAGTCGAGCGGGCAGGGCCACCAGACCGCCTATGCGCAGATCGTGGCCGAGCAGTTCGGCCTGCCGCCGGAGCGCGTCCACATCCACCAGGGCGACACCGACGAGATCAAGACCGGGCTCGGCACCGGCGGCTCGGCGTCGATCCCGACAGGCGGTGTCAGCGTGCAGCGGGCCACGCAGGATCTCGGCAACAAGCTGAAGGAGCTCGCCGCGGAGGCGATGGAGACCAGCGCCGGCGACCTCGAGATCAACAACGGCGCGATCCGCATCGCGGGCACCGACCGCTCGATCGGCTTTGCCGATGTGGCCAAGCGCGCAGGCGGCGACACGGCGAAGCTCAACGGCACGGCGACCTTCAACAGCGCCGACGGCACCTATCCGAACGGCACCCACATCGCGGAAGTCGAGATCGATCCCGCGACCGGCATCATCAAGATCGTCAACTACGTCATTGTCGATGATTTCGGCGTGACCCTCAATCCGCTGCTGCTCGCGGGCCAGGTGCATGGCGGCGTGATGCAGGGCATCGGGCAGGCGCTGATGGAGCAGGTGGTGTATGGGGCTGCCGACGCCCAGCTCGTCACCGGCACCTATATGGACTACGCGCTGCCGCGTGCCGCGGACGCGCCGACGTTCCACTTCGAAACCAACAACGTTCCCTGCAAGACCAATCCGATGGGCGTGAAGGGCGCGGGCGAGGCGGGCGCGATCGGCTCCTGTCCGGCGGTGGTCAACGCCATCGTCGAAGGGTTGTGGCGCGAATACAGGATCGACCATATCGACATGCCGGCGACCGCCGAGCGCGTCTGGATCGCGATCCGCGAACACCAGCGCCAGCACAGCCTTTGAGGCCCGTCCGTCCGGGGAATAAAGCCCGGGCGCGGGGTTATAATGGAAGACGGGCCGCGGCCCCGCGTGAAGCGGGACCGCGGTGTCGTCTGGAGACACGCAAGACGGAGAGTTCGCCGATGAAGAGAGCGGTAGTGGTGGTGGGAGCGCTGTTGCTTGGTTCGGGCGCCGTAATGGCGGACCAGAAGCTGGCGGTGGAACAGGACAATTTGATGCGGTCGATCGGCAAGAGCATGTATGTCACGATCGGCAAGATGGTGAAGGGCGAGACCCCCTACGACAAGGCCGCCGTTGACGCCGCGATTACCCAGATCCAGGCCGAGCTTCCCAAAATCCAGAAGACCTTTGCGGTCAACCCGAAGGAAGACGTCGTCAACGGCACTTACGGCGCCTCGCCGAAGATCTGGCAGAACAAGGCCGATTTCGATTCCAAGGTGCCGCAGGTCGAAAAGACGATTGCCGACGTCAAGGGATCGATCAAGGATCTCGACAGCCTCAAGGTGGCGTTCAAGACGATGACCGACTCCTGCAACGGCTGCCACGAGACCTATCGGGTCAAGCTGAAGTAATTCCAGCCTGCAACGGTTCGAACAGCGGGAAGGGCGGACGCCTCGCGGCGATCCGCCCTTATTATTCTAGCGTTCGTGCATCACGTCCTGCTGGTAGTTGCGCAGCGGTGACAACAGATAGCTCAGGATCGTGCGCTCGCCGGTCTTGATCTCCACCGTCACCGCCATGCCGGGCGAGAGGTTCACCAGGCGGTCCTCGACCTGCATTTGAGTGCGATCAAGCGAAACCCGCGCGCCGTAGTTCAGCTCCTGGCCGGCCGGCTCGCTGCTTTCCTGCCCCGTTCCGAGCGTGCGATTGCCGGCGCCGCGCCCCTCGGGCTTGTCGCGGATGATGGCATCCTGGGAGACGCTCAGCACGGCGCCGTGCAGGAGGCCGTAGCGGGTGAAGTTGAACGTATCGACCTTGATCTCCGCGTCTTGCCCGGGCTCGATGAAGCCGATGTCGCGGTTCGAGACCATGGCCTCGATCTCGAGTCGGCTGTCGTTCGGCACGATCACCATCAGCGACTGCGCCGGCGTGACAACGCCGCCGACGGTGTGGACCGCGAGCTGCTGCACCACGCCGTCGACCGGCGAGGTGAGCTGCTGCAGTTTCGTCTTCTGCTGCGCCTTGATCAGGTCCTGCGCCAGCCCGTTGGCCTTCTGCTCGCCCTTGGCCAGATCGTCGGACAGGCTTCGGCTGTATTCGGCAATCGCCTGCGCGCGCGTCTGCTCGATCGCGGCGACCGCGGCTTCCGCCTCGCGCAGATGGCTCTTCTGCACGTGGAGCTCCTCCTGCTGCTCGACGAGGAGCTGGAAGATCTCATAGTAGGTCAGCTTCGAGCCGATCTCCTTCTCCATCAGCGTTTTGCGGATGTCGACGCGCTGCTGGATCACCGGGATCAGCGTCTCCAGCTTGTGGATCGTGGCTGAGATGGTGTCGCGTTCCGCCTCCTTCTGCGCCGCCTGGCGCGTGAGCGCGGCGATCTTGGCGCGATGCTCGCTGACCTGGTTCTGCAGTAGCTGGCGTTGCGTGTCGACCAGCACGGGATCGGCCCCGGCCGGCGGCACGAGTTCGGCGGCGTCCTTGTAGCTGCTTGCGAGCGCCGCGCGCAGCCGCGCGACGTTCAAGCGTTCGGCCAGGAGATCGTTTTGCAGATGATCGCGCTCGGCGGCGTTCACGGTCGGGTCGAGCTCGATCAGGACGTCGCCGGCCTTCACCGTCTGGCCGTCCTGCACCCGGATCGCACGCACCACACCGGTCTCGAAGGGCTGCACGACCTTGCTGCGCCCGCCGGAAACCACCTTTCCGGGCGCCGAGGCAACGATGTCGACGGTGCCGAGAGACGCCCAGGCCAGAGCCGCGCCAAACAGCACGATGATGGTCGTGCCGATGGCGCGGCCGATCGGCGAGGGCGGGGTCTCGACGATCTCGAGGGCGGCGGGCAGGAAGGCGAGTTCCTGCCGTTGCCGGCCCTTTGCCTGGCGAAAGGGAATGACGATGTCAGCCTGCGTCGCAGGCCGGGAGGAATCAGCTGACTTCATGGAGCCCTCCCTGCAGCCGATGCAGCGCGGCATAGCGGCCGCCGGTCTTGATCAGCGCGTCATGGGTGCCGTCTTCGACCAGGCGCCCACGCTCCAGCGTGAAGATGCGGTCCGCGGTTCGCACCGTGGAAAGCCGGTGCGCGATGACCAGCACCGTGCGTCCCCTGGCGATCTCCATCATGTTTTGCTGGATGATGCGTTCGCTCTCATAATCGAGCGCGCTGGTCGCCTCATCGAAGATCAGGATGCGCGGATTGGTGACGAGCGCGCGTGCGATGGCGATGCGCTGGCGCTGGCCGCCGGACAGCGTCGATCCGCGCTCGCCGACGATGGTGTCGTAGCCCTCGGTAAGCTCCAGGATGAAATCATGCGCACCCGCGAGCCTGGCCGCCGCGATGATGCGCTCCATCGGCATCGCGGGATCGGCGAGCGCGATATTGTCGCGTACCGAGCGGTTGAAAAGCATGTTCTCCTGCAGGACCACGCCGATCTGCCGGCGCAGCCAGGCGGGGTCGGCCATCATGAGGTCCATGCCGTCGATCAGGACGCGCCCGCTTTGCGGGACATAGAGCCGCTGCACCAGCTTGGTAACCGTGCTCTTGCCGGAGCCCGACGGCCCGACGATGCCGACCGTCTGGCCGGCGGGGACGTCGAAGGAGACGTCGTGCAGGATCTCCTGCCCGTCGACGCGATAGCGGAAGGTGACGTGATCGAAGCTGATGTTGCCGCGGATCGCGGGCAGCGCGGCACGGGCTGCGGCGTAGCTCGGCTCGGCGGTGGTGTTGAGGATGTCGCCGAGACGGGCGATCGAAAGCCGCGCCTGGTGAAAGTCCTGCCAGAGCTGCGCCAGCCGCAGCACCGGCGCGGAAACGCGGCCGGCGAGGATGTTGAAGGCCACGAGCTCGCCGACCGAAAGCGCGCCCCCGATCACGAGCTTGGCGCCGAAATAGAGGATGCCGGCGGTGACGACCTTGCTCACGAACTGCACGAGCTGGCTTGCGGTATTGCCGAGGCTCAGCACGCGGAAGCTTGAAGCCACGTAGCCCGCGAGCTGCTCCTCCCAGCGGCGCTGCATCTGCGGCTCGACCGCCATGGCCTTGAGCGTCTCGATGCCCGTCACGCTCTCGACCAGGAAGGCCTGGTTCTCCGCGCCGCGCTTGAATTTTTCGTCGAGCCGGCGGCGGAACAGCGGCGTCACGCCGGCCGAGACCGCGATATAGAACGGGAACGAGCCCAGCACGATGAAGCTGAGCAGCGGCGAATAGGCAAACATCACCGCGAGGAAGACCGAGGTGAAGAACAGGTCGACCACCAGCGTCAGCGCCGAGCTGGTCAGGAAATTGCGGATGTTCTCCAATTCCCGCACCCGCGCCACGGAATCGCCGACGCGGCGGGCCTGGAAATAGGACATCGGCAACGCCAGCAGATGATGGAACAGCCGCGCGCCGAGCTCGACGTCGATGCGGTTGGTGGTGTGCGAGAACAGATAGGTTCGCAGGATGCCGAGCACGGTCTCGAACAGCGAGATCGCGACGAGGCCGATCGCCAGCACGTCGAGGGTCGTGAGCGAGCGGTGCACCAGCACCTTGTCGATCACGACCTGGAAGAACAGCGGCGCGACCAGTGCGAATAGCTGCAGGAAGAAGGAGGCGACCAGCACCTCGCCGAGCAGCCGCCGGTATTTCTGGATGGCGCCGAGGAACCAGGTGACGTCGAAGCGCCGCGTGAGGTCGGAAAGTCCTGCCCGTCGCGCCATCAGGATCAGCCCGCCATCCCAGACACGAGCGAATTCGTCGCGAGTCATCAGCTCCGGACGCCCGGTCTGCGGCGATTGCACCAGCACTTTCTCGTCCGACGCCTTGGCGATCACCATGAACGTGCCGTCGCGCAGCACGGCGATGCCTGGCAGCGGCGTCTTCGCAAGACGCGGCCAGCTGGTGCGCAGCGTGCGCGCCTTCAGTCCGAGGTCCCTGGCGCACCGGAGTATTTCCGGTGCGCCAAGGGTGGATGTTCCGAGCCTGTGGCTGATCTGATCGCGATCGGCCGCAACACCCTGGAGGTGCAGCAACGTCAGAAGAGCATCGAGCCCGGAGGCGGCTCCGTTCGCGTCGGTCTCGGTCGTCATCTGCATCTCCAGGGCCGCGGCTTGCGTCTTAGCCGTGCTGCGGCGGCGCCAGGACCGGCTGCTGGGCGGCCATCGGGTCCGGCGGCAGGCTGGGGCCGTGGTTCGCGTCGGTGACGAAGTGCGCCGCCATGGCCTGGCTGAGCAGCGCCGCGCCCGAGCCCGGCGTGAAGCCCACGACCGACTGGAGCACGACGTTGTTGCCCGGTCCGCCGTCGAGGATGTCCTGTCCGAGGCCGCCGATCAGGACGTCGTCACCGTTGCCGCCGAGCAGGGTGTCATTGCCGTTGCCGCCAATGAGGACGTCGTCGCCGTCACCGCCATTTTCGGTGAGCAGGATGCCGCCAGTGCAGGCCGGACGCCGTGATGACGTCGTCACCGCCGAGGCCGTTGATGACCAGGCGATCGTTGGCGTCCATGCCGGAGATCTTCACGTCCTCGCCAAGCCCGGTCACCGTGATGACGCCGTTGGCGTCCTGGGTGACGGTGATGACGTCATTGCCATTGGTCGCGTTGAGCGTGACCGTGTCAGCGGCGCCGTCATTGCCGCCCAGGTTGAGATCGACCTCGCTGACATCGGTCCCGGTCAGATCATTGACCGTGATGTTGTCGGCGCCGCCCAGCGCGTTGAACTGGATGTGTTCGACGTCGTTGAGGTCCATGGTGATGTTGGCGACGTCGCGCGTGAACCGCACCCGGCCGCCATTGGCCGAGATGTCGATGTTCTCGTTGACGTTGGCGCCGTTGAACAGCATCGTGTCGATGCCGGCCTGGCCTTCGACCGTGTCGCTGCCGTCGCCCGGATTCCAGACGAAGGTGTCGTTGCCGGCACCGATAAGGGCCACGTCGTTGCCGCGCCCGCCGAACACGGTGTCGTTGCCGGCGCTGCCGATGATGGTGTCATTGCCGTCGCCGCCGTTGATCGTGAGGTTGGCGAGCTGGCCCGCCTTGATCGCGGACGCATCGATGGTGTCGTTGCCGCCGAGGCCGTTGATGACGAGCGAGTCGCCGGCTTCCGCGTGGGCGATCGTCACCTGTGCCGCGAGGCCGTTGACCACGATCGACCCGCCGCTGTTGACGACCTTGATGTTGTCGTCGCCGTTGGTGCCGTTGACGGTCACGGTGTCGGCCGCGCCGTCGCCGGTCTTGCCGCCGACGGTGCCGCTGAGGTCGATGGCGACCTGCGTGACGCCGGTGCCGGTCAGGTCGTTGACGTGATGTTGTCGGCGCCGCCGGCGGCGTTGAGCTGGATATGCTCGATACCGTTGAGCGTCATGGTGATGTTGCCGACATCGCGGGTCAGCACGGCATTGGGGCCGTTGGCGCCGATCTGCATGAGCTCCGCCGCGTTGGAGCCGTTGAACACCAGCGTGTCGTTGCCGGTACCTCCGAGGACCGTGTCGCTGCCGTCACCGGGATTCCAGGTGAAGGTGTCGTCGCCGGCGCCGAGGTCGGCAAAGTCATTGCCGAGGCCGCCGTTCACCTTGTCGTTGCCGTCGCCGCCGTCGAGCGTGTCTGCGCCCTGGCTGCCGGTGATGGTGTCATTGCCGGCTCCGCCATCGATGGTCAGGCCGATGACGCCTGCCGCCAGCGTCGAGGCGTCGATGGTGTCGTTGCCGCCGAGGCCGTTGACGATCAGACGATCGTTGGCGCCCTCTGTTCCGGAGATGACCACGGTCTCAGGTGTACCGGTAACGGTGACCTGATTGCCGCTGGCCGTCACCTGGATATGCTCACTGCCGGCGTCGCCATTGACGATCACCACGTCGGCCGCACCGTCGCCCGTCGTGCTTCCCGGGATCGCCGGCGAGGTCGATCGAAACCTGCTTCACGCCGGTGCCGGAGAGGTCGTTCACCGTGATGGTGTCGGCGCCGCCCAAGGCAGTAAACTGGATCTGTTCGATGCTGTTGAGGTCCATGGTGATGTTGGCGACGTCGCGGGTGAAGCGCACGCGGCCGCCATTGGCGGAGATGTCGATCTTCTCGTTCACGTTCGCGCCGTTGAACAGCATCGTGTCGGTGCCGGAACCGCCCTCGACCGTGTCGCTGCCGTCGCCGGGATTCCAGATGAAGGTGTCGTCGCCGCTTCCGAGCTGGGCGACGTCGTTGCCGCGTCCGCCCCGGACGATGTCGTTGCCGTTGCCGCCGATGATGAGATCGTTGCCGTCGCCGCCGGTGATGGTGTCGTTGCCGTCGCCGCCGTCCAGCGTGAGCGAGATCAGGCTCGCAAGGCCGTTGCCCGCGGTGATGACGTCATCGCCGCCGCCGGCATGGAGCACGAGATTTTCGGTCGTGCCGATGTCGAGAGAGAACGGGCCGGGGGTGACGCGGTCGAATCGCACGCGCGTTCCGTTCGCCGTGATGGTAAAGGTCTCCGAGCCGTTGCCGCCGTTGACCTGCGCGGTGTCGTTGCCGTCGCCGCCCTCAAAGAGGTCGGTGCCGCCGCCGGGGTTCCAGATCATCAGGTCGTCGCCGGCCTGGCCGAAGAGCTGGTCGTCGCCGGTGCCGCCGTCCATGACGTCATTGCCGTCGCCGCCGAACAGCAGGTCGTTGCCGCCGAGGCCGTTGATGGTGTCGTTGCCGGCTTGCCCGAACAGCAGGTCGTTGCCCGATCCGCCGGTGATCTTGTCGTTGCCGTCGCCGCCGAAAATGTGTGCCGACGGCATCGGGCCATTGGCTTCGTTGACCGAGATCGTGTCGTTTCCGCCTTGGCCGAATATGTCGATCTCGGTGGTGTTGTTGATGGTAGGGACACCTCCCAAAACGTTGACGGAACCGCCATTAACCAAAATACGTCCGGCCGGATCGCGGCTGGTCACGATCGTGTTACCGGCGGTGTCGCCGATGACCGAGAGCAATCCGTTAACGGGGGAAAAAGTTGCGCTGGTAGCCATGCTGATGATCCTTCAAACGATTTTAGCCCCCTCGCATCTACGCTTAATGGCGGCTAGAATGGCCGGCTTGAAGCTCCCCTTGAGAGGGCCATGATTGTTCTGAAGATGCCCTGTGGATTCCCTGAGGGCAGCGTGAGCCCGCGCACGGAAATGCATTGAAATTCCGTCTTGTATGATTTTTCCCGATGCCGTCCCGTTTTTGAGGCCTGTTTTGCAGTTTCACTTCGACAGTCATGTGCTGGACACGGACACGCGCGAATTGCGCCGTGGCAGCGAATCGATTGCGGTCGAGCCGCAGGTGCTCGATCTCCTGGTCTACCTGGTCGAGAACCGGGACCGCGTCGTCAGCAAGGACGACCTGATCGCGTCGGTCTGGGGCGGGCGCATCGTCTCCGATGCCGCGCTGACCAGCCGCATCTATGCGGCGCGCAAGGCGATCGGCGATACCGGCCGCGACCAGAAGCTGATCCGCACCATCTCCCGCAAGGGCCTGCGCTTCATCGGGACGTTGAATGCGCGGGCCAATGACAACGTGAAAATTTCTGCCGCTCCGCTGGCGGAGGAGATTAAATCGGACGCGCGCCGCGCCGCGCCGCCGCCGGATCGCCCCGTGATCGCCGTGCTGCCTTTCACCAACATGAGCGACGATCCGGAGCAGGAGTATTTCTCCGACGGCATCAGCGAGGACCTCATCACCGCGCTGTCGAAGCTGCGCTGGTTCTTCGTGATCGCGCGCAACTCGTCCTTCATCTACAAGGGCAAGGCGGTCCACATGAAGCAGGTCGGGGAGGAACTCGGCGCCGGCTATGTGGTCGAAGGCAGCGTGCGCAAGAACGGCGATCGCGTGCGCATCACCGTGCAGCTCAACGACGTCGCCAACGGCAGCCATGTCTGGGCCGAGCGCTACGACCGTGACGCCGCCGACGTGTTCGCGGTGCAGGACGAGATCACCGAGGCGATCGTCGCGGCCATCGAGCCGCAGCTCTATGCCGCCGAGCATTTCCGCGCGCGCCGCAAGCCGCCGAGCAGCATGGACGCGTGGGAGCTGGTGATGCGCGCGATGTCCCATTACGGCCAGGTCTCGCCGCAGGACCAGCTCATCGCGCAGGATCTGCTGCAGAAGGCGATCGCGATCGACCCCAACTACTGCCAGGCACTCGGCCTGCTCAGCGCGAGCTATACGTTCGGCGCGCATATGGGCTGGGCGGATGCTTCCATCGTCGTGCCGCTCGCCGAACGCGCCGCGCTCGCGGCGGTCAGGATCGACGGCGAGGATGCCTGGACGCACCATGCGCTGGGCGCAGTGCATCTGATCACGCGGCGTTTCGACGACGCGCTGGCGGCATTCGAGCTCGCGCTGCACCTCAATCCGAGCTTCTCGCATGCGCAGAACTATTACGCTTCGGCGCTCGCCTTTTGTGGGCGCTGGCGGGAAGCGGGCGAAGCGGCGAGCCGCGCGTTGCGGCTGAGCCCGCGCGATACGTTCCGCGCATTGAATTACGGCTCCGCCGCACTCGCCCAATATGTCGGCGGCAATTATGAGGAGGCGATCCGGCTGTCGCAAACCGCCATCCGCCTGCGCGCGGATTTCGCCGGCGCCCATCGCGTGCTGGTCGCCGCCGCCGGCATATCGGGGCAGCAGGAGTTGGCCGCCACCGCGCTGCGGGAGCTTCGCCGCGCGCAGCCCAATGTTTCGCGGGCCTGGATCCTGGCCAATGTGCCGCTCAAGAACGATGCCGACCGCATCCACTACATCGAAGGTTTTCGCCGCGCAGGGCTCGATTAGCGGCGGCGACGGTCGAGAGAAATGAAAAGGGCGGATGCATGTTGCATCCGCCCGGTTTCGCTTCATGGAAGGTCAAAGTGCCGGCTTGTCGCGCGGACTTGTTGGATCTCGTTACGCCATCATCGAACGTTGCCGATTATGCCTTCAAATTACTTTCATCACCTATTTCGTCACCTGGCCGCGGATCTCGCCGCCCGGATTGGCTTGGGTGTGGACGTTGACATAGTACTTGCCGGCCGTGAGGTCGGCGGCCTGCGCGTCGGTCAGCGTCGCGCTGCCTTCGGCCGGGCTGGAGGTCGCATTCGGAATGGCGACGGCGACGCCGGCGTTCTTGCCGGCTTCGGCGGGACCATGGAAGTGCGCAGCGGTCGCGGGGCCGGAGAGACCGGAATAGGTGAGCTTCCAGCTCAGCTTCTTGGTGGCGGCATCATAGTCGATATCGGCGGTGCCGGTGCCGGCGCTGGTGTTAGCGGGGACCTCGGACTTGCCGTCCAGCGTCGCCTTGAACTTGTCGGCGAAGGCGGGACCCGCGAAGGCGACGGCGGCCGCAAACGCAAGCGTGGCGAACATGGTCTTGGTCATGGCTGTGTTCTCTCCCTGTTGACGTCCAACTGGTCTCAAAACAATGAGATTCCGGATTTATTCCCGAAATCGGCCCGATCGCCGTTAAACTTTGGGCCAGCTTATGGCTGGAGCGGCGAGCAGGCTCCCTTTAAGGTACGTGCGACGATGACGGTTGGGTGAATGCTGCGACGAATTTTTTTCGTGCTGGTCCTCGCGGGCGGCGTCGGGTTTGTATGCTACTGGTGGCTCACCGCGCCGCCGGTACAACTGGCCGTTACGGCCTTGCCCCACACACCGAACCCGGCGAACGGCGAGACAATCTTCAACGCGGGCGGATGTTCCTCCTGCCATGCGGTGCCGAACCAGCCGGACCGGACCCGGCTGGGCGGGGGGCTGGCCATCCCGTCGCCGTTCGGCACCTTCTATGCGCCGAACATCTCGCCCGATCCCGATGACGGCATCGGCCGCTGGAGCGAGGCCGACTTCGTCAAGGCGGTGAAGCGGGGAGTTTCGCCTGGCGGAACGCAGTATTTTCCGGCCTTTCCCTATGCGTCCTACGCACACGCCAAAGCCGACGACGTCCGCGACCTCTTCGCCTTTATGAAGACGCTGCCACAGGTCAAGGGCAAGGTGCGCGACCACGACCTGCCGTTCCCGTTCAACATCCGCCGCAATGTCGGCATCTGGAAACGGCTGTTCATGGACGACAGGCTGTTCATCCCCGATCAGTCGCGCTCGCCGGCCTGGAATCGCGGCGCCTATCTCGTCAACAGCTTCGGCCATTGCGCGGAGTGCCACAGCCCGCGCAACTTCCTGGGGGGCATCATCGCGAGCCAGCGCTTTGCCGGTGGCCCCAATCCGGAAGACGAGAAAGGCTGGGTGCCCAACATCACCCAGAAGGGAATCGGCGACTGGAGTGCGAAGGATATCTCCTATTTCCTCGAGACCGGGCAGACGCCGGACAACGACAATGCCGGCGGCGCGATGGCGCGGGTGATCAAGAACACCTCGCAGCTCAGCGCGCCAGGATCGCGACGCGATCGCGGAATATATCAAGTCGCTGCCGCCGGTGGAGGGACCGCCGAAGCCGCCGAAGAAGAAAACCGGCAGCTAGAGCGCGATGAGATTGGGATGAATCGTCATCGCGCTCGAGATTCTTGTTTGCGCATGATCTCCGCGCAAACGCTTCGCGTTTGTCGCGAGGGAAAACCGCTACACACTTTTCCGGATCATGCGCTAGGCTGCACCGATAATCCGTCGCGTCCCGTTCATGCCTTGACCGACCCGGCGGTGAGGCCGGCGACGTAGTGCTCGACGAAGAACGAGTAGATCAACGCCACCGGGATCGAGCCGAGCAGGGCGCCGGCCATCAACTGGCCCCAGTAGAACACGTCGCCGCGGATCAGCTCGGCGATGACGCCGACCGGCACGGTGCGCACCGAGCTCTTGGTCAGAAAGATCAAGGCGTAGAGAAACTCGTTCTGCGAGAGCGTGAAGGCGAAGATGCCTGCGGAGATGAAGCCCGGCGTGCACAGCGGCAGGAAGATCGTCCACATGGTCTGGAGCCGGCTGGCGCCATCGATGCGAGCTGCCTCCTCCAATTCCTTCGGAACGGTCTTGAAATAGCCGAGCAGCAGCCAGGCGCAGAACGGCACCAGCATGGTGGGGTAGGTCAGGATCACCGAGGTGAGGGTATTACCGAGGTTGAGCCGGTTGATCACGTCGGCAAGAGGGATGAACAGCAGGGGCTGCGGCACGAGGTAGATCGCCGCAATGGTCATCGCGATCAGCGACGCTCCGGCAAAGCGCATGCGCGCCAGCGGATAGGCGAGCATGGTGCCGAGGATCAGCGAGATCGCCGTTGCCACCACCGCCACCAGCATCGTGTTCCACGTCCACAAAAGGAAGCTCGACTGGGTCAGGAGGTCGACGTAGTGCTTGAGCGTCGGCGCATGCACGATCAGCGGCATCACGTTCTTGTTGTAGAGCTCGGCGTTCGGCTTGATCGACGTGATCGCCATCCAGTAAAACGGAAACAGCGCCACCACGAGAAAGAAGCCGACCGGGAGCCACACCCGGACGGCCTGCCTGATGCGCCCTTGGCCCGATACCATCACTCCCTCCGCAGGTAGATGGTCAATGCCACGATCAGCAGCGCGAGCGCCGGCAGCATCGCCAAGGCTACCGAGGCTCCGAGCCCCAGCTGCCCCGCGCCCATCGCGATATCGAAGGCGTAGGTGGCAAACAGTTGCGTGGCATTCGCCGGCCCGCCGTGAGTGAGCACGTAGACGAGCTGGAAATCGGCGAACGTGAAGATGACCGAGAACAGGGTGACGATCAGGATGATCGGCCGCAATAGCGGCAAGGTGATGAAGCGGAACCGGGCCCATCCGCCGGCACCGTCGATGGAGGCTGCCTCGTAGAGTTCGGAAGGCACCGTCTGAAGGCCGGCGAGCAGGGTGATCCCGTAGAAGGGCAGCCCGCGCCACGTGTTGATGATGATGATCGAGACCATCGCAAGCGTCGGATCGCCAAGCCAGGATGGGCCCGGCTTGGGCCAGCCCAACGTCACCAGGAGGCGGTTGACGACGCTGAAAGCCGGGTCGAGCATCCACAGCCAGGCCACAGTGCTCAGGACGGTTGGAACGATGAACGGCAGGAGCAGCAGCGCCCGAACCAGGTTCTTCATGCGGAAGTGCTGATTCATGGCCAGCGCCAGTCCGAGCCCGCCGACCATCTTCAGCAGCGTCGCGACGCCGGTGTAGACGAATGTGTTGATCGCCGCCCGCCAGAAGATCGGATCATGCACGTCGGTGACGAAATTCTTCAGCCCGACGAAGGTGCCGGTGTGCGCGACCGGCCGATCTTGCAGGCTCAACAGGATGCCGTAGAAGAAAGGATAGCCGACGAGCGCCGCCAGGAAGGCCAGCGGCAGGGCCATCATCAACCAGCTGAATACGCTTTGGCGGTCAAGCACGACCGCAAGCGGCACGCGTCGGCGCGCCGCTTGGGCAAGCACAGGGAGGCGCTCGGAAGCAATCGTCATGTCTCAGGCCGAACGATAGATGTCCTTCAATTGGGCCGCGGCGTCTTTTATGACGTCCTTGGTCGACGCACCGGCACAGGCCTTGGCAAACATGTCGATGACGACGTATTTGGCGACGACCTCGGCCAGTTGCCGGCTCGCCGGAGCGGGCCAACCCGGCAGATGGGCGTTTGCGAGCGCATCGCGGTAGGGCAGGTTGCGCGGCTCGACGGTCCACATCGGCGCACTGTCGTAGCCGTGCAGCAACGGCTGGTAATAGGAATCCGCGATTGCGTACCAGCCACCGAGCTGTTTCGGCTCCATCAGCCAGCGCATGAAGGCGCGTGCCTCCTCCTTGACCGGCGAGAAATCGAAGATCGAATGGCTGATCGAGTTGAGGAGGTGGAAGCGACCCTTCGGCCCCGCCGGGTTCATCGCCTGATCGGTGACCTTGCCGATCTCGGGGAACTCGCGCTTGGCGAACCACAGGATGCTCTCAGCATTATTGGTGCAGGAGATCTGCTCCGCCATCCACGCCTTGTTGTTGCTCACGTCGGTCCAGCCGAGGGCGTCGTCGAGCATCGTGTCCTTGAAGAATTTGCGGCAGAAATCCACGGCGCGCGCGGTCTCGTCCGAATCGATGACCACGGTCTTGCCGTCGGGGGCGACCTCGGCGCCGCCATAGGACCACAGCAGCGGATAGAGCCAGCCATGGTTGTCGCCGAAGCCGTGACCCAGCTCGAAGCCGAAAGGATGGTCCTTGGCTTTCAGCTTCTTGCCGACCTCGTAGAGCTCGTCCCAGGTTTCCGGGAACTTCTTGACGCCCACCTCGGCGAACCAGTCGGTGCGCCAGTTCATCAATTGACCGATATTGGCGAAGGGGATCGCCTTCCATTTCCCCCCGACGACAACGGCCTCCCTGCCGGCGTCGTACCAGCCGCCTTGCGCCTTGCCGATATCCTCGGCGATGTCGCCAACATCGAGATATTTGTTGCTGAACTGGATCACCTGGAGCAGGCCGTTCATCGTGATGTCGGCGCCCGACCCGGTCTCGGCAATCGTGCTGATCCGTGTTGGCAAGCTGCCGACACTGGTCACCTCATAGTTGACCTTGATGCCGGTCGCTTTCTCGTAGGCCGGGGCAAGCGTGTTCATCACGTATTCGTCGAATGGCTTGATGAACGAGCTTTCGTGCAGGATCGTGATGGTCTTTCCTGCAGCGCCCGCCGGCAGAGGCCGGCTCATCGCCGCCGCGGTGCCCGCGGCCGCGAGCTTGAGAAATCTCCGCCGCGTCGTCGGGTGATTGGCTCCCGGCTCCGTCATGCAAAATCCTCCCTGAGTTGATGCCCTGGGGGTTGACCGCCCGCTTCTTTGGATTTTGGACGACAAGACTACATCAATATCGGATTTGGCATAGCCAAGAATCGCGACAAGGCCGCGCGGCGTTGCTGTTCTTTAGTTCGAGCATGGGGCGGCTTTGAAGCGGCTCAGCAAGTTTGATTTGAGCCTCACGCACCGCACGCGCAAGAAGGACAACATTGCTGACGGAAGTGCGATGATGCGCGGCTCGAACCTGAACCGCCTTCGGGGCCAGAGACGGACCTTGGTTGATGATGGACTTCTCGCCGCTAGCGCATGATCCGGAAAAGTGTGTAGCGGTTTTCCCTCGCGACAAACGCGAAGCGTTTGCACGGAGATCATGCGCAAACAAGAATCTGGAGCGCGATGACGTTCATCCTAGTCTCATCGCCTCTAGCCGAGCTTCGCCATTCCCAGTTCGCCGGCGAGCTGATCCAGCCCGCGCATCAAGGCGGGTGCAATCGGAATGCCGTCGCGTGCGCGCGCGACGCGCGTCTCCTCGCTGCGCTCGCCGGGGACCGTAATCCGGCCCACGCCCGGCATCCTTTCACTGGCGCGGAAATCGCGGACCAGCGTATCGACCGCGGCCTTGAAGGTCGTGACATCGCCGAAGGCCGAGATGTTGATGGCGCAGATCGCCTGTCCCGTGTTGGTGACGCTGTCGTCGTCATGGTTGAAGTCGATGACGTCCTTGCCCATCGCGGCTCCGCCGAGCGTGCCGGCGAGGAGACCGATGATCACGGCGAGCCCAAAGCCCTTGTAGCCGGCCTCCATGCCGCCGAGCGGCAGCAGCATGCCTTCCTCGGCGCGCTTCGGATCGGTGAGCGGCTTGCCGGCGCGATCGATCATCCAGCCCTCCGGCATGGTCTCGCCGCGCAACGCCTTGGTCTTGACCTTGCCATAGGCCGCGACGGTGGTCGCCATGTCGAGCACGATCGGCTTCTCGCGGCCGGCCGGGATTGCGGCGGCAATGGGATTGGTCGACAGCAGCATGTCGAGGCCGCCCCAGGGCGGCAGATGGTTGGCGTTGCCGACCGCGAAATAGAGCCCGATCATGTCGCGGGCGAGCGGCATGGAGGCGTACAGCGATGCCGGGCCGGCATGGTTGGAGAACTGGGAGTTGACCCAGCCGATGCCGGTCACGCTCGCCTTCTCGATTGCGATCTCGGCGGCGCGGCTCATCACGAGATGGCCCATGCCGTTGTCGCCGTTGACGAGCGCGGTGGAGAGATGCTCCTGCACCACGCGGATATCGGGCTTGACGTTGAAGCCGCCGGCCCGGATGCGGCGGGCATATTGCGGCAGCCGGCTGACGCCGTGTCCATCCGACCCCTGCAAGTCGGCTTGCGCCATCAGGGTGGCGACCGTCATGGCATCATCGTCCGGCAGGCCCAGCCGGACCATAGCCTCGTGAATGAAGGCCTTGAGCCGCTCGAAGGTGACGGTTGGCTGCACTAGCGGCCGCCGAACGCCTTGAAGGTGATGATGGTCAGCGTGTCCTGGATGCCCGGAATGACCTGCACCTTCTCATTCACGAAATGGCCGATGTCGGTGTCCTTGTCGACGTAGAACTTGACCAGGAGGTCGTAATGGCCGGCGGTCGAATAGATCTCGGAGGCGATTTCGGCTTCGGCCAGCGCGTTGGCCACGATGTAGGACTGGCCGAGCTTGCATTTGATCTGGACGAAGAAAGGAACCATCGCAGCGGTCTCCGGGGCATCTAACTGCTTCAAATAGGCCAGTTTTGGGGGCGTTAGCAAGTGAGCTTGCTGCGCCTTTCAGCCCGCGTTAGGACAGAACAAGGACAGCCGAAAGGACGGTCCAGGGACAGCCGATGACCACGCCCACAGCCCTCACCATCGCAGGCTCGGATTCCTCAGGCGGCGCCGGCATCCAGGCCGACCTGAAGACCTTTGCCGCCCTTGGCGTCTACGGCGCCTCGGCGATCACGGCGCTGACCGCGCAGAACACGAAGGGCGTGACCGGCATCCATGCCGTGCCGCCGGAATTCTTGCGCGCACAGATCGATGCTGTTTTCAGCGATCTCGAAATCGGCGCGGTGAAGATCGGCATGGTGGCGCAGCTTGCGTCCGTCGATGCGATCGCGGAGGCGCTCACGCGCTGGTCGCCAAAGCATGTCGTGCTCGATCCCGTGATGATAGCCACCTCGGGTGACCGGCTGCTGGCGCCGGACGCCGTCGATGCACTGTGCACCAAACTCATTCCGCTTGCGTCGATCATCACGCCGAACCTGCCGGAGGCGGCTGCGCTGCTGAATGAACCGGTTGCGGCAAGCGAAGCCGCGATCGAGAGCCAGGGCAGGAAGTTGCTTGCGCTGGGCTGTCCGGCGGTGTTGATCAAGGGCGGACATGGGCACGGCAGCGAGAGCATCGACTACCTCGTGCGCGCCGGCGGCGCACTGGCGCTGCGGGCGCCGCGCGCGACGACGCACAACACCCACGGCACGGGATGCTCACTCTCCTCGGCCATTGCGGCCGAACTGGCGAAGGGCGCGGCGCTCGAAGCCGCGGTCCGCGATGCCAAGGCGTTTGTCAGCGCGGCGATCGCATCGGCCGATCGCTTCTCCGTCGGCCATGGCCATGGGCCGATCCATCACTTCCACCGGTTCTATTGAGGCCGCGGCGGTCCGCGCCGCGAAATCCATTTACTGTCGGTTAAGCAATAAGGCGTCCGGAGCACTTTATTCAACCCTTTGTTGAGGTCCCAAATTTAAAGAGCGGTAAGTGGAAATCCGGCATTTGGCGCTGCGCTTGGCGACGATAACCTGCGGACAAGATGATGAAGCGGTTGAGCTTGACGATCCTGTTCTGCGTGCTGCTGTCGGGCTGCATGTTCGATCCCGTGTTCGACACGTCGAGCTGGGATGCCTATCAGCAGAGCATTGATGCAATAAATGCAAAATTGAGCAACGACGACTCACGGCGTCTGGATGTCGCGCTCAAATATTTGTTGTTCGAAAGCATGCCGACGATCGCGGTGAACGGACCGCTGTTGAGCCGTGTCGGCACGAGCCCGAATGTTGCAGATCCATACCTGATCCTTGCGCAGCTGGGGCCGAAGATCAACGGCAGGAGCGCCGCCGAAGTCGTATCGAACCTGTCGCTCAAGCTGGATGGCGAGATCGCGGCGATGGAGGCCAGGAAACCCGGGGATGTGCTGGGGACTGTCGAGGTTTTTTCGCCCAGCTACTATTGGCGGCAAAGCGGCTATCTGGCGCAACCGGTCATCGAGTTCTCGATTCGCAACGATGGCAGGATCCCGATTTCGCGCGTTTACTTCAGAATGGTTCTGACCACACCGGGCCGGTCCATTCCCTGGGCCAGTCAGATCTTCGTTCAGGAGTTCAAGGGTGGTCTGGAGCCGCGCGAGAAGCGGAATATCAGCTTGCAACAGCTCTCCGGCAACTGGCGCGATCCGCAACTGCAGTATCAGCCCAATGCTGAACTCAAGGTGATCGTAAGCAATTTCACCAATGTGAACGGGGTGATGGTGGTTGCCTTCGACAGCGAAAGGCTGGAGCTGGAGCGAAGGGTTCGGGCGGAGTTGAATTGACGGGGTGCTGCTGGCGCGTGAGTCCGCTTCGCATGCGTCGCCCGAATACGCTGCTTCCACGAATTCCAGGTCCGGTCGAACACCGGTTTTATCGAGGCCCGCGCAAGGCGGTCAGCTGCCGGAGCTTGCGGCTTCCTCGAGCACCCAGTTGCGAAAGGCCGCGATCTTCTCGCTGTTCGCCGTCGCCGGCGGGCACACGATGAAGAAGCTGTTGGGGCTTCGAACCGAAAGGTCGCCAAACGGCTTGACCAATCTGCCGGCCGCGAGGTCATCGCCGATAAAGGGCGAGCTCCCGAGTGCAACGCCCTGGCCCGCGGCGGCGGCCTGTAGCGCGAGATGCGAAAAGAAGAAGTTCGGGCCGCGCTCGGCGTCGATGTCCTCCGCACCGACTGCGGCGAGCCAGCGCGCCCAACCGATATGATAGGGCACAGGCTGCCGTGGTTCATAGTGCAACAGGATGTGCTCCGAGAGATCGGAAAGCTCGCGCAGTGGGCCGTTGCATGCCAGCAGTGCCGGACTGCAGACGGGAGAAAGGTCCTCCCGCATGAGCAACTCGCTGTGAAGTTCCGCTCCGACCGCCGCCCGATAACGGATCGCTACATCGACTTTCTCGCGCGCGAAGTCGGTGAGCCGGACCGATACCTCCAGACGCACATCGATCCCGGGAACCCGCTCGCCGAGACGGCCGAGGCGCGGCACGAGCCAGCGCGCAACGAAGGAAGGCGTGGCGCTGATCGTCAATGTCTCGGCATTCTCGCTCCGCTGCACATCGGCGGTAGCGTCTGCGAGCTGGTCGAGCAAGGCTCCGACGCGCGCGAGATAGCTGCGGCCGGCTTCCGTCAGCGCCACGCCCCGCGCCAGCCGCTTGAACAGCGGGACGCCGAGCCAGTCCTCCAGCACCTTCACCAGCCGCCCGACCGCGTTGGCGGAGACATGGAGTTCGACGCCGGCGGCCTGGAAGCCGCCTGCACGTGCGGCGGCCTCGAAGGCGCGAACGGCATTGAGCGGCGGCAACTGGCGATGTTGGCCACGGCTCACTTTTGCTGAGGCATTGCCGCAGCTATCTCGATTTGTCCTGGGCCTGCTCTTCACCGTAAACCGCTGCTCCGCGCCGAAGGCCCCCGCGATGCCGGAGGCTTCCTTCGAAAAACGCCGACCTTGTTGCGCGACATCGGAAGATAGTCAAGGAAAACGGCTGATGACTGTCGCAGATGGCACGCTCGTTGTGTTCACGTTGTTCAACGGCCTGCGCTTTCTCGCTTACGTGCCCCAGATCGCGAAATCATTGAGGGATCAAAGTGGCGCAGAGGCAATGTCATTCGGGACGTGGTGGCTGTTCCTGCTCTCGCATGCGTCAGCGATGGCATATGCGATCGAAAACCAGGGCGACTGGAAGATGGCGACGTTGTTTCTGAGCAACGCCGTCGGATGCGCCGCTGTCCTGATGATCGCCGCATGGAAGCGCGCAAGTTACCGCAGACGCGCAATCGAGACACTCGAGCCACGCGCCAGGAGAGCTATTCAGGCCTGGCGCGCGCTGCACAAGATCGGCTCGCTTCATTGTTGATGGTCTGCGCCTTCTGGCTCACTGCAGATCGCAGATTTACTGGTGATCTGGGCCAGGACGGACGCCACCGCGCGGATGCTGCTGTTCCGGACCGGGCGCGTGCCCGCGATGATGGCGGTCGGGAATTCTGGCCGGAAGTCGACGGCAAATGCGGCTCCAATCGGTCCGCTTGACATTCGCCACCACCGCAAGTCTGAGAAAGCTGTTGCTCGGGACGGCGCTGTTCCTCACGGCGGTGCCTGCCGCTCGGGCCCAGGATCGCGCGATGGTCCTGAGCCTCGGCACGCCGTCGCGACTTACACTGGCCAGAGTCTTTGAAACCGTGATCGTCGGCGATCCCGGAATTGTCGATGTTCGCACCGACGACGACCGGTCCGCCGTCGTGGAGCCGCTCAATCCCGGTGCCACGAATATCGTCTTCGTCGATGTTCACGGTCTCGTCATCGCCAACGTCAGGATTTCGGTCTGCGACGCTTCCGGCGCCAACACCTGCGATGCCGCGGCGGGAAAGACCTGACGGCGACGCCGACCGTGCGCCCGCTACTTTCCAAGCGTGGCCTGAACCCGCAGCTTCCAAAGATTCCAGACGCGCTCGATGACGGCGAGGTTGATGGTATCGGCCTTGGCGCCTTCCTCCGCGCTGAGATAGGTAATCTCGCTGCCGAGACCGATGGCCTGGGTTTGCAGGCGCGCATCGACGTCGGTGTAGTAGGCGCGGAACACCGCGACCTTGACATCGGGACCGACCGTGACGTCGCCGTGTCCGCGCATCAGCACGACCGCCTTGTCGCCGAGCGTTCGCGCCAGCGATTTGCCGATGCCGTTGTCGCGCACCAGCATGTCGGTCGCACCGAACTCGCGCGCGATATCCCAGACCGGCGCGCCGGCTGCGAGAAATGCGGCGTTGTGGAACAGCGGCCGCAGCGGAGTCTTGCTCACGGAAAACGGAATGACGCCCGGCGAATGCGTGTGCACGACCGACATCACGTCGGGCCGCGCTTTATAGATCTCCGCATGGATGAAGCGCTCCAGGAAGACCGGACGGCCGCGCGCGTCGACGGCATTGCCGTCGAGGTCGAATTCCATGATGTCGTCGGCCGTGACCAGCGCCGGCGCCAGCGAGCGCGACATCAGGAAATGAGCGGGATTGTTCGGATCGCGTGCGCTGACATGGCCGAACGCGTCGACCACGCCGAACTCGGCGAGGATGCGGCTGCCGACGGCGATGTCTTCGAGCAGGGTCGGCGGGACGTTGGCGGGTTGGCCCGGGCTCTGTGCAAAGGCGAGCGAACCGGACAGCCAGAGGACAGGGTTCACCAGGGCAAGGTTCACCAGCGCAAGGTTCACCAGGGTAAGGATGGTTCGACAGGACATTCGGCTGTCGTCCTTGCGATGTATCGCACGCCATGCAGCTTCGCGGTCAGGTTACCCCGGGGTTGTGGGGAAGCGGAAGGGGCATTGCGGCATGGCGGCCTCTTCCTTGGTAACGATCCGGGGCGCTAGGATGGATCCAACAACATCAAGGAAACGCATGATGAAGGTGATCTCCCGCCGCGCCATATTGATCGCCTATAGTGTCGCGCTCATGTCGGCCAATGCCGCGGCGGAGAATTATCCCTCGCATCCCGTCAAGATCGTGGTGCCGTTCCCACCCGGCGGCTCCAATGACATCATCGCCCGCATCCTCGCGCAGAAGCTTTCGGAGCGGACCGGCCAGCAATTCTTTGTCGAGAACCGGGGCGGGGCCGGCGGCAATATCGGCGCGGAGGCGGTCGCAAAAGCGAGCGCGGACGGCTACACACTGCTGGTCACTGCGCCGCCGCCGCTGACCACGAACATCGCGCTCTACAAGAGCCTGCCGTTCGACCCGGGGCGGGATTTCGCGCCGGTCGCGCTGCTCGCCACCGTGCCGATCGTGCTGATGGTGCATCCGTCATTGCCGGTGAAGAGCGTGCAGGAGCTGGTCGCACTCGCCAAGGCCAAGCCCGGCACGCTCAATTTCGGCTCCTCGGGGATCGGCTCGACCAACCATCTCGCCGGCGAGTTGCTGAAGCGGATGACCGGCATCGACATCGTGCACGTGCCCTACAAGGGCGCGGCGCCCGCCATGAACGACCTGATCGCGGGCCACATCCCCATGATGTTCGACAACATGCCGGCGGTGCTGCCGCAGGTGCAGGGCGGCAGCGTGCGCGCCATCGCGGTCGCGGGCGCCAGGCGCGCTTCCGCTCTGCCCGACGTGCCGACGGTCGCGGAGCAGGGCGTGGAGGGTTTTGAGGCCTTTTCCTGGTTCGGCCTGGTGGCGCCGGCGAAAACGCCCGCGCCCGTGCTTGAGACGCTGCAGCGCGAGGCCGAGACGATCCTGAAGATGCCGGACGTCCAGAAGCGCCTGGCCGAGCTTGGCGCCGACCCCGGCGCCATCTCAGGGGCCGAGTTCGCAAAATTCCTCGCCGACGACACCGCGAAATGGACGAAGATCATCCAGGCGTCGGGCGCGACCGCGGAGTAGGGCCCCAATCAGGCGCAAGCGAATCTGTCATGAACAGCCATCGACCAGCACCAGGTTGCTGGTGGTGGTTCGATGACGGATTGCGAGCAGGTCTTGAAAGTCCGGATCGGTCAAGAAAGCCGTCGCGTTTTGGCGAGCTGGAAATTCCAATATGACCATTCGTTCGGGCCGCCAGTCGCCCTCCATGGGCATCGGCTCGGCACCCTGAACGATGTACTTTCCGCCATGCTTTTCGATGAATGACGGTACTTTCTCGATATACTCCCTGAACGATCCAAAATCATGGATCGTCAAATCGAGGACAAGATACGCTTTCATGGCTGGATCCCTGGTTACAGGCGTAAAGGATCATCCATCGGGCCGCGAGCAGCGCAAGTGCCAATGATCCTCATTTCGCGCCGCGCTTGCCGATCTTCTTGCCGGCCGTAGCGGGCGCCGTCTTCGCTGGTTGAGGCGACGCGCCAAACACGCCGGCATTGTCTTCTTTCAGCGCGTGCTCCACGCATCCCTGGATGTGCGAGACCATGATGGTCTGCGCGTGCCTGAAGTCGCGCACCAGCGCGGCCTCGAGCAGCGCCTGGTGTTCGCGCGCGGCGATCTCGCCGCGGAACACGACCGTGATCATCTGGTAGCGCAGATAGCGGTCATAGGCCGCGGCATGGGCCGCGAGCAGCACTTCAGAGCCGCAGGCGGAGATCAGCGAGTGGTGGAAATCCCAGTCGCATTGCTTCCACAATTCCTGGTTCTGGCGCTGGCCCTCCAGCATGCGCTTTTCCATGACGGCGAGCTTGTGGTGTGCGGAAACCACGCGACCCTCCCAGTCGAGGTCGCCCGCGGCGAAGGATTGCTCGAGCGCATGGTTCTCGAGCAGAAGCCGCAGCTCCGCGACCTGCCGGAAGTCGTCGGCCGACACCGGTGCGACCTCGAAGCCGCGCTGGCCCTCGGCCACGATCAGCCCCTCCGGGCACATCCGGTTCAACAGCTCGCGCAGCGTGGAGATCGAGGTGCCGTAACTTTCGCTGACCTTTTCCAGCCTGAGCTTCTGGCCCGGCGCCAGCACGCCGAAAATGATGTCCGACCTGATCCGGCGATAGGCGGATTCTCCGATCGTCTCCCGGGGCTGGGTTTTGGTCAGCAAGGGCGGCCTCTGGGTTGAGCGGGTTCTAGCATATTCGCGTCCAATCGGGGTTCAGCCGGCGCGCTTCTTCAGGGCGTCGTCCAGGCGGCCGGCCGCGTCCATGGCCGCGCGCCAGCCGAACACGATGGCCGGGCCGATCATGGTGCCGGGGCCGGGATAGGTGCCGCGGAAGATCGAGGCGGCGTCGGTGCCGACGGCGTAAAGGCCCTTCAGCGGCGCGCCGCCGGCATCCAGCACGCGCCCGTTCGAATCGGTACGCAGGCCGGCGCTGCCGGCGAGATCGGTCGGCCAGACCGCCACCGCGAAATAGGGGCCGGGGCCGATCCGGCGCAGGCACGGATTGGGCTTGTTGTCGGGATCGCCGTTGAAGCGGTTGAGCGCGCTCGTGCCGCGGCCGAACTCCTCGTCGATGCCGGTTTCGGCATAGCGATTGTAGCGCTCGACGGTGCGCGCCAGCGCATCGGCATCGACGCCGGTCTTCGCGGCGAGGCTTTCGATCGTGTCGCCCTCGTGGAGATAGCCGGACCTGATGAAGCGATCGAGGCTGCGCGTGCCGGGATGGATCAGCCCGAGACCGTAATCGGCAATGAAGCTGCGGTCGCAGACCAGGAAGGCGGGCACGCTCGCGGCCAGCCGGTTCGAGCGCAGCATCGCGTCAACAAAGTCGTGGTACGAATTGGCTTCATTGACAAAACGCCTGCCGGTCTTGTCGACGGCCAGCAGCCCCGGCTTGGCGCGATCGAGCAGGATGTGCGGAAACACCGAGCGGTGGCCGTCGGGCTCTGTCATCATCGAGCTCGGCATCCACAGCGCCGGGCTTTCCAGTTGCCGCTCGATCACGCCGGAGGCGCGTTCGCCGGCCAGGATGCCGTCGCCGGTGTTGGAGGCGGGCGAAAGCGACGTGTGGCGGGCCTGTTCCGGGAACAGCCGCTCGCGCAGCGCGTCGCTCCAGCCGATGCCGCCGGTCGCCAGCACCACGCCCTTGTGGGCGCGGACCGCGAGATCGCCGCCGGGCGAAAGCAGAATCGCGCCAATGATTTCGCTGCCCTCCTTCACCAACTCTTTGAGCGAGGTCTGGTAGCGGATGTCGACCGCGAGCCGCCTGAGATCGTAGAGCAGCCGCGCGACCAGCGCGTTTCCCATGATCAGGCGCGTGCCGCGCCTGTAGCGCAGCCGGTCGAAGGCCTGCCGCGCCAGCAGGCGGACGGCATGGGCGAAATTGGGCCATGTGCGAAACGGATGCAGCAGCGGCGCGATGTCGTTCTTGCCGACCATCATGCCGCCGAGCACGGTGAACTCGCGCCGTGGCGGCCGCACGCGGTCGAAATCGGCGCCGAGCTTCCGCCCGTCAAAGGGAGCGGTGCCGAGCGCGCGGCCGCGCAGAGCCGCGCCCGGCAGGTCGCGATAATCAGGGTGAAGGGGCGGCGGCACAAAGCTGACACTGCTTCTTTTTTCGAGATCGTCGAGCACGACTGGACCGGTCGCCAGATAAGCGTCGAGCCGTTCGTCGTCGGCGTTGTCGCCGAGCATGGCCGCGAGATAGGTCTTCGCCGCCTCAATCGAGTCCGGAATGCCGGCGGCCTCGCTTTGCCGGCTGCCGGGGATCCAGACGGTACCCGCCGACGTCGCCGTCGTGCCGCCGACCACATCCGACTTTTCGCAGAGAATGACCTGCAACCCCTCCATCGCGCCGACCAGCGCCGCGGTCATGCCCGCCGCACCCGCGCCGATTACCAGCAGGTCGGTCTCGAGATCGAAGCGGCGAGTGAGCGGCGCCATCACGTCGCGCCTCTCGTCAGGCCTTGCCGGACTTCTTGCTTGTCTTGGCGAGTGCTGCGATCGCGTCGATCGCGAGCACATAGCCGTTCGCGCCCAGGCCTGCGATGACGCCGGTGACGCCATGCGAGATCAGCGACTTCTGGTACATCGGCTCGCGCTTGTGGATGTTGGTGATGTGAACCTCCACCTTCGGCCCGTCGAACATCTTCAACGCATCGAGCAGCGCGATCGAATGGAACGAAAACCCGGCCGGATTGATCGCGACTCCGATCTTCGTGCCGCGCGCCTCATGCAGCCAGTCGATCAAAGTTGCCTCGGAATTGGATTGACGGAAGTCGATCTCGAGGCCGTGCTTCTTTCCCTGCTCGATGCAGCGGCCCTTGATGTCGTCGAGCGTGTCGTGGCCGTAGATCTCGGGCTCGCGCACGCCGAGCAGATTCAGGTTGGGTCCGTTGAGGACCAGGATCGTACCGGGCATCCGTTGTTCTCCCCGCCAGTCACAGGCGGTTCAAGCCGCCATCGATTGGTGTTCAATATTCATTTGGTGTTTTATGGATCAACCGGTATTTTAAAAATCATACGACAGCATATGTTTGTTGCAAAATCTGAAACGGGATCAAAGAGGTAGCCGTGCCGCTCCATGGAAAAGCAGCCGTTGCCATGTGGTGGAACGTCCGCCCGGAGCAGCGCGCGGAATTCGGCGACTGGCATTCGCACGAGCATTTTCCGGAGCGGATGAGCATTCCCGGCTTCCGGCGCGGCTCGCGCTGGAGCAGCACGCTCGACACGCAAAGCTTCTTCGTCATCTACGAGCTGGAGGCGTATGAGACGCTGACGTCTGCGGCCTATCTCGACCGGCTCAATAATCCGACGCCGTGGTCGACCAAGATGATGCCGCATCATCTTAACATGGTGCGCAGCCAGTGCCGCGTCGCGGCGAGTTTTGGCGGCGGCATCGCGACTGCGCTCGCGACCATCCGGCTTTCGCCACGGGCAGGGGAGGAGGAGCGCCTCAAGGGGGCGCTGATCGACGTGATCAAGGATGTTCCGGCCACGCCGGGACTGACGGGCGCGCATCTTCTCGTCACGGACACGCCGCAGACCAGCAGCCCGACGGCCGAGCAGCGCATCCGCGGCGCCGACGCTGCGGCGGACTGGATCTTGCTGCTCTCCGGCTACGAGCCCGAAGCCGTCGAGGGGGCCGTCGCGGCGAAGCTTTCGGCCGCCGAGCTCTATCGCCTCGGCGCGCAGGAGAAGATGATCGCAGGGCGATACAGGCTTGGCTACACCATGACACCGCTCGATCTCGCCGGCTGATTTGCCGGCCGAGGGCGCTGGTTTCAACAATGGAACCAAAACCAATCCGCGGAGTGGGTTTGCGTTGGGCGCTGCTGGATGCGCTTGGGCTCCACACCCTCGAAACTTTCCAGAAGAGCCGTGAAGAGGTCATCATCCGGCAGCAGCGCGAGATCGCCGAGCTGTCGACGCCAGTCGTGAAATTGTGGGAAGGCATTCTCGCATTGCCGTTGATCAGGACGCTGGACAGCCAGCGTACCCAGGTCATCATGGAATCGTTCATGAGGCGGAGCATGGAGATGCCGCGCTCGCCCTGCAGGAAGCGGTGAATCCGCAACTGCTGATCATCGATTTCGCCATGCCCGACAACAATGGCGCCGAAGTCTTGAAAGCGGCGGGCGCGCTTCAACCCTTGATACCTGTCCTTTTCGTGAGCGGTTACGTGGACTCGGCGGCGCTCGAGCGCGCGGTGGGATCGGCTCCGTTTTTGCGCAAGCCGTTCCGTCCAGCAGAATTGGCATCTGCGGTCAGGGCCGCGATAGATGCCGGGGCGGCCTCCTGACGACCGTCTTGTTGAAATCGTTTCTACCCGTTTCAGTCTGAAAGCGATCGCCAGACACAAGCCGTAAGTGCTTACGTTGAGGGCGTGACCTTCTTCCCGGTGGCGAAGCCTCCGAGGCTCCTCAACCTCTGCGTCGCCAGTTCGCGGTGCAGTTCACTAATCCTCTGCGACTCGGCCGCGAAGGTCTCGCAGGCCTGCCGTGCGAATTCGGTCTGAAGCTCGAATGCCCTGTTGAAGGATCGCACGCCCGCGAGTTGCGCAAAGAAGGAGCCGGTTTGTTCGAGCGACTTCGCCGCGTAGCTGCCATAGGCATTCGCGATGGTCTGAACGCTGACCGGCACGGGATCTGCCGGCATCGCGGGGGCGCTCGGAGGGCTTTCACTCGGGGTCGCGATGGCGGGCGAGCTTTCGGTCGAAGCTGCCGGAAGGTCGGTTTGTTCGAGCGTTTGTTTCGGAGCTTCGGGCAGCGCGTCAACCGCCGCAAGCTGAACCTCAGGCGCTTCCAGCGGAGCTTCCGACGCTTCCAGCGGAGCGTTCGGCTTCGGGTCTGATTTCTGGGCCGCCTTGCGGCGCCGCTTGTCGGCTTTCTTGCCGGAACGTTCCGGCTTCCCGCTGCCCTTGCCGGATCCTGCGATCGGCTGGTTCCCGTGCGCGCTCATGATAATTGGATCATCCCGTCATTCTCGATTCAATTGTCCTATCTCAGCCTTGTTTGCGCTTGATTTGCGATTATCGCTTGTCCCTGGCGCGGCAGTCGTGTGTTGAGATTGGGGGGATGGAACGGGTGAACCGGCCACGGTCGGACACCGAGCTATAACCTTGTAGCGGATCGACGCCGTCTAGATCACGTCCAAGTCAACGTAGGTTTCGGGACCGCCTGTTGCTCAGGGCGCTCGCGGCATCGGCGGCTCCGAACTCGACGCCAACCCCACTCCCAGATGTCACATCCGTGCCCTCAATCCATGGGAGCGAATCATTCGATCAATGAATTTCAGACAGGTTGCGGCACATTTTTTGGCCGCCTTCATCATCGTTTGCAATTTGGGCCGCACTCGGACGACCACCGGCCGGGCACATGAGTGCGTTCGGCGATAAGCGGCGTTTCGCGCAGCCTTAGCTGGAAGCCGAACTGGCCTATTCATGACCGCGCCCGTTCATCGAAAGGGGCCAAGCCCGCACGGCGCAGTCCTTTAATATTTTATTCTTAGGTTGCTGGTTAGCCTGGGTACGACTAGCGCGCTAAACTAGGGGCTTCTCCCATGAGAAGGATTCCACGCACGACTAGCACTAGAAATCCAAAGTTGCGGGCCGTCTTTGTCGATGCTCTCAAGCAGCAGATGACGGACCTAAAGGCCTTGCGCAAAAAAGTGGCCGAAGCCGAACGGTTAGCTGCGCCTCGGGCGCGCCAGCCGGTGAACTCACAGCGGATACATTGAGGCGTGGCTTCTTTCCTTCCATACCCACGACGCGCTGTTATTTGCAATCTTCGCAGCGTCACAAGGTCGATGCGGTGGCGCGCGCATGGGATCGTTTTAAGCAGCACGACGACAAACTTATCGCTGATCGCCATCGGCCGCGATGAAGATCAGTTGAATGTTTTCGTCAGGGAGGAAACCGCTAGCGCGTGGTTTACCGAACACGACCCCGAAGGCGTGCCATTCGAATATCCCGTCTACGCCGCCTAGATCCTTTCGGGCAACGGCTTGCAGCATTGAGCCGACATAATGCGCGCCGCAATGCAAGCAGCTCTGCCAACTGCTGTTCTAGATCAAATATCGCCCTGGAGTTTCCTGCAACAATCGCTTGAACCGACATGAAACATTACCCCGCCCCGCAACAGGGTACTCATAGCACAAATATATGAACCTTTAAGTGCACTTTTGTGCACCGCTAAAACCCGTTCCGCACAAATCTTGAGCGCCGGTCCGCTGACGGTTAGGCATCCGTTCGACGAATTAGAAAGTCGGTCAATTTCTTTCCCGAGCGAAGCTGAGCCGCCAACCAGAGAGGTTGCTTGCCGCGTCCTGCCCATGTTTCGTTGCGGTTTTTCGGATTGCGATACTTGGGGCGGACTTTTGGATAATCACGGCGTTCGCTGCTCGTGACGGTGGCACTAAGTTTGCGCAGCCGATCCTCCAGCCTAGCACGCTCGGCCGCCATCATGGAGCTCAGCTTGGCAATCACCAACTCGCGCAACTCCCAAAGTTCGTCCACAGACATGGATTTCAGGTCGCTGTTCTTCATTCTATCCGACTCAAGTGATCTGAGATTGTGTTGAGGCCGTCAAACACTTAAAAGTCAATACCTCCGGTTTCAATCCTGAAATTTAACCGCGAGGAGAATGCGGCGGAACATGTGATGTGACTGATGTCCTATCGATAAACACTGGAACATTATCTTCGGCATTAATGCGTGGACGGATACGACATTCTTGCTGCTTAAATTGCACTAATTCAATTTGTCGCGCTCACGGCGAGGCGATCATCATCGCCTGCGCCTGAATGGTAAGCCGGCGTTCTAGCACCGCAGCGCCAACGAACGCGCTTTTTTGCTTCACGTCATCCAGCTGGCCAGCCCCCCGAAAGAGGGATCCACAACAGCTTTGTGGTCTTTAGGTTAGTCACCTTCGGGTTCCAGGTTTAACCCTTCTCACCGCCATAAAGATTAATACCTGCATTTCATTGCAACGCCGCTTCGGCGTTGTAATCGTATTCCGTCGGACATTGCCCTCGTCCGAGACCAGCGTGGCGAAGTCGCGGGCGAATATATTCCGTCTGCGACTTCGCATTCGCTTCAGCCAGAAAGCACATGCGCCCAACGATTCCAGGCGAAGTCGAAAATTTCGAACCGAACAACACTGAGCCCGCATGGGCCTACGTCTGGCACATGTGGACGGTGGTCCTGCCTCGCCGCTCCGTTGACGGGGGTATTATTTGGGGCCGCGTTTGGCGACGTCATGATGGTCGCCGGTGGCTCTACAAACGCTTCGTGGAGTTTGATGATCGTCGCCATGAAATATCCTAGACCACCGCAGAAGCCGACCGATCTAGAAGAAGCATTCCGCGAGCTGAAAAGGCTGAGGATCAAGGTTGCGAAGGCCGAAGCAGCCGCTCGGAAAAGGGGACGCTCGAATGTCCACGTGAAGACGATTGGCGATCGCGATAACGGCAAGGCTCGCTAGCGGAATCTGCCCACGGGGTTTGCCGAATGGTTCCGGATTTAACCAGCAAGTCGAGTATCAACGTTAAAAGGCGGCTAGGATTGCCGCTTGCACCCCTTGCATTAGTCTGACCAGTAACCGCGCGGTGACCCGCGTACTGCGTACGCCGCACGACCAGGGGTCGCCCTGACTTGTCAGCGGCGGCCCCGACCAAGGGGGACAATTGCAATGCGCTTCGGCGAAGAACGTCGGGCAAGTGAAAGAAAGTGGGTGAGCAGGGGTGCGCTGCTCAGTATGCCTGGACTTCGAGGTGTCTTTTCGTGCTCGGTGCGGGACCTGAGCCGTGAAGGCGCAGGCGTTCGACTGAACGGGCTAGCGCTCCTAGCCACCGAGTTTCAGTTCTCGCTTGATGGATTGCGTACGACGCTTTCATGTCATCTGATTTGGAGAGAGGGGGACTTCGCGGGGATCGCGTTCAGATCAGTGGTCGTGACCTGCTCCCCTGAAACGCCCCGATCTTAAGTTAGGGTTCTGTTCTCCACCGAGGGGACAGACGATGCGTGGCAGGTTTACCTCTGGCCCTGGGGGCCTTCGCACGGGGCACGTGGAGGAATAGAGACCAGGGCTCCGGGGCTGCTGGACCGTGGGGCTCCTTTTGATTGTATTTCCTGACCGGGTACGCGAATGCTCCGCAGGGAGGCGAACCTGCCTGACGTCGTCGTCCTCCGCCTTCTCGGGGACATGCGCGCTTACTTCGCGAGCGGAATGCCATAAGAACGCGACGAGATCGTCACGCGCCAGCTCCACGCGCTAAGGCGGTACTACACCGGCAAGCTTCGCCTAGCGGATGTCATCAAGTTGTTCGTACAGATGAAGGATCGCGCATAAAAGCAACATCACGGCATCTAAATTGCAACCGTCTCGGATGATTGGAGCCAATTGTACCAAACCGAGGCGGCACATGCCTAATGTATCCCATTTTGAGACATTAACTGAACGCTATGTACTGGTTCAACAACGGACCGAGACTCTCATTTCCGACTTGCGACGTCTTGTTCATTTGATCGAAGCCGATATCAAATCTGAAGAAGAGCGCGTGGGCATCTTCAATCCTACGAGGTCGGACTATCCCGTCACAGCGCGTCAACTGAAGGCTCGGCGGCAAAATCTGACCAGTACGATCTCCCGTTTAGAACAAGCGTTGGAAAAGAGGCCGGTGGTGTCGACGACCTGAAGGTATTTGCCAGTGAGGAAGCTGCCAACGCCTGGTTCGCCACCCGGAAGGTCTGGCGTTCGGGTATGAGGTGATGGGTCGATCGCGGTTGCCGAAGCGCAACACGCGACCACAATCAGACCTGAAGACCGAATTTTAACAACGGAACCAATGGGATTCAGGTTAGATTCCGTACAGTTGGAAAACTTGGCAGGGGGCTCCAATGCCATACTTTAATTTCGATCTCGTCATCGGCAACGATTTCAAAAGCCAGGGCGGGATGATCCTCGAAGACACAGAAATTGCGATCGACAAGGCTGAAAGCCTCGCGAGCGAGCTTTGCCTCGTTCGTCCTGAGCTGTGTTCGGAGGGATGCGCAGTGCGCGTTACCGACGGAGATAGTAACGAGCTCTACCGTACTCCGATCGACCTACCTCGCCGTGGCTGAAATCGTCCCGTCGCATATGACCGTCTGGATCTGCGTCGATGGGCCGGGGGGCGCGGCGCAATGACAATGCGTTCTGCCGTTGCTTGCAATATGGCTATCCCGTGGGGCCGAGCGGCCCAAGCTACAGGGCATCGTGGGTGTGCAGGGAGGCCGCCGATTGAGGTCGCCTTACGTCGGAGACTGCGTAATCAGAAAGGCGAACATCGCGATCAAGCCACCGATCAGCAATAGCGAGATCGTCGCTGCAATCGTCTTCGCTTTGGGACTATCTTTCCACGATCGACGACCATGATTTGTGGTGATCATTTCCCCTTCGCCTTCAGCCCGATCTCGAGGAGGCGGCGGGCGACCGCGGACGGTAGTTCGATGGGTTTGCGGGACATGACCCAAATATAGGCGTGCCGCGCCGTGATTGCGAATCTGTGAGCTAGCTCACAGTACTTTCGCTAAGTGGTTGCAGAATGCTTCCTGCGGGATGGTCAGTTGATCTACTTTTGCCAGCCTTCCTCAAAGTCGGCGCCGGTTCTCGCGACGTCCCACCAACCAAGGGTAGACCAGAAGCAGCGGGCCGGGCGTCAAACCGGTGCGATTGACCTACATTGTGCGGAGCGCCAATGTACGTCTGTCACGCACTATTGTAACATGCCGAGCGACCGCCAAGTGTATTTTACCCCGGTAAGTACGCTGAGGCTGCAACCGAACGGCCTTTGGAGTACGCATATGTCCAGAGTATCCAAGAGCTTTCATGCGCTGGTTTTGGGCGGGGCCTTGCTCATCGGCGGCCCCTTGGTGCAATCGCTAAGCGCTCAGGATGGAAAGCGCTCGGAAGAAGGTCCTCCCTATCCCGGCGCATCGGAGGTCGCGTTCGAGTGGCAATATTCCTGCGTTAACGGGAGAGGTTGCTCGTTCAATTGTCCCGGAGCGGGCGGTGCAGCCAACGTCACGAAGCTCGCGATCCATTTGCAGACCATCCCTCTTAACGGCAACCAAAGAGCCTTTGGCATATTTTATGAGTTCTCGACCATGGAGATTCCGCGTTCTAATGGTTTTAGCATCACAACCGGAATAAGCACGCTTTCATGCCAAGTGAATGGTATGAATCTCGACTATTCCGGACCACCGAAGTCCGTCGAGGCTGCCAGATAAACCAGTTCTTGCAAGTTAAGTGGATACGGCGGGAGGCATCAGACCGCATCGAATTACGCAGAACGCAAGCGGTCAGCCTACTCTTCGTTTGACCCCATGATTTTCTCGGTTCGAAAGACTTGAACGCCCCATAGGTCCCAAATTAAGCAAGAGACACTTTGGGAGTAGCGAGTCCGATGCCAAGCCCCGGATCGTGGATCACAGCAGCTTTGTACTTTTGGGGCGCCTATAGTTGCCGAGCAACGTCAATCCATCTAAACGCCGGATCACTTGAGCCCCGTGCTTGGACAGCGATTGCAGTCCTTCTCGCACTCCTTGGCGTCTCAGAGTTGCTTCAACTGCAGCAAGCCCTCACCAACTTCGGGCGATCGACCGCGTTCGACGAAGGTTGGTATTGGCACCGTCAGGGCATCCAAGCCGCTCTCACCGTGATCGGTGCTGCCACAACTGTCGGATTTAGCCTCTGGCTTTTGCTTTCTGCCCGGCAAACATCGCTCGCGTGCACAATCGCGTTGGCATGCGCAGTGATGATCGTCGGTTATATATTTGTCCGCGCAGTTTCCCTACACCAGGTTGACGCCCTTTTGCTGAGGACCACGTTTGGTCTGCACTGGAGTAGAATTCCCGAATTCGTGGGAAGTATCATCATATTGCTTTTGAGTTTATCCAGGCGCCTTTAAAGCAATGCCGACGAAAGCGACCCCCGAGCGATACTTTCCGCAGTCGAGGTTAGATCATTCCGCCCATGTCGCTTGATTGTCGTCGTGCGCTGCTATCGAGATTCAACGCAGGCGGGGACCAATTCGTGCGCCTGCGGGCGATAACGTTAACGGTTCCGTGGAGCGAGCCCGCCGTCATCGCCCTGTCATGGGAATCCGTTAAGGGCGCTCGCATGGGAAGTGATGCTGTGAGTGAAGAGAGGCCGGAGCGGCGCTTTCGCACCTTGTTTATCTCCGATGTCCATCTCGGAGCCCGCGGCTCGCAGGCCGACAAGCTGCTCGATTTCCTCCGCACCCACGACGCCGACACCATCTATCTCGTCGGCGATATCGTCGACGGCTGGGCGCTGAAGTCGAGCTGGCACTGGCCGCAATCGCACAACGACTTCGTGCAGAAGATGCTGCGGAAAGCGCGCAAGGGCGCCAAGGTCATCTACATCCCCGGCAACCACGACGAGTTCCTGCGCAACTATTACGGCACGCATTTCGGCGGCATCGACGTGGTCGAGAACGCCGTGCATACCGGCGTCGACGGCAAGCGCTTCCTCGTCATTCACGGCGACATCTTCGACCTCGTCGTGCAGAACGCGCGCTGGCTCGCCCATCTCGGCGACAAGGCCTATGATTTCGCGATCCAGATGAACAGGTTCGTCAATTTCTTCCGCCGCCTGTTCGGCGTGCCCTATTGGTCGCTGTCGCAATGGGCCAAGCAGAAGGTCAAGAACGCCGTGAACTATATCGGCGCGTTCGAGGCTGCGCTGGCCGCCGAAGCGCGGCGTCACGGCGCCGATGGCGTGATCTGTGGCCACATCCACTATGCCGTGATCCGCGACGACCATGGCGTCCGCTACATGAATTGCGGCGACTGGGTGGAGAGCTGCACGGCGCTCGCCGAGCACGAGGATGGCCATTTCGAGATCATCACCTGGAGCGATCCGGCGCCGCGTGAAGCGCTGGTGCCGCAGGTGGCAGCCCGCGCGGCCTGATTCCGCCTGATCGGCGTATCTTGCTCCGCTGCGGCGGCGCGCATAAAACGTCTTGATGACAAACACAGAAAAGCTGCCGGTCACACCGGCCGATATCGATGCCGCCGCGAAAGTGATCGCGCCCTATGCGGTGCGGACGCCGTTGTTGTGGTCGCCGGTCCTGAACGAGCGCGTTGGCGCCAATGTTTTCCTGAAACCGGAATTGCTGCAGCGGACCGGTTCTTTCAAGTTCCGCGGCGCATTCAACAAGCTTTCCTCGATTCCGCAGGAAAGGCGCGCCGGCGGCGTGGTCGCGTTTTCCTCCGGCAATCACGCGCAGGGCGTGGCGGCGGCGGCGCAGCTCCTGAAGATGCAGGCGACCATCGTGATGCCGAAGGACGCGCCGGTGTCGAAACGCGAGCGCACCAAATCCTATGGCGCCGAGGTCGTGCTGTACGATCGCGACCGCGAGGACCGCGAGGCGATCGCGCGCGGCATTGCCGAGAAACGAGGCGCGACGCTGGTGAAGCCCTATGACGATCCGCTGATCATCGCAGGCCAGGGCACCGCGGGCCGCGAAATCGCCGAGGATATGGCCGCGCTCGGGGTTGCGCCCGACGTCGTGGTGGCGCAGGCCTCCGGCGGCGGCCTGATCGCAGGGATCGCGACGGCGGTGAAGGCGAAATTCCCCGATACGGAGGTGATCGTCGCCGAGCCAAAGGACTACGACGATCACGCGCTGTCGCTGCGGGCCGGCCGTCGCGAGGCCCATCACGCCAAGGCGCGCACCATCTGCGACGCGCTGATGGCCGAGATTCCCGGTGAGATCACCTTTGCGATCAACGGCAAGCTGCTGTCGGGCGGGGTGACGGCCTCCGACGAGGAAGTGGGGCAGGCGATGGCCTTCGCGTTTCGTGAATTGAAGCTCGTGGTCGAGCCGGGCGGGGCGGTCGGACTCGCCGCGTTGCTCGCAGGCCGGATCGACGCGCGCGGCAAGAACGTCGTGATCGTGCTCTCCGGCGGCAATGTCGATGCGGACCTGTTCGCGAAGCTGATCGCTTGAAAAGCGAAGGGGGTAGAGCCATCCCGGCTCTGCCCCCAATTCTCCTCGCCGCGATCAGTGGCGTCCGAAGCCGCCGCGGCCCATACCGCCGAAGCGCATGCCGCCTCCGCCACCCATCATCCGCATGCCGCCTCCGCCCATTCCCATGCCGCCCATCCGCATCCCGTTGCCCATGCGGGCCTGGGAATTGCTGAAGCGGTTGCCGGAATTGAATTGCCGCCGTTCGAATTTCGGCTTGTTGCCAAGGTCGTTGTTCTTGAAGTTGTTGCCGGCGTTCTTGAGGTTGTTGCCTGTCGGCTTGATGGTGTGATCCATCGGCTTGAAGTTGTTTGCCTTGTTGCCGACCGGCAGGTTCACGATCTTGCCGTTGGTCGGCGCGTTGAAGCCGTGCGCCGGCAGCGTCGCGATTCTTGCCGTGCCTGACAGCGGCATCCGGTTCATGCCGCCATTGCCCTTGAAGAGATGGCCGGCCTGCATCAGCGGAAGGCCTTTCGGCTCGGACTGCAGATGCAGCGCGACCTTGGCGTAGGGGCTGTCGGCGTGGTGGTCGAAGAAGTTCTTGTAGGCGATCGGCGAGTTCGCCAGCACCGCCTGGTGCCACGCCACGGCCTGCCTCATGTTGACGAGCAGATGACGGATGCGGTCGCAGCGCGGGTCGTACGGGAAGCGATCGATGAACTCCTGATAATATTCGGGCGTGCCTTCCGACAGCACGTAGTCATAGACCTGGTCCACCGACCGCCACGGCAGGTCCGCGGCCATCTGCACCACGGGCCCATGCTCGGGCAGGCGGGCGGAGGCCACCGCGGTGTCGCCGAAGAAATAGAAATCGCTGCTGGCCGAGGAGCTGTCCCACGGCGTCTGCATGCCGTCGGTCACATGGTTCACCTCGAGGCGGATGCGCTTGAACAGCTGCTCGATCGGCAAGTTCGGCTCGCGCGCGATACGCAGGAAGGCTTGCGTGTACGGGCTGTGGCCGCCGTCCAGGCCGTCGAGCGCTTCCGCGCCCGGCGCGGTCGAATAGCCGACGATCGAGCGGAGCGGCGCGTCGACCAGGGCAAGGCCGCGGCCGCCGTCGTCGATGTTCGGGAACGGATTGTTGCGGCAGGAATCGAGCATCACGATGCGCAGCCGGCTCGGGATCGATTCCAGCGTCGCCATCAGGTCGACGAGCCGCAGCGAATTGTTGACGAGGTCGGTGGGGGTGGCGACCTTGGCGTCGACCGGGATCAGATAGTTCTCGCCCGCGACCTGCACGCCGTGTCCGGCGTAGTAGATCATCGCCACCGTGTCCGGTCCGCGCTCGGTGATCTTGTCGGAGAAGTCCTGCACGACCCGGATCATGTCGTTCTGCGTCACGTCGGTCGCCGAGATCACCTCGAAGCCGGCCGAGTTCAGGAATTCGGACACCGATTGCGCGTCGTTGTCGGGATTGGGCAGCGGCGCCACGTTCCGGTAGTTCGAATTGCCGATCACCAGCGCGACCCGCTGCTCGGGCCGGGGCAGCGCCTGCGCCGGCGCCTGGATGCGATCGAGCTCGGCGGTCCGGGTCTGCGCGCAGGCCGGGCCTTGCGCAAGGCTCAACAGGCCGGCGGCGAGCATTCCCGCGCCGAGCAGCGATTTGAAACGCAGCGAAATGAAAGGGGACATGGCGTCTTCCTCAACAACAATCTCGACGTGAGACCAGTTGCCGGGACGCTAGGGGAAGGCTCGGGGGATGTACGTGACGGCAGTCACTAACGGTGACGTGAGGAGGGTTCGCTCAGTTTACGAGAAAAACGCGATCTTCTCGGCCTGGCTCATGCGGCGGATGGGCGCGAGCGGATCATTGGCGGGAATGGTGGGCTTCTGCAGGATGCCCCGCGCGATCAGGGTCGAACCGAGCGAGGGCCCGGCTTCCGGCGCGACGGACGGCGAGGCCGAAAGCACGGGCTGCAGCGCGGGCGCTTGTGGCGTCACGGGCGGCAGTTCCGGCTCCGGCGCTTGCGCGACAGCTTGCAGGGGCTCGACGACGGGCGGCGTCGTGATGTGCGCCGGCTCACTGTCGGCGACGATCGGGAAATCGTGCTCCTCGTCGGGATCGGGTGCAGCCATCTCCATCGCGATGATGTCCAGCACCGCTTCGTCCTGCGCGTCGGCTTCTTCCTGCGAAAGCTCGGCGGCGACGGCTTCGGTGGCGGTCTCGAACGGCATTTCGGGTTCGCTGATCGCCGCTTCGATCTCGGCCAACGCGGCACGGCTCCTCCATCATCGCGGGCGCTTCGGCGATTTCGTGGACCGCGGAGGCAAGCGGCGATGGAAACGCCACGACGGCGTCAGCCGCCCCGGCGGTTGTCGCGGGCGGAACCGCCGTTTCCGGCGCCGGAGCGCGGGCATCGGCATCCCGGAAGGCCTCGATCTCTCCCCGGATGATCTCGAAGGCGGCGCGCAGCGCAACGCGCGGGTCGGTCTCGGCGAGCTGGCCGCAAGCGGTCTCGATGGCGACGACCTGCGAATCGATGAGATCGCAGATCCGGCCGTCGGCGCCGATCTCGCGCCAGCGCCAGGAGATTTCCTTGATGATGCGGGCGCCCTTGCGGATCGGTGCGAGGTTTTCCTCGACCCGCATTCCATCGAACGCGGTGGACGCCGCGCCCTCGGCCTTTTCCACCGCGTTTCGGATCGAGGTCAGCGCCGCGGGAAGCCGGTCGACGACCACCGGAGGCGGCGGCTGCTTCTGTGCCGCCAGCGTTTCCTCGATACGCGCCACCGCATCGAGCACCATGCGGGTATCGGAATTGCGGTTGCGCCTGGCGTATTCGTCGAGGAACCAGCGCCCCCGCGCGGTCTCCATGAAGGCCTCGCGGATCGCCTCATAGTCCTCCTCGCTCGGCAGGCTCGCCCGAGCGGAAATCGGTGATAGGGCAAATGCTTGGTTGGCCATGACGACTCTATCCGCGCAAATCAGCGCGCACTACGCTAACGATCACCATGAACTTGCCCGAATCGCAATTGAATTGATGCAGTACCCCGCACAAATCCCCACGGCTTCGTTAAGCTCGTCGAAGCGATTCGCGACCTGGCTGGCGCTGGTCTACGGCACCGGCTTCGGGCTCGTCGGCACGCATCTGCCGTTCTTCCCGGTCTGGCTGAAAGCGGTGGGCGTCGATGCCGCCTGGATCGGGGTCATCACGGCGGTGCCCTCGGTGACGCGGTTCACCACGCTTCCGTTCGTGACGGGCCTTGCCGAGCGGCACCAGGCGCTCCGCGGCGGCATCATCGTGATGGGCTTTGGAACCACGATTGGCCTCTCGCCGTCGTCGGTCTGCAGCATCAGGCGCTCCTGATCTTCGTCGCCTATGCCGTGACCTGCTGCGTCTGGACGCCGATGGTGCCCTTGATCGACGCCTACGCGCTGCGCGGCGTGCGGCAATATGGTCTCAAATACGGTCCGCTGCGGCTGTGGGGATCGGCGGCCTTCGTCGTGGGCGCGCTCGCATGCGGCGTGCTGATCGATGTCATCGCGGCGAGAAATCTGATCTGGATCATCGCCGGCATGGCCGGCGCTCAGCGCGCTGGTCAGCCTCGGGCTGCAGCCGCTCGCGCCGTTGAAGTCGAGTCCCGCCGCGGCGCACGGCGCAGGCGTGCTGCTGCGTGACAAGGGCTTCCTCGCCATCATCATCACCTCGGCGCTGATCCAGAGCAGTCATTCCGCCTATTACGTCGTCGCCTCCATCGCCTGGCAGCAGGAAGGCTTTGGCGGGCTGACGATCGCGGGCCTGTGGACGCTCGGCGTGCTCGCCGAGATCGTGGTGTTCGCGCTATCGCCGCGGTTTCGCCTGCCGGCGACGACGCTGGTGATGATCTCGGCGTTCTCGGCGGTGGCGCGCTGGGTGATCACGGCGCAGGCGCCGCCGATCGCGATCCTGGCGCCGGTGCAACTGATGCACGGCCTGACCTTCGGGCTCACCCAGGTCGGCATCATGAATTTGATGGTGCATCATGTGCCGGCCACATCATGGCGCGGGGGCAGGGTTTTCTGGCGGCCTGCGCCGGCATTGTCACCGGCAGCGTCTACATCCTGTCGGGCGCGGTTTTCGCCCGCTACGGGCAGAACGTCTATTACGTGATGGCCGCGATCGCGGCCTGCGGCGCGCTGGTCATGTGGTCGGCGCGGCATCGCCTCCTCGATCATCCCCACAATGCGGCGTCCGGCGGATGAACGAGGCTGCCGTCATAGCGCAACCCATGGTCGCGATCGCGCGCGAGCAGCAGCGGCCCGTCGAGATCGACAAAGCGCGCCTGCGCGGTCAGCAGCATCGCGGGCGCCATCGCCAGCGAGGTCGCGACCATGCAGCCGACCATGATGTCGAAGCCGAGCGCCTTGGCGGCATCCGCCATCGCCAGCGCCTCGGTCAATCCGCCGGTCTTGTCGAGCTTGATGTTGACCGCATCGTAACGCCCGCGCAGCCCTTCGAGCGATTTGCGGTCGTGCACGCTTTCGTCGGCGCAGACGCGAACCGGCCGGCGGATGCGCCCCAGCATGTCGTCCCAGCCGGAGGGCAACGGTTGCTCGACCAGCGTGACGCCGGCCTCCGCGCAGGCGGCGAGATTTCGTTCGAGGTCGGAGGGCGTCCAGGCCTCATTGGCATCGACGATCAGTTCGGAATTGGGTGCGGCGCGCCGCACCGCCGCGATCCGCTCGCCGTCGCCATCGCCGCCGAGCTTGATCTTCAGGAGCGGACGGTGCGCGGCCTTCGCGGTCGCGGCCGCCATGGCGTTGGGCGAGCCCAGCGAAATCGTATAGGCCGTGGTGCAGGGCTGCGGCGCGGGCCGGCCGAGCAGGTCCCAGGCCCGCTTCCCGCTGCGCTTGGCTTCCAGATCGACGAACGCGCAGTCCAGCGCATTGCGGGCGGCGCCGGCCGGCATCGCGGTCTGCAGCGCTTGCCGGTCGAGTCCGTCCGAAACCGCCTCCCGTATCGCCTCCAGCGCCTTCAGCGTTGCCTCCGGCGTCTCGCCATAGCGCGGATAGGGCACGCATTCGCCACGCCCGCGTCCGGCCTCCTTGGCGCAGTTCCGCCACGACGGTCACGGCCTCCGTCTTGGCGCCGCGGCTGATGGTGAAGGAACCCGCGATCGGAAAGCGTTCGATTCGAACGTCAAGTGTTGGAAATTGGGCGGAAGTCATTTTAATGTCTGGCGATTTTTGAACCTCGCGCTTGCGGGGCGCAACCAACTATGGCTGGTTAGGGGTACCTTCGACAAGGCGGCCGCTCAAGGCGGACATTCGCACTGGCGGAGATCTGGCGCGGGAGCTTTTCGGCCGTGAACGGCGACCCGACCTTGGAGCGTATTGCGCGCGGCAATGGGCTTGCGCTGTGCGCCGGCGGGTCCTGGACCGCGCCGTTCGCGCCGCTGCTCGAGGCGATCGTCAGCGATGCCGAAAAGCTCGCCGGCAGCCGCCCCAATATCTTCATCGACGTCTCGCAGGTCTCGAGGCTCGACACGTTCGGCGCCTGGCTGATCGAGCGGCTGCGCCGCAGCCTGACCCAGGGCAATGTCGAGGCGCAGATCGCCGGTCTCTCCGCCAATTATGCCAGCCTGGTCGACGAGGTGCGCCGCGTCAAAGCCGGTCCCGTGATCGAGCGGGCGCCGGTGACGATCACCGGCATGCTGGCGCAGGTCGGCCGCAGCGTGGTCGGCATCAGCGATACGTTCATCGGGCTGATCGACATGCTCGGCGCGGTGCTCGCCGCCACCGGCCGCGTGATGCTGCATCCCCGCGACTTCCGCCTGACCTCGACCGTGCATCATCTCGAGCAGGTCTGCTGGCGCGCGGTGCCGATCATCGTGCTGATCACCTTCCTGATCGGCTGCATCATCTCGCAACAGGGTATCTTCCATTTCCGCAGGTTCGGCGCCGACATCTTCGTCGTCGACATGCTGGGCGTGCTGGTGCTGCGCGAGATCGGCGTGCTGCTGGTCGCGATCATGGTCGCGGGCCGGTCGGGCAGCGCCTATACCGCCGAACTCGGCTCGATGAAGATGCGCGAAGAGATCGACGCGCTGCGCACCATGGGCTTCGATCCGATCGAGGTGCTGATCCTGCCGCGGATGCTGGCGCTGATCATCGCGCTGCCGATCCTTGCCTTCCTCGGCGCGATGGCCGCGCTGTATGGCGGCGGGCTGGTCGCCTGGCTCTATGGTGGCGTCGATCCCGAAGCGTTCCTGCTGCGCCTGCGCGATGCGATCTCGATCGATCATTTCACCGTCGGCCTGATCAAGGCGCCGGTCATGGCGGCGGTGATCGGCATCGTCGCCTGTGTCGAGGGGCTGGCCGTGCAGGGCAGCGCCGAGTCGCTCGGCCAGCACACCACGGCCTCGGTGGTGAAGGGCATCTTCTTCGTCATCGTGATGGATGGCGTGTTCGCGATCTTCTTCGCGTCGATCGGAATGTGAGCATGGCGCAACTGCCGCAACCGACCTCAGACGCCATCATCCGGGTCCGCGACATCACCGTGCAGTTCGGCGCGACGCGCGTGCTCGATGGCCTCAACCTCGACGTCAAGCGCGGCGAGATCCTTGGCTTCGTCGGTCCCTCCGGCGCCGGCAAGTCGGTGCTGACGCGCACCATCATCGGCCTCGTGCCGAAAGTTGCCGGCCGCATCGAGGTGTTCGGCGTCGATCTCGACAAGGCCGACACCGCGGCGCGGCGCGCGGTCGAGCGTCGCTGGGGCATCCTGTTCCAGCAGGGCGCGCTGTTCTCCTCGCTCACCGTGCGCCAGAATATCCAGTTTCCGGTGCGCGAATATCTCAAGGTCTCGCAGCGGCTGCTCGACGAGATCATGGTGACCAAGCTCGTGATGGTGGGCTTGCGCCCCGATGTCGCCGACCGCTTTCCCGTCAGAGCTCTCCGGCGGCATGATCAAGCGCGTGGCGCTGGCGCGCGCGCTCGCGCTCGATCCGGAACTGGTCTTTCTCGATGAGCCGACCTCCGGCCTCGATCCGATCGGCGCCGGCGACTTCGACGAACTGGTCCGGACCCTGCAGCGCACTTTGGGCCTGACCGTTTTCATGGTAACCCACGATCTGGACAGCCTTTACACTGCTTGCGACCGCATCGCCGTTTTGGGGAACGGTAAGATCATTGCCGCAGGATCGATTGCCGACATGAAGGCATCCCAGCATCCCTGGCTGCGGCAGTATTTCAACGGCAAGCGCGCCCGCGCCGTTGTGGGTTAGCGCATGATCAGGGCCGGACATTCGGAGTAATTGATGGAGACGCGGGCGAACTACGTCCTGATCGGGTCCTTCACGCTGGCCGTGATCGCAGCCGCGTTCGGCTTCGTGCTGTGGTTCCAGAGCCTCCACACCACCAAGGCGCGCGGGCCGCTGCGCATCATCTTCGAGGGCCCGGCGGCCGGGTCTGCGCAATGGCGGCAGCGTCAATTTCAACGGTATCCGGATAGGCGAGGTCATCTCGGTGAAGCTCGACAATCCGCGCCGCGTGGTCGCGCTGGCGCTGGTCGAGAACAACGCCCCGGTCCGCAAGGACACGCTGGTCGGGCTCGAATTCCAGGGCCTGACCGGCGTCGCCGCGATTTCGCTGAAGGGCGGCGAGGAGGCCGCGCCCCCGGTGCCGCTCGACGAGGACGGCATCCCCGTGCTGACCGCCGACCCGAACCGGCTGCAGGACGTCACCGAGGCCATCCGCGGCACGCTGCAGAACATCAACAAGATCGTCGCCGACAATCAGATAGCGGTGAAGAACTCGCTGGCCAATCTGGAAACCTTCACCCAGTCGCTGGCGCGCAACTCCGAGAAGATCGACGCCATCATGGCCCGCGTCGACGGCGTGATGGGCAAGGCCGACAACCTGATGCTCGGCCTCAATACGCTGGCCGGCGGCAAGGACGGCGGCGAGCTGTTCCTGACCGTGAAGTCGATCCGCGAACTGGCCGAGGATTTCGACAAGCGCTCGGGCGCGCTGATGTCGGACGGCCGCAGGACGCTCGGCGACATCAGCCGCGCCGTGAACAATTTCGACCGCAACCCGACCCGGGTGATCTTCGGCGGCGGCTCCTCCAGCAGCAACGCCCAGGCCGCGCAGCCGGCGCCCGCGCCGGCCCCTGCGGCGAGCGGGCAGAAGGCGGCAGTGAAGAGGCCAATAGTGAGTGGCGAATAGCGAGCAGGGGGCCCGCTTCGCTTCTTCTGCGGAAAACGAAACGGAGGCCGCGAGGCCTCCGTCTTTCCATTTGCTATTCGCTACTCGCTACTTGCCACTCATCCCAGCCGTCCCGCCGCATGCGCGAGCAGGGTGTAGACGAGGCCCGTCTCCGAGGTGAGATGGTTGCGCAGCGCCTGCGGTCCGCGATCCTCGCGCGCGACCTCGTCGAGCAGCCGCTCGAACTCGGTGATGTAGCGGTCGACCGTCTGCTTGAAGCCGCGGTCGGCGCGGTACTTGCGGGCGACCTCGTCGAACGCCTTCTGGCCGGCCGGCGTATAGAGCCGCTTGGTGAACGCCTTGCTCTCGCCGCGCTGATAGCGGTCCCACATCTCGGCCGGCGAGATTGCGGTCCATCAGCCGGCCGATGTCGAGCGACAGCGACTCCAGCGGATTGCCGCCCGCCGGCTGCTGCGGCGCGCGGCCGCGCGGCTGCGGCGCGCGGGAGGCGGCCGGGCGCCGTCGGCGCGGTTCAGGAGCGCCGGAGAGCCAGTCGGCGCGGCTCAACAGATCCGACAGCCAGCCGTCGCGGCCCTGGTCGGCCGGGCTGACCGGCGGCGCTTCGGTGCGGCGCGAGGGCATGCCGAGGTCGGGCGGAGGCAGGTTGGAGGCGCTGCCGCCGTTGTCGCGCATGCGCGCTTCGCCGCGGCCGCCGGCGGTCGCCATGACGGGCTCTTCCTGGCGCTGCACGCTCGGACGCGCCTGGTCGAACCACGTCCATCCCGCGGCCGTGATGGGCGACGATGCGGTTCAGTTCGGCGAGCGCCTCGATCTGGTCGACGATCACCTTGCGCATCTGCGCGGTGCTCTCGGCGGCCTCCTGCGGCATTTCGAGCACGCCGCGGCGCAGCTCGTTGCGGGTCGCCTCGAGCTCGTGATGCATCTCGGCCGCCATCTGCTTCATGCTCGCCACCATGTTGGCGAACTTCTCGGCCGACTGCTTGAACATCGCATCCGCTTCGTCCGTGGTCTGCCGGTAGATGTCGTGCATGGCGTCGACGGTCTGCCGGTGCTCCTCCTCGGACGCGACGCGGACCGCCTCGAACTGCCGGCTGATCGCGGCTGATCCCGCGCCGGCGGTCTCGGCGACGACGCGCGCGATGTCGCGGGCGCGCTCTTCGGCGGCGCCGAGCGATTCATCCAGCAGGCTGGTGAAGCGCGACAGCCGCTGATCGAGATCGGTGGTGCGCAGGTCGATGGTGGTGACCAGCGATTCCAGCGTGGCCTTGCGCTCGGCGACCGAGGTGGTGGTCGAGCGGTTGGCCTGCTCGACCACGGCGGCGGCCTCGACCAGCGTGCGGCCATGGGCGTCGAACTGGGTGGAGAGCGAGCCGAGGTCCTCGCAGCGCCTTCGCGGTCTTGTCGTTGAAGATGCCGAGCTGGTCTTCCAGCGTCTGGGTCGCCGCGCCGTTGCGCGAGGTGACGTCGTTCATCGCCGAGACGAAGTCGGCCACGCGGGTCACGAGCGCGCGCTCCAGCGAGTTGAGGTTGTCGTGGGCGCCGGTCAGCACTTCCTGCAGCAGGATGTTGCCTTCGCGCAGGCGCTCGAACAGCGCGACCGTGTCGGTACGCAGGATCTTCGAGGTTTCCTGCATCTCGGTGACGGCCGCGATCGAGACCTGGCGCGACTGCTCGATCGCCGCCTTCGAGGACTGCTCGAGCTCCTTCAGCGAGCGGTTGAGCGCGCCGGTGGCAAGTTCGCCCGCCGAGGTGATGGTGCGCGCCACGTCGTTGCCGTTGCCCGTCATCGACTGCGAGAAGGCCTGGCCGCGGGTCTCGATCGACTTCAGCGCGTCGGAGGTGACGCGGTCGATCTCGACGGTGAGCTGGCTGGTCTTGGCGGAGATCGCCTCGACCAGCGTGCCGCGCTTGCCGTCGATCGCCTGCGACAGGCGGTCGGTCTGCTGCTGCACGTAGCTCACGATCTCGTCGGTCTTGCCGGTCATCGCCGAGCCGAAGGTGTTGGAGGCGGCGAGCACCGAACGCTCGATATCGGAGAGCCGTCGTCTTGACCTTGGAGGTGATCTCGTTGGAGGCGTTGACCAGCGCGCTCTGCGCGTTGGCCGCGCTCGTCTGGATATTGTCGGTGGTGTTCGCCGTGACCGTCGAGAGCGAGCGTTCGATGTCGGTCGAGATCGCCCGGATCTGGCTTGCGGCATCGGCCGAGGTCGAGGTCAGCGAGGTCTGCGCTTCGCGCGCGCTGTTGAGGATCGAGGCGGCGGTGTCCGCACCGACCGCCGACAGCGTGCGTTCGACGTCGGCCGCCAGCGACTTGACGTGGTTGGCGGCCTCGGAGGAGGCGGTCACCAGCGTACTCTGCGCTTCGCGTGCGCCGGCGGTGATGGCTTCGGCCGTCGAGGTGCCGGCGATCGCCAGCGTGCGCTCGACGTCGGCGGCCGAAGCGACTTGACGTGGTTGGCGGCCTCGGAGGAGGCGGTGACCAGCGTGCTCTGCGCTTCGCGCGCGCCGGCGGTGATGGCTTCGGCCGTCGACGGTGCCGGCGATCGACAGCGAGCGTTGGACGTCGGTGGCGAGCGTCTTGACCTGATTGGCGGTATCCGAGGACGCGGTCACCAGCGTGTTCTGCACTTCGCGCGCGCCGGCCAGGATCGAGGCGGCGGTCGCGGAGCCCGCGGCCGACAACGTCCGCTCGACATCGACCGACAGCGACTTGATCTGGTTGGCGGCATCGCCCGACGCCGAGACCAGCGTGGCCTGCGCGTCGCGTGCGCTGGTCAGGATCGAGTTGGCGGCACCGGTGCCGACCGCGGTCAGGGCGCGTTCGACTTCGGACGAGGTCATCTTCAACTGTGCGCCGACGTCGGAGGAGACCGTCAGCAGCGACTGCTGCGCGGTGCGGGCGCCGGTCTGGATGGTCTCGCTGGTGTTGACCACGAGGTTGGTCAGCGAACGCTCGGCGTCCTCGACATGCGACTTGATGCCGGCCGACAGCAGTTCGGCGCGCGCCATCAGCGCGTCGCTGGCCTGGCGTCCGCTGCTCTCGATGCGGCCGGCCACCGCCTCGACGCGCGAGCCGAGCAGGTCTTCGAACTGCGCGATGCGCGTGTCGATGTCGATTGCGACCGCGCCGACCTTGGTTTCGATGCCCGCGTGAATCTCCTGGAACCGCGCGGTGATGGTGTCGGAGAGCTCGGTGCTGCGGCCGTTGATGGTGTCGGAAATGTTGGCGATGCGGCTGTCGACCGCCGCGATCGCCTGCGCCGTGCCCTCGGTGAGGGAAGTGGTGAGCTGGGCGAGACGGGAGTCGAGCGACTGGATCACCTGCGCGGCGCCGCCGGTGAGCGAGCTTGTCAGCGTGCCGATACGGTTGTCGATAGTCTCGGTCACCGTCTTCGAGCGGGTGTCGAACGTCGTCTCGAGCAGCTTCAACTTGTTGTCGACGATCTCGGTCATCGAGTCGGAGCGGGTCGCAAATGTCGTTTCGAGCGACTTGAGCCGGTTGTCGATAGTCTCGTCGAAGGACTTGATCTTGCTGTCGAGCGAGGTGTCGAGGTGCTCGACGCGGTCCTGCAGCGTGGTCTCGAACTGCGCCGAGGCGCTGGTCCATCGAGGCGGTGATCTCGCCGCCGTTCGAGGTGACCTTGCTGTCGAAATTGTCGACATAGGTCTTCAGCGTGTCGGCGATGTCCTGGGTGCGCTGACCCATGCGCTCGACGATCTCGCCGCCGAACGTCTTCACCGTGCGGTCGAACTCGGAGATGTGGCGAGTGATCAGCGCGCCCAGCGTGCCGGAGTCGCGGGCGAACTTCTCGGCGAGCTCCGAGCCCTGGTTCTTCATCAGCTCGTCGAACGCGCTCATCTGCAGCGACAGCGTGTCGTGCGCGCTCTCGGTCTGGCCGACGACCTTGGCGACCAGCGAATTGACGGTGGCGTCCAGCGCGTCGCTCGCCTTGTCGCCGGAGGTGAGGATGCTCGTGGTCGCAGCCGGTTGCCGGCCTCGTCGATCTTGCTCGACGAGGTCGCTGCTGCGCAGCTCGAGCTCGAGCAGGAGCGAGTCGGAGGAGTTCTTCAGGGAGTCGTGGACCTGCTCGGTGCGGTCGGAGATGCCGTCGACGATGGTGGAGGAGCGCTGCTCGAAATCGCCGGTGATGCGGTCGATGCGCTCGTTCAGCATCTCGTGGACGCGGTCGGCGAGGTCGACGAACTCGTCGTGCACGTGGCCGGTCTTGAAGTTGAGGCTGGTGGTCAGGCGCTCGGAGGCGTCGAGCACGGCGCGCGTGGTCTCGGCGCTGGCTTCCTCGAGGCGGTCGAGCAGGTCGCCGCCGCGCTCGCCGAGCGCGAGGATCATGTTGTCGCCGGCATTGGAGAGCGCCGAGGTGATGTGGGCGCCGCGCTCTTCCAGCGCGCTGGTGATGCTCTTGGCGACCTCGTCGACGCGCGAGGCGATTGCGTCCGAGATCAGTGCGATGTCGTGGCGCAGGTCGATCTGCACGCCGGAAATGGCGCTGCGCACCTGCTCGGCCTGGCCGACCAGGTTGTCGCGCTGATGCGCGATGTCCTGCAGCAGCGCGCGGATGCGCACTTCGTTGTCGCTGTAGGCGCGCTCCAGCGCCGAGACTTCGTTGGCAACCAGCGTTTCGAGTTCGCCGGCGCGCGCGATCGCGCGCTCGATGCCGTCGCCCATCGCCGCGACCTCGCGGCGGATCGCCTGGCCGACCGTCACCATGGAGTCGCTGGCCGAGCTTTCGGGATCCGAGAAGCGGATCGCGACCTGCGCCATCGACTGCGCGATCATGCGCAACTCCTGGCCGCGCCAGGCGAGGCTCGCGAGGAAATAGAACAACAGCACCGGCGCAAAGAACAGCGCGGCGAGGCCGGCGATCACGAGCACGCCGCTGGAGCCCTGGCCGATCGAGGCCTGCAGCGAGGGCAGGAAGGAGATGGTGAGGAGGCCGCAGCCGATCAGCCAGACGCCGGCGAACAGCGTCGCGAGCGTATAGACGTTGCGGGCAGGGCGGCCCTTCTGGATCGCCTGCAGGATCTGGCCGATGGTCTCGCGGTCGTCATTGGCGGGGCGGCGCGACGTGGTCGTCTGGCGCGGCTCTTCGATCGGTTCGAAGGTCGGCATGTCCATGCGCGAAGTACGCACCGCGCGCGCCTCGAAAGTCGGCTCGTTGAAAGTCGTCTCGTTGTAAGCGGGCGTGGCCGGCGGCATCGGCGGCGCTACCTCGTCGCGGGGGATGCGACCGGCTGGTATCAGCGGTTGACATCGCTGATGTTCAGCGCTTCCTGAATGGCAGAAAGCGCAACCTCAGTAGGGTCTTTGACCTTCTTGGGATTGTTTGCCATGTGAGTCCGAGCCCTCTTTACTATACGCGTGTCGTCGGCGAGCGTTGCGCGAGCGCCCTCTCGCAATCCCCGATGCCGACGTCAGCCCCCTGAGCGTACCGATGCGCCGCCCCGAGGGGAGCGCTGTCCGCCAAATCCGTCGGACCATCCTATTGGCTGCGCGATGCGAATGAAATGGTTGAGGTTAATACAAGCTTAATCATCGTTAACAGCACAAGCCCGTAAGGTATTAAAAGTCCACGTAATTCCCAGATGCTTTTGTTAATTACGGCGACTTACTCGGCAAAATAGTGTCAAATCGGCGGCCGGTACGTGAAACGTTCTGTTAACCATGTTTTCCTGTTGCCGAGCAGGGTGCCGGTTCCGGCAAGGGAAAAGGCGGGGGATTGCGGCTTAATTCTCGACTTCACCTGCGACGGACCGATCCGGATGCCATCCTCGCCGCCTGTTTCCGCCGACTGCCCGGTCGATTTCGATCACCTGAAGCGCATGACGCTCGGCGAGGAAGCGCTCGAGCACGAGGTGCTCCGGATGTTCCTGAAGCAAACGGGACGCCTGCTCGATGATGCACTGGCCTGCTCTCCGGCGGAGGTGCTCACGCTTGCGCACACGCTGAAAGGCTCGGCGAGGGCGATCGGCGCGTTTCGCCTCGCCGACAGCGCCACCGCATTGGAGGAGATCGGCCCGCAACGGCGGCGATCTCGCAGCCCCGCTCGCGGCGCTGGAGGCGGCGGTGGCGGAAGCGCGCGGCGCGATCGAGGCGCGGCTCGGCCGGTCCTGATCCGCCCCGGCGGGCCCGAAGGGCTGCCATTCAACGCGCTTTTCCGGCAGGCCCATCCCTAGCGCTCCTCAAATCGACCCGTTATAGGACTGCCCGGACCTCCTTCATCGGTAACACGAGCAATCATGGCCAAGATCAACTTTGTCGACCATAACGGCGAAACCCGCAGTGTTGAAGTCGAGAACGGCGCGACCGTCATGGAAGCGGCAATCCGCAACGCGATCCCGGGCATCGAGGCGGAATGCGGCGGCGCCTGCGCTTGCGCGACCTGCCATGTTTATGTCGACGAAGCCTGGCGCGAGAAAGTGGGCGGACCCACGCCGATGGAAGAGGACATGCTCGATTTCGGCTTCGACGTCCGTCCCAATTCGCGGCTGTCCTGCCAGATCAAGGTCAGCGACGAGCTCGACGGCCTCATCGTCTCCACGCCCGAGCGTCAGGCTTGAAACCAGGCTTAGCGCATGATCCGGAAAAGTGTGTAGCGGTTTTCCGAAAAGATCACGCTCAAACAAAAGGCCGGAATGGGATGACGATTCGAAGAAAGTCATCCCGTTCTAGAATTTCGGCTGCACGATTTCGACACCTTTGCGCAGCCACGGCTGAAAAGCTGCGACGATGTCCGCTGTCAGCGGCATCGGCTTGTGCGTCTCGGCGTCGATCAGAACGCTGACCGACTGCGCCGACGCCACGCATTTTCCTTGCGAGAAAACCACCTGGTCGAACGTCACCGAGGTGCGGCCGAATTTGACGAGCCCCAGTCCCATCTCGATTCCGCCCGGCCAGCGCAGCTCGGCGCGGAAATGCATGTCGAGCCGCACCATCATCCAGGAAAGTCCGTCCGGCAGCAGCCCCCGCGAACGGTCCTTCATCAGCGTGACGCGGCCGGTCTCGAAATAACTCGCATAGACCGCGTTGTTGACGTGCTGGTTCGGATCGAGATCGGCGTAGCGCACGTTGTCCGTAATCCGATAGGGAAAATCCTCCAGCCGCGGCTCGGCGTCCGAACGTAACGGTGCATTCACGGGCGTTGGTCTCCGAAAGTTTCATCCTGTTACTACCCGCCTGGCTGCCGGCGGCAAGGGCCCGCGCGGCGGGTCTGGCGGTCATTTATGGGCTTTCCTGATCTCGCTTGGTTGGCTAGACAGGCGGTCGCCCCATAGCTGTTCCTTCCAGGGCCGTCCAACCGAAAAGAAGCGATATGAGCGAAGCGATCAAAACCGATGTGCTGATTATTGGCGCGGGACCGTGCGGGCTGTTCGCCGTTTTCGAACTGGGCCTCCTCGACATGAAGGCGCATCTGGTCGACATCCTCGACAAGATCGGCGGCCAATGCGCCGAGCTCTATCCGGAGAAGCCGATCTACGACATTCCCGGCATTCCCTTTGTCACGGGGCATGGTCTGACAGACGCGCTGATGGAGCAGATCAAGCCGTTCGGTCCGACCTTCCATCTGAACGAGATGGTGGAGCAGGTCGAGAAGATCGGCGACCCCGGATTCCGCGTCACCACCGACGGCGGCAAGGTGTTCGAGTGCAAGGTCGTGGTGATCTCCGCCGGCGGCGGCTCGTTCCAGCCGAAGCGTCCGCCGGTGCCGGGCATCGAGGCCTATGAAGGCTCGTCGGTGTTCTACTCCGTGCGCAAGATGGAGCAGTTCCGCGACAAGGAGCTCCTGATCGTCGGCGGCGGCGACAGCGCACTCGACTGGACGCTCAATCTGCATCCGATCGCCAAGCGCGTGACGCTGCTGCACCGTCGCGACGAATTCCGTGCCGCGCCCCACAGCGTCGAGCAGATGCGCGCGCTGGTCTCCTCAGGCGGGCTCGATCTGAAGCTCGGCCAGGTCACGGCGCTCGAAGGCGAGGGCGGCAAGCTCAAGGGCGCGACCATCAAGGGTAACGACAATTCGATGTCGAAGATTTCCTGCGATACCATGCTGCCGTTCTTTGGGCTCACCATGAAGCTCGGCCCGGTCGCGAACTGGGGCATCGAGCTCGAGCACAATCTGGTGCCTGTCGAGACATCCGCGTTCGAGACCAGCGTGCCCGGCATCTTCGCCATCGGCGACATCAACACCTATCCGGGCAAGCTCAAGCTGATCCTGTGCGGCTTCCACGAAGGGGCGCTGATGGCGCAGAAGGCGCATCGCTATGTCTATCCGGACAAGCGGCTGGTGTTCCAGTACACGACGTCGTCGTCGAGCCTGCAGAAGAAGCTCGGGGTGAGCTAAATTCCAACCGAAATATGATTGGCGCGGTGGATTTGGGACATCAGTGCCTGTCGCGCAGGCACATTACCACTTGGCAATCTGGCGCTCCGGCACTGGAACGGTCCTCGAAATGGCCGTAGTCTGCGCCCATTCAATTTATGGATTGATAAGGTGATGACGATGCGGAAAACGCTATCCCAATTTCGGCTAAAGTCTGCGCTCGCAGGCCTTGCGATCGCTGCTGCCGGCGTTCCGGCGGCGCAGGCCTTCGATCCGACCTCGGCCGCGGGGCTATGGCAGAAAATCGAGGACGGCAAGCCGGTCGGCTGGTTTCTGGTAGTCGATCACAACGGCACATTCGAAGGCATCATCGCCAAGATGTTTCCGCAGCCAGACGATCCGCCCGATCCGGTCTGCTCGAAATGCACCGATGACCGCAAGGACATGCCGTGGCTCGGCATTCCCTTCATCAGGGACATGAAGCGCAACGGGCTCAAGTACGAGAACGGCAACGTGCTCGATCCGCGCGACGGCAAGGTCTACAGCGCGAAGATGACGCTGAGCCCCGATGGCCAGACGCTGGTCATGCGCGGCTTCCTCGGCATCTCCTTGCTCGGCAAGGACGAGACGTGGAACCGGCTGCCGGACACGGCGGTGGCGCAGCTCGATCCCGTCATCGTGCAGAAATATCTGCCGGCGCCGGCCGTGGCGGCGAAGCCGCCCGCGGGCAAGAAGGCCGCGCCCGTTCGCTGATTTCGGATTCGAATTTCAGACATCGTTGCCGTCATCGCGAGGAGTCGGTGGTCGCGCGCGAATGCGCGCCGATGACAGGTCTGCGACGAAGCAATCCAGTGTTTCACGTGAGGCTCTGGATTGTTTCGCCTTCGCTCGGTGAGCTGCGGCGGACAGGTCGTTTTCGCGTGCGAGTTCGTGAAGTATCGCTAGAGAAGGCGACGGATCACGAGCCGTATATTTTTGCACATGAGCAATTTTGGACAGCGCAGCGGATTCCGGCATTCCATATTCCATCACCATCCCGGCGTTGCAGTCATCCGGTGGCGGAGAGCGTGGTGCGACCGCCTTGATCAGAGGGGAAGGGATCACGCGTCCCCACGTTTGTCCGTTGACAGGCCGTTGAAGCCTGGCAAAGGCAGGATAAGCGATGACCAAGAGTAGATATCTCCGAACCGTGGTATTAGCGCTCCCGCTCACGTTCGGCGGCACGGCGTCGGCAAGGAAACCCAACATCGTCATGATCATGGCCGACGATGTCGACATCTGGAACATCAGCGCCTATCATCGTGGCATGATGGGCGGAAGCACGCCGAACATCGATCGCATCGCCAGAGAAGGCGCGCTCTTTACGGATTATTGCGCCCAGCAGTCCCGCACGGCCGGCGGCAAATGAAAGGCAGCGGGTTCTGGGCCGGGGCCGCGGGTTGCGCTCGGGGCGTGCGGTAGCTGCGATCAGTCGGCGTGTGGGGGATGACGAGCATGGTTTCGCTGAAATTACCGCTGTGGCTTCGTTTTATCCTGCTGCTTGGCGTCGTGGCTCTCGCGTCAGGCGCAAGCCTGCTTGCCTATCGATACTATATGCGTCCGACAACGCTGAGCGTGGCGGTGGGCTCGATCGACGGCGAGGCGGCCCAGGCAATGTCGGCCATTGCGAGCCGGCTGGTTTCGACGAACGCGGCAGTGCGGCTGAAGGTCATCGATACCGGTACGGTGCTCGGAGCGGCCAATGCGTTTTCGGCAGGCAAGGCGGATCTCGCTGTGGTTCGTGGCGATGTCGGCGACCTGTCGCAGGCGCAGGCCGTCGTCGTCGTGAGCCGGGTGGTCGTGCTCATCGTCACGCCACCGGGTTCGACCATCGACAGCATGGACAAATTGAAGAGCCGCCGCGTGGGTGTCGTCAGCGGGGCCGCCAACAAAAAAATCGTCGATGTGCTGAGCAAGGAGTACGGATTCGACCGGGAAAAGGTGTTCAAGGATATCGCTTTGCCTGACGTCCGCCGCGCCATTGAAGCCAAAGAAGTCAATGCGCTGCTGATTGTTATTCCTTTGGCAGAAAAATATTTGTCGCTCCTGCGCGGCTTCTTTCAGCAGAGCGCGAAATCCTCGCCGGTGCTGATCGAAATCGATTCCGCCGGGGCAATCGCCGAAGCCGAACGTGCTTACGAAAGCTTCGACGTTCCCAAAGGCACGCTACGGGGAACTCCGCCGAATCCGGAAGATGACCTGACCACGTTGCGGGCCTCGCTCTATCTTGTCGCAAACAAGAAGCTCGGTTCCGATCTGATCACGACGCTTACGCAAACGATCATGCAGGTGCGCCGGGAGCTTTTGGCCGAACAGCCGATTTTCGCGCAAATCACAACGCCCAGCACCGACGCGGATGCCTACCTGCCGCTGCATCCCGGAGCGGCGGCCTTCTACAACGGCACCCAGCAGAGCTTCATGGATGAATACGGCAACTGGATCTATCTGACACCCATGATACTGGGAGGCGCGGCCACCATGCTTGCCGCGGCCTGGAAGTTTCTCGGCCTTGGGAGCCCGAAAAGTGAAGGCCCGCTGGATTCTCTCTATGCGCTGGGGCGTCGAATTCGCAAGAGCGGTACCGAGGCCGAGCTGTCGGATATCGAGGAAGAAATTGACGGCATTCTCAGGGCCCAGCGCGCCAAATCCGCTTCGGGCGACGAGAGCGCCGTGGATGACGCGACCTTGAATGTCGCGGCCCACCGGCTGGAAAGCCTGATTCACGATCGACGAGCGATGCTTGCGAAGAGACCGGGGGTCGTCTCTGCGTGAGCGCAACGAAGGGCCCGTCATTGTTCGATGCAGGGTTTACTGAAGCAGAAGGCGGAGACAACTCGGTTATGAATGATCTGTTGATCTCGCTTCTTGTGTTCGCGGTGCTATTTGGTGGCGCCCTGATCGGTGTTGCCGTTCGCCCATTTTTATTGGAACGACACCTGCAGCCTGACTCGAGGGATGTCGTGAAAATGGCAACGGGCCTGATCGGCACATTGGCTGCGCTCGTGCTGGGTTTGCTGATCGCGTCCGCGAAAAGTACCTACGATCAGAAAACCAACCAGGTCAGGCAAGTGACCGCGACCGTCATCCTGCTGGATGATCTGCTCGCGCAATATGGTCCGGAAGCAGCTCCCGTCCGAAATCTCCTGCGGCGGAGCATTCAACCGCTAGCCGATAGCATTTGGCACGAGCAAGGGCTTCCGAGCGGCAAGCCGGCGCGTTTCGCGTCGAGTGCTGAGTCCCTGGCATTCGAAAAAGAACTGGAGCACCTGTCGCCGGCCAATGATGCGCAGCGCTCGCTGCAATCTCGCGCCCTTCAGGCCTTCACAGAAGGCGCGCAGATACGTCTGCAGTTGTTCACGCAGGCCGCCGGTTCAATTCCGGTCCCGTTTTTGATCATTCTCGTGTTTTGGCTCAGTGCCATTTTCGTGAGCTTCACTCTCTTCGCGCAAACCAATCTGATCGTGATGACCTCCCTGTTCGTATGCGCGCTGTCGTTTGCCGGTGCGATTTTTCTGATCCTTGAGCTCGACGACCCCTTCACGGGACTCATGGGGATTTCAAGCTCGACACTGCGAGGCGCGCTTTTGCCGCTGAAATTCGTAAGCCCGGACCGGACATCGCAAGCGCCAGGCCGGCGATGTCGCAAAACTCTCGGTTCCCGTGCGCGCTGCACGTCACCCACGCGCAACCGGTCGACATCGCCTTCGTCCATCTGGCGCCGGACGGTTAGGTGCCGCTGCCGAACCGCATGCGATACGCCCCCTTTATCGTGCGCGGGACGAATGGAAGCCACTGACTTGCCCGACGGCAAGTCAATTCGTAGGATGGCTGAAACGAAGCGAAAGCCATCGCGCCTGTCGGACGTCCGCAGACCTGGTCCTCCATCTAAAGATGCCCGAAGTCGAACATCTGCCCCTGCGCCATTATGGACCGGCGCGCCACGCATCGATCTGCCGTAACTTCGACATAGACGGGTTCGCAACTATCCGGCCCGTCGGGCTGACACTGCCGACATGCTTTGAGTTTATGCATTGGGGCGAGCGGGAGGATTATCGTGAAGATAGTTACCAGGATGTATCATGCTGATGTGCGGGCTGCTCTTGAGCGATGCCGCCATCGCGCAACAGGCAAACGTTAAGTGCACCCAGGCCAGTCCGGCGAATGTCGCGCAGACATTGCAGTGCGAGGGCGGCGTCACCATCGTCGCGGAGAATGGCGCGCAATACATCCTTGGCGACGCCAATCATGATGGTCGCATCGACTCCGTCGAGCTGAGCAGCAAGGCCCTGCTGCTTGACGTTCAAGTCAAGTCGGGCGGCAGGAAATTCCAGGTCAACACACCGCAGGCCATTGCGGCCGTGCGTGGTACGCGCTGGGCCGTTGACGTGGCGGAAGGCAAGACGTCCGTCTTTGTGGTCCATGGCAGGGTCAGGGTTGGACGCAGGTCGCCCGGTGATCGTCAGGTCGTGCTTGGGCCGGGCGAGGGGGTCGATGTGGAGGCGGCGACTCCCCTGGTCGTGAAGCGTTGGGCACCTGCTCGCGTCAGCGCGCTGATGGCGAGGCTCGGACAGTAAAGCGGCAAATGCGCAGACGGCTGAAAAATCTGGTCGCCGTCATTCTCGCCGGACTGTGGGGAGCTTTCATATGGACGGCTCATGCCCAGGGTCATCTGGCGTTCCTCGATCGGGTTGAAGCTGCCGTTACCGATTTCCGGACGATCCTGCGCGGCGTGAAGCCGCCACCGGATGAGGTCACCATCGTCGAGATCGACGATGCGCTGGTGAAGCAGGCGGGCAGCTTCCCGTTGCCTCGGCGCGAACTCGGCCGCCTCGTGCAGGCGATCACGCGGCTGAGACCCCGGGTGATCGCGATGGATATCCTGCTCCTGGACAAGGGATCCGACGAAGGGGACGATGCCTTGGCAGAAGCGTTGGGGGCCGGTCCCACCGTCATCGCCGCCGCGGCGCTCTTTCCGGAATCGCGTCAATCCATCGACGCCGCGAACAGCGACGATCCGATCGCCAGCCTGCCCAGAGCCGAGAGGTTTCTTCTGCCATTGAAGAAGTTTTCCGACCGTGCGCAGGTCGGCATCGTCAACTTGGCAGCAACCGATCGAACAGGCACACCGCGTTCGATGCCGATGCTGTTCCGGACCAGCGACAGCGTCGAGATGTCGCTTCCACTGCGTGTCGCCGCACTGGCCACCGGCAGCAAGCCCACCATCGAGCCGTATCGGCTGACCGTGGGCCAGCGGTCGGTTCCGACCGACAGCGATTGCGCGGCTCCGATCGTGTTCTATGGTCCGCGCCGAACGATCCGGACGATCAGCGCGCGCTCCTTGCTCGCGGGAGAGGCGGATCCCACGGCAATCGAAAACAGGATTGTGGTTCTCGGCGCCACGGTGACCGGTGGCGGGGATGTCTTCTCGACGCCGTTCGAGCCGGTCATGCCCGGCGTCGAAGTCGTTTCGACGGCGATCGCGCAGCTCGTCTCAGGCGACGTCGTGCGACGGGACCGATCGGTGCAGATCGCGGATGGACTGACGACCGTGGTCCTGCCGATGCTTCTCGTCGGCATGCTGGCCTGGCGTCGCAGCACCGCGGGTATTTTGGCAGTAGCGGCCGTTGGTCTCGGCTGGATCTCCGCGATCTGGTTGGCGTTTTCATCGGGAGTTTGGCTGAACACGGCGTTGCCGATCGCCGGCATGGCGCCGCCAGTCGTCCTGTTCGGAGCCATTCAGCTCTGGTCCGGCCGACGGCAGGCGCACTATTTTGCGATGAAGAGCCGGCTGCTCGGGCAATTCCAGGCGCCGGACATTCAGGAGTGGCTGACCCGCAATCCCCGCTTCCTCGCCGAGCCCGTCAGCCAGAACGCCGCGATCATCTTCATCGACCTGTCTGGTTTCACCTCTGTCAGTGAAGCGGCCGGGCCTCATGATGTGCAGGAGCTGCTGAAGCACTTCCATGCGCTGGTCGATCACGAAGCCGTCTCCAGCCGGGGAACCGTCATCGGCTTCCAGGGCGATGGCGCGATGATCCTGTTCGGTCTGCCGGAGGCGGCGCCGGACGATGCCCTCAGGGCCGCTGACTGCGCCGTCCGGCTTTGCGTCGCCACCCAACGATGGCTGGCCTCGTTGCCGGTCTCGATTGCCTCCCAGCTCGGCTTCAAGGTCGGCGCGCATTTCGGTGTCATCGTTGCTTCCCGCCTCGGCGGCGAAAGCCATCACCACATCACGGCGACCGGCGACACCGTCAATGTGGCGAGTCGCCTGATGGGAATAGCGGCGCATCACGACGTTCAGTTGGCCGTCGGCGATGAACTATTGCGTGCAGCGGGACCTGATTGCGCATTGCTGAAGACAGGCAGGCTATACGGGCCTCATGAAGCCCCCGTCCGGGGCCGCTCGGCAACGGTGACAACATGGCTTTGGAAAGGTCCATAGAGGACGCGTGACAAACGCCGGCATGATATTTGCGCTCAAGGCAGAGATTTCCGATCCACGGGCGACGACCTTCGCGTTGACAGCGCAAAAGACGATGTATGGCGGCAAGCATATCGCGGCAGGTGACGTGATTTTCCTGTTCGCGAGCGAGAATGAGGGTGGCCGGGGCCTCATTGCGCGTGGCGTCGTCACGTTCGCCGAGGCGGTTGCGAAAAAGCATGGCATCGCCAGGCAAACGCCGCGTGTGAGCCTCACCATCAAGCGCACCGCGCTGGCGAAGCGGCGGCTCGGGCGAAGGGAGCTGAAGCCTTTCATCGACTGGAAGGACGGCAGGCCCGAAACCGAACTCAATTTCAAGTTCTATCGCCAGGCCACCAACAAGATCGTCGGCATTTCGGATGAGGCGGCGGCGTTTCTCACCAAGTTCTTCTAGGGCGTGTAGGGTTGAAGAGCGCACTGAGCAAAGCAGGTGATTTCCGAAATGCTTTGCTCGCGTCACGCCTTTCCGAGCGCGATCCCAAAGCTACCTGGTGGGCATACGGCTGATGGATTGCATGTTTCGTTGCATCGATTCTTGCTGCTGTCTCATGGCCTGAACGACATTTTCTTGTTGCCGCGCGGCATCGAAAGCCGTTCGACATCTGTCGTACTCGTCTGTTCCGGGCCGAAGCCCGTCAGTCCGACATTTTTGGTCATCAAGCAGTGCAGTTTCTTGCCGAGAAGCGCAACCGGCCAACACCAAACCAACCGCCATCGTCAGCGCTACTCTCATTGGCACACCATGTTCCGCCGTCGGCGCATCTTTATCACGGGTTGATGAGGTCTCAACCAGCCGCGGCATCATCCGCTACAACGAGAGGTCACATGAAGCTCCAGTGTGCCCAAAAAGCCGCAGTGTGTGGTGCTTAGGCAGACTGACCTCACCGACTCGGTCTGCAAATGATAGTCCTCCGAAGGCTTCCGCCGCCACACGCCAGCGCGGCTGAAGAGTATTCCATTCGTTAGACGCGAGAGTATTGGGGTCGCGAAAGAGCCATAGCTCAGCAAGCTTACATGCGACGCCATCGTCACGACGCTCAAGCCGCTTCATCCAAAGCGAGCGTTAACCCCAAGCGCCAACCGATTACCTTCACTCATCCAAGGATGTTGAAAAATAACCAAAAACAGATATACTTTTTCGTCAAAGAAGCGGCAGATGGGGTTGCTGCGCGCATTGCCAGACAATTTGGATAGTTGCCGACGTCATCGGGGACGTTGTTTGTCTCCTAACTCTCCCTTTTTATTTTTTTAAAGTATGCAGGACGGGCCCAGATATCTGTCAATCCGAGGTGGGCGGGGCGTTCTCCGGGTGCTTTTGCCCGTGCTGATGCTATCGGCCGGGCCGTTCGACAAGGCCGTGGCCGACACGATTGAGGCGGCGTTGGTGCGCGCCTATCAGAACAACCCGCAGCTCAATGCGCAGCGCGCACAAGTCCGATCCACCGACGAAAACGTTCCGCAGGCACTTTCCGGTTATCGCCCGAAGGTCGCTTTGACTGCGAGTGCCGGCTATCAATACACCGACACACTAGCCACCTCGGGCGGCTCGCCGACCCAGATCGTGCGCACCGAAAACCACGGCACGAATCCGCCGCGCAGCGTCGGCCTGACGGTGACGCAGACGCTGTTCAACGGCCAGCAAACCGCCAACAGGACTCGCGTGGCCGAAAGCCAGGTATCCGGCGCGCGCGAAGGCTTGCGCGTTCTCGAGCAGTCGGTGCTGCTGAGCGCCGCCACCATCTACATGGACTACCTGCGCGACTCCGCGATCGTCGAAGTGCAGAAGAGCAACGTTCGCGTGCTCGAGCAGACGCTGAAACAGACGCGCGACCGCTTCAATGTCGGCGAAGTGACCCGTACCGACGTGGCGCAATCGGAAGCGCAACTTGCCGCCGGCAAGACGCAGGAACTGACCGCCGAATCCAACCTCACGACGACGCGCTCGAATTTCCGTCGCATCATCGGCAACGAGCCGGTAAATCTGGCGCCGGGCTCGCCGGTCGACCGGTTCCTGCCGGGCACGTTGCCGGGGGCCGTCGAACTCAGCCTCGTCGAAAATCCGAACGTCACGGCGTCGATGTACGGCATCGACGTCAATTACCTGACGGTGAAGATCAACGAAGGCGCATTGCTGCCGACCGTCAGCCTGCAGGCATCGGTGCAGCAGGCCTACGAACAGCAGTTGACGGTCCAGCGCTCGTTCGGTGCGTCCGCCGTCGCCCAGGTTTCCGTGCCGATCTATCAGGGCGGCGCCGAATATTCGCTGATCCGTCAGTCCAAGGAAAACCTGGCGCAGCAGCGCCTCAACCTCGAAACGACGCGTGACTCGACCCGCGCCAATACCGTCACCGCCTGGGGCCAGCTTGAAGCCGGCAAGGCGCAGGTGAAGTCGGCGCAGGCGCAGGTGACGGCCTCCGAGGTGGCGCTCAACGGCGTGCGCGAGGAAGCAAAGGCCGGTCAGCGCACCACGCTCGACGTGCTGAATGCGCAGCAGGCCCTGGTGAACGCACGCGTCGCGCTCGTCACCGCGCAGCACGATCGCGTGGTGGCTTCCTACGCGGTGCTGAACTCGATCGGTCGGCTGTCACCGCAGGTGCTCAACCTGGCCACCACGACCTACGATCCGAGCGTGCATTACCAGCAGGTCCGCGACAGCTGGGTTGGCATTCGTACACCAGACGGCCGCTGAAGGCACCAGCCGAAGGTGGGAAATGCTCTCTCAAAAGGGCAGGGTCTATGCGCCCCTCCGGCAAGGTCTTTTGTATCCTCGCACCGTTTTTGATTTGGCCGATACCTGCTTCCGGCGTTCTAGCCGACATCGGCCTCGTCCCTGTCCGGCCCGGCGGCAGGTTCGGGAGGGGGACCGCCTTCGGGAACCCAAAAAGCCATGATGGGGGTGGGTTCCGGCGCAACGTTGGCCGGCGGAGGTGCGCATCGAGATGCTGGCGACGGTAAGCCGCATGGAAGAGCAGGACTGACGGGTTTAGAAGAAGTGGCTTCACAACCTGAGTGATCACGATGTGGACCACGTCGAACCTAGAAGTGCTGATCTTCCTCGCTGTGATGATCGCCATCACTGGCACGGTGATGCTGACGTTGCGATGACGACCGGCGGCTCTGGTGAAAAGTTGCGGCTACCAATGATAGCTTGCTCTGCTGCGAGCGTGGCTCGCGATCTGGCGCGGAATTGCTGCGGAGGTGACGGCATAAAAAAGAAAGGCCGCTTGCGTTGCCACAAGCGGCCCAAGTCTAGGGAGTTAACGCCCAAGGAGGGGCAGCGATAGCGTCGGGTCGGGGGAGGGACAGCCGCTACCGCATACCCTATCTAAGATGGTTGCGATCAGCGGCTCAATTGAACGTAGGGAAACGTCGGGCATCCAAAGGGGTCACGGACCGATACAAAGGTTTATGACGCTCGCCCCTTGCGTCAGAGCGCGTACGCAAGCCCCGCCGCCGCCTTATGTAGCGGCTCAATTAGGGACTTCGCCGAGAACGGCTTTGTGAGATACGCGAGACATCCGGACTGAAGCGCAGCCTCGCGAACGGCAGAGCTGTCGTTCCCAGTCATGTAGATTACCGGCACAGGGTTGCCAGCCGTCTTGAGACGATGCCTCAGTTCGATGCCTGACCCATCGCCGAGGTTGATGTCGAGAAGGACGCAAACCGCCCCGTCGAATTCGCTCTGGTTTCCGAAAGCCTCAGCAGACGGAAACAGCACGGTGTCGTACCCGTGCCGCCGTAGTAGTCGCGCTACTCCCTTCAGCATCGCGGCGTCATCATCGACATCCAAAATACGGACTAACTATGCCCGGAGCGAACGCGTCTGGTTGACGACGCGAATCGGTCGCTTCCAGCAGATAATCCTTCGGCACGATCTGCCTGTTGCCGATCGCACCATCGTTGGCGAGCAGCACGCCGAGCCGGCCGTAGTCGGCCAAGGTTGCATTGAAACCACCGGCGCCGGATTCGAGGCCGTCCCGGGTCTTGGACCATGTAGCATCGGCTGCCAAAGTCTGGTGGTGAGGTAATCGCTGAGCGTATTTCCAGTGGCTGCCCGGAGCACCACCGCCAATACAACGGTCTCAGCCGACGCGTAGTGAAATCGCCTACCTTGTCAGCATCACGGACCTTAAAAGCACGCAGCGCATCAATACTGCCGTGCAAATCGCGGGCAGTAGAGAAACGCGTCAGATCGTCGTTGCGCGCATAGGTACTTTCGTCAAATTTGACGCCGGAAGACATTCTCAGGAGATTTCGGAGCGATGTCTGTCCGTAAAGACTGCCATTGAGCCTTGGCCCGTGTATCTGGAGGCCAGGTCGTCCAGCGAATGTATTTTGCCTTCGGCAAGCGCTATTCCGAGAGCGAGGCTCCCCGCGGGTCGGTCAAAATCCCCCGGGTATGGTCACCTGAAACTCCCCCACCTGATGATCACCGGCAACGGCACTGAACAGCGGTAGCCGGTCAGGCAGGACGTTTATTTTCGTTCCCTTTTATCGAGCAAGGGGACTGGGAGTTGAACGTCTTGAAGGCACATCTGCAAAGCACTGTATTTACATTACTTGATCGCAACGCCAGCCAGCGCGAGATCCACAGGCTGACGGGTATCGATCGCAAGACGATCCGGCGTTACCGAGCGCTGCGGGCTGGTTCGGAGGCAAATTCCCCCGGGGTGACCGCCGGCTCGGCGGGCGCGGACGACCAAATTCCCCCACCCCGACCACCGGCTTTTGGGGTGTCGGAAGCGACAGTCGCCAGCAGCCTGGCCCGCTCGGCCTGCGAACCATATCGGGCGTGGATCGAAGAACAGGTCCACCTGAAGCGGAATGCACAGGCGATTTACCAAGACCTGGTCGATCAATTTGGCTTTCCGTCCAGCTACCAGAGCGTCAAGCGGTTTGTGCGCACGTTGCGGCACACTGTCAATCGGCGTTCAAATTTGGCTCTGACTCACTTTTGATGAAGTCCGAGCGCCGGCTCACGTTGGTTTCACAAAGGAATCAATGTGATGCAGCGAGCCTTACGTCCGTCGGCCCTGGTTCCTCGCGGGTTTGACGTGGAGAGTGCGTTCTGTGACGGCGCCACGACGGTGATCACCGTACGTCCCACGAGCGGCGAAAGTCTCTGTCCCGGGTGCGGAGCCGGCTCGAGGCGGATCCATAGCCGATATCAGCGACGCCTGACCGATCTGCCACTGGCGGGGCGGCAGGTCCGGCTTATGGTCGTGGCGCGTCGCTTTCGCTGCGATACAGTTCTGTGCAGTCGACGTATTTTCACCGAGCGCTTCGAGGATGGGGCTCTGGTGCCGTGGGCGCGGCGAACGGCGCGGCTCGATTTGGTCGTCCATCACCTGGGCCTTGCCTTAGGTGGTCGCCCAGCGGCGAGTTTTGCCCGTCGACTTATGCTGCCTGTGAGTAATGATACGCTGCTTCGGGTCGTTCGAAGGCGCGGTTGCCCGCCCTTTGCTGCACCGAGTGTGATCGGAATCGACGACTGGGCATGGCGGCGCAATCAGCGGTACGGAACAATCATCTGCGACCTCGAGCGGCGACGACCGATCACTCTGTTACCCGACCGAGAGCCAGCTACTGCACAGGCTTGGCTCGCGGGGCAGCCGCAAATTGCCGTGGTCGCGCGCGATCGCGGCGGCGGTTATGCCCTTGCTGTGGCCAAGGCGCTCCCGCACGCCACCCAGGTCGCTGACCGTTGGCATTTGATGGAGAACGCCAGCCACGCCTTCCTCGATGCGGTCCGCAAATCCATGCGCCAGGTTCGCGTCGCGGTCGGCGCCGCCACCATAAATCCTACCTTGCTGACCGCCGCAGAGCGCATCCAGTACGAGGGCTATCTCCGGCGTGAGGATACCAACGCGGCAATCCTCAGACAGGCTGAGACGGGCGTCTCCATAAAGGAGATCGTACGGCTTACGGGACATAGCCGGGGCCTCGTCCGCAAGGTGCTGCGAGGTCAGCGAACGGATGTATTCAGAGTGCGCGAGAGTTCTCTCGAACATCATCTGTCTTGGCTTGATGTCCAGTGGACTACGGGTCGTCACAACAGTGCCGAATTGTGGCGTTGCCTCAAGGTGCTGGGCTTTAGGGGGTCGGAGCGGGTTGTTAGAGAATGGGCGACACGCCGTCGACGCGCCGAAACGCCCGATGCTCAAAGTCTACAGCGCGTGCCGTCCGCCAGAACTATCGCCCGCCTGATGACCAATGGCCGCGATGCGTTATCAAAGTCTGAGACCGTTACCATCGCGGCGATCGAGCAAGGCGTTCCTCTCCTGGTGGAAGCTCGAGAGGTCATCACCGCTTTCCATACGATGATCCGCAAGAAGGCTCACGCAGATCTTGACCCATGGTTGGAACGAGCATGCACAAGCCTCGTCGCGTCCTTCGCCAACGGCATCACCAAAGACAAGGCCGCCATCAACGCTGCGATTACAACATCCTGGTCCAACGGGCAGACCGAAGGTCAGATCACCAAGCTCAAGCTCGTCAAGCGTCAGATGTACGGGCGCGCCAAGCTCGACCTGCTGCAGGCCCGCTTGATCGGTGCCACATGATCATCGCTGCACCAAAATTGCGTCAGAGCCAATATTGCAAGCCGAATGACACCCGTCTTCGAGGAAGCGGGGTCAGCCCCTGCCAGTGATTGAGCGCGTAGCGGATGTCCTCGGCGAGCGTCGAACCGCTGGAGATCATCGACAGCTGTTTCTCGAACCAAGGCTTTAACGCGGCGACCATGGGCAGCGAGTGCTCCCTGCGCGCGGCCAGCCGGATGTCCGGCGATGAGCCGCGGACCATGGCTTCGATGGCGTAAAGCTGTGCGATGTGCCGAACGGCGGCCTCGGCGATCGGCGATTTGCTGTTACGGGCCAATTTGACGAAGCGCCGGCGCAAATGGCTCCAGCAATGCACGAGCGTCCACGGCCCTTGCGGTCGAGCGACTTCGGTTAGCCGGTCATAACCGTCATAGGCATCGCATTGCAGGAAGCGTCCGCAAAAGCCATCCAGGAACTGCTCCGCAAAGGCACCGCTGCGACCGGGGGCATATCGGAACAGCACGATCGGCGGACTTGGGCCGCTGTGGCCGCGATCGTCGGAGACGATCGCCCAGAAGTAGCCCTTCTTCGTTTGGCCTCGCCCGGGATCGAGCACCGGCGCCGTGGTTTCGTCCATGAACAGCCGATCCGCCATGGCCAGGCGGCGGCGCATGTGGTCCGCGATGGGCTGAAGATGGAAGCAGGCGCGGCCGGACCAGTTGCCCAGCGTCGCCCGATCAAGCCGGATGCCCTGGCGCGCATAGATCTCGGCCTGACGGTAAAACGGCGTATGGTCGCCAAACTTGGAGACGATCACGTGCGCAATGGCCGCTTCGGTCGGCAGCCCGCTGGGCACGACGTGCTCCGGTGCGTGCGCCTGCACGACAGGGCCCGAGCAGTGGCGACAGATGTATTTCGGGCGGCGCGTGACCAACACCCGCCATTGCGCCGGGATCACGTCGAGGCGTTTGCTGACGTCCTCGCCGATCTTCGTCATGGCGCCGCAACCGCACGGACAGAGCGTGCTCGCAGGCTCGATGATCCGTTCCACCCGCGGCAAATGGGCAGGCAAGCAGCCGCGATTGCGATGAGAACCTTGATCCGGCACGCTCCGCGATCGGCCCTTGATCACAGCCTCGGCTCTCTCCTGCGCCGCGTCCAGGATGCCTTGCGCGATCTCCACGTCTTCCAGCGGTAAGTGATACTGATCTGGCCGCAGCTTCTCGGACGTCGCGCCGAACTTCTCGCGTCGTAATTCGCCGAGAATGACCTCCAACCGACGCCGCGCCTCTTCCGACGTCGCCAGCGCCGCCTGATGCTCGCTCAAGGCCGCCTGCGTTTGCGCCAAAAGCGCTTTCAGTTGTTCATTTTCGTCGCGCAGCGCCGCGATGCTCATGCGCTATTTCGAGCACATCGTCGCCGCGCGTGCCACGTTCAAAATAGCTTCTGAGTCATTCTGCCGCAGTTATCCAGCGACCTGTGGACGCCGCGCTTCTTCCGGGCGGACCAACCTCCAATCCAGCCCCTCGAACAGGGCTGCGAACATCGCCGGCGATATGCGCATCACGCCGTCTGCGATCGTTGGCCAAACGAACTTGCAACCTTCGAGACGCTTGTGCACCAACACCAGGCCCGTTCGATCCCAGACCAAAATTTTGATCCGGTCCGCTCGTTTCGATCGGAACACGAAGGCTGCGCCGCTGAACGGGTCGAGACGAAGCATCTCATGCACCTTCGCCGCAAGCCCATCGTGGCCACAGCGGAAGTCGATCGGCCGCGTCGCGATGTAAATCTTCAGATCGGCACCGGCCGCGATCATCGTGACGCTCGCACTGCGCGGATCACCCGGGACAGCTGCTCGCCATCTATGGCTGTGTCCGTCCGCAGCACGACATCGCCGATCGCGATCTCAAGCTTGATCGCCGGAACCTGACGCTCCTCCAACGCGCTTTCCACGACTAGCGGTGCGAATGTCGACTGCGATGCCTCGCACGGCGCCAACATCCCTCGCTGTCGAAAGCGGCGTCGCCAATCGTAAATCTGCCAGCGCGTCGCTCCGTGCTTGCGCGCCACCTCGGACACCTGGGCACCAGGTAGCAGAACTCTCGGCGACGATCCGGGCTCTCTCAGCCTCCGAACGCACACGGCGCCCCGACGGTCCTTCGAGGACCTCTAGCCGGCTCACCGGCCTTACCGGTGAGCCGCCCAAATGGACGTCCTTTTTGCTGTCCAATCCCATCCAAACCTCCGTTCCAAGCCGGAGGCTTCTTCGCACATTCATTGTAACTCTGAAGCCAGGGTATCGGCTTCGCGCTTACGGTAAGGCCCCGCCACCCACAGGCTGACGAAGAAGCCCAGGAGGCGTTTAAAAAAACTTCGCCGCGACAGTCAGCGCACAAATCCCCGACCGCGCCAAAGGCAAGCCGATCGAAATCTGGTTCCAGGATGAGGCCCGGATCGGCCAGCAGGGCACGCTGACCCGCGTCTGGGCCAAGCGTGGAACGAGGCCCCGCGCGCCGCACGACCAACGCTACGACTGGGCCTACCTGTTCGGTGCGGCCTGTCCGCAGCGTCGCGTCGCGGCAGGCCTCGTCATGCCGGCGGCGAACGCCGAGACCATGTCGCTGCATCTCACGGCGATCGGCCGCAAGGTGGCGGCAGGTAGCCACGCCGCTCTCGTCCTCGATGGCGCCGGCTATCACATTGCTGCCGCGCTCACGATCCCAGAAAACGTCACCCTCGTGCGTCTGCCGCCCTACGCTCCCGAACTCAATCCGATTGAAAACGTCTGGGAATATCTGCGCGGCAACAAACTCGCGATCACCGTCTTCGACGACTACGACGACATCGTCAATAAAACCTGCGACGCATGGAACTTCTTCGAACAAGATCCAGACCGCATCGCGTCAATCACCACCCGAACATGGGCAACAGTCAATATTTAGGGCCGTTGGTATAATTCACAAGATCTGACTAGCGAGAACGGCCGGGTCCGAAACCCGGCCGTTCTTTTGCCTGACCATCGCGCGGCGAGCGGGGATGGGTTTCGCTTCCGCCCTCGAGCTTCAGAGCATCCCACGTGTTTCGAATGCTACTGCCGCGCCGATCCCGCAGGCGACAGCGGCTCGCGCTGCACATCGGGTTCCGCTGCGTCCAGTCGCAGCACATAGGCCGCGGCCGGCAGCACGGCGTCCGCCATCGCGGCGTGGCCTTCCGCGGAGGGATGCACCGCGCCACCATAGACCGCCGACAACACGCCCCATGTCGCGTCATGGATGTCCGCCGGTTGCATCGATGTCGGCAAGCCCTGAGGATAGGTCATCGCCGCAAAGTAGCTGTCATTGGCGTCGCGGATCCAGCGCGCGCGCGGAAGATAGGCGCGATACTCGCCGGCACTGCGGCCGCAGACGAGCGGCTGGCTCGCAGAATTGACGATGTCGGGATCGAAGCTCTCGCCCTTGGGCGAGAAACATTGCCGGTCGAATTCCGGATCGCTTTCGGCGCGCGCGCAAAAGCCGTGATCATTGAACGTGGCCTGGTGCGCTTCCACGAAGGTCATGCGGTCGCCCTGGGGGTCGCGGCACAGGATGCCGCCCTGGCACAGCGCGAGCCCTTTCAGTTGCGGAAGGAATTCGTTCTGCACGAAGCCGGAGACATTGGCGAGCCGCTGCGGATCGGCGTTGAACGAGGGGTGGATGTCGAAGCCGGCGCGTCCGCCGGGGCAGGGCACGCCGCCGCCCGCAAGCGTGGGGTTGGCGTAGGAAGTGTAGACGACATGCGAGAGATCGCCGACCAGGGGCTTCAGCGCGTCGCGCAGCTTGGAAAATCCCTGGGGCAGATCCCGCGCCAGCGCCGAACGGGCATCGTCGACGGAAGCCATCACGCCGGTGCGGTGGAACAGCGCGCGCTCGGTCGTGGTGTCGACGATGACGTCGGCGACGAGGCCGGAGAAATAGATGTCGTTGGCGCCGACCGACAGCAGCACCAGGTCGAGATTGCGGTCAGCCTGGCGGCGCTTCGCTGCGGTCACCGCGGCGCGCAGTTCGGCAAGCTGACCGTTGATGCCGACCTGACAGGTGGTGCTGGACTTGCTCGGTGGACATTCGCGGGCGCGCTGGCTGCCGAACAATCCGTCGGCGATGGTGGCTCCGGTGCAGGCGAGCGGCAGATAGGTCACCGCGACGTGCGGATATTGCACGGCGAGCGCGAGCGCCGCACGCGTTTGGTAGCTGTAAAGCGAACGGTGGCAGGCGGCGTTGAGCCAGAGCGCGCCATAGCGCTGCCAGTTCGACAGCGAATCCGGCGCCTCGCAGGCGCGCCCGCCCTTATAGCCGGCGCGGCTCGGCCGGTAATATTGCGCCGACGCCGAGCCGAGATAATAGCGGAAGCAGAAGCCCTCGTCGGACAGCGCGACGGCGCGGTCCGGATTGCCTTCCCCGGAGGCGATGCTGTCGCCAAGCCCGGCGATGAAGAGGTCGCGCACCCGGATCTCGGTCGAAATCCTTTGCGTGGCATCCGAGCCGCTCGAAACCTCGACGGTGGCGACCGTCTGCCGGCCGTAGCGGACGCGCAGATTGACGGCTTCCGCGCAGTCGAAGGTCGACTTCTGCGCCCCGTCGCCGTCGTCGAACGACCAGGCGCAGGTGGCGCCCACCGGGACCTCGCCGCCGAGGCGGACCACGATCGGATGGTCGATCGGGGTGAGGTAATTTTCCTTGACGTTGTCGCGCGTGCAGGGGTCGGCGACTTTTCCCTGCAGGTCGATGCAGAGGCGGTTGACCATGTTGCGCGCCCAGCCGCGGCCGTCGCTTTGCACCTCCAGCGCGTCTTCGGATGCAAGGATGCTGCGCCCGCGCAGGGTTTCGGCGTGGAGCTGGAAGTCGCGCTCCTCGCGAAACAGGCGGAAGCGGTTCTTCACCTCCCAGGAAATCTGCAGGGGCTGGTCGGGGGCGGTCTGCGCCGCCGCATGTGGCACGGGCAGCGTCCAAAGCGCGCCGCCGAGCAGCGCACCCAAAATGACCGAACGAAGCGAAAAGCGGCTCATGGCGCGCGTTTGAGTTACAGTTGGGGCGGAAATAAGAGTATCGGCCTCAGACCAAGATAGTATCCGCGTCAGACCACCATAACGTGAAAATCAGGCCTGCGACTTCAGGCGTTTCACCGGCTGCGCCACGGTGGCCGGGGCCGGCACGGGGGACGGTTTCGCCGATGATTGTGCGGTCATGGGAACGCAATTGCCGCCGCCATTGCCGTTGATGCTGCTCTTGCGGCGCTCCTGCCAGGGCACCACCACGTTGAGCCAGAGCTCGCGCGTTCCCATGATCGAGATCGCGATCGCAAACGGGATCACGAAATAGAGCACGCGGAACACTAGCAGCGTCGCCAAGAGCTGCTCCCGTCCGAACTGGGGCAGCGCAATCAGCATCGCGGCGTCGAACACACCGAGGCTGCCCGGGGCGTGGCTGGCGAAGCCGAGCAGGGTCGCCAGGATGAACACCACCGACAGCGACATGAAATCGATATGCGGCTGCACGGGTACCAGGAGATACATCGCGGTCGCGCAAAAGCCGAGATCGACCACGCCGATCAGGACCTGCACCAGCGTGAGCTTGGCCGACGGCAGCACAACCTTCCAGCCGTTCTGCCCGAGCTGGCGCCGTTCCGTACCGGTCATCAGCCAGACGAAATAGATCGCGATCCCGGCAAGGCAGCCGAGCGCGATCAGGCGGTTCATGGCCTCCGGCAAGAGGTCCATGTCGGAGGCTGCGGCCGGGTGATAGGCCATGCCGACGCCAAGCACGACGAGATTGCCGAGCCAGAAGGTCAGGCCGGAAAGAAAGCAGATCTTTGCGACGTCGATGGCGTTGAGCCCGTAGTCGGAATAGATCCGGAAACGGATCGCGCCGCCGGTGAAGACGGTGGCGCCGATATTGTGGCCGATCGAATAGCTGCAGAAGCTCGACAGCGCGGCGATGCGATAGGGCACCTGCTTCTTGCCGATCGTGCGCAGCGCGAAGAAATCATAGAAGGTGAGCGTGCCGAACGCGCAGACCACGCATAGCGCTGCCAGCGCGATATGGCCCGGCGGAATCTCCGTCAGGGCGGTCAGGATCACGCCGGTGTCGACGCCCTTCAGCGTATGGACGAGAGTCCTGATCGCAAAGGCAATGATGAGCAGGCTCGCCGCAACACCCAGCCGTTTCCAGCCGATCCATTTCTTGAAGCCACGCTGGAGCGCGGTCAGCAATCCTTGCATTCATCCTCCCGGCAGGGCGATACGATCCCAAGAGAGCCCGTTCAAACCATCGATCGAACGCGGCGGCCGATCGCTCCATATCCCGTGGTTCCACATAAGGCAAAAAGGCCGTGTTGTGCAGTCCTTGACAACGGCAGCTCGGGTCCCCGACGAACTCGGCCTCCGCCTTGCAGACAACCCTGGACAGCCAAAAGGCGCGGAATTCAAGGCTGATCACGGCATTATTTCGCCTGATATGCCGCGCCCAATTGCGGGCGGCCGGCAGTTAAGATTTGCCGCCTTTGGCCAACGCCGATAACGGCCGCGTTGTCCTCGAAGTCGTTGAGACAAAAGGTCGCGCGGCTTCCTCCGATCGCATGGACTGCGCGCGACGCATGGCTCGCCGCGTCCAAACATCGGTCGTGAGCAAGCTGTTACCGTCAGAGGTTAACGGACCTGGCAGGGCGCATGGAACCCGCGGGAACTTTCTGCGACTGCTTCAGGACGCATCAAACGGCCCGCAAATTCATCGCGTTCACAGGCCTTCTCAGCGCATTCAAAGCAATTATTCACCATCGGATAAGTGAAACAGCCACGATTAACGATGTTGAATGGGTGACATGCGTTTCTTGGAGCCCCAGGAACTGTCTGGGGCCTGCGATGTACCAAGTATTGAACTGCTTGAGCACCGAGCATGACTGGCGGCTGGTCGCGCTGGCCGGTGCCGTCTGCTTTCTCGCCAGTGCTGTCGCCATCAGCCTGTTCGACCGGGCGAGGGCGTCGCGGGGACGCGCGCGAATGCTCTGGATCGCGCTCGATGCCGCGGTGAGCGGCTGCGGCATCTGGGCGACGCATTTCATCGCCATGCTGGCCTATGACCCCGGCAGCGGCGCCGGATATTCCATCCGCGTGACAGTGCTGTCGCTGATCTTTGCCGTGCTGATCACCGGAATTGGTCTTTCCATCGCGCTTGCGGACGCACGGCGCGTGTTCGCCGCGATCGGTGGCGCCGTCGTCGGCATCGGCGTCGCGGCCATGCATTATACCGGCATGATGGCGCTGGAGCTGCCGGCGCGCATCATCTGGTCGCTCGACATTGTGACCGCCTCGATCGTGTTCGGCAGCCTGTTCGGCGCGCTGGCGCTGGTCGTCGCCTCGAGCCGCGACGGCTTTGGCCGTGCCGTTGTGGCGGCCCTGCTGCTGACAGTCGCCATCGTCTCGCATCATTTCACCGCGATGGGCGCCGTGACACTGGTCCCCGATCCGACGCTGGTGTCCGAGGGCATTGCGATTTCGCCTGCGACGCTTTCGTTCCTGGTCGCGGGCTCGGCGGTCGTCATTCTCTTCATCTCGCTGTCGGTGGCCGCGATGGACCGCCGCGCAAAGAGCGCACTGCGCGAGCAGAAGGTCCTGCTCGACACCGCGCTCGAGAACATGTCGCAAGGCCTTTGCATGTTCGATGCCGAAGGCCGCATCCTCCTGTTCAACGAACGCACGGTCAGCCTGATGGGCTCCGGCATCGTCCGCTTCAAGGGGCGTCCGCTGCTCGATCTGCTCAGGTACATGAAGGCCGACGGCAACTGGGATGGCGATCCCGAGGATCTGTTCGCCAAGCTGCTCGCCGAGGCGCGCGAAGGCAAGACCCTCACCCGAACCTTCGATTGGAAAGAGCGCTCGATCCGCATGGTCGACCAGCCCATGAGCGGCGGCGGCTGGGTGACGACATTCGAGGACATCACCGAATGGCAGCGAGCGCAGGAGCAGATTTCGCACATGGCGCGCCACGACGCGCTGACCAACCTTCCGAACCGCACGCTATTTCGTGAAGAGCTCGATCGCGCGCTCAAACGGGTCAAGCGTAACGACCAGCTTGCGGCGCTCTGCCTCGACCTCGACCATTTCAAGAAAATCAACGATTCGCTCGGCCATCCGATCGGCGACGCGCTGCTGAACGAAGTCGCCACCCGATTGCGCACATGTCTTGGTCCGGGCGATACGGTGGCGCGGCTCGGCGGTGACGAATTCGCCATCGTGCAGTTCTGCGACGGCTGTGAACCCACGGCTGTTTCGGCGCTGGCGAGCCGCATCGTCGAAGTCGTTTCCGCGCCTTACGAGATCCAGGGCCACCAGCTCGTGATCGGCGTCAGCGTCGGCATCTCGCTCGCGCCCGATGACGGCGACAATCCAGACGAACTGCTCAAGAACGCCGATCTGGCGCTCTACCGCGCCAAGGCGGACGGCCGCGGCACCTACCGCTTCTTCGAGGCGGGAATGGACGCGCGCGCCCAGGCCCGCCGCCTGCTGGAGCTCGATCTTCGGCTCGCGCTGCAGCGAAACGAATTCGAGGTGCATTATCAGCCGATCCGCGACCTCGCCACCGGCGAGATCGTGGTGTGCGAAGCGCTGGTGCGCTGGCGTCATCCGGAGCGCGGCCTGGTCGCGCCGATCAATTTCATTCCGCTCGCGGAGGAGACCGGCCTGATCCTCCCCCTTGGCGACTGGGTGCTGCGTCAAGCCTGCCGCGATGCGGCCAAGTGGTCGACGGCCTGCGTCGCGGTCAATCTCTCGCCGGTTCAGTTCCGCGACCGCGACCTGGTCGCGACCGTGAAGGATGCGCTGGCGCAATCCGGATTGCCCGCCGATCGCCTCGAGCTCGAGATCACCGAATCCGTGCTGTTGCAGAACAGTGAGGGCACTCGCGCGATGCTGCACGCCTTGCGGCGGTTGGGCGTCAGGATATCGCTCGACGATTTCGGTACCGGCTATTCCTCGCTGAGCTATCTGCGCAGCTTTCCGTTCGACAAGATCAAGATCGACCGTTCGTTCGTCAACGAACTCGCCACGCGCAAGGACTCGCTCGCGATCATTCGCGCGGTGACCGGGCTCGGCAAGAGTTCTGGGTATCACCACCACCGCGGAGGGCGTCGAAACCGACGAGCAGCTCGATATGTTGTGCCGCGAAGGCTGCACCCAGGCGCAGGGCTATCTGATCAGCAAGCCGCGTCCGATCGCCGAGGTGGAGGGTCTGCTGATCAAGCCTCGCCAGGACGCGGTGGCGTAAGGCGCGCAGTTCCCTCTGTTCGGCCGCGCTGCTGCTTGCGGCGGCGGGCCGCGATCTGGCGCGGCGGCGTGCAGCGAGAGGAGCGGCGGTCCTAGGCCTTGCGCAGCGCGAAATGCGCGCCGCAGAACGCCATCACCGCACCCAGGCACAAAGCCGCGATCCCGGCCAGCACGCCCGAAATGCTCGGGATCGCGCTCGGCGCGGCAGCCGCCTGGCCCGCGCCGGCCAGCAGCAATACGCCGACCGCGATCAGGAATTGCCGCATCCGCCGCGGGATCTGCCCCGAGACGGCGCTATGCATCAGGTTCGCGGTGAAATAGCCTCCCGAAAACGCGACGGTCGCAATCATCCACCAGGCAATCGCGGCGCCCGCAGGCATGAAATTCCGGGTATCCGACCGCCAGAGCCCGCCGAGGTCGAGGCCATAGCGCGCGACCAGCATGTGAACGGCGAGCGCCAGCAGCACCCCGGAAATCACCGCGCCGCCAAGGATCAGTCGGCGCGGAAAAAAGTTCGTCTCGGCCATGGGTCACTTGTAGGATAAAGCCGGCTCGTATCGCAAGCGCCGGAAACTTCAATGCAGGAACAGACAACCGACGCGCCCGTCATGAGCTACGCCTTCAAGGCGTCGCTGATCGGGACGGCGCACCGGTTCGATTTGACGGAAGCGGGACTTTCCTGGCGGCTCGCCGGCCGTTCGGGCACGTGGCTCTATGCCGACATATCCGCGATCCGGCTGTCGTTCCGGCCGGTATGGATGCAGGCGCATCGCTTTCGTGCCGATATCAGCCACAAGAGCGGCGCGCGTTTCTCCATCGTGTCGACGTCCTGGCAGACGGCTGCGCTGATGAAGACGCAGGATAATGGCTACCGGGATTTCGTCCTCGCGCTGCATCAACGCATGGCTGCCAGCGGCAGCACGGCGGAACTCACCGGCGGCCTCGGACGAATAACCTACGCCGCAGCGCTTTCGCTCGTGGCGGCGGTCGGCATCATGCTACTCGGCCTCTTCATTCGCGCACTCGTGATCGGCCAATACGCCGGCGCGCTGTTTTTTCTTGGCTTTGCGGCGCTGTTCGGCTGGCAGATCGGAGGCTTTGTCCGGCGCAACCGGCCGACCACCTATTCGTTCGACCATTTGCCGACCGAATTATTGCCGTGATGTGGCGCAGCGGGTTGTGGTCTTTGGGGGAGAGGCAAACCCGCCTCCCGCCAGCACCACGAATCTCACCCTTCACGAGCGGCGTTGATGCGGAGGCCGCAGCCAATGGTGTGACGGTGATCGACAGCGCGGGCTCACACCAGGTAACCGAGGCCGTCGCACAAGCGCGCTTCGGCCGCCCGGTCGTCATGCGCAATGACCTGTCATCAAGCGCAATGAATCGTGACTTCGCGCGGAAGCGCCTGCAGGGCATCGTGCCGCCGGGCGAGGGACGTTTGCGTGCACGATCGACACGACCGGGTGCCAGATGCGGCCGAGATCGCCGCGATCAACGCGAGGCACCTGATCGCGCCGCCGCTCAAGCCTGCCGACCTCCTGTTCGTGTTCGGCACGCGCCACGATGAGTTCCTGCGCGCCGAGACCGCCTGCCGGCTCTGGCGCGAAGGTCTGTTCCGCCGGGCCATCGTCAGCGGCGGCGTGACGGCGGGCTCGCACCTTTCCGAGTGCGAGATCATCAAGCCCCTGATGGTCGAGGGCGGGGTGCCGGCCGATCTGATCCTGGAAGAGCATCGGGCCACCAATACCGGCGAGAACGTGATCTTCTCGCTGCCGGTCATCGATGCCGCGCTCGGGCTCGAGAATATCCGCAGCGTGATCTGTCTCGGCAATACCTGGACCGGCCGCCGCTACGCCATGACGCTGCAGGCGCACTGGCCGGAGGTCGAGAAGATGCTGATCACGGTGGACAGTTTCGCGACGCCGCGCGAGCAATGGTATACCGATCCGGAATTCCGCCGCCGCGTTCTCGTCGAATGGGACAAGATCGAAGCCTACAAGGCGAAGGGGTTCATTGCGGAGTGGCCGACATAACGCGGCGACTCATGCCGCCCCGAAAGCCCAGCCGCCAACCGATGCCGGTTCGTCGTCGGCGTTTGGCGAATGGCGGCGCGGTCTGGTTGGCCGTGCCGCAATGCCGCGCTCGCGCCGTCTGGAAAGGCGCATTGCCGAGCGGCTGACCACCGTCCGCGCGCCGTGCATCGCAAGCTGCGCCAGCCGCACAACGAAGCGCAGGATTTCCCTCAGATAAAGCTTGCCCGCGGCGAGCCGGATCGCGACCAGGAATTCCAGGTACATCAGCGTGTCGCCGGCAAACATGAAGGCGAGGTCGATCGGGAAGGTCTGCGCGAAGGCCAGCGCCAGAATGAAGATGGCGATGAACTCGATCACCTTGCGCAGGGTCAGTCGGTCGAGGAAGGCGGCGAACCGCACCACCGCGACTTCCCACAGCGCGTCACCGAACGCGAGCGGGATTTCATAGGTCCACTTCCGCCACCAGTTCTTCACGAAATCTCCCGTCAGAGCTCAGTGTCGCACCACCAGCACCGAACATTTCGCATAGCGGACGACGTGTCCGGCGTTGGAGCCGAGGAAATAGGTACGCATGGCCGGCCGGTGCGAGGTCATCACGATCAAATCGGCTTTAACGGCGGTGGCCTCCTCGAGGATCTCGTGATAGATGCCGCCTTGCCGGACCACGGTCGAGATGTGCGACGCATCGATGCCGGATTCCCGGGCGACGATCGCGAGCGCTTCCTCGGAGGTCTGGCGCTGCTGCGTATCGAAATCGGCGGGCACATATTCCGCGAGCATCACCGGCGTCATCGGCAGCACGTTCAAGAGGCGCACCGCGCCGCTCCAGGTCTGCGACAGCGTCGCGGCGGTGGCGATCGCGGGCTTTGCCAGATCGGTGTCGGCAAGATCGATCGGCACGAGAATGGATTTGTACATCTGCGCCTCCCCTGACTATGCTCAGGCTAGCACAAATGCGAAAGCGCGTTCAGTCGCCGGATGCCTGCTTCAGAAGTTTTGGGCTGACAAAGAGCACCAGCTTGCCGCGGCGGAACGCCACCTCGTTCCAGTCGTTGGTGGTGAAGTCGAACACCGCCAGACCCGAGGTCGGCAGGTTGTCGGCGAGCGCCTGACGCCCGGCAGCATCGCCGCTGCCGGCGAGCATCAGCGCCAACTCGTGCATGCCGGGATTGTGGCCGACCACCATCAGGTGTTTCGGGTCTGTCGCAGAGGCGCCGCGAATGACCTGCAGGATTTGCGCCGCATCCGCGGCGTAGAGTTCCGGCAAGAACTCGACCTCCGGAGATCGCGCATGTTCCTTCATCGCCTCCCAGGCCAGTTCCCAGGTCTGCCTGGCGCGGACGGCCGAGGAAACCTGCACCAGGCCGGGAAAGGGCGGATGCCGGCCGAGCCAGGCGCCGATTTCGGCGGCGTCCCGGTGGCCGCGGTCGTCGAGACGGCGGTCCTGGTCGCGGCCGGAAGGCGCGTCGGTCTCGGTTTTGGCGTGACGCAGCAGCATCAAACGGCGCATGGGCAACAGTCTCGATTCGTCTTCATTTAATCTACAGGCCCAGCCTTAGGACAAGGTGACAAGCGCGCCAAGGCTTCGTAAGAAACAACGGTTCGCAAGAAAACGGCATGATCGAGACTTTCACAGGCACGACCGAGGGGCCCGACGCCGCAGCCTTGCGCGAGCGCACGCGGCTTTCCTTCGACCTCGACGTCGATATCTGCATCGTCGGCGCCGGCCTCGCCGGGCTGACGGTGGCGCTGGAGGCGTCGCGGATGGGCGCCAGCGTCGCCGTGCTTGAAGGCAGGCATGTCGGCTGGAACGCTTCCGGCCACCAGCTCGGCACGGTCATGCCGGGTTTTGGCCTTCCGATCGGCGAATTGATCGAGCGCATCGGCTTCGAGGACACCAAGGCGCTGTGGGACCTGTCGAAGGAGGGGGGCGCCTATGTCCGGGCCAATGCGACGGAGGAGAATATTCCGGGCATTGCCCTGAGCGAGGGCGCGCTCGAGGTCTCCAATGTCGATGTCGGCGACCAGCTCATCAGCCGGCTGCAGATGCTCTCGGAGGATTTCGAGACCGAGGTAGAAGGCTGGCAGATCGATCGCGTGCGCAGCGAGCTCAAGACCGATCGCTATTTCCACGGTGTCTATTACCCGAAGGCGTTCCAGATCGACGGCCGGAAGTATGTCCATGGCCTCGCCGCGATGGCGCGGCGGGCCGGCGCCCGGATCTTCGAGGACACGCCGGTTGTCTCGATCGATGCCTCCGGCATCCGCAAGCGCATCGTCACGCCGTCGGCGCGGTTGCGCGCCTCGCACATCGTGCTGGCCGGCAATATCCATCTCGGCGCGCCGCTCCGGCGATTGTCGGAAACCCTGTTGCCGGTCTGGCGTTACGCCGGCGTCACGGCGCCGCTCGGCGAGCGGCTCGCCGAGATCGTGGCCTTCAAGGGATCGGTGTCAGATACCGACGGCATCGATCATTTCCGCATTGTCGACGGCGACCGGCTGATGTGGGCAAGCCCCGAAACCACCTGGGCGGCGCGGCCGCAGCGTTTTTCCGGCGCCATCGCCCGCCGTATCCGCACCATCTTCCCGAATCTCGGCCGGGTCGAAATATCGGATACGTTCGGCGGCGCGATTGGACAGACCGTCCACGGCATGCCGCAGATCGGCCAGTTGCGCAAAGGCCTTTGGGTGGCGAGCGGCTTCGGCCGTCAGGGGCTCAACACCTCGGCGATGGCCGGCCAACTGGTCGCGCGCGGCATCCTGTGGGGCGATGAGCGCTGGCGGCTGTTCACGCCGTTCGAGCTGGTATGGGCGGGCGGCTCGACCGGCCGGGTCGCCGGCTATGTTGTCGGTCTATGGGGACGAGGCAGCGCGGCTGCGGCCGGCGCACTCGCGCGCCATCGCGAACGGGCGCGGATACAGGAACGCATCCGCGAGGCGCGGCTTGCGGAAGCCAACCGCCAGGCCGGCACGCGGCCCGCCGTTCGACGGCCGCCGTCGGGCCGCCCGCCGCCGCGCCCCGCGCGTCCCGCAGCAGCACCACGTCAGCCGCCGCAGGCACAACAAGCGCAGCCTTATCAGAAGCCGGTGCAAGCGAATGAGGAGCCGCCTCTGGCGCATCGGGAACCGGCGCAGGCCTATCCGGCGCGGCCTTATCCGGGGCCGCCGGTGCCGGCCGCTCACCGCGAAGAGGAGGGGCCTAGTGGCCAATCCGGCATTCCCATGCCGGATTCAAATCCCACCGGCAAACTATTGATTTGAGGGGAGCTTTGGCTTCAGAAAATTGCCGCCCGCTCCATGGATGCTCACACCTCGCATTAAGTTGAGAATAATCGGCGCAAAGCGGTGTAACTTTCTCCCGAGAGTTCCGTATTTCGGGCGAACAGTCACGGAGAACATCATGATGGACCGCCGTATTCTGCTTGCCTCGGTCGCCAGCCTGCTCGGCCTGGCCGCGTTCCGATGGCTGAGGGTCTCGCCGGCCAAAGCCGCCGAAAAGTTCGAGATCGAGAAGACCGATGCCGAATGGCGCGCGCAGCTTACGCCGCAGCAATATGAGATCCTGCGCAAGGAGGGCACCGAGCGCCCGGGCTCCAGCCCGCTCTTGAAGGAGCATCGCAAGGGCATCTTCGCCTGCGCCGGTTGCGACCTGCCGCTGTTCTCGTCGGACACCAAATTCGAGAGCGGCACCGGCTGGCCAAGCTTCTATCAGCCGCTCGAGAACGCCGTCGGCAAGACCGAGGACCGGACCTTCGGCATGCTGCGGACGGAAGTGCATTGCCGCCGCTGCGGCGGCCATCTCGGTCACGTCTTCGACGATGGGCCGAAGCCGACGGGCCTGCGCTATTGCATGGACGGTTACGCGCTGGTGTTCCATCCGGCGGGACCGCAGGCGAGCTGACGAAATGTAGGTTTCGCCCGGCAATAGTTGCCCGCCCGGCAAATGTGCCCCGGTCATTCGGCCGGGGCATATTCATTTAAGTCGTTGATATTTCAATATTTTATATGTTGGCATAGGGCTTGCGACAGTCTCCTGCGAATTGCGGCCGTAGCCTCTGGCTCGCCTCAGGCATCGCATGTGGAGACAATGTTATGGGTATCTTCGACGCACTGAACACTTCGGTCGGCGGTTTGCGCGCGCAATCCTTCGCGCTGCAGAACATTTCCGGCAACATCGCGAACGCCTCGACCACGGGTTACAAGGGCATCGGCACTTCCTTCGAGGACCTGATCCCGGATGCCACGACGCCCAATCGCCAGGTCGCCGGCGGCGTCGATGCCTTCTCGCAGGCCACCATCTCCACCCAAGGCACGGTGTCGGCCACGACGGTTGCCACCAACATGGCGATCAACGGTGAAGGCTTCTTCTCCGTGCAGAAGCCGACCTCGCTCACCGACAACGTGCCGGTGTTCTCCGGTGTGACCAATTATACCCGCCGCGGCGACTTCCAGGTCAACGCCAACGGGAATCTCGTCAACGGTGCCGGCTATTATTTGATGGGCGTGACCGTCGACCCCAAGACCGGCAACCCGACCGGCAACGTGCCGCAGGTGCTGCAATTCCAGAACAACTTCATCCCGGCGCAGGCCACAACCGCCATCGCTTATGCCGCGAACCTGCCGACCCAGCCGAAGACGCCGGCCAGCACGGGGGCTTCTGCCGGCTCGCTCACCGCAGCCGGCGGCATCAACCCCTCCGACTTTGCTTCCAACCCCTTGCCGATCGGCTCGCCGGCGCCGCCCATCGACGCCTCTCACACCGGCCCTGTCGTCAACAACCAGTTGGGAAACCCGATCACTGCCAGCACAGCACTGGCGGGCACGACCGGCACCGACTCGCTGACCGCGGGGTTCGCTCCCGGTGACACCATCACGGTTGACGGCACGACTCTCACTTTCGTCGCCTCCGGTGCTACCGGAAACCAGATCAACGTCACCGACAATGTGGGGACGCTGCTCAACAAGATTTCAGTGATCACCGGTGCCACGGAGACCGTCTCGGGCGGTCAAATCACGCTACACACCGGCACCGCGCAGGATCTGACGATCAGCGCCAGTGCGGGCACCGCCACGGCCGCCCTCACGGCGCTCGGCTTCACCCCGACGTACACCCTGGCGCGTGCGCCCGGCACCAATGTCGGCACAGGTGTCGTTACCGGCAACGACATTCAGGCCTTCACCAACGAATCCATATCAGGCGGCGCGGTCACGGCCTACAACGCGGCGGGTACGCCGGTGAACCTGCAATTGCGCTGGGCCAAGACCGACAGCGCCTCGCTCGGCGCCGGGCACCAGGACACCTGGAACCTGTTCTACCAGACCTCCACCACCGCGACCGGCGCGCAGGCGGCCTGGGTCAATACCGGCACGAACTTCATCTTCAATTCCAGCGGTGCGCTGGCCTCGCCAAGCGGCACCGCGATCGCCGTGCCCAGCGTGACCGTGGACGGACAGGCGCTCGGCAACCTCACCGTCAACATCACCAGCGGCGCGCTGACGCAGTTTGCGAGCTCGGGCGGGGCTGCGACCATCAACACCATCACGCAGAACGGCTTTGCCGCCGGCCAGCTGCAGTCGGTCGCCATCAACAACAGCGGCCTCGTGGTCGGCACCTTCTCCAACGGCCAGAACATCGATCTGGCGGCGGTGACGCTCTCGCATTTCAACGGCACCAACTACCTCAAGGCGCTCGATGGCGGCGCCTATCAGGTCACCGACCAATCGGGGCCGGCGATCATCGGCGCGTCCGGCACCATCAGCGGCTCCTCGCTGGAGGGATCGAACACCGACATCGCCGACGAGTTCACCAAGCTGATCGTGACGCAGCAGGCCTATTCGGCGAACACCAAGGTGATCACGACGGCCAACAACATGGTTCAGGACCTTCTGAATGTGCTGCGCTGACCGGCGCGGTACGGAGTAAAGTCGATCAAGGCAGGCAATTGACATGGGTTTGAGTTCAGCCCTAGCCACCGCGATGTCGGGTCTGCGCGCCAACCAGGCGTCGCTGTCGATCATCTCGTCGAACATCGCCAACGCGCAGACGCCCGGCTATGTCAATCAGAGCCCGAACCAGATCGAGATCCCGAGCGGCACCGCCGGCTCGTCGGTCTCGGTCACCGGCGTCAACCGCCAGCTCGATCTGTTCGTGCAGAACCAGCTTCGCACCGAGACTTCCGGCGGCGGCTATGCCAACCAGATCGCGAATATCCTGAGCCAGCTTCAGAGCGTATACGGCACCCCCGGCGGCGACGGAACGCTGGAAAACGCGCTCAACAATTTCACCACTTCGCTGCAATCGCTGTCGAACAGCCCCGGCGATTCCTCGGCGCAGGCGGTGGCGCTGTCGGCGGCGCAGACGCTCGCGGGGCAATTGAACTCGACCACATCGGGCATCCAGCAGCTCCGCTCCAATGTCGAGCAGGACATCGGCAATTCGGCCAACCAGGCCAACACCGACCTGACCCAGATCGCCGACATCAACACCCGGCTGCAGGGGTTGAGCGCGAACGATCCGCTGGCCGCGACGCTGATGGATCAGCGCGACAATGCCATCAACGATCTCGCGAAGCTCGTCGACATCCGCGTCGTCACGGATCCTTCGAACCAGACCAACATCTTTACCAATTCCGGCCTCCAGCTCGTGGGGCAGGGTCTGGCCTCGAGCTTCACCTTCACTTCGCCGGGCGCGCTGAGCGCGACCTCGCTGTACAGCGCCAATCCGGCGCAGAACGGCGTCGGCTCGCTTGCAATCAAGCTGCCGAACGGCGCCGCTATCGACCTCGTCGCCAATAACGCCCTTTCCTCGGGCCAGATCGCGGCCGACCTGAAGCTGCGCGACCAGACGCTGGTGCAGGCGCAGACCCAGGTCGACCAGATGGCGGCCACATTGGCGTCCTCGCTCTCGGACGTAACCACCGCGGGTACGGCCGTAGCGGGGGGCTTTGCTGTCAATACCTCGGGGCTACTGGCGGGCAACACCGTCAACCTGAGCTACACCGACACTGCGACCAATACCCAGCACCAGATCTCGATCGTCAACGTCACCGACCCGCTGGCGCTGCCGCTGCAGAACGGCCCTGGCGCCAATCCGCTCAAGGTCGGCGTCAATTTCTCGCTCGGCATGGCTTCCGTCGTCGCGCAGCTCAACACGGCGCTGGGACCGAGCGGCCTGAGCTTCACCAATACCGGGTCCACGCTCAATCTCCTTGGATCGGGCTCGGCGACCGTCAATGCCGCGTCGAGCACGATCACGAGCACGGCGATCGCGGGCGGCATTCCGCAACTCGCGTTGTTCACCGACGGCAACGGACCCTACACCGGCCAATACACCAAGAACGGCCCGGAATTGACCGGTCTTGCCGGACGCATCAGCGTCAATTCGGCCGTGGTCAACAACCCGTCGGCGCTCAGCATCTACTCGACCTCGCCGCAAACCCCGGCCGGCGACACCACGCGCTCGGACTTCCTGTTCTCGCAGCTCACGACCGGCCGCTTCACCTTCTCGCCGTCGACCGGCCTCGGCTCGGCGGCGCAGCCCTTCACCGGCTCGATCTCGAACTACCTGCAATCGTTCATCAGCCAGCAGGGCAATGCCTCGACGCTCGCGACGCAACTGCAGCAGGGCCAGAGCGTGGTCGTCAACACGCTGCAGCAGAAGTTCGACTCGACCGCCAAGGTCAACATCGACACCGAAATGTCGAACCTGATCCAGGTGCAAAATACCTATGCAGCCAACGCCCACATCATGTCGGTCGTACAAAGCATGATGCAGACCTTGCTGCAGGCTCAAGTATAGGACGCGTAAGATATGTCGGTTGCCAGCATCAATTACGGTTCTTCCCTGCTCGGTTTGTCCGTGCAGAACCTCAACAACCAGCTCTCGAACCTGTCGGTCCAGCTGTCGACCGGCGTCAAGTCGACGAATTACGCCGGCATGGGCGTCGACGAGGGGTTTGCGATCGCGGCGCGCTCGCAGCTTGCCAACATCGCGGCGTTCGGCAGCACGATGACCAACGTCAACACGATCATCTCGGCGGCCAACACCGGGCTGCAGTCGCTGTCGACCATCTCGTCGCAGGTGCAGAGCAACGCGTCGTCGTCGCCGCAGAACCTGACCTCTACCGGCCAGACCATCGGTCAGCAGAACGCGCAATCCGAGTTGTCGGCGATGGTCGGCATCCTCAATACCCAGGTCGGCAACCGCTATATCTATTCCGGCACCGCCATCAACACGCCGGCGCTGGCCTCCGCCAACGACATCCTCAACGGCACCACGACCCAGGCCGGGCTGAAGCAGGTGGTCTCCGAACGGCTGCAGGCCGATCAGGGCGCCAACGGTCTCGGCCGTCTCAACATCACCGCACCCACGGCGACCTCGACGCAAGTCGCGGAAGACGTCGCGGGCTCGCCGTTCGGGCTGAAACTCTCCTCGGTGACCTCCTCGCTGACGAATGCGACGGTGACCGGGCCTTCCGGCTCGCCGGTCGGCGTGACGGTCGACTTCACGGCCGGCAATCCGAACCCCGGCGATACCTTTGGTCTCACCTTCAATCTTCCCGACGGCACCACCGAATCCATTCAGCTCACGGCGTCCAGCTCGACACCGTTGCCGACGGGAAGCTTCGCCATCGGCGCAACGCCGGCCGCGACCACGGCGAATTTCAACGCCCTGCTGAACTCGTCGATCTCGAAGCTCGCCAGCACCTCGCTGGTTGCGGCCTCGGCCATCGAGGCCGGCGACAATTTCTTCAACACCAGCGGAACGGCGACCGGCGGTGCCGTCAACAACCAGGCGTCGCCGGCGGCGCCGATCACGGGCGCCACCGCGTTGTCGGGCACCTCGGGCACGGATTCGCTGACCTCGAGCTTCGCGCCGGGCGACACCATCACCATCGACGGCACGACGCTTACCTTCGTCGCGTCGGGCGCGGCCGGCAACCAGATCAACGTCACGGACAACGTGCAGACGCTTTTGTCCAAGATCGACCAGATCACGGGCACCTCGACCCCGTCGACCGTCCATGGCGGCGTCATCACGCTGCACACCGACGACGCCTCGACGCTCTCGGTCGCGAGCTCGAACGCAACCGCCTTCGCCGCGCTCGGCTTCGGCGGCACGGTGACCGCGGCCCAGCCGCCGCTGCGGGTGTCGGGCTCGCCTCTGTCGTCGGCAACGAGCCTCGTCAACGGCTCGGCCAATACGGTCAAATGGTACACCGGCAATTCCGGACCCGGCTCGGCGCGCTCGACGGCGACGGTGCGCGTCGATTCCTCGCAAACCGTGCAGTTCGGAGCGCAGGCCAATGAGCAGGCGATCCGCAGCGCAATCCAGGCGATCGCGACCTATGCGGCGGTGACGGTGTCGCCGACCGGCACCAACTCGCCGGCCGCCGTGAATGCGTTGAGCCAGCGCGTCGCGTCGAACCTGACGCGCCAAATCGGCCAGCAATCGATCCAGGATATCCAGACCGACTTCGCCACCGCGCAGACCACCATGAAGGATGCGACCGCCCGGCAGACCCAGACCCAGGCGGCGTTGCAGAGCCTGGTCGATCAGACCGAGGGCATCAACCAGAACCAGGTCGCAAGCGAAATCCTGGCGCTGCAGAACAGCCTGCAGGCGTCGTACCAGACCACGGCGATGCTCTCCCAGCTCAGCCTGACCAAGTTCCTGCCGGTGGCTTAACGGGGCAGGGGTGGCGTTAGGTTTTCGTTAACCACGTCTATTTACTTATTGGTGAGAAGTGCAGCGCCGCCTGTGGCTTCGGAGCCAATCATGACCGATCGTATCCATCTCGTGGTTGCCACGCCCTGCTTCGGGGGGCAGGTTTCAAGCATCTATGCCAGCTCGATCTTCGGGCTTCAGCAGGCCGTGCAGGGCATATCCAATCTCGGCCTCAAGGTGCATCTGCGCGATGGCGACGCGCTGATCACGCGGGCGCGGGCCAACCTGGTCACGCTGTTCCTCGACGATCCCGCCGCGACCCATCTCCTGTTCATCGACGCCGATATCGGTTTCACGCCCGATCAGGTGTTCCGCCTGATCGAATCCGGCGCCGACGTCGTGGCAGGCTGCTATCCGATCAAGCGGGTCAACTGGACCAAGGCGCAGCAGGCGATGGCCATGGGGCGAGCAAACCTGCCGTCGGCGTCGCTCGATTACGTGCTCGAACTCGACAATCCGAACCAGGTCAGGGTCGTCAACGGATTTACGCGGGTACGCTATGCCGGAACCGGCTTCCTGATGATCCGCCGCCACGTGCTTGAGAGAATGTGCGCACATCCGGCCTACGCGTCGCTGCAATTCTCCCGCGAGCACTCGCTCGATGCGCTCGCCGGAAGCCCGAACCGTTTCGCACTGTTCGAATGCATGATCGATCCGGCTGACGGCACCTACCTCAGCGAGGATTTTGCCTTCTGCAGGCGCTGGACCGATATCGGCGGCGAGATCTGGACCGATCTCGACAGCCGCCTCGACCATGTCGGGCCGTCGGTCTTCCGTGGCGACGTTGCCTCGCAATTTGCGGCGGCGCCCGGTGCGGCGAATGCCGCCTGAGAACGCACGGATGACCTTCGCTACTCCCCACCTGCATGCTCCCGAAGCTTCCCGGTTTCCGGCATTCAATGGCGGGCTGCGCGATCTCTTCTCCACGCTGGACGATCTGCTCACCTGTGGCGGCGATCCCCGGCTGATGCTGGACCCGATCACGCGCCTCAACGATTACGGCTGCGGACCGTCGCCATCGCCGCGGGCATGGAGTTTTGCGTCGAGCACCGCTTCGGCCATTTCCGAGCGCGCCTACGATCGCGCAGGCCTCGCGCGCGAAGAGCTGATGCGCTCCGCCATTGCCGTCGGACTCGAGGACGCGCTCGATATCCGGATCGAGGACATGCGCGAGGAGCTGAAGGCGCATCTCGCATTGTCCGCGGCGGATGTCGACGTCATCTTCTCGCCGTCGGGAACGGACTCGCAGCTTCACGCGCTTTTCCTCGCCCGTTCGCTGCTCGGCGAGCGGCTCACGACCGTTGTCGTGGGGTCCGACCAGACCGGCAGCGGCACGGCCTATACCGCACGCGGTCGCCATTTCGGTCGCTTCACGGCAAGCGGTGCGACGGTTCGCAAGGATATGCCGATCGCGGGCCTTGCCGGCGATTGTGTCAACGTGCCGCTCGCGGACGCCTCCGGCCTGAAATTGCGCGGCGACGCCGATTCCGCGGTGCTCGATGCCATCCAGGCCGCAGTCGACGACGGCGCGCATGTGCTGCTGCATATCATGGACGCCTCGAAGCTCGGCTGGCGTGCGCCGAGCCAGTCCTGCCTCGACGAGATCGGGCGCCGCTGGCCCGAACAGGTCCTGGTCGTGGTGGATGCCTGCCAGATGCGCCTTGGCCGGCGCCGGCTCTCCGGTTTGCTCGACCGCGGTTACATGGTGCTCGTCACCGGTTCGAAATTCTTTGGCGGGCCCGCCTTCAGCGGCGCCTTGCTTGTTCCGTCGTTCCTGTCGCATGCGCTCGACCGCGGTGAGGGGATCGCACCCGGAATCCTGGACTATGCGAGCCGCAGCGACTGGCCGAAGGGATGGACCAGATTGCGGCCTCGCTTTGCGAGCCGGGCCAATTTCGGCCAGTGGCTGCGCTGGGAAGCGGCACTGGAGGAGATCGGCGCCTACTACCAGGTGCCTTCGGCGTTTCGCGCCGGCGCGTTGCGGGAATTTCGCGCCGGCATCGAAAGCCTGATCGCGCTGTCGCCGTCGCTTCGACTGGTCGGCGCCACGGATGATGCGACCGCCGACGACGATGAGTTTTCCGAAGCCACGATCTTTCCGTTCACGATTCACCGTCGGGGCAGGGTGATCTCCGCACATGACTGCCGCGTGCTCCATCAAGCGCTCGCGCAGGATCTGAGCCAGGTGATCGACGGCAGCGAGGCCGAACGCGGCATCGTTGGGCGCCGCTGTCTCGTCGGCCAGCCCGTGCGGATCGAGCGTGTGCGCGAACCGACGGCGGTGCTTCGGCTCTGTGTCGGCGCGCGTCTCGTCACCGAGACATGGTCGCCGGATGCGGTCATTGCCGCACAGAACGTGTATCGCGAGCTCGATTGCATCGCGGAAACCGTTGCGAAGATCGAACTGTTGCTCGCCCTCGACGGCGAGGCGGGCTTGAGGGGGCTGTCACATGGAATCTAGGGCGTTGGAGACGTCCGATGCGGCGCGCGCCGAATGCGCTGACCGTATCGGCATGGCGAAACTTACCAAACTGGCCTTCGACGGCCACGACCTTCGTCCCAAATGGACGGAGCTGGTCGCAAAGCTGCTGAACGGTACCGCGAATGCGGGCGAGGGCATCGACGCTTCGCTGATTGCGCAATTGCTCGGCGACAAGCAGGCGGGCCTTGCGATCCAGCACGAGGTGCTGCTGTCGCATCGGCTGTTCCGGACGCCTTGCGCGGCGAAGCAGCCGCGGCTGCGCGTGCTCGCACTCGCAGCCGCCACCGACATCGGCAGCAACATGCCGATCGAATTCCTGCTGGAGGAATCCGGCATCGAGCTGATGGTGCTGTATGTGATCCCCGAGGCCGAGCTGCCGTCCCCGCTGCCCGACCACGACATCGCGATCGTGATCGCTTCCGACTCCGAAGACTGCCGCAACGCGCTTGCGACGATCGATGCCGCTTTGCCGAACTGGCCGCGGCCGCTGCTCAATGCGCCGAGGCTCGTCTCGAGCCTCGATCGCGACAAGCTGTTCCGACTGCTCGACGGCATCGAGGGTCTCGAGATTCCGGCGACCCTCGTGGTCACGCGCGAGCGCCTCGAAGATGTGGTGCATTCGCCCGCCGAGCTTGCCGACATTGCCGCCGATCTCGCCTTTCCCGTCATCGCCCGGCCGCGCGGATCGCATGCCGGCTCCGGCCTTGCCAGGATCGACGATGCGCCGGCGCTGGCGAACTATCTCGAAAGCCGTGCGGAAGAATTGTTCTTCGTCTCGCGCTTCGTCGATTATTCGAGCGAGGATCGGCTGTTCCGCAAATATCGTGTCGTCTTCATCGACGGCCAGCCTTTCGCCTGCCACATGGCGATCGCCGACCGCTGGGACATCTGGTACCTCAACGCCGGCATGGCGCAATGCGCGGAGAAGCGCTGCGAGGAAGAGACCTGGATGCGCACCTTCGACATCAATTTCGGCCGCAGGCACAGAGCCGCGCTCGCGGCGATGGCCGAGCGCATCGGACTTGAATATTTCACCGTGGATTGCGCGGAAACCGGGGATGGCGCGCTGCTGATCTTCGAGGCTGACAACACCGCGGTGGTCCACAACATGGACCACGCCGACGTCTATCCCTACAAGCCGCCGCAGATGCGCAGGATTTTCGACGCTTTTGCCGCCATGCTGGTGCGGCGTGCGCGAAACCGGCAGGAGCGGGCGGCGTGAGCGAGGCCCGCCACGACGTACCGCTTGCCGTTGCGGCGAGCGAGACGCTCGATCCGCACGACTGGAACGATATCCGTGCCCAGGGTCATCGCATGCTCGATGACATGATCGACTACATCGCGACCATTCGCGAGCGGCCGGTCTGGCAGCCGATTCCGGATGCGGTTCGCGCGGAGTTTCGCGAAAAACTCCCGCGAGCGCCGTCCGATCTCGCGGATGTCTACGGCGATTTCACCGATTTCGTCCTGCCCTATACGACCGGCAACGTTCATCCCGGCTTCATGGGCTGGGTGCATGGCGGCGGCTCTCCTGTCGGCATGCTTGCGGAAATGCTGGCAGCCGGCCTCAACGCCAATCTCGGCGGCCGCGATCACATGCCGATCGAAGTCGAGCGGCAGATCGTCGAATGGACCCGCGAGATGTTCGGCTTTCCCTCCGGCGCGAGCGGAATCTTCGTCACCGGCACGTCGATGGCCAATCTGATGGCGGTGCTGGTGGCGCGGACCTCCGCGCTCGGCAAGCCGTCACGACGACAGGGCATCGGGGAGAAGGGCGCGTTGCTGACGGCCTACACGTCAAGGGCGGCGCATGGCTGCATCGCCAAAGCCGTGGATATCGCGGGTCTCGGCAGCGACGCGCTGCGCTCGATCGCCGTCGACGAATCCCACCGCATCGACGTCGCGGCGCTGCGGGCGCAGATCGCGTGCGACCGGGCGGCCGGACTGACGCCGTTCCTGGTGGTCGCCTCCGCCGGCACCGTCGATATTGGCGCGATCGACGATATCGGCGCGCTCGCAGAGACTCTGCCGCGAGGAAGATCTCTGGTTCCATGTCGACGGGGCGTTCGGGGCGCTCGCGATCCTCTCGCCGGCGCTCGCACCGCGCCTAGCGGGCATCGAGGCCGCCAATTCGATTGCGCTGGATTTCCACAAATGGGGGCAGGTGCCCTACGACGCGGGATTCCTTCTGGTTCGCGACGGGGAGAAGCACCGCGATGCCTTCGCCTCGCCCGCGGCGTATCTGCGGCGCGAAGCACGGGGACTGGCTGCTGGATCGCTGTGGCCGTGCGATCTCGGACCCGACCTGTCGCGCGGTTTCAGGGCGCTGAAGACCTGGTTCACGCTGAAGACCTACGGCGCCGACAGGCTCGGCGCCGTCATCGCGCGCTGCTGCACGCTCGCAAAATATCTCGAGGCACGCATCCTGGCCGAGCCGCGGCTCGAACTGCTCGCGCCGGTCGATCTCAACATCGTCTGCTTCCGCTATTGTGCCGATGACGCCGACAGGATCAATGGCGAGATCGTCGTCAATCTCCAGGAGTCCGGTATAGCCGCGCCGTCGACGACGGTGCTCGACGGCCGGCTTGCGATACGCGCGGCCATCGTCAATCACCGCACCGATGTCGTCGACATCGACAGGCTCGTTTCCGCAGTGCTGGAATTCGGGGCGCGGCGATCGTCGTCCGCCCCGGGGCGGGTCGGGATAGCCGAAGAAGCGATGGCGGGTTGATCGGGCGAGAGGCGCCCGATCGCGCGATTTGCGTTGTCTCCGGCCAGGAGGGCGGCGCTACGCCACTTCCGCCTTGCGGCTCGCCTCGATCGTCTCATGCTGCTCGAGCAGTTGCTTTTCGTAGGCGATCAGCTTCTTGGCTTCCTTCAGCGCCTGATAGAGATCGCCGGCGAGGATGCAGTTGTTGATGCCTTCAATGATCGGCCAGGCGGTCGGCACGGTGACGACGATGTCGCGCAGCAGGTTGAAGTAGGTGCCGTGGCTGTCTTGCGGATCCGGCGAGATATACATCAGCTGCACCGCCAGATAGACGAGCTTGGCGGGCGTATTCGCCGTCTCCGGCGTCAGGATGTCCTTCTCGCGCAGGATCGGAATGTTTTCGCCGTCGATCAGCAGGCGTGCGCGCTGGTCGGTATTGGTGACGACGCAGGAACCGATGATGATTCGTTCGTGCGGCTTGAGCTCGACCTTCAGGGCCATATTTGTTCTCCGTTGCCGCTTCTGACGCCGGCGATCAACTACAGCTAATTTCGAAAGCCCAGGCGTCCGGCGGAATAGCCGCCTGCGCCTTTTCGTCCAATATCGGCGATCCTTTCCGATCAAGGTTAACGCTCGGTTAATGAGTTTTCGCCTCGCTGAAATCGGCAATGAAATCAATGGTCTTGGCGCAAGGCTTGGTGAGGAAATTCCAAACCGGAAGGGCGTTTGCTTAATCGCGGAATCACCGGGGCGCTCCGATTTCATGTTTTCTTAGCCACTTCAGACGACCGTCGCCGGGACACCTGACCAAGAAGGTCGGGCAGTACTCTGAGTTTCACACCAGAAAGGTATGAATAATGTCCGGTATCGTTCTTTCGGCGTCAGTCCGCCAAAACCTGCTCTCGCTGCAGTCGACTGCCTCGCTGCTCGCGAAGACCCAGAATGACCTCGCCACCGGCAACAAGGTCAACTCTGCGCTCGACAACCCCACCAACTTCTTCACCGCGCAGTCCCTGAACAACCGCGCCAGCGACATCGGCAATCTGCTCGATGGCATCGGCAACGGCGTGCAGGTGCTGCAGGCCGCCAACACCGGCCTGACCTCGCTGCAGGGCCTGGTCGCCAGCGCCCAGTCGATCGCCAACCAGGTGTTGCAGACCCCGACCGGATATTCGACGAAGTCCAACGTCACCTCGGCCGCTCTCACCGGCGCGACCGCGAGCAACCTGCTGGCCTCGTGCCGACCGCATCCACCGGCTCCGTCGTCAACAACGACAACACCGGCACTGCCGTTGCGATCACCACCGCGACAGTGCTGTCCGGTACGGGCACCACCTCGTCCAACGACCTCGCCACCGCGATCGCCACCAGCGACACGCTGGTCGTCAACGGCACCACCTTCGCCTTCGTTGCCGGCACCTCGAGCTCGGGCACCAGCATCGGCATCGGTGACACCGTGGCTCACCTGCTCTCGACGATCAACGCGGCGGCCGGCGTCACGGCGTCGATCTCCGGTGGCGCGATCACCGTTGCCGGCAGCACTGCTGGCTTGACCCTGTCCGGCACGGCGCTGGCCAAGCTTGGCCTCACGGCTGTCGGTGACGGTCTCGCCGGCCAGACGCTGACCGTCGAACGCGACCGGCGGCGGCACGCAGACCAGCATCACCTTCGGTCTGGGCACCGGCCAGGTTTCGACCCTGAACGACCTCAACACGAAGCTGGCGGCCAACAACCTGCAGGCCACGATCAACTCCGCGACCGGCAAGATCAACATCGTCACCACGAACGACGCGGCTTCCTCGACGATCGGCACGATCGGCGGTTCGGCTTCGTCGACCGGCGGGGCCTTCTTCGGCGTGACAGCGCCCGCCGCGCCGGTCGCCGACCCGAACGCGCAGTCCACGCGTGCGGCCCTGGTGGCGCAGTACAACAACGTGCTGACGCAGATCAACACCACGGCGCAGGATTCGTCCTTCAACGGCGTCAACCTGTTGAACGGCGACACGCTGAAGCTGGTGTTCAATGAGACCGGCAAGTCGACCCTGAGCATCACCGGCGTGACCTTCAACGCGGTCGGCCTCGGCCTCACGACGGTCGTTGCGGGCACCGACTTCCTCGACAACGCGTCGGCGAACAAGGCGCTCAACACGCTCTCGGCTGCTTCCAGCACGCTGCGCTCGGAAGCATCCTCGCTCGGTTCGAACCTCTCGATCGTGCAGATCCGTCAGGACTTCAACAAGAACCTGATCAACGTGCTGCAGACCGGTTCGTCGAACCTGACACTGGCCGACACCAACGAGGAAGCGGCCAACAGCCAGGCGCTGTCGACCCGCCAGTCGATCGCGGTCTCCGCGCTGGCGCTGGCCAACCAGTCGCAGGCGAGCGTGCTGCAGCTGCTCCGCTAAGCCTGAAAGCGGCAAAAAAGACGGAAAACGGCGGGGGAAACCCCGCCGTTTTTTCGTTTGCGCGTCCGATACATTATACCTGCGTGCGGGGGGCGGCCGGTAACGAACCGTTAACTAATTAATTTAAAGCGCCATTAACCTTAATTTAAGCGTGTCACCCTAGAAATGGGCTGTACCTAAGACTAGGAAGGTTTGAGACATGTCCGGTATTGTTCTTTCGGCATCGGTTCGCCAGAATCTGCTCGCCCTGCAGTCGACGGCCTCGCTGCTCGCGAAGACCCAGAATAACCTGGCCACGGGCAACAAGGTCAACACGGCGCTCGATAACCCGACCGAGTTCTTCACAGCGCAGTCCCTCAACAACCGCGCCGGCGACATCGCCAATCTGCTCGACGGTATCGGCAACGGTGTGCAGATCCTGCAGGCCGCGAACACCGGCCTCACATCGCTGCAGTCCCTGGTCGCCAGCGCGCAGTCGATCGCCCATCAGGTGCTGCAGACCCCGACCGGGTACACCACCAAATCCAACGTGAACTCCAACACGCTCACCGGCGCGACGGCCTCCAACCTGCTGGCGGCCAACACAAGCCCGGTCACCGGCTCTGTCGTCAACAACGACAACACCGGCACCGCCGCCGCGATCACCACCGCGACGCTGCTGTCTGGTACGGGCACCACATCGTCCAACGACCTCGCCACCGCCATCTCCACCAGCGACACCCTGGTCGTCAACGGCATCACCTTCGCCTTCGTCGCCGGCACCTCGAGCTCGGGCACCAGCATCGGCATCGGTGACAACGTGGCTCACCTGCTCTCGACGATCAACGCGGCGACCGGCGTCACCACGTCGGTCTCGGGCGGCTCGATCAACCTCAACGGCGGCCCCCTCGGCCTGACTCTTTCCGGCACGGTCCTGGCCAAGCTCGGGCTCACCGCGCAAGGCGACGGTCTGGCCGGCCAGACGCTGACCGTCACCCCGACCGGCGGCGGCACGGCGACCAGCCTCACATTCGGCCTTGGCGCGGGTCAGATTTCCAATCTGAACCAGCTCAACGCGGCGCTGGCGGCAAATAACCTGCAAGCCAGCGTCGACACCACCGGCCACATCAACATCATCACTTCGAACGACGCGGCTTCCTCGACGGTCGGCACGATCGGCGGTTCGGCTTCGTCGACCGGTGGGGCCTTCTTCGGCCTGACCGCTGCCGGACCGCCCATCATCGATCCCAACTCGCAAGCAACCCGCGCCAATCTGGTCTCGCAGTACAACAACGTGCTGGCGCAGATCAACACCACGGCGCAGGACGCGTCCTTCAACGGCGTCAACCTTCTGAACGGCGACACGCTGAAGCTGGTGTTCAACGAGACCGGCCGCTCCACGCTGAGCATCACGGGCGTCACCTTCAACGACGCCGGCCTCGGGCTCTCGACGCTCACTGCGGGCGTCGACTTCCTGGACAGCAACTCGGCGAACAAGGTGCTCACCGCGCTCGATGGCGCCTCGACCTCGCTGCGCGCGGAATCCTCCGCGCTCGGTTCGAACCTCTCGATCGTGCAGATCCGCCAGGACTTCAACAAGAACCTGATCAACGTGCTGCAGACCGGTGCATCGAACCTGACGCTGGCCGACACCAACGAGGAGGCGGCCAACAGCCAGGCGCTGTCGACCCGCCAGTCGATCGCGGTCTCCGCGCTCGCGCTCGCCAACCAGTCGCAGGCGAGCGTGCTGCAGCTGCTCCGCTAAATTCGAAGACAATCAGACTAAAAACGGCGGGCCAAAGCCCGCCGTTTTTTCATGCCGCGAATGCCACGTTGATGGGCGCGGTCTGGCGATTGTTTCGGCTCCGTACATCTACGGAAACAATCGCTAACCATATTTTAAACGCAACCACGTACAAAACGCGGGCAGTCTCGTCGCGTCACTAGCGTAATCCCCGGGGTTCTGAATGTCTAATGCCGCTCAAGCCTATGCTCGCACTTCGCAAACGACGGCATCTCCCAGGGAAATCGAGGCGCAGGCGCTTCTGAAGGCGGCAAGGCAGTTGCAGGAGGTCCAGAACAACTGGAAGGGCCCCGACCGCAACATGCACAATGCGCTGATGTTCAATCGCCGCCTGTGGTCGATCTTCCTCACCGCGGCGGAAGCCAGCGACAATCCCAATTCGATGGAAGTGCGCCAGAACATCGCCAATATCGGCGTGTTCGTGATGAAGCAAACCATCGAGATTCAGATGGATCCGGATCCGGCGAAGCTCAAGTCGCTGATCGACATCAACTGCAATATCGCAGCCGGCCTCGCGGGACGGGCCTGACAGGCCCAGCGACGGCCTGACGCCGTCCGGCGGCCGGGCCTCCTCGCCAAAAAATCAGGCGACGCGATCGGTCGGGATCACCCGCGGGGTGTTGTCCTTGCTCATCTCCAGCGCGTGAAAATAGGCGCGCCGGCGCAACACCGCTTCGTCGGGATACTGGTTCACGACCTCGTCGGTCTTCTGGTCGACGGCCTGGTAGACCATCGCGCCCGCGGCGCGGTCGTAGAATGCCTCGTGCGAGATGTCGAAGGTCACCGCCGCCTCCGCGTCGTTGCGCGTGACGGTGCCCGCATCCACAGCGGTGATGCTCTGGCTTGCGGGAAGCTCGGTCGCGACAGCACTGTTCGCCGCCTGGCTGACGGGCTGAACGACCGGCGATGGAGCCGGTGCTCCCACCGGCCTGATGCTGAAATCCGTGCTCATAGCAGCCTCCTAAAGCCGCCTGCAAAGTCAAATCCCAACCCGTCCCATTGGCAACCATAGAAGCGAGCCTTCAACGTTCTGTTAGGGAACGCGCTTAATGGCGCGCTGCCGGTGGCGCGCGATTTTGCCTAAAATTGTCGGCGTCTTTTGTTTGCGCATGATCTCCGCGCAAACGCTACGCGTTTGTCGCGAGGGAAACCGCTACACACTTTTCCGGATCATGCGCCTACAGCGAGCGGCTGACCGACAGCGGCGTGGTCTGGCGCGGGCTCGGCGCGGTGCGGCGGCCTGCCGCCGTATAGGTATTGGGCATGTTGCGGCGCTGCATCTCGGCGTTGACGCCGCGCACGATGTTCTCCGAGACCGCATGCGCGGTCGCGAGCACGGTGAGATTGACCTGCAGCATCGAGCGGAACACGTCGTGATGGCGGTGCAGCGTCTTGAGCAGCTCGGGAGCGGCCTGCGACAGGTATTTCTGGCTCGCCTTCATCTGGCCGACGACCGCGACATAGCGGCGCGACAATTCCGACTTCTGCGGTTCCAGCGCCATGCCCTCGCGCAGCTTGCCGGCGCGCACGAACTCGGTCTCGCGCTCGATCACCGACAGCAGCGTGTTCATCACGTCCATCAGGTTTTCGGCGAGCTTGCGCGCTTCGCCGGCATTGGCGGCCGCCGGATACGGGGAGGGCGCTTCGCGCCGTTGTGCGGGTGTGTTCATCTCGTGATCCCCTTGCTCCTGCTGCCTTGCTTACTCTTGGCTCGTGCGTTTGGCCTGCTGCACGATCAGCGTGCGATAGACTTCGGTGGCGATGCCGACGCCGCCGGCGCGCGCGAAGTTCCTGGAATACTGCTCGGTCAGCATCGAGCGCCACACGCCCGTGCCCTGCGTCTCGCCGAACGGGCCTTCGCCCTTCAGCCCCTTGGTCATCTCGGAGAACATCGAATTGAGGAACATCGCCTCGAAATCGGTCGCGGTCGACTTCGCCCTGGACTGCTGTTGCGGCGAGACCTTCTGCAGGGCGGCGGCCAATTCGAAATCCGGCCGGCCGTTGATCACGCGCACGTTGAAGTCGGCGGAGATGCGGCTGGAGGAGCCGACGGCGGTCGTCTGCATCACATCACCTCGATGTCGGCCTGGATCGCGCCGGCGGCCTTGATCGCCTGCAGGATGCCGATCAGGTCGCGCGGCCCGATGCCGAGCCCGTTGAGGCCGTCGACGAGCTGCTGCAGCGAGACGCCGTCCTTCACGACCGCGAATTTCTTGCCATCCTCGCTGACGGCAACGCTGCTGCGCGGCGTCACCACGGTTCGCCCGCGCGACAGCGGATTGGGCTGGCTCACCTGCGGGCTCTCGGAAATCGTGACGGTGAGGTTGCCCTGGGCGACCGCGACCGTGTTCACGCGCACGTCGCGGCCCATCACGATGATGCCGCTTCGCTCGTCGATGATGATTTTTGCCGCGAGATCCGGATCGACCTGGAGCTGCTCGATCTCGGTCAGGAAGGCGACGACGTTGCCCTTGAACTCCGGCGGGATCGAGAGCTGCACGGTCGAGGGATCGATCGGCTCGGCGGTCTTGACGCCGAGGAAGTCGTTGATGGCGGCGGCGATGCGCTTGGCGGTGGTGAAGTCCGCGTTGCGCAGCGCCAGGCGCACATTCGGCAGGCGGTTCAGCGCGAACTCGATCTCGCGCTCGATGATGGCGCCGTTGGCGATGCGGCCGACCGTCGGCACGCCGCGCGCGATCTTGGCGGCTTCGCCCTCGGCCTGGAAGCCCGGAGATCGCGAGCGAACCCTGGGCCACCGCGTAGACGTTGCCGTCGGCGCCGAGCAGCGGCGTGACGAGCAGGGTGCCGCCCTGCAAATTCTTGGCATCGCCAAGCGCGGAGACGGTGACGTCCATCCGCGTGCCCTGTGTGGCGAACGGCGGCAGATTGCCGGTGACCATGACGGCGGCGACGTTGCCGGTGCGGATGGTGGCGCCGCGGATGTTGACGCCCATGCGTTCCAGCATCGCCTGCAGCGATTGCTTGGTGAAGGGGATGTTGTTGAGGGTGTCGCCGGTGCCGTTGAGGCCGACCACGAGGCCGTAGCCGATGAGCTGGTTCTGGCGCACGCCCTCGATATTGGCGAGGTCCTTGATCCGGGACGTCGCCTGTGCGGACACGACCGAACCCGCCAGCGCAGGCAAACGCGGCGCAGGCAACTCCCAAAAATCTCAAAGCCCGGATGCTGGGCATCCTCTGCTCCCCTCGAAACTCTCTTTTCCCGGGACGGGAGGCCACTCCCATAGCCTTCCGTCCGCAGTTCACTATGCGAGCGCCGTGCCACGCCGTGCGGCGTGCATATTTTATTGATTTTGTTGAATAAAATTTGCGCGCGGCGGTGAGGGGCCCCGTCACCAGCGGAATCGAAAACTGCCGCCTGTCGGCAGTTTTTGCCGGGCCGTTTACGCAGCATTAACCATAAGACGGCGATGTTGGCGGAACTACCTCGCAGGACCAGACCATGCGCATCTACGGACCGAACGGCACCACGCTGGGGACGCCGGCCTCCAGCACCAGGCGGACCAATTCGAGCGGCTTTTCGCTGCCGGAGGACACAGGCTCGGCCTCGGAAACCCGCGCCACCCTGGCGCCAAAGGCCGCCGCCAATATCGACGCGTTGATCGCCATGCAGGGCATCGAGGAGGATCCGGCCGAGCGGCGCCGGCGCTCGGTCGCCCGCGGCAAGGGCGCGCTCGACGTGCTCGACGACCTCAAGTTGCGGCTTCTTTCCGGCAACCTCGATTCGGCGACGGTGCTGCGGCTCCGCGACGCCGCCGCCAACCTGAAATCCTCCTCCGGCGATCCCGGCCTGGATTCGGTGCTGTCCGAGATCGAGCTTCGGGTGGAGGTCGAATTGGCCAAGGCTGGCCGGTTCTAGGCCCGGAACAGCCCGGCTTCCGGCCGGTTTGCGTTGCGCACAGGTTCCTGCCCGGAAAGCCGGGAGAGCCTGTTTTGTGGTGCTCCCGCCGATATTGTCTGTCACAAGGCGCCGCTATATAAGCCGCGCGCGGGGGACCTGTGCCGGGCGCTCCGCCGCAAAGAAGCGGTGCAGTGCGTACAGATGGGATGACCTTGGAAAAACTGAAGAACTACCGACCTTCCGAAAAAGAGCCGTTCATGAACGAGCGCCAGCGCGAATATTTTCGCGCCAAGCTGCTCGCCTGGAAGGACGAGATCCTCCGGGAATTGCAAGCTCACCCTGCAGACCCTGCAGGAGGAGAACGTCAATCACCCCGATCTCGCCGACCGCGCGTCTTCCGAAACCGACCGCGCCATCGAGCTTCGCGCCCGCGACCGCCAGCGCAAGCTGATCTCCAAGATCGACGCCGCGCTGCAGCGCATCGAGGACAACACCTACGGCTATTGCGAGGAGACCGGCGAGCCGATCTCGCTGAAGCGGCTCGAGGCCCGTCCGATCGCCACGCTCTCGGTCGAAGCGCAGGAGCGCCACGAGAAGCGCGAGAAGGTCTATCGCGACGAATAGCGGCTTGCAGCCTCACTTGAAGCGCCGGCCGATTTCCGTTTGAAATCAATTCGCTCGCGGGACCTTTGAATCGGCGATTCGCGCTGGCGTTGATCCTGTGAACGAGGATGAATAGCTCCAGGACGGCCTTTGCAGATGGACCGAATTCTCGAAGCCGCCCAGCCATCGCCACCGCGCGGCGCAATCGCGCGCCGCTGAAGCCGCTGCCGCCTGAGCCGCACCCCGCGACGAGGCCGAGGGCTACCGCGTCCAGCGCGCCGTGCATGACCTGCTGCTGCCGAGCGTAGGCGCGCTCGTCGGCTACAAGATCGGCTGCACCAGCGAGGTGATGCAGGAATATCTCGACATCCCGCATCCATGCGGCGGCGGCGTGTTCGCGCGCGGCGTCCACGACATCGGCGTCAGCTTGCGCGCCGCCGATTTCGTCCGCGTCGGCGTCGAATGCGAGATCGCGGTGCGGCTGGCGCGCGATCTGCTGCCTTGCGAGGAGCCGTTCACGGCCGAGTGGGTGATGGAGGCGATCGAGGCCTATATGCCGGCGATCGAGATCGTCGACGACCGCTATGAGCAATGGGAGACGCTGGGCGCGCCGACGCTGGTCGCGGACGATTTCTTCGCCGCCGGCTGCGTGCTCGGCGCAGCCGGTCGCGCGCAACGCGGCGCCCGACCTGCTCTCGGTCAATGGCCGAGCGCTGATCAATGGCAGCGAGGCCGGCCGCGGCACCGGCGCCGACGTGCTCGGCCATCCCCATCATGCGCTGGCCTGGCTCGCCAATCATCTCGCCGCCGAGGGCAGGGGCCTGCATGCCGGCCAGATCGTGCTGACGGGAAGCCTGGTCAAGACGGTGTGGCTGAAGCCGGCGGACCGCGTCGTGATGGAGCTCGACGGGCTCGGCCGGGTCGAAGCGGG
>CAWHQY010000079.1:0-274695 GCA_963831505.1 uncultured Alphaproteobacteria bacterium | reverse complement strand
CGGTTTGGCACCCAAGCTCGGGACGCAGCCGGCCTACTTCTACCGCTTCGATCTCGGCGACGCCGAAGTCACCGTCGTCTCCGACGGGCCATTGCCGCTCGGCCCTCCCAAGGGCACCTTCATCGGCGTGCCGGATGAAGAAGTGAAGAAGATGTTGAGCGACAATTTCCTGTCGCCCGACAACGTCGTGCTCGAGCAGAATTTCCCGATCGTGAACATGGGCGACAAGCTCGTGCTTTTCGATACCGGCATGGGAACGTCGAAGGCGTTCGACCGACTACCGGCCGTCAGCAGAAGAGCATGGCCGAGGCCGGCATCAAGCCGGGCGACATCGACGCGGTCGTGCTTTCGCACGCGCACATCGATCATATCGGCGGCATCGTCGACGCCGCCGACAAGCCGCTGTTTCCCAACGCACAATACTACATCGCCCAGAGCGATTTCGATTTCTGGACCGATGAAGGAAAACTCGGCAGCCCGTTGAAGGATTTCGTGGTTCACGCACGCAAGAACCTGCTGCCGGTGCGCGACCGCCTGGTGTTCTTCAAAGACGGCCAGGAATTCCTGCCCGGCGTACAGGCCCTGGCGGCGCCGGGCCATACCGTGGGTCACACGATCTTCATGGTCTCCTCGGGAGGAAAATCCTTCGCCTTCCTCGGCGATCTTACTCACCACCCGATCTTGCTGCTGGAAAAGCCACGGATGCAGTTCTCCTACGACACCGACCCGACGCAGGCCGCCGAGACAAGGGTGAAGTTGCTCGACACGATCGCTGCGAACAAGATCCCCGTGATGTCCTATCACTTCGCCTGGCCGGGTTACGGCCATATCGCCAAGACCTCGGAGGGGTTTCATTATTACCCCGAAGCGATGTCGCTCTGAACGAATACGAGTCGGGGAGCGGCCAACGGCCGCCTCCGGCGCCAAACTCCAGCCCCGGCAATGCCGGGGCTTTTTTGCGTGAAACCAGGGGAACATCACCCGGCGCGCGTCTGTTAAACCCGCGCGGCAGCCAGACGGCGGCGGCGCGCCGGCTCGGCCGTTCGCTACAGGCGGTCAATCGATCTCTGGCCGCGCTGGAGCAGAGTGTCGGCGTCGAGTTGGTGCGGCGGACCACCCGAAAATCCTTTGCCACCGAGGCCGGCCTAGCATTCTACCGGCGCGTCAAGCCAGCCGCTGCCGAGATCGCGGAGGCCCGCCTGGAAGCGGCGAGCCGTCGGGCCGAACCGTCCGGGCTGCTACGAATCGCAGCGCCGGTGCTGTTCGGCTCTACCTTTGTCGTGCCGGCCCTCGCCGAATTCGCGATCCGCTATCCGCCCGCCGCGTCTTCAGCGACGAATCCGGCAATTCCCTGATCCGCACGGCCAGATCGAATCCACCGCCGACCAAATGGATCGGTTGATCGGATACCCTAAGATCAGCTTCGATGCGGGTACGAACTGCCGAAGAAACTCCAGCTTTTTCGGTCCGATGGAATGGCCGAAGCTAGTCCCTCCGGTAATATGTCCGCCCGGTCGATTGAGACTTGCGACGAGGCCGACTGCCACCGGGTCATCGCCCAAAGCGAACACGATTGGAATGGCGTCGTGAGCAGCCGGGGGTTGCGCCGCCCTCGCCGCGTACGCGGCGTCTCCAATTGTGAAGATCACTGCCACGCGCATCCTTACGAGCTCGGCTGCCAACGCCGGGAGCCGGTCGTAGTCGCCCTCTGCCCATCGGTATTCAATCTTTACATTCTGACCATCTGCAAAGCCGGCTTCTTTCAATTCTTGCCGAAATGCATCTCGGAAGAATGTGGTGAGATGCTGGCCGAAGTCTCACATGGGTCAATATGAGAACTGGACGCTGGCAATCGCTCGCCCACTTCTTCATCGAGGGGCTGGCGGCGGTCGCCACGAAAGGTCATCCGACCAAAGGTAGATTGCGATTGCTGCCAGGCACAGTGCTATGCCGACCCAGAAAATTGGTGAGTGATGGATTGGTCGTCGGTAGCTCGGAGTTGGCTTCATTCAATGACCTCGTCGGCGCGAGCGAGCAGTGTCGGCGGCACGTCGATGCCGAGCATCTTTGCGGTCTTGAGATTGATCACAAGTTGGAACTTGGTTGGCTGCTCGATCGGCAAATTGGCAGGGTTGGCGCCCTTGAGAATTTGGTCGATCTGTTTCGTTGCCTGTCGAAACTCATCCCGCAAGGTCGGTGCATAGCCCATCAGACCACCAAATTTCGGAAACTCGATGAAATTGCAAATCGCTGGAAGCCGCGTCGCTGTCGTGAAATCGACCATGCGTTTAAGGTGAATGAAGAAGATCGGATCCGCGATGAAGAGAATACCGTCGGCCCGCTCCTGACCAATTGCGATGAAGACCTTGTTGAGGTCGGCCACTGCTCGCACCTCCAGAGGACGAATTTGAAGCGACAGCGAACGAGCCGAGGATTCCACTGCCCTGAGCGCCGGTGGGTTAGAGGAATTATTCGGATTCCAGAGAACGGCAAGATTGGAGAGTGCGGGGTATATCTCCTTAAGCAACTCCACATGTTTGGCGCTCATCTCGGGAATCATTCGAGTGGTCCCGGTGAGATTTGCGCCTGGTCGCGCCAGGCTGGCTACCACACCGCTTGCGAGCGGATCACCCATGGCAACGAAAACGATAGGGATTGTTGGAGTAGCACGCTGGGCCGCCAATGTGGCCGGTGGTGCCAAGGTTATGATGAGATCAACCGGAATTCGGACCAGTTCTAGGGCAAGCTCTGGCAATTGGTCGAGGGATCCCTCGGCCCATCGAAATTCAAAACTGACGTTCTTACCCTCGACATAACCAAGGTCTGACAAACCCTGACGAATAAACTCAAACGATGATGGTGGATTGGGCCATAGCACTCCAATCAATGGCACTTTTCTGGACTGTTGCGCCCGCCCGGCTAACGGCCAAACGGCAGCCGAGCCAGCAATAGCATTGATGAAGTCTCGCCTGCGCACGTAACCATCTCCGCAGCTCAGGTCGATGTCGGCAAAAGCCTATCAGATAGGGACGCCGCAACAAAGCAATCTGGACAAAGAGGGGCGTTTCAACAGAGACGACCGCAGTTGCCCCGTCAACAGATGAGGTGGATGGCTCCCGCTCACGGCATCTGGGTGCCAAAGTGTGAAGGCCTTCAGGCGTTCACGAGCAAAATGGGAGCCATCCGTTATGCAGATTACCACGATCGGCCTCGACTTGGCCAAGAGCATTTTTCAGGTCCACGGTGTTGATGCAGCCGGCCAGGCTGTGGTTCGCAAGTCGCTTCGGCGCTCGCAGATGCTGCCATTTTTTTCCAAGTTGCCGCCTTGCCTGGTCGGCATCGAGGCGTGCGGCACGTCGCATCATTGGGCGCGCGAGCTGATCAAGCTCGGTCATGAGGTGCGGCTGATGCCGCCTGCCTACGTCAAGCCATATGTGAAGCGAGGGAAGACCGACGCTGCCGATGCGGAAGCGGTTTGCGAGGCGGTGACACGGCCTACGATGCGGTTCGTGCCCGTCAAGTCGCCCGAGCAGCAGGCAGCGCTGTCCATGCACCGGACGCGCGATTTGCTGGTCAAGCAGCGCACGCAGCTGGTCAACATGATCCGCGGTCTACTGGCCGAATTTGGCGTCGATATCCCCAAGGGGCTCGAACGAGCGCTGCTGATGGCGCGGCAGATCGTCGATGGCAAAGCGCCTGAGGTGCCGACTGAAGCTGTCAAGATCGTCGCTACACTGTCACAGCAGGCGCTCGACACCCACGTTCGGCTCCGCGAGATTGACCGCGATTTGGCCGTCTGGCTACGTGGCAACGATGTTGCACGTCGTCTCATGACGATCCCCGGTATCGGGCCGATCGGCGCGACGGCACTTGCTGCATCGGTGACCGATCCGCATCAGTTTCGTTCGGGGCGGCAATTCGCCGCCTGGTTGGGACTGACGCCACTTCAGAAGTCAAGCGGTGGCAAAGAGCGGCTCGGTCGTATCACCAAGATGGGTGACAAATATCTGCGCAAGCTGCTCGTTGTGGGCATGACGGCGCTTGTGCGTCGTACAAGGCAAAATCCCGAAGGCAATCCACGGCTGGCGGATCTGCTGGCGCGAAAGCCCACAAGGGTCGCCACCGTCGCGATGGCGAACAAGACCGCGCGGATCATCTGGGCGATCATGGCGCGTGGCCAAACCTATCGTACGGGCCACCAGCCGGCACTGGCAGCATAAACGACAAAGGACTTAGCTGAAGAGGAGATCAGCTTCACGAGGTTGCGAGCGCGATGCGATGTGATGGCAGACCGGTCAGACCGGGAACAGGGACAACCCAATCGATGTCCAAGGCGTCATAGCCTGATCAACAGAATGGGACCTTGTTCGCGGACTCCATCAGGGCCAGCAGTCTCAACCGACTGCATCAACAGGCCGGACAGAAGACTGCACCCGACCAACGCCACTGCGTCAATTTAGCCCTTGCAACGCGGGAGCCATCCACAGAGGACATCGTGGGTCGGTCGGACCACTTCCCAAGAGTGCCACGAAGCGGACCAGCCCGTCCGATCTCAAGATATCCGTTGATGGGGGCAGACCGGAAGTCATTGGCTCACCCGCAAACCGACGCGATTGACCCAAGCCGACGTTGACACGTCTTAGCTCAGTCGCGGGCCGAACGTCCAACCGACGCGCTCGACGCTGAAGGGACATTGAGCGAACCCATCGGATCGGGCTAAGAATGTCTTGTTTGGTAGTATTCTCAGTCGCCTTTCCCAGATACCGTTATCCGGCGCATGTAATACATCGCGATTTCCTTTGGCGGGTTCACTGCTCCTAGCGAAGAAATTTCATGACCGTGCCGCGCGTCAACCGCAAGCTTGCGGCAGTCCTTGCCGCCGACGTCGTTGGGTATTCGCGCCTGATGGGCGCCGACGAGGTCGGCACGCTGGCCGCGCTCAAGCGGCACCGCGAGATTGTCCTTGATCCCGCCATCGCTGCCTATAACGGGCGCATCGTAAAGCTGATAGGCGACGGTACGCTCGCAGAGTTCGGCAGCGTGGTCGATGCCGTCAATTGCGCGCTTGCGGTGCAGCGTGCGGGCGTGCCGGCGCCGGAGGTGCCAAGGCCGGCGATCGTGCTTCGAATCGGCATCAATCTGGGCGACGTCATTATCGAGAGCGATGACATCTATGGCGATGGCGTCAACGTTGCGGCGCGCCTGGAGGCGCTTGCCGAACCCGGCGGCATCTGCGTCTCCTCCGTCGTCCACGAAAGCATCGGCAACCGGATTGACGTTCGCTTCCGGGACGGCGGCGACGTCAGTGTCAAGAACATCGACCGTCCGATCCGCGTCTGGACCTGGCGTCCCGGGGATGCGGCCACGACCGCTCACCCATTCCATGCTGCGAGCGCGGCTCCTCAGATCAGGAAATCATCGATCGCCGTTTTGCCGTTCACGAACATGTCCGGCGATCCCGAGCAGGATTATTTCTCCGACGGGATCAGCGAGGACATCATCATCGACCTCTCGAAGATTTCCGGGCTGACGGTGATCTCGCGCAATTCCAGCTTCACCTACAAGGGGCGCACGGTCGATACCCGCGCCGTCGGCCGCGATCTTGGCGTCGGTGCGGTACTCGAAGGCTCCGTGCGCCGCGTCGGCGCCCGGTTGAGGATCACCGCGCAGCTGATCGATGCAGCCACCGGCAGCCACCTCTGGGCCGAGCGCTTCGACCGGGACATGGCCGACCTGTTCGAGGTCCAGGACGATGTCACGGGGCGGATTGTCGAGGCGCTCAAGGTGACCATGAGTCCCGCAGAGAAAGCCCGCATTTCGGGCAGCGGCACCAATAATCTCGATGCCTACGACTGCTTCCTTCGCGCCCGCGCCCTGCTGGTGGTCGGCAAGACGCAGAGCCGGGCCGTATTTGAACAGGCCTGCGGCTTCCTGCTCAAGGCGATCGAACTAGACGGCAACTACGCGCAAGCCTATGCCGGGCTGGGCGTTGCCCATGTGCTCAACTATCAGAACCGCTGGACCGCAGATTCGAACGATGCGTTGCAGCAAGCGAAGCAGGCCGTCGGTCGGGCGATCGAACTGGACCCCCAGGAGCTGATGGGGCGCGTCGCTGCGTCATTGGTGGCGACCTTCGAGGCGGATCTCGATCGGGCAAAGTCCGAGGCCAATATGGTGCTGGCCCTCAACCCGAATTCGTCCGAGGCCTATTCGTGCCTCGGCAACGCCTACATCTTCTCGGGGCAGCCGCTGGAAGCGATCCCCATGATCGAACTGTCGATTCGGCTCGACCCCGCCTACACGCAGCAGCACCTGCATTTGCTTGCCGTGGCCAACCTGCTCGCCGGCAAATACGAGACCGCTGCGGCGCTGCTGAAGCAACGCATCCTGATGGTGCCCAATACGGACTTTTCCCGTGCAGTCCTCGCATCGGCGCTTGGCCATCTCGGTGAGGTCGAGGAGGCCCGGCGTGTCTGGAGCGAACTGATGGAGATCAATCCGCACTACACATTCGCCAATCACTACGCCCGGCAGCCGTTTGCGAACAAGGGTGATGTCCGCAGGATTGCCGATGGCCTGGACAGGGCCGGACTGCCGCATTGATGGGTTCGCAAGTGTTCGGTTGGGGCGGCATCGGAGGGACCATGGACAGATTGAGCCTGAGCGACCCGGTGTTTGCGACCTACGCCGTCGCGGCGACGATCATGATCCTCAAGGCGATCGGCATGTCCTGGCTGACGGTGCTTCGGATGACGCAGGAGAAGGGCGGCTTCCGCTCGCCGGAAGACATCAGGAAGACGCGCCTGAATCCCGATCCCGATCCCACGCAGCTTGAGCCGAACGAGCGCGTCGAGCGAATCCGGCGAATTCTGTTGAATGATCTCGAGAACCTGCCGTTCTTCCTCGTTGCCGGCCTGCTGTTCATTCTGACCGGGCCGTCGCTACTGACGAGCCGTTTGCTCCTGTACGGCTACGTCGTATCGCGGCTCTTGCATTTCGCGGCCTATTTCACTGCGCAAACCCATGACATGCGCGCGGCGTTCTGGACCGCGGGCTCGCTGATCCTGATCTATATGACGTGCCGGACGTTGGTCGTTGCCTTGGGTTGGTAGTGGGCGCGCCGGTGATGTCCGTTTGCGGCACCACAACCGGACTCATGCAGCGCACCATCATTCGGTCAGATTGTCGACGCGGTCAGCAGAGCTGGAAGGTTGGAGACGTCGGACGCTGGCGTTGCCTCTGACGACTGCGGGATTGAGACCACGGCTGCATTGCCAGGTGGGTTGACGCAATGTCTGCGACGGCGACTCTCCGAACAGCGCGCGGTACGCCGAGAAGCGCCCAAGCTCCCAAAAGCCATGGTCGGTCACAATCTGCGTGACGGTTGCCGTAGAGGGTTCCGAACGTAGAAGCGCCCGCCGCATCAGATGCATTCGGCGCAAGGGGAGATGGCGGATTGGCCCCATGCCGAGATGCCTTTCGCAGGAGACGCGAAGTTGTTCGCTCTGCGACGCCCCAATGGCGGCGCAAATTTCGGTTAGATAAGGCGGCCGATGAGGATGTGCCTCCAGGAATTCCACGAACCGGGCGAGTATGGTGTTATGACGGCGGCCGCCGTTATCCAGGCAGTGCTTCGGCGAGGCATCTCACCAGGATGCGAGTGAGCTGACGCGCTCGCTGAATGGCTTTGCGGCTATACTCAATAGACGAGACTTGTGCCGGGTGGTTTTTCCAGCGCCTCCGCCAAAGACCGATACTCCGCGCAGTCGGTTCCGCAGACCGCAGCGATCCGGGTCAAATGATATTCCGCCTGCTCGCGGTTGCCCTGCTCGATCTGCCACAGACCGTAATAGTTCCAGGTCAGCACATGGTTCGGATCGGATTTGAGCGCGCGTTCGTACCAGACCTGCGACAGCTTGTAGTCGCCTAGCTTGCGATAGGAATAGCCGATCAAATTTGCCACATTCGCGTAATCGTCATGGCCGAGCGCCTTGAGCTGGTCGATCGCCGAGGCGTAGTCGTTACGCTCGTAGATCGTCGAATAGGCGTCGCGGTACCCCTGGATGAAAGCGGGGTCGCTCAGGAAGGATTGCTTCTGGGCTTTCTTGGTCCCATGGGTCGAGCGGGTGGTGGAGGGAGATTTCGTGTTCGAGGGCGGCGCCGACGGCCGCATGACATCTTCTCCGGGCGGACCACCTCCGCCTCCGCCGCCGCCGCCTCCGCCGGCAGCAAAGGCCGACATCGCCGCCGGGGTTGCGATGAGCGCGCCGACGAAAACCGTCAGTATCATCAACCTAATCGATCTGGTCATGCATCCCTCCTGCGGTAGCGGCCCCCAACCGCAGGTCATAACCCCACTTTGTCCGCAGCATTCCCGGTCCTGACGCCTAGCTATCGGAAATGTGAACGTGACGACCGCCCATGGCACGGCGCTGATGTCGGCTTGGGGGTCAATCGCGTCGGCTCGCCCCTCCGCCGACCACTTCCGGTCTTCCACTATCAGCGGACATCAGGCATCGGGGCCGCAACTTCAGAAAAGTGCCCATGAACGGACGTCAACCGACTCATTCGATCAAAGCAAGTGCGACCGACCCGGCGTTCAAGCCGCTCATGGCATATCGATGCAAACAATCGGCTGCGGTCCCCAATCAGGTAGCCCAGAATCTCGCCGCATTCTTCCGCAGCAAACAAGGCGAACGGCGCATCGGCTTCGACGCCCTCGACGAGCTTCGGCACTTTCAGTAACTGCCCCAAGCCGAGAAACATCCGCTCGCGGCGGCCACCCATCCGTCAAGACGCCGGCTCACACGGATAGCTCAGAACGAACCCACCAGAGAGCCGAGCGCGATGACGGCGGCAAGCGCTACAAGGGCCCCGATGATGCCGACCACCACGATATCGCGATAGCTGTCTCGGTGCGTTGATCCGCAGACCGCAAGCAAAGTGACCACCGCACCGTTGTGCGGCAGGCTATCGAGTGTGCCCGAACCGATCACCGCTACACGGTGGAGCAGCTCGGGATTGAGCCCTATCTCGGCTGCGCGCGTCATGTATGTCGCCCCGAGCGCGTCGAGTGCAATGGTCAGCCCACCCGACGCCGATCCGGTAAGTGCCGCCAGCACGTTAGTGGCGACTGCCAGCGACACCAAGGGGCCGCCGCCGATGCCGAGCACGGCGTCGCGCACCACCGCGAAAGCAGGCATCGCCGCCACCACAGCGCCGAAGCCGACCAGGTTCGCGACGCTCATCGCCGGCAGTACCGCGGCATTGGCGCCGGCATCCATGGTGGCGCGCAGGGCCGGCATTCGGCGAAAATTGACCGCGATCACGGCAACGATAGCGCAGGCAAGCGCGGTGATCACGGCCCACACGCCGCCGACAGCTGCGAGTGACGTCTCGCCCCAGCGAGCTTCAGCTAGAAAGCGCGTGTCGAGTGCCGGCAGGATGAACAACGACATCGCGAGATTGACCATTATCACCACGACGAGGGGCAGCGCGGCGAGCATGGCCTGAGGCGGCGCGTCGGTCGTCTCGCCGTGCATGATTTCTGCGGGATCGAACTCGTGCGCGGTGGCGGCGCGTCCACGCAAGCTTTCGTCGGTGGCGAAACGGCCGGACGGCATGGGCACGCCGTCGCCAAAGCCTTCGCCGTTCTTCTTTGCAACGGCCGCTTCGCGATTGAGCCACCACAGGCCGAAACCGAGCATAATCAGCGACGCCAGAATACCGAGGCCGGGCGCAGCAAATGGCGTAGTGCCAAAAAATGGCATCGGAATTGCGTTCTGGATCGACGGCGTGCCGGGCAGCGCCGACATGGTGAAGGTCGAGGTGCCGAGGACGATCGCGGCGGGCATCAGACGCCGTGGGATGCCGGCCACACGAAACAGCTCCTGTGCCATCGGCGCCAGCACGAAGAAGGCGACGAACAAACTGACGCCGCCATACGTGACCAGCGCGCCGGCGAGCACCACCGCCAGCAGCGCCCGCTGCGGGCCGAGTCGCTGTGTCATAAAGTTCGCGATCGCGGCGACCGAACCGCTGTCCTCCATCAATTTCCCGAACAGCGCGCCAAGCAGAAACAACGGAAAGAACTGCGCCAGAAAGCCTGCCGCGCTGGCCATGAAGGTTTGGGTCCAGTGGGCGAGCAGCGGCTCGCCTGAGAACAGCGCCGCTATCAAAGCAGCAAGCGGTGCCAGCATCAGCACGCTCCAGCCCCCGAAGGCGAACGAGATCAGCAGGCCGAGCCCGATCAGGATGCCGAGAAGCCCCAACACAGTCATCACCTCAGCATTCCGCGAGCAGCACGTCGAGATCGGTCGTGGAGTGCTTTCCGATATCCTCGCCATGCGCTGTGACGAATGCGTCGGCGCACTTGCGCCCCTCCTCTTTCAGCAATGAAACGAACTCCCACTCGGCGTTGACCTTCGACGACGCGCCGAAATCCGAGAGCGTGTCGGTCATGATCCGGTGCATGCGCATTCCGGCCCAGCGTGCGCCCTCGCCGTGTCCGGGGTCCGCCACCTGGCGCAGCAGCGCGATCATGCGCAACTCCTTCATCAGTGGCGAGTTGAAGGAGATTTCATTGAGCCGGTTGAGGATCTCGTTTGCCGTGCGCGGCCGGTCTGGCCGTTCGCGTGGATTAATCTGCACCAGGATGGTGTCGTGCGCGTCGCTTTCGCGCACCAGCGGCGTCAGCGTCGGGTTGCCGGCGTAGCCGCCATCCCAATAGGGCTCGCCGTCGATCTCGATCGCCTGGAACATGGTCGGCAGACAAGCCGAGGCAAGCAGGACATCGGCCGTGATCTCGGCGTTGCGGAAGATACGGCCGCGGCCGGTACGCACATTGGTCGCGGTGATAAACAGCCTGATTGGTGCACGGGCGAGTCGGCTGAAATCGATGCTGTCGGCGAGGATCGCGCGCAGCGGGTTGAGGCCGAGCGGATTGAGATCATAGGGCGAAAGCACACGGGCCATCAGGTCCATGGCGACATAGGCGGGCGACGTGTCAAGTGTCCAGCGGCCCATCAGCCGGTCGAACGGTGAGCGCTGCAGCGGACTGAATGCCGCAGCCTGCGACACGCGCCGCCAATAGGCCTCGAGCGCCGCCCGCGCGCCTTCGGCTCCGCCTTGCATCCATCCGTCCGCCACCAGGGCTGCGTTCATCGCGCCGGCCGACGTGCCGGAGATCGCCTCGATCCGCAGCCACGGCTCCTCGATCAGCCGATCGAGCACGCCCCATGTGAACGCGCCGTGGGAACCCCCTCCCTGCAACGCGAGATCCACCAGAACCGGTTCGCGCGATGTTTCGTCCATCGTCACACGCTACTGTCGGAGATGAAACGAACTCAATTCAGGACAAGCTTCGTCTCGACTCTTCGTATGATCGACGCAGCGGCGAACAGAATGATGACGGCGAGGTAGATCCAGCGCATGGGCGCCTCCGAATCATCGACCAGGATGCTGCACCGCGTCAGTCCGCCGAACACACCTCAGCGAGCGCGGCGCAAACCGAAGCCGAGTCCGATCCAGGCCGCTCCCGCCGTGATGAGATCGATGCCAAGGAACAGGCCGAGGATATAGAGGCTCGAGACTGGCCAGTGCGCCAAAATCAGCAAGCCGAGCAGCAGCGTGATCACACTGGACAGCAGCACCCAGATCCAGGGCGTTTCCCGTTTCATGCTGAAGGCCAGGATGATCCGCATGATGCCCGACGCCACCAGCGATGCGCCGAGAATGAGGGTCAGCAGCGCTGCGGCGAGCAGAGGATTCTCGAACGTGACGAAGCCGGCGATGATGTAGAGCGCACCGAGTAGGACCCAGAGCAGGAATTTGCCCCAGCTCTTGATCTGGAAAGCGCTAAATACTTCGGCGACGCCGGCGATGATCATCATCACGCCGACGACGAGGACACTCGCAACCGTGGCCATTGCAACGCTGCCGAGCGCGATAAAGCCGGCGAGCAGATAGACGACGCCGAGTGCGATGATCCAGCCCGACTTGGCGCGCAGCGGCGCCGTATCCGAACCGGCCAGGGGATTTCTGAAGGTGTCTGAAGCATTGGTCATGACGGTCCTCCGATGCGGAAACCTATCTGACGTTCGCCTTTAGGGGGCGAGAGGAACAAACATATCGAACAAGTGGTATCGGCCGCAACCGCTATTTCTTGCTGTTTTCGATTTTTTCGCTTTCGATATGGGCCTCGCACTTGCTAACAATTTTTAGTGAGCGCCCGGAACCGGAGCAGTTGTATTTTGTAGCGCATCCGTTCTTCTCTTCACGGCTTTGTCAGCGAAAGAATGTAACCGCCCCTGGTCCCCGGGGGCTTGGGTGAGGCAACGGAACGAGGACCCGCATCCACCGTTCGCGAGGGGTTGCGGATAGTAATAGTGATGGTGTGACGGGTCTCGTGCTTTCCAAGAGGAGCGTGCACGATGAACTCAAGCAATCTTCTGAGTATCTCATTCGCCCTGACGTCGGTCCGGAACACGCGGCGCATGTTCTTTCAGCTGCTGCTGTCGACGGTGCTCTTAATCGGACTTTGCGAGCCGGGCCTGGCGCAATATGAGGCGCTGGAGCTGGCGCCCGAGCAGGCCGCCCCCGCTTTGCCCACCGGCGGAGCGACGCTTTTTCAGAACGTCCGTATTTTTGATGGCAAGAACACTGCGCTGTCGGCGCCATCGAGTGTGCTTGTGAAGGGTAACGCCATCGAGCAAATATCGGCGAGCCCGGCTTCTGCGGAGGCGGGTGCCGACGTCCGTGTGATCGACGCCAACGGCCGCGTGTTGATGCCAGGGCTGATCGACGCGCATTGGCATATGTTCATGGCGGCAGTGTCTCCCGCGATCCTCACGACGGGGGATCCCGGCTATCTCAACCTGTTGGCCGCGCGACAGGCCGAAGCAACGCTGATGAGGGGCTTCACCACCATACGCGATATGGGTGGCCCGGTGTTTGGATTGAAGCGCGCCATCGACGAGGGCATCACGGTTGGTCCACGCATCTATCCCTCGGGCGCCATGATCTCGCAAACCTCGGGTCATGGAGACTTTCGGGCTCGCTACGAAGTTCCGCGGGCGCTGGGCGGGCCGTTGAGCCAGTCCGAGATCACGGGCATCGCAGCCATTGCCGACAGCCCCGATGAAGTACGACTGCGCGCTCGCGAGCAGCTGAGACAGGGTGCCAGTCAGATCAAGCTGATGGCAGGCGGTGGTGTCAGTTCCCAGCACAATCCGATCGAGTCAATCCAGTTCACCGAAGCGGAGCTTCACGCCGCGGTCGAGGCGGCCGAAAATTGGGGCACTTATGTAGCCGTTCATGCGTACACGCCGGCTGCGATCCGGCAAGCGATCGCCGCCGGCGCCAAGTGCATCGAACACGGTCAGCTGATCGACGAGCCCACCGCCAAATTGCTGGCGGACAAGGGCATCTGGTGGAGCCTGCAGCCCTTGACCTACGATGCGGCCGTCTTTGCGCGGATGAGCCCTGTGTCGCAGAAGAAGGCGCTGGAAGTGTTCGCCGGGACAGAGAACGCATACAAGCTCGCAAGGAAGTACAGGATCAAGACGGCCTGGGGCGCGGATATCCTGGGTGACGCGGGAGCTGCAGGCCGGCAGGGTCAATATCTCGCCATGATGACCCGCTGGTACACTCCCGCCGAAACACTCAAGATGGCCACCGCTGACAATGGCGAGTTGATGGCCCTCTCGGGCTTCATCAATCCCTATCCCGGCAAGCTCGGCGTCGTGGAAGTCGGCGCACTTGCGGATCTGCTGCTCGTTGATGGCAATCCGCTCGAGGACATCAATCTTGTCGCAAATCCCGACAAGAATTTTGTCGTCATCATGAAGAATGGCAAAATCTACAAGAACGCACTGAGCAAGTGAGGTCGCAACAAGAGGCGTGTCGGAGGAGCCGTTGAACTTTCTTCGCGGGTTCCTGTCCACATTTTTCGGGTGGTTGGTCGCAACGATCTGGTTTCTGTGCTGGGCCGCGCTTGTCGCGTGGGCCACCCTTGCCATCTATTATTCGAATCTGCCGTCGGCAGCGTTGCGTCTGGGATTGGCGGGCGCCTTTGCGGCGTTCGCGGTCTGGGCTCTCTTGCTTTCGCGTCAACGGCGCATGTCCGTGATCGTGATCGCGCTGTTTCTCGGCGTGGCCGCCTGGTGGATCAGCATCAGGCCCTCGCACGATCGTCCCTGGCGGCCGGAAGTCGCGGTGATGCCACGGGCATTCATCGACGGCGACCACGTGCGCCTCACCGGTGTCCGTAACTTCGACTATCGTACCCGGGATGATTTCGCGGTGCGCTACGAGGAACGCGAGGTGCTGCTGTCGCATTTGACAGCCCTCGATTTCTACGTGTCCTACTTCATGGCAGGTCCGGTCGGGCACACGTTCCTGAGTTTCAACTTCGACAACGCGCCGCCGCTTAGTATTTCCATCGAGACGCGACCGGAGGTCGGCGAGAGCTTCGCGCCCGTCGCCTCCCTCTTCAAGCAATTCGAGTTAATCTACGTGGTGGGTGACGAGCGCGACCTCGTGGGCCTGCGCGCCAATTACCGGCACGAGGCCGTGTACCTCTATCGTCTCAACACCTCACCCGATGACGCACGCCGGCTGTTGCTGCTGTACCTGGCGCGGATCAACGAGCTCGCCGATCGGCCGGAGTTCTATCACCTGTTGACCAACAGCTGCACGATCAACATCGTGCGTTATGCGAACGCCGCCGGCAGGGTCGGCCGCCTCGACGTCCGCCATCTGCTCAACGGTCTGGTCGACAGCTATCTCTATTATTCGGGCCGGATCGATACGACGCTGCCGTTTGACGAACTGCGGCGACGCTCGCAGATCAACGATGCCGCGCAGGCGGCTGACGGCGCTCCCGATTTCTCGCAGCGCATTCGAGCATCCCTGCCGACGATGCCTCACTGATGCCTTTCGACCGCTGTTCTCCTCGACGGCCTTTGCGCTGGGCCGTCTAGGCTCCTTGGTGCCAATGGAATTACTTTATCTCCCTGGTACCTGTGCCGGTAGCGGTACCTGTACCGATAGTTGTACCCGTGCGCCGCTCCTCACGTCGCTCTGTGCGCGCTGTGCGCCGCTCCTGACGCCGCTTTGAGCAGCGCTCGCCGGACGGTCGGCGACGCGCCGGTGATGAACAGCCGGATGCCCTGGCGGCTGGCCTTGGCGGCGACGCGGCCCATCGCATTGGCCGCGGTCGAAATCGAGGAGCGGCACCGCCGCGAAATCGACCACGAATGCCTTGCACTTGTCGGCGATGCTGTCGAGCACGCCGCCGACCGCCGCCGCTGCGCCAAGAAAGAACGCCCCGGTGATGCGATAGACCTAGCACCTCGCGATCGAAGGACCGGCTCCGGCCGCAGGGACATATCCCTCAGATTAGATATCTGAAATATCATTTATTGACACTTTAACATCATTAATTATTATGCAGAGATGATGCGGAAGATCGGGCGGGGTCGCGATTCCGACGGCGGGACAGATCGATGATCACGGCAGCTCAATTACGGGCCGCGAGGGCTCTGCTTGGCATCGACCAGCGCCGGCTCGCAAAACTGTCGCGGCTTTCCGTGCCGACCATTCAGCGTATGGAGGCAAGCGAAACGATGGTCCGGGGCAATGTCGATTCGCTCGTTAAGCTGATCGCGGCCTTCGACGCGGCCGGAATCGAGATGATCGACGAAGGCGCCGACAGCCATTCGCAGGGACGCGGAGTCAGGCTGAAGCACCCTGCCTCGGCTGTTCCCCCCACCCGATCGGACAGCGAGGCATCGGGCGGCAGCCGGGAGCGCACATGATTTCTACGGTCGCCATCTCCCCTGTCGCCCTGCAGATGTCGTGCGTCGCGGGCTTGCTTGTTATCGCCGTTCTCGCCGTCGCGCTAAGCCGCAGCAAGAGCGCCACCGCGGTAGTCTACAGCGCGGCATTGGTCATTTGCTCGATCGCGCTGTGGGGATCGCTTCGCTTTTTGCTCGGCGGCGCAGCTGGCGTCACGGGCCTGGTCTTGCCGGTCGGATTGCCCTGGCTTGGCGCTCATTTCCGTCTGGACGCGCTTGCTTCGTTCTTCCTCGTGGTCGTCAATCTGGGCGGCGCGGCAGCGAGCCTTTACGGTCTCGGCTACGGCCATCACGAACACGCGCCGCATCGCGTGCTGCCCTTCTTCCCGGCCTTTCTGGCCGGCATGAATCTGGTGGTGCTGGCTGACGATGCATTTTCCTATCTGCTGTGCTGGGAGTTCATGTCGCTCGCTTCCTGGGCGCTGGTCATGGCGCACCATCGCGAACCAGGTAACGCCAAGGCGGGTTACGTCTATCTCGTGATGGCGAGCTTCGGCACGCTCGCACTGCTGCTGGCTTTCGGCCTGCTGGCGGGACCGGCCGGCGATTACGGATTTGCCGCGATCCGCGCGGCTCCGCACACACCCTATGTGGCCAGCCTGGTGCTGATCCTGATGTTGCTCGGGGCCGGATCAAAGGCCGGCCTCGTGCCGCTGCATGTCTGGCTGCCGCTCGCGCACCCCGCGGCTCCAAGCCATGTTTCCGCGCTGATGAGCGGCGTCATGACCAAGGTCGCGGTCTACGGCTTCATCCGCGTCATATTCGATCTCCTGGGGCCGCCGACGTGGTGGGCGAGCGTGATCGTGCTCTTCCTCGGCGGCATCACCGCTGTCATGGGGATCCTGTACGCCATGATGGAAAAGGATCTGAAGCGCCTGTTGGCCTACAGCACCATTGAAAATATCGGGGTCATCTTTGCGAGCCTCGGCCTGGCGCTGGCCTTCCAGGCCAACGGCCTGAAGCTCGGGGCGGCGCTCGCCCTCACGGCCGCGTTGTTTCACGTGCTCAACCACTCCTTCTTCAAGAGCCTGCTGTTCTTCGGCGCCGGCGCCGTGCTGACCTCGACCGGCGAGCGGAACATGGACAGACTGGGCGGCCTCATCCACCGCATGCCGCAGACGAGCTTCGTCGTTCTCATCGGCTGCGTCGCGATCTCGGCGCTGCCGCCCTTCAACGGCTTCGTTTCGGAATGGCTGATGTTCCAGGCCGTGCTGCAAAGCCCCGAGCTGCCGCAATGGGCGTTGAAGATCATGGTGCCCGCGGTGGGCGCCCTGCTCGCCTTGGCCGCGGCGCTGGCGGCTGCATGCTTCGTCAAGGCTTACGGCGTGACTTTTCTCGGGCGCCCGCGCAGCCCGGCGGCGGAAACCGCGCACGAAGTCGATCGATACTCGCTGTCGGCCATGTTCATCCTCGCCGCACTTTGTCTGCTGGCCGGAATCCTGCCGGGACTGGTGATCGATGCGCTGTCGCCGATCATGACCGGGATTCTCGGTGGGCGCATGCCGATCCAGGCCGATGAACCGTGGCTATCGATCGCACCGATTGCGGAGAGCCGCAGTTCCTACAACGGATTGCTCGTGATGGTCTTCATCACGATATCCGCATCGCTCGCCGTCTTCTTCATTCACCGCTTCGCCTCTCATGCGTTGCGAAGAGGGCCGGCCTGGGGCTGCGGTTTTACCGAGCCGACGCCCCTGGCCCAGTATTCCAGCGGAAGCTTCGCCCAGCCTATCCGCCGCGTTTTCGGCACGCTCGTGTTCCATGCCCGCGACCATGTCGACATGCCGGCCCCCGGCGATGTCAGGCCCGCACGGCTCAGGATCGAATTGCATGATCTGGTCTGGGAGAGGATGTACGAGCCCATCATGGGCTCGATCGGATTCGCCTCCGAGCGGCTCAATCGCCTGCAATTCCTGACCATCCGGCGCTATCTCAGTCTCGTCTTCGCCACCCTCGTCACGCTGCTGCTGGTGCTCGCCATATGGTCGTGATCTCCGACATATTGGTGCAGAGCCTGCAGATGCTTCTGGTGCTGCTGCTCGCCCCGCTGCTGACCGGCTTCGTGCGCAAGATCAAGGCGCGGCTGGTGCGCCGCCAGGGCGCCTCCGTCTTCCAGCCCTATCGCGATCTGCTGCGGCTGCTGCGCAAGGAAGTGGTGTTGGCGGAAAACGCCTCATGGCTGTTTCGCGTCACGCCCTACGTCACCTTTGCCGCGATCTGGGTCGCCGCCGCCCTGGTGCCGACATTCGCGACCGGCCTTCTGTTCAACTGGACCGCGGACCTGATTGCGATCGTCGCACTACTGGGAAGCGCGCGCTTCTTCCTGGCCCTTGCGGGGATGGACGTCGGCACCAGTTTCGGCGGCATCGGCTCCAGCCGCGAAGTCATGATCGCAGCGCTTGCCGAGCCTGCGATGCTGCTCGTCGTGTTTTGCGTGGCGCTTGTCGCCGGATCGACCCAGCTCTCCACCGTCGCCAATTTCATGGCTTCGTCCTATGTCGGCTTGCGGGTGTCGCTCGGGATGGCGGTGATCGCGCTGATCATGGTGGCATTGGCCGAGAACGGGCGGATTCCAATCGACAACCCGGCCACGCACCTCGAACTCACCATGGTGCATGAGGCGATGGTGCTCGAATATTCAGGCCGCCATCTCGCGATGATAGAGTTCGGCGCGTTTCTCAAGCTGCTGCTGTATATCTCGTTAATCGCCTGCGTTTTCCTGCCCTGGAAGATCGCGGTGTTCGGGACCGGCCCGCTGGCCTATACCGTCGGCGCCGGCATCTATGTCGTCAAGCTTGCGGCGGCCGGTTTCTTCCTCGCGCTGTTCGAGACCGCCACGGCGAAGATGAGAGTCTTCCGTGTTCCGCAATTCCTCGGTGCCGCGCTCATGCTGGGCCTGCTCGGCACGCTCCTCCTGTTCGTCTCAAAGAGCTTCTGATGCAGATGCACAGCCTCGCCTTCGACATCTCGCATACGCTCGCCGGCGGGCTCGTCCTGATCAGCTTCATGATGTTGTATCAGGATCGGCTCTACTCGCTGCTCAACGTCTTTGCGCTCCACGCCGTGGTGCTGGCCCTCTCCGTCGGCTGGCAGGCCTATGTCCAGGAAGCGCCGCATCTTTATGTCACCGCCGCGATCGCCCTCGTCTTCAAGGCGGTCGTCATTCCAGTGGCGCTCCACCGCATCGTCAAGCAGCTCGGCATTCATCGCGACATCGAGTCGGCGGTGGGCATCGGTCCGACCATGCTGGCCGGAATGGGGCTGGTGGCGCTCTCGATGGTGCTGATGCTGCGGGTCACAGCAGACGCCGACCCGCTGGCGCGCGAGGATCTTGCCTTCGCCCTCTCGGTGGTGCTGCTCGGTCTTCTGGTCATGGTGACGCGCCGCAATGCCGTCAGTCAGGTCGTGGGCTTCATGTCGCTGGAGAACGGCCTGGTATTGGCCGCGACCGGCGCCAAGGGCATGCCTCTGGTGGTCGAGATCAGCGTGGCCTTCTCGATCCTGATCGCCTTCATCGTCATCGGAATCTTCCTGTTCCGCATCCGCGAGCGTTTCGATTCCGTCGACGTATCCGCACTCGACGACTTCCGGGGCGAGCGGAGATGAGCGTGACCTCCTTCGATCCCGTGACGGCGGTCCTTCTGATTCCGATCGGCTCGGCGGCACTGCTCGCTGCGTTGCCGGGGTACATGCTGACGGCGCGGCTGAACGTCGCCGCGAGCCTCGCGACATTTCTCTCGGCGCTTTGCCTGTTCGTGGTCGACCGTCCGCAGCCCGGCCCCTATGTGCTGATCGACGACCTGAACATCGTCTTCATCGTGCTCAACACCTTCGTCGGGTTCACGACCAGCATTTTCAGCGCGAGCTACATCGCGCATGAGCTGGAGAGCGGCCGGTTGACGCCGGTTTACCTGCGTTTCTACCACGCCATGTTTCAGACGATGATGTTCGGCATGAACCTCGCCTTCGTATCGAACAATATCGGCTTGATGTGGGTCGCGGTGGAACTCGCGACGCTGACGACGGTGCTGATGGTCGGCATCTATCGCACTCACGCCGCATTGGAGGCCGCCTGGAAGTATTTCATCCTGGGCAGCGTCGGCATCGCCCTTGCCCTCTTCGGCACGATCCTCGTGTACATGGCTGCGCGACCGGTGGTGGGCGAGGGCCAGGACGGCATGATCTGGACGTTGCTGATCCAGCGTGCGGCGGCTTTCGATCCCGCGCTGCTCAACGTCGCCTTCATATTCCTGTTTCTCGGCTACGGGACCAAGGTCGGCCTTGCGCCTCTGCACGCCTGGTTGCCCGACGCCCACGCCGAAGGTCCTACCCCGATATCGGCCGTGCTGTCGGGCCTGTTGCTCAACGTCGCTCTCTATGCGCTGCTGCGCTTCAAGATCCTGCTCGCCGCCAATCCCGCGGCGATGGCGCCGGGCCCGCTGATGGTGACGATGGGCCTCGTCTCGCTCGTGTTCGCTGCTTTCATGCTCTACCGCCGCCGCGACATCAAGCGCCTGTTCGCCTACTCCTCGATCGAGCACATGGGCATCATCGTGTTCGCGTTCGGGATGGGCGGCCCGCTCGCCAATTTCGCCGGGCTGCTGCATATGGTGATGCACAGCCTGACCAAGTCGGCGATCTTCTACGCGGTCGGACATGTCTCGCAGATCAAGGGCACCCAGCGGATCAGCCGGATCAGGGGTCTGACGGTGACTCATCCGGCGCTCGGCTGGGGCCTTGTGGCAGGCGTCGCTGCGATTGCCGGATTGCCGCCGCTTGGCATCTTCGTCAGTGAATTTCTCATCGTTAGTTCCACCTTTGCCCGGCAACCCTTGCTCGCGGTCGTGCTGGTGTTCGGGATATTGCTGGCATTTGGCGCGTTGACGTTGCGCCTGACCAGCATTGCGTTCGGCGAACCCCGCGGCAGCAAGGCTTCGGCCGAGGCTTCCCTTGTGCCGATGTTCGCACATCTCTCGCTGGTTCTCTGCGCGGGAATCTATCTGCCCGCGCCGCTCGTCGTCTGGTTCCAGCACGTGGCTCGACTTCTTGGATAGTTTGGGATGACGCGGATATGCCGTCGCTGATCGAATTGATGCTGGAAGGCCGCAAGATCCCGCAGGCCGGCCCATGGCCGCGGGTCGTCGTCGACGCATCCGTCTGGAAATTCGCGGCGAGCGAGCTGGAGCATGGACGCTGGAACCTGCTTGGCCTTTGGGCCGAGCCTTCGACGGTGCATATGGCAATCATGGATGAGCGCACCGCGGAGGTCTTGATCGCCAGCCTGGACTGTCCCGATCGCCATTATCCTTCGGTCGGCAAACACCATCCACCCGCGCTGCGGCTGGAGCGCACCATCAACGATCTGTTCGGGTTGGTCGCACAAGGCCTGCCCGACACCCGCCCCTGGCTCGATCACAACCGCTGGGGCATGCGCTTCCCGTTGGGAGATCGCATCGACGCATTGCCGACACCGGCGCCCTACCTGTCTGTGCACGGCGACGGCCTGCATCAGATTCCGGTCGGTCCGGTGCATGCGGGAATCATCGAGCCCGGACATTTCCGCTTTACCGCCAGCGGCGAAACCGTGGTCCGGCTGGAAGAGCGGCTGGGATATGTTCACAAGGGCGTCGAAGGGCTGATGGCGGGAGCGAGCCTCCAACGCGCCGTTCAACTCGCCGGACGCGTTTCGGGCGACAGCACCGTGGCCTATTCCTACGCGTTCTCGCGGGCAACTGAGGCGGCCCTGGAGCTTGTCGTTCCCGACCGCGCGGTATGGCTGCGCGCCCTCCTCGCGGAACTCGAGCGGCTGGCCAACCATCTCGGCGACATCGGCGCCATCTGCAACGATGCGTCCTTCGCGCTGATGCACGCCAACTGCAGCATCTTGCGCGAAAGCGTGTTGCGCGCTTCGAATAGTGCGTTCGGGCATCGTCTGTTGCGGGATATCATCGTGCCCGGCGGCGTGACCCGTGACCTCGACAGGGACGGAACCGGCACGATCCGGGCGACGCTCGACAATATCGGCGCGCGCTTTCCTGAACTGGTCGAGTTATACGACAACACGGCTTCGCTGCAGGATCGCACCGTCGGTACCGGCGTGCTCGAGTCCGCATTGGCAAGGCAATATGCCGCCGGCGGCTATGTGGGTCGCGGGTCCGGCCGGCCTTTCGACGCACGAAGGACCTTTGCCTATCCGCCCTATGACGGGCTGCGCTTCGAGGTCCCGGTCCTGAACGAAGGCGACGTCAACGCACGCGTGTGGATACGCGTGCGCGAGGTTGAACAATCGCTGTCATTGGTCGAGCAAATCCTGGACCGGCTTCCCGAAGGTTCGATTGCCGCGCCTGTGACGCAGCGGCGCGAGGCACGGGAAGGCATGGCCATCGTCGAGGGCTTTCGCGGCGACGTTCTGGTCTGGCTCCGCCTGCATGACGGCCGGGTCGAACGATGCCATTTGCGCGACCCGTCGTGGTTTCAATGGCCGCTGCTCGAAGCGGTGATCGAGAACAACATCGTCGCCGACTTTCCGCTCTGCAACAAGTCGTTCAACTGCTCCTATTCCGGTCACGATCTTTAGAGTGTCATCGAATGCGCAAGCTGCTTTTTCAAAGCCTGTTCAGCCGGCCGCTCACGGAAGCGGCGCCGGCGGCGAACGATGCCGCGCTGGCCGAAGTCGCGGCGGCGCTGGGCCGGGTTGCGCGGCGGCGGCTCGGCCGAAGCCTGTCGATCCGCGAGATCGACGCCGGATCCTGCAATGGATGCGAGCTCGAGATCCACGCGCTCAACAACGCCTATTACGACGTCGAGCGCTTCGGCCTGCGTTTCGTCGCTTCGCCGCGCCATGCCGATGTGCTGATGGTAACGGGCCCGGTGACGAGGAACATGCGCGAGGCGCTGGAGCGCACCTATCACGCGACCCCCAACCCGAAATGGGTCGTCGCGATCGGAGATTGTGCACGCGATGGAGGCTGCTTCGCCGGCAGTTACGCGGTGGTGGGCGGCGTCTCCGAGGTGATCCCGGTCGATCTCCACATCCCGGGATGCCCGCCCACGCCGACGGAGATGCTGAAGGGTCTGCTGGCGCTCATGGAACACGCCGATGCCGTTGCGCCCTGAGAATTCTGCCGGCTGCGGACGCTTAACGCGCCCGCTCCAGGGTGCGCGAGGCGGATTGTTTGGGTGGACGAGCCACCTTCGGCTTCGCGACATGGTCGCGAAGCCGGACGCCTCGGCCTCCCGTTGTGCTGGGCGCTCCCGGATTGATCAGCTCGATCCCGGCATTGTCGAGTGCGGAAACGAGCTTCATGAGGGAGTTGACATTGCCGCGGATGACACCGTCGCTGGCTTCCATGCGCTGGATGGTCGGCACCGACAAGTCCGCCAGTTCGGCCATTTGCCGCTGATCGATGTCCAGGAGCGCACGCGCGGCCCTGAGTTGGTTGGCGGTGATCATGGAAGTCATTATCTCTCGATCTCGGCCGAATATAGCTACCCCCTGCGAATAGCAGTTTCAAGCATCAATTTGCAGGTGTGATATATCAGGCAGGCATGGTCGTGACGAAGCCATCATCCGGTTCGGTGCAAGACCGGAACCAGACAGAAGGCGGACATCAATTGTGGCTGGCTGCCCGCCCCTTCGGGGGACAGAAACGGTGAAGGAGGCTCGCCGGAGGCTTGCGGCGCCGGATTGATATCGCAGCCGGCGCACCTGATCAGGCGATGGGCCCGCGCGAGCGCGGGACCCATCGACAGCGCCCCGAAATCATCAGGGGCTGATCACGCCGCGTCGCGATGCGCGGCGATGATCTGGTCGGCGGCGCGTCCCGTCACTTCGGCCATGTGGTCGAACTGCCGGGTGAAGCTGCCGGCGCCGGCGGTGGCCGAGCGCAATTCGACGATGAGCTCGCCGATCTCCGCTTCGGGCATCATGGCGCGCACGCAATCCCAGCCCTGCCAGCCCTCGCGGGTGTCGAAGCCGAGGATCTGGCCGCGCCGGGCCGACAGGATCGCATTGATCTTGGCGGTCGCGTCATTCGGACAGACGATCTCCACCACATGGATCGGCTCCAGCAGCACCGGCTGGCACTGCGGCAGGCCTTCGTTGAGGCCGATCCGCGCCGCGGTGCGGAACGCGAGGTCGGACGAATCGACGCTGTGGTAGGAGCCGTCCGTCAGCGTCACCTGCACGTCGATCACGGGAAAGCCGAGCGGCCCGCGCGTGAGCCCGTCGACCACGCCCTCCTCCACCGCGCCGATATAGTTGCGCGGCACCGCGCCGCCGACGACCTTCTCCTGGAACTCGAAGCCGCTGCCGCGCGGCAAGGGCTTGATGTCCAGCACCACGTCGCCGAACTGGCCGTGACCGCCGGACTGTTTCTTGTGCCGGCCGCGCTGGGTGATGGCTTTCCGGATGGTCTCCTGGTAGCCGATCGCGGGCGGATGCGATTTGACGTTGACGCCGAAGCGGTCCTTGAGCCGCTCCATCGCCACGCGCAGATGCATCTCGCCCTGCCCCCACAGCACGGTGTCGTGGGTCTGCGCGTTCTGCACCATGGTCAGCGAGGGATCCTCCTCGTTGAGGCGCAGCAGCGCCTGGCCGAGCTTGACGTCGTCCTTGCGGTCGTTGGCCGCGATCGACACCGCGAGCACGCCCGGCATCGGCACCACCGCGACCAGCGAGGCCGGCGCGGTCTTGCCGTTTCCGACGGTATCGCCGGTCTTGAGCGCATCGAGCTTGCCGAGCGCCACCGTCTCGCCGGCCTCCGCCGCCGCGCGCTTGGTGTCGTGCGCGCCGCTGACGGAAAGAATACCGGAGACCCGACCGGCTCCGCCCGATGAGGATTGCAGCGTCGCGCCGTCGTCGAGATGGCCGGACAACAGGCGCGTCAACGACAGCTTTCCGCCGTGCTGCAAATGCACGGTCTTGAGCACATAGCCGAGCGCGTCCTTGCTCGCGGGCACGCCGAGGCGCCTGGCGGTCTCGGCGACACCGGGCGCTTCGTGGCGCAGCGCCTTCAGCAGCCGCAGCACGCCGTTCTCGCGGATGGCGCAGCCGAGCAGCACCGGACAGATCAGCCCATCGCGCAATTCGCGGGCCAGATCGTCGAACACGGCGTCGCGCGGCGGCTGGATGTCTTCGAGCAATTGTTCCATCAGCGCGTCGTCATGGTCGGCGAGCTTCTCCAGCATCGAGAAGCGCGCTTCCTTCTCGCGGTCGAGATTGCCGCCTTCGAGCGCGATGACTTCGGAGGCCTTGTGCTCGCGATAGACAAAGGCGCGCTCGAGCGCGAGATCGACGAAGCCCTCGATCAAGTCGCCGTTCCAGATCGGAATCTGGCGCAGCACGAGCGGCACGCGCGAGGCGGGCTGCAGGGTGCTAAGCGTTTCGCGGATACGCTTGTTGGCGCGGTCGATCTTGTTGAGGAACAGAAAACGCGGAATTTTAAGTTCTTCCAGCTCACGCAGGATGATCTGGAGCTGCGGCAGCTTCTTCTCGTCCGCCTCGCACACCACGATCGCGGCATCGACGGCGGGCAGCGCCGCGCGCATGTCGTGCGCGAACTCCACCGAACCCGGACAATCGACGAAAGTGTAGCTGTCGCCCATGAAGGACGTGGTTGCCGCCGTAAGTCCCACGCTCATCTTGTGATGGCGGGCTTCAGGACTGGCATCACCGAGGGAGGTTCCGGCATCGACGCTGCCGGCTTTTGGGATCGCGCCTGTTCGCGCGAGGATTGCTTCGAGAAGTGTGGTTTTACCGCTTTGGAAAGGGCCCACCAGCGCAATGCACCGTGGACCTCGGGGACTTCTGACGTCTTGTCCCATTCGCCGCCTCCTTGTTTGGAGCTCGGCCCGTGATTGGGTCGGCAAAGGAATATGCTCTGCCTGCCCCAATGGTTTGGCAAGGGAGAAATCGTCGCTGCGGTGCATCGTGTGAAAAAGTGCCTCCTCACATCATTGCGAGGAGCGTCAGCGACGAAGCAATCCATCGTTCCCCGTGCCGAGGTATGGATTGCTTCGCGGAGCCCGTCATCGGGCCGCGCTTTGGGCGACCCGTTGGCTCGCGATGACGATGGAAGCGGCTGCGTGTTAACGTCCCGGCCGGAGTTCCAGGCTCTCGAGTCCGGCGGCGATGTTGACGCCGATCTGGCCCTGCAGGCTGAGCGGCTGCAACGCGATCGAATCGTTGGATCCGCCGACCAGCACGTTGCCGCCGCCGCCGACGCCAAACGACGCGCTGCCCTGCGCGCCCGCATAATTGCCGGCGAGATCGCCGGGCCCGAGACGCGCGACCGGCGCATACACGCCCCAGGCGAGCGCGGTTTCCTGGGTGATGCCGAGATCGAGGCCCACTTTTCGGATGGTCGCGATGTAGCGGTCTTCCGCGATACCCTCGATGCGCAGCACGCAGCCGAGATTGGTTACGGAGCCCACGATGAAGCCGATGCTGGCGCCGCCGCGGCATTCGAGGATGCCGACCTGCACGCGCGTCATCGGCGCTTGCGCATCGGCGGGAAGCGCCGCAGACAATGTTGCGGCCATCGCGGCGAGAAGAGGTAAGCGGCGCATGAAGGAAAACTCCGAATGAAAAGACGTGATGCGCGCGGAGCAATTGTCATCGGCGCGTTGCCTCTATGCCACAACAGGTTCCATCGCGCCAAAAGAAAAGAGGCCCGCTCTCGCAGGCCTCTTCGCCGTTGCCGCTGCGTGTCCTGTCAGCCGTGACGACGGCGATGATGCCACTGGCCGCGATGCCCGAAGCCGACCGGCTCGAGCTCGAGGCCGGCGACACCGGCCGCGACATTCAATCCGGTCTGGCCCTGCACGCTGATCGGCTGCAGCGCATAGGCGTTGCGCGGACCGCCGACCAGGAAATTGCCACCGCCGCCGATGCCGATCGACGCATTGGCGCCGACCCCGCCATAGGTGCCCGCAAGGTCGCCGTAACCGAGCCGCGTGTTCGGCGCGTTGACGGCCCAGCTGAACTGGGTTTGCGCGGTGACGCCGATATCGACGCCGAAGCGGTGCACGGTGGCCAGATAGGCTTCGGGACGACGGCCCGGGCTCTGGAACACGCATTCGAGGCTGGCGACCGAACCGACGACAAAGCCGACATTCTGTCCGCCGCGGCATTCGAGAATACCGGCGCGGCCGGCCGGCAGCGCGTGGGCGCCGGCGAACGAGCCAGCGAGCGCGGCAGCGGCGATGATGGTGGCTGAAAGTCGCATGGTCTGTTCTCCGCGAAATGAAAGCGGAGGGACAGGAAGGAAGCGCCGTGTCCAAAACAAGGCGCTTCCGAAAATTGCCGTCAAAACATCAAGCCCTCGAAGCTTGATGTGATTTGACACGCCTTTTTTCCGACGCGTTTTCCTGACGCGAACCGGACTCCCACTTCGCTTGAAAACGCTTATCGCAAATTGCCACAAAAGCGCTGGATGCGCTTGCAGGCCTCTTCGAGGTCGGAGGTCTTCGTCGCATACGAGATGCGGAACGCGGGTCCGAGCCCGAATGCGGAACCCTGCACGACCGCGACGCCCTCGGCCTCGAGCAGCTCGGTGACGAAGTCCTCGTCGTTGGCGATCTTCTTGCCCGACGGCGTGGTCTTGCCGATGGTTCCGGCGCAGGACGGATAGACGTAGAACGCGCCCTCGGGGCGCGGGCATTCGATGCCGTTGGCCTGGTTCAGCATCGACACCACGAGGTCACGTCGTTCCTTGAACACCTTGTTGTGCGCGGGAATGAAATCCTGCGGACCGTTGAGCGCCTCGACCGAGGCCCATTGCGCGATCGACGACGGGTTCGAGGTCGACTGCGACTGGATGGTCGCCATCGCCTTGATCAAGTCGGCCGGACCGCCGGCATAGCCGATGCGCCAGCCCGTCATGCAATAGGCCTTCGACACGCCGTTCACGGTGAGCGTGCGGTCGAACAGTTTCGGCTCGACCTGCGCCGGCGTCGTGAAGGAGAAGTCGTCGTAGACGAGGTGCTCGTACATGTCGTCGGTCATCACCCAGACCTGCGGATGCTTCACCAGCACGTCGGTGATCGCCTTCAGCTCGGCGCGGGTATAGGCCGCCCCCGTCGGATTCGACGGCGAGTTGAGAATGATCCACTTGGTCTTCGGCGTGATCGCCTTTTCCAGATCCGCGGCCTTCAGCTTGAAGCCGTTCGCGGCGGGGCAGACCACCGGCACGGACTCACCGCCGGCAAGCGCCACCATTTCCGGATAGCTCACCCAATAGGGCGCGGGGATGATGACCTCGTCGCCCGGATTGATGGTCGCCATCAGCGCATTGTAGAGCACCTGCTTGCCGCCGGTGCCGACGATGATCTGGTTCGGCTTGTAGGTGAGGGCGTTCTCGCGCTTGAACTTGGCGATGATCGCCTCCTTCAGCTCGGGAATGCCGCCGACATCGGTGTACTTGGTCTTGCCGGCCTCGATGGCCTTGATCGCGGCCTGCTTGACATTGTCGGGCGTGTCGAAATCGGGCTCGCCCGCGCCGAGGCCAATGACGTTGCGGCCCGCCGCTTTCAGCGCGCGTGCTTTATCCGTGACCGCGATCGTCGCGGACGGCTTCACACGGTCGAGCGCAGCGGACAGGAAAGGCATCATCAGCTCCTTGGTCAAGCGTCGTGAACGCAACTGCTCACGACTTTATTTGAGGGAATGAAAACACCCTATTCCGAGCCTCGCTGCATCGCAAGAAGCTTCGACAACTACCAGTGTCCCTTCCGAAGTCCGCGATCAGTCGTCGCCGCAATACCGCCATCGCGGACCTCGGAAAATCAGGGGCACTGGCAAGCCTATGATTCTAGTGCCACTTTTCGATTTGAAGTCCGTGGGGACGAACTTGCCGCTTGCGCTGCACGGACTTCAAATCGGCGGCACTAGCCAAACTTTAGGGAACATTAAAGGGCCGGGGATAGGCTCGGCGCAATATTCCCGAAATTCCGCGGCAAATGGCTCATATCTTGCAGGGCCTGCAACAAGGCCTGAAATCCGGCGACTGGCTGACGGCGGCGCGCGCCCACGGCTACAGCCTGATCCTGCTCGTGATCTGCGCGCTGGCCATTTTGGGCTGGATCGCGGTCTCGCACGGCCTGATCGACCCCAACGGCAAGCCGATCGGGACCGATTTCTCCAACGTCTACGCGGCCGGCGAACTGACCTGGCAGGGCAAGCCTGCCGACGCCTATGACCCCGCCCTGCAGCATGCCGCGGAAAAGGCCGTCTTCGGCGGCCGCGAGGTGCCGTTCTATGGCTGGCACTATCCGCCGTTCTTCCTTGCGGTCGCGTTCCTGGTCGCCTCGCTACCCTACGCCTTCGGCCTCGCGCTCTGGCTTGCCGCGAGCCTTGCCGCCTATCTCGCCGCGATCCGCGCGATCCTGCCGCGGCCGGAGACGCTGTTGATCGCGGCGGCCTTCCCCGCCGTGTTCATCAATATCGGTCACGGCCAGAACGGTTTCCTCACCGCAGCACTGCTCGGCGGAGCGCTGCATTGGCTCGACCGCCGGCCATGGCTTGCAGGAATCCTCATCGGGCTCCTCGCCTACAAGCCGCAATTCGGCGTGATGATCCCCCTCGCGCTGCTCGCAAGTCAGCGATGGAGCAGCATTGCTGCCGCAATCGCCACCGTCGCGGCGCTGGTTGCGGTGAGCCTTGCTGTGCTCGGCGGCGGCGTCTGGCATGCCTTTGCCGAATCCATGAACTTCACCCAAGCCATCGTGCTCGAACAGGGCGGCACCGGCTGGGAAAAAATCCAGTCGGCGTTTTCGGCGGCGCGCAACTGGGGCGCCGACGTGCACACGGCCTATGCGATCCAGATCGCGCTGGGGCTTGCCCTGGCGGCAACCCTCGCCTGGCTCTGGCACAGCGATGCGGCATTCGAGCTGAAGGCCTCTGCACTTGCCACCGCAAGCCTGCTCGCCACGCCTTACGTGCTCGACTACGATCTCGTCGTGCTTGCGATTGCGATCGCGTTTCTCGCGCGCCACGGTCTTGCCCGCGGTTTCCGCGACTATGAGATCAGCCTGCTCGCCGCGGCCTGGATCGTGCCACTTCTCTCGCGCGGCATCGCGGGCGCCACCGGGATCCCCCTGGGGCTGATCGCGATGCTCGCGCTCTATGCCTTCACGCTGCACCGCGCCGCGGTGGATCGCGAAAGCGCCGCGGTGCGAGCCCCGCGCATCGCGCAAGTGTGATCTCGATTGTAAGCGCGGCCGAGAAGGATGTTCCGCATCGTTGCAGTGCGGTAGAGGTTTTCGACTTTTTCTATGGCCGAGCTCTTGCGGTATGGCGATCCCGGCATCATTGTCTGACCGCGTTTGCGGCCTGCGCGCCCGGCCGCACCCGGCGCATCATGCGACTCACACACGGTCTGAATGTACAAGCTCTATTCGATGCAGCGCTCCGGCAACAGCTACAAGGTTCGCCTTGCGCTGGCGCTGCTCAACACGCCCTATGACGCGGTCGAGGTCGACATCCTGCGCGGCGAAAGCCGCACGCCGGACTTTCTGGCGAAGAATCCGAGCGGACAGGTGCCGCTGCTCGAGGTCGACGAGGGACGTTATATCGCCGAATCCAACGCCATCCTGTGGTTCGTCGCCAACGGCACGCCGCTGTCGCCGGAATCGCGGATCGAGCGCGCCGAAGCGCTGCAATGGATGTTCTTCGAGCAGCATGCGCTGGAGCCGAATATCGGCGCGGCCTATTTCTGGCTGGCGCTGGTCAAGGGCGGCCGCGTGCTGCAGACGCATGCGCTGGAAGACTGGATGGAGCGCGGCTATGCGGCGTTGCAGGTGATGGAAAATCACCTCAAGACCCATGATTATTTCGCGGCGAACCAGCTCACCGTCGCCGACATCGCGCTCTACGGCTACACCCATGTCGCAGAGCTCTGCGACTTCGAGCTTTCGACCTTCCCCTCGATCCGCGCCTGGCTGAAACGGGTCGAGCAGACCCCTCGCTTCGTCTCGATGGACTGGCGGCCGGACGAGGTGGACGATTCCCCGAGCATCGCGGCCAGCGCTTAAGTGCGATAGCGGCGCTATCGCACATTAGGTCTTTTGTTCGAGCATGATCCCCGCGCAAACGCTGCGCGTTTGTCGCGAGGGAAACCGGTGTCCACTATTCCGGATCATGCTCTAATCGTTAACGAGCCTTAACGTTTGCGGCAAATCGGCGGTAAAGCTGCCGCATTATTGCCGATGGACCTTGCGACGGTGTTTGCCGTCGCGGGTGATTCGCCCGAGCCGCAAAAGGATCTCCGGCCATGACACGGTCACCCGCCGCCGCTGGCTTCAACGGCAAAAGCGCCCCCGTCGCCTCGTCCCGACTGACCGATGCCGTTGCAGCGTCGCTTGTGGTCGGCGCGTTCTCGCTATGTCTGATCGTCACCCTGTCCGTGCTGTCGATCAGGGCCTGCATGGCGATGCCGTTCTAGGCGCGATCGACCGTCATTTTCGGCCGTCGCCCATTCGTTAACATCAAGATCGGAGCAACGCCGGCCGTGAATGGAACCGGTTCCGCCGTTGCCGGCATTTGATCCAACAATTCTGAAAGCTCGCCGCGAGCGGTGAACCTCTCCTTAAGAAGCAGGCTGGAAAATTCCCCCTCGATGCAACAATTGGTCGGAGCGGCAATTGACCATTTGTGCAAGACGGACACGGCATGCAGTTGGACTGGCGCGCAATCGCGGGACCGGCGCTGGCGGCAGCGACAACGCTGACCGCGATCGCGATTGATCACCGCCTGTTTGGCATCCCCAATCCGGCGGCGCTGCTGATCTGCATCGTGGCCTTTGCCGGCTCGCTCAGCGGCCTGCGATCGGCCGCGGTAACTGCAGGAATCGTGGTAATCGGGGCGGCGCTGTTCTTCCTCGATCATCGCGGCACGCCCGGCTACGAAGCCGGGGACCTGATCCGGCTCGCGATGCTGTCGATGACCGCGGGCGGCACCGCCGCCTTCACCGGTCTGATGCGGCAATGGATGCAGGACGCGTTCGCGCTGGAACGGGACCACTATGCGACGGCGGAACGGCTGTCGTCCGCGCTCGACCGCGTCGATATCGGCATCGTCCTGCTCGACGCCGACACCCGCGCGGTGTTCATCAATCGCGCCTTCCGCCACTACTTCGCGCTGCCCGACGCCAAGGCCGACTCGAAGCCGCCCTTCATCGCGCTGATGTATCATGGCCGCGACACCGGCGCCTATGAGATGCCGGCGGATGAGCTGAACGCGTTTATCGCGCGGCGCATGGAGATGATGCGCTCCGGCGATTCCACACCGATCAACATCAACCTGAAGGACGGCAAGGTGCTGCGCTTCTCCTGCACCGCATTGCCTGACGGCGGACGCATGCTGAGCTACACGCCGGTCACCGATCTCGTGCGCCACACCGACGATCCCGTCGATACCGAATATTACCAGTCGTTGCGCGGCAGCGATCTCGACCTCTCCCGCTCGCTGCGAGCGGCGGAATAGTCCACCGCGGTCAAAGACCCTCATGGTGAGGAGCCCGCAACGCGGGCGTCTCCGGACGATGCTTCGCATCGCCGGGAGAACCATGAGGCCCTGCTATCGGCCTCATCCTTCGAGACGCGGCGAAGACGCCGCTCCTCAGGATGAGGGATTAGAGCAACTTGCGACGCCGCAGGGATAAGGCCGCCCGTCAAGCCTTGAATATCGTTGATCGTGGCGTACGAAGTCCCTAATGAGGATTTCATCGAACGCGCAACCGGAAGATATAAGATGTCTGATAACTTGACAGTCCGCTTCGTCAAGCGAAGCGACTTCGACAGATGGCTGCCCCTGTGGGACGGCTACAACGCCTTCTACGGCCGCTCGGGCCCGACCGCGCTGCCGCGCGAAATCACCGACATGACGTGGGCGCGTTTCTTCGACGGCTACGAGCCGGTGCACGGCCTCGTCGCCGAGAGCGGCGGCGCATTGCTCGGGCTTACGCATTATCTCCTTCACCGCAGCACCACGCTGATCGAGCCGGTGTGCTATCTGCAGGACCTCTTCACCGTGGAAGCCGCGCGCGGCAAGGGCGTCGGCCGCGCATTGATCGAAGGCGTTTACGAGCAGGCCAGGCTCGCAGGTTCGCCGCGCGTCTACTGGCAGACCCATGAGACCAACCGCACCGCGCGCACACTCTACGACAAGGTCGCGGAGCATCAGGGATTCATCGTCTACCGCAAGCAGGTCTGAGGCGGCGCGGGGCGCCCCGGATAGTATCCGTCGCCTGCATGAGCGCATGCGCTATGCGGGATTGCGAACCCGGGTATCGCTCCGCTCACCCGGGCGACGCCACTGCGCAAGGAGCCTGCTGCCCGGCAAAACAAGGCTTTTCCAGCCTGTGGATAAATATGCCTGTCACTGCCGCGTAACAAAGCAGGGCTAGGGTGCCCCTGCGTCTGATCAGGCCCCCCGTCACAGATCAAGCGCCCCAGCGGTCCCCGTCAGTCGCCGCGTCTGACCGGGGCCGCACTTTTTTGGGCCCTTGCTTTGCGCCTTTGCAGCCAGAGCGTTACAGGCCGGTCCGGCATGCGGTAGCGTAGTAGGTCGCGCCTTGCCGCGTCGCGGGCGACGCGTCACAATGCGCCTCCCTTCCCGCCCAAAATTCTGCGCACAGGACGATTTTCATGCAAATTCGCAATCTCGGCGGCTCCGGCTTGCGCGTTTCCGCGGTCGGCCTCGGCTGCAATAATTTCGGCCAGCGCATCGACCTCGAAGCCTCGCGCAAGGTAATCCACAAGGCGCTCGACCTCGGCATCACCCTGTTCGACACCGCCGACATCTATTCGAACATGGGCGGTTCCGAAAATGTGCTGGGCGCCGTGCTGGGCGACCGCCGCAAGGACATCGTGCTGGCGACGAAATACTCCAAGCCCATGGCGGAGGACGGCACCAAGCAGGGCGCGTCGCGGCGCTACATCATGAACGCGGTGGAAGCGAGCCTGAAGCGGCTGAAGACCGACTACATCGATCTCTACCAGCAACATGATTACGATCCCTTGACGCCGATCGAGGAGACCCTTCGCGCGCTCGACGATCTCGTGCGCGAAGGCAAGGTGCGCTACATCGGCAATTCGAATTTCCCGGCATGGCGCGTCGCGGAAGCAGAGTATGTCGCGCGCGCGATGAATGTCGGTGGCTTCGTCTCCTGCCAGGACGAATACAGCCTCGTGGTGCGCGACGTCGAGAAGGACCTGCTGCCGGCGGCGCAGGAATACAATCTTGGCCTGTTGCCGTTCTTCCCGCTCGCGAGCGGATTGCTCACCGGCAAATACAGGCGCGGCGAAGCGGCGCCGGGCGACACCCGCTTCGACAAGGTGCCGCGGCTGCGCGACCGCTACGTCACGCCGCGCAACGAGGAGATCGTCGAGAAGCTGCAGGCGTTTGCCTCGGCGCGCGGCCACTCCATGCTCGAGCTCGCCTTCTCCTGGCTCGCCGTGCGCCCTCAAGTCTCGAGCGTCATCGCGGGCGCCACCCGTGTCGAGCAGGTCGAGCAGAACGTGAAGGCGATCGCGTGGAATCTGAGCGCGGAGGAAATGGCGGAGATCGACAGGATCACGCAGTGATTTTCTCGGTGTCGTCCCTGCGAAAGCAGGGACCCACAACCACAGGCGGCAGCCTTTTTGCCTACAGCCGCCTCGTCATTGCGAGCGAAGCGAAGCAATCCATCGTGCCACATGCGGAGGCATGGATTGCTTCGTCGCTTCGCTCCTCGCAATGACAGAGGTCTGTGTCGCCTGCCTGTGGTTATGGGTCCCGGCTCGCGCTTCGCTTGGCCGGGACGACAACTGTGTTGAAAGCGCCGGAAATTAAACAACCAACCCCTTCATCGGCTTTGCCGCGGCGCTGTCGGGGAAGACGGTCTGGGCGAGCACCCGCTCGCTGATGCCGAGATGATCCAGCAATACGCCCTTGATCACGGCGCGCAGGTCCGTCGTCGGCGCGAGGTCGCGGCCCTGATAGAGGCTCGCTGCTTTCAGACCCGGCCAGTCCGAGATCACGCGGCCGCCCTTGATCGGCGCCGCCGGCGAGCAGCGCGATGGTGCCGGTGCCGTGGTCGGTGCCTTCGGTGCCGTTGATGCGCGCGGTGCGGCCGAATTCGGTCGCGACCACCACCGCGGTGTCGCGCCAATGCGCGCCGAGCCCGCTTTCGAATTCCGCAAACGCGCCGTCGAGGCCCGACAGCAATTGCGCGAGCCGACCGACCGGGCCGCCTTCATTGGCATGCGTGTCCCAGCCGTCGAAGGCGAGCGCGGCGATCCGCGGCCCGTCGTCGGCGGCCATCAACTTGGCGGCGCCGCGCGCGACCTGCCGCATCGCCGTGATCGCGTTGCCGCCCGGCTTCGGCTTCATGTCGTCGCCGGTCGCGGCCTTTTCGAGCTGCAAGCCCTGCGACAATGCGGTCGCGAGCGCCGGATCGCGATGGCGATACAGTTCGACCAGCCGCATCGCGGTGTCGTCATCGGCCTGCGGCAACGCCACCGGCGCCCAGCCGACGGTCGGCGCGGCGCCGCGCAGCACCAGCGGCGTGGTGGGACCGACCGCCAGCGCGCTCGTCACGCGCTCGCCTTTCGGCAACGCCTCCAGTGTGCGGTTGAGCCAGCCGGATTGCACGCGGCCCGGACCGGCATAGCCGCTTTCGAGCACGTCCTGGCCGTCGAAATGCGAGCGGTCGCGATAGGGCGTCGACACGGCATGGATCACCGCGGCCTGCTTGTTGGCGTACATCCGCGCGAATTCCGGCATCGAGGGATGCAGGCCGAAGAAGGAGTCCAGCATGAGCGCCGGATGCGGCCCGTTCGAGGTCAGCGCGATCGAGCCGTGGAGCGCGGCATAATCGGGATCGCCGATCGGCGCCACGGTGGCTAGTCCATCGAGCGCGCCGCGCAGGATCACCACGATCAGCCGCGGGTCGCGGCCATCCGTGGCTCGCGCGAATTTCGGCAAGTACGCCCAGGCGGCGAAGGAGGCGCCGCCGAGCAGGAGCGCGCGCCGCGACGTCGGAAGCGAAGCGTAGCCTTCACGGCAATCCATCGTCATCTCCTCTGAAATTCCGGCGACATCAAAAGAATCGCCATCGCCTGCTGGCGCGATTCCGCGCGCTCGATGGTACGCCGTGTCTCTTCCGAAGCAGCGTCCGCCGCGGCGAGCTCGAGCAGATCGCGCGGATCGAGGCTGTCGGGCAGCCGGGCCGATGCTTGCGCCGCGATGTCGAGGCGCAGCTTCATGCCTTCGGGCGCGGCCCATGCCGCGTTGGTGTCCGGAAAGCCGTTCGGTCCCGCCGGCGACCACAAGGGCTGGCCAAGCAAATTGAGACCGCCAAGATAGCGGCCGGGATCATCGGGCACGCGCGCGAAGATGCGCCCGGTCGCGACCAGATATTCGTAAGGCGAACGCATCTTGGAGAGCGGCGCGGTCCAGGCTTCATCCGCATCGACCAGCGCGTCCGCAAGCAGGCGCAGATCGCCGTCCGTTTTCGTGAAGACGTCCTGCAGCTTCGCGACCAGAGCGGGCGGCGGATCGTCGGCGACGAAATGGCGCGCGAATTTGGCCGCGATGAATCTCGCGGTCGAGGGATGCCGCGCGATGTCAGATAGCACCGCCTCGCCCTGCGCGAGCCCATTGGCCTCATAGATTTTGCCGAGCACGCGCTGCGCGCCGGGCTCATGCGCGTTGGCGTTGAACACGAAACTGCCGGGCGTGCCGAGCACGCCCTGCCGTCCGGCAAAGGTCCAGCCCGTGATGATGCGCGCGAGCGAGGTGACGTCATCCTGGGTGTAGCCGCCGTTCACGCCGAGCGTATGCAGCTCCATGATCTCGCGCGCGAGATTTTCGTTCAGGCCGCGCTGGCGGTTGATGCCGGCGCGCGAGTCGGGTCCGAGCGATTGCTGGTTGTCGAGGAAGAACAGCATCGCAGGATGCTGCTCGACCGCCTTCAGCATGTCGGCAAAGCGGCCGAGCACATGGGGTCGGATCGCCTCGCGCTCGAACGAGCCCGCCCACATCCGCGCCAGCCCGCCCTTGTTGGCCGAGATGCAGAAATGATTGGACCAGAACACCACGAGGCGTTCGGCAAAGCCGCATTCGGCGAGCGTTGCGCGCTGCAGCCGCGCCAGCGCTTCGGCGCGAAAGGTCTTCTGGATCACGTTGAGCTGCGGCGGCGCCGGCTTCGGATTTGGTTGCGGCGCGGCGCCGGGCTGCATCGTTTCCGCGGACGCCGTGGCCGCGTTTGTGCCGCTGCTCGCCGCCGGCTGAACCGGCTGCTCCTTTGGCGAGATGTCCTGGGCCACGTTGGCGAGCGACAGGCTGCGCGACTGCGGCGGCCTTGCATCCGTCGCGGGCTGTTGCGGAGCGGCTTCGGTCGCGGGCGCGGCGGGCTTGGCCGCGGCGGCGCGGGCCTGCTGCTGTTCGAACTGATAGTCGAACACGGCTTTGGCCAGTTGCTGCGTCGATTGCAGCCCCGGCACTTCCAGCAAGATCGCGCCGGGGCGGGCGAGCTCGGCCTTGACGAAGCCGCGCGGATCGGAAGCCGCGTTGACGAAATCGCCGGACGCACCACCGCGCGCCCCGAACCCGAACCGGTTGAGCGCCACCAGCGCATTTCTGGAATCGCGGGCCATCAGGTCTTCCTTTGGGATATCTCGGGTGTTCCCTTGGCGATTCCCTTGGCGCTTTGAGGCATGATCCGGAAAAGTGCGAAGCGGTCTTCCGAAAAGATCATGCCCAAACAAAAAGCTAAAGCGCGACGAGGATTCGTCCTAAAGTCATCAAGTCATCGCGCTCTAGTCGCGCGGGATTATACCGCCGTTCGAGATGAACCCGGCATGAAAACACGGCGCATTTTCCGCTAACAATATGACAAATCGGACAGAAAACCCGACGTTCCGCCGCCTTGCCTGTTCCCGGTGCGGCGCTGAATTCGAGTGCAATCCGGCCGGCGTCTGCTGGTGCGCGGATGAAACGGCGCACCTGCCGATGCCGGTCGCGGGCGAGGATTGCATATGCCGGGAATGTCTTCGCAAGGCGGCGGCAGAGTTTTATTCTGCCGGGTAAAGCAGAACGCGGATTCTAGCGTCTCCGCAGAGATCGCAATCGCAGCCCCGCCAACAAGGCGAGAGCAGCCGACGCGACAAAGCTCGCCGGTACCCAGAAGGCCGCCCGCTCCATTCCCGCACCCGCAGTTCCGGCCAACAGTCCGCTGGCGTTTGCGGCCAGGCCGGCGAGCGCCGCGCCCAGCGCAAAACCCATTTGCTGGACGGTCGGTACGGATGAAGCCGCGACGGCCTCGTCGCCCGCTTTTGCACCGCCCATGACGCGCTGAGCAACAAAGGGCCAACACTGGCCGATGCCGATACCGAGCAGGACAATGGCCGGAACCAGCAACGAGATCGCAGCGTGCGGCGTGAGGAGCGCAATGGCCATCAGGCTGACGCCCATCGTGGTTGGCCCAGCCAGCATCAACCGATCCCGCCAGGATTCTGACGCCCCGGCGGTGGCAAGGGAGGCGGCCGTCCAACCCAGCGAAGCGCTGGCGACGGTGAAGCCCGCGGCCAGCGGATCCAGTCCGTGCAATTGCTGCAGGAAGATGGGCACATAGATCTGCAGGGGACTGTAGGTCATGCAGAGCATCAGCGCCAGCCACAGCCCGACGCCGGTCGGCGTGCGCACCGAAAACGCGTCGCTCGGCAGCAGCGGTTTCGACGCGGCGCGATCGAGCCGCAGCATCACTATCAGCGCGACGATCGCCACCATGATCAGTCCCACCTTGGCCAATAGCGACGTGACGATCGACGCCGAAGACGTTGCGGCAATTGCGACGCAGATCAGAGCGACGCGACCAGCAGGTACGGGCGGAGCCGGAGTCCGACGCACTGAAGTTGCCGGCGCAAGAATGAAGTAGGCACCAACCGCCAATGCGCCGGCGGTGAGCGCGGTCGCGACAAACGCGCCGCGCCAATTGCCGAAGCGGGCGAACATCCCGCCGACAAGGGGGCCGACAAGCACTGACATGCTCCAGCTGGTTGACATCAATGCGATGGTTCGCGACCAGACCGATTCCGGAAAGGTTGCGCGCACCGCCACATAGGCCGCGGCCGCTTCGAGACCGCCGCCGAAACCCTGGACCAGCCGGCCCGCGACGATCCAGCCCATGGTCGGCGCCAGCGAGCAAACCAACGCTCCAAGTCCGAAGGTCGTCACCCCTGCGCAATAGGCCGCCCGAGCCCCGACCACGGACGCGAGCATGCCGGCGCAGCTCGCCGCGACAATGGATGATGCGAGAAACGCGGTCGTCGGCCAGGTCAACATGGCGACGCCGCCCAGTTCACCGACGATGGACGGCAGCACCGTCGTCAGCATCAGCACATTCATCGATTGCAGCAGCACGCCGCCGAGCAGAACGGCGAGCGTCGGCATCCACTCCGGCCTGAGAAGCGATCGCCATCCCTCTCGCACCGGCGGCCGCATGAATGTTGCTCCAGGGATTCGGGCGCGGGGCGGTTGCCAGAGATCGATATCCGGGCTAATTTAGATAGCATTTGCTTTCTAAATTAAAGCCATGATAAGTCAAGACGAAGATCGCAGTCAGGATCGCATCCTGTTCCACCTGAAGACCCGCGGATCGCAGACAGCCGCCGAAATCGGGTCACGCCTTGGCATGACCTCGGCCGGCGCGCGCCAGCATCTCCTCAAGCTCGAAACAGCGGGCCTGGTGGAGAGCGAGGACCAACGCCAGGGGCGAGGTCGACCCAGGAAATATTGGCGATTGGCGCCGCGAGGGCACGACCGCTTTCCCGACCGTCATTGCGATCTGACCCTCGATCTGTTGCAATCCATGCGTGACGTCTTTGGGGATCGTGGGTTGGAAAAACTGATCGGGCACCGCGAGCATGCGAGCGTTGCGGCTTACCGCAAGTTCGTCGGAGAACGACGTTCGCTTCCTCAAAAGCTTACCGCCCTGGCAAAAATTCGAAGCCGCGAGGGGTATATGGCGAGCGTCGCCAAAGACGGCCGGGACAGCTTTCTGTTGATCGAGAACCACTGCCCGATTTGCGCGGCGGCGACAGCCTGTCAGGGGCTCTGTCGGTCGGAGCTGGCGATCTTCCGTGCCGTGCTGGGAACCGATGTGACCGTCGAGCGGATCGATCACATTCTCGCCGGCGCCCGTCGCTGCGCCTACCGGATCAGCAGTCGTCAGCGATCGAGCGGGCGGCGGGCGGTATCTCCATCCGAGACGCGCAGGAGGTAAGCGGTCGTTGAGGACGCCCCGCGGCCTCCCGCCTTGATCCAAGACAAGGCAGAAATTCCGAGAAAGCGCTTTGTTCGTCGCGGCCGATGGAGAACGGAAGGGCAGTGCCATGAACATGTTGGCGAAACTCGCGCTCGGCGCGATGGGACAGTTGCGGCCAAAGCCCGCGCAGGGCGATGCCACGCCACAGATTGCATTGCCGGCCCCCGAAAAGACCGGCGGACTGGCGCTGATGGAAGCGATCGCGAAGCGCCGTTCCGGCCGGGAGTTCAGCCCTCGCGAATTGCCGCTGCCGGTGCTCGCGAACCTGTTGTGGGCAGCGAACGGAATCAGCAGCGACGACGGCCGGCGAACCGCGCCGTCGGCGATGAACGCGCAGGAGATCGACATCTATGTCGCGCTCCCCTCCGGCGCCTATCGCTACGACGCCGCTGCCAACGCCCTGCAGCTCGTCGCCGGCCGCGACGTGAGGCGCGTGACGGGCTATCAGGATTTTGTCGATGAGGCGCCGCTCGACCTCGTCTATGTCGCCGACCACGGTCGCATGAAGCTGGTGCCGGTCGCCATGCGCGAAAGCTACGCGTCGATCGCCGCCGGCGCGGTCGCCGAAAACGTCTACCTGTTTGCCGCGGCCAACGGCCTTGCCACCGTGCTCCGCGCCTGGATCGACCGCGAAGCGATCGCCAGCGCGCTCGGCCTCGGCCATGATCAGCAGGTGCTGCTGTCGCAGACGGTGGGCTTTCCGGAAGCGTGATCGACGGGTATGACCGCCGCCGCCGCGATTGCTCTGATCAAGACGCTGCACACGGCGGTGTTTCTTGTCGCATCGACCTGCATCCTCTATGCGCTTTACTGCGGCATCGTCGGCCGTGCCTCGCGGAAGCTCCTGCTTGCCGCCATCGCAATCCCCTCGCTGATCGGGATGTTGTGGTGGCTGAATGGCCGGGAATGCCTGCTGTCGAGCATGATCTATCGCCTGGCAGACGGCGATCGCACGCAAGCCGATATTTTCCTGCCCGATGGGATGGCGCGCCTGATCATGCCGGTGTCGACGCCATTGCTGGCGCTTGCAATTGTCCTGGTGTTATGGCGCCAGCTCATGCATCGGCCATCGCCGCCAAACAGCGAGGGGCGGTCGGGAAAATGGTCTTCGAGATAATTCGCGATCACCCAGGAATCGACCACCGGCTTCTCGCCATGGAGCAGCACCGGCACCCGCTCGGAGCCGTGCGGCGCGATCGCGTGCTTTTCGGTGAAGCGCCACGGGATCGAAGCGTGGTCGAGCTCCTTATGCGCCAGCGCCATCCGCGTCCGCCAGCAAAACGGGCTGAACGGACGCGAGGCGTCGTGGCCTACGAGTTCGTAGAGTTGGAGTGACATCGTGGTTGCCGACACCGGTGTCGTGCCCCGCGAAGGCGGGGCATCCAGTACGCCGCGGCCTCTCGGCCAAGCACGACAGTTCTGGAATACTGGTTCATCCGCTTTCGCGGATGATGACAGTATTGTTTGGTGCACCAGCCGCGCCTACCGCACCACCGCCGCGGTCTGCCCGAACAGGATCTTGCGCTCCTCCTCGGTACGGTTCACGGGCTGGCCGAAATTCGGATTGACTTCCTTCGCGGTGGCGTAGGCGCGCTCGGTCGCGGGACGGGCCTTGATGGTCTCGAGCCAGCGCTTGAGATGCGGAAACTGCTCGATGTCCTGGCCCTGGTTCTTGTAGGGAACGACCCAGGGATAGCAGGCCATGTCGGCGATCGAATAGTCGCCGCCGATGAACGCGCGGTCGGCAAGCCGCTTGTTGAGCACGCCATAGAGACGGTTGGTCTCGTTGACATAGCGGTCGATGGCGTATTGCAGCTTTTCCACCGCGTAATTGCGGAAGTGGTGGTTCTGGCCCGCCATCGGCCCGAGCCCGCCCATCTGCCAGAACGTCCACTGGATCACGTCGTAGCGGCCGTGGAGGTCGGAAGGGAGAAACTTGCCGGTCTTCTCGGCGAGATAGAGCAGCATCGCGCCGGACTCGAAGATCGAGATCGGCTTCCCGCCGCCTTTCGGCTCATGGTCGACCATCGCGGGAATGCGGTTGTTCGGCGCGACCGCCAGAAACTCCGGCTTGAACTGCTCGCCCTTGCCGATGTTGACCGGGAAAATTTTATACTTCAGCCCGGTCTCTTCGAGGAACATCGTTATCTTGTGGCCGTTCGGCGTGCTCCAGTAATAGAGGTCGATCATCTGGCGTTCCTGTCCTGCTTCTTGTGGCGGCATGCATCGCAATTGGATGCGATTGCATGGATGTTGCCACGACCCTCGACTGAGTCAATGGCAACGGCAGGAACAGGTCGAAATGTGATCGTGCCTCAGCTCACCCGGCCGTGCGCGCGCAAGAGCTTCTCGCCGTCCTCCGTGACCTTCACCACGAGGCCAAAGCCCGCGACCGTCTCGCGCGCGATGTAGCCGCGGTCGGCGGCGTCTTCCCAGATCGTCAATCGCGGGCAGGAGGTCTTCCACGCGCCGATCACCTCCGAATAGGTCCGCGGCTCGCGCGCGATCCATTCGACGAAATCGAGCACCAGCGGATCGGCCGTCTCGGACATCTGATGTCTCCGTCAGAAGGGCGAAGCGGAGCTCTTCGCGACAAGGAGCCAGCCCGCATAGAGGATGTAATAGCTTGCAACCGTGGTGATCAGCCGGTTCGCCCAGCGGCGAAACTGCTGGTCGCTCATCGCCTCGAGCACGCGCCGCGACAGCGTGGTGCCGAGCATGGAGGCCGCGACCGCGACCGCCGCGAGTAGTGGGTCCAGCGTTGCCGCCTGGTCGATGATGCCGCCGAAATAGATCAGCTTGGTGAAATGGCTTGCGACCTGGCAGGTCGCTTTGGTCGCGATGATCTCGCGGCGCTCGAAATTGCCGCCGAGGAAGAACGTGTCGAGCAGCGGCCCGGAGACGCCGGTCATCAGCATCAGCCCCATGCAGATCGAGCCATAGGTCGCGCCCTGCCAGACGCTGTCAGGATTGGGCTTGATGTCGGACGGCAACAGCCGCGCCATGAACGGCGTGACACCGAGCAGCAGCAGCGCGATCGGCTTGTCCGGCACGTAGCGCGTCAGCGACCACAGGCCGAGCGCGAGCGCGCAGCCGATCAGGTAGACGGACACCGGCCGCCAGCGGATATGCGCCCGCCACAGGAACGCGCGCCAGCCGTTCGAGGCCATCTGCGTGATCGCGTGCAGCACCATCGCGGTCGGCAGCGGCATCAGCGCCAGCAGCACGCCGATCAGGATCAGCCCGCCGGCCATGCCGAACAGGCCCGACAGGAACGCGGTCGCGACCATCAGCGCGCCGAGGGCGGCTATCATCAACGGCGTCATGAGAATCTCCCTGCCTCATATTTCTGCCTCGCTTGCGCCTTCCGCGCAAACGGAGTTATCTTGCCCTCAGCATCAGCTTTCCTGAGGGTGACGGTGAGACGCCTGCTCTTCCTCAACGGCATCAAGGCCTTTGAAGCCGCCGCCCGCAGCGGCAGCTTTGCTGCGGCCGGCCACGAGCTCAACGTCTCGCCGGCGGCGATCAGCCGGATGGTGCATCTCCTGGAAGACCGCCTCGGCGTCGTGCTGTTCGAGCGCAAGGCCAACCGGCTGGCGCTGACGCCGTCGGGCCGCGCCTACCAGAGCGGGCTGACGCCGATCTTCGATGCGCTCGCAAGCCTCACCGCGCAGGTGACGGCGCCGGCGTCCTTGCGCGTGCTCACCATCGGCGTCGGTCCGACCTTTGCGATGCGCTGGCTGATCCCGCGGCTGGCGGATTTCCGTAAAGAGGAGCCCGCGATCGACGTGCGCATCACCACGGGAGGCGCGGCCGCTCCTTTCGCCGACGACTGGAGCTGCGGCATCCAGCTCGGCGACGGCGCCTGGCCGGGACTCGTCGCCGAACCGCTGTTTGCGGCCGACCTCCTGCCCGTTTGCGCGCCGCGAACCGCCGCGGCGCTGAAGCGTCCGGCCGACCTGAAGGGGCCGGGCCTCTTGCGCGTCGCGCATTCGCCGGACGACTGGCCGTCCTGGCTGAAGGCCGCGGGCACCAGCCGCATCACCGCACGCGGACCGGAATTCCAGTTCTACGGCCAGGCCCTGCAGGCCGCCGTCGACGGCCTCGGCGTCGCCATGGGCATCCGCCCCTATATCGACGACGACCTCGCCGCCGGCCGGCTGGTCGCGCCCTTTGCCTTGAGCGTGCCCAAGGGCATGCGCTGGTACCTGGTCTATCGCCCTTTCCGGACCGAGCAACGCGACTTCGCCGCCTTCCGCCGCTGGATCATGCGCGCCGCCGCGATGCCGGCGGCCCGGCGCAAAAGTGGGTCACAAAAAAGCCAGCATATGTGAACGGCTTCACAAGGTTTGCCGCGGATTCGTGGTTCCGTCCGCTCCAATATTCCGAGGGACCGCCATATGACCTGCCTCTACGAGGGTTACGACATCGAGTTCGTTCGAAGCCGGCCGCGGGCTGTGGCACGCCCGCATCCGCCGCGCCGACAAAAGCCCCCTCGTCATCAACGGCTATGCCTTTCCCGCGCTCGAAGTCGGCTTCGCCTGGAGCGATCCGGACGCCGCCACCGCGGACGCCAAGCATCACATCGACCGCTTCAAGCACCGCTGGACCACCGCCGAACCGGTGCAAAGCGCCGCCTGACCGCAGGCCAAAAAGGGGGATCTCGCCATGTCGTACGTCGAATCCGGTCAGTTCCCTTCCAGTCCGCGCGGCGTGCGGTCGCAATGTCCGGATTGTCCGGGAAGCCTTTCGGTGATGCGCGTGATCGGCGGCCGCGCCGGCTCGGAATACTGGACGCTCCGCTGCGTCCGTTGCGGCAGCATCCAGCTCGACATCGTCCATCCCGCATCGGGGGCATGACGACGCGCCCGCGGCGTGATCGGAACCGCCTGCTGACACCGTGCTGACAGCATGCCGTCCGGCACCCGTCCGGGCTTTTCCTTTGCTCTTTCATGTCCGCCGGACTCGTCCCATATTCGCCCCATGGCGAAGAATTCCGACCCGAAAAAGCCCCCCGGCAAATCCCCGAAGTCCAAAGCAAGCCGGCCCGACGTGCAGCCGATCGCGCCCGCGCTGGCCGAGCTGTTGAACCCCGCGATCAACCGCGGCGACGCCGGCATGGGCTCGGGCACGGGGCTGCAGCCGCCGCCGGATAATTCCTGGGACCGCCGCGCCGGTGGCGAGGCCGCCGCCCACCGCGCCCGCGCCTCGACCCGCGACAAGGGTGACGATGTCGCCAAGCGCGACACGCAAGGTCTCGAGGAAGCGCCGCAGGCGAATTACGGCACCGCGGCCACCATCCCGACCCTCGACCCCGAACTGGCGCGGCAGCTCGGCCTGCCGACCGCGGAGGACGATGACGAGGCGATGGCGCGTCCGCCACGCAACAAGATGGAAGCGTTCGGCGTGAAGGCGACCGCTGAAGCGCTGGAAGCGCTGATCCGCGAGGGCCGCCCGGAGTTCAAGAAGGACGACGGGTCCCTGAAAGTGTGGACGCCGCACCGGCCGCCGCGCCCCGAAAAGTCCGAAGGCGGCGTGCGCTTCGAGATCAAGTCCGAATATGAGCCGAAGGGCGACCAGCCGACCGCGATCAAGGATCTGGTCGAAGGCATCAACCGCAACGACCGCACCCAGGTGCTGCTCGGCGTGACCGGCTCGGGCAAGACCTACACGATGGCCAAGGTGATCGAGGCGACGCAGCGCCCCGCGCTGATCCTCGCGCCGAACAAGACGCTCGCCGCCCAGCTCTATGGCGAGTTCAAGAATTTCTTCCCCGACAACGCGGTGGAATATTTCGTCTCCTATTACGACTACTACCAGCCCGAAGCCTACGTCCCGAGGACCGACACCTACATAGAAAAGGACTCGTCGATCAACGAGCAGATCGACCGCATGCGCCATTCGGCGACGCGCGCGCTGCTGGAGCGCGACGACGTGATCATCGTCGCTTCGGTCTCCTGCATCTACGGTATCGGCTCGGTCGAGACCTACACCGCGATGACCTTCGCGCTGAAGAAGGGCGAGCGCATCGACCAGCGCCAGCTCATCGCCGACCTGGTCGCGCTGCAATACAAGCGCACCTCGGCCGATTTTTCCCGCGGCACCTTCCGCGTCCGCGGCGACGTCATCGACATCTTCCCGGCGCACTATGAGGACCGCGCCTGGCGTGTGAATTTGTTCGGCGATGTCGTGGAAAACATCGAGGAGTTCGATCCGCTCACCGGCCACAGGCAGGACGATCTCGAATTCATCAAGATCTACGCCAATTCGCACTATGTGACGCCGCGCCCGACGCTGGTGCAGGCGATCAAGGCGATCAAGGGCGAGCTGAAGCTGCGGCTCGACGAGCTGCACGCCCAGGGCCGCCTGCTGGAAGCGCAGCGGCTGGAGCAGCGCACCACCTTCGATCTCGAGATGATGGAAGCGACCGGGAGCTGCGCCGGCATCGAGAACTATTCGCGCTATCTCACGGGCCGCCGGCCCGGCGAGCCGCCGCCGACGCTGTTCGAATATGTGCCCGACAACGCGCTGGTGTTCGCCGACGAGAGCCATGTCACCATCCCGCAGATCGGCGGCATGTTCCGCGGCGACTTCCGCCGCAAGGCGACCTTGGCCGAATACGGCTTCCGCCTGCCCTCCTGCATGGACAACCGCCCGCTGCGCTTCGAGGAATGGGACATGATGCGCCCGCAATCGGTCGCGGTGTCGGCGACGCCGAGCGGCTGGGAGCTGAACGAGAGCGGCGGCGTGTTCGTCGAGCAGGTGATCCGACCGACCGGACTCATTGATCCTCCTGTAGATATTCGTCCCGCGCGCACCCAGGTGGATGATCTCGTGGGTGAAGTGCGCGCCACCGCGCAGGCGGGCTATCGCTCGCTGGTCACGGTGCTGACCAAGCGGATGGCGGAAGACCTCACCGAATATCTGCACGAGCAGGGCATTCGCGTCCGCTACATGCACAGCGACATCGACACCATCGAGCGCATCGAGATCATCCGCGACCTCCGCCTCGGCGCGTTCGACGCGCTGGTCGGCATCAATCTGTTGCGCGAGGGCCTCGACATTCCCGAATGCGCGCTGGTCGCGATTTTGGACGCCGACAAGGAAGGCTTTCTGCGCAGCGAGACCTCGCTGATCCAGACCATCGGCCGCGCCGCGCGCAATGTCGACGGCAAGGTGATCCTCTATGCCGACACCGTGACGGGCTCGATGGAGCGCGCGATGGCGGAGACCAACCGCCGCCGCGAGAAGCAGGTCGAGTACAACACGGCGAACGGCATCACGCCGGCCAGCATCAAGCGCTCGATCCACGACATCATGAACAGCGTCTACGAGCGCGACCATGTGCTGGTCGAGGTCGGCGGCCACGACATGACCGACGACATCATCTCGATCGGCCACAATTTCGAGACCGTGCTCGCCGATCTCGAAACGCGGATGCGCGAGGCCGCGGCCGACCTGAATTTCGAGGAAGCCGCCCGCCTGCGCGACGAGGTCAAGCGCCTGCGCGCGACCGAGCTCGCGGTGGTCGACGATCCCACCGTGAAGCAGCGATCCGTGCAGGACCGCGCCGGCGCCTATGCCGGTACAAAGAAATACGGCGACGCGGCGAACCTGCCGGCCACGGCGCTGAAAGGCCGCGGCGGCATGCGCGGCGGCGCGAGCCGCAGCGGCGGTGCCTCCTCCCCCTCTCCCCGTCCTTCACGGGGTCGAGACGAGCGAAGCTCGCTCTTAGAGGGCCGGGGTGAGGGGCTCTCTCCCACGGGCAGTGCACGCGGTGACTGCGAAATCCCAACGCGATCCCCTGCTCCCGTCCATGGACGAAGTACTCAACGACAAGAACGCCAGCTCCAAAGTCCACAAGCCGCATCTCGACGAGATGCACGGCCCGGAATCCCTGCCCTACCGCCCGACCCGCGCACTGCCCTCAAAACCCGCGCCCACCGGCGGCACCAAGATCTTCCAGCCCACCGACTCGCGCCAGTCCGGCCCGGAGTTCGGCCCCGCGCCACGGTCTACCGGCGGTGCGCCGGGGAAGCGGGGTGGGTGGAAGAAGCGGTAGTGCCACACTAGCAATTCAACCGAGTTTCGCTAGATCTAGCCTGATGAAACTCGGCTTCGAAGAAGCGCAAACCTCCTACACCAGCGGCTCGCAGAGCGCCCGCGCGTGGACCGAAGCCTGGGTCAAGACGTGGGCCTACTGCCCGCACTGCGGCAACACGAAGATGTCGCAATTTCCGAACAATAGCCCGGTCGCCGATTTTCTCTGCGCATCCTGCAACGAGGAATTCGAGCTCAAGAGCCAGAAGGGCAAGTTCGGCGCCAAGGTTGCCGACGGAGCCTATAAGACCAAGTGCGAGCGCCTCGTCGCCAGCAACAATCCCAACCTGCTGCTGATGAACTACGACCTGAAATCATTGGCGGTCGTGAACCTGTTCATTGTGCCAAAGCATTTCTTCATCAACGACCTCATCGAGGAGCGAAAGCCTCTGGCGGCGACGGCACGGCGCGCTGGCTGGATTGGCTCAAACATCCTGCTCGGCAAAGTGCCGGAGATCGGCAAGATACATATCGTTCAGAACGGTATCATTCGTCCGAAGGAAGCCGTCCTTCAGGAATGGCAGAAGACGCTCTTTCTCCGAAGCGCGTCCCTCGAGACGCGCGGTTGGCTGCTCGACGTCATGAAATGCGTGGAGTCGCTTGGCAAGCGTGATTTCAGTCTCGACGAAGTCTATGCCTTCGAGCGGCATCTCGGCGAACTCTATCCCGGTAACCAGAACGTCAAGCCGAAGATTCGCCAGCAACTTCAGTATTTGCGCGATCGTGGATTTCATCGAGTTCGTTTCCCGCGGAAATTATCGTTTGCGATCCTAGGAGACAGGTATGGCCTGGTTTCTCAACTTCTACAAATGCGATCGTTGCAAGCGCCGATGGACCGATGAATGGTCCTGCATGTGTGACGATCAATGCCCGCATTGCGGCATGCGCGACATGACTCCCTATGACAGCGAAGAGTTGACCACGTTGATTGAAGAAGAGCGCGGTGAGTTCGTGGTGCTGTGGTCACCCGAGACGGCCGAGCATGACCCCGACTACCGAGAACTCGGACGCTTCCCGACGCGCGAAAAAGCGATGGAGTTCTTGTCCGTTGACGGGTGATCCATCCTCCCGATCGCGGTCATGGATTCCGGGCTCGAGGCTTCGCCTCGCCCCGGAATGACGGCGGAAGCCGGTTGCAGAACGTCTGCGTCGCTCTACTTTGCGGTAGCGACGTTGAGGGAACATGGCGCGACCTCCATGACTAATGCCAACCTCTCCGACACCTACCGGGCCTACATCGCCTGCCTCAACCGGCAGGACTGGCCGAAGCTCGGACAGTTCGTCGATGATCACGTGTGTCACAACGGTCAGCAGCTCCGGTTGTCAGGTTATCGCAAGATGCTGGAGCGGGATTTTGATGAAATCCCGGACCTCCATTTCAACATTCAACTGCTGATCGCCGATGCGCCCTATGTCGCGAGCCGGCTGGCCTTCGACTGCTCGCCAAGAGAAAGTTTCTCGGCCTCGACGTGAACGGGAAGCGGGTTTCCTTTGCCGAGAACGTGTTCTACGAATTCCGGGAGCAAAAGATCGTGCAGGTATGGTCTGTCATCGACAAGGCGGCGATCGAAGCCCGGCTTTGAGCGCACCTGGTGTAACGCCGGGATTCTCCGGGTGGCGCGATGGATTCCGGGCTCGATGCTTCGCATCGCCCCGGAATGACGACGGAGAGAGTTACCGAAAACTCGCCACCCCGATCCCCAGCACCGCCAGCATGAGCGTCGTCGTCGCGAGATGCGCGGACACCGACGGCTGGCTGTGCCACTGCCTGAACTTTTCGGAGAACGACAGGCGCGCGTCGTAGAACAGCGGCTCGTGGCCGTGCCTGACGAATTTCGGGAAACTTTTCCAGAGCGACGGCGCGATCAGCGCGTGAAGGAACGACGCAAGGAAGACGAAGACCGCCGCTCCCCAGCCTTCGGCGATGGCCTGGTGCGAGCCGAGCAGTTTCAATATCAGCACGACGCCGGCATAGGTTGGTACGCCTACGAACACGGCATTGAGCACAAAGCCTTCGAGCCGGTTCCGTTCGGGCGTTTTCGGTTCGGCGATGGTGTTCATGATGGCTCCCCGACGGACTGACGCCGTCACCCCCCGATCAAAATGGCCGCGCGCGCCGCGGAAGACTGCGAAGGAAATGTCAGCGAATGCTCACCGCGCCGACCGCCAGCACCGACATCATGATCACCGTCGTCACGAGCTGCAGCGAGGCTGCCGGCTGGACGCGCCATCGCGCGATCTTTTCGGAGAACGACAGGGTGCAATCGAAGAACAGCGGCTCGTGGCCTTGCCCGAAACGCTTCGGAAATTTCGGTGCGAGCCACGGCACCAATATGCCGTGCAGCAGCGAGGCGAGCACGACGAAGATCACGGGGCCGCCGGGTGAGCCGACGATTTCGCGCGCGCCCATGACCTTGATCGCCAGCAGGGCGTTGGCGTAGGTCGGCAGGCCCTGGAACAGCGCGGTGAGCGCAAAGCCTTCGAGCCGGTTCTGCGACGGCGTCTTCGATTCCGTGATGGCGGTCATGGCCGCGGCTCCTCACAATGTGATCGGTTGCCGCGACCCTAGCCGCGCAGGCGCGGGCGCAACGTGATGTGAGTCACGCGTCGGCCGTGTCGCAGCAAACTCGTCATGCCCGGACTTGATCCGGGCATCCATCAATCTTCAAAGAGTCCTTTCGAGAAAGATGGATCACCGGGTCAAGCCCGGTGATGACGACCACTCGCTGTCATTCCGGGGCGCGCGAAGCGCGAGCCCGGAATCCATAACCACGGGCCATCGTTGTAGGCACGCGGCCGACGATCATTTCCAACCACAGGTTGTCGTTGTTATGGATTCCGGGCTCGGCCCTGCGGGCTGCCCCGGAATGACGATCGAAATTACCCCGGCCGCTTGTTGCCGGCGTTCTGCACGAGATTGCCGTACGCACGCGTCGCCTCGGTGCAGTCCACACGAGACAACGATCATCCGAGGCAATTTGTCGCGCGCCTGTCCACAGTCGTGCGTGAGGACCGCAAGTGTTTGCCGGACAACGGTAGTTTGCCTCTCGTCAAATTAGCTTCAAGGCGCCGTTACAATTCATTCGCGTCGTTGTGACAGAGGCCTGAAAAAGCACAGGCGCGCGGGATTCCACCGCCTGCGCGTCACAATATTTTTTCCAACATTTCTGGAGGCAATCACTATGCGCTTTTCCCGCAGATTGGGTTTTGCTGCTTTCGCTGCCATTCTCGCATCGCCGGCCTGGGCGGCCGATGGCGTCGGAATCATCGAAGACGGCGTCCCGTCGGCCAACCTCAAGGGCGCGACGACGTCGAGCACGCTGATTGATCCGGACTACCGCACCCGTCTGCTCGCGGAGGGCACGGACCTGCTGGAGAATCCAAGCGGCGTCATCACCAAATACGGATTGCTGAGCGACGGCACGCTGACCGAGCCGGATGAGAACACTTACGTCGTGTTCCCCCACAATCCCGGCGGCCCCGGCCTGCACTACGACTATGGGCGGCACTTCCTGTACCAGGGCCACGAGAACGGATCGCCCAAGGCCTACGTCACCCGGATCAACCTCGATGTTCCGCGCGGTGACATTCATCGCATCACCTTGCTCACGCCGGTCGATCCGGCGACCGGAACCACGGGACTGGGATCGATCGACGGCTCGACCTACAATCCGTTCACGCGGACGCTGCTGTTCACGCAGGAAGCGGGAAGCGCCGGCGGCGTCTTTCAGCTCACCACCGGCTGGCCGGCGCAGCGTAATCAGCTCGACGCATTCATGGGCAAGGCCGGTTACGAGGGAATTCATACCGACAAGGATGGCAACGTCTACATGATCGAGGATACGGGCGGCGCCACCAGCTCGACGACGACGCCGGTGAACCTCAACAAGGGCCGGCAGCCCAATTCCTTCGTCTATCGCTTTGTTCCCAACAACCGCAGCCGCATCGAAGACGGCGGCAAGCTGCAGGCCCTGCAGGTAACGGTCGATGGCGCGCCCATCGTGTTCGGGGGAACGACGGCCGCACAGCGCGATGCCGACATCTCGTCGACCGCTCAACTCAAGCTGCATACGCCCGGCAAGCATTATCCGGTCAAGTGGATCACCGTTCACACCTCGAAGGCCGGCGACACCGCTCCGTTCGATGCCAACGCCGCGGCAAAGGCTGCGGGAGCAACGCCGTTCAAGCGTCCGGAGAACATGGCGTGGCTGCCCGGGTCCGACTTCCGGACGTTCTTCTTCGATCCCACCGGCGATACCGATTCGGTGGCGGGAGAAAATCCGTTCCTGCAGGCTCGCGGCGCCTACGGCGCGATCTTCCGCGTCGATCTTGACCGGCATGATGAGGATGATCGCGATCATGACCACGACCATGATCGCCGTGGCCTTTCCCCGTCGCCGTTCGACGGTCAGATCTCGCTATTCTTCCTGGGCGATCATGATCACAACTCGTTCGACAACCTTGCGTTCGCCAACGAGCGCCAGTTGCTCTCGACCGAGGACCGCGGCGACCTGCTGCACACCGAGTTGAACACGCTCGACAGCATCTGGGCGTTCGACCTTCGCTCCGCAAAGGCCAAGCGCTTTGTCGCTCTCGGCCGCGATTCGACGTCCATCGCCCATGGCGAGGACAATGAGCCGACGGGTCTGTTCGTGTCGAACGGCAGCATCGAAAAAGGCCAGCTCCTCGGCACCGAGGAGAGCCTCGATAACGCCCGCGGCTTCTTCACCATGCAACACGGCGACAACCATACCTTCGAGTTCTTCCGGATCCGCGAACGCCGGGAAAGCTCAATTCCGGTCGTGGTGCAGTAAAAGAAGGCCGGGACGAGCCGGCAGTTCATGCTCGTCCCGTTCGATCGCATCGGTCGGGGGACCGTTCGGCCCCCCGACCCCGGAATGACGACGCAAAATCGCGTGCGCCAAAAATCCATTTTTTCGAAATCCTCCAACAGGATCGTCCTGTTCAAGCCCCTCGCGCAAAAATAAACTACTTCCGTTTTTCAGAAATATATGATTGTCTTCCCGCATCCCGCCTCGCCAGGAGGGGCGTTCGGCCAATCGTCACCAAACGTGGGCGCGGGATGCGATGGACGCAGGCGGCATCACACGACGAGTGAGGCCGAAGCGGACGGCCAAGCCGTGTGGTCCCGATTCCCCGACGCTGGGATCAAGCCCGCGAGATGATTGCGAGCGATGGTGGCTATCAAGCCCGGTACACCAGGGAGAGCGCGGAGCAGCCGTTAACACCATCGCGCAGGGAGTGCCGGATGATCCGGCTGAACCTGTGGTGACTGCCGCCTGCTTTTTTTGTTGCAGGCGGGCCATGGGTGAGGCCCTCACCCGGCATTCCCTGCGCCCTCCGTTTGATGAGGGACACCGACGATGCAGGACTCGGGCGCGATCGCGCCGCGGGAGATGCGGAATCGCGTCTCCTGGTCATTGCCAGCGCAGCGAAGCAATCCATGGTACCGCATGCGGAGACATCGGATTGCTTCGTCGCTTCGCTCCTCGCAATGACGACGTGGCTGTTTGACAATCCAGTCTGAAGCCAGCGCGTGGGACCGACGTCAGCGCCGTGCGCGCCCGCCCTCACATCCTCTCCTGCGCGTCGCGCGGCTGGCCGTGGGTCTGCCTCTCCTGCTCTCTCGCCTGATCGTTTGCGCGATGGCGGCCATAGAGGCAGCCGGCGGCGGCGCCGAGCATGCCGTGATGGCCGGCATAATGGCCGGCCACGCCGCCGACGATGGCACCTTTTATGCAGCCCTTCGCGTCGGCGGGGGAAGTGGAAGCCAGCGCAAGGACGGCGACGGCAACAGTGGCGAATGCGATCTTCATGACGGGTGTCTCCGGACGGGGATTGTTGCCCCACTCAACGGCGACGATCGTCCCGAAGTTCCACGATCGACGTGCTGCCGCACATGGGCCGCCGCCATGGCAAGGACGAGGTGCGGAAGACCTGGCAAACCGTCCACGCCCGCTACTCCAGCATGCGCCACGAGATCCGCGAAATGGTCGCCGAAGCCGACAAGGTCGCGGTCAACATCCGCGCGTTCTTCAAGAAGCGCAGCAACGATCGCACCGTGCAGTTCGACATCGCCGTGTTCTTCACGCTGCGCGACGGCCGCATCAGGGAAATCCGCGAAATCATGGACACGTTCGACCTGGTGCAGCAGGTGCTCGAGCGGGACCTCTTGACCGGCAAGGGCGTGGACGAAGGTTGATCCGGGAGTTAGATGCCGCGTTTGTGATCGGGCCGCACGCCCCGGCTGCGCGTCGCCCCGCGCACGTCCCCGCCCGTTGAACCAGACCGCACCGCCCCGCGACCCATCTCGGGATTTTGCGGACGAAAAGTGCTCATGAAGATTGCGTTGCTGGCGGTGCTGGGGCTGGTTTTGGGGCGCACTCGGCGGCGCCGCATTGGGAACAGGCGCGGGGCTCGCCTGGGTCGAAATCTTTAAAACCACGGATTTTGAAGGCTATAGCGGCATGCTGGTGTTCTTCACCTTCATGCCGCTCGGGGCCATGATCGGCGGCCTGGGAGGCGCCTTCCTGTTCGGCCTTTTGGCCTTCCGGGACGGCGAAATCGCCGTCGAACCGGAGTCCTCGCGCAGCCGCGAGCGGCCAAGCCGGCGGTAAACAATCCGTAAATTCACGCGGGGGTCGCATTTTTGCAACGCAAAAAAGATTGGTTGCATTTGAACCAAAATCGATTATTTGAGGCTTAAAGTAATAGGTGCAGCAACCAGGCCGGGAGTCATCAAGGACGCCGGCCTTTATGACGTCCATTGCGGGACGGGTTGCTGTTTTTCTAAGGCCATTCGGGAAACCAAACATCATGACAGAGCATAGTCTCTGGCGTTTTTCACGTGCGTTGCACCGTGCAATCAACGACCGCCAGTTCGAGGACCTCGAAACCCTGATCGATGAGGATGTCGATTGGTCGATCTACGGACCGATCGACATGTTTCCGTTCCTCGGCGCCCGGCGCGGCAAGGAAGCGGTGATGGAGGTGATCCGCCAGATCGCGGAGAATTTCAGCGTTCGCCGCTTCGATCGCGAAACGGTAATGCTGGGGGTCGATTCCGCGGCGTCGATGTTGCGCTATTCGCTGACCTCGCTGGAATCCAACAAGCCGATCTCGCTGCGGCTCGCGCATTTTGCGCAGTTCAGGCATGGCCGGCTGCGCAGCATGCGCGCGCTCCTCGACAGCTTCGACCTCGTCGAGCAGGCGCTCGGCCAATCGATCCATCTGCCGCGCATGATCGCCTGACCGCGTCGCGACGCGCAGGCCAAACCGTTTGGCGATCCAGCCGCCAGCCCCGCTGGATCGCTCCGTCCGGAGCGCGATGGGATTGGGGACACAATCACCGTCGCGCTCCGGATTTTATCGGCGCCATAACAGTGTCGTGAATCCGGCAGCCACAGTTTTGTGCCAAAATCACCGGATCGTGGGCACGGTCGGTTGCCGCGTAACGGCGGCGCTGTGGGCGGGCGGGGTTATGATTTTCACGACATCGAGGGTTGGGGCCCGGGCCACCAAAGCCAGGGCGCTGGTGCTGGCCGCCGGCTTTTTGCTGGCCTTTGCCTCTCCGGCGCCGGCGCAATCGGCGCCCGCCGACGACGAGGATCAGGACGCGGCCGCCGCCGAAACTCCTGCCCCCAGCGTCAACGACGACGACGTGCTGAAGGACATCGACATCAGCAAGCTCGACTGGAGCCAGCTCAATGTCGATGCATCCACGCTTGGCGACGGACCGGCCGCGAAGGCGCGCACCGCGCGGGTTTCCACCGACGGCGGCATGACCTGGTCGAACCGGAACCAGGCCAGCGGCTCCTCCGCGGTGTCGGTGAAGCAGTCGGTATCGCCGTTCTGGGACACGCGCGTCGGCGCCGACATGACGGTCGCCCGCGAACCCACCACCATGTCGGAATTGCTGGCGGAAAAGAGCGCCAATGGCGGCAGCCTGCCGCAATCCGGCGGCAGCGCATGGGCGGCGATCACCGCTCCCGGCGCGGGATCGGTCTGGGACAAGACCGCGGTCGAAGCGCGCGTCGATCCGAACCAGGACCAGAGCAAGCTCCGAACCTCCATCAGCAAGCAGGTTCCGCTCGGCGATCAGTATTCGCTGACGCTGTCGAACGGCGCCAACGTGATCCAGCAGGGCGGCGGCGTGCCGGTGCCCGGCTTCGCCTCGCATCCCGAACGGACCTACCAGACCGAGCAATCGGCCAAGCTCGATGTGACCGAGACCGGCACCAGCGTCACGGCGGGCCAGACGCTGTCGACGTCCGATGACAGGTGGCTGCGCAAGGTCGGCGCCGAGCAAAAGCTGTTCGGCGGCGTCTCGATCTCAGGCTCGATCGGCGAGACCGCGGCCGGCACCACCAGCAAGAGCGTCACCGCCGGCTTCAAAAAGAGCTGGTAAACCGCCGCTTTTTCGCCTGTTTGACCGCCCTTTGCCGACCGCGGAAATGTCCAGCATTGCCGCAACTCGGCCCCGTTGCGGTCAAATTCGGCCGCCCAGATAGCCCCCGCTTGCAATTCTCGTGCGGGGGATACTCGCGCGTAACAAACGCGAAACAGGGGAATGGCCGATGAACGTCATGCCAAAAATCGAAATGGAGTCGACTGATGGTCCCGAAGTGGACAACAACGACCTCGCCGCCGTCTCCGAAGTCGAGGCCGGGATCCGCGACTTCGTCCGCAACGATATCGCCTACCTGCGCCGTCCGATGACCGTGAACGCCACCGAGCCTGCCCTCGACCCGGGTGCCGAGGCCACCGTGACCAGTGTCAACTCGCTGATCCAGCGTGTCGCCGGGAACTCGCTGTCGGAAATCGAAAACCTGATCTCGCAGCTCGAAACCCTGCGCGACCTGCTGCATGCCGAAGGCCAGCGCGTCCAGCGCGAGATTTCGGGCTACGCCCAGCTCAGCCAGGCCGCGATGAAATCCACGCGCATGATCGCCGACAATGTGGAGCAGTGGAAGCGCAACGCCGACGGCCTGCGCAATAGTTAGTTGGCGTATTTGCCACACTGACCGATAAATCGCCGCCGCGTTCCTGATTTCGAGGGCGCGGCGGTTTCGATTCGGGTAGAAGGTCCACCACCGCTGGACACAGCCACCTGCTTTTCAGGGGCGCTGCCTAAAGGGGGAAAGATGTCGATGGAAACCGTTCAGCCGGAAAACTCCAATCCGGTCCCGATACGCGCGTCCACTCCCCTGCGCACGCTGATGTTCCGCTTTGTCGGATTGCTGTTTTTGGCCGTGACCGCGCTCGCGCTGGTTTGGAGCCAGTAAGAAATCAACGCGCGGCCGCTCGGGCGCCGCGCGATCTATCCGGTAGGCGATTCTATCCGGTAGGATGGCGATTTCCCGGTTAACGGCTGGCGACGACCGTCGCCGGTTCCAGCGTGTAGACGCCGTCGGCATAGCCCTTCACCACCATCGCCGCCGTCAGCATCACCGCCACCGTCACGGTTGCGAAGATAAAGCCCACCAGTTTCAAGCCGCCGCGATCCGCCATCATCATTCCCCGCCGAAATCAGCGGGCTCACTATCGTTGCCACTCGTTCAAAATGCGTTAGCAAAACATTCGTTCCGCCAAATCCATGCGGGGGAGCGCCGGAACCACGCGGTAACCTTGTTTTCCGGTTAAGCGCCGGCATTCCGGCGCGGCACGAAAGCGGCGCCGAGAAACGAGAACGCGAGCTCGCCGCGCTGGTTGGTCCCGCTGTTGCGGATCTCCACGATGCCCCATTCGGGGCGCGAGCCCGACGCGCGCCGCGTTTCGACGACGCTCGCAAAGCTGAGTGTGTCGCCGGCCAGCACCGGCCTGATCCAGCGCAGCTCGCGAAAGCCCGGGGACGGTCCCCACGGAACGACCTTCTCGCCGCGCGCTGCAGCTTCGCGCGCGCCGCGCTGGCCCGCCGCGACGATCATTTTCATACAGACGGATGCGACATGCCAGCCCGATGCCGCAAGCCCGCCGAACAGCGAGTTGCGGCCTTCCTCCTCGGAAAGATGAAAGCGCTGCGGATCGAATTGCCGCGCGAAGCGTTTGATGTCCTCGGCCGTGAAGGTGAACGATCCCAGGTCGCGCCGCTGGCCGATCTCGATATCCTCGTAAAAGCGCATCAGGTCGTCCGCCCCTCGCGCCTGCCGATGATGATCGGCGAGATCATTTCGCACAGCGCCTCGCCAGCGGCGTTGCGGACCACGCCCTTGAAGGTCACGATGCCCGTTTCGGGGCGGCTGTTCGACACCCGCGCTTCCGTCACATCGACATCGAGCGTCAGATCGTCGCCGGGACGCAGCGGCGCCATCCATTTCAATTCGTTGACGCCGGGCGAGCCGAGCGAGGCGGCTTGGCCGATGAACGCATCGAACATCATCCGCATCATCAGCGAGCAGAGATGCCAGCCAGACCCGGAAAGTCCCTTCAGCATGGTCTTGCTGGCGGCCTCCTCGTCGAGATGCATCGGCTGAGGATCGAATTCGGCGGCAAACGCCAAAATCTCCTCGCGCGTGACATGGCGCGGTCCGTAAGTGCCAAGCCGGCCGACGGGAAAATCTTCGAAGGTGAGCATGATCGCAGACGAAATCGCGGCGGGAGGTCAGATTGTGGCCGCACTTTGCGGCAATCTCAACCCGCTCGCCTGCATGGCTCGCCCTTTGCCCGGATCGATATCCGGGGCCTAGGGCTGTGTCGCCAGCCGGATTTGGGCGACACTCGCGTCTGATTCGCTGGGGGGAAGACGATGTTTGATTTTCAGGACCTGTTCCAGTGGGACCGTTTCATCACGCCCACCATCATCAAGACGTTCTACTGGCTTGTCATCGCGCTGATCTGCCTGCTCGGGCTTTCCGGCATCTTTTCCGGTCTTGCGGCGATGGCGATCAGCCCCTTCGGCGGATTCCTGATGCTGCTCGCCTCGATCACCAGCGTCATCGTCGGAATCGTATTCTGTCGCATCCTTGCGGAATTCATCCTGATCGTATTCCGGATCAACGAGCACCTCGGCGCCATCCGCGACCAGGGCGGGATGCGCTAATTCGCAAATCTGAAATGCATGACGTCGCCATCGGCGACGGCATATTCCTTGCCTTCCAGCCGAAGCTTGCCGGCGTCGCGTGCGCCGGCTTCGCCGTTGAGCGCGACATAGTCAGCGTAGGCGATGGTCTCGGCGCGGATGAATCCCTTCTCGAAATCGGTGTGGATCACGCCGGCCGCGGCGGGCGCCTTGGTGCCGCGATGGATGGTCCAGGCGCGCGCTTCCTTCGGCCCCACGGTGAAATAGGTGATGAGGTCCAGAAGCTGGTAACCCGCGCGGATCAGGCGATCGAGGCCGGCCTCCTCCAGCCCCAGCGTATCCAGGAATTCCTTGCGCTCCTCGCGTGACAGCGTCGCGATCTCGGATTCGATCTTGGCCGAGATCACCACCGCAACCGCGCCTTCCTCCCTGGCGCGCTCGAACACCTGCCTGGAAAAATTGTTGCCGTCCTTTGCCGAGCCCTCCTCGACATTGCAGACATAGAGCACGGGCTTGGACGTCAGAAGCCCGAGCATGCCGAAGGAGCGCTCCTCTTCCGCCTTGCGCTCGACGAAGCGCGCCGGCTTGCCGTCGCGCAGCAGCACCAGCGTGCGGTTGACGAGGTCGAGCTGCTCCTTTGCTTCCTTGTCGTTGCCCTTGGCCTTCTTGGTCAGATTGTCGACGCGCTTTTCAAGGCTGTCGAGGTCCGCGAGCATCAGCTCGGTCTCGATGGTCTCGATATCGGCAATCGGCGCGATCTTGCCTTCGACATGGGTGATGTCGGAATCCTCGAAGCAGCGCACGACATGCGCGATCGCGTCAACCTCGCGGATGTTGGCAAGGAACTGGTTGCCGAGGCCCTCGCCCTGCGAGGCGCCGCGGACCAGGCCCGCGATGTCGACGAAGGTCAACCGGGTCGGAATGATCTGCGCCGACTTGGCGATCTCGGAGAGCTTGTCGAGCCTGGGATCGGGCACCGCGACCTCGCCGACATTCGGCTCGATGGTGCAGAACGGATAGTTCGCCGCCTGCGCCGCCGCCGTTTCCGTCAGTGCATTGAACAGCGTCGATTTGCCGACATTGGGCAACCCGACGATACCGCATTTGAATCCCATCGTGCTTTCCAGTCCTCGCGCAGTTCGCGCGTGATTTTGAGATCGTCATGCCCGGGCTTGACCCGCCTGCGGGGCCGAAACCCCTTCGGCGAGGCGAAGGCCCGGGCATCCATCGTCCTTGAAAGATGGATCGCCGGGTCAAGCCCGGCGCTGACGAGCGTCTATTCTGCGTCTTCTTCCTTGACGTCGAAAAATCCCTTCCCCTGCAGCGCCAGATGCACCTTGTTCTGGAACGAGGAGTCCTGGCCGGCCGCAAGCAGGGCGGCGTTATCGGCCACCGCCTCGCACAGCGCGACGACCCAAGGCGCATCATCCTTGGCGAAGTCGGACAGCACGTGGTGATGCACCAGTTCCTTGACGCCGGGGTGACCGATGCCGAGCCGCACGCGGCGATAGTCGTTGCCGATGTGCGAGGTGATCGAGCGCAAGCCGTTATGGCCGGCAATGCCGCCGCCGACCTTGATCCGCACCTTCGCCGGCGGCAGTTCGAGCTCGTCCTGAAATACGGTGATTTCGCCTGCGCCAAGCTTGAAGAAGTTCGCGGCTTCCTGCACCGCGCGGCCGGAATCGTTCATGTAGGTTGTGGGCTTGAGCAGGATCACGCGCTCGGAGCCGAGCGTGCCTTCCGCGGTCTCGCCCTGAAAGCGGCGGCGCCATGGTGCGAAACCATGACGCCGCGCAATCTCTTCAACGGCCATGAAGCCGATATTGTGCCGGTTGCGCGCGTATTTCGCGCCGGGATTGCCGAGGCCGACAAAGAGCAGCATGGCGCGGCATCCCGCGTAAGAAGCTCGTTACTTCTTCTTGTCGCCGCCACCCGCGGGCGCCTTCGCACCCGCTGCCGGAGCCGCAGCACCGGCCGCAGGCGCCGCCGCTGCCGGCGCACCGGCTGCAGGAGCCGCAGCCGCACCAGCCGCCGGAGCCGCAGCAGCCGCCGCCGCACCCGCCGCGGCCGCAGCCGCAGCCTTCAGCTCTTCGGCGTAACCCGACGGCGGCACGATGGTAACCAGCGTGAGGTCGTCGCGCAGCGCACGAACACCTTTCGGCAGCGTGATGTCGGACAGATGCAGCGAATGGCCGATCTCGAGCCCGCTGACATCGGCCTCGACGTATTGCGGAATGTTGTCGACCGAGCATTCGAGCTCGATGGTGTGGGTAACGATGTTGACCGTTCCGCCGCGCTTCACGCCCGGAGAGGCTTCCGCCTTCTGCGGATGCAGGGGAACGCTGATGCGGATGGTCGCGCCTTCGCCGAGCCGCATGAAATCAACATGGATCGGGAAATCGCGGATCGGATCGAGATGGAAGTCGCGCGGGATCACGCGGTGCTTCTTGCCCTCGAGATCGATGTCGTAAATCGTGGTGAGGAAGCGGCCGGCGAGGATGCGCTGGCGCAATTCCTTGTCTTCTACCGAGATCGGCAGCGGGGGCTGGTTGTTGCCATAGATCACTCCGGGCACTCTCCCGGCGCGACGCTCTGACCGTGCGGCCCCCTTGCCGACTGACGGACGTGCGGTCGCCTTCAATTCCTTGACGGTCGTCGCCATTGTCTTAAGTCCTTGTTTTCAAAAGATAAAGGCCGCCAAGCGGCCCGTGCTTCGGTCCAACGGCAAGCCTCCAGGGGTGCGGGGGCCGCGGACGTGGCGGGCTTTTAGCCCCAAAGCGGCAAAATGACAAGGAAATGAGGGGATTTTTCTCGGGTTCGGGAAGCATCACCCCAAACTCGTCATGCCCGGCCTCGTGCCGTCCATGACGACGGTTAGCCGTCCGTCCTCATGCACCCGTATTGGGCCCGGACGGCGAAACGCCGAGCTTGCCTTCCAGCGCGGCGATCCGCGCCTTCAGCGCCTCGTTCTCCTCGCGCGCCAGCCGCGCCATGTCCTTCACCGCCTCGAACTCCTCGCGCTTGACGAGGTCCATGTCGCGCAGGAATTTTTCGGCCTGGTTGCGCCAGAGCGCATCGACCTCGCGCTTCACGCCCTGGGCCGCGCCGGCGGCGTCGTTCATCAGCCGGCCGATTTCATCGAAAAACCGGTTGTTGGTCTGGGTCATGGCGAAACCTCCGTGCGCGGGAACAGGTCAAATCAAACAATGGCGATCATGGCCCGGTCCTTCAAGGCCCGTCCTTCAATCCGCCTCACCTTGTCATGCTGCGGTTTACTTGCAATCGTATTCAGCGCCCAAGGTAAACCCAAAATCACAAAGCAAAGAAACGCCCATGATCGACCAGCAAGTTGACATCCAGACCAAGGACGGCAAGACCGCCACCTTCATTACCCATCCCGAGCGCGGCGGGCCGTTTCCGGTCATCATCTTCTACATGGATGCGCCGGCGATCCGCGAGGAGCTGCGCGACATGGCGCGGCGGCTTGGCACGTCGGGCTATTATGTGATGCTCCCGAACATGTACTACCGCGCGAACGTCATGGAGCTCGGCCCGATCAATCCAGATCCGGAGTCGCCGGAACGCAAGCGGATGTTCAGCCTGATGAGCTCGCTCACCATTCCCCTCGTCATGGAAGACACCAGGGGGTTGCTCGCCTATGCCGAGACGCAGAAGGCCGCGAATACGAAGATCATCGGCACGGTCGGCTACTGCATGAGCGGCCGCTACGCGGTGAACGCCGCGACGCATTTTCCCGACCGCGTCAAGGCGGCCGCCTCGGTCTACGGCGTGCAACTGGCGACCGACCAGCCCGACAGCCCGCATCTGGCGGCAGGAAAGACCAAGGCCGAACTCTACTTCGCCTGCGCCGAGACCGATGTCTACGCACCGCAGGAGATCATCGACAAGGTGGCCGAAGGGATGAAGGGCACCAAGAACGAGGTCGAGGTTTATCCAGGCACCCATCACGGTTTCGCCTTCCCGAAGCGCCCGGTCTACGACCGCGACGCGGCGGAGCGGCACTGGGAGCGGCTGCTCGCGCTCTACAAGCGCAACCTGGTGTAAGCGGGTTTGATGCTTCCTCTGCTCATCAAATTCCCGGTGTTCGACCCGATCGCAATCGCGATCGGGCCGATCGCCATTCGCTGGTACGCACTCGCCTATATCGGCGGCATCGTGTTCGGCTGGCTCTATGCCCGCGCGCTGATCAAGAGCGAAAGGCTCTGGGGCGGGCCGGCGCCGGTCTCGCTGCTCCAGATGGACGACTTCATCCTCTGGGTCACGCTCGGCATCATCGTCGGCGGCCGCACCGGCTATGTGTTGTTCTACAATCTGCCGTTCTTCATCGAACATCCGGCCGAGATTTTCGAACTTTGGAAGGGCGGCATGTCCTTCCACGGCGGCTTCATGGGCTGCGTGGTCGCGGTGATGTGGTTCGCGCGCAGGAACAACATCTCGATTCTTTCGCTCGGCGACATCACCACCGCGGTCGGACCGATCGGCCTGTTTCTCGGGCGGATCGCCAATTTCATCAACAGCGAGCTGTGGGGACGCGCCGCCGACCCCAACCTGCCCTGGGCGATGATCTTTCCGAACGGCGGGCCGACGCCGCGCCATCCGAGCCAGCTCTATGAAGCCGGCATGGAAGGCATCCTGCTGTTCGCGATTCTTGCCGTGATGATCCGTTTCGGTGCGTTGAAGCGGCCCGGACTGATCCTTGGCAGCTTCATTACCCTCTACGCGTTTGCCCGCATCACCGGCGAGCACTTCCGCGAGCCCGACCCGCAGCTCGGATTTTTGTGGGGAGGCCTGACCATGGGAATGCTGCTGTCGCTGCCGATGGTAATTGCAGGGATAATACTTATTGTACGGGCGTGGCGCCGCGAACAGCCGGGTCGGGCGGGCGCAAATAGTTAATTCATTGCAAGGCAGGTTGTGACCGAATTTTCGCCGTTGCAGTCGGAGATCAAGAAATTGATCAAGTCATCCGGCCCGATGCCGGTATGGCGTTACATGGAATTGTGCCTGATGCATCCCGAGCACGGCTACTATGTTTCGCGCGACCCGCTCGGGCGCGAAGGCGACTTCACCACCGCCCCCGAAGTCAGCCAGATGTTCGGCGAATTGCTCGGGCTGTGGGCGGCCTCGCTCTGGAGGACGATGGGCTCGCCTTCGCTGCTCCGGTTGATCGAGCTCGGGCCCGGCCGCGGCACGATGATGGCGGACGCGCTGCGCGCGGTGCGCGTGCTGCCGCCGCTCTATCAGACGCTGAGCGTGCATCTGGTCGAGATCAATCCGGTGCTGCGCAAGAAGCAGCAGGCGACCCTGTCGGGCGTGCGCAACGTCGCCTGGCATGACGATATCGACGAGGTGCCGGATGGTCCCTGCATCATCTTCGCCAATGAATATTTCGACGTGCTGCCGATCCATCAGGTCGTGAAGCGCGAAAACGGTTGGCACGAGCGCATGGTCGAACTCGACCCCAACGGCAAGCTGGTGTTCGGCGCTTCGCTCAACCCGATCCCGCGCTTCGAGGTGCTGCTGCCGCCTTTGGTTCGGGCGGCGCCGGTCGGCGCGGTGTTCGAATGGCGGCCAGATTCCGAAATCATGAAGATCGCATCGCGCGTGCGCGACCAGGACGGCGCAGCGCTGATCATCGACTATGGTCACGTGCGAAGCGACGCCGGCGACACCTTCCAGGCGATCGCCCGTCACAGCTTCACCGATCCTTTGAACGCGCCGGGGCAGGCCGACGTCACGGCGCATGTCGACTTCCAGGCGCTGGGCCGCGCCGCGGAAGACGTCGGCGCGCTTGTTCATGGACCGGTGACGCAAGGCGAGTTCCTGAAACGGCTCGGCATCGAGACCCGCGCCGTGGCCTTGATGGCGAAGGCAGCGCCCGAGGTGTCCGAGGATATTTCGGCGGCGCTGAAACGGCTGACCGCCGGCGGACACACCGGCATGGGTGCGCTGTTCAAGGTGCTCGGCGTGTCCTCGCCGAACCTCGCCTCGCTGCCGGGCTTCAGCGACGCGCAGCCGGCTGGAGATTCCTGATGCTTGCCTCGTCGCTGCTGTCGGCCATTCCCGGCATTCGCCACGCCTTCTTCACCCGCGAGGGCGGCGTCTCCGACGGCGTCTACGACAGCCTCAATGGCGGGCTCGGCTCGAACGACGAGCCCGCGCGGGTCGCCGAAAACCGCCGCCGGATGGCGGAGCAGCTCGGCGTTGCGCCTTCGCATCTCCTGAGCGTGCACCAGATCCATTCGCCGGACGCAGTCGTCGCGACCGGGCCCTGGGACGGCCCGGTGCGGCCGAAGGCGGATGCGATCGTCACGCGCAACGAGGGGCTTGCGATCGGCGTCACCACGGCCGATTGCGGGCCGATCCTGTTCGTCGATCCCAAGGCCCGCGTGATCGGTGCGGCGCATGCGGGATGGAAGGGCGCGCTGACCGGCGTTCTGGAATCGACCATCGATGCGATGGAGAAACTCGGCGCCGACCGCAGCGGCATGGTCGCGGCCATCGGTCCCCTGATCCGCCAGCCGAGCTACGAGGTCGGCCACGAATTCGTCGAACGTTTCATCGAGGCCGACGCCGAGAACGCGCTGTTCTTCCTTCCGGGCGAACGCAATGGCCATGCGATGTTCGATCTCGCGGGCTTCATCCGGATGAGGCTCGAAAATGCCGGCGTCTTAATGATCGACGATCTCGGCATCGATACCTATGCCGACGAACGCTTCTACAGCTACCGCCGCTCCGTGCATCGCAAGGAGCCGGACTACGGCCGACTGGTGCACGCGATCGCGCTGGAGGCATGAATAGTGTCGATTTTCCCGCAACTTGACGCCGATCATCGGGCTATGGCGGCCTGATTTCGTCCCCTCCCTGTGGCTTGCCCGGTCTAGACGCTCGCGCGATTTAGGGATATCGCGAGAGCAACAATGAGGGACGCGTCGAACACTTCTTCCCGGCCACGCCGGACGCCGCTGCTGCGCGCCGGCTTTGCCGTGCTGTGCCTTGCCGCGGCGTGCGCGCTCGGCGGCTGCGCTGCGGGCGGCTCCGCGACATCAGGCGCGTTTGCGATGGCAAGTGATGGCGGCGGCCAGACGGTTGCGTTCGAATTCGATCGACGGTCCGCCGCCCGGCGTGTTCGACCGCATGGTGAGCGTGCTCGACAGCGAGACCAAGCTGCGCAGCCTCTCGGTCGTCTCCCGCGAAAGCCCGGCCGCCTACCGCGTGCGCTCCTATCTCTCCGCACAGGTCGTGCGCGGACGCACCGTGATCGCCTGGGTCTGGGACGTCTACGACCACAACCAGCAGCGCGCGGTGCGGCTGTCCGGCGAGGAGCAAGCCGGCAAGGCGGCCCGCGACGTGACACGCGATCCTTGGGCCGCCGCGGACGACCTCGTGTTGCGCAAGATCGCGCAGGCCGGGTTGAGCGGCCTTGCCGGCATGGTCAACGGCACGCCGGCCGAGAGCCCGCCGCCCGGCCCTGCTCCCCCCGGCAAGCGCGGCCCCGCGGTCGCGAGCGCAGACAGTCCTGCAACCTCGGGTAGCCCCGACATTGCGGCGCTGGGCTACACCGACCATTAGTCAAATCCCGGAAATGGCACCGATTTTTGCCCGGGAAAACGACCTCCCCGGGTTGCCAGCGGCGCCGTCGGCCTGATATTCCCTCGCTCGTCAAAATGCCGGTTCCAGGGAAACCCGATATGCTGCACAAGGTCTCCAGCAACGTCCGGGGAGAAGCCTCGATGTCGGCCAAGAACGGCTCCATCAAGCTGATAGCCGGCAATTCCAATCCAGCGCTGGCGCAGGCGATCGCCGACGGGATCGGCGTCCCCCTCACCAAGGGCGTGGTCCGGCGCTTTGCCGACATGGAGATTTTCGTCGAGATCCAGGAGAACGTCCGCGGCTCGGATGCCTTCATCCTGCAGTCGACGTCGTTCCCGGCCAACGACCATCTGATGGAGCTTCTGATCATCACCGATGCGTTGCGCCGTTCCTCGGCGCGGCGCATCACGGCAGTGATCCCCTATTTCGGTTATGCGCGGCAGGACCGCAGGTCCGGTTCGCGCACGCCGATCTCAGCCAAGCTGGTCGCCAATCTGATCACCCAGGCCGGCGTCGACCGCGTCATGACGCTCGACCTGCATGCCGCCCAGATCCAGGGCTTCTTCGACATCCCGACCGACAATCTGTTCGCCTCACCCCTGATGGTGCGTGACATCAAGGAACGCTTCGACCTCTCCAAGGTGATGGTGATATCGCCCGACGTCGGCGGCGTGGCGCGCGCCCGCGGCCTTGCCAAGCGCATCAACACCCCGCTCGCCATCGTCGACAAGCGTCGCGAACGCGCCGGCGAATCCGAGGTGATGAACGTGATCGGCGAGGTCGCCGGCTACACCTGCATCCTGGTCGACGACATCGTCGACTCCGGCGGCACGCTGGTGAATGCGGCGGATGCGCTGCTCGCCCACGGCGCCAAGGACGTCTACGCTTACATCACCCACGGCGTGCTGTCCGGTGGCGCCACCCAGCGCATCGCCTCGTCGAAGCTCAAAGAGCTTGTTATCACCGAACTCGATCCAGCCGACCGACGCGGTGAAGAAGACGCCGAACATTCGCTCGCTATCGATCGCCGGCCTGATTTCGGAAGCGATCCTGCGCACGGCGTCCGAAGAGTTGGTATCGAGCCTGTTCGACTGACACGCATCGCCGCCGCCGGATACCGCGACAGATAGGCTCTGTCGCGGCGCGGAGGCACGCGCTAGACTTCCCCCAGAAACAGAAAATACCAGGGGAGGTCACCATGAAGGATCACCATATTTCCCGCCGCGCCGTGCTTGCCGGCTCCGCCGCCGCAGGCGCTTATGTGTTGACCGGCGCGCCGGCGCGCGCCGACGTGAACTGGAAGAAATACGCCGGCGCCAGGCTGGAAGTGATCCTCGCCAAGGGTCCGCGCGGCGACAATCTGCAGAAATACATCAAGGAATTTACTGCGCTCACCGGCATCGAGGTCGAGTCCGAGCAGATCCCCGAGCAGCAGCAGCGGCAGAAGGCGGTGATCGAGCTCGCCTCCGGCAAGCCGAGCTTCGACGTCATTCATCTGAGCTACCACGTGCAGAAGCGGCAGTTCGAGAAGGCCGGCTGGCTCGCCGACATGACGCCCTACATGAAGGATCCGACGATGACGGCGCCGGATCTCGTCGAAAGCGATTTCTCCGCCGCCGGCCTGCAATACGCCAAGAACGACAAGGGACAGATGCTGTCGCTGCCGTGGTCGGTCGACTACTTCATCCTCTATTACAACAAGGAGCTGTTCGCGAAGAAGGGCGTCGCGGTGCCGAAGACGCTCGACGAGATGGCCGACGCCGCGGAAAAACTGACCGATGCCAAGGACGGCACTTTCGGTTTTGTCGGGCGTGGGCTCCGCAACGCCAACATGACCCTGTGGACCAACTTCTTTCTCGACTACGGCGGCGAGTTCCTCGACGCCAAGGGCAACATCCTGACCGACGGGCCCGAAGCGATCGAGGCGACCAAGCTCTACCAGAAGCTCCTCACCAAGGTCGCGCCTCCCGGTGTAGCCGGCTTCAACTGGATGGAGTCGATGGCATCCTTCACCCAGGGGCGCTCGGCGATGTGGATCGACGGCGTCGGCTGGGCGCCGCCGCTGGAAGACCCGAACGCCTCGCGCATCGTCGGCAAGGTCGGCTACACCGTGGTGCCGGCAGGTCCCAAGGGACAATATTCGGCGACCTATGGCGACGGCATCGGCGTTGCGGCGGCGAGCAAGAACAAGGAAGCCGCCTATCTGCTGTGCCAATGGGTGGTCTCCAAGGCTCAAGGGGCCCGACTGTTGCAGGCGGGCGGCGGCGTTCCCTTCCGCAACTCGATTCTCAACGACGAGGAAGTACGCAAGGGCGTGAAGATGCCGGCGGAATGGCTGCAATCGGTGATCGACTCCGCGAAGATCTCGAAGCTCGGCCTGCCCGTCGTGATCCCCGTCGCCGAATTCCGCGATATCGTCGGCGCCGCGCTGACCTCGACGCTTTCGGGCGCCGATCCGGCGACGGAATTGAAGAAGGCGCACGAACAGTTTCGCCCGATCCTGGAGCGCAGCGAGAAAGCGTGAGCAGCCTGACCGAAGCTACTCCTGCCACTGCGAGCGCAGAAGCTGTGCCGGGGCGGGAGTGGCGGCCGCCATCCTATTGGCCGTTCGTGATTCCGGCGCTGGTCGTGGTGCTGGCGATCATCGTATTTCCCTGGCTGTTCACGATCTGGATGAGCTTCAACGAATGGAAGGTCGGCTCGCCGACCACCTTCGTCGGCTTTGCCAACTATCTCAGGCTCCCGAACGATCCGCGCTTTGTCGAGGCGGTTGGACACACCGTGGTCTATACCGTGCTCTCGGTGCTGCTGCCGGTGATCTTCGGCACTTTCGCGGCTGTGGTGTTTCACGCCAAATTTCCCTTCCGTGGATTTTTGCGCGCGATCTTCATCATGCCGATGATGGCAACCCCCGTGGCGATCGCGCTGGTCTGGACCATGATGTTCCACCCGCAGCTCGGCGTGCTGAACTACCTGCTCTCGCTGGTCGGCATCGGACCGCAGCTCTGGGTGTTTCATCCCGCGACCGTGATCCCTTCGCTGGTGCTGGTCGAAACCTGGCAATGGACGCCGCTCGTCATGCTCATCGTGCTCGGCGGCATCGCCGCACTGCCGACCGAGCCTTACGAGAGCGCGCAGATCGACGGCGCCGGGATCTGGCAGATGTTCCGCTACATCACTTTGCCGCTGATCCTGCCCTTCATCTTCATCGCCGCCATGATCCGCACCATCGATGCCGTCAAAAGCTTCGACATCATCTTCGCGATCACGCAAGGCGGCCCGGGATCGGCGTCGGAAACCATCAACGTCTATCTCTACAGCGTCGCCTTCGTCTATTACGACCTCGGCTACGGCTCGGCGATCGCCGTGATCTTCTTCGTGCTCATCATCGTGCTTGCCGCGGTGCTGCTCTATTTGCGCCAGCGCACGCTCTGGACCGAGATCGGACCCGGCTCATGAGTGCCCGTCAGCTCCTCGGCAAGATCGGCCTCGGCTTCGCGGTGTTCATCATCGTCTCGCCCGCGATCCTGTTCTTCCTCTGGATGGCGTCGCTGTCGGTCAAGTTCGAGATCGACAACGCCGCCTACCCGCCGGTCTTCGTCCCCGAGCGTTTCGCCTGGAAGAACTATGCCGACGTCGTCGCCTCCAACCGCTTCCTGACCTACTTCAAGAACAGCCTGGTCGTGACGGGCGCTGCGACAGGTCTCGCGATGCTGGTCGGCGTGCCCGCCGGCTACGGCATCGCACGGATGGCCGCGCATAAATCGGCGGTGGTGATATTGATCGCGCGCATCACGCCCGGCCTCTCCTATCTCATTCCGCTGTTCCTCTTGTTCCAGTGGCTCGGCCTGCTCGGCACGCTGTGGCCGCAGATCATCATCCATCTCGTCGTGACCGTGCCGATCGTGATCTGGATCATGATCGGCTATTTCGAGACCACGCCGATCGAGCTGGAGGAGGCCGCCCTGATCGACGGCGCGACGCGATGGCAGGTGTTCCGCCACGTGGCGCTGCCGATCGCAAAGCCGGGCCTGGCCGTCGCCTTCATCCTCGCGGTGATCTTCTCCTGGAACAACTTTGTGTTCGGCATCGTGTTGGCGGGGCGCGAGACGCGGACGCTGCCGGTCGCCGTCTACAACATGATCTCCTTCGATCAGTTGAGCTGGGGCCCGCTCGCCGCCGCGGCGCTGATCGTCACCTTCCCGGTGCTGCTGCTCACCATGTTCGCGCAGCGCCAGATCGTGGCGGGGTTGACGGCGGGCGCGGTGAAGGGTGGTTAGCTCCCTCCCCTAATCATGCCCCGGCCGCGGCACGAGGTTCATGATGGTCCGCGTGTAGCCGCCGTCCACCACGATCTCGTCGCCATTGACGTAGGACGCACGATCGCTGGCGAGAAACGTCACGGCATCCGCGATGTCCTGCGGCATGCCGACGCGGCGCATCGGCGTCACCGCGGAGCGGCGCTCGGTGACACCAGGCGTGTCGTAGAAAGCCTGGCTCATCGGCGTGATCACCATGCCGGGACTGACCACATTGCTGCGGACGCCTTCCGGCCCCCATTCGCTCGCGAGCTGGCGCGACAGCATGACGACGCCGGCCTTGCTGACGCTGTAGGCGCCGCTCCTGCCCTGCGCGTGGCTGCCGGCGATGGAGGCGACGTGAACCAGACTGCCGCGCTTTGCTTTACGCATCTGCGCGCCAAAGGTCTGTGCGCAAAGGAAGTAGCCGGTGAGATTGACCGAAATCACCATGTTCCATTCAGCCAACGACAAGGTGTCCAGCGAGCCGGGCCGCAGGATCGCAGCCGCATTGACCAGCACTCCGGCCGGACCGAGCGCCTTCTCGATCGTCTCGGACGCAGTCGAGATGCTGTCGGCGTTCGTTACATCGCAGGGCGCGATGACATGGCGGTTGCCCGGCAGTTCGCTGCGCGTTTTCTCAAGACCCTGCTCATCGCGATCGATGACAGCAACATGCGCGCCGCCTCGAGCGAGATTGATGGCGACGGCGCGGCCGATGCCGCCGCCCCCGCCGGTCACCACGCAGACGCGGCCGGCAAGGCCGAGCCAATCGCCAGAAAGCTGTTCAGTCATGGGCGCCCTCGTCTTTTCTTGTTGTGCCGCCCGAGAAGACTAACAACGGATATGATTGTCAAACCCTCGCGCCCCCCGATCAGCGCATCGCCAAGATGCGTTACGCCGCGGCAGGTGGCCCGAACCAGGTGGTCAGCGCGTCGGCGAGCCCCGGCTGGGTCAGTTCTCCCACCCAGGCCACATACCCGTCGGGCCGGATCAACACGGCAGCGGGAGCCGAGACCGCCCCGAGTGCCGGAAGCACCCACGTGCCGGCGTGTTCGGCGTCGATCAACTGAACACGGTCTGCCCATGGCGTGATGTCGAAGCCGCCGGGCACACCGAGGTTGAGCAGCACCGGCCGGGCATCGTGCAGCAGGGTGAAGACCCGCAGCGGGCCATTGGCGGTGGCCAGGTCGAGATCGGGCATGCGGCGTCCGACCAGCTCGTGTCCCTCGCCGAGGTCGTAGTGAATGTCCAGGCCGGACATCATCGCGGCGAAACGCCTGCGGGGCTCGTCCATGCCGAGGAGCTCGGACATTGTGTCGCGCAGTGCCTTCGTGCGTTCGTCCGCGCGGCGAAGCACGATCGCCGCCATCGTGTTGCGCAACACGCGGGCAGCCACCGGATGGCGCTCGGCGTGGTAGGTATCCAGGAGGCTGTCTGGCGATGTCTGGTGAACCACCTGGGCCAGCTTCCATCCCAAATTCACCGCATCCTGCAAACCGGTCTGGAGGCCCTGTCCACCGTCCGGGGGATGCACGTGTGCGGCGTCGCCGGCCAGCAGGACCCGTCCCTTGCGGTAGGCCGCGGCCTGCCGGGTCGCATCGGTGAACCGGGAGATCGAGGTGGGACTATGGATCCCGTAATCGGTCCCGTATACCGCGATGAGCGCGTCGCTGAGATCGCGCAGGGTGGGTTCGGTCGTGTGTCCAACGTGCTGTTCGGTCACCAGGACGCGGACTCCCCCATTCTCCAACCTGCTGAGGGAATGGATGCCGAGGGCGTCGCGGCGGATGCCCCACTCTGGCGGCTCCTCGGTCATCTCGACCTCGCCGATCAGGTTGCTGGTTGTCGGATCCCACCCGGGGAACGCGATGCCGGCTGCCTTACGGATCAGACTGCGTCCTCCGTCACACCCGACGAGATAATCCGCCCGCAGCGACTGGCCATCGGACAGCGCGATGTCGACGCCGGTGTCGTCCTGCGCGAAACCGGTCACTTCGCGTCCGCGATAGATCGGCACCGCCAGCTCTTCGACCCAGCCGGTGAGCATGCGTTCGATCTGGTTCTGCCACAGCCCGAGCACGTAATTGTGCCGGGTGGGAAAATCGCCGATGCCCAAAGGGATCCCGGCAAACTGTGCGACCTGAGCGGTCTGCCCCTGCGAGAGGAACCGATCGGCGATTCCGCGCTGATCGAGAACCTCGATGGTCCGCGAATGCAGCCCGCCTGCACGCGAGCCAACGAGCTCCCGGCTGACGCGCCGCTCGACAATGGCAACGTCCACGCCCGCCAGCGCCAGCTCGCCTGCCAACATCAGTCCAGTCGGACCTGCTCCGACGATCACCACCGCATGATCAGTCATCGCCGCACTCCGGTTGCTTTCCGCAGTGGCGATCAATTCGGCCGCGCGCGACCGGCCCGTCGACAACAACACACTCATTTCGTGACCCCGCAGGCTCTGGCTTCGATCGTGCTTCTACGCGATGACCGGGGTCTTGAAGCAAGCCCGTTGCGCGCCACATATTGAGGTGGGAGGAACGGCATTTTTCTCGCTGCGGAGCCCGCCCCGGGCAAAGGCTGCGTCATGGTAAAGCACGCGCTAGCGCGCGTGTTGAACGTCCCGCATCAAGTCGACCAGGCCCAAATCCACAAGTGTGCGGTGGAATTGGCGTTTCCGTTCGGAGGCCGACGCAAAGTAGGTTTCCCCGCAATCATCGAGCAAGCTGGCGCGGGTAGAAAATATCGGATCAAGCGGGAGGCCCGCCCGTTGCAAAGCAACAGTTCCAAGAAAAGCGATATCGAGGTCCGCGCCCCGACCGGCGAAGGGCGCAGGAGAGATATTTAAACCTTCCATTGCATAGAATGTGCGAAACGCACGCCGCCCATCCCTGGGGAGTTTGAGTTGCCGATCGATCCGTCTCGTCAATACAGGCTGGTGATCCCCATAGTGCACGATCAGAACGGGCCGCCCGGGAAAAGTATTTGCCAACTTGGACCTGAGCTTTTGCCAGGTCGATGCGGTTTCTGCCAGTCGCGCGTAATATTCGCCGTATCCGGCATCCGGGAGGCTAGCCGCAGCAAAAGCGCGCTGCCTCTCGAACTGCCCAGGCGGCACAAGCCTCCGATTGTGCGGACCGTGATTGAAGTTGGTCAGCAGATATAGAAATCGAGGCGTCGGGTCGTCAGCAATCCTCCCGGTGTGGGCATCGATAGCCGCTTCCAGAAACATCGCATCCGAATTTGTGGCCTCGAATTGCCGGAAATCGAAAGGCGGCGGAAAATCGTCAATGAAAATGCGCTCGTCGATGCCGATCGAACTGTAAAATTCATCGTAGCTGAGAAAACTGCGGCGACAGCTCGATGCGAGTGTTGTCCGATAGCCGAGCGACGCCAACACACGAGGAAGGCTGCTGTGGAACCGGCCTGCGCCCTTCTTGAAGAGGTAATAGGCACTTGAACCGAAGCTTGCACTTGAAAGACCGGTCAGCAGGCTGAATTCCGACTGCCACGACCCTCCGCCAAAGATGTCGACGTTAAGGCAGCCGAATTGACCATCTGCCGGGGACAAGAATGCCTCGACGATTGGCTCAACCGGCAGTCCAAAAATGCGCGGGTCGAAGATCGATTCGTGCTGGATGACGATAATGTCGGGGGTTTCGGTGGAGCGCGCCGGCATCGCCTCCTTCAGCGGCAGTGGCTCATTTGCGATATCGCTCAGAGCCAGCCCGCCGAACTGCCGCCAGGAAACGGGGTCAATGAGCGAAGCCATGAAGGTCGAGTAAAAGCACCGCCGCTCGGTCAGGGTCAGCCGCAAGGAAGCGGCGCCGCCTTTCAGCCAGGAGGCCGCGAAGCTGATGAGTGCAAGGCCGAACAGGACAACTCGAAATTCCGGAGAGATCGGAGATCCGGCGGCGTAGAGCAGAACCGCGGTCGAGGCCAAAACGAGCAGGACGCATCCCGCCAAAACACCAAACATCGCGCGTGGGTACTGTGACACAAAGAACGGCACGGTGCCTGCAAACGCCAGCGGCAAATCGGAAACGGTCAGTTTGATTGCACTGTGATTGAACTTCAGGATCGATGCTCCGGCGATTGCCAATGCCAGCATGCCGGACAGCAGAAGCGCTCTCTCGAAATCCGCAACGAAAATCAGGAACAGGGCCGCGTCAAAGAGAAACGCTGCGATCGCAAACAGAAGATGCTCGACGCTGCGTTCTGTCCACGCAACGGCGCTGATAGTTGCTGCAAATATCAACGTCAAAGTCATAAGAGTAGGATGCTCTCAGTATAAGCGGATAGAGCGCCATAGCTGCGGCATCATTGAATCGAACAATGACAGTCGGCGTCCCGAGAATCAAGCAGCATACACGCCATCAAGAGCGGACCGCGGCCGAGCGCGCGAATACGGAGCGCAGCCAGCCGTTGAGCCCGCAGACTGATGATGACGCAAGATCCAAAGCGGGACAAAGGACGGCTCGCGGAACCGCCCCTTGTCGCAGCGGGTATCAGTCACAGTATCCCGGCCGGCCATAGGCTGAATTGAATGAACAGCGCGAAACGCCGTTGTATGGCACCGGGGCGGGCGGCCGCGGCGGAAGTTCTTCCGCATACGTGTAGGAGTACTCCGGGCGGTCGATGTATGCCGGCCGCGCCGGGTACGCTGATCGATATCCTTCATAGTACGCCGGTGCCCGGTATACCTGTCCCGGCGGCACATAACCCGGCGCGTATGCGGGCGGGGCGTAGTACGAGGCGCCAGGCGCCCCATAAGTCGGATAACCGTTTTCAGTCCCGACATGAACGTTGGCAGACGCGATATAGACGCCGCCCGGCGCCACGTAGACGGATTGCAGCTCGCCTGCCGAAACTTGCGATGACCAAAGAACGCCAAGCGCAAGGATCGAAATGCCGTATCTCATGGTGACAGTACTCCTGCGACACTACCTGCCCCTCGCGAAGTTTACTGATCATTAACCAAAGGACAAACACAAACTGCGAGCGCGTGTGTCCCATTTTCGAACAATGACTCTTCGGCATCTGCAAGATGCGCGTTGACAGAGCGCGCGGCGTCCGACGCAGCTCGCGATGCCGACTGATGCGACAGCGCCTTCAACATCGAAAACGGCTTGATTAGTCGATCTCCAGCGATTTGAATCCTGTCTCGACGCCGGGAAGTCCCATGCTCCACTCCGATCTGACGATTTGCCTGATCACCGACGAGGTATCGCCTTCACTCGACGAGGGGATCGCGTTCGCTCGCGAGGAAGGTATCGGCACGATCGATCTACGTGTCATTGATGGCCGCAACGTGCTGGCGCTGTCACGCGGCGAGCTGGCTGAGGCGGCGCAGCGCGTGCGGGCTGCGGGATTATCGGTAACTTGCATCTGCACGCCACTCTTGAAATGGAGCCCGCCCGGCAAGACGGCGCGAACAGAGGGCGATCAGTTCGGCTTCGAGCTTGGCGAGCGGACGCCGCGCGATGTCTACGCGAAGGCTTTCGCGGCGGCGGAGATCCTCGGCGCCCGCAACCTGCGCGTCTTCAGTTATCTGGCCTACGACGGCTACTGCGTGGATGACCTGCGAGAGCCCGTCGAAGATCTGCTGGCGCTTGCGGAAAAGTTCGACATGAAGGTGCATGTCGAGAATGAGGGCGTGTGCAACATCGCAGGCCTCGCCGAACTGGAGACGATGATGACAACATACCGGCATCCGCGCCTCAGGGCATTGCCTGACATCGCCAATGCATATCGGATGTCCGTGCCGCCGTCGGCCGCCGATCTCGCCCGGCTATTGCCCTTCACCGATATCCTGCACATCAAGGACTACTCCAATGCGGCGCGGGGTTTCGTCGCCGTTGGCGAGGGAGATATCCCGATCGCGGCCCTGTTGGCTGCGACGCTGCCCGGCCGCGAGGCGCCCCTGACGCTGACCATCGAAACCCATGCCGCCTCGGAGCCCGCCGCCACCACGCGACGATCAATAAGCGGGCTGCGCCGCATGGTCGATCGTATGCGGCTCGCCTGAACGCGCCCTATCGCGCGCGCAGAGCGACAAGTGAATCGAATACCAGTCGATCGATGCTCACACCCTCGCGAAGCGCGCGTTCGCGAGAGCGAAATGCCCGCTCTGACGGGATGCGGATCTCCTCGATGCCCGGCTGGCGCGGCGTGGCCTTGATATCTTCAATCAGCTGCGTCACCTGCCGGTCGTAAACATCCTTCGGTCCGAGGAGGTCAGGCCGAAAGGCGATGAACAGGTAGCCAGGCTCGCTGTCCCGCTCGGGGCCGGATCCGCCGAGCAGTCCCAATGCCTGCACCATCAGCGCCAGCCCGAAGCCTTTGTAACCGCCGAAAGGCAGCAATGCGCCGCGGCGTGCCAGCGCCGGGTCCCTGGTCGGCTCGCCGTTGGGTCCGATTGCCACGCCTTCGGGCAGCGGCTCGCCCAGCCGCTCGCGCAGCATCACTTCGGTCATCATGTAGGCCGAGGTCCCGATGTCGAGCACGATCGGCTCGCGCGACGACGGAACCGCGATCGCAATTGGATTGGTGCCGAGCACCGCCCTGGCGCCGCCGGGCGGAGCCACCAGCGGCGAACTGGCCGCTGTGTGGATCGCAACCAGGCCGGCATTGGCAATCATCTCGACATAGTAGGCGCTGCGCCCGCTCATCCAGGCGTCAGTCACGGAAACCAGCGCAATTCCATGCGCCGCAGCTTTCCTGATGGTCGCCTCTGCCGCATGAAACAGCGACAGCATTCCGACATTGTTGCCGCCGTCAAAGGCGATGGAGACGTCGGTCTCGCGCAGCACCTTCATGGGCCGGCGCGGCAGCTTGAAGCGCTTGCTCTCCGGCAGGTTGAGGATCTTGGCGAGGCCCGAATATTCATAACCGCACAGCGCGGCATCGACGACGTGATCGGCAACGATGCGCGCTTCATTATCATCAAATCCGATGCCGCGTAGCGCACCCTCCGCCAGATCGCGTGCGTCCGCGACGCTCAAATTGATCCGTCCCAACTCCATGATGGGCACCTCCTTTAGCCCGACCCGAGCTCAAATCCGCATCGCGATGGCCGCATCGACGGTAAACGGGGGAATGGCCGGTGTCAGGTCGTCGCCTTCGAGAGTTTCACTTGAGCACACTCGGCGGCAGGACGCGACCTTACGTGTTCACGTCCTAATACTGTTTCAGCGCCGCCCCGAGCGCGACCCACACAAAGGCGGCGACGGCCCGGAAGCTTTGCCAGAGCAGGATGATCGAGGAAGCGGCATGGGCGGGGTTCATTGCCCGCGCGATTTTGGGCGACAGGCCAAAGCGCACCGCGGTCAAGGAACCGTACGCGCGGCTGCGAGTTTGGTTTGAGTTCGGGGGGATGCAGGAGCAACTTCCATGGCGACCCAGATTGTGATGGATCACAGCGGTGACAGCCGCCACACATTCGATCCACTTGACGCCGAAGCCGTCGCGAAAGCCGAGAAGCGGTTCAAGGATCTGACCGGAGCCGGCTTCATCGCAGCCGAACGGACTGCGGCGGGCGAGTCCCGCCGTGTCAGTGCGTTCGATCCGGCGGCCGAGGAGACATTGTTCTTCCCGCGCCTTGTGGGCGGCTGAACCGTCCGGCGGCAAGGCAATGTTCTTGCTCCAGCGTCTGCTCTCGGAGAAGTCGCGCCGTCTTCGCGCGCTCCGCCGGCTTTACCGATACTCGAGCGACACGAACAGACCGGAAGCCCGGGGCCTGCGCCTTCTGCGAGCGTGGCTGTCGCCGGAGCAACGTGCGCAGTTCGATTCGTTTGGCTATTTCGACGTCACCGGCTCCGCCAGCCACAAGAAATACCGCATCTATTTTGGAGTATCCGCCAACATCAGGGAGCTTGGCAGCGATGACAGACAGGGGGCAGGCTGGTGTTTCATCCCCGACGGGTATCTGGTGCCGGCGGATGTCATGCTCGCGCAGAAAATAGCGCTCGAAACGGACGAGCGGGATGCGCTTGCAGTGGCAAATCAATTTCCACCAACGATTCCGGCTTTGCGACGCGGCACGCGCCCGCCGTTCTGATCCCTGGAGACGCAAACGGAACGCCGCCGCAATGAAGCAGCGCTACCGCTCGCCGGGCGCGGTGAAGAATTTCTCGCCGTAAGCGAAACGATTGGGCTTCAGGAAAAAGCCGAGGATGACCGCGCCGTTCGGCGCAACCGCCTCGTGCTGATTGCCGGCCGGCCGCCAAACGAACTGGCCGGGACCGCATTTACCTTCATGGTCCTCGAGGGAGCCCTCGATCACATAGGTCTGCTCGAGCGCGGTGTGCTCGTGCAGCGGCACGACGGCGCCGGGGGCGAGCTTGAACAATGCGGTGGTGATGCCGCCGTCGTCGGTATAGAGGACCTTGATCTGGATGCCCGGGAACTTCGTCGCCTCCCAGGGCATGTTGGGCACGTCGAGATAATGCGCCGCGCGTTCCTGCGGATTCTCCGGCTTGATGTCGGAATGCACGAGCTTGCGTTCTGGCGCGGACATGACGGCCTCCCTGGCAATCTGTTTTATGCTTTGGATCGAAGACGCCCGAGCATACTGCGCGGCAGGAACGCCCGAAAGGTATAAACGCACAGGCGCGCGCGAATGCGTTCGACGCGTCAAAGGTCACGCGAGGACGTGCAAGGCACGGATCGTCGCGCGCACATGGCAGAATTGTGTCCACGCCGCAACGGTCGTCATGTTTCGCTCATGCAACCGTCTTTTTAACTGCGCAACACTTTAGCGATTGAGTAATGTGGATTCGAAGGCGCTGAGGTGCGGCGATGCGGCCTTCCAACCACCTTCAACCAGGTGGTTGGGTACGATGATCGGCGGGGAACGGGGGCGATAGTCTGTCTTGGTTGTTTCAGACTACGGAAAGGCCGCCTTCGGGCGGTCTTTTTGTTTTGAGCGCGAAGCCGTCGATCCGCTTCAGTAACAGCGCGTGACGTTGACGACGTGCTCGCCGCCGTCGCGTCCGGGAACCGTGACGGGCTCGGCCGAGCAGCCCGGCACATAGGGCCGTGCGGACGGCGCGACATTCGGCGGATAGCGATGCGCCCAGTCCCAGGGCACGTCATAGGTATATGTGTAATGTACGTCCGATGATGCCGTCGGCGGCGCCTCGGTGATGGGCGCGCCATCGGCTCCATAATAGGTGCCGTCGACACCCGGCCAGAAGAAATTTCCGCGGTGATGGCGGAAGCCGTGAGCGGCAAACGGGCGGCCGATCGGACGCGCCGAAACGGCGGCGCCGCGAGAACCTGCCGCCCTTGCGGAGGCCTCATCCGCGGCAAGGAGAAGCGCGATCGCGCCGAGCGACGCTGCGAGCGTTCCATACTTTCGAGACAACATGGCGCACACCAATTCGTTGGTAGTTGGACGGCTCCCCAAAGCACCCTCGGAAGGCACGCTAGGACGCCCATTTCGCGCCCGCAAACCCACACTTAATTATTAGTTAAGACGTAACATTAACGGCGCCTCGCCTCGGCCGTCGATGCGGCGATTCCCCGCGCAAACCGGCCATGACCGGTGCGCGCGCCTGCCGTTCATGTTCCTCCGTTGTGATGGAACCTCCCGGCAGGCTAAGGTCGGCCAACCAAAAATATGGGGGGACTTATGGGCCGGAAGATCGCGATCGTCGGAGCGGGCGCCGTTGGCGGATATGCCGGCGCGCATATGGTGCAGGCGGGCGAGGACGTGACCTTCATCGATCCCTGGCCCGAGCATGTCGAACATATGCGAAAGCACGGCCTGCGCGTCACCCACGCAAAAGACGTGGCCGAATTCAAGGTCTCCGTGCGGGCGCTGCATGTCACGGACGCGCAGCAACTCGCCAAGGAGAAGCCGGTCGACATCGCCTTCGTCTGCATGAAGTCGTACGACACGGCATGGGCGACCATGATGATCCGGCAGTATCTGGCGGCGGACGGCTTTGTCGTGTCGCTGCAGAACTGCATGAATGAAGAGACGATCGCCGGCGTCGTCGGCTGGGGCAAGACGCTGGGCTGCATCGCAAGCAGCATCAGCGTGAACCTGCCGGAGCCGGGCCATATCCATCGCGGCGCCGGCAAGGGCGGGGCGGCGCACACCGTGTTCCGCGCCGGCGAAGTGCACGGCAGGATCACGGACCGCGCCAGGGAAGTCTGCCGTCTGGTCGCCTTCTCCGACAGCGCGCTGGTTACGAGCAATCTGTGGGGCGAGCGCTGGTCGAAACTGGTCGCCAACGCCATGGCCAACGGGCTTTCGGCCTGCACCGGCCTGACCGGCGGCGAGCTATTGCAAAGCGAGCCGATCCGCCGCTTCTCGACCCGGATCGGGAGCGAGGCCATCCGGGTCGGACAGGCGCACGGCTATCAGCTCGAGGAGATCCTGCATCTGCCGCCGGAGACAATTGCGCGTGCGGGCGAAGGCGACGAGGCCGCGATCCATGCCTGCGACGAACAGCGTTTCAAGGACAGCAAGAAGACAGCCTCCGGGCAGCGCCCGTCGATGGGCCAGGACATGCAGAAGGGCCGGCGGACCGAAATCGAATTCATCAATGGCCACGTGGTGCGCGAGGGCGAAAAGGTCGGCCTCGCCTGCCGCGCCAACGCAATGCTGACCGACGTCGTCAAGCGCGTGGAGCGAAACGAGCTGAAGCCGGATCCCCGGCACATCACCGAGCTTCGTCTGAACTGACCGTCCCTAGAGCGGGATAACTCTTCTTCGAATCGTCATCCCGCTCTACTTTTCTTTTCGAGCATGATCTTTTCGGAAAACCGCTGCACACTTTTCCGGATCATGCTCTAGGAACGTCGCATGACGACGCCGGTCGGCGTCGCAAAGCCTTCCATCGTCCTGATCCGCTTCTCCAGCCACCAGCCGAATTCGGGCGACCAGTCCTCGAAGCGGCGGTTGATGCCGAGGTCGTGCGCCCAATGATGGGCGATATTCGGATTGTATTGCGACTGGCGGCCGACCGCGATGAGGTCGGCCTGCCCTTTCTCCAGGATCGCCTCGGCCTGCTGTGCCTCCAGGATGATACCGACCGCCATCGTCGCGATGTCGGCTTCCTTGCGGACGCGCTCGGCGAAGGGCACCTGGAAGCCGAGCGCGCGCGGCACCTGCGCCGCGGTCGCCGAGCCCGCGATGCCGCCCGAGGAGCAATCGATCACGTCGACGCCCCGCACCTTCAACTCGCGCGCGAACGCAACGGTGTCATCCATGTTCCAGCCCTCCTGCGTGCCGTCGACGGAGGAGACGCGCACGAACAGCGGCATATCGGTCGGCATCTCCTTGCGTACCGCCTCGACGATCTCGAGCGGCAGCCGCATGCGCCCTGCGCGGTCGCCGCCATATTCGTCGTTGCGGGTGTTGGAGACCGGCGACAGGAACGAGGCGAGCAGGTAGCCGTGCGCGGTGTGGATTTCGATCGTATCGAACCCGGCCTTGACCGCGTTCTTCGCCGCATGCGCCCAGGTGCCCACCATCGCCTTGCACTCGGCGGTCGTGAGCGGCCGCGGCGTCAGCCAGCCCTTGCCGACAGGCTCCGCCGTCGGCCCCACCGGTTGCCACTTCCTGGCGCCGGCCTTCAAATTCTCCTCGGTCAGTGGGCCCATGCCCTGCATGGCGGTTTGCGAGGAAGCCTTGCGGCCGCCATGGGCAAGCTGAATGCCGATCGCCGTCCCCTGCCGCCTCATGAAGGCGATCAGCGGCTTGAAGCTTTCGACTTGCGCGTCGTTCCAGATGCCGAGATCGTGCTCGTTGATGAGGCCTACTTCCTCCACGCCGGTCGCCTCGACAAAGACCAGCCCGAAACCGCCGAGCGCATAGCGGCCGAGATGCACGACATGGAACGTGCCGCAGGTGTGGCCGGGGTCGCAGCGATAATGGACCATCGGCGGCACGACGAGACGGTTTTTCAGCGTGAGGCCGCGAATCCTGAACGGCTGGAAAAGTCTTGGCTGCGTCGTATCGCCGCCATTGGGCCCGTCACTCACTGAAGCATCTCCCCTGCATGTTGCAGCGAAGATGACCCGAAAGTCGAAGTCGATCAACCCAACATGACGCACCGCAAAATCATCGGCCGGTCACACTCCGGGATGAGTTTGAGAGCAGCGCGCTATGCGGGCCGTCTCGCCGGGGCTATAGTCCGAGCAAGAAGAAAATACGAGGTCCAGAAACCTCGCAAGTTTCGGGAGTGAACCAAGAAAACGCTGCAGGGAGAAATCAGAATGTCGCTGACTCGCCGCCAGGCGCTGGCGTCCGCCGCCGCCGTCATTGCAAGCACCGTCGCCAGGCCCGCCATCGCCGCGAAAGAGCCAATCCGGATCGGCTACCTTCCGGCGCTCACCGGCCCCTCCTCTTCCACCGGCATCGGGATCAATCGCGGGACCGAGCTCGCGGTGAAGGAGATCAACGCGGCCGGCGGCATCGACGGGCGCCAGATCGAGCTGATCGTCCGCGACACCCAGAGCGAGCCGACCAAGGCCGTCAATGGAGCTGCGGAGCTCGCGCATGGCGAGAAGGTGGGCGTCGTCTTTGGGCCGGTCAATTCCGGCGAGTCGCTCGCGGTCGTGCCCTTGCTCGCGCGCGCCAACCTGCCGCAGGTCCATCCCTGCTGGGTCGACAGCCTCACCGACCCGAAGAAATATCCGATGTGCTTCCGCAATGCGCCCACCAACCAGCAGATCGGCGCGGCCGCGAACCGCTATGTGCTGGAGGTGCTCAAGCGCAAGAAGGTCGCCGTCATCAGCGACACCACCGGCTACGGCACCGCCTCCGTCAACGCCTATGTGCCGATGCTTAACGCCAAGGGCGCCGAAGTCGTCTACCAGGGCAATGTCGACGCCGCCAATCCGGATCTCACGGCCGAAATCCTGCGCATGCGCAACGCCGGCGCGGAAGCGATCATGCCCTGGAGCGTCAATCCCGGCTTCCTGTCGCGCATCATCAATACGCGCGGGCAGATGCAATGGGACGTGCCGATCGTCGGCCAGACCACGCTCGGCTCCGGCCAGACCTCCGCCTTGCTGGAAAAGCCGGAATACTGGGCCAAGGTCTATCCCAACAATTTCCGCCCGGTTTGCTTCAACGCCGAGGGCAAGCTGACCGATCGCACCACCGGCTTCCTCGAGCGCTTGAAGAGCGCGAAGATCGAGGTCAGCGACACGCTGTTGTGGTGGGTCGCGCTCGGCTATGACTCGCCGCACATGATCGCGGAAGCGATAAAGAGTGTCGGCAGCGAGCCGGACAAGATCGTCGGCTATCTCAACCAGCTCAAGCATTTCCCGGGCGTCTACGGCGACATCGCGTTCTCGCCCGAGCAGCACAATGGCTACCCCGACGAGGAAGTCGTCATGGTCGAAGCCAATTCGCTCAAGAACGGCGCGTTCAAGCTCGCGCCGGGATACGGGGCTTAGCGCGAGGTGACCAGGCTCGCCTCTCGCTATGGGAGAGAGGTGAGCACCGCCGGATCGCAACAACTCAGACTGTTCTCATCATGCTCCCGGCCGGCGCGCGGATTGATCGTGCCGGAAGCAGGAACCGGCAAGGCCGACTTGCCGCGCCGGCTGGAGCATGCCTATCTGGCAAGCGCCGGTCATCGCATACGCAAGACGGAGGCCATCTTGTCCGCCCCAATCGAAATTGGCAGCGCCACGATTCACCGCATCGTCGAGCAGGAGGGTCCATTCTTCGAGGCGATGCAATTTTTTCCGACCATGACGAGAGAGATTCTCGCCGAGAACCGGGGCTGGCTGCAGCCCAGGTTCCTCGATGCCAGGGATCAGCTAATGCTCTGCATCCAGAGCTACATCGTGCAGACGCCTCACCACACGATCATGATCGATAGCTGCGTGGGAAACCACAAGCCGCGACCGACGCGGAGCTTCTGGCACATGATGAATTCCGATCGCTACGAGAAGAACCTCGCGGCAAGCGGATTTGGCGTGAACGATATCGATTTTGTCATGTGCACGCATTTGCATACCGACCATGTCGGGTGGAATACGCGGCTTGAGAACGGCCGGTGGGTGCCGACCTTTCCGAAGGCGCGCTACGTGTTCGCTGACCGCGAGCTTGCATACTGGACCAAGCGCCAAAACGACGATCCTGCAGCGTGTCCATGGATCACCGACTCCGTGCTTCCGATCGTCGCCGCCAATCGCGTCGACATCGTCAAGAGCGCGCATGCATTCAACGATCTCGTGACTCTGATCCCGACGCCGGGCCACACCATCGACCACTATTCGGTACAGGTCGGCAAACCTGGCGCCGATGCCGTCATTACCGGCGACATGATCCACTCGCCGCTGCAAGCCCGATATCCGGAACTCGGCATGATGTCGGATTACGATTCCGCGCAGGCGGGAGCGTCGAGGCGGCAATTATTCGGCCGCTTCTGCGATACATCCACGCTGATGTGCACGGCACACTTTCCGTCGCCCTCTACCGCTCGCGTGGTGCGCTGGAAGGATGCGTTCGACTTCATCGACGCGTAGCGAGGCCGATTCACTTAACGTCCGTGGTGATCAGATCTACCGGAAGCAGGTTGCGGCCCTCAATGTAACCCCTGTCGGCGAGCCCCGCGCGAAGCGCTTCGAAGAACGGACTGACATCCGCCGAAGACGCCGTCGTCAGCCAGCCGATGCGGGTGACCTTCGACTGTGCACCGGCCGCGAGGGGCCACGCCACCGCCGCCCCGAGCGCTCCGATGAAATCCCGCCGCCTCATTCGAAATCCCGCCGAATGCCTCGTCTGATCACAGATATCGTCCGTCTGCCATTTAACCCGAAAGCCGAAGCCGGCGAAGATCGCCCGCCCCTGGCGCCGGAACGTGCAAACCTACTGCATCATCGCGTCGGCGATCTTTTCCGCCGTCATCAGCGTCGGGAAGTTGGTGTTGGCGCAGGGCACCACGGGGAAGATCGAGGCGTCGACCACGCGCAGGCCCTGCACGCCCTTGACGCGGCCCTTTGTGTCCACGACTGTCATCGGATCGTCCTCCCGCCCCATGCGGCATGAGCATGAGGCGTGCCACACGCCGATCGTTGCCTTGCGCACGAAGGCCTCCAGCGCCTCATCGTCGTTCATCACCTGGTCAAAGGTGAAGCCTTCGACCACGAAATTGTCGATCACGTAGTGGCGCAGCGCTGCCGGCCCGTCCATCATCGCAGCCGCGATCGTGGTGAGGACCTTGTTCTTCGTGTTGACCACGCCGATCTTGCGCACGCGGTCGGTGTAGGAGGCCGGGAACGGCTTGTCGGTGACCGCCTTCAGCGGCGCGCTCATCTGCAGGCCCGCCATCTTGCGGAAGCCGCTCATCAGGCGATCGAGGTCGCGCCGGTCCGACAGCAGGTTGAACTCGACGATCGGCTCCGAGAACGGATCGCGCGAGGCGAGTTTCACCTGCCCGGTCTCGGAATAGGTCTTGTTGACGAAGGTCAGCAGCGAGCCGATCTGAGCGCCGACGGCGTGCCAGGCCGACTTGGTCATCGCAGCGACGAACATATCGCCTTTGGGCACGCCGGGCAGGCCGGAGGAATAACGCAACCCCATCTGGATGTGGCGCCGCGTATGCTCGTTCATGCGCGCGCCGCGGCGCACAAAGGACGACAACGAGATCGAGGGATGATCCATCAGCCGCTGGCCGACGCCTTGCAGGCCCATCAGCACGGGAATGCCGATGTCCTTCAGATGCCCGACCGGGCCGATGCCGGCGCGCAACAGATGCGCCGGCGAATGGATCGCGCCGCAGGACAGCACGACCTCGCGGCTGCGGAACTCCTGCTCTTTGCCATCGACCAGCGCCTTCACGCCGACGCAGCGCGTGCCCTCGAACAGCAATTCCTTGACCTGCGTTCTCGTCGAGATCGTGAGGTTGGCGCGCTTGCGCGTCGCGCGGTCGAGATAACCCATCGCGGCCGAGACGCGCTGCTCGTCCTGGTTGGAATGCGTGATCGGAAAATAGCCGTCCGCGAACTCGCCGTTCTGGTCGGGCACGAAATTGAAGCCGGCCTGCTTGCAGGCCTCGGCCACCGCGTGCGAATGCCCGGTCCAGTGCTCCCTGGGAATGCGGCGGACCGGAATGCGGCCGTCCTTGCCGTGAAAGGGACCATCGAAATCGAGGTCGTGCTCGACCTTGCGGAAATATGGCAGCACGTCCTTCCAGCCCCAGCCTTCGGCGCCGCGCGCCTGCCATTCATCGTAGTCCGTCGGCGCGCCGCGATTGGCGAGCTGGCCGTTGATCGAGGAGCCGCCGCCGAGCACGCGCGCCTGCTCGTATTTGCGCAAGGGCGGACGTTCCTCGGGGTTGTTGTGGCTCACGATCTGGGTCGTGACCTTGAGCTCGGTCCAGTGGAAGCGCGGGTCGAAATAGGCGGTACCTGAATAGCTGTCGCGGATTTCGGCCGGCTCCTCGCCGGGCGGCGTGTCCTGCCCCGCCTCGCAGACGAGAATCTTGTTGGCGCTTTTCGCGGAGAGACGGTGGGCCAGCACCGATCCGGCCGAACCCCCGCCGACAATGATGTAGTCGTACACGTTTGGCGTTTCCTTCATGCTTGTTTTGCGGGAGGTTAGCGCAGCCGGGCGTACTTCACAAAGTGCTGGCTGTGGCGCAAAACGACGCGTCAGCTACACGGCGGCAGGCCGGATCGCCTGCTCGATCGCGCGGGCCGCATCCAGCAGGATCTCCGCCAGTTCTACTTCGCGGCGCGGGCCGAGCCGGGTGCGCACCGCCGACAGGGTGATGGCCGCGACCGGGCGATGGTCCGCTGTCTTGATCCAGGTGGAAATCGATTTCGTGCCCTGCACGAGGCCGATCTCGCGCATGTAGTAGCCGCGGCGCCGCGCGGCTGCGATCTGCTCCAGCACGCTCGTTGCATCGGTGCGGTAGGCCGTAAACCGCGCTTCATTGGCGGCCACGATTTTTCTCGCTTCCAGCGCCGGCATCGCGGCGAGCATCGCAACCCCCGCGCTGCTGACACCAAGCGGCCGCCGCGCGCCGACCTCGATGGCAAGCACCTGGATCGGATAGGAGCCGATCCGGCGGTCGACGCACAGCGTGTCGTTGCCGGTGCGCACCGTCAAAAACAGGGTATCGCCGAGCCGCTCCGCAAGCTGCGGGAGCACGTCGTCTGCCGCCGCCAGCACTGGCGAGCGCGACGGACGCGCCAGCGCGAGCTCGAGCACCTGTCCGCCGATCGCGTAGCAACCGGTCTTGCCGTGCCGCTCGACGATGCCTTCCTCGATCAGCGCATGCACGATCCGATGCACGGTCGGGCGCGTCAATCCGGTGGCCTGCACGACCTCCGCCAAGGGCAGGCCCTCCTCCCGCCCTGCGGCGAGAATGCGCAGCACGGCAAGCGCGCGCCGGATCGCCTGCGCGCCTTTCCGCGGTTCCGCCTGCAAGGCTGCATCCAGGCCGTTGTCCACCATGTGGACAAGAACGGCATAATTTCGTCGACAGGTAAAGCCCCGGATCGAATGATGGCCGTGGCCCGAAATGCGCCCTCGGCAGCTTCGAGGCCCATCAACAACATCAGGCGGACAACGATCCGCGACGGGTTTCGGGAGGATTCGATGAGATGTCTCGCAGGCGCCGTGACCGGCATTGGCATCGCCATATCCTCGGCCCTTGCCCTGGCCGGTCTGACGGCGGCCGCCGAGCCATATCCGTCGAAAAACGTTCGCCTGATCGTGCCCTACCCGCCCGGCGGCAATGTCGACAGCGCGGCCCGCATCGTCGCCGACAAATTGCAGGAGAAGCTGGGAAAACCATTCATCATCGAGAACAAGGCCGGCGCCGGCGGCCTGATCGCGGGCGAAGCCTTCGCGAAATCGGAGAATGACGGCTACACGCTGTTCGTCGGCGCCAACGGCCCGGTGCTGTTCGCGCCCATCATCAATAAGCGCGACGCCTATCAATGGAAGCGCGATTTCGTTCCGATCTCGACCATCTCGATGACGCCGCTGGTGCTCGAGGTGCATCCTTCCGTGCAGGCCAGGACCGCCAAGGAGTTTTTCGATCTCGTCCGCCGCGAGCCCGGCAAGATGACGATGGCCTCTCCGGGTCCGGGCACCACCAACCATCTGCTCAGCGAACTCGCGCAGTCCTCGCTCGGCCTGCAATGGCTCACCGTGCATTACCGCGGCAACGCGCCGGCGACCAACGACCTGATCGGCGGACAGGTGCAGTTCGCCTTCGACCAGGTTTCGGTCGCGCTGCAATACATCAAGAGCGGCATGATCCGCGCGCTCGCGGTCACCAGCCCGCACCGCGTAGCCTCGCTACCCGACGTGCCGACCTTCGCCGAGTTCGGCTACAAGGATTTCGACGCGCAAACCTTCACCGGGCTGTTCGCGCCCGCCGGCACGTCGAAGGAGATCATCGACAGGCTGCACGAGGCCATGGCGGCGGTGCTGAAGGATCCGTCCGTCGTCGAAAAATTCGACAAGCTCGGCGCGGAGGCGGTGGCGATGACGCCCGCCGAATTCACGGCCTATCTGGAGCGCGAGGACGCGAAATGGATCCCCGTGGTGCGCAACGCGAACATCAAGGCCGACTGAGCGGCTGGGCGTCGCGTAGAGCTGGCGACATCGTCACGCTGCAAACCGTTTTCCAAACCCCGAAATCGACCGATTGAACAGCACAAGGAACCGTCATGGCGGGCACAGCACGGCGCAAGAGCATCCATATCGGCGGTTTCAAGCACGCCAATCCGATTCCGAACGCCTGCCGCATCGGCAATCTCGTGATGAGCGGCGTCATCCTCGGCCGCGATGGCGACGGCAAGATGCCCGAAAGCATCGAAGCGCAATGCGCCAACATGTTCGCTCATATGAAGGCCACCGTCGAAGCCGCGGGCGGCACCGCTGACGACATCATCAAGATGACGGTCTGGCTCAAGGACCGCTCACAGCGCGCGCCTGTGAATGCCGAATGGCTGAAGATGTTTCCCGACGAGCATTCGCGCCCGGCCCGCCACGCGCTGCAGACGGACATGGAAGGCGGCGCGCTGGTGCAATGCGACTTCACCGCCGTGATTGACTGAGAGGGAGTCTGGCCGTGCCGACCTATCTTCCGTTCGATCCGCATCCGCGCCGGCCGTCAAGACTGCCGCCGCCCAGGACCGTCGACAGCCAGTTCCATGTGCTGGGACCGCCGGACAAATATCCGGTTCGTCCGGGTGCGGCCTATCAGATGCCGACCGCGACCTGGGAAGCGGCGCTGCGGATGCACGGGATTCTCGGGATCGAGCGCGGCGTGATCGTGCAGACCACCACCTATGGCGCGGACCACAGCGTCGTGCTCGACGGCCTCGCCATGATGGGCCCGAACTACCGCGGCTGCGCCAACGCCCTGGTGTTTGCCGAAACCGACGACGCCTATCTCGACGAGCTCCACGAGGCCGGCGTGCGCGGGGCCCGCTTCAGCTTCCGCCAGGAATTGGGCGCCGTGCTCTCGGACGAGGATTTCGCCCGCGCCATCGCGCGGATCCGCGAGCTCGGCTGGTATGCGAAGATCCAGCCGGAAAAGGACGGCATCGTCTCGAGCGTGGAAAAATACGAAAAGCTCGACATTCCCGTGCTGATCGATCACATGGCGCGGCCCGATCCTGCCGCCGGCAAGAACGATCCGAACCTGAAGAAGATGCTGGAGCTTTTATCGAAGGGTAATTTCTGGGTAATGCTGTCGCTTGGCGAGAAGACGTCGAAGGCGGGGAAGCCCTGGGACGACGTTATTCCGGTGGCGCAAACCTATATCGAGGCGGCGCCCGACCGCTGCGTCTGGGCCAGCGACTGGCCCCACCCCGTCTCCGTGGTGCAGCCGCCCAACGACGCCGATCTCCTGGAACTGATGTATCGCTACGCGCCCGACGAGGCGATGGTTCGGAAGATCATGGTCGACAACCCTGCCAAACTGTTCGGCTTCCCGGACTGAACGAGTGCGCCAGCTGCGCCTTACTTCCGCAACGCGCTCAGCAGAATGGCCTTCTCCGGCTGGCCGCCTGGCGCAACAGACGGCGACGCGAGCGCGAATGCGGTCACGAGCAACAGGACACAACTGACGATCAGGGCGAGAAAGGTGTTAGGCATCCCCTTCAACGCTCCGCGCGGCATGACCGTTCCGCGGTCCTGCCGATATATCCGGGACGCGATCGGCGCGGAACCATTCCACGTATCCATGACAAAAAGGCTTGGCCCGCGCCGTCGTTCGATTAGGCTGCAATGGAACCGCCAGTCTTGGAAGAAATCGTCTGAGTCTTGGAAGAAATGATGGTGAGCACGGAAATACGTTCCGCGATCGATTTCTACGAACGCCATCCGATTTCCTGCGAAATCATCCTGGCGAAGCTCAGGGCGAGCCGGGGCGATCTCGATCATCTGCGTCCGGAGGAGTTGTTCCCGCACGATCAGGATCATTATGGCGGGCTCGCCGCCAACGATGCGCTGGCGGAGCGCGCACGCATCGGCAAGGGCACACGCGTCGCCGATTTCTGCGCCGGGCTCGGCGGGCCCGCGCGTTATTTCGCCTATTGCTACGGCGCCGACGTCACCGGCATCGAGCTGACCCCGGCCCGGGTCAGGGGCGCGGAGGAGCTGACGCGGCGCGTCGGCCTCGAGGGCCGGGTGCGCGTGACCGAAGGCAATGTGATGCAGGTGCCGCTCGATGACGCCAGCGTCGACGTCGTGGTGAGCCAGGAAGCGCTGCTTCACGTGCCGGACAAGCCGCGCGCCCTGAAGGAAGCGTATCGCATCCTGAAACCCGGCGGCCGTCTCGTCTTCACCGACTGGATCGCCCACCGTCCGCTGTCCGCACACAGATAGGACGCTGATGTGGGACGGCATGGCCGTGACCGGCTCTACATGACCTGCCCGCCTACGCAGGCCTCGTCGGCGAAGCCGGCTTCACCGTGAGTTCCGTCGAAGATCTGACCCGCGAATGGGGCGAGATTCTCACCCATCGGCTGGCGATGTACCGGAAGCTTCGCGAGGAGACGCTGGCTGCGGGCACGCCTGCCGGTCACGACGCCTTCTATGAAAGCTATGTCCGCTTCGTCGATCTCGTGAACGAGGCGAGCCTCGGCGGCGGCCGCTTTGCCGGTCAGAAGCCGGGTTAAAGGGTTCGGTCTTCCTCATACGCTCCTGTGTCATAGCGGTGTGGATGGACCGCGGCCGCACCGCTGCTATAGTCGGCGCCGGATCAATCGACTGCCCGGCGAAAAATGGGCAGCGGAGGAAATTCAAAGGTGGCGCCCCTGCTGTCCAGAACGGCGAGCCTGCTGGTCGCGTTCGCGATCGGCCTTGCATCGATCTTCCCAGCGGGCGCGCAGGCGCCCTACCCCGGCCATCCGATCCGGATCGTGGTCCCGTTCGGCCCCGGCGGCTTTGCCGACATCACCGTGCGCCTGCTCGGACAGAAGCTCACCGAGCGCACCGGCGCGCAGGTCATCATCGAGAACCGTCCGGGCGCCGGCGGCATCGTCGCCGCCAATGCCGTGATCTCGTCGCCGCCGGACGGCTACACGCTGTTCGTGTTCTCCAGCGGGATTGCGCTGTCGAAGTCGCTGCTCAAATCGATGCCGTTCGATCCGGTCACGGCGTTCTCGCCGATCTCGACCATGGCGCTGTTCGATTTGCTGCTGCTGGTGAAGGCGGACTCGCCCATCCATAATCTGAAGGACGCGCTCGACACCGCCCGCGTCGATCCGCAAAAATTCAATGTCGGCACCATCAATCCCGGCAGCACCCAGAACGTCACCGGCGAACTCCTGCGCTCGGCTACCAATATTCCGATGACCATCGTGCCGCATCGCACCTCCGCGGAGGTGCTGACCTCGCTGCTGCGCGGCGATATCCAGATCGGCGTCGAGTCCTATGCCGCGCTCAAATCGGCAATCGACGCAGGCAGCGTCCGCGCTATCGCTTCCTCCGGCAGCAAGCGTTCGCCGCAGCAACCGAATGTGCCGACACTGCGCGAAAGCGGTATCGATGCCGCGGTCGACGGCTGGAACTCGCTGGTGGCGCCCTCGGGCACGCCGAAGGACATCATCGCCTTCCTCAACGGCCACGTCCGCACCATCATTGCCGACGGCGATTTCCAGAAACGCATGATCGAGCTCGGCGGCGAGCCGGTGACGGGGTCGCCGGAAGAGCTGGACGCGCGGCTCAAAAGCGATGTCGAGATGTGGGCAGGCGTCGTGAAAAAGGCCGGCCTCGAGCCGAACTGAAAAAAGAGCGACCATGCCCGACCCCTTCAAGATCGACGCTCATGTGCATGTGTTCACAACCGACATGCCGCTGATCGACAATCCGCGCCACGCGCCGACCTACAGCTTCACCCATGAGGAATTGATCGCCACCCTCGACCGGAACGGCGTCGACCGCGCGGTGATCGCGGCGGCAAGCCCCTGGGGCGATTACAACGACTACATGCTGGCGGCGCTGCGGGCGCACGGCAAGCGGTTGCGCGCCACCGCGATCTTCCGCCGTCCGATGGAACGCTTCGAATTGGAAGCGATGGGCCGCGAAGGTTTTTGCGGCATACGGCTGCCCTTCATCGGCCTGCCGCAGCTTCCCGACATCACCACCTTCGACTATCGCGCGCTGTTCCGCCGCCTCGCCGATCTCGACTGGCATGTGCATCCCCATGTCAAAGGCGAGGATCTGCGGAAAATCCTGCCGACGCTGGAGGCCTCTGGCGTCAAGATCGTGGTCGATCATCTCGGCCGCCCCGATCCCGAGGCCGGCATCAACAGCGAAGGCTTCAAGCGGCTTCTGCAATCGATCGACAAGGGCCGCACCTGGGTGAAGGTCTCCGGCGGCTACCGGCTCGGGCCACGAGCGATGGACTATGCGCGCGAGTTGTTCCGCGTCGCCGGTCCCGACCGCCTGGTGTGGGCGAGCGACTGCCCCTTCGTCGGCCATGAGAACGAGTTTCCATACAAGGCCACGATGGACTGGCTGGTCGAGGCCATCCCCGATCCCGCCGCGCGTGCGAAAATATTCGGCGCGACGGCGCGCGCGCTCTATTTCAACGGCGACTGAGGTCGCTACAGCCGGATCAGCACGACGCCGAGGATCAGGCAGGCCGCCCCCGCCATCCGGACCAGGCTCACGGGATGAACGGGTACGCCGAGCAGGCCGAAATGGTCGAAGGCAAGCGAGGCCAGCATCTGCCCGGTGACAAGCAGCGCGAAGAAGGTGGCGGCGCCGATCCGCGGGATCAGCAGGATGGCGAGACCGATGAAGATCGCGCCGAACAGGCCGCCGCTCCACGCCCACCACGGTATCCGCTCCGTCACGCTGGCGGCAGGCATGGGATCGCGCGTGGCGAGCGCGAACAGCGCCATGCAAATAGTCCCGACCAGATAGCTCGTGAAGCCCGACCAGGCGGCCGAGCCGAGCGCCATCCGCAAATTGGCGTTGAGCGCCTGCTGGACTACCAGGCTTACGCCCGCGCCGATGGCTAAAGTGACGGGTAAGGCGAAATTGAACATGTTATCTCCTTGGCGGCGCACCTCTTGCGCTGAGGCGGCGCCGGTCTGAGTCGCAAGGTTGAGTTTACACGCCGGCCGCCAAAATGGCCTTCGCGCCGTTTTCCCGCTACGCCCGCGTGGGCGGCGGGGCCTGCACCGACGGCGCGGCGGCGGCGAGGAGATCGGCGCGGCTGCCGTTGAGCGGCGGATAGATGCGCTGGTGATTGATGGTCTGCTTGGTCGCCTTGGCCGCGGCGCCGGTCGTATGCACCTGGCGGTCCCAGCCGGTGGTATAGAGCGCGCCCCAGCCGCCGAGATCGAGCACCGTGACGTACCAATCGATGTGAAGCGGCAGCATCGGCTCGCCGAACAGATCGGCGACAACGTTGTGGCCGGCATAGCGGCCCATCGGGCGCGCGAACTGGCACGACATCACGGTGGCATGCACGCCGTCGAGCAGGCCGCAGGCGACGTCGCCGGCGGCAAAGACATCGCCAAGATTTTTCGCGCGCATGAATTCGTCGACGACCAGCCGGCCATGGCGGTCACGCTCGCCCGGAAGCGACGCCGCGAGCGGGCTGGCGCGCATGCCCGCACACCACACCACCGTCTGCGCGGCAATGACCTCGCCGGAGGACAGCGTGATGCCGCCGGCATCGACGGCGTCGACCTTCACGCCACATCGCGTCTCGACGCCGAGCGCGGACAGCGCCTGGTCCACAACGGGCTGGCCATGCGAGCCGATCGACGCGCCGACGGGCGTGTTGGGATCGACGAGCACGATGCGTCGCTTGCCCGTGACGCCGGCCTTGTCGAGCTTCGCCGGCATTTCGGCGGCGACCTCGATGCCGGTGAAGCCGGCGCCGACCACGACCACGGTCGAGCGTGCCGCCGACGCTTCCTTCTTGCCGAGTGCGGCAAGATGAGCGTCAAATTTCAGCGCCGACCGATAGGTGTCGATGTCAAAGCTGTGCTCGGCGAGGCCCGGGATCGGCGGCCGCAGCAGTTCGCTGCCGAGCGTCAGCACCAGCCGATCGTAGGTCAGCGCTTCCCGGCTGCCGCCTGCCGCGACGACGACCTGCTGTTTTGCGAGATCGATCGCCTCGACCTCCGAGACCCTGTGTTTGACGCCGACGGGATCGAGCAGTTTTGCAAGGGGGATCGCGGCGTCGCCAAGATCAGCCTCGTAATTGCGGACGCGGATGTTGTGATAGGCGTTGCGATCGACCACGAGGATCTCGACCTCGGCCGCGCGCGCGCCGATCTCCTCGCGCTTGCGCGCGGCGCCGAGCGCCGCCCACAACCCCGCAAATCCGGCTCCAAGCACAAGAATACGCGGCATCTCTTCCTCCGGGTGTCGTCGCCGCGTGACTTCTCATTCGATGACATCGGCGGCGCGAACCATGATGGTCGCAGGCATCGTGAGGTTCAAGGTCTTTGCCGTCTTGAGGTTGACGACAAGCTCGAACTTGGTCGGCTGCTCGACCGGAATTTCACTGGGCTTCATACCCTTGAGAATGAGATCGACAATCTCGGCGCCCCGGCGCCATTGCGCCACGTGATCCGTTCCGTAGGACATCAGGCCGCCCGCCTCGGCAAATTCGCGGTAGCCGTAGATCGCGGGCAACCGCAGTTGAATGGTGAGCGCTGCGATCTCCTCGCGCAGGCTGACCGTGAGCGGATCCTCGAGAACCACGAGACCGCCGGCCCCTGCTGTCCCGGCGGCCTTGATCTGCGCGATGACCTCTTCGGGCGAGTGAACCTCGAAGGCGCGCAGATTTACTTTGGCGATATTTGCCGCGACCTCGAGCTCCTTGTAGGCAAGGGCGGTGTAGGGCGTGCCGGGATTCATCACGACAGCGACAAGGGACGCCGCGGGAACAAGCTCGCGCAGGAGCTGCAGGCGGTTGCCCTGAAGCTGCGCCGCAAGGTCGGATAACCCCGTGACATTTCCGCCGGGCCGGGCGAGGCTTTCGACGACGCCGGCGCCAACGGGATCGCCGACGGCCATGAAGACCACGGGAATGCTGCCGGCGGCAGCCTTGCCCGCCTTCGCGGCGACGGTGCCAAATCCGGTCACCAGCACGTCAGGCTTCATGACGACCAGCTCGGCGGCGAGACCCGGTAACCGTTCCGGCAGACCTTCCGCCGAGCGGTAGATCAGGCGGAGGTTATGCCCGTCAACATAGCCGAGCTCATCAAGACGGTGACGAAAAGTCGTCACAAACAGCGTTCGATCTTCACCGGGAAGAAGAGCCAGGTAGGCGACCGTGACTGATTTCGGCTTTTGCGCGCTCGCGCTGCTGGCGCGCAGGAGCGCCGCAACGGCGAACGCCTTCATCAACGCGCGTCGGTCCGTCATCGTCTCCTCCGGGCCCCGCGCATCACCTTAAGGCCGCGATGTCCGGACGTCTCGCGAAAACAGCCGGAGCGCGATGAGCTCGAATTAGAGCATCATCACGCCCCGATCTCGCATGGCGCGAACCGCGGCCGTTGCAAGACGGCCGCCGATCTCTATTCCGCGGGCTGCTCCATCAAGGTGATCTCCGGCACCAGCTCCTTGCCTCTCGTCTCCGGGCTGTAGAGCAAGGTGACGACGAACACGATCGCAGCTCCCGTCGTCGCGATCAGCATCGGAATGGTGAAGCCCATCGGCTGGCTCGCGGCGAAGTAAGTCAGGATCGGCCCGGTGAAGCCGGCCCAGATCGCGCCCTGGTGATAGCAGAAGCCCGACGCCGTCGCCCGCACCTCTGTCGGGAAACGCTCGCTCAGGTAGGCCGGATTCTGTCCGTAGATCGCGCCGAGGAAGGCGCCCTGCACGATGAAGGCGCCAGCCACCATCGGGTAGGAATCGAACAGGAGATAGAACGGCGTGACCAGCGCGCCGATCGCCGCCGGGATGATCATCGCCCATCGGCGCCCGAGCACGTCGGCGACATAGCCCCAGAAGCCGCTCGCCAGGAACGCGATCAGGTTGGCCATCGCGATCGGCATCGCGACCATGCCCGCGCTCAGATGCAGGTCCTTCTGCAGATGCGTGGCGAACATGCCGTAGACCGAGTAGTAGATCACGAAGCCGCTCGCCATCCACAGGCAGGCCATCAGCGTGTTGGGCAGGATGCGCAGGCGGAAGATCTCGAACAGGGGCGTGCGGAATTCCTGATGCTGCTCGCGCTGAATGCGGCGGTTCTCCACCCACACTTTCGGTTCCTTGACATAAACGCGGATCCACACCACGACCAAGGCCGGCAGGACGCCGAGGATTAACAGGCCGCGCCAGCCGATGATGTCATAGAGCAGACCGTAGGCGAGACTGGACAGCAGGAAGCCGATGCTCCAGGAGCCCTGCAGCACGCCGCTCATGAGACCGCGCGAGCGGGTCGGCCAGGATTCCATGGCGAGCGCGGCGCCCGCGGGCCACTCCGCGCCCATGCCGATGCCGAGCAGAGCACGGAACAGGAAGAGCAATGCGAAATTCGGCGCGATGCCGGCCAGGAGGTTGCAAACCGAGTACCACAGGATCGAGATCATCAACGGCGTCTTGCGCCCGACGCGATCGGCGAGCCAGCCGGAGCCGACGGCGCCCACCAGCCGCAGCCATAGCGTGATGGTGAAGACGGCGGTCACCTCGATCAGCGGCACGTGGAAGGATTCCGCGATCGGAACCATGATCAGGAGGAAGATGGTGAAGTCGAACGCATCGAGGGTCCAGCCGAGCCAGGCGGCGATCCAGGCGACCCATTGGTCCTTGGTAGGCTCTTTCCACCACGGCACCTGGCCGGGCAATTCAGCCGTCATTGTCATCTTCACTCCTCCGTGTGTTTAAGTCAGTGCTTCTCCATGAGTAAGCTGCGCGGCCGTCTTCGCCGTCTAAGCAGCACTGTTGGGACGACCAAAGCCGCCGGGCAAAATTGAGCAGAAAAACTTCAGAAGAAACGACGTGTTCGCTTCCGCGCCGCTCGATCGGCAGCTTACGGGCGCTGCATGATGTCAGTCATTTGTCCGCGCGACAGTATGTCGCTGTGTCCACCTGCTGACAAGCGATTCGGGCGCGGCACGCAACTATTCTTTAGGCTTGCTGCACTGCCCGCGCTGCACTGCGCATTTCGAAGGCGCTACACACCTGCGACCGCCGCGCGGCTCACCACTTCGCCGAACGACGCAAAGAACTCGCTCGCCAGTTTCTTCGCGGTGGAATCGATCAGACGGCCGCCGAGCTGCGCGAGCTTGCCGCCGATCTGCGCATCGACCTCGTAGAACAACACCGTGACGTCGGGGCTTTCCGAACTGAGCTTTACGGTGGCGCCGCCCTTGGCGAAACCGGCGATGCCGCCCGAGCCTTCGCCGGAGATGCGATAGGAGTTGGGCGGATCGAGATCGGACAAGGTTACCTTGCCGCCGAACGTCGCCTTCACCGGGCCTACCCTGAGCACGACGGTCGCGGTCATCTCATTTGGAGTTGCCATTTCAAGGGACTGACAGCCGGGAATGCATTGCTTCAGGATGTCGGGATTGTTGAGCGCCGCCCACACCTTTTGCTTCGAGGCCGGGATGCGCTGGCTGTCACTCATCTGCATGTTGGTACTTCAACTCCTGTTGGGATTGCGTTGTCCCCGCCGCCGGCCGACGGTGATCTCGGCGAGTATCGACATCGCGATCTCCTCCGGCGTGATGGCGCCGAGATCGAGTCCGGCCGGCGCCTTGACACGGTCGATGGCGGTGTCGTTGACGCCCGCGGCGATCAGCTTCTCGCGCAGCGCCGCCATCTTGCGGCGGCTGCCGACAAAGGCGCGATATTCCGCGTCGATAGCGATCGCCTGCGTCAGCGCGGCCTCGTCGCCCCTGCCCTGCGTCGACACCACGACAAAGCGGCGGGCCTGATGCAACTCGCCAAGCTCAAACGAGTCGATCAGCATGTCGACCTCCGGCGCCGCGACGAGATCGGATGCAGGCGCCGCGATCGTGACGTGATAGCCGAGCTGGCGCGCCTGCGCGGCCAGCGACAGCGCCACCGGGCTCGCGCCGAGAATGACCAGCGAGGGATGCGGCAACACCGGCTCGATGAAAATATCCATCGTTCCCTTGCTCGGGCACATATTGCCGGCGAAGCGCACGCCTTCCCGCGTCTCGCCCGGCTTGACGCCGAGTTCGGCGAGCAGGTCTTCGGGCTGCACCGAGACCATGCGCGGCTCGCCGTCAGCCAGCGCCTCACGCGCAGCCTTCAGCACCGCGCCTTTGGCGCAGCCGCCGCCGATCCAGCCCGCGACAATGGTGCCGTCGGGACGGATGATGGCTTTCGCGCCGGCCTTCGCCGCCGTCACCGATACCGTGCGCACGACGGTCGCGAGCACGAAGGCCTGCTCGGCCGCCTTCATCCGCGCGACCAGATCCATCACCTCGACATGGGCACCCATGCTCATAGCCTCGCCAGATAGGGTTCGAGGGCGGAAAGCGATTTCAGCGTATTGGCCGGCGCGTAGAGATCGACATAAGGCAGCGCCGCCTTGATGCCGCGCGCCTCCGGCGCATAGCCTTCCCAGGCCATCATCGGATTGAGCCAGACGATGCGGCGGCAGCGCTTGGCGAGCCGCCCCATCTCGCGGCCGAGCAGCGCGGCGTCGCCTGTCTCGTAGCCGTCGGAGACGATCATCACGACCGAGCGCGAATGGATCACGCGCGCGGCATGCCAGCGGTTGAAGGTCTGCAGGCTTTCGCCGATTTTCGTGCCGCCGCCCGCGCCCTGCGCGAGCAGCGACAGGCGGTCAAGCGCGCGCGCGGCGTCCTTTTCCTTCATCGCGTCGGAGACGTGCGCAAGCCGGGTGTGGAACAGGAAAGCTTCGGCCTCGCGGAATTCGTCTAGCACGCCGTGGATGAAACGCAGGAACACGGAGGTGTACATGCTCATCGAGCCGGAGGCGTCGAGCAGCACGATCAAGCGCAGCGGCTTGTCCTTGCGCCGGCGTTTCACGAGGCTGATCGGCACGCCGCCATGGCTGATATTGCGATGAATGGTCCGGCGCAAATCAAGCCGATAGCCGCGATGGCGCACGAGGTCGCGGCGTGTCAGCCGCGTGCGCATGATCCTGGCGAGCTGAGCCGCGGCGTCATGCGCCTGCGCCACCTGCTCGGGATCCGCGAGTTTGCGGAAATCAACCTCGGCCAGGTTTTCGGCGCGCGAGGCGCCTTCCATCCGCCCTTCCCCGCCGCGCGAGGACGGCGCATCGTCGCTGGATGGCACCTGGTCCGTCGCGGACGGATTGCCACCCGGCTGCGCGCCCTCCTGAATGCTCTTCAGCGACGGGTTGTTCGCGGATTTGGTCGAGCCCGCGGCCAGCGAGCGCGAACGCACGCGTTTTCCCAGCCAGAAGGCGTCAAAGATCCCGTCGAACTTTTCCCAATCCGACTTCCGCGCCGAGAACAGATGCTTGAACGCCGATCGCAACAGACCGGGCTTGGCGGCATAGTTGGATGCCATCAGCGAGGCGGCGTCCTGCCCTTCGGCGAGGCCGACAGCAAAGCCGTTGTCGCGCAGCGTGCGCAGGAAAGCGGCAAGCTTGCCCGAGACGAGGCGTGAGACCTCGTCCATCTCGTCGAAAGCGGGGGTGATGCCGCAGCAGCTCATGCGACCTTTCCCAAAATGCGTTCGGCCACCTCACGCGTGACGCGGGTCTTGTCCTCCTGCGTCTTGAGCAGGCACATCAGCGTCTCATGCACCGTCTCCGGTGCATCGTGAAGGTCGCGCACGTCGAGCCCGACCAGCGCCGCCGCCCAATCCAGCGTCTCGGCGACGCCCGGCACCTTGCGCAGCTCCTCTTTCCGGATGCCCTCGACCATCCGCGCGATCTGCAGCGACAGCGAGGCGGACGCGCCGTCGATCCGCACCATGATGATGCGTGCCTCGCGCTCGACATCGGGATAGTCGACATAATGATAGAGGCAGCGGCGGCGCAGCGCGTCGGACAGCTCGCGCGTGCCGTTCGACGTCAGCACCACATGGGGGATCGAGATCGCCTTGATGGTGCCGAGTTCGGGAATCGAGACCTGGAAGTCGGACAGGAGCTCAAGCAGGAATGCTTCGAACTCATCGTCGGCGCGGTCGATCTCGTCGATCAGAAGCACCGGCGGCTTTTCGCGCCGGATCGCCGCCAGCAGCGGCCGTTCCAGCAGATATTTTTCCGAGAAGATCTGGTCTTCGATGGAATCCGCCGCGCCGCGATGCGCCTGGATCGCCAGCAATTGCCGCTGGTAATTCCACTCATACAGCGAAGACGACTGGTCCAGCCCCTCATAGCATTGCAGCCGGATCAGCTCGGTCGCGTGCACGCCGGCCAGCGCCTTCGCGACCTCGGTCTTGCCGACGCCCGCCTCGCCTTCGAGCAACAGCGGGCGCCGCAACCGCTGCATCAGCGAGACCGCCGTCGCAAGTTCCGCATCGGCTATGTAGCCCGAAGCGGCCAGAGCTTCAGCGAGCTCGTTGCGGTCTTTCATCCTCGCATTCCTCCGTCATTGCGAGGAGCCAACGGGTCGGCGCAACGCGCCGCCCGATGACAGGCTCCGCGACGAAGCAATCCAGAATCTTGTTGTGGCACTGGATTGCTTCGCTTCGCTCGCAATGACGATCTCGTCAAGCGACCGCCCCGAGGCTCTTCGCCGCCCTCCAGTTCCGCCAATAATCATGCGGCATCTGGATATGCGTCGAGCCGAGGAACGCAAACGCGTCGTTTACGGCATTGGAGAAGGCCGGTACGCCGCCGACATTCGGGCTCTCGCCGACGCCCTTGGCGCCGATCGGATGATGCGGCGAGGGCGTGACGGTGAAGTCGGTCTCCCAATGCGGCGTCTCCACCGCGGTCGGCATGAAGAAATCCATGAACGAGCCGGTCACGACGTTGCCGGCGTCATCGTAGCGGATTTCCTGGCCCATCGCGATGGCAAAGGCCTCGGTGAGGCCGCCATGCACCTGGCCCTCGATGATCATCGGGTTGATGCGGGTGCCGCAATCATCCAGCGCATAGAAGCGCCGGATCTTGTACACCCCGGTATCGACGTCGATGTCCATCACGCAGAGATACGCGCCAAAAGGATAAGTCATGTTGGGCGGATCGTAGTAACTCACCGCCTCAAGCCCGGGCTCCATGCCCGGCGGCACCGAGTTGTAGGCCGCCCAGCACAGGTCCTTCATCGACACGAACTTCTCGGGCAGGCCCTTGACGCGGAAACCGTCGATGTCCCATTCGAGGTCGTCCTCGTGCACTTCGAGCTTGTAGGCGGCGATCATCTGCGCCTTGGCCTTGATCTTGCGCGCCGCCATGGCGATGGCGGCTCCGGCAACCGGCGTCGAGCGCGAACCGTAGGTGCCGAGCCCGTAAGGCGCGGTGTCGGTATTGCCCTCTTCCACCATGATGTTGTCGGCGGGAATGCCGATCTCGGTCGCGATGATCTGGGCCCAGGTCGTCTCGTGGCCCTGGCCCTGGCTCTTGGAGCCGACGCGCGCAATGCCGGCACCGGTCGGGTGCATGCGGATCTCGCAGGAGTCGAACATGGCGATGCCCAGGATGTCGCAATTCTTCGACGGCCCGGCGCCGACGATCTCGGTGAAGAAGGAGACGCCGAGGCCCATGATTTCGCGGGTTTCGCCGCGCTTGAACGCCGCGCGTTTCTCCGCCTGCTCCTTGCGGAGCGCGGCGTAGTCCGTGGTCTCCATCATCTTCTTCATGGCGGTATGGTAGTCGCCGGAATCGTATTCCCACCCGAGCGCCGAGTGATACGGGAACTGCTCCGGCTTGACGAAATTCTTCAGCCGCAGCTCGGCCGGGTCCATGCCGAGCTTCTGCGCGAGAATGTCCATGCCGCGCTCGATGCAATAGGCCGCCTCCGTGACACGGAACGAGCAACGGTAGGCGACGCCGCCCGGCGCCTTGTTGGTGTAGATGCCGTCGACGACAAGATGCGCCACCGGGAAATCGTAGGAGCCGGTGACGATGTTGAAGAAGCCGGCCGGCCATTTTGACGGGTCGGCGCAGGCATCGAACGCGCCGTGATCGGCGAGCACGTGGACCCGAAGACCCGTGACCTTGCCGTCCTTGGTCGCGGCGATTTCGGTGGTCATGTGATAGTCGCGCGCGAACGAGGTCGCGGTCAGGTTCTCGATGCGGTCCTCGACCCATTTCACGGGCTTGCCGGTGACGATGGAGGCGACGGCCGCGCAGATATAGCCGGGATAGGCGCCGACCTTGTTGCCAAAGCCGCCGCCGATGTCGGGCGAGATCACATGGATCTTCTGCTCCGGAAGTTTCGCGATCAGCGACACCACGGTGCGGATCACATGCGGCGCCTGGAAGGTGCCCCAGATCGTCAGCTCGCCCCTGATCTTGTCGAACGAGCAAACGCACTGGCAGGTTTCCAGCGGCGACGGATGGACGCGATGATAGGAGATCATCTCCTTGATCGTCACCTCGGCCTTCTTGAAGGCCGCATCCGTCAGTTCCTTGTCGCCGACGCCCCACTCGAAGATGTGGTTGTGGTGCTTGCGCGGACCGTGCGCGCCTGACGTCTTGCCCGCGAGGTCCTCGCGCAGCACCGGCGCGTCCTTGTCCATCGCCTTGAACGGATCGATCACGACCGGCAGCGGCTCGTACTCGACCACGACCTTGTTGACGCCGTCATCGGCGGCATAGCGGTCGGTCGCGACCACGAAGGCGACCTCCTGGTTCTGGAACAGCACCTTGCCGTCGGCCAAGACCATCTGCACGTCGCCCGCGAGCGTCGGCATCCAGGCGAGGTTGACGGTCTTCAGCGTCTCGGCGGTGATGACCGCGAGCACGCCCGGCACCTTCAGCGCCTCTTCCGAGTTGATCGACTTCACCCGCGCATGCGGATGCGGCGAGCGCACGAAGTCGCCATGCAGCATGCCCGGCAGCTTCAAATCGTCGACGTAATTGCCCTTGCCTTGCGTGAAGCGGACGTCTTCGACGCGCTTGCGCTTGCAGCCCATGCCTTCGAGGGCGGCGGTGCGTTGTTCCCGCGTGGGAGTAAGGTCGTTCATTCCGCGGCCTCCTTGAATTCCACGCCGTTGATCTTGGCGGCGGCGTATTGGATCGCCTTGACGATATTCTGGTAGCCGGTGCAGCGGCAGATGTTGCCGGAAATGCCCATCCGGATTTCCTGCTCGGTGGGCGAGGGATTTTCCTGCAACAGCCGATGCGCGCGCACGATCATGCCGGGCGTGCAGAAGCCGCATTGCAGGCCGTGCATCATCCGGAAGCCTTCCTGCAGCGCCGACAGCGTGCCGTCGGCATTCGCAATGCCTTCGATGGTGGTGATGTCGCTGCCCTGGGCCTGCACCGCGAACATGGTGCAGGACTTCACCGACATGCCGTCGATATCGACGGTGCAGGCGCCGCAATGGGTGGTCTCGCAGCCGATATGGGTGCCGGTGAGGGTGAGGTTCTCACGGATGAAATGCACCAAGAGCGTGCGCGGCTCGACGAGGCCTTCGACCTCGGCGCCGTTGACCTTCATGGTCACATGCGTTTTTGCCATCTTCCCCTCCGTTACCTGGCGCGGCTGGCGGCGCGCTGCAGCGCGCGCATCACCATGATGCCGCCGACATGTTTTCGGTACTCGACCGGACCGCGCGCATCCGCGGCCGGCGACATGATCGCCTCGGCTGCTTGGGCTGCTTTCTTCAGCGAGGCCGCATCGAGGCTGGTGCCGATGACCGCCTTTGCCGCATCGGCAGCGAGCAGTGGCGTCTCGTGCAAATTGGTGAGGCCGATCGAGCAGGTCGCGACCTTGCCGCCGGACATGGTGAGCACGACGGCGGCCGCGGCGGTGGCGTAGTCGCCGACCTTGCGCTTGAGTTTTTCGTAGGCGTAGCCGTGACCGGCGGCCGGGACAGGCACGATGACCGAGGTCAGGATCTCTCCGGGCTCGAGCGCGGTGAAATACGCGCCCTGGTAGAACTCGCCTGCGGCGACCTCGCGCGCGCCGTTCGGCCCATGGAGCTGGTAGGTCGCGCCGAGCGTCATCATCAGCGCCGGCATGTCGTTGCCGGGATCGCCATTGGCGACATTGCCGCCGATAGTGCCGCGGTAGCGCACCTGCGGGTCGGCGATCAGAAGCGCCGTCTCGTGCAGGATCGGCAGCGATTTGCCGATCTCGTCGGACGCCAGCAGCTCGTGCTGGGTGGTCATCGCGCCGATCGTGACCTTGTTACCGTCGCGCCTGATGCCTTTCAGCCCGGCGACGGCGTGCAGGTCGACCAGGTGGGCCGGCGTCGCGAGCCTGAGCTTCATCATGGGAACCAGGCTGTGGCCGCCGGCGAGCGCGCGGGCGTCATCGCCGAGATCGGCGAGCAGTTTGACCGCATCGGCCACGGTCGCGGGCCGATGGTAGCTGAATGCGCCAGGGATCATCGTCTCCTCCTTTATCCACACTCTTACGGGGCATGGACTTGGGTGGACGGTCTCTCCGGTGATGCGCGGGGGCAACGGCGCAGGCACAAATCGGCGATTTTCGCACGAGCTGCCGCGACCGACGCACGAATTACGTCAGGGGCTACGACCTAATGAGGGAGGAGAGGCCACTATCGCGTGATCAGACCCTGACTGACATCAACCTTCGACGAGCTGATCGTGTACTGCTGAACGACTTTGCTCTTGTCAAAAAAGATCACCGGCTCGCGGCGCACGCGTCAAGAATTCGACCTCAGGTCTAGGCGTGCCGTCTTGCCAGCCCCAACCGGGCTTTCACCTCGGCGATTTTGGCGCGGCTTACCGGCACGCGGTGAGGCGACGGTCCGTCGAGCTCGATCACGGCGCCGTCGCCTTCCTTGCGGACGAAGGAGACATGGGGGATCGCCACGATGTGGCTGCGGTGGACCCGGAGGAACAGGCCGGGGTCGAGTTGGGCTTCGGCTTCCGAAATCGACCAGGGGCACATCCGTTCGCGGGTGCCGTCATGCACGCGGGTGTAGTGCGCATCCGCCCGCACGCTGCGGACATCGGCCGCGTCGATGAAATGGGTGCCGTTGGCGCCCTCGATCGGCAAGCGCGGCGCAGGTGCCGCGCGCGGAGGCTGGCCGAGCCCGCCGAGCGGCGCCGGCATCAACCGGGGGGCGGTCAGTGCGATCGGCGCGGCATCGGCTTGTACCGCGACCATATTCGGCGCCGCGACATCAGCCGCCAGGGCCACCGCCGCGGATTGCCGCCGCGGGTCGGGTACCAGCGACAGCAAGAAGCCCGCCGCGATCACAAAGCACAGCATCGCGACAACAACGGCGAGGATTTGCTGCGAGGCCGCAAGCCCGGCGCCGGGATGGTAGTGTGCGGCTTCCGCGAGCGGCACGAAATGCATGCCGTGCATTGCGGTGTAATGCATACCGGCCACCGCGAAGCCGAAGGCGATCGAGCTGGCGATCAGGCGTATGCCGTCCTGTCGCGCGAGGAAGGCGCGCAGGCCCCCAAAGGCGGTGGCGATGGCCACCGCGACCGCTAGCAGCACCATGGTCCAGTCATGCTGGATGGCAAAGTTCCCTGCGAGGCCGTGAATCCCGACATAGTGCATGCTGACGACGCCGAGCCCGAGCAACACCGCCGACGAGGCGACGCGCGTCAGCGTCGGCTCGTCGATGCTGACAAAGAACAGGGAGATGCCGACCACCAGCGCGCAGATCAGAAACGAGATCATGGTGGGCAGCACGAGATAGACGGTGTCGGGCGGGATAGGCGCGGCCAGCATGCCGACGAAATGCATGGTCCAGATGCCGACGGCGAGAAACGCCGCCGCACCTGCCAGCAGCACACGGCGGCTCGCGCCCGGCGCGCTGCGCACGCGCGCCGCCAGCGAAAAGCCGGTATATCCACCCAGAATCGCGATCGCCACCGAGAGCGCGACGAGCCAGGGATCGTGTCCTTCGAACATGATCGTCTCGGCCGCCTGTCTCCACGGACGGCCTCCTCCCGAGGCCCGAGTTTATAGGCGCATCATCGCAAATGACAATCGATCCATCGTCGCGATCAATCGATTGCGACGTTGTTTTTGGATGCGTCGCGGCAGCGTCACCAGACCCTCATGGTGAGGAGGCGCAAAGCGCCGTCTCGAACCATGAGGCCGGGCCACATCCTTCGAGACGCTTGCTAACGCAAGCTCCTCAGGATGAGGAGATAAAGCCGGGGGTGACGCAGCAAGACCCACCTACGCAGGATCAACCGTTCACGCGCTGGCCACGATCCCCGCCGCGACCTGGCCGCGCAGCCGCTCCAGGCTGAGCAGCGTGTTGGCGCAGGCTTCCGCGACCTCGATCCCCTTGGTCGCAAAGTGCTTCCGGAAGAAATCGAAATGCGCCTGGCTCTCATGGAATTGCTGCGGGGTCAGCACCGCGGAGAACACCGGCACCTCGGTGCGGAGCTGCACATCCATCAGCGCCTTGATCACGGTGTCGGCGACGAACTCGTGGCGGTAGATGCCGCCATCGACGACAAGGCCGGCCGCGACGATGGCGGTGTAGCGCCTCGTCTTGGCGAGGAGCTGCGCATGCAAGGGGATCTCGAAGGATCCCGGCACCTCGAAAATGTCGATCGCCGAGCGCGGAATGTGCCGCGCCTCGGCCTCGGTGAGAAACGCAGTCTGGCATTCCAACACCACGTCGCGGTGCCAGGATGATTGCACGAAGGCAACCCGCTGCGGCTTGGCAAAACGCGGATGCGTCGGCGGCAGCGGCGGAGGCGCGGGATTTTCGGGGGTTTTGGTTTCGGTATCTTGCAACATCTGATTCATGGCTTTCCTCTTTGGGACCAGAATCAGGGCACACGGAACGAGAAAGCCCGCACTCCGCGGGGAGCGCCGGCATCGCGACCGTTCTCTTTCATCCGGACTTTGACCGTCGGCTTCGGAATTGCACCGAATCTGCTGACCCTTCTTCCCTGAGCCAGGCTCTTTCCTTGAGCCAGGCTTTGGGAGGAAGGCGCTCGCGGGCTTGGGCTTGAATTGAAGCCCTTACCGCCGGTGGGGAATTTCGCCCCGCCCTGAGAACGCGAGCATTTTCAGGCAAAGTGGGAACCGGTTTGCCGTAGAAAATGCTCCAGATTTAAATCTGTGCGTATTCTTGTCGCAAAACCGGTACCCACTTTTGCGGAATACGCACAGGCCTGCCCGGAATGAGCCGACCTTGGGGGAACTATGGCCAATGGCCGGCAGCGGGGCAAGCGGCTTTGGCATGGGAAAGCGGCATATGCCCATGCCGGGAGCGGGAAACTTCGGTCTGCCCTGCTACCAACAAAATCCGGCCGCGAAAAATTAACGATTGCGACGGCGAGACAAATCCGATTCCGGTTTGTTCCGATCGTTAGCGAGCCCCGGCTCATCTCCGGCTCATCTGTTGTGGAAAGTGCATTGCCGCCCTGTGGACGGACTCCGGGGGCAGTTGCGCAGATTCCGCAAATCACATCACTTGATCCCGGCAGGCCTTGGGGCGCCTTTGGGACACCTTTGGGATTGCAGCCGGCAGCACGCGCTCCGCCGCGCAGGCCGGCGAGGGCCGTGTGCGTATCAGAAGAATGAGAAAATTGAGGTCGAGACGGCATGTCCATGCTCGAAGGCATTATCGATTCCCGGAACCATCCGCTGGCGGTGGTCGAGGACATCGCCGCCCATAACAACTGGTCGTTCGAGCGCTCCGGCGACGACGAGATCACCATCGTCTCCAGGGGCGAGTGGACCGACTACCAGCTTTCCTTCACCTGGATGCCGGAGATCGAGGCGCTGCATCTGGCCTGCGCCTTCGACATGAAGATTCCGCCCGCGCGGCGCGCCGAGGTGCAGAAGCTGATCGCGGCCATGAACGAGCAGCTCTGGATCGGACATTTCGATCTCTGGACCCACACCGGCATGATCATGCACCGCCAGGCGCTGGTGCTGCCGGGCGGGCTCACCGCCTCCACCGCGCAATGCGAGAGCATGCTGGCCGGCGCGATCCATGCCTGCGAGCGCTATTACCCGGCGTTCCAGTTCGTGGTCTGGGCCGGCAAATCGCCGGAGGAGGCCATGGCGGCCTCGATGTTCGATACCGAGGGCGAGGCATAAGGCTCCCCAACTCGCGCGACACGCTCACTGTCGTCCCGGCCTAGTGCGCAATTGCGCACGGGGGGCCGGGACCCATACCGCGTGATCTCGCCTTCACGCAAAGCGCTTGTACCGCCTTCGGTGCTTTACTAGAACCGCTTGTGGTTATGGGTCCCGGCTCGCAATCCGCTTGGCCGGGACGACGAGAGATTTTGTCGTGAGCACACTGCAAGACATCACCGGCACCATCGCGCTGGCCGGCGCGGGCAAAATGGGCGGCGCGATGCTGACGGGCTGGCTGGCGGGCGGCCTCGACGCAAAACGCGTCGTGGTGATCGAGCCGATGCCGTCGGCGGAGATCAACGTGCTTGCCGCCCAGGGCATTCGCCTCAACCCGAAGGACGCCGGCGCTGTCGAGACGCTGGTGATCGCGGTGAAACCGCAATCGTTCCGGGAAGCCGGCCCCGCCCTGAAATCATGCGTCGCTGGCTCTACCCTGGTGGTCTCGATCATGGCCGGCACCCCCATGAAGTTGCTGCAGGAGGTGTGCGGCGGCGCGGTCGTGCGCGCGATGCCGAATACCCCGGCTGCGATCGGCCGCGGCATCACGGTGGCGGTCGCCGCGAGCAATGTCAGTGCCGCGCAGCGCGCCACCGCCGACGCCCTGCTCCGCGCCACCGGCTCGGTTGAATGGGTGGACGATGAAGGCCTGATGGACGCGGTGACCGCGGTCTCGGGCTCCGGGCCCGCCTATATCTTCCTGCTCGCGGAAGAACTCGCGCGCGCCGGCGTCGCGGCGGGCTTGCCGGAGGCGCTCGCCACAAGGCTCGCGCGCGAAACCGTCGCCGGCTCGGGCGAGCTGTTGCGCCGTTCCGACCTGCCCTCCTCCACGCTGCGCCAGAACGTCACCTCGCCCGGCGGCACCACGGCCGCCGCGCTGGAAGTGCTGATGGGCAAGGACGGCATGCAGCAATTGATGACGCGCGCGATCGCCGCGGCCACGGCGCGGTCGAAGGAACTGGCGAAGTAGCCTCCGCCGTCATTGCGAGGAGCGAAGCAACGAAGCAATCCAGACTGCCTCCGCGGAGATAGTCCGGATTGCTTCGCTTCGCTCGCAATGACGATGTGGCTACATCCCGGCCCCGAACCGCTTGTTGAAGCTCTCGACATTGACGAGGCCGCGGGCGTGAAAACCCTCGCCGATCTTGCGCTCGCCGTCGAAGGAGGCGACCTCGAAGCGGATGACGCGGCGCTCGACGGCGATCACCTTCGCGGTGGTGCGCACGGTGGCGCCGACCGGCGAGGCCGCAAGATGCTTGATGTTCACCTCGGTGCCGACCGTGACCCAGCCCGGCTGCAGACAAGCGCGGATCGCATCGCCCGAGGTCAATTCCATCTGCAGGATCATCATCGGCGTCGCGAACACCATCGGCATGCCCGCGAGCAGATGGCCGACCGTCTGCTCCGGCGGCACAACCAGCGTGCGCTCGGCGCTCATCCCTGTTGTAATGACGTTGCGTGCGTCCATGGCGTCGCTAACCCACCTTCAACCGGCCTTAGTTAGTTTGAGCAAGCCTTTTAGTTAGTTGAGTAAGCCTTTTAGTTAGTTTGAGTAAGCCTTGGGCCGGATTGACTTCCACCTCGGCGCCGTTCGGAATCGCCGCAGTGATGTCCTCGTCGAATCCCGCGAGCATCGCGACATCGCCCAGCGCTGCGCCCTGCGCCAGGATCGGGTTGACCGAATTGAGCACCAGCGCCAGCGGCACGATGCCGCGCGATTTCATCTCATGAAGCATCCAGGCGGTCGCGACCCCGCCCTTGGCGGTGTCGAGCACCAGGATCTTGCCGACATAGGACTGGCCGGCAAGCTTGTGCGCGGGGCGGCTGAAGATGCCCTTGATGCGGTCGAGGTCGTAGCGCGCCGAAAAGCCGTCACTCGCGACCAGCGCCGGCCCGCGCACGACCGGCCCCATCGCGTGGCGGGCCTTGAAAATTTTCGCGCTCATGTCCGCACCAGTTTGCCGGTGGCCGCGGCCTCGACGCAGGCTTCCATCGAGGCCAGCATCGGCCGGTAGCCATAGCCGCCGAGGATGTTGACGAGCTTGGCGCTGTTGGTGGCGAGCCGCTTCCAGCCGCGCGCCTCGGAAATCTCGCGAGCATAGGACTGGTAGAAGCACATACCCGACAGCACATGGCCACCGGCCGCCTCGATGCGGGCGGTGTAGCCCATGCGATCGCTGTCGGGCTTCACCTGCGGGCTCGTCACCGCCAGCATCGGCACCGAAAATCTCCGGCCGTCGCAGAGCGTCGCGAGATCGCCGAGTTCATAAAGGCTGAGCTGCGGCGCGGAGAACACGACGACATCGACGGTGTCGTCGGTGTGATAGGATCTTTGCAGCGCCTCGACATCGGCCCTGGTGACGCGATGCACTGGCAGATCGCTCGCAGCGACATCGGAAAGCTTATTCGCTTCCGGTGTCAGGCCGACGATATGATAGAGCGCGATCGAGCCAAAGCTCGCCATCGACGCGCCGAAATGCTTCAACTGATCCGACCGCGGTGCGCCCTCGATGCCCTCGATCACGGGCACCGCCCAGTAATTGCCGGCAAGCCGGCCGATCACGCCGCCGAGCCCGCCCCAGCCGTTGAGCGACGTCGGCGTGTGGTCGACCTGGATACGCAAAGTCCCGCGGCGCTGTTCCGGCAGATGAAAGCCGTAGCGCGGCGTGCGTCCGGTAAGGCCGGCGGAGAGCGCCGAGGGCCCGCCCTCGAAATTCGAGCGCGCGCCGCAGACCGAGTTGGCGTAGATCACCACACCCGTGTCGCCGAATGCAGTGTGCTCATTGCGCGTCGGCGGCTGGATGGTCTGGTAGTTGATGCAGGTGTTGGTCATGGCCACGCCGAGCTTCTCGAACGCGACAATGGCGCGGCGTTCGAGATCGACCATCGCCGAGGTCTGCCCCAGCCAATCGGCCTTGGCGAAATCCGTGCCGCGGGGATCGGTGATGGTCGGGATGCGCACGCGATGCTGGCCCTCGGTGGTCGCAGCGAGCCCCTCGAGCCATTGCACGCCGGCTTCGCCGAGGCTTTCGGTGTCGGCCATGATGTGGGCCTGCGTCACCGGCACGAAATCTCTCGCGGCGAAGAAATCGCCGACCTTGATCTGGTGCTTCAGCGCCTGCTGCGGGACCGGGCCCGCCTTGCCCGCCAGGATATCCTGTTCCTCGTCGCTCAATTTCATTGCGTCAATCGATCTTCACGTGTGCGTCCTGCACCGCCCTGCCCCATTTGGCGATCTCGCTCTTCTGGAAATCCGCGAACGCGCTGCCGCCGAGACTGGCGACCGCGGTGACGCCGAGCGGCTCCAGCTTGCCGCGGAAGGCGTCGCTCGCCGCGATTTGCTCGATCTCGGACACGAGCAAGTCCGCCAGCCCGTCCGGCAATCCGGCCGGCGCGAACGCGCCCCACCACGCCGTCGTCTCGAAACCGTCATAGCCGGACTCGGCGATGGTCGGCACGTCGGGGACAACAGGCGAGCGCGCCTTGCTCGATACCGCCAGCGCGCGGATCTTGCCGCCCTGCACGTTCGACAGCACCGATTGCAGGGGATCGAACATGATCTGGATCTGGCCGCCGATGAGATCGGTGACGGCGGGCGCGCTGCCTTTATACGGTACGTGCTGGATGTCGATGCCGGATACCGCGCGGAACATCTCGGCGGTGAGATGGCCGGGCGTGCCGACGCCGGCAGAGCCATAGTTCAGCTTGCCCGGATATTGCTTTGCCAGCGCGACGAGGTCGGCGAGGTTTTTGACCGGCAGCGACGGGTGCACCACGATCGCGACCGGCGCCAGCGCGATCAGGGCAAGCGGTGTGAAATCCTTGACCGCATCATACGGCAGCCTGGCGTAGAGCGCGGAATTGATCGCATGCGTGCCGACGGTGCCGACCAGAAGCGACTGGCCGTCGGGCTCGGATTTCGCCACCACATCGGCGCCGATCGAGCCGCCGGCGCCGCCGCGATTGTCGACCACGATGGTCGCCTTCAGCGCTTCGCCCAGCATCTGCGCGAACGGCCGCGCCACGATGTCGGTCGGGCCGCCGGCCGGAAACGGCACGACCACGCGGATCTGTTTTCCGGCAAGCGTCTGCGCGTGCGACGGCAGCACGCGCGTCAGCACTCGGGCGCCCGCCAGCGCCGCGGCCAGTCCCAACAGCTCTCTGCGACGCATGGGGTATCTCCGCGAGGGCCCGACCGCGATTTCACAAATGCTGTCGTCCCGGGCAAGCGAACGAAGTGAGCGCGACCCGGGACCCATACCCGCCGATGCAAGCGTGGTGCGAGGCTGAAGCTACAGCGTTGCACGACAACGAAGGCCTGGGGTTATGGGTCCCCGCCTTCGCGGGGACGACAGGGAGTTCTAGGCCTTCGCCGTGGCCGCCGCGCGGCGTTCCACAAAGGTCTTGCCGCCCTTCATCTTGTGGTGCAGCGGGGCTTCGTTGATCTGGATCACGACGTCGTCGGCGGAGACGCCGAGATTGGTCACCAGCGCCTTGGTGATGTCGCGCATCATGCCGGCCTTCTGTTCGTCGCTGCGGCCGGCGGCCATGCTCACGGTAATCTCAGGCATCTCAACTCTCCCTTTTGTTGCCGTCATGGCCAAGCGGCCATCGGTTCTCTTCTATCAAACAAGACGTGGATGCCGGGCACAAGGCCGGGCATGACGCCCCGCGCGAATGGCTATCCCCACCTCACGTCATGGCGGGCGAGGATTTTCCGCACGGCATCGACAAGCTGGCCCTGATCCACCTCGGTCTGGGCCTCGGCCTGCCGCTTCAGATATTCCTCGCGGTCCTTGATCTCGGTGAGCCCGGCGCCGAGGATGAGGTCCTTGATCTGGACCTTGCCCTTGGCCTTCTCGTCCGAGCCCTGCACGATGGCGCACGGCGCGTTGCGGCGGTCGGCATATTTCATCTGCTGGCCGAGGCTGTGCTTGGGATTGCCGAGGTAAAGCTCGGCACGGATGCCGGCGTTGCGGAGCGTCGCGACCATCTTCTGGTAGTCGGCGATGTCGCCGCCGAACACGGTCACGACAACGGGGCCGAACTCCTTGCCGCTATCGAGCTTGCCCAGCATGGTGAGCGCGGCCTGCAGCCGCGACACGCCGATGGAAAATCCGGTCGCCGGCACCGGCTCGCCGCGGAAGCGCGAGACGAGGCCGTCATAACGCCCGCCACCGCCGACCGAGCCGAAGCGCACGGGACGGCCCTTCTCGTCCTTGGTCTCGAGCAGGAGCTCAACTTCGAAAACTGCGCCAGTGTAGTATTCAAGGCCGCGGACGACGGAGGGATCGATCTTGATGCGATCCTCGCCATAGCCGGACGCCGTCGCAACACGGCTGATCTCGTCCAGCTCCGCCCGGCCCTCTTGTCCCATCCTGCTGTCGCGTAGACGCGGATCAAGCGCACCGCCCAGCTCGACCGATCCGACAACAAGCGCGATATCGGCTTCCTTCAATCCAGCACCCTTGGTGAAGTCGCCGGACTCGTCCTTACGTCCTTCGCCAAGCAACTGCTTGACGCCGGCAATGCCCAACCGATCGAGCTTGTCGATCGCGCGCATCACCGTAAGCCACTGCCCATCGTCATGGATGCCAAGCGCTTCGCGCACGCCATCGAGCACCTTGCGGCTGTTGACCTTCACCACATAGGAGCCGCGGGGAATGCCGAGCGCCTCCATCGTGTCCGCCGCCATCATGCACATCTCGGCATCGGCCGCCGGCGTCGGGGCGCCGACGGTGTCGGCGTCGAACTGCATGAACTGGCGGAAGCGGCCGGGGCCGGGCTTTTCGTTGCGGAAAACCCAGCCGAAGCGATAGGAGCGATAAGGCTTCGGCAGCGTCTCGAAATTCTCGGCGACATAGCGCGCGAGCGGCGCGGTCAGGTCGTAGCGCAGCGAGATCCACTGCTCGTCATCGTCCTGGAACGAGAACACGCCCTCGTTGGGCCGGTCCTGGTCGGGCAGGAATTTTCCAAGTGCGTCGGTATATTCGAAGGCCGGCGTCTCCACCGGCTCGAAGCCGTAGCGCTCGTAGACGGCGCGGATTTTCTCGACCATCTGACGCGTGGCGTTGATCGCGGCGGGGCCACGGTCTTCCAGACCACGCGGCAGCCGCGCCCGGAGTTTCTGGGGTTTTTTGGGTTTTTCAGCCATTTTTGGTCCGCAACGCTTGGGCCGCGTTGGTATCAGCCAAGCCGCGCGGCGGCAACCGGGGTTCTCGCCACCTAACCCTGCGACACGCGCAAGAACGCGCTTTAAAGGTCCAATCTTACGGGGTTGAAGTGCTTCGCGAGGCCCAGCCGGGTTCTGCGGGAGCCGAGATCGCGGATGAGAAGCCGACGCTTCGAATTCTGAAATGCCACGGTTTTTTGAGCCGACGATTTGCTCGAACTCGTTCAGATCAAGAATGTGATTGAACTCTCAGTTCTTCGTTTGGGAGCGGCGCCCAAGCGCTTTAGAATATGAATTAGCGGGTAATGCTTCGATCGGAGGCAAGACCGCGTGTTCGCGATCTCGCTCCTGTATAGAGCGCAGCGTTTAATTTTGTGTGTCGCACCTGCTCACCCTCTCCCCTTGTGGGAGAGGGTCGCTTCGCGCAGCGAAGCGCGGTGAGGGGTCTCTGTCCGCGGAGACAACCTCCCATCCGGCGTGGACTGCGTCCACGCCACCTTCTCCACAAGGGGGAGAAGGGAACATTGGCGCGCGTTGCGCGAATCAGGCCGCGGCGGCCTTGCCCTTCGGCTGCACTTCGGCGGTGTAGTCCGCCATCAGGGCTTCCGAAATCCTCGACGGCGTGAATTTCCAGTGCGCGATCCCGGACACCGGCGTTACTTCGGCCGCGCTGCCGGTGATGAAGCATTCGGAGAAGCCGTCGAGTTCATCCGGCATGATGCGCCGCTCGATCACCTCGATGCCGCGGCGTTTAGCCAGATCAATCACCGTGGCGCGGGTGATGCCGGCCAGGAAGCAATCGGCGATCGGCGTGTGGATCTTGCCGTCTCTGATGAAGAAGATGTTGGCGCCGGTGCATTCGGCGACGCGCCCCTGCCAGTCCAGCATCATGGCGTCGGCATAGCCCTTGCGCTCCGCCCTGTGCTTGCTGATGGTGCAGATCATGTAGAGGCCGGAGGCTTTCGCCAGCGCCGGGATCGTCGCGGGATCCGGCCTTCGATAATCGGCGAGGTCGATGCGGATGCCCTTCAGCTTCTCGGCCGGATTGAAATAGCTCGGCCAGTTCCAGGCGGCGATGGCGAGATGGATGGTGTTGGACGGCGCCGAGACGCCCATCATTTCCGAGCCGCGCCAGGCGATCGGGCGGAGATAGGCATCCGGCAGGTTGTTCCCATCGATCACAAGTTGTTTCGCCGCGTCAATTTCCGCGACCGAATACGGGATCTCGAAATCGAGGATATTGGCGGAATTCTTTAGCCGCTCGGAATGCGCTGTGCTCCTGAAGACCTTGCCGCCATAGGCGCGCTCGCCCTCGAACACGCAGCTTGCGTAGTGCAGGCCGTGGGTCAGCACATGGACATTGGCATCCTTCCACGGCACCAGCTTGCCGTCGTACCAGATGACGCCATCGATCTTGTCGAACGAAACTCCCATGGTCTCTCTCCCGGATTGGCGCAAGATGTGCTCACTGTCAGTTCAATTTTCAGCCCACACGCGCGCGAAGCGCGCGCGGCGTTGGGCCGCGTGACCGAGTTGAAATAGCGTGCGTGTTACGGAGGCGGCGGAGCAGCTCCGCCGCAGCTCACAGAACCTGTCTGATCCAGTTGTGAGGGTCGTTGGTCCGGCCGTACTGGATGTCGACCAGCTTCTTGCGCATCCCCATGGCGACGGGGCCCGCGGCACCGCCGCTGATCAGAAAATCGCCGCTCGCCGAACACACCTTGCCGATCGGCGAGATCACGGCCGCCGTGCCGCAGGCAAAGGCCTCTTTCAGCCTGCCGCTGGCGGCGTCAGCGCGCCACTGGTCGATCGTGTAGGTCTCCTCGCGCACGCGCGTGCCGGAATCCTTCGCCAGCGCGATGATCGAATCTCGGGTGATGCCGGGCAGGATCGTGCCGAGCGGCGGCGTGAGCAGCGAGCCATCGTCGAACACGAAGAAGACGTTCATGCCGCCGAGCTCCTCGATATAGCGGCGCTCGACCGCATCGAGGAAAACCACCTGATCGCAGCCGTGATCGATGGCCTCGGCCTGCGCGCGCAGGCTCGCGGCGTAATTGCCGCCGCATTTGACGGCGCCGGTGCCGCCGATCGCGGCGCGCGTATAGTTCTCCGACACCCAGATCGACACGGGCGCGGGTCCGCCCTTGAAATAGGAGCCGACCGGGGAAGCGATGACGGCGAAGATGTATTCCGCCGAAGGCTTCACGCCGAGGAAGACCTCGCTCGCGATCATGAAGGGCCGCAAATAGAGACTGCCCTCGCCGCCCGGGATCCAGGCGCGGTCGATGCGCACGAGCTGCTCGACCGCCTCGATGAACACGGGCTCGGGCAGCTGCGCCATGGCCATGCGGTCGGCCGAGCTGCGGAAGCGCCGCGCGTTGGCGTCGGGGCGGAACAGGTTCACGCCGCCGTCGTCGCGCTTGTAGGCCTTCAGGCCCTCGAAAATCTCCTGCGCGTAGTGCAGGACGGCGAGCGCCGGATCGAGCGGGAAATTGGCGCGGGATTCGACGCGCGCGTCATGCCAGCCCTTTGCCTGGTTGTAGCGGACGATCGCCATGTGATCGGTGAAGATCCGGCCAAAGCCGGGGTCCACGAGCTTTGCCGCGCGATCCTTCTCAGGGGTCGGACTGGCCGCAGGCCGGATTTCGAACTTCAAGCTGCTTCCGGCTGTCGGCTCCGGTGCGAACCCGCTGGCCCGATTTTGGGCAGATTTATCCAACGCAACTCCCATCGGTTCTCTCCCGGATCGGCGCACCCCACGTACGGCGGGGGCGGTTTATGACGCCTGGACCTGACCTGCCCCGCCACGATGTCCGGAGGACATGCTTTTGCGGAATGCGGAAGTCCAGTATGTTTGCCGACATGCCGCTCGACAATTACACGGTAGATCAAATCGCGGCTGTTGCCGCCTGGACTGGCCCCTTCGGGCCATTGGAAACGTCACCGCAGCACGAAACGATCTAAAATTTCGTCGCGATTGATTGTTTTGTAACATTGAACCCAAGATACGTCAATATGGCTGACATAAACTTCTCGAGTCCCCAACCTGCCTCCGATTCGAGGGCGGCCGACGCGCGCTCCTCGCCCGCGCGGGACGGCACTTTGCGCTGGGATATCATCGAGTTGCTGTTCTTCGCCTACCGCGATTTCGTGGGCGACGCCGACCATGAACTGGAAGCCTTCGGCTTCGGCCGGGCACATCACCGGGTGATGCATTTTGTCCACCGCTACCCCGGGCTGAAGGTCGCAGACCTGCTCGACGTCCTTCGCATCACCAAGCAGTCGCTCGGGCGGGTGCTCAAGCAGTTGCTCGATGAAGGCTATATCGTGCAGAAGACGGGCAACAACGACCGGCGGCAGCGGCTGCTCTATGCCACCGCCAAGGGCGAGGCCCTGGTCGCCAAGCTCGCTACCCTGCAGACCAAGCGAATCGACCGCGCACTGGAACAGATCGCCCCCGCCGAGGCGGAGACCGTCCGCCGCTTCCTGCGCGCGATGATCGATCGCGACGACCCCGACAAGGTGCTGGAGACGATCTTCAGCACCGCCAGCGCAAAGGAATGACCGTGCCGCTCCTCGCTGCGACTGCTGCGCGTCCGCCCACGCAACCGGCCGACGACGCCCCGCATATCCTGCTGGTCGACGACGATCGCCGCATCCGCGATCTCCTGTCGCGCTTCCTGTGCAGCGAGGGCTATCGCGTCACCACCGCGATGAGCGCGAGCGATGCGCGCGCCAAGCTCGCGGGGCTGCATTTCGATCTGCTCATCCTCGACGTGATGATGCCAGGCGAGACCGGCTTCGACCTCGCCCGCTCCATCCGCCAATCCTCCGCGGTGCCGATCGTGATGCTGACCGCGCGTCACGAGGCGCAGAGCCGCATCGAGGGCCTGCAGATCGGCGCCGACGATTATGTCGCCAAACCCTTTGAACCGAGAGAACTGGCGCTGCGCATCAACAACATCCTCAAGCGCGCCGCGCCGCCGCCGCCCGCGGAGACAATCGAGCAGGTCGCGTTCGGCCCCTACGTCTATCACCTCGGCCGTGGCGAATTGCGCCAGGGCGAGGAGGTCATCCATCTCACCGACCGCGAGCGCGAAATGCTGCGCATCCTTAGCGTGATGCCGGGCGAGACGGTGCCGCGCGGCGCACTGACCGGCAATGGCAGCGTGAACGAGCGCGCCGTCGACGTGCAGATCAACCGGCTGCGGCGCAAGATCGAGCGCGATCCGGCGAATCCCCTGTTCCTGCAGGCGGTGCGCGGCATCGGCTATCGCCTGGTCGCCTCGCCATAAACCCTTCCGATCGCCCATGAGCACGCTCGACACCGGCCTGACCCTGATCCGCTCCGCGGCCGGCCGTGTCTCGGCGGTCAATGGCAGGCTCGGCAACGCCTTCAAGGGCTGGATGCCGGCCGGACTCTATGCCCGCGCGCTGCTGATCATGATCGTGCCGATGGTGGTGCTGCAATCGGTGGTGGCGTTCGTGTTCATGGAGCGGCACTGGAACACGGTGACGCGGCGACTGTCGGCTGCCGTGGTGGCCGACGTCGCCGGCCTGATCGACGTCTACAAGACCTATCCGCAGGACAAGGACCGCACACAGATCCGCCGCATCGCGCAGCAGCGGCTCGGCCTCGTGGTCGATTTCCTGCCCGTCGGCGACATGCCGCCGCCCGGCCCAAAGCCGTTCTTCTCGCTGCTCGACCAGTCGCTGTCGGTGCAGATCGGCCGCCAGATCGGCCGGCCGTTCTGGATCGACACTGTCGGCAATTCCAACCTCGTCGAAATCCGCATCCTGCTCGATGACGCCGTGATGCGGGTGTTCGCGCAGCGCAACGCCGCCTACGCCTCCAATTCCCAGATCTTCCTGTTCTGGATGGTGGGCACGTCCTCGATCCTCCTGATCGTCGCAGTCCTGTTCCTGCGCAACCAGATCAGGCCGATCCTGCGCCTTGCGGATGCCGCCGAAAATTTCGGCATGGGCCGCGAAGCGCCGAATTTCCGCCCACGCGGGGCGCGCGAGGTGCGGCGCGCGGCGCAGGCCTTCCTGGAAATGAAATCGCGCATCGAACGCGCAATGGAGCAGCGCACCGCGATGCTCGCCGGCGTCAGCCACGATCTGCGCACCATCCTCACCCGCTTCAAGCTCGAGCTCGCGCTGATCGGCGACAGCCCCGAGGTCGACGCCATGCGCAAGGACGTCGACGAGATGTCGGACATGCTCGAGGATTATCTCGCCTTCGCCCGCGGCGATTCCGGCGAGAACGCGCAGCCGACCGACATGTCGGCGGCGCTGGAGGAATTGCGCGGCGACGCCGAACGCAACGGCCATGCCGCGACGGTGGCGTTCCAGGGGCTGCCGGTGGTGACGGTCAAGCCGCAGGCGTTCAAGCGCTGCCTCGGCAACCTCGTCTCCAATGCGGCGCGGCACGCCGACAAGATCGCGATCTCGGGCCATCGCGATCACCGCCACCTCACCGTCACCGTCGACGATGACGGGCCCGGCATTCCCGCCACCATGCGCGAGGAAGTGTTCAAGCCGTTCCTGCGGCTCGACGACGCCCGCAACCAGGACGAAGGCGGCACCGGCCTCGGCCTTGCGATCGCCCGCGACATCGCCCGCTCGCATGGCGGCGACATCACGCTCGGCGACAGCCCGATGGGCGGCCTGCGCGCCATCGTGCGGGTGCCGGTGTAGCGAGTGATGCGAGGGATCGTAGCCCGGGTGAGCAAAGCGACACCCGGGACTACATCGTCAAATCTGACCGCTCGCCATATCGTCCAACAACGTCGCTATTGGTTCCTGCCCAATCTTCCGGAAGCAAGCCTTGCTGCACATAGCGATGGAACGATGAATGCGGCCAATCGCGCACGCGCTGAACGAGACCATGCTTGATCGGGTTGAAATGAATGTAGTCAACATGTCTTTCAAAGTCGCTCTCATCGCGAATCGTGTGTTCCCAGAATCGTCGTTGCCATAACGACAGATCGCCATTTGAAGCGCGGGCAATCTTAATTCCAGCATCAATCAGCGCACTGCTGAAGTGCCCCTTGATCCGTCTCCATCTACCCGAAAAATCTGCATCAGCCACTGGCAAGGTCAACATCGCGTGGAGATGATCCGGAAGGATCACGATTGCTTCGATCGCGAACGGACGCTCGCGACGTGTCGTGCGAAAAGCGTTTCGCAGGGCGGCGACATGATCGACAAGAGCACTCGAATGACGGTCAGCGAGCGTGACCGTAAAGAAGAACACTCCTCCAGCGAGGAAATTTCGTCGATATCGGACCATTCGGGTGTCCCGGGTGTCGCTTCGCTCACCCGGGCTACACTTCTGCATTGAAAGAAGAGTCAGTTCGCCTTCGGCGCCGGTATCAGGCCCTTCAGCTTCTCGGCGTCCTTGACGTTGAGCTTGAAGCCGCCGGGCATCACGATATCGCCGGGCTTCTGGTCCGGCTTGCAGGCGCCGACCCATTTGGCTTCGATCGTGGTGGTGGTGTCGAGCGGCGCGCCGGTCGGTCCCTTGTCGCTGTGCGACTTGCTGGTCACGGTGTAGCCGGAATTGAAATCGCCGACGATCTCCGCATGCGTCGTCATCGACACGCCGCTGACGGTGCAGACGGAGTCGCTGACGTATCCGGTCGCGGTCTTCACCACGTCCTGCTTGCTGCAAATCTGCTTGGCGAGTGGCGAGACCGAATTGTTCATTTCCTTGTCGGTGGTGGGATCCGTGCAGTGCTGCATCGTCATGTCCGGCAGCTTCGCGCCAGGCCTGACGATCTTCATCTCCCACAGGCCGGCCTTGCGCACCGGCAATTCCTCGGCGGCGACGGTCGTCGGCAGTGCCAGAGCACAAGCGTAAAAGGCACAACCGCAAAAACCCGATGACAGAAGCTTCCGCATCATGTTGCGTGCTCCCTGCTGGTTCTGACTGTTTCGAAAGATCAGTACTTGACGCTCAGCGGCCGGTCGGTGGCCCCATAGGGGACCCAACGGCAGGCAAAGGAAATGTAGCCGCCATATTGCGGATCGACCGCCAGGAATTTCACGACCTTGCCGTAGCGGGCGCAGTGACTGACCGCGAGCAGCCGCGCATCGGAATCATGCGCCAGCTCCCAGGCGATGATGCCGCCGGTGTCGTTGCCCTTGAAAGAGGACACCCAATCGGCCTGCGCCGGCGCACCCGCCAGCATTCCGCCCATGGCAACCAGGCCCGCGGCCAGCATCTTTCGCATCGGAGACTCCATTTCGCCTGCCCCATCTTAGGGGGTGTCGCGGCTGGTGAAAAGAACGGCCAGGGGGCTCTTGCGCAGACTAAAGTGAAGTGTTGCCGCGCTGCACTTGACCGCGCCGGGGCAAGGATGCACGGTCCGGGCACGACAGGTTAGACTGCCCTTTTCGGGACTGCACATGCGCGACCTCGCCTCTTTGTTGAACCGCTTCGGATTCATCCGCTTCGGCTTTGCCCTTGGCGCCCTGTTCGCCGTTCTGGCCTTCGGCCGCCCGGCGATGGCTGCCAATCCGGCCGAGCTGAATTTCGGCCTGTTCGGCCCGAGCTATGACGGCCGGGTCGCCGAATGCGAGCGGGCACTCAGCACCATCACCGACCAGTTCCATGCAAAGGAAAGCACCTTCTGGAATTCCCGGCTGCAGATCGTCGCCTACGGCAATATCCATGAGATCGCCTTTCGGCCGTGGCAGTCCGACAACATCCCGCGCCGCTATTGCGCCGGCACCGTGCAGCTGAACGACGGTGCGTTCCATGCGCTGACTTACTCCATCATCGAGGACGGCGGCTTCGCCGGCTTCGGCCAAGGGGTTGAATGGTGCGTGGCCGGGCTCGACCGCAATTGGGCCTACAACCCCGCCTGCAAGGCCGCCGGCCCCTAGTTTTTCGGGAAAGATGGAATTCGAGGCGTCCCTTGGGCGCCTTTAATTTTTGGCGCCTAAAATTTTGGGCGCCTTTTATTTTTGTTCTTGAAATGTTCCAATCCTCTGTTACGCTGACTGCACGGTCAAGTTGAGGGGCGTTGCCATGTTCTATTCCGCTTCGATTTCACGCTTGCTGATTTCCGCCAGCCTGTTCGTGTGGGCGGCATTGGCCATGGCCACGCCGGCGTCGGCCCAGGACCGGCGCCAGAATGAACCGGGCCAGTTCGACTTCTACGTGCTGTCGCTGTCATGGTCGCCCTCCTTCTGCGAAGGCCGGGAAGAAAATGGGGGCGGTGGGCGCTCGCAGCAGATCCAGTGCGGCGGCCGGCCGTTCTCCTTCGTGGTGCACGGGCTGTGGCCGCAATACGAGAAGGGCTATCCCGAATATTGCCAGCGTCCCTCGCCGCGACTGGCACGCAACATCATGAGCTCGATGCTCGACCTGATGCCCGCGCCCGGCCTGATCTACAACGAGTGGGACAAGCACGGCACCTGCTCCGGCCTTGGCGAGCGGGCCTATTTCGAGACCATCCGCAAGGCCCGCGCCGCGGTGAAAATCCCCGATGACTATCTTCAATTGTCGGATCCCAAGACGCTGTCGCCCGCCGATGTCGAGGAGGCCTTCATCAAGGCCAATCCGGGTCTGAAGGCGTCCGGCATCGCCGTCACCTGCAACCGCAAGCGGCTCAGCGAAGTGCGCATTTGCATGAGCAAGGAGCTGGAATTCCGCGACTGCCCGGAAATCGATCGTCAGGCCTGCCCGCTCGATCAGGTGACCATGCCGCCGGTGAGAGGTGGCTGATTCTGGATGACGTCATTCCGGGATGGTGCGTTAGCACCAGACCTCAGATGCGCAATTGCGCATCGGGAATCTCGAGATTCTCAGGTGCGCAATTGCGCACCATAGTTTGCGCTTACGCACGCCCCGGAATCTCGGTTACTTTCAACGCCCGATGTCGTAACCCACGGGCATGAACTACCGTCACGCCTTTCATGCCGGCGGCTTTGCCGATGTCATCAAGCACATCGCGCTAACGCGCATCCTGCTTTACCTGCAGGAGAAGCCGGCCGCCTTCCGCGTCATCGACACCCATGCCGGGGCCGGCCGTTACGATCTCGAAGGCGACGAAGCCCGCCGCGGCGGCGAGTGGCTGACGGGCATCGCGCGCGTCCTGCAGGCGCGGTTCTCGGAAGGCGCCCTGCCGCTGGTCAAACCCTATCTCGACATCGTCCGTGCCTTTAACCCCGACAACACCCTCAAGGTCTATCCGGGCTCGCCGCTGATCGCCCGCGCGCTGCTGCGTCCCCAGGACCGGTTGACCGCCTGCGAGATCGAGCCCTCCGCGCGCAAGAAACTGATCGAGGCGCTTCGGCGCGACACGCAGGCGCGCGTGGTCGATCTCGACGGCTGGACAGCGCTGCCGGCATTCGTGCCGCCAAACGAACGGCGGGGCCTGGTGCTGATCGATCCGGCGTTCGAGGCCAAGGATGAATTCGAGCGGCTGGCGGACGGTTTTACCGCCGCCTTCCAGAAATGGCCGACCGGCAGCTACCTGCTCTGGTATCCCGCCAAGAGCCGGCGCGCGACCGACGCGCTGGCGCAGCGGGTCGCGCGCGAAGCTGCGTCAGTCAGGCCCGCAGGCAAATGCCTGCGGCTGGAATTCAGCGTCGCGCCGCAGGCCGCGGACGCTGCGCTTGCATCCGCCGGGCTCCTGATCGTCAACGCGCCGTGGACGTTGCAGGCCGAACTCAAGACCATCCTCCCCGAGTTGGAAAAGCCGCTCGGACAGGGCGGCGCCGGCCGCTTCCGGTTGGAGATTCCCAAAGCCTGAGCCGGTCCTGACGGAAAATCCGTATTCAATTTGCCGGGAACCGTATTATGCTCCGACCCGACGGGCTTTACGTTCCGCTTCCGCGAATGGTTGCGGCGGAGTGACAAGGCCGAACAAAAAATCCAGGCAGACCGGTGACGTGACACCGATCAGCTCAGGTGGCCAAGCTTCAGACAGCGATTGCCGGTCAGCCGCCGCGCGACGTGCGTGGCGGTGGAGCAATACGGGGGAGGAGTTTCCCGATGGCCATGACTGGGACGGTCAAGTTCTTCAATGGAGAACGTGGCTACGGCTTCATCAAGCCTGACGACGGCGGGCGCGACGTGTTCGTGCACATCACCGCAGTCGAGCGCGCGGGACTGAAGGATTTGAGCGAAGGACAACGCATCGCTTTCGAGGTCGAACCGGACAAGAAGGGCAAAGGGCCCAAGGCGGTCAACCTGGTGATTCAATCCTGAGTTTTCGTATTTGAGGCGTTTTCGTTTTCGCAAAGCGGCTTCCATACGGCGGCCGGCGTTTGCCTGCGTGTACGGTTCGAAACAAAAAAATCCCGGCCACCGCCGTGGCCGGGAGTTTGTGTGTCCATCGTCCAGTTTTCTTGTTGGCTATCAGAAATGATAGTTCACGCCGGCCCTGACGATGTTGGACCGGAAGCCATTTGACACCCCTGTAATTGCGAACGGACTGTCGGAGAGGTCGACGTAAAGATATTCGATCTTCGCGCTCCAACGCGGTGCGAGGCCGACCTCGGCGCCGACGCCCGCGGTCCAGCCGGCGCTGGTGTGGGTCTCCGACAGACCAAAGGTCTCGCCGCGCAACCCGCCGAAGGCGAGGCCCGCGGTGCCGTAGAACAAGACATTGCTGACGGTATAGCCCGCACGGCCGCGCACGGTGCCGAACCAGGGATTGGAGAATTTCCAGGGCGCAAAGGTGTCCTCCGCGCCGGCCGCCTGGATGTCGCCCTCGACGCCAAACACCCAGGAGCCGCTCTGAAAATTGTAGCCGGCGGTGACGCCGCCGATGAAGCCTGACGGCTTGGTCGGGTTGCGGCTGACCGAACCCCAGTCATAGCCGAGGTTGCCGCCGAGATAGGGGCCGGCCCAGCTATAGGCATTGAGCGGCTGGTTGACCGTGTAGGGCGCGCGCGAGCCGTAAAGGTCGGCCGCGCGGGCCGACGCGGTCCCGGCCAAGGCCAGCGCCAATGCGCCCCAAGCGTACCCCTTCATACCCCCAACTCCAACGCAACTGCCGCCACCGCCGCGCCACTCCGCGCGCCGCAAAGCGCGCTGGCGGGCCGTTGGTTACGGAACTCCAGCCATTTTCGATAAGATTTATCGGGAGTTTTAAGTTAAAGGCTTGTTAAGGCCTCTTACCGCGTTCTTAACGTTCTTAATTAAGTGTTACCGCCGAAGTTAACGTTCTTAATGAAGTGTAAAAATCGAGCTCACGTTCTTAATGAAGTATTACCGGCAACCATGGGGCGCCAAGCCATCCTGGCCTCAAAACAGACCTGTGCGCGATGGCCTCCCGGACCTCATCGGGAACTTCAAATCTGCGGCGCCAGCCACTAAATTTGGGCCATGACCACCGACAAGACCGCCCCTCCGGCGCCGCCTTCGCATAAGGCGCAGCACGGCTCTGAGGCCAATTTGCCGCCGCAGGACCTGACGGCCCCCGACATCGACCCCGCGACGTCGGCGACCGAGGAGGACGAAGAGGGACGGCTGCCTGAGCTTGCCGAAGACACCGCCGAGCCGGTCGCCGAGGGCCCGCTCGCGGTCGGACACGGCGCGATCGAAAACGCGGTCAAGCTCGCGCCGACCTCGCCCGGCGTCTACCGCATGCTGAACGCTGCCAACGACGTGCTCTATGTCGGCAAGGCCAAGAACGTCCGCAAACGGCTCTCGTCCTACGCGCGCGTCAACGCCCCCTTGCCGGCGCGCATCCTGCGCATGATTGCAGCCACCACCAATGTCGAGATCATCTCGACCTCGACCGAGACCGAAGCGCTGCTGCTAGAGGCCAACCTGATCAAGCAGTTGCGGCCGCGCTTCAACGTACAGCTTCGCGACGACAAGTCCTTCCCCTATATCCTGATCACCGGCGACCACTGGGCGCCGCAGATCCTGAAACATCGGGGCGCGCAGAGCCGGCCCGGACGCTATTTCGGCCCGTTCGCGTCTGCGGGCGCGGTCAACCGCACCATCACGGCGCTGCAGCGCGCCTTCCTGATCCGCTCCTGCACCGACGGCTTTTTCGAAAGCCGCACGCGGCCGTGCCTGCTCTACCAGATCCGCCGCTGCGCCGGCCCCTGCACGCAGGAGATCGATTTTCCCGGCTATACCGAGCTCGTGCGCGAGGCCACCGAATTCCTCTCCGGCCGCAGCCAGGCCGTGAAGGCGCAGCTTGCGGCCGAGATGGAAAAGGCGTCCGGCGAACTGGAATTCGAGTCTGCTGCGGTCTATCGCGATCGTCTGGCGGCGCTGTCGGCGATCCAGTCGCAGCAGGGCATCAACCCGCGCACGGTGGAAGAAGCCGATGTGTTCGCCATCCACCAGGAAGGCGGCTATTCCTGCGTCGAGGTGTTCTTCTTCCGCACCGGCCAGAACTGGGGCAACCGCGCCTATTTCCCGCGCGCGGAGAAGTCGTTCACGCCGGAGGAAGTGCTGTCGTCATTCCTGGCGCAATTCTACGACGACAAGCCGCCGCCGAAGCTGGTCCTGCTTTCGCACGAGATCGAGGAAGGCGAGCTACTGGCCGACGCGCTGGCGGTGAAGGCCGGACACAAGGTCGAAGTATCGGTGCCGAGGCGCGGCGAGAAGAAGGAGCTGATCGCGCACGCGCTGACCAATGCGCGCGAGGCGCTGGGGCGCAAGCTCGCCGATACCGCGACGCAAGGCCGCCTCCTGGAATCGATTGCGGCGACCTTGCGGCTGCCGCAGCCGCCGAAGCGGATCGAGGTCTACGACAACAGCCATATCCAGGGCACCAACGCAGTCGGCGCCATGATCGTCGCGGGGCCGGACGGATTCGTCAAAAACCAGTACCGCAAGTTCAACATCAAGTCGGAAGGCCTCACCCCCGGCGACGATTACGGCATGATGCGCGAGGTGCTGGAGCGGCGCTTCAAGCGGCTGCTGTCGCCAACGGACGCCGACAAGGCCAAAGCCGACGATGCGGTGCCACAATGGCCCGACCTCGTCATCATCGACGGGGGCCGCGGCCAGCTCAACGCTGCGCGCGAGATCTTCCAGGCCCTTGGGCTGACCCAGGTCTCGCTGATGGCGGTCGCCAAGGGGCCGGACCGCGACGCCGGCCGCGAGACCCTGTTCATGCCCGACCGCGAGGCAATCAAGCTCGAGCCGCGCGACCCCGTGCTCTATTTCATCCAGCGGCTGCGCGACGAGGCGCACCGGTTCGTGATCGGCTCACACCGCAAGCGTCGGACCAAGGACATCCGCGAGGCCGGCCTGCAGGAAATCCCCGGCATCGGCCCCTCACGCAAACGTGCGCTGCTGCACCACTTCGGCACGCTGAAGGAGATCGAGCGGGCTTCGATCGCCGATCTCGGCAAGGTTCCGGGGGTCAGCGCCGAGAGCGCGCGCAAGATTTTCGAGTTTTTTCATGCCCAGGGGGGCTAAGGGGCGTAATGGAGTCACATGGCTGTCGCCTGCGACGGATGATCTAGGTCAATCCGGTTGACCTGGAAGCCGCGGCGGTATTGGAAGGATAGCGGCGGTATTGGAAGGATAGATGAACATCGCAACGACCCGGACAGGGAAAGGCTCGCTGTCCATCCCGAATATCCTGACCTGCGCGCGGATCGCCGCCATCCCGGTGGTGATCGGCTGCATCTATGCGCAGTCCATCGCGGACGGCCCGCTATGGCTGCGCTGGGTGGCGGTCGCCGTATTCATCGCGGCCGGGATCACCGACTATCTCGACGGCTATTACGCGAGGGTCTGGAATCAGCAATCGGGCTTCGGGCGGATGCTCGATCCGATCGCCGACAAGCTCCTGGTCGCCTCGTGCCTGCTGATGCTCGCCGCCGACGGCATCATCCATGGCTGGTCGCTGTGGGCCGCGATCGTGATCCTGTGCCGCGAAATCCTGGTGTCGGGCCTGCGCGAATATCTCGCCGCGCTCCGCGTCAGCGTGCCCGTCACCAAGCTTGCGAAATGGAAGACCACGATCCAGCTCGTCGCGATCGGATTCCTGCTCGCGGGCGAAGCCGGCGACCTCGTGGTGCCGGTCGTGACGCAGATCGGACTGCTGTTGCTCTGGATCTCCGCGATTTTCACGATTTACACCGGCTGGGATTATTTTCGCCATGGCATCCACCATGTCCTCGAGGAGGATGGCGGATGAAGGTCAAATATTTCGCCTGGGTGCGCGAGCGCGTCGGCAAGGCCGAAGAGACGATCGAGCCGCCCGCGAATGTGCGCACCGTCGACGATTTGATCGCCTGGCTCTCGGCGCGCGATGAATCCTACGCCCACGCCTTCGAGCGACCGAAGGTGATCCGCGCGGCGATCGACCACGCCCATGTCAAGCCGGACGCCGCGATCGCAGGCGCCCGCGAGATCGCCTTCTTCCCGCCGATGACCGGCGGCTAGTCGTGACTATCCCCGTCACCATCCGTATCCAGCAAGGCGATTTCGACGTCGCGCGCGAGGTTACGGCGCTGAGCCAAGGCCGCACCGATATCGGGGCGGTCGTGACATTCTCCGGCATCTGCCGCGGGCCCGAGGGCGGCGACGATATCGCCTCACTGACGCTCGAACATTATCCGGGCATGGCGGAAGCCGAGATCAAGCGGCATGCGGATGAAGCAATATCGCGCTGGCCGCTGCAGGGCCTGACCGTGATCCACCGCTTCGGCCGGATCGAGCCCGGCCAGAACATCGTGCTGGTGGTGACCGCGTCGAAACACCGGCAGGCGGCGTTCGAGGCCGCGGAATTCCTGATGGACTATCTGAAGACGTCCGCGCCGTTCTGGAAGCAGGAAGAAAGCGCCAGGGGCAAGGGCTGGGTCGAAGCCCACGCCCATGACGATGCGGCCGCGGCGCGCTGGACCAAATCCTGATGGCCAGGCGCGTCAAGGCGGCAAAAAAGCCCGCGCCAAAATCGCCGAAAATCTCAAGCGGCGAATTGCTCACGCTGCTCGACTTCGTCCGCTATGCGGTGAGCCGCTTCAACGAAGCCAAACTCGCGTTTGCACATGGCACCACCGATCCCGTCGCCGAAGCCGCGTTCCTCGTCTGCGAAGCGCTGCAGCTTCATCCCGACCAGTTCGAGAGCTTTGCCACCGCGCGCGTCACATCGGGCGAAGGCAAGCAAATCCTCGACCTGATCGGCCGCCGCGTCGCCACGCGCAAACCCGCTGCCTATCTCGTCAACAAGGTCTATATGCGAGGCCTGCCGTTCTATGTCGACGAGCGCGTGATCGTGCCGCGTTCCTTCATCGGCGAGTTGCTCGATTCGCACTTCGCCGGCGAGGACGGCCGAGGCGCTTCCCTGATGGACCCGGCCAATGTCGCAAGCGTGCTCGACCTCTGCACCGGCTCGGGCTGCCTCGCCATTCTGGCGGCGCGGCATTTTCCGAATGCCGTGATCGATGCCGTGGATATTTCCAGGGACGCGCTCGCGGTTGCCGCGCGCAACGTCGCCGACCATGGCCTGGAAGACCGCATCACGCTGCACCGCGGCGACCTGTTCAAGCCGCTCGGCGAGCGACGTTACGACCTCATCATCTCCAACCCGCCCTATGTCGATGCGGAGGGCATGGCCGCGCTGCCGCCGGAATGCCGCGCCGAGCCGAAACTCGCCTTCGATGGCGGCGCCGACGGACTCGACATCATCAGGCCCATCCTGGACGAAGCCGCCGCGCATTTGACGCCCGAGGGCGGGCTGCTCTGCGAAATCGGCCGCGGCCGCGAGAACGTCGAGGTCGCCTATCCGCAGTTGCCGCTGCTCTGGCTCGACACGGAAGATTCGGAAGCCGAGGTATTTTTCGCCACGGCCGCCGACCTCGGCTGAAATCCTCGCAACATTTCACCGCAAAACGGCAAAAGATCGCAAGTTATGGGCGTTCCCGTCCTGCGGCGAAGCTGGTAGCTTGATGCCAGCCCCCCACTCCGAACCTTCGAAGAGGCCCCGATGCTGGACAAGAGCCCCAACGCCCCCGCAGTCAACGTGCCGAACGACCTCGCCGCGCACTGGATGCCGTTCACCGCCAACCGCGCCTTCAAGAAGGCGCCGCGGCTGCTCGCCGGCGCCAAGGACATGCATTACCTCACCGTCGACGGCCGCAAGATCATCGACGCCGCTTCCGGCATGTGGTGCACCAATGCCGGCCATGGCCGCACCCAGATTTCGGACGCGATCGGCAAGATGGCAGCAACCATCGACTATGCGCCGCCGTTCCAGTTCGGCATTCCGCAGGCCTTCGAGCTGGCGAGCCGCATCGCCGATCTCGCGCCTGAAGGCCTCGACCATGTGTTCTTCTGCAACTCCGGTTCGGAAGCCGCCGACACCGCGCTGAAGATCGCGATCGCCTATCACCAGCTCAACGGCCAGGGTGCACGCACCCGCCTGATCGGCCGCGTGCGCGGCTATCACGGCGTCGGCTTCGGCGGCACCGCGGTGGGCGGCATCGTCAACAACCGCAAGATCTTCGGCTCGCTGCTCGCGGGCGTCGATCACCTGCCCCATACCTACGACCGCGAGAAGCAGGCCTTCACCAAGGGCGAGCCGGACTACGGCACGCATTTCGCCGACGAGCTGGAAAACCTCGTCAACCTGCATGGCGCCAACACCATCGCGGCCGTGATCGTCGAGCCGATGGCGGGCTCGACCGGCGTGTTGCCGGCGCCGAAGGGCTATCTCAAGCGGCTGCGCGAGATCACCCAGAAGCACGGCATCCTCCTGATCTTCGACGAGGTCATCACCGGCTATGGCCGGCTTGGACATGCCTTCGCCGCCGAGCGCTATGGCGTGCTGCCGGACCTCCTCACCTTCGCCAAGGGCGTCACCAATGGCGCGGCTCCGATGGGCGGCGTGATCGTGCGCGACACCATCCATGACGCCTTCATGAGCGGCCCCGAGCACATGGTGGAGCTGACCCACGGCTATACCTATTCGGCGCATCCGCTTGCCTGCGCCGCGGGGCTTGCCACGCTCGACATCTACCGCGACGAAAAGCTGTTCGAGCGCGCCAAAAAGCTCGAGCCGAAATTCGCCGACGCGGTGATGACGCTGAGGGGCCAGCCGAACGTGCTCGACATCCGCACGGTGGGTCTCACCGCCGGCATCGACCTCGCGCCGCGCGCCGCCGACCTCGCGGGAAAACGCGGCTATGACGCGATGGTCTCGGCCTTCCACGACAACGACCTGATGCTGCGCATCGCCGGCGACACGCTGGCGCTGACCCCGCCGCTGATCATCAGCGAGGACCAGATCGGCGAGGTCATCGAGAAGGTCGGCAAGGTCATCAAGGCGGTGGCGTAGCGTCCTTTCTACCTCGCCCCGCCTGTCCGCCGAAGCCCGCCTTCGGGCGAGGCGGATGCCGGGAGAGGTCGGCGCGCAACGCGCGCCGGGTGGGACTCCGCGACCACATCTTCCGAATCGGAAGCAGCCTCACCCCAACCCTCTCCCCGCAAGAGCGGGGCGAGGGAGTCCCCCGGTTCCGGCCGTGCCAAAGAAACACTAGCCTCCCGAATCAACATTAGTGCTAGGATTGCGGCACTCGGGGGAGTGCGCGCGCCAAAATGATCCGTATTTCTACGATTTTCATCGCCATCTGCATGGTGCTGGTCGCGGCATCGCTGGGGCTGGTCCTGTACTCGATCGCCGGTATCAACGGACCGGAATCGGCGATCGTGGCGCTCACCGTGCTGACCTTCCTGATCCTCTACAACGCCGTCTCGATGCGGCTGCGTGACCGCACCGATGTCGGCAGCCAGATCGCCGACCTCTCCCGCGGCACCGCCGACCTCGCCCGCCAGGTCGCGGAATTCGGCCGGCGGCTCGCAGCCGTCGAGGGCCGGGTGGTGTCGGCCAATTCGGCCGGCGCCGACCGCATCCAGTCCGTCGTCAACGAGATCGGCGAGCTGGGCGGGCTGGTGAAACAGCTCGCAGCCTCCGTCGCCGGTCATGAGGACATGATCGCGACCATCCAGGCCAATGCGGCGACAGCCCCTGCTTCAGTCGAGGCGCCCGAGGACCATGATCCGGTCGCCGCAGCGGTCGAGCAGAAGCGCGTCGCCGCCGCGCCCGCACCGACGCCTCCCCCTATCGCGGCGGCGGCCGGTGAAACCGCACCGACCCGCAACCAGACGCAAACGCTGGCCGCCGTGCGCGCCGCGGTCGACGAAAACCGCATCGACATCTACCTGCAGCCGCTGGTGAGCCTGCCGCAGCGCAAGGTGCGCTACTACGAGGCGGTGACGCGGTTGCGTGACGACAAGGACCAGGTGCTCGCCGCCGAGGATTTCATCGGCGTCGCGGAATCCGCCGGCCTGATCGGGCGTATCGACCACATGGTGATGCTGCGCTGCGTGCAGGTGCTGCGCCGCCTGATGGTGCGCAACAAGGAAGTCGGCGTGTTCTGCAATGTCGCCGCCCCGACGCTGGGCAACACCGCGATGTTCTCGCAATGCCTGGATTTCCTCGACGCCAACCGCGCGCTCGCGCCCTCCTTCGTGCTGGAGTTCAAGCAGGCGACCTTCCGTAACCTCGGCCAGACCGAGACCGAACATCTCGCAGCGCTTGCACAGCGCGGCTACCGCTTCTCGATCGACCATGTCATGGATTTGCGCTTCGAGCCGCGCGAGCTCGCCGACCGCGGCGTACGCTTCGTCAAGGTCCCGGCTTCGCTCCTGCTCGACCCGAAACAGTCGACCTCCGATATCCATCCCTCCGACCTCTCCGATCTGCTCGGCCGCTTCGGCATCGACCTGATCGCCGAGAAGATCGAGGGCGAACGCGCGGTGGTCGACCTGCTCGATTACGATGTCCGCTTCGGCCAAGGCTTTCTGTTCGCACCGCCGCGCCCGCTGCGGCCGGAGGGCGCGCCCGCGCAGAACGGCGGCGCCCCATCGAACAACGCGCAGGAATTGGGGATGGCCAAGGCGGCCTCCGTGGAGCCTGCCGCGATCGATCCGCCGCCGCGGGTGACCGGCAGCGCCGCGTTGGCGCGCCGCGCCGCAGGCCCCGGCTAGGCGGACCAGCGCATCATGACGTTGCGGTTTGTCGAGCGGCTGCGCGACCTCGTCGACGGCGTCGAAGTGATCCTCTCGGATATCTGGGGCGTGGTGCATAACGGCCTCGAGGCCTTTCCCGAAGCCTGCGAGGCCTTGCATACCTTCCGGAGCAAAGGCGGCACCGTCATCCTCATCACCAACGCGCCGCGGCCCGCCGACTCCGTGCAGCGGCAATTGCAGAAGCTCGGCGTCGCCGACGACACCTACGATGCGATCGTCTCTTCAGGCGACCTGACCCGGCACTACGTCGCCGATCATCCCGGACGAAAAGTGTTCTGGCTGGGTCCCGAGCGCGACAGCTCGATCTATCGCGGGCTGAGCCCGGTGATCTCGCCGCTCCAGGAAGCCGACTACATCGTCTGCACCGGGCTGCTCGACGACGAGACCGAGTTGGCCGAAGATTATCGCGCGATGATGCAGCAGGCGTTTAAGCGGAAGCTGACGCTGATCTGCGCCAATCCGGACATCGTGGTCGAGCGCGGGGACCGGCTGATCTATTGCGCCGGCGCGATCGCCGAGCTCTATCGCGAGCTCGGCGGCGAGGTGATCTTTTACGGCAAGCCGCATCGGCCGATCTACGAACGCGCGCTCGCGCTCGCCGCCGAGCATGGCGGCCATGAAATCAAGCTTGACCGGGTGCTGGCGATCGGCGATTCCGTGCGCACGGATCTGGCCGGCGCGCTCGGCTTCGGCATCGACTGCCTCTTCGTCACCAGAGGCATTCATTCCGAGCAGTTTGAGGGGATCGATCAGCTCGACCCGGAGTCGATCAGGGAGTTGTTCGGCCACCCGCCCCGCGCGCTGACGCGGGAATTGAGATGGTGACGACGCTTTGCGTGGTCATTTCGGGGCGCGCGCAGCGCGAACCCGGAATCTCGTGATTCCGGCTCTGGTCCTTCGGACCATCCGGAATGACGGCTTGGGCCGAGCGGTTGCTCTAACGCAGCGACTTAAGCGCTCGCCATGTCCGGGAAGACCGCCTCGATCTTGGTCTTCAGCGTGGCCGCGTTGAACGGCTTGACGATATAGTTGTTCACGCCGGCCTTCTTGGCCGCGATCACGTTCTCGGTCTTGGATTCCGCCGTGATCATGATGAACGGGGTGGTGGCGAGGTTGGGATCGGCGCGGACCTCGCGCAGGAGGTCGTAGCCGGTCATCGGCTCCATGTTCCAGTCGGAGATCACGAGCCCGTATTTCTTGCTGCGCATCTTGTTCAGCGCCGCAGAGCCGTCGCTCGCGTCATCGATGTTCTCAAAGCCAAGCTGCTTAAGCAGATTCCGGATGATACGGATCATGGTGGAATAGTCGTCCACCACCAGAACCGACATCGACAGATCAACCGCCATTTCTTGACTCCTCCCGCACGGACAATGCTTGCGCGAAAACAAACGTGTCGGGGCCGAACGCCCTCGCATAAACCACCTCTAGGACTAGCATCAGGCCTTAAACAGGCCGTTAACCGACCTTTGGTCGAGGATTCTTGCCCCGGCAACACGAAGTAGAATCGACGCTCCTGCTTGACTTCCCGGCGTCCGCCAAGCCACGGTCCGCCCCCGTCACGAGCCGATCCGAAGCCGCCCGAAATGCCGCCTGTTTTTACCGTTATCCGCGATTCCACCCCTGCGGCGGATATCCCGAAGGGGACCGTGGTGGCGATGGGCAATTTCGACGGTGTCCATCTCGGCCACCGGGCGGTGATCGCCGCCGCGCTGAAAATGGGCAAGGCGCATGGCTGTCCGGCGCTGGCGGTGACCTTCGAGCCACATCCGCGCCGGTTTTTCAGTCCGACCACCCCCCAGTTCACGCTGTCGGACGTAACCGCCAAGCTTCGCCTGTTGGCCGGAACGGGGCTCGCCGGCGCCGTGATCATGACCTTCGACAAGAAGCGGGCCGGCACCACGGCGCAAGATTTCATTCACCATGATCTGATCGAGCGGCTCGGCATTTCCGGCATCGCGGTCGGCTACGATTTCCACTTCGGCAAGGGCCGGGTCGGCTCGCCGAACCTGTTGGTAGCCGAAGGTCCCCGGCTCGGCATCGAGGTTGACGTGCAGCCGCATGTCGATATCGACGAGCGCCCGGTCTCCTCCAGCGCGATCCGAAGCGCGCTCGCCGAGGGCCAGATCGAGGACGCCACCACCATGCTCGGCGGGCCCTGGTTCGTCACCGGCGAGGTGATCCATGGCGAAAAGCGCGGCCGCGAGCTCGGCTACCCCACCGCCAATATCCGCCTCGACCATAATTGCGGCCTCAAGCACGGCATCTATGCGGTGCGGGTCGGTCGGGGTGAGGAACGCTTCGATGGCGTGGCGAGCTTCGGCCGCCGCCCGACCTTCGACAACGGCGCGCCGCTGCTGGAAATCTTCCTGTTCGATTTCAAGGGCGACCTGTACGGAGAGATGCTCGACGTCGCCTTCATCGGCTTCATCCGCGAAGAATTGAAATTCGACAGCGTGGCTACGCTCATCAAGCAGATGGACGACGATTCCGCCCGCGCCCGCGCGCAACTGGCGGCGGCGCCGGGGGCGTTTCCGAAGCTCGGAGAGATCGGTTGAAGACGCTTTCGCCCTTTGCGATTTACCCCTCCCCCTGCTATGGAGAGCCCATGTTTGCGCGGCGCATCATAGGGATTAGCGGCCCGGCTTCCGCCTGAGCTAAGGCTCGGCGCAAGACCGGGACTTTCCTGTTTCACCCGCGACCGATCGCGTTTGCCCCGCGCCCTTCCGAGCCAGTACACCTCATGTCTGAAAAGCCGCAAAAGTCCGACGCCAAAGACTATTCCAAGACCCTGTTCCTGCCGCAGACCGATTTCCCGATGCGCGCCGGCCTGCCGCAGCGCGAGCCGGAAATGCTCAAGCGCTGGAACCAGATCGGCCTCTACGAGAAGCTGCGCGAGGAGGCGCGGGGCCGCGCCAAATTCGTGCTGCATGACGGCCCGCCCTATGCCAACGGCAACATCCATATCGGCACGGCGCTGAACAAGATCCTGAAGGATCTCGTGACCAAGAGCCAGCAGATGCTGGGCTTCGATTCCAACTACGTGCCGGGCTGGGACTGCCACGGGCTACCGATCGAATGGAAGGTCGAGGAGGAGAACTACCGCAAGAAGGGCAAGGCCAAGCCCGACTTCCGCGACTCGGCTGCGATGGTCGCCTTCCGCCGCGAGTGCCGCGCCTATGCGAGCCATTGGCTCAACATCCAGCGCGAGGAGTTCAAGCGGCTCGGCGTGGTCGGCGACTGGGATCACCCCTACGCCACCATGAGCTATCCGGCGGAAGCGCAGATCGCGCGCGAGCTGATGAAATTCGCGGCCAACGGCACGCTCTATCGCGGCTCGAAGCCCGTGATGTGGAGCGTGGTCGAGAAGACCGCGCTCGCCGAAGCGGAGGTCGAGTACGAGGACTACACGTCGGACACGGTGTGGGTGAAGTTTCCGGTCACCTCGCCGGCGCATGGCGCGCTCGCCAATGCGAGTGTCGTGATCTGGACCACCACGCCCTGGACGCTGCCCGGCAACCGCGCCATCTCGTTTTCGCCGAAGATTGCCTACGGCCTCTACAGGGTCACCGATGCGCCGGCCGACAACTGGGCCAAGACCGGCGATCTCCTGATCCTCGCCGACGCGCTGGCCGAAAGCGTGTTCAAGCAGGCGCGCGTCACCGCCTACGAGAAGGTCCGCGAGATTCCGGCCGACACGCTCGACGCGGTCGAATGCGCGCATCCGCTGAAACGCTTTGCCAGCGACGGCTACCAGTTCGTCGTCCCGCTGCTGCCGGGCGATCACGTCACCGACGACACCGGCACCGGTTTCGTGCATACCGCGCCCAGCCATGGCCGCGAGGACTTCGACGTCTGGATGGCCAATACGCGCGATCTGGATTCGCGCGGCATCAACACCGCGATTCCCTATACCGTGGACGAGAACGGCGCCTTCACCGATCAGGCCCCGGGATTTACCGGAAAACGCGTCATCAACGACAAGGGCGAGAAGGGCGACGCCAACGAGGCCGTGATCAAGGCGCTGGTCGAAGCCGGCATGCTGCTCGCGCGCGGCCGGCTGAAGCATCAATATCCGCATTCCTGGCGCTCGAAGAAGCCGGTGATCTTCCGCAACACGCCGCAATGGTTCATCGCGATGGACAAGGCAATCACTCCAAACAAGGTGATCTGGGGTGGAGATCCAAATACCTTGACGCTGACGGGCGATATACTTTGCGCGACTCGCGCCCTGCAGGCGATCTCGGTAACGCAATGGGTGCCGGCGTCGGGCCAGAACCGCATCAACGGCATGATCGAGGCCCGGCCGGACTGGGTGATGTCGCGCCAGCGCGCCTGGGGCGTGCCGATCGCGCTGTTCGTGCGCGAGAAGGGCGACGGCTCCGCCGAGATCCTGCAGGACGAGGCCGTCAACAAGCGCATCGGCGACGCCTTCGAGAAGGAAGGCGCGGACGCCTGGTACATGGAGGGCGCGCGCGAGCGCTTCCTTGGGTCTCACGCCAACGAAGACTGGAAGAAGGTCGACGACATTCTCGACGTCTGGTTCGATTCCGGATCGACCCACGCCTTCGTGCTGGAAGACCCCGTGCACTTCCCGGGCCTTGCCGGCATCAAGCGCAAGGTCGACGGCGGCGCCGACACCGTGATGTATCTCGAAGGTTCGGACCAGCATCGCGGCTGGTTTCATTCCTCGCTGCTCGAAAGCTGCGGCACGCGCGGCCGCGCGCCCTATGACATCGTGCTCACCCACGGGTTTACCCAGGACGAGCACGGGCGGAAGATGTCGAAGTCGCTCGGCAACACCATCGAGCCGCAAGTCGTGATCAAGGAATCCGGCGCCGACATCCTGCGGCTCTGGGTCGCGGCGTGCGACTATACCGACGACCAGCGCATCGGTCCCGAGATCCTGAAGAACACGGTCGAGACCTATCGCAAGCTGCGCAACACCATCCGCTGGATGCTCGGCACGCTGCATCATTTCAGACCGGTGGACGCGGTCGAGCTCAAGGATATGCCGGAGCTCGAGCGCTACATGCTGCATGCGCTCGCCGAACAGGCGAAGATCGTGCGCCAGGCCTATACCGAGTTCGACTACAAGACCGTGGTCGCGGCACTCTCGGCGTTCATGAACTCCGAGCTCTCCGCGTTCTATTTCGACATCCGCAAGGACACGCTTTATTGCGACCCGCCGTCGTCCGTGGCGCGCAAGGCGGCGCTCACCACCATCGACACTCTCTGCGACGCGATCCTGAAATGGCTGGCGCCGATCCTGAGCTTCACCTGCGACGAAGCCTGGGGGATGTACAAGCCGAACGACAAGGCCTCGGTGCATCTGACGCTGTTCCCGGACGGCCTCGATAAATTCCGCGACGAGCGGCTGGCGGCGAAATGGGAAACGATTCGCAATGTCCGCCGCGTCGTCACCGGTGCGCTCGAGCTCGAGCGCGCGGCCAAGAACATCGGCTCCTCGCTCGAGGCCTCGCCGGTCATCTATGTCGCCGACCGCAATATGCTGGCAACCCTGTTCGATGTCGATCTCGCCGAGGTCTGCATCACCTCGGGCTATGAGGTGCAGGAGGGCGAGGCGCCCGCAAACGCCTTCCGTCTCGACAATGTCCCCGGCGTCGCGGTCGTGGTCGAGAAGGCGCAAGGCATCAAATGCGCGCGCTCCTGGAAGATCCTGCCGACCGTCGGCGAAGACAAGGAATATCCCGACGTCTCGCCGCGCGACGCCAAGGCTTTGCGCGAATGGAAGGCCTTGGGGGTCTCGGTCTAAACAGTTATCGTCGTCCCCGCGAAAGTGGGGACCCATAACCCCAGGCTCCTGATACAGGCACGGAAGATGACCCCGAGTCTTTCAACCAACTTGCACCGCGCGGTATGGGTCCCGGCCTTCGCCGGGACGACAGTTGAATTTGCAGCGTCAGTCCGGCCCACTTTCGCGCGGTCGACAGTATGGTTTGCGGCGCCATCGAAATGAACGCGACGCTGCGCCCCGGCATCATCGCCGCGATCGTGACGCTGGTCCTCGACCAGGCCGCCAAGCTCTGGCTGCTCTACGTGTTCGATATCGGCCACCGCGGCACGGTCAGTGTGACGCCATTCTTCGATCTCGTGCTGGCGTGGAATATCGGAATCAGCTTCGGCTGGTTCCAGAACGACAACCAGGTCGCCCAGTTCGCCCTGATGGCGGTCAAGGCCTTCGCCGTGGTCGCGCTCGCGATCTGGATGGCCCGCTCCAAAACCCTGCTCGCCACCCTTGCCCTCGGATTAATCATTGGCGGGGCGATCGGGAACGGCATTGACCGCCTCGCCTATGGCGCAGTGGTCGATTTCGCCCTGTTTCACGTCCAGATCGGCGAAAAAACCTTCAATTGGTACGTGTTTAACCTGGCCGATGTGGCCATTGTTGCCGGGGTCATGGCCCTATTGTATGATTCTTTTATAGGGGTACCCGCCGCAAAAGCGCCCTGATCCCGGCCGATCAGAACTCCTTGTCTCAGATGGGTAGAGCAGCGATGCGCAGGATCGGAACCAGCGGTTTCATGATGCGGAGTTCGTCGAAAGCCTTGCGGCTGTCGGCGGTCGTGCTCGGCGTCGGCCTGTTGATGGCCGCGGGCGCCGCGCGCGCCGGCGACGACGAGGAGGACGACAAGACCTTCGAGGAAAAGGTCATCGAAGGCATCATGAAGGGCATGGGCGCCACCAACATGGAGAATTCCAGCATCGACTATCGCGAGCGTTCGCCGCTGGTCGTGCCGCCCAAGCTGGACTTGCCGCCGCCGGCTTCCGCCGCCGCCGAAAAGACCGCGCCGAACTGGCCGAAGGATCCCGGACGAAGCGCGCCGCAAGGCCGCGATCGCCGCGCGCAAGAAGGACAAGAACGATCACCGCGACGCGACCATGGTGAGCGATGCGGCTTCGCGTCCTGACGCCGAGCGAACTCAACGTCGCCAGGACCAAGCCCAGCGCGCGATGCGCGAAACTCCGATTCGCTGAAGCCGGGCGATCCGGGCGGCACGCCGCTGATGCCCTCCCAGCTCGGCTATGACGGCGGCTTCATGGGCCTGTTCAAGGGCAACAAGGTCGAAAGCACGGCACCGTTCAAGCAGGAGCCGTCGCGGGAGTCGCTGATCCAGCCGCCGCCCGGCTACCAGACGCCGTCGTCGAACTTCGCCTACGGCACCGGGCCGAAGGAATCCCTGAACAAGGAATACAATCCGGCCGCCGGTAAATACGGCGAGTAGCGAATAGTCCAGAGTATGGCGACGCAGTTAATGCCGGATCGAATCTCGGTCTTCGTGACGATGCCCAGTGCCGCCAGCAGTGTACGATGGCGCGGCTTTCATGCCGTCGCGATTTGGTGCGGAGCATTGCTTCGGATGAACGTATTGTTTCATCCTTTCTCGCGGCTTCGTCACGCCCTTGCGGTCGCCCCGCCGTTAGGATGCGGTCACTGATGTACTCGCACCGTCTTCGTCCGGGCTTTCATAAGGTCATGATGTCCAGAAACCGTTTCGCTCGCCTTGCTATTCGCTGCGCTCGCGCTTTCGGCACCGGCGCTCGTCGCAAACCACCGTCACCTCCGAGCCGCCCGCCACCTTCACGCTTCCGAACGGTCTGCAGGTCGTGGTGATCCAGGATCACCGCACCCCGGTCGTGACGCAGATGGTCTGGTACAAGGTCGGCTCCGCCGACGAGACGCCGGGCAAATCGGGCCTCGCCCATTTCCTCGAACATCTGATGTTCAAGGGCACGGCCAAGCACCCGGTCGGCGAGTTCTCGCAGACCGTGCTCAAGATCGGCGGCAACGAGAACGCCTTCACCTCGAACGACTACACCGGCTATTTCCAGCGCGTGCCGCGCGACAAGCTGCCGCTGATGATGGAGTTCGAGGCCGACCGCATGACCGGGCTCATCCTGAAGGACGAGAACGTGCTGCCCGAGCGCGACGTCGTGCTCGAGGAATACAACATGCGGGTTGCCAACAATCCGGAGGCGCGGCTGAACGAGCAGATCATGGCCGCGCTCTATCTCAACCATCCCTATCAACGTCCGGTGATCGGCTGGCACCAGGAGATCGAGAAGCTGGACCGCGAGGATGCGCTCGCCTTCTACCGCCGCTTCTACGCGCCGAACAACGCGATCCTGGTGATCGCCGGCGATACCGACGCCAAGGAAGTCCGCCCGCTGGTCGAGCAGACCTTCGGCAAGATCGAGCCGCAGCCCTCGATCCCCGCGCGCCGCATCCGCCCGCAGGAGCCGGAGCAGGTCGCGCCGCGCACGGTGACGCTCGCCGATCCCCATGTCGAGCAGCCGTCCGTGAAGCGCTATTACCTCGTTCCCTCCGCCACGACCGCAGCCGCCGGCGAGAGCACCGCGCTCGACGTGCTGGCGCAGTTGATGGGCGGCGGCAGCAACTCCTATCTCTACCGCGCGCTCGTGGTCGACAAGCCGCTCGCGGTCGCCGCCAGCGCCGCCTACCAGGGCACCGCGCTCGATCCCTCGCAGTTCTCGATCTCGGCGTCACCCAAGCCCGGCGTCGAGTTTTCGCAGATCGAGCAGGTCGTCGACGGCGTGATCGCCGATATCCAGAAGAACCCGATCCGCGCCGAGGATCTCGAGCGGGTGAAGACGCAGCTGATCGCGGAGGCGATCTACGCCCAGGACAACCAGGCGACGATGGCGCGCTGGTATGGCGGCGCGCTCACCACGGGGCTCAGCATCGAGGACATCAGAAGCTGGCCGGACCGCATCCGCGCGGTCACCGCCGAACAGGTCCGCGCCGCGGCGCAGAAATGGCTGGACAAGAAGCGCTCGGTCACCGGCTACCTGATCAAGGACACCACGCCGAAGCGCGAGGAGAAGCGTTCGTGAACCACCTGACCAACTTCACGCGGCGCGCCGCGTTCGCGCTCGCCGCTTCGCTCACTCTCGCCCTGGCGCTGCCGGCGCCATCCCTTGCCGCGGCAAAGATCCAGCATCTGATCTCGCCCGGCGGCATCGAGGCCTGGTTCGTGCAGGATGCGACCGTGCCCCTGATCGCGATGGAATATGCCTTCGCGGGCGGCGCGGCGCAGGATCCCGCCGACAAGCCCGGTGTCGGCAACATGGTCGCAAGCCTGATCGACGAAGGCTCGGGCGACCTCGATTCCAGGGCTTTCCACGAGCGGCTCGACCGCCGCGCCATCGAGCTGAACTTCAGCGTCACGCGGGATTATTTCCGAGGGTCGCTGCGCATGCTGAAGGACAACAAGGACGAGGCCTTCGACCTGCTTCACCTGGCGCTGACCTCGTCGCATCTCGACGCCGCCGATGTCGATCGCATCCGCCCGCAGATCATGTCCGGCCTGCATCGCGACACCACCAATCCCAATTCGCTGTCGAGCCGCAAGTTTCTGGAAGTCGCCTTCCCCGACCATCCCTATAGCCGCCCCGGAACCGGCACGCTGGAGAGCGTTCCGGCCATCACGGTCGCCGACATGCGCGACTACATCCGCCGCGTCATCGCCAGGGACACGCTGAAGATCGCCGTCGTCGGCGACGTCGATCCGGCGACGCTCGGCCAGTTGCTCGACAAGACCTTCGGCAGTCTGCCGCCCAAGGCGAACCTGACGCCGGTGCCGGACGTCGTGTCGTCGAAGCCGCCGCAGCGCGCGTTCGTTCCGCTCGACGTGCCGCAGACCACCATCACCTTCGGCGGGCCCGGCTTCATGCGCCACGATCCGAAATTCATGGCCGCCTATATCGACAACCACATCATGGGCGGCGGCGGACTGGCCTCGCGGCTCTACCGCGAAGTCCGCGAGAAGCGCGGGCTCGCTTATTCGGTGTACGAGTCGCTGGTCTGGATGGACCATTCCGCGCTGTTCGTCGGCAATACCGGCACGCGCGCCGACCGCGCCGGCGACAGCCTCGACGCCATCGACAAGGAGGTCCGCCGCTTCGCCGAGGAAGGCCCGACCCAGCAGGAGCTGGACGAGGCGAAGTCCTATCTCAAGGGTTCGCAGATGCTGCAGCTCGATACCTCCTCGAAGCTCGCCAGCGCGCTGTTGCAATACCAGCTCGACAGGTTGCCGATCGATTATCTCGACAAGCGCAACGCCATCATCGATGCCGTGACGCTGGACGACGCCAAGCAGGCGGCGAAGCGGCTGTGGGGCCAGGGCTTGCTCACGGTCGTCGTCGGCCGCGAGCCGCAGGCCGCCGCGCAGTCCGCAGGCGCTCCCGGCACGCCCCCGCCGCCCAAGGCGAACTAGCCCTCGCCATTTGCAGGCGACGCCCGAACTCTCTCCCCTTGCCGGTGGGGAGATCGGGCGGCCGCGCGCCCTCGCGCCAAACCGGCTATGGTGCGCGCAGCGATTCTGACCGGGTGCACCCATGCTGCGGATTTCCCGCGACCTCACAATTGACGAGAACGACATCGAGATCGTCTTTGTCCGTGCCTCCGGCCCGGGCGGTCAGAACGTCAACAAGGTCTCGACCGCAGCCCAGCTACGCTTCGACACCAACAAGATCGCGCTGCCGCCGGACGCCGCGCAGCGGCTGGCGCGCCTCGCCGGCAGCCGCATGACCAAGGATGGCGTGATCGTGATCCAGGCCTTTCGCTTCCGCACCCAGGAGCGGAATCGCGCCGACGGCATCGAGCGGCTGGTCGAGATGTTGAAAGAGGCGATGGTGCGTCCGATACCGCGCCGCGCGACCAGGCCGACATTCGGCTCCAAGCAACGCCGCCTCGAGGGCAAGAAGCGCCGCAGCGACATCAAGGCGCACCGGGGCGCACGCGGATATGATGATTAGGTCAGCCTGACCGACCTGCCTGCCTGACCTGCCTGCCTGACCTGCCTGCCTGCCCTGCCGCCACAAAAGTGGCGGCGTTTGTTCTCGCGCGAAACAGCCCGCTACTACCACCGCTTCCTCGGCGCCCCCTAGAGTCCGCCGACGCAACGGTGATGTATATGACAAAGCTGCGCGCCACACTTGCCATCGTCTTGGGTTCTTGCGGTGCGATGCTTGTCGTGAAGGCTGCGATCGCGCAGCTGCCGTTGCCCGAAGCGAAGCCGCCGGATGGCCCGACGCTGTTCAAGCAGCAATGCGCGACCTGCCATACCAGCAACCTGACTGATCCGGTCCGGCAGGGACCGTCGCTGTTCGGCATCGTCGGCCGCCGCGCCGGCTCGGTAGACGGCTTCCATTATTCGGCCGGCTTCGCCAAGGCCGACTTCGCCTGGGACGACGCCAGGCTCGACGCCTGGATGACCAATCCGCAGCAGGTGGTTCCGGGCGCGGTCATGGCGTACCGGCAGGCAAAGCCGGAAGTGCGCGCCGCCGTCATCGCTTACCTGAAAGAGCTGCACTGATGGCAAAGCCCGTTCATTCGATGATCCGCGTTCTCGACGAGAAGAAGTCGCTGGATTTCTACGCGCGCGCGTTCGGACTTGCCGTCGCCGACCATCTGAAGTTTTCGGACTTCGCCCTGATCTATCTGCGCCATCCCGCCTCGCCGTTCGAGGTCGAACTGACCGTCAATTTCGACCGCAAGGAGCCTTATGCGCTGGGCGACGGCTACGGCCATCTCGCCGTGGTCGTCGATGACGTTGCTGCCGAACATGCCCGGTTCGAGCGTGAAAAGCTGTCACCGGGGCCGCTGCGCGACTTCAAGCATGACGGCAGGACCCTGGCGCGCTTCTTCTTCGTCGCCGACCCCGATGGATACAAGATCGAAGTGATCCAGAAAGGTGGCCGCTTCGGTTAATTCCAATCAAAATAACATTCGATGGAGGACACCCATGAGAGAAGTCGATCGCAGGAGCAAATATAACCGCCGTGTCTTTCTGCAGGGCGCGGCCACCACGGTGCCTGTCGTCGCGGCCGCAACGAGCGCGGGTCTCGGCATCAATAATGCGTGGGCCGAAGACGCCACCGCGCTGTCGCCGGCAACGCTCAAGACCCTGGTGAAGGTCGCGCGCGACATCTACCCGCACGACATGCTGGTCGACAGCTACTACATCACCGCGGTCAAGCCCTGGGACGGCAAGGCGGCGAAGGACCCCGCCGTCAAGGCGATGATCGAGGGCGGCGTCAGCCGGCTCGATCAGGACGCGCGCGATCATCACAAGGTGCCCTACGCCGACGTCAAATGGGAAGCCGACCGCGTCAAGCTGTTGCTCGGCATCGAGCAGACCGAGTTCTTCACGACCATTCGCGGTGATCTCATCGCCTCGCTCTACAACCAGAAAGAGGTGTGGCCGAAGTTCGGCTACGAGGGCTCCTCCGCAGAGCATGGCGGCTACATCAAGCGCGGCTTCGCCGACATCGACTGGCTCCCGAAGGCCTGAGCCTTTGGTAACGGCCTTGGGCAATGACCTTGGGCAAACGAACAGTCAGGGAGGAACAACACATGGCAAAGTTCGATTTGAATGACGGCGGCGTGGTGGTGATCGTGGGCTCCGGCGCGGGCGGTGGAACGCTCGGCAACGAGCTCGCGCAGAAGGGCGTCAAGGTCGTGATCCTCGAAGCCGGTCCGCGCATCGAGAACCAGGACTTCATCAACGACGAATGGGACAGCTTCACCCAGCTCGCCTGGAAGGACGCGCGCTCGACATCCGGAAGCTGGCAGGTTTCCAAGGATTTCCCGACGCTGCCGGCCTGGATTGTGAAGGCCGTGGGCGGCTCCACCGTGCACTGGGCCGGCGCTTCGCTGCGTTTCGACGAGCATGAGTTCAAGATCAAGAGCACTTACGGAGGCATATCCGGCGCGAACCTGCTGGACTGGCCGATCACGCTCGCGGAGATGGAGCCCTGGTACGCCAAGGCCGAGGACAAGATGGGCGTGACGCGCACCAACGGCATTCCGGGGCTGCCCGGCAACAACAATTTCAAGGTGCTCGAAGCCGGCGCAAAAAAGCTTGGCTACAAGGAAGTCCATACCGGGCGAATGGCGATCAACAGCGAGCCGCGCGACGGGCGCGGGGCCTGCCAGCAGATCGGCTTCTGCTTCCAGGGCTGCAAATCCGGCGCGAAATGGTCGACGCTCTACGCCGAAATCCCAAAGGGTGAAGCGACCGGCAATCTCGAAGTGCGCCCCGACAGCATGGTGATCAAGATCGAGCACGATGCAAGCGGCAAGGTAACCGGCGTCGTCTACGCCGATGCGAGTGGCGCGATGCAGCGCCAGAAGGCGCGCGTGGTGGCGGTCGCCGGCAACTCGCTTGAGAGCCCGCGGCTGTTGCTCAACAGCGCCTCGACCATGTTCCCCGATGGTCTCGCCAACTCGTCGGGCCAGGTCGGGCGCAACTACATGCGGCACATGACCGGCAGCGTTTACGCATCCTTTGAAAAGTCGGTCCACATGTATCGTGGCACCACCATGGCCGGAATCATCCGTGACGAGGCCAAGAACGATCCGAAGCGCGGATTCGTCGGCGGTTATGAGATGGAGACGCTGGCGCTTGGCCTTCCCTTCATGGCGGCGTTCCTGAAGCCGGGCGCGTGGGGACGGCCGTTCACCAGCGCGATGGAGACCTATCCGCAGATGGCCGGGATGTGGCTCGTCGGCGAGGACATGCCGCAGGAGTCCAACCGCATTACCCTCGACCCGAAGGTCAAGGACAAGTTCGGCATGCCGGTCGCGAGCGTCCATTTCGACGACCACCCCAACGACGTCGCGATGCGCGAACATGCCTACAAGCAGGGCGCCGCAGTCTATGAGGCCGTCGGCGCCACCGTAACCTACCCGACACCGCCCTACCCGAGCACGCACAACATGGGCACCAATCGCATGAGCGAGAAGGCGAAAGACGGCGTGGTGAACAAGTTCGGCCAGACCCACGACATCAAGAACCTGTTCGTGTCCGATGGCAGCCAGTTCACCAGCGGCGCGGCCTGCAACCCCACGCTCACGATCGTCTCATTGGCGATCCGGCAGGCCGATTACATTGCGGGCGCCATGCAGAAGAAGGAAATCTAAAAGCGGCACTGCCCCTCCCCCCGCTCTTCGCGGGGAGAGGGGCTGCTAACGCGAAGACGGTGAGAGATCAATTCGCGGAGGCGAAGTGCGCTCTGCGCCAAACCCTATTCGGCGGCGTCGAGGATCGCGGCCTCGCGCCGGAATTCCGGCACAGCGGCCGCAGCCGCGGTCTTGGCGCGGTAGATCAGGCAGGAACAGCGCAGGAGTGAAGCGAAATTGCTGACCTCGCCGTGGTGATCAAGCACCTCGTTGTGCAGCGTGGTGAGGAACTTGGCCAACGTCATGCCTTCCTTCGCCGCGATCTCCTCCAGCGTGTCCCAGAACGACATTTCCAGCCGGATCGAGGTGGAGTGACCGTCCATCCGCAGCGAACGGGTCTGCGATTCATAGTCGCGTTGCGGCTGGTGCGCGAACAAATGGCACATGGCGATCCCTCCCGTCCGACTATAATTTTTCCAAACGATATACCCGCCTCTTCGGACTCACAATCCCGCGCTGCATGCCACAGATGAGGCAGCGGCGAACATCAACGCCCTCAAGGCGATAAGGCGAACTTTCCCCAGGCCTGGGTGAATCTTGCGCTCCGCCCATGCAATCGGGCGCGCGACCGCCTAGAATGGCGGCCAATCTTCGAATCTGTCCCGAAACCCGCACAAATGCCCGTCCGCCAACTCCCAGAACAGGTCGTCAACCGCATCGCCGCCGGCGAGGTGGTCGAGCGTCCCGCGAGCGTGGTCAAGGAACTCGTGGAGAACGCGATCGACGCCGGTGCCAGCCGGATCGATATCTTCACCGACGGTGGCGGCAGGCGGAAGATCGTCATCACCGACGACGGCGGCGGCATGACTGCCGCCGATCTGGCGCTGGCCGTCGACCGCCACGCCACCTCCAAGCTCGACGACGAGGACCTGCTCCAGATCAAGACGCTCGGGTTCCGCGGCGAGGCCCTGCCCTCGATCGGCGCGGTGGCAAAACTCTCGATCACCACGCGCCATGAGAGCGAGCCGCATGCCTGGCAGCTTTCGGTCGAAGGCGGCGCGAAGTCCGACGTGATGCCGGCAGCGCTTGCCCGCGGCACCCGGGTCGAGGTCGCCGATCTCTTCTACGCGACGCCGGCGCGGCTGAAATTCCTGAAAACCGACCGCACCGAGGCGGAAGCGATCCGCGAGACGGTGCGGCGGCTTGCGATGGCACGCCCCGACGTCGCCTTCACGCTGGCCGGCGAAGAGCGCGCGCCCGTCACCTGGGCCGCGGCGCTGCCGGGCGGGCCCGGCCAGCTCATTCGCCTCGGCGATATCCTCGGCGCGGATTTCCGCACTGCGGCCATCGATGTCCGCGCGGAGCGCGAGGGCGTCCTGGTCGAGGGCTTTGCCGCCGCGCCGTCCCTGACGCGGGCGAACGCGCTCGGGCAATATCTCTTCGTCAACGGCCGGCCCGTGCGCGACAAGCTGATCCTCGGCGCGGTGCGCGCCGCCTATGCCGACTATCTGCCGCGCGACCGCCATCCCGTGGTGGCGCTGTTCGTGACGCTCAGCCCGCGCGAGGTCGACGCCAACGTGCATCCGGCGAAAACCGAAGTGCGCTTCCGCAATGCCGGGCTGGTGCGTGCCCTGATCGTGCATGCGTTGAAGGAGGGATTGGCGCGCGAAGGCAGGCGCACCGCGGCCAATAGCGGGGGTGCGGCGATCGCTTCTTTCCGACCCGCATTTGCGCCGCGCCCCGGCAATTGGGATTGGCGGCACTCGCCGTCCTATCCCGTCGGGGTGGCGCCGTCCTTCGCAGCCGCGGCGACCGCGCTCGCCGAACAGGACCAGGCCGCCTTCGACGTCGGCGCGCCGACCGCGGACGTGCGCATCGAGGCGCAACCGGCCGGCGATCTCCTCGACCGGCCGCTCGGCGCGGCGCGCACGCAGATCCACGAGACCTATATCGTGTCGCAGACTCGCGACGGGCTTGTCATTGTCGACCAGCATGCCGCACATGAGCGCATTGTCTATGAGCGGCTGAAAGCCTCGCTTGCGAAGAACGGCGTGCAGCGGCAGATCCTCTTGATCCCCGAGATCGTCGAGATCGACGAAGCCACAGTCGAACGCCTGCTGGCGCGGGCCGATGAACTTGCTTCCTTTGGGCTTGCGATCGAATCCTTCGGTCCCGGCGCGCTCGCCGTGCGCGAAACGCCCTCGCTGCTCGGCAAGACCGATTCCGGCAGCCTGCTCCGCGACCTCGCCGAGCACATGGAGGAATGGGACGAGGCGCTGCCGCTGGAGCGGCGGCTGATGCATGTCGCCGCCACCATGGCCTGCCACGGCTCGGTGCGCGCCGGCCGCCGCCTCAAGCCGGAAGAGATGAACGCTCTGCTGCGCGAGATGGAAGACACGCCGAATTCCGGCCAGTGCAACCACGGCCGCCCGACCTATGTCGAGCTGAAGCTCGCCGATGTGGAGAAGCTGTTCGGGCGGAGGTAGGCGCTCTGCGTCAACATTCTCAACTGTCATCACCCGCGAAAGCGGGTGGTCCAGTAATTCCAGAGACTGCAGTGTTTGAGCAGATAGGCTGCGGCGTACTGGATCGCCCGGTCAAGCCGGGCGACGACAGCCGTCTTGTGGAAGCGGCGGAGATTCACGGCCCCCGCAAGAACACGAACTCCGTGTCGTCATACGCGCGCCGCTCCAGCTCCTCGAAACCGTCGGGCGCCGCAAATGCCGCGGCCTTCGCTTCCTCCACCACCAGCAGTGCGCCCGGCGTCAGCCAGCCGCCCTCGCGCAACGAGGCGAGTGCCTTCTCGGCCAACCCCTTGCCATAGGGCGGATCGAGGAACGCGAGCGAGAACGGCTCCATGGGATATGCGGGACCGAGATTGGTGGCATCGCGGCGGTAGACCTTGGTGACGCCGCCGAGCGCGAGCGCTTCGACATTGTTGCGGAGCAGCGCGCGCGCCTCCGCGCCATTGTCGACGAACAGCGTGAAGGCCGCACCGCGCGACACCGCCTCGATGCCGAGCGCGCCGGTGCCTGCGAAGAGATCGAGCACGCGCGCTCCCTCGATCGGATTGCCGTAGGCGTGCAGGAGGATGTTGAACACGGACTCGCGCAGGCGGTCCGCGGTCGGGCGGATGTCGCGCGAAGAAGGCGAGGCCAGATTGCGGCCCTTCAATCGTCCGCCGACCACGCGCATCGATTATTCATCCCGCGGCTTCAGGTCGCGCTTGCCGTGATAGCCGCGCTTGGGGCGGCGCGGCGGGCCGTAGCCATTGGCTTCGTCTTCGTTGCGCGCCCGCGCCTCCTCGCTGCCGGTGCGGGTCACCAGCACGCGGCGGCCCTTGCGGTCGGCGACCAGCGCGCTCTTGCCCAACGGCTTGAACGGCTTCTTTCCGCGCGACGCTTCATCGTCATCATTGCGGGCCTCGCGCTGCTCCGGCCGATCGAATTCCGCGCCCGCCTGCGCGATCACCTTCTCGCCGAGCTGCTCGCGCAGCACGCGGGTCTTCACCTCCTCGACCTTGCCTTCCTCGATCTCGCCGAGCTGGAACGGGCCGTAGGACACGCGGATCAGCCGGTTCACGTCGAGGCCGAGATGCGCCATGACATTGCGCACCTCGCGGTTCTTGCCCTCGCGGATCGCGAACACCAGCCAGACATTGGCGCCCTGGTCGCGCTCCAGCGTGGCGTCGATCGAGCCATATTTGACGCCGTCGACCTCGATGCCGTCCTTCAACTGGTCGAGCTGCGCCTGCGTGACCTCGCCATGGGCGCGGACGCGGTAGCGCCGGAGCCAGCCGGTATCCGGCAATTCCAGCACGCGGGCGAGCCCACCGTCATTGGTGAGCAGCAAGAGACCCTCGGTGTTGAAATCGAGCCGGCCGATCGAGATCAGCCGCGGCAGGCCTTCCGGCAGATTGTCGAATACGGTCGGCCGCCCCTCGGGGTCGGCATGCGTCGTCATCAGCCCCTTGCGGCTTGTGATAGAGAAACAGCCGCGTGCGCTCGCGCGGCGGCAACGGTTTTCCGTCGACCACGACCACGTCGTTGGCGGTGATGTCGAGCGCCGGAGAGTTGATGACGCGGCCGTTGACGGTGACGCGGCCCTGCGTGACCATTTCCTCGGCGTCGCGGCGCGAAGCAAGGCCTGCGCGCGCCAGTGCTTTTGCGATGCGCTCGCCGGCTTTCTTTGGCTTTACTTCCTCGCGCGCGGGGCGCCGGTCGAAATCAGGCTTCCGCTCGCGATAGGTGCCACGGCCGCCGAAGGCCGGACGCTTCGCAAAGATCTTGCTGTCATCCTCGTTGTCGCGTCGCGGGCGGTCCGAGAAGCGATCCTGTGCGGGACGTTCGCTGCGTGGATGCTCCTGCCAGTCCCGGCGGCCTTCGGGGCGCGGGCGGCGATCGTCGCGGCGTCCGGCAGACTCCTCATTGCGCTCGAAGCGCGGGCGGGAGAATTTCGGGCGATTTTCACGTGAATCATTCTCGCGAGGACGCGAGAAGCGCGGCCGCTCGTCGCCACCGCGATCTCCCGGGTCGCCCTTGCGATCCCGGTCGCCCCTGCGATCCTGGTCGCCCCTGCGATCCTGGTCGCGTGGCCTGTCGTAACGAGGCTTGTCGAATTTCGGCCGGTCGAATTTGCGCTCGCCATCGCGACGCGCCGGACGCTCAAAACCTTCCTCGCGCTTCTGCCAGGGCTTCGTTTCCCCGCGCGGCGGACGATCGCGCCAAAATCCTTGCGACGCCCACGATCCCCGCGCTCATTGTCGCGGTCTCCGCGGTCGCTGTTGCGATCCGCACCACGGGCAAACTTGCGATCGCCGCCAAACTTCCGCTCGGGCCGATCGCCATCGCGCGGCGGCCGTGGGCTATAGGGCGATCGCCGCGAGGGCGGTCGCCATCCTTGCGAAAACCTTCGCCGCGCGGCGTGTAAGGCCGCTTGTCGCCATCACGCCCCCGCGAAGCGTAAGGCTTCTTGTCGCCGAACTTCCGGTCGGAAAAGCGCCCGGCCGGGCGGGCCTCGTCGCGATTGGCGCGCGGCGTGGCGGGGCGCTTGTCGTCACCGCGATCTGCAGGGTCGCCCTTGCGATCCCGGTCGCGCGGCTTGAACGAGCGCTTCTCGCCGCCACGATCGAATTTCGGCCGGTCGCCGCGCGGCTTGAACGCGCGCTTCTCGCCGTCGCCGTCGCGCGCGGGACGATCACGAAACGGCCGATCGCCGCGAGGACGGTCATCGCGGCTGAACCGGGGCTTGTCGCCGCCGCGTTCCCCATCGAACTTCTTGCCCTCGAAGCCGCGCTTGGCGAACTTCTTCTCAGGGCCCCGCGGCTTGCCGGAGCGACCCTTGGTGCCGCCGGGCGGGTCACGCCGGCCACGGGAATCGTTGTTTTTGTCGTTATCGCGGGGCATGAAAGGGCTCATCTTGAGGTAAGGGCACGCGTGCGGCGCGCTGGCAGCGGCGCATGTCACGCAAAACCGGAATCCACTTTTGCTGAAGACGCATCCAGTAGCAGGTTTTTTCCAATGATACGAGGCATGAAAGCCCCTTCTTTCATGGATTTGGCGCTGAAAACGGCCGAAAACGCCGGAAAATCGGGCGAAGTGCCGATCGGCTGCGTCATCGTCAGGAACTACGAGGTGATCGCAACGGCCGGCAACCAGACCCTGACCGACCGCGACCCGACCGCGCATGCGGAAGTGCTGGCGATCCGGCAGGCCGCCGAAAGGATCGGTACCGAGCGGCTCACCGATTGCGACCTCTATGTCACGCTCGAGCCCTGCACCATGTGTGCCGGCGCGATCTCGTTCGCGCGGATCCGGCGGCTCTATTACGGCGCCGCCGACCCCAAGGGCGGCGCGGTCGATTCCGGCGTGCGCTTCTTTGCATCGCCCACCTGTCACCACGCGCCGGAGGTCTATTCCGGCGTCGGCGAGAGCGTGTCGGCGGCGCTGCTGCGGGAGTTTTTCAGGGAGCGACGGTAGTTGCCCCACCTCGTCATTGCGAGCGAAGCGAAGCAATCCAGAGCCCAGCCAAAAGACTGGATTGCTTCGTCGCTTACGCTCCTCGCAATGACGAGGACACCTCCCCCGCCAGGAAGAACTCGCGCAACAACTTCGCCGTCACGTCCGGATTTTCCTCCGTCAGAAAATGCCCGGACGAGACCGGCGAGCCCGTGACGTTGGTCGCCCATTGCTTCCAGGTGTCCAGCGGCGTCGCCGCAGCCGACGCGATGCCGGCATCACCCCAGAGCGCCAGCATCGGAATGGTGATCTTCTTGCCCGCCTCGAAATCGGCTCTGTCGATCTCGTAATCGGCATAGGCGCCGGCGCGGTAATCCTCGCACATCGCATGCACCCGCGAGGGGTCGCGGAAGGGCGCGAGATAATGCTCGAGCGCGCGGGGGTCGATCTCGTTCAGCGTCTTCGACTTGGTCTGGCTTGCCATCTTCTTCTTCAGGAAGAAATCCGGCGCGCCTGAGATCAGCGTCTCCGGAAACGGCGCGGGCTGCGCGAGGAACGCCCAGTGATAGATCTTCAGCGCATAAAGCCGGTTCATGCGTTCCCAGTAATCATAGGTCGGCAGGATATCCAGCACCGCCAAACGCGAGAGCCTTCCGGGATGGTCGAGCGCCAGCCGATAGGACACGCGGCCGCCGCGGTCGTGACCGGCGAGTGCGAAATGCACATGACCGAGCTGCTCCATCGCCTCGATCATCGTCCTTGCCATCGCGCGCTTGGTGTAGGGCGTGTGGTTCTCGTCGCTGTCCGGCATGTCGGACCAGCCATAGCCCGGCAGGTCGGCGATGATCAGCGTGAACCTGTCGTGCAGCTTCGGCGCCACCGGATGCCACATCACATGTGTCGATGAAAATCCGTGCAGGCAGCAACAGCGGCGGACCGCTGCCGCCGACGCGGGCGAAGATGCGGCCCGCAGAGGTGTCGATCCATCTGGATTCATAGCCCGGGAAGAGGTCGGCAAGGTCGGTCATAGGAGCACCCGGTCATCATCCGCGAAGGCGGATGATCCAGTAAACACCAATAGCGCCGTTCACAACATCCGTCGCGGCGTACTGGGTACCCCGCCTGCGCGGGGTACGACGCATCGCGTCGCTTCAAACTTTGTTTGTCGTTGCTGCTCGGTCGTGGCAGCGTTATGCCATCCACCAAGACCAAGCATCAAGAACACAAAACGAGGAAATGCCATGCTCGATTTCGAAGTTCCCCCCGAAGCCAAGGCGATCCGCGAAAAGGTGCGCAAATGGGTGCATGAGGAATGCATCCCGGCGGAAAAGGAGCTGGATTCCAAGCCTTTCGACGATGTGCTCGCCAACCTTCGGAAAAAGGCGCGCGCGCAAGGGCTCTGGAATCCCTTCGTGCCGAAGGAATATGGCGGCATGGGCCTGGGCCCGCTCGCCAACGCGCTGGTGCAGATGGAGCTCGGCGAGAGCATGCTCGGCGCGCTGTCGATGAACACGCAGGGGCCCGATGATGCCTCGATCATGACCATCCTCGCCCACGGCACGGAATATCAGAAGGAGAAATTCCTAAAACCGCTTTTGAACGGCGAGAAGCGCATCTGCTTCTCGATGACCGAGAAGGCCTCCGGCGCCGACGCCACGGGCATGCAGACCCGCGCGGTGAAGGACGGTAACGAGAATTACGTCTTGAACGGTGAAAAGTGGTTCTCGTCGTCGGCGAGCGTCGCCAACATGGCGCTGGTGATGGCCATGACCGATCCGGACGCGCCGCGCCACAAGCGCTATTCAACCTTCATCGTCGAGCTGCCGGACCCCGGCTACAACATCAAGCGCAATGTGCCGAACATGGCGATCGAAGGTCCCTATTATGACCAGATCCATGGCGGCCATTCCGAAATCGAGATCAAGGATCTCAAGGTATCCGCCGACAACCTGCTCGGCGGCGAAGGCAACGGCTTCAACATGGGCCAGCATCGCCTTGCGTATGGCAGGCTCCGCCACGGCATGCACAACGTCGCCAAGGCCCAGCGCGCGCTGGACATGGCGGTGGCGCGCGTGACCAGCCGCTCGACCTTCGGCCAACTGCTCGCCGACCGCCAGGCGGTGCAGTTCATGCTCGCCGAATGCGCGACGCAGCTTTATATCGGCCGCCTGATGCTGATGCACATCGCCTACAAGGCGGAAAAGGGCCTCGACCTGCGCCAGGAGAACTCGATCGCCAAGGTCTATCTCGCCCACATGGTGCACCATGTGATCGACACCGCGATCCAGCTTCACGGCGCACTTGGCTTTTCCCAGGATACGCCGCTTGCGAAATGGTACACGCAGGTGCGATCGCAGCGCCTGGTCGACGGCCCCGACGAGGTACACCGCTGGAGGGTCGGCCGCAACGTCATCAAGGCGTTCCGCGAGCACGGCACCACGGCCTCCGCCGCCGGCGGGGATTTGTTGTAGTCGTCATTGCGAGCGATAGCGAAGCAATCCAGAATCCCACCGCGGAAGCAGTCTGGATTGCTTCGTCGCGTCGTTCCTCGCAATGACGGGAGCTAGCCCTTCTCCGCCTCCACCGCCTGCCAGGCGATGTCGCGGCGGCAGAAGCCGTCGGGCCAGCGGATTGCATCCACCGCCTGATAGGCGCGCGTTTTCGCTTCCGTGACGGTCTTTCCCATCGCACAGACGTTCAGCACGCGCCCGCCATTGGCGAGGATGGCGCCATCCTTCGCGACCGTGCCGGCGTGGAAGATTTCCACGCCGTCGATTTTTGCGGCGTCGTCGAGCCCCTCGATGCGCGTGCCCTTCTTGTAGTCGCCGGGATAGCCCTTCGCGGCCATCACCACGGTCAGCGCGGACTCCGGATACCAGCGCAAATTGAAATGCTTCAGCTCGCCGTCGCAAGATGCGAGAAACGCCGGCACGATGTCCGACATCATCCGGAGCATATGCACCTGGCATTCGGGGTCGCCGAAGCGGACATTGTATTCGAACAGCTTTGGGCCCTGCTCCGTCAGCATCACGCCGGCATAGAGCACGCCGCGGAACGGCATGCCGCGTTGCTTCATGCCCGCCACTGTCGGCAAGATGATGCGCGACATGATCTGGTCGTGTACCTCGGGCGTGACGAAGGGCGTCGGCGAATAAGCGCCCATGCCGCCGGTATTCGGTCCCTCGTCATGGTCGAACACGCGCTTGTGGTCCTGCGCGCTCGCCAGCGGTATAGCGGTCTCGCCGTCGCAGAGCGCGAAGAAGCTGATCTCGCGGCCGGAGAGAAACTCCTCGATCACGACCTCGGCGCCGGCCGCGCCGAAATTGCCCTCGAACATCATGGCGATGGCGGCTTCGGCCTCGGCAAGCGTCTTCGCGACGACGACGCCCTTGCCGGCGGCAAGTCCGTCGGCCTTCACCACGATCGGCGCACCTTGCGCGCGAACGTAAGCGAGCGCATCGGCGGCGTTGACGAAACGCTGATAGGCGCCGGTCGGAATGTCGAACTCGCGGCAGAGGTCCTTGGTAAAGCCCTTGGAGCCTTCGAGCTGCGCGGCCTGTTTGCCCGGCCCGAACGCCTTGATGCCGGCTTTGGCGAGATCGTCGACAATCCCGGCGACGAGCGGCGTCTCGGGTCCGACCACGACCAGCTCGACCGCATTCTTTTTGCAGAACTCGATCACGGCCGCGTGGTTCGCGACATCGAGCGCCACGCATTCGGCCTCGCGCGCGATGCCGGCATTGCCGGGCGCGCACCAGAGCTTGGTCACCAGCGGCGAAGCCGCGATCTTCCACGCCAGGGCATGTTCGCGGCCGCCGGAACCGAGCAGGAGAATGTGCATGAAAAGCCGTAGGACAAGGGGTTTACGGCCATGTCGGTCGCACAAGTCCCCTGCCCCCTGCAAGGGGGAGATATCCTATCCACACCCGGAATGACGGACGGCTATTCGTCCCCCTCCGACGCCGCGATGATCTCCTGCAAGGTCGCGACATGGCGGGCGAAGGCGCCGCGGCCGGCGGCGGTCGCCGTGACCGTGGTCTGCGGCTTCTTGCCGACAAAGGCCTTGTCGACCGCGACATAACCGGCCTTCGCCAGGGTCTCGATATGCGCGCCGAGATTGCCGTCGGTCGCCCCGGTCAGCTTCTTCAGCTTCGAAAACTCCAGGCCGATCGACTGCGGCAGCGCGTTCAGCGCAGCCATGATCCGCAACCGCAGCGGCTGGTGGATGACGTCGTCGAGCTCGGCCATCACTCGCCCCAGCGCATCCACAGCCCGCTGAGGATCAGGCCGCCGCCGTTCACCATCGCCATCCAGAGCAGGAACGCAGCGCCGGTGATGAAGAAATAGCCGATCAGCGTCAGCACGGTGACGCCGAGCCCGATGGCGAGGAAGGCGCGGCCGAACCACAGGCCTGCGATGCAGTAGAACAGCATGAAATAGATCGGCCAGAAGGTGCCCATCTCGCGCGAACCGAAATGGCCGAGCACGAGACTGCAGAGCATGCCGAACGCAAAGAACAGCAGGAACGTCGTCAGCACCCGGCAGTCGAACGCGCGCACGCCGGTCCGGCGATAGTCGACGCGCTGAGGACGGCCGCGGCGACGACGTCGAGCACGTTGATGCCGAGCCAGATGTAGTAGCCATAGCGCGGCGCGACATAGGTCGCGATATTGCCGGCGCACACCATCACGCCCGCAGACGATCATGATCTGGCTTGCGATGTCGTAGATGCGCGACTGCCGCACCCGCGCGACCATGTCGTTGATGTCGGCGAGCGCGGCCTGGGCTTCCCTGCGGTCGATCATGATGCTGCTCCGTGGAGCTCCGGCGTGACGTGCGGGATCATGTTATGTCCCCGCCGCGCCGTGGGTTGCGACATAGTCGGCGATCTCGTTGACTGCCTTCGGCGTGCTGACCACGCCCATGTGGTTGACGCCGTCGATCAGCTTGACCTCGACCGACGGCAACACCGCATGCACGGCATCGGCATATTTGTCCGATAGCATCAATTCATCCTCGGCGCCGGAGATCAGTGTCACGGGTTTGGCGGTGGCTGCAAGATCGCCCTTGTAGCCCCGCGTCGCGAAGTTGCGCATCAGGCGATAGCTATAGGTCGGCGCCAGGATCCTTTCCGAGTTTGGCGGCACGGCGAAGGCGAGCATCGGCAGCGCCTCGCAGCAATCGACCCCGATTCTGTGCATCATGGCGAGCGCAAAGAAGCGCGGAAGGTCGGCGCTGGCCCAGCCGCCGGATTGCGGCCGGTTTGTCGGCGCGTCATAGCCGAGATAGGGCGCGAGCAGGATGGTGCGCGCGAACTGATCCTTGACCGGCGAGCTCGCCATGCGCAGCGCAAAGCCGGCGCCCGCGGAATGGCCGAGCAGCGTGATCGGCTCGCCGGAGGTCTTGCGCACCAGCGCGACCAGATCGGCCATGTCGTCCTCGAGCTGGCCGAGATAGGCGATATCGCCGCGGGTGCCGGAGCCGCCATGGCCGCGGATGTCGGGCGCATAGGTCTCGACGCCGTGGGCAGCGAGCGCGTCCGCCAGCGCATGCACGGCCGCGCTCGATCCCGACGAGCCATGCACCAGGATCGCGGTCTTGCCGCTCCCCTCGCCCCGCGCCGGATAGTGCCGATAGGCCAATTGCGTGCCGTCGCGGGCGGGGAAGCGCTGCAGCGCCGGCATGGTGCTGCGGTCGACCGCGCCTGCCGTCTGAGAGATCGAGCGCAGCTCCGGGGGCCGCTTGAGCGGGGTGGCGACCATCGCGGTGAGCAGCAGCGCCACCGCGCCTGCGGCGGCGAGCGCCCAGCGCAGGAGCTTGAGGGGAAACCAAACCAGCCAGGCCATCATGACTTTCCTCCATATTTCCGTATATAGAGTACTCTATAATACAGAGTATATGGAAAAGCAAGATACGGATTGGCGCCGGCAAGCGAAAATCCCTAGGTTGGACGGACCTGTTTTGTTCACCGAATCGACATGCCCGCCGCCGAAAACCTGATCAACGCACCGGAATTCACGGTGTCCGAACTGTCCTCCGCCCTGAAGCGGACGGTGGAGGACCGGTTCGGCCATGTCCGGGTGCGCGGCGAGATTTCCGGCTTCCGCGGCCCGCATTCCTCCGGCCATTGCTACTTCGCGCTCAAGGACGAGAGCGCCAAGATCGAGGCGGTGATCTGGAAGTTCGCCCACGCCCGGATGCGCTTCAAGCCGCAGGAAGGGCTCGAGGTCATCGCGACCGGCAAGCTCACCACCTATCCCAATTCCTCGAAATACCAGATCGTCATCGACTCGCTGGAGCCAGCCGGCGTCGGCGCGCTGATGGCCTTGATGGAGGAGCGCAAAAAGAAGCTCGCCACCGAGGGCCTGTTCGACGAGGCGCGCAAGCAGCTCTTGCCCTGGCTGCCGGAGGTGATCGGCGTCGTCACGTCACCGACCGGCGCGGTCATACGCGACATCCTGCATCGGCTGGAGGACCGCTTTCCCCGCCACGTGCTGGTGTGGCCGGTGCAAGGTGCAGGGCGAAGGCTCGGCCGAGCAGGTAGCTAGCGCAATCCGCGGCTTCAACGCACTGCCCGAGGGCGGCAGGATCCCGCGGCCGGATGTGCTCATCGTCGCGCGCGGCGGCGGCTCGCTGGAGGACTTGTGGTCGTTCAACGAGGAGATCGTGGTCCGTGCCGCCGCCGAAAGCATGATCCCGCTGATATCGGCGGTCGGCCACGAGACCGACATCACCTTGATCGATTTCGCCGCCGACAAGCGCGCACCGACGCCGACCGCAGCCGCCGAAATGGCGGTGCCGGTCAAGAGCGATCTCATCGCCGAGGTCGGGACCCTCGCGCGCCGCGTCACCGTCCATTGGCAGCGGGCGCAGGAAAGCCGCCGCAACGAGTTGCGCGCCGCCGCGCGCGCGCTGCCGGCGGCGAGCGAGTTGCTCGCGATTCCCCGCCAGCGCCTCGATGCAGCAAGCGGCAGCCTGCCCCGTGGCTTGCGCGCCAACACGCACGCGCATTTCCGCCGCTTTGCTTCCATCGGCGCGCGACTGACCTTTCGGGTGCTGCGCGGCCAGGTCGCCCAGGCGCGGCAGCATCTGACCGTATCGGGCGAACGGCTGCACAACAGCACGCGTTCCCTGATTCGGAGCCGACGCGAGCGCTTCACCGGGCTGGAGGCGCGGCTGAAGGCCTCACGGCTTGCCAATGCGCAGGCCCAGCGCAACGCGATCGCGCGCGAACGCGAACGCACTCACCGGCTCGCCGACCGCGCCCATCGCGCGCTCTCGACGCTGCTGCAGCGGCTGGAGGCGCGCGTGTCCCATAGCGGGCAGTTGCTCACCGCCCTCTCCTACCGCAGCGTACTCGCGCGCGGTTTCGCACTCGTGCGCGACGATGCCGGCCATCCCCTGCATGCGGCCGCGCAGGTCGGTCCCGGCGCGCGGATGAGCATCGAATTCGCGGATGGGCATGTCGGCGCCACCGCAGATGCCGACCGGCCGCCGGCAACGGTCCAGCCGGCGAGTGAACCCAAGGCTGCACAGGACAAGGCTGCACAGGACAAGGCTCGCAGCACCAGGACAAGGCTGAGCCGCGCGAGCAAAAACCCGCCGCGCCGAAGCGCGTGACAAAGCCGGTCGATCAGGGAAGCTTGTTTTAGGCCACTACCTCGCCAGCCACTCCGCGACGAGCTTTTGCGCATCCGCGCGCGCGTCAGGATCGCTGCCGAGATGGCCGCGTTCGGGCACGGTCGCGTCGGCGCCGCCGGCGAGCGCGTGCACCGGCAAATTGGCGCGATCGAAATCATGGTAGGCGCCGGGATAGACCACGATCCGCGTCAGCGCGCTGCGGCCGCGCGCGCCGTCGATCATCTGGCGGCAGGCCGGCGGCGAGGAGACGTCGTCCTTGGCGCCGATCAGAAGCAGCGTCGGCACCCGAGTGCTCCAGCCGAGGCCCGCGGAGATGCGGCAATCCGGATAGAACGCGACCGCCGAGCGGAAGTCCGGCTCGGCGCCGCGCGACGACAATTGCGGGCGCACGGCCCAGAGCACCGCGCTGGCGCCATGGGCCCATCCGATCAGGCTGATGCGATCGCGCGCCACCCATCCCTGCTGCATCAGCCATTGCCGCGCCGCCGCGATGTCCTCGACCCGCTCGCGGCGCGCGCGCACCTTGCGTTCCTTGACCCGGCATTGCGGGCCGAGGTCGCGCGAACCGAAGCTGTCCGGCAAGAGCACCGCCTTGCCGTCTTTCAGAAGCTGTTCCGCCCAGTCGCGGTAGCGGGGGAGCACGGGCTCGGAACGTCCGGCGAGCCCGCCACAGCCATGCAGCGCGATCACGGTGGGAAACGGGCCGTCGCCGCTGGGCTTGTAGAGCTGCGCATGCAGCGTGATGCCGCCTTCGGGAATCTCGACGTCATGCGGCGCCACAGGCGCGGCGGCCGCAGGACAGGCCACGGCAAGACAGGTCAGCAATGCGACGACTGACTTCAGGCGCATCTGGTTCTTGAAGACCGTTATGGCGAACTGGAAAGAGCGTCCATCCCCACCAAAAGCTAACATGCGGCAATTGGCGCAAACATCACAAATCGGTGGGTTTGCCGGCGGACAGGACCACCTATTCATGCTAAAGCGCGATGACTTTGGGATGAATCGTCATCGCGCTTTGGTTCCTTGTTTGGGCATGATCTTTTCGGAAAACCGCTTCACGCTTTTCCGGATCATGCCTTGGATCGCGGCGGACGGCGTTGAATTGGAGAGCTTGATCGTGCTGAACAAATTCGGTCCCTCGGGTAATGGCGAAGCGCAGGTGCAATATCTGGATGGCGATTTCCGCGTGATCTCGCCGGGAACCTATGTGCGCTGCGCGGTGACCGATACGCGGATTCCGCTCGATGAGCTGAAATACTGGAGTGTCGACCTGCAGGAAGCCTATGCGCTGCCGAGCGCCGTGCTGCAGCGGCATTTTCCGGGCGCGCTGAAGACGCAAGGGTAGGCGTCAGTCCTTCTGGAATCTCTTCTCGCGCGCCCTGAACAGGCGGTCCGACAGGAATTTCCGCAACCGCCCCTGGTCCGCAAATTCCAGCGTCACGGCGAACGGCACGATATCGCGCAGGAACGCCGGCGTTTCCGCCAAGCCGCGCAGCCGCGCAAAATCCTTTTCCGTCGTCACCGGCGTGAGCTGATCGCGGCCGGCCTCCGAAACCAGGCTTTCGATCTCGCCTTCCGAAAAAGGGTGATGATCGGCGAAGCTGCGTTCGCGCACCACATCGATGCCGGCCGCCCGAAGCGTCCGGAAGAAGCGCTGCGGATCGCCGATCCCGGCAAAGGCGAACACGCGCTTGCCCTTCAGCCTGTCGAGCGACGCTGCATCGGGTTCGAGGTGCGCCGACAGCACGAGCCCGTCGCGCGCGGCGACTTCGGCCGCCACAGGCCCGCTCGCCGCGCCCTCGCCGACCACGATCAGCGCGTCGGTGCGGGCAAGCTGCGGCCTCAGTGGCGCACGCAGCGGACCGGCTGGAAACACAAAGCCGTTGCCGAGCCCGCGGTCGCTGTCGATCACGATCAGCGAGGCGTCCTTGGCGATCGACGGATTTTGAAAGCCGTCATCCATCAGGATCGCGCTGGCGCGCTGCGACTTCGCCAGCGCCACGCCGTCGATGCGCTCGCGCGACACCACGACGGGCACGTGCGACGCCAGCATCAGCGGCTCGTCGCCGACATCCTCAGCGCGGTGGCGGACAGGATCGACCATCACCGGGCCGCGCAGCCGGCCGCCGTAACCGCGGCTCAGCACCACCGGCGTCTCGCCGAGCTCGCGCAGGATTTTCACCAACGCCAGCACGGTCGGGGTCTTGCCGGCGCCGCCGACGTGATAATTGCCGACGCAGAAAACGGGAATGCCGGCGTCAAAACCCTTGCGCCGCAGGCGTTGCGCCGCGATCGCGCCATAGAGCGCACCAAGCGGCCGGAGCAGATGCGATTTCCAGGATTTCGGCGCGTGCCAGAACGCTGGCTCACGCATTGGCGGCTCCCATCTCGAGCCGCAACTGCAACAGATAGGGCTCGAGGGCCGCGAGCGTGCGCTCCAGCGCGCCGCCAAGTTCGTCCACGACGCGCCTGGAGGCGGCGCCCATGGCCTCGCGCGCTGCGGGTTCCGCAAGCAACTGGCCGAGCTGCTTCGTCAGCGCTTCCGGCGTCTCCGCCTTGCGTGCCCCGCCGGAGGCATCGAGCGCGTTATAGACGTCGGTGAAATTGAACACATGCGGGCCGTGCACGATCGAGGCCCCGAGCTTGATCGCCTCGATCGGATTCTGGCCGCCATGCGCCACCAGCGAGCCGCCCATGAACACGATTTCCGCAAGGCGATAGAACAGGCCCAGTTCGCCCATGGTATCGGCGACATAGATGTCGGTCGCGGCGACAGGCAATTCGTCGCGCGAACGCAGCGAAGCCTTCAGCCGCGCCGCATCGACCAGCCGCCAGATCGAAGGCCCCCGGTCGGGATGCCGCGGCACGATCACGGTCAGGAGCTGCGGAAAGACCCCGGCGAGCGCCCTGTGCGTCTCGATCAGAATTTCCTCTTCGCCCGGGTGGGTGGAGGCCGCAACGATGATCGGCCGGCCGCGGGTCAGCGACATCAGCCGTTCGAGCTTGTCGGCATCGGCGGGAGGGGCTGGAACGTCGAGCTTGAGATTGCCCGTGGCGATGACATTGCGGCAGCCGAGCGCGGCAAAGCGTTCCGCGTCGGTCTGCGATTGCGCGAGGCAGACGTCGAATTTTTCCAACAGCGCCGAGATCGTGCCGTGCACGCGGCGCCAGCGCGGGAACGAGCGATGCGACATCCGCCCGTTGATCAGGACCATCGGCAGCCGGCGCGCCGCGCTTTGCAGGATCAGGTTCGGCCACAGGTCGGACTCGATGAACAAGGCGAGCGAGGGCTGCCAGTGATCGAGGAAGCGCGCGACATAGCGCGGGGAATCGTAGGGCACGTATTGATGAATGATGTCGGGCGGAAAGCGCTTGGCGACGATCGCCGCCGACGTCACGGTGCCCGACGTCAGGAGGATGCGGATATTGAGCGCGCGCAGCCGCTCGATCAGCGCGGCGGAGGCCAGCACTTCGCCGACGCTGGCCCCGTGAATCCACACCAGCGGCCCGCGCGGCCTGACGTTGCGGGTGATGCCGCGCCGCTCGCCGATCCGTGTCGGATCTTCCTTGCCGAGCTTGAGGCGCCGCTTGATCAGCGCCGGCGCCAGCGGCACCATCGCCGAGGACAGGCCGCGATAGAATCGCAGTGTCATTGGCAGCGGGTTAGCCACGATCGGCACCTTCGGGGCGCCCGACCAGCGCGTAGGCGCGGCGGGTCGCCTCGTTCAGGATCGCTTCCAGTTTCAGGCGGCATTCTTCCATGACGGCGACATCGGCATCGCGCGGCACGTAGACTTCCTCGACACCGACCAGCGCGCCGCGCCCGAACGGCAGGTTGATGGTGGTGCGATCCCAATTGTCGAGCTGGATGTAGCGGCTGGTGGCCATGGCGAAGGGCATGATAGGCCGTCCGGATTCTCGCGCGAGCATGATGATGCCAAGGCCCACGACGCGCGAGCGCTTCGGCACGTCCGCGGTCAATGCCACATTATAGTTGTCGTGGAGGGCGCGCACCATCTCCTTGAAGGCGCCAACCCCGCCCTTGCGGTGAAACGCCGAGCCGTGATCGCCGGAACCGCGGATGGTGCCGATGCCGAGCCGCTCGGCCGCAATCGCGTTGAATTCACCGTCGCGGTGCAGCGAGATCAGGACCTTGGCCTTGTGGCTTTCCTTGGTCTTGATGAAGGGCGTCAGGAAATGCTGGCCGTGCCAGAACGCGAAGATCGCGGGGAACTGCCCCTCGACCCGTTCGTAGAGTGCATCGAAGCCGCCCGGCTCGAAGGTGAAGCGGTTGGTCCGCCAGACGAATCGCAGCCATTCGGCCGCGAGGAAGCCCACAGCGCGCTGGAACCAGCTGCTGCGCAGCGTATTGCGAAGCAATTTTTTCAACGGGCGGGTTTCGTGTTTTGAGCCGGGTCGAGCAGCCGGTGGAGATGCACGACGAAATAGCGCATCTGCGCATTGTCGACGGTCGCCTGCGCCTTTGCCCTCCACGCCGCATGGGCGCTGGCGTAATTCGGAAACACGCCGACGATGTCCAGCTGGTCGAGGTTCTTGAAGATGTTGTGCTCGAGATCGATCAGCTCGCCGCCGATGACGAGGTGAAGCAATTGCTGCGGGGCATTGTCTGGCATGGTCGGTCTTCCCTTGGAGCTGCCCGGCAAGCAGATTTCAGTGCTGGCGTTGGCGCTTAAGGCAACGGACGGCTGCGAAAATGCGAGACGATGCTCGCATGACGTTCGCGTCCCGCGGCCACCAGCACCCCGTGCGCCACTTCCCGGCGATTGTAAAGGATCGCGTCCCCGGAAAGCGCGGTCATGTTACCATTCGCTTCCTGCACGATCAAATTCGCCGCGGCAAGATCCCAGTCCCGCGACTGGCCGCCGGCAAACGCCGCATCGAGATTTCCCTCTGCGACCCGGCAAAGCCTGAGTGCGAGCGAGGCGATTCGCGGATGCAGGACGATCTCGCCGCGATGTCGGGTTCAGCCGCTCGACCAGCGGCTTCGGACCGGCGACGCGCGCGAAATCCAGCGCAGTCCCGCCCGTCACCGAAATCGCCTTGTCGTTGTGCGTGGCGCCCTGCCCGCGGCTTGCGAAGAAAAACTCCTCCGTGGCCGGCGCGAACACGGCGGCGAGCCTGGGCGCTGCGTCCTCGACCAGCGCGACGCTCACGCACCAGTCCTCGCGGCCGGCGAGATAGCCGCGGGTGCCGTCGATGGGGTCGACGATCCACACCAGCCGCTTGCCGAGGCGGTTTTCGTCATCGGCGCTCTCTTCCGACAGCCAGCCATAATCCGGCGTCGCGTTGCGCAGGCGCGCCTCCAGCAAATCGTTAACGGCGATATCGGCTTCCGAGACCGGCGAGGACGCGCCCTTGGTCCAGTTCTTCAATTCGGTGCGGAACAGCGAGAGCGCGAGCGCCCCTGCCTCGCGCACCGTATCCTTCAGCAATCGAGTATCCCGCGCGAAGCTCGCCGCGTGCGCGCTGTCAGCGTCCGCCAAGCGTCAGTCCCTCGATGCGCACGGTCGGCGCGTTGACGCCGTAACGGAACACCAGGTCGTTGGCGACCGCCATCGACTTGAACATCTCGAGCAGATGTCCCGCGATCGTCACCTCGCTCACGGGATAGGTCATCTCGCCGTTCTCGATCCAGAAACCGGAGGCGCCGCGGCTGTAGTCGCCGGTGACGCCGTTGACGCCGGAACCGATCAGGTCGGTGACGTAAAAACCCTGCTTGATGTCGGCGATCAGCTCGTCCGGCGTCGCCTCGCCCGCCTCGAGATGCAGATTGTACGGTCCCGGCGACGGCGACGACGACACGCCGCGATGGGCGTGGCCGGTCGTCTTCAGGCCGAGCTCGCGCGCGGTCGCCGAATCCAGGAGCCACGTGGTCAGCACGCCGCCGTCGACCAATGGCGAGCTTATTCACCGCGACGCCCTCGGCATCGAAGGATTGCGAGCGCAGGCCGCGCTTGCGCAGGGGATCGTCGATGATGCGGATGTTTTTCGCGAACAGTTGCGCGCCGAGCTTGTCCCTCAGGAAGCTTGTCTTGCGCGCGATCGAGGCGCCGTTGACCGCACCGACGAGATGGCCGACCAGCGAACCGGAGACGCGCGGGTCGAAGACGACGGGCACCTTGCAGGTCTCGACCTTGCGCGGATTGGCACGCGCCACCGTGCGCTCGCCGGCCCTGCGGCCGACGCTGCTCGGGCTTCTCCAGATCGGTCGCATGCGGTGCCGAGGTGTAGTCGTAGTCGCGCTCCATGCCGGTGCCGTCGCCCGAGATCGCCGTCATCGAGATGCCCTGGCTCGAGCGCAGATAGGAGCCGTGGAAGCCGGCGCTGGTGACCAGCACCATGCCGCCGATCCCGGCCGAGGCCGACGCGCCGCCGGATTTGGTGACGCCCTTCACCGCAAGGCCTGCGGCTTCGGCCTCCTGCGCGCGCCGCTCGAGTTCGGCAACGGAAGGAATGTTCGGATCGAGCAGGTCGAGCTCGGGAAAGCTCGCGCGCCAGCAGCGCGGGATCGGCAAGCCCGACATATTTGTCGTCGGGCGCGACGCGCGCCATCGCCACCGCGCGCTCGGCAAGTCTCGCGATGCCGTCGCTGCCGACGTCGTTGGTCGACACCACCGCCTGGCGCTGCCCGACCAGCACGCGCAGGCCGACATCGTCGCCCTCGGAGCGCTCGGATTCCTCGACACGGCCGTCGCGCACCTCGACGCCTTGCGAGATGCCGCGCACCGCGACCGCGTCGGCGGCATCCGCGCCGGCGTGCTTTGCGGCCTCGACCAGCCGCTCGGCCAGCGCCGAGAGCGCGGATTGATCGAACAGGTCGGTGTTGGCGGATTTTTGCGGAAAGCGTCGATGTGGCGAATGGTGAAGAGTTCACGAACGAAATCCCTGACATTTTACGGGGGTGCGGGCGCAAATCAACAGACACCGACAGATGTGCCCGATTGGCGCGGACTTCAAGCATTTTCTGCGCGCCAAAAACCGAAGATTTTCGGAGCTCGCGCAACGTCTCGTCAATCATGCAAGCCAAGGTCTTGTCAATCATGGGAGACGTTTGCACCCCGGTGACGGCTCCTTAACCAGCCTTTTTAAGCCGAAACGGACCGGGCCGTGGCAAAGTCTCACGCATCGACCGGGAACATAATCCCGGCGGGGAGACAAAGCCGTGAGGCGTCAAACAGCAACAAGCGGGATCAATCCCGCCGGGTCGAGCCGTGCTCTGCGGCTCGACCCTCTTTCTCTGCCCGTCAGCTTCGCGCGCACGACATTCGTGCGGATGGCGGCATGCGGCAGGTCGAGCTTCATCGCGAACGCGTCGTGCTGCGCCGTGCCGTGCAAGGCATGCGGATGGCCATCAACGTTCGCGTCAGCGATTTCCTCGGCGTCGCGCTGCGCGGCAGCGACGACGACACGGATGCTGGTGCTTGCTGCATCGCGACCCGTCGCTGACGATTCCGCTCTGCGTCAGCTCGGACGCGGAAGAGATCGCGACCGCCTGGCAGGTCTGGAGCGAGATCTTCGCGCTGCCGCAACTGCAGGACGAATCCCGCGAGCCCGCGCCCCGGCGCCGCCGCCGCAACGCGATCCGTTTCCGCCGCCCGAAATTCCTGATGCGTCGGCGCGTCGGCGCCCTGCTCAATCCCGCGAACAGCTATCGCGGCGAGCGCGAGATCATCGCAGGAATTGACGGATTCGTAAGGGGGTTAGCGAAGCGTACCCACCCTCGTCGCAAGTGGGTACACTTCGCTACCACGCGCATGCGATCGCACCGCGCACCAAGGCCCGCAAACAGCAACAGCCCGGCATCGCGGTTGGACTTGAACAGCCGCAGGCACAACGCGGGATCGCCGATCTGCAGCGGCTGACCTGCCAGGCGAGATGCACGGCGAATATGGCGAGCCCGATCCAGGCCGCGGTGCCCGCGCCGGCAAGCGCGAGCGCCACGCCGATCAGCATCACCGCAAGTCCATAGAACACGATCAGCGCCTGATGCGTGTCGCTCGGCGAACAGCCGCGCGGTCGACTTGATGCCGATCAGCGCGTCGTCCTCAGTGTCCTGATGAGCGTAGATGGTGTCGTAAGCAGATCACCCAGGCGATCGAGCCGGCATAGAGCGCGAACGCCGTAACATCGAGCCTGCCGAAGGTCACCGCGAAACCCATCAGCGCGCCCCAGGAGAAGGCGAGCCCCAATACGATCTGCGGCCACCAGGTGATGCGTTTCATGAAGGGATAGATCGGCGACGATCACGAGCGAGGCGATGCCGGTTGCGACCGCGAAGCGGTTGAACTGCAGCAGCACCGCAAGCCCGATCAGCGCCTGCAAGACCAGGAACGCGAACGCCTGCTTGACGCTCACCTGGCCTGCCGGAATCGGCCGCGAGCGCGTGCGCTCGACCTTGGCGTCGAGATCGCGGTCGGTGATGTCGTTCCAGGTGCAGCCCGCGCCGCGCATGGCGAACGCGCCGATGAAAAACAGCACAATATCGAGCGGCAGACGGCTGGTCTGGTGCGCGACGCCGGCGGACAGCGCCGCCGACCACCAGCACGGCATCAACAGCAGCCAGGATCCGATCGGACGATCGAGCCGGGCGAGCCGGAGATAAGGCCGCGACCAGGGCGGCGCTGTCGTGTCGACCCAATTGCCGGTCGCATCCGCAACGCGCGCCGTGCCAGTGCCCTGTTTCCGAAGTTCGTACTCCATTGCCGCACCTTCCGAACGAACTTCGGAAACAGCCGGGCACTAGCAATCATAAATTGCAGTGCCGCTTCCGATTTGAAGTTCCTGGAACGAAATTGCCGCAAGCGCAACAGGAACTTCAAATCAGCGGCACTGCGTCACTCATTTGAAACTACCTCTGAAGGACGTTGCCGTTCAGCGTGTCGAAGGTGCTGCCGCCCTTGCGCGCGGCGGTGGCTTCGGGAGCCGAGTTGGCGGAGCCGAGCACCTCGCTCAGACTGGGCCCGGCCGGCCCGCGCGTCTTGATCTGCTCGGCCACGGTGCAGACCTTCTTCACAAGCGCCTCGGTACCCTTGTGACCGGCCCTCAACTGATCGCCGACCTGCGGCGGGATTCCGCACTTGGCGGAATTGGCCTCGACGTATTTGATCATCTTGACCTCGGCCGCGCTGTAATTGCCGATGATCTTGCAGGCTTCATCCGGCGGCGCATGCCGTTCGCTCGCAGCCTTGATCATCTTGCCCTTCTTTTCCGCGTCCTCGCGGAGCGGAATGAAGCCGTTCTGGCAGGCCTGCGCCTGGGCGGGATTGCCGCCGCCCTGCGACGGCGGGGCCGGCGCGAATGATGCTGGACCTCCGGCGATCGGCGCAGCGCCACCGGAGAACGGTGAAGCCGCGGCCGGCGGCGCACCGACGGACGCCCTTGGCGCCGCGCCGTTGACCGGCGGAAACGCCGGATCGTTTGCCACAGGTCCGGGCTGGTTAGGCAGCGGCGCCGGGAACGCACCCTGCGCCAGCGCGGACCCGGCCTGAACGGAAAGGACGGCCAACGCCATCGGCACAATCAAGCGGTGGATCATCAAGGCTGTTTCTCCGGCAAGGTCCAAAGGCCCATAGATGTCCCGAATCCAACGTGCGGGAGCGAATATCCGGTATGGTCTTTTTACGATTCCTGCCGACCGTTAACAACCCGCGGAATGGGGCAAGAGCGCGGCGCGCCGTCGCATTTCAGACCAATATTTGCCCCGGATTCTGAGCCTTTGAGTTAAAAGGCGGCCTGAACCGCCGCGTTGAACATTACCCATGCCCGAACTCGATTTCCGCAGTGCCCCGCCTGTTCGTCGACGCCCCGCTCGGCGAAGGCCAGACCGTTGCGCTGGAACGTGACCAAAGCAACTACCTGGGTAACGTTCTCAGGCTGGCTTCGGGCGACACCGTTCTCGTGTTCAACGGAAGCGACGGCGAATGGCGGGCAAAGATCGGCGGCCGCAAGCGGCCGGACAGTCTGACGATCGAAAGCCGGACCCGGCCGCAGGATCGCCTCCCCGACCTCGCTTATGTCTTTGCGCCGCTGAAGCACGCGCGGCTCGACTACATGGTGCAGAAGGCGGTCGAGTTGGGCGCCTCCTCGCTGCAGCCGGTGCTGACGCGATTCACGCAAGTGTCCCGCGTCAACAGCGAGCGGATGCGCGCCAATGTCATCGAGGCCGCCGAACAGTGCGGCATCCTGAGCCTGGCATCTGTGGCCGATCCCGTGCCGCTGGAACGCTTCCTGGACAAGCGCGATTCCGAACGTCTGCTGGTGTTCTGCGACGAGGCCGCCGAGGTCGCCGATCCCTTGGCGGCGCTGAGGGCGGGCCCCGCACAAGTTAGGGTCCAAACCAAGGGCATCGATGTCCTGATCGGACCCGAAGGCGGCTTTGCCGAGGACGAACGGGCGCTGCTGCTGCGGCAACCGCAAACCTTAAGGCTGGCGCTGGGCCCGCGGATCCTGCGGGCCGACACCGCGGGCGTCGCCGCGCTGGCGCTGGTGCAGACCGCTTTGGGCGACTGGAAAGGATCTGCTAACGGCCGTTAAAAGCCGTTAAGACAGAAGACGTTAAGGGACTTGCCCGATCCCTGTCGAAACGTCATCCAAGCCGTGCTAAGGGCTGCGCCAAATCGCCGGAGGAACCGTTCCCGGCGTGTCTGGAACCCCTTGATGACTGCGACACCAGCCAATTCCACCGCTGGGACCGCCGCCTGGGCGGACGCGCTGCTGTTGTCGTTTGCCCAGGCCGGCTACATGCGCGCCGAACCCGCGATTCTGCAGCCGGCCGAGCCGTTCGTCGACCTCTCCGGCGAGGACATCCGCAAGAGCCTCTACCTGACGACCGACGCCAGCGGCGAGGAACTGTGCCTGCGGCCCGACCTCACCATTCCCGTCGCGCGCGACTATCTCGCCTCGCCACGCGCCGGCCAGCCCGCCGGCTTCTCCTATCTCGGTCCGGTGTTCCGCTATCGCTGGGGCCGGCCGAGCGAGTTCCTGCAGGCCGGCGTCGAATCCTTCGGGCGGCAGGACCGCGCCGCGGCGGACGCCGAGATGCTGGCGCTCGCGCTGGAAGCGACCGCAGCCTTCGGCGTCAACGACGTCGAAATCCGCACCGGCGACGTCGCGCTGTTCAACGCGCTGATCGACGCGCTGCAGCTGTTCCCGGTCTGGCGGCGGCGGCTGATCAAGGATTTCAACCGCAAGATCGACCTCGCCCAGGACATCGAGCAGCTCACGCTGAACACCGCGCCGGGCCGCAACGAATATGAGGGCGTGCTCGCGGCACTCGCAGGCAGCGACCGCAAGGCGGCGCTGGCGCTGGTCACCGACCTGATGTCGATCGCGGGCGCGACCAATGTCGGCGGACGCACGGTCGCCGAAATCGCCGACCGCTTCCTCGAGCAATCGACCTTGAAGGCCGGCGCGCTGCCGCGCGACGCCACCGCCATCATCAAGCGCTTCCTGGCGATCTCGGGCGATCCCGACGATGCGGTCGCGCGGCTCCGCGCGCTCGCCGCCGATGCAAAGCTCGACATCTCGGCCGCCATCGACCAGCTCGAAAGCCGGGTCGGCTTCATGGCCGCGCGCGGCGTCGATATGCGCAAGATACGCTTCTCCACCTCCTTCGGCCGCGGGCTCGACTACTACACCGGCTTCGAATTCGAACTGCACGCCAGGGCAATGGCATCGAGCCGCTGGTGGCCGGCGGCCGCTACGACGGGCTGATGACGCAGCTCGGCTCGGCCGCACCGATCCCCGCCGTCGGATTCTCGGTCTGGGTCGAGGCGCTCACGCAGCTTGGCCGCGGGAGCAAGAAATGAGCACGCCTTTTGTCCTCGCGGTGCCCTCCAAGGGCCGCCTGCAGGAAAACGCCGAAGCCTTCTTCACCCATGCCGGGCTCTCGCTCGCAAAACCGCGCGGCGCGCGCGACTACCGCGGCACCATGATGGGCTACGACAATGTCGAGATCGCCTATCTCTCGGCGAGCGAGATCGCAGCGCAGCTTGCGAGCGGCGCGGTGCATCTCGGCGTCACCGGCGAGGACCTCGTGCGCGAGAACATCGCGAACGCCGACAAGCGCGTGCTGTTGATCGACCAGCTCGGCTTCGGCAGCGCCAATGTCGTGGTCGCGGTGCCGCAGGCCTGGATCGACGTCCGCACCATGGCCGATCTCGACGACGTCACCACTGGATTCCGCGAGCAGCATAACCGGCGGATGCGGGTTGCGACCAAATACATCAACCTGACGCGCAATTTCTTCGCCGCCCACGGCGTGGTCGACTACCGCATCGTCGAAAGCGCCGGTGCGACCGAAGGCGCGCCCGCGACCGGCACCGCCGAGATGATCGTCGACATCACCACGACCGGCGCGACGCTTGCCGCCAACGGGCTGAAGGTGCTCGACGACGGCGTGATCCTGAAGAGCCAGGCCAATCTCGTGGCCTCGCGGGACGCCGACTGGTCGGTGGAGGCGCGCGAGACCGCCCGCATCATCCTCGACCACATCGCCGCGCGCGCCCGCGCCAACAAATACCGCGAGGTCCGCACACGCTTTGCCGGTTGCGACGACGCGATGCTCGCCGAGGCCCACAACCGTTTCGGCGTGGTGTCGCCGTTCGGCGCTCCGACTTCTTCCGGCATGGTTACGCTGCACTGCCCTCCGGCGCAGCTTTACGCGCTCGGCAGCTTCCTGCGCGCGAAGGGCGCGGAGACGGTATCGGTGGCGTCGCTCGACTATGTGCTCGACCGCGAGAACCCGCTTTTCGCCAGGCTTGAAGCGTTCCTGCGGCAATAATGACAACAGGTTAATCCGCCGGCCGTGGCGACAAGCCGCACCGATTGCCATATGGTTCCCGACCAGGAGCTGGGACTTCAATCATGATGCTCGGTAGCGATGTCTCGAGCCTGACGACCACGGCGGCCAACGCCGCGGCGCAGGGCCTGTCGATCGTCGTGCCCGTCTATAATGAGGCGGCGGGACTGGGCTCGCTGCACGAGCGCCTCGGCACTCTCGCCATGCGTTTGCGGGAGCGCTTCAGGGTCGCTTGCGAGGTCGTCTACGTCGATGACGGCTCGACCGACCGCACGCTCGAGATCGCACGCGCCCTCACGGCCGATGCGCTCGACGTCCAGGTGGTGTCGCTGTCGCGCAATTTCGGCAAGGAGGCCGCGCTGATGGCCGGCCTCGATCACGCCAGGCGCGGCGCGGTGATGTTCATGGACGGCGACGGCCAGCATCCGCCCGAATTCATCGAGCAACTCGTCAGCCACTGGATCGATGGCGGCTATGACGTGGTCTATACCGCCAAGGCCCATCGCGACAATGAGTCGACGCTGCGGCGGCTCTCGGTGCGCGGCTTCTACACGCTGATCAACTGGGGCGCGCGCCAGAAAATTCCGGAAGATGCCGGCGACTTCCGCCTGCTGTCGCCGCGTGCGGTGGCGGCGCTCCGGCAGCTCCCCGAACGCAACCGCTTCTTCAAGGGGCTCGCAAGCTGGATCGGCTTCCGCCAGATCCGCGTCGATTACGAGCCGGCGCCGCGCGCACATGGCGTCACCACCTTCTCTTTCATGCGGCTGCTCGGCCTTTCCATCGAAGGCCTGACCTCGTTCTCGGTGGCGCCCCTGCGCTTTGCGAGCCTGCTCGGCGTGGTCCTCGCGTCGGGCGCTTTCCTGTTCGGACTATCGATCCTGTGGGAGGTGTTCACCACCGGCAAGCAGGTGCCCGGCTATCCCTCGCTCGTGGTCGGCCTCATGACCATCGGCGGCGTGCAGCTCATCATGATCGGGATCGTCGGCGAATATATCGGAAAAATTCTATCGGAATTGAAGGCACGCCCGATCTACTTCGTCGCCGAGCACAGCGAGAAGCATTGCGAGGCGCAACCTACAGAAAGCGCCAGCGAGAGGACTGCCGCCGAATGAGCGAGGCCGGGCGGCGCATCTGGCTCTGCGCCGACGATTACGGCATCAGCCCCGGCGTCAACCGCGCCATTCGCGAGCTGATCGAGCGCGGCCGCCTCAACGCGACCTCGGTGATGGTGGTGACGCCCGCGATCGGCCGCGACGATGCCGCGCGCCTGCAGGAGGCCGCCGCCAGGAGCCCGCGCTGCGCCATCGGCCTGCATGTCACCCTGACAGCGCCGTTCCGTCCGCTTACCATGCATTTCCGCCCGCTCAGGGATGAACTATTCCTGCCCTTCAAGAAGCTTCTGCGCGCCGGTCAATTGCGCCGGCTCGATCCCGAGATCATCGGCGCGGAAGTTTCGATGCAGATCGCCGCGTTCCGCGAACTGTTCGGACGCGCGCCGGACTTCGTCGACGGTCATCAGCATGTGCAGCTATATCCGCAGGTCCGCGACGGGCTTCTGGCGGCGGTGAAGGAGAAGGCGCCGGAGGCCTGGGTGCGCCAGGCCAGGCGCAATCAGCCACTCGGCCAGCGGCTCGCCTCGCCCAAGGCGCTGTTCCTCGACTACCTCTCCACGCAGTTCAAGCGCCGCGCCGCGCGCGAGGGCCTCGCGCATAATCCGGCCTTCTCCGGCGCCTATGATTATTCCCGCATTCCCGACTATGCCGCGCTGATGCGCGGGTTTCTGGATGGGATTCCGGAAGGCGGTGTCATCATGTGCCATCCCGGCTTTGTCGATGACGTGCTGGTCAGCCTCGATCCGCTCACCAGGGTGCGCGAGGTCGAGCACGCCTACCTCGCCGGCGAGGATTTCCCGGCGCTGCTTGCGGCGAATAAAGTTACATTGGCCTGACGGATTCCTGAACCGGCCACGGGACGTTTGGTCGCATACCAAAATTTAATTTTGGCGAAGCGCTACCTGCGGCACAAACGCCCCCTACATCTTGCCCGCGTCCCGAATCCAGGGCGCGAGGAGACAACCCATGACACCGCAAGAACGCCAATTGGTTGACGATCTTTTCGACCGGCTTGCCAAGGTGGAAGGCGCACCGCGCGATCCGGACGCGGCGGGGGCGATCCAGGATGGCCTGCGCAAGGCGCCCAACGCGATCTATGTGCTGGTGCAGACGGTGCTGCTGCAGGACGAGGCGTTGAAGCGGGCCGGCGCCCGCATCCAGGAGCTGGAACAGGCGCATGCACCGGAACAGACCCAATCCGGCGGCTTCCTCGATTCCATGCGCGACACGATTTTCGGCAAGGACAGCCAGCCGCGCGGCTCGGTGCCCAATGTACCGCCGCCGGTTCCAAGCCGCCCGGTCTGGAACTCGGGCCAGGTGCTGCAGCAAACCCAGGGCCAGGGCCAGGGTCAGTATGACCAAGGCCATTACGACCAGGGTCCGGGCCAAGGCTATGGACAAGGTGGCTATGGACAAGGCGGCTACGGACAAGGCGGCGGCTTCGGCCAGTCCTATGGCGCCCCGCCCTTCGGCGGCGGCGGTTCGTTCCTTGGCACGGCAGCGGCAGCGGCGGCGGGCGTGGTCGGCGGCTCGCTCCTGATGAACGGCATCCGCTCCATGATGGGCGGCAGCGGCCATCATCAGGCCTTTGGCGACACCGCGAGCTCAAATGATCGTGGCGGCAGCCCGTGGAGCGATAACTCGAACAGCTCGCTCGCCCGCGATGCCGGCCTCAACGATATCGGGCGCTCCGACTCGGGCTCGCGCAGCGGCCTGTTCGACCAGGCCGCGATCGATCGCCAGCAGGATGCCGATCAGGACGCCATGGATCTCGATTCCGACGATTTCGGCAGCGACAACGACAGCGACTACGCGTAAGCAGCCCTCGATCCAAAACGAAATGGCCGCCCCATGGGCGGCCATTTTTGTGGGCTTGGGCATGATCCGGAAAGTGTGAAGCGGTTTTCCGAAAGATCATGCCCCAACAAAAAACTGAGCGGCAATCAGAGCACGATGACCCGGGTGCCGACGTTGACACGGCCGTAGAGGTCGATCACGTCCTGGTTGCGCATGCGGATGCAGCCGGAAGACACGTTGGTGCCGATGGTCCAGGGCTCGTTCGAGCCGTGGATGCGGTAGAGCGAGGAGCCGAGATACATCGCGCGCGCGCCGAGCGGATTTTCCGGGCCCCCCTCCATATGCCGCGGCAAATCGGGACGGCGTGCCAGCATTTCCGGCGGCGGCGTCCAGTCCGGCCATTCCTTCTTGGCCGAGATCGTCTTGGTGCCCGACCAGATGAAGCCCGGACGGCCGACGCCAATGCCGTAGCGCAGCGCGCGGCCGTTACCCTGCACCAGGAACAGGAACTTGTTCGGCGTGTCGATCACGATGGTGCCCGGACCTTCGTGGCCGTGATACTCGACTTGCTGCTTCTCGAATTTCGGATCGAGCGGACGCTGCGCCTCGGCAGCCTGCTCCTGCTGCAGCGTCGGCTGCGGCTGGCTGCCTGGCAGGTCGACCTGCGGCACGTAGTAGGACGGTTGCTGCTGATACGCCGGCTCCTGCTGGTAGCGCCGCGCCTGCGGCCCGTCGCCGAACAGGAACTGGATGAAGCCGCCGCCCATGTTGGAGCGCTCGGCATAGGCCGAGCGCACCGAGGTCGCCTGCGGATCGTTGGCATAGATCACGTTGGGTTCGCGAGCCGCTCTGTCGAACGCCGCGGCGGAATCGATACCGATGCTGAGGAAGGACGCGCCGGCAAGCAGCGCAAGGGTGACGTTTCTGGACATCGACGTACTCTGTACTGGTTTCGTCTGATCTGTTCGTCTTCAGGAAGCACTAACCAACGCTCCCTGCACGTGGTGAATAAACAACGAAAACCTGATCGGTTTGGTAAACGGAGGCGCCGTTTCGATTCACCATGCCGGATGTCGCGACCTGATTTGTCGGGTAGCGTTTATTTTCGATGAACGCGGAAGCCACATGGTTAATCGCCGGTAGGCATCGGGCCGCATCCTGCATTCACGACAGTTCCTCGCGTGAACTCGATGTTAAATCGCATCTGTCTAAAAGGTGAAGGAGCTTAAAGTTCAGGAAGAGTTTTTCATGCCCGTTCATCGCAAGCGTTTTCGTATCGAAGAAGCCATCCGCGGCGACATGGCGATGCCGGAGGTCACTGATGCCGACGTCGGCCCCATGCATCACGCGATCATGGACGAGTTGCGCGCGATCCGCGCCCAGATGGCCAGCGGTGGCACGGCCAGGAGCGCAACGGCCGAGACCCTCGAAGGATCGGTCACAAAGGAAGTTGCGGAGGCGCATGCTTTGCTCGAAACCTATCGCGCCCAGATCGAACAATGCGAGAAGCTCAAGATCGAGCTCGACCTGATCCACGACGCCATCAGCCGCACCAAGCGCGAGATCGCCGTGCTGCACGGCAAGAGCTTTGACGGCGAGGAGATGGCCAAGGTCAATGGCGAGCTTGGCGCCGTCGTCGGCGGCACCGAACACGCCACCCAGCAGATCCTGGAAGCCGCCGAAGCGATCGACCAGGCGGCAAGCGCGCTCGCCAAGGTCAACTCGCCCGAGCAGCAGAAGATCCTGAGCGAGGAAATCGGCGAACGCGTCATCTCGATCTTCGAGGCCTGCAACTTCCAGGACCTGACCGGCCAGCGCATCACCAAGGTGATGGCGACCATGCGGTTCATCGAACAGCACATCAACGCGATGATGGAGATCTGGGGCGGCGTCGACGCCATCCGCGCCCATGCGCCGCCGATCGTCGACACCCGCGAGGGCGATGCCAAGCTGCTCAACGGCCCGAAGCTCGACGGCGACGTCGGCCACGCCTCGCAGGACGACATCGACGCCCTGTTCGACTGACCTTTTTTCAGGGAGGCCAAACGAAAACGCCGGCAGAATGCCGGCGTTTTTGTTTCTGCAACCACTTCCGCTGTCATCGTCCGCGAAGGCGGGCGATCCAATACGCCGTGACCTCTCGGTTAGGCGCTGGCAGCAGTGGCTACTGGATGCCCCGCATGCGCGGGGCATGACGTGCAGGGTGTTATTGAATTACGCCTTCGGCCCGCAGCGGACATAGACCATGTTGCCGTAGCGGGTGGCGGCGTCCTTGTCGACGAAGCGCGTGATCAGCACGCGGCCGTCGAAGGAGACGATTTCGCGGTCCTGCTCGCCGCCGGGCGGGCCGGCAGGGCCGATATAGTTCTTGCCGCTCTGGCTGCCCTTGACCCTCAATTCCTGCGGGGTGGCCTGGTCGGCCAGATGCATGACCACGCCGCCGGACTGGCCGGAGCCGATCACGTAAGGCTGCTTGCATTGGGCCTGGGCCTGTTTCTCGGTGCGGGCCCGGTCGTTGGGGTTCTGGAAGGAGGCAAGGCCCCATTTGCCGACCAGTTCCTGGCCGCGGATGGTCGCCGGCACTTCGGGCTCGACCCCCGGCTCCGGTGCGGCCGGCTGGGAGGAGCCGAAATTACCGAGGCTCATGCCGCCGCCGCAGGCCGCCAGCGATATCGCCAGCGTCGAGATGACGGACAGATTGGCAATCCCCCGCGCGTAGCCCAAACTAAACATGGCATTCCCCCGGAACAAGGTCGTGGCCGCACCCACGTCGCAGCCAAGCGTAAAACTGCAGTCGGAGCAATAACTACGCCTACAGCTCCGGCCTGGTTTCGCCAGCGAGCATCCTATACCAGCCTCAATAACGCCTTAACCACCTTTGCTTGACAGGAACTTCGCAAGGCCATATTTCGGGGCGCGCTATTAGCACTCCGAAGGCGTGATTGCCAAAGGTGCGGATCATTTTGGTGCCATCGCGGCGTCGAATGAGGCCGCATTCCCGATCCGCCTTCGCCAGCCGAGCCGATCTGTAAAGCGAGCCTCCAAAAGGAAACGTCATGGCCAAATCCAAATTCCGACCGCTGCATGACCGCGTCGTGGTCAAGCGTATCGACGCCGAAGAGAAGACCAAGGGCGGCATCATCATTCCCGATACGGCCAAGGAAAAGCCATCCCAGGGCGAGATCACCGCGGTGGGACCCGGCGGCCGCGACGAAAGCGGCAAGCTGATCCCGATCGACCTCGAGGTCGGTGACCGCGTGCTGTTCGGCAAATGGTCGGGCACCGAGGTCAAGCTCGACGGCGAGGAGCTCCTGATCATGAAGGAGTCGGACATCATGGGCGTGCTGGTCTGATTGCCCAGTAACGCGGCTACCGCACGTTGGTCGTGGGCGCGGTTGCTTTTCCCTTCTCCCCTTGTGGGAGAAGGTGGCGCGGACAAAGTCCGCGCCGGATGAGGGGTTTCCATCCGCGGAAACAGACCCCTCACCCCGTCCGCGATGCTTCGCATCGCGTCCACCCTCTCCCACAAGGGGAGAGGGGAAGAGAAGCCCGGCGATGACGAACTGAAAACAGCAGTGAGCGCCTCAACCAATCAATTCCAGGAGTAATTCAAATGGCTGCCAAGGACGTAAAATTTGCCGGAGACGCGCGCGACCGCATGCTGCGCGGCGTCGATATTCTCGCCAACGCGGTGAAGGTGACGCTTGGGCCAAAGGGCCGCAACGTCGTCATCGAGAAGAGCTTTGGCGCGCCCCGCATCACCAAGGACGGCGTCACCGTCGCCAAGGAGATCGAGCTCGAGGACAAGTTCGAGAACATGGGCGCGCAGATGCTGCGCGAAGTCGCCTCCAAGACCAACGACACCGCGGGCGACGGCACCACCACCGCGACCGTGCTGGCGCAGGCGATCGTGCGCGAGGGCGGCAAGTCGGTCGCCGCCGGCATGAACCCGATGGACCTCAAGCGCGGCATCGACATCGCGGTCCACGCCGTGGTCAGGGATCTGGAGAAGCGCGCCAAGCCTGTCGCTTCCTCCTCCGAAGTCGCCCAGGTCGGCACCATCTCGGCCAACGGCGATGCCGCCATCGGCAAGATGATCGCGCAGGCGATGCAGAAGGTCGGCAATGAGGGCGTCATCACCGTCGAGGAGAACAAGTCGCTCGAGACCGAGGTCGACATCGTCGAGGGCATGAAGTTCGACCGCGGCTATCTGTCGCCCTATTTCGTCACCAATGCCGAGAAGATGACGGCAGAGCTCGAGGACGTCTATGTGCTGCTGCACGAGAAGAAGCTCTCCGGGCTGCAGGCCATGCTGCCGGTGCTGGAGGCCGTGGTGCAGTCGGGCCGTCCGCTCCTGATCATCGCCGAGGACGTCGAGGGCGAGGCGCTCGCGACGCTGGTGGTGAACCGCCTGCGCGGCGGGCTGAAGGTCGCCGCCGTCAAGGCGCCGGGCTTCGGCGACCGCCGCAAGGCCATGCTGGAAGACCTCGCGATCCTGACCGGCGGTCAGCTGATATCGGATGAATTGGGCATGAAGCTCGAAAGCGTCACCGTGAATATGCTCGGCCGCGCCGGCAAGGTCGTGATCGACAAGGAAAACACCACGATCGTCAAGGGCGCCGGCAAGAAGAAGGACATCGAGGCGCGCGTCGCCCAGATCAAGGCGCAGATCGAGGAGACCACCTCGGATTACGACCGCGAGAAGCTGCAGGAGCGGCTCGCCAAGCTCGCCGGCGGCGTCGCGGTGATCCGCGTCGGCGGCGCGACCGAGGTCGAGGTCAAGGAGAAGAAGGACCGCGTCGAGGACGCGCTGAACGCGACCCGCGCGGCGGTGCAGGAAGGCATCGTGCCGGGCGGCGGCGTGGCGCTGCTGCGCGCCAAGAAGGCGGTGGGTCGCATCCACAACGACAATCCCGACGTTCAGGCCGGCATCAACATCGTGCTGAAGGCGCTCGAAGCCCCGCTCCGCCAGATCGCGGAGAACGCGGGTGTCGAGGGCTCGATCGTGGTCGGCAAGATCCTCGAGGACAAGTCGGAAACCTTCGGCTTCGACGCCCAGACCGAGGAATATGTCGACATGGTCGCCAAGGGCATCATCGACCCGGCCAAAGTGGTCCGCACCGCGCTGCAGGACGCCTCCTCCGTGGCCGGTCTTCTGGTCACCACCGAAGCCATGGTCGCCGAAATGCCGAAGGAGCCGGCGGCGCCGATGCCCGGCGGCGGTGGCGGCATGGGTGGAATGGGCGGCATGGGGTTCTGATCGCCTGCCGCTTCAGCAAAAATTCGCGAGAAGGCCGCCTCCGGGCGGCCTTCTTTTTGGCGGATGACACACGGGTTTGCTACCAACGGCGAACTCGATCCGTCCAGCCTTCGAGGAAATTTGCATGCGCGCGCTTTTGTTTGTCGCGGTGGGCCTGTTCGCAGCCACGCCGGACTTCGCTCTGGCCCAGATGAAGCTGTCGACCAAGCCCGATCCGAACGCCGTCGAGACCCGGTATTTCACCGCGATCGACGGGCTGATGGACGGCAACGCCGACGTCATCCTGAAGGAGGTGCGGCAGGGCAAGACCGTCACCTCGGCGTCGCTCGATCTCTGCTACCCCGCCGAGAAGAATTCCGAGCGCAAGGACCGCTTTGTCGTCAATCTCACCGCCAACGGCCAGACCCTGACCGGCTCGACCCAAAGCCTCGTCGACAAGAAGCCGGTCGCGGTCAAGCTCGCGCGCAAGCAGAACGGCGACACCTTCGATTTCCGCGGCCAGATCACGGTCGGCCAGACCGTGACCGAGGTGCTCTCGTCCGAGAATTCCGACATCAGCGAGAAGGAATTCCAGGACAGCCAGACCGTCGATGACGGCATCAATGCGACGCCGAAGGATTTCACCGAGGTCTCGCCGGAATCGGTCGGCGTGCGGATCAAGCTCGAAAGCGCGCTGGACTTCCTGAAGAGCCTGAAGGGCCAGGACCTCGAGATCGGCGTGAACAGCCTCAGCATCACCTGCGACGCGCTGCGTTCCGGCCAGCAGACGCTGGCGTTGACCGTCGATCCCGACCGCGCCGCCGCCTTGATCGCCAAGGCGAAGTCGATGCCGGGCGTGGTCGCGGCCGGCTGGACCACGGGCCTCGTCGAGATGGACCGCGCCATCCGCCTTGCCGCCGCCGACTGGCGCGACGGCGACAAGGTCAACCGCGACAAGCTGGCGGCTGCGATTTCCAACGTGCTGTCGAAAACGCTGGCGGCAAAGCCCGCGACGTCGAGCTGGAGCGCGACCAGCGGCAAGCTGAAGTTGACCTTCAAGCGGCAAAGCCCGCTCTATCCCGCGCTCGACCTCACCGACACGATCGAGGTCGACGGCATCGTCTCTCCGGACAAGCCCGGCGGATCGGATCATCTGATGCTCTGGATCAGCAGTCCCGCCACCACCACGAGCGACGAAAGCGCAGGCCCCAAGCTCACGCTCGCGGATGATGCCGCCAGCGGCGAGGAGGAAGGCGATTCGCGTGACGAGACCGGATCGATCGAGGCGCTGACAAGGGAATTGAAGGGCCAGCGCTGGGACGCCGACAAATCGGTGTGGAAGTAGCGCGGGCCGTCGCGGATCTCGCTCTGATCCATGCGTCTGCGAAACGAGATCACGCCGGACCGGCGGATGCATCTGGATCAGCGAAGGTTCCGCTGGCGCGCCAGTTCAGCGACGAGGGCTTCAGGCAAGACGGCAGTTGCTGACGGTGGCTGCGCAACCACATGAATTTCGTAGAGGTGACGCACGGAGGCCGGCTTGGCCATGAACCCCCGCAAGCACTGGTCGAGGGTGCCATCGACGAGCAGATAGGGGCTGCCCTCGGCGCGTCGCTCGTTGCGGAGTGAAGGCCATTTGCGAAGAACAGCCGGGGCATTGAAGTTAACGTAGGGCTCGCGACCGCTCACCGATCGTCCTTTGGTGAGGAGGCTTGCCATCGCCTGGCAGGCGCTTTCGGCCTCGGCGAGCGTTTTGAAGGGCGAGCCGCCAACCGTAACGGCGCTGCTGTTCTGATGGATCGGACGCCACGACGCCATGAAGCCGGCCCGCCCGCGAAAACCGGCGCCGCTGCGGCTCTCATGACTGATCACGAACGAAAAGCCGCTTCCGCTGGCGTTCCAAACTTCCATGTCCTCAACGTGACCGATGACGCGGGTAAACTGCATAAATATCTCGACGCGCCTGCGCGGTAGAACCAAACATTGTAAAGTCCGGCTCCCGAACGTGGCGGGTGCAACCATCCACCTCGGAGACCGAAGAATATATCCGCCGGGCGTCTGTTATTGGAGGCACCGCGGAAAACATATGCTTGCGTTGCACTTTTCCGGTTTGACCACAGCCGTCTTTTGCGGAGCCGCCTAATTTGCGTTTCGGCACATCCGTCTGGCGGAGGTTTGTCTGGACATCCGGGCCGATACGCGCGGCTGACCTTAACTCAGCGCAATGGTCAATTCGGCTGCGATCTGCCAAACAATTCTGCCGGGGCAAACATTCATGCTGCAATCGTCTCCCTCGATCGAGACCAGGGACTTCTTGGATCGTCGCCTCGGTGGCGCTCCTTATCATGATGATGGCGTTTGGCGCCGCCTGGATCACTGCGGTCGCGCTCAAGGACATCGCAGGCGAGGTCGGTGGCACTCGCTCGATTCCGGCGCTTGCCAGTGCGCTCGCCTGGCTCGGCTCCGGCGTCGGCGGCATCATGATGAGCCGCATTGCTGACCGTGTTGGCGCGCGCTGGACCGTGATCTGCGGCGGGCTGATGATCGGCCTCGGACTGGTGATCTCAACGCTGGGTTCGCCGTGGCCGCTGTGGATCGGGCACGGGCTGTTCATCGGCCTGATCGGACTTGGTGGCATCAATGCGCCTTTATACATCTATGTCAGCCGCTGGTTCGACCGGAGACGCGGCTCGGCGCTGGCGTTGATTTCGAGCGGCAGTTATCTCGCCGGCTCGCTGTGGCCGCCGGTGTTCGAGCGCGCCATTGCCGGCATCGGCTGGCGCCAGACGATGCTCTGCTATGCGATCGCCGAAATCGTCGTCATCGTGCCGCTGGCCGCCGTTTTCTTTCGTCATCCGCCCGAAGTGTTCCATCCGGCGACGGCGCTCGGCGCCGGTGGCAGCCGGACGCGCCTGCTCGGCCTGCCGCGCAACGTCGTATTCGCGATGATGTGCGGAGCCGGGGTATTGTGCTGCATTCCGATGGCTATGCCGCAGGGTCATCTGGTCGCCTTCTGCACCGATCTCGGCATCGGCCGCTCGATGGGCGCCCTGATGCTGTCGGTGCTGCTCGGCACCGCCTTCCTGAGCCGGCAAATCTGGGGCCTCATCTCCGACCGCATTGGCGGTCTCGCCACCGTGCTGATCGGATCGGCCTGGCAGGCCGCATCGATGGCGGGTTTTCTGTTCACCCAGAATGAAGCCGGCCTGTTCACGGTGGCAGCCGCGTTCGGGCTCGGCTTTTCCGGCATCATCCCTGCCTATGTGCTGGCGGTGCGCGAACTGTTCCCGGCATCAGAGGCCTCGTGGCGCATCCCGACATTGCTGCTGTTCAGCGGGTTCGGCATGGCCGCCGGCGGCTGGGTCGCCGGTCTGCTTTACGATCATTTCGGCTATTACGCGCCCGCCTTTGCGGCCGGCGTCTGCGCCAATATTCTCAATATGCTTGTGATCGGTGTGCTGGTCGCGCGGCAGCGCTATCACGCCGCCTACGCCTGAACGACCGACCGAATTCCAGGTCCGTCTTCCAGCGACGAAGTGAAAGTATGAAGTGAAAGTATGATGTCGCCTTGGCACCTTCGGACATGGGCGGCTGGCCGACGATGTCCGTTCGCGAGGGAGGTAACGCGGACATCGCCAAATCCATGAGTGTTTCCGGATTTATGCGTAATTGCGTTAGTTCGTGTTGAGCCGAAAGCGCAGCGTCCTGGGGCCGACGAAGAAGACGGAATCGCCCTGCCGCCGCCAGGTGGTGGCGTCGGTCAGGGCGGCGATCAGTTCGTCGTCGGCCTGCGCTTTCGCCGGCGGACAGGGGCGGTCCTCCATCTGGCCTGCGACGAAGATCACGGTGTTGCCGGCCACCGAAAACTGGCCCTTGCCGCCCTTGCACCAGAGCTCGAGGGCGACTTCGCCATTGTCGCCGATGTCGAGGTCGGGCACCCGCTTCGATCCGGGCTGGGGCAGCGCGTCCAGCGTCATTTCCATGCCGAAGGGAAATCCGGTTTCGGCCTTCGCTGCACTTGTCGCGGCAACGGATGCCAGCAGGACCAGGGCAATACCGGCCGGACACAAAGCAGAATGGATCGAACGCATGAACACCTCTCGAAATGCGACGTGACGCACCGGCGCCGTTCTATTCGACGGGTGTGACGTTGAACAGGTTCGCGGCAGCAAAAAAACGCGCAAAGAAATCCCCGCCAGCCTTGCGGCCGCGGGGATTTCTTGCCTCGGGTTCGAGCCGCTATGGCGCCTTCAGCACCATGAGCGTGAACGGATAGACATAGGCCTGCAGCATCACGAGAATGCCGACGAGACAGGCCAATGCAATCGAATGCTTGAACACGAAGCGCAAGATCGTGCCTTCGTGTCCATACCAGTTGGTGGCGGTGGAGGCCACCACGATCGACTGCGCGTCGATCATCTTGCCCATCACGCCGCCAGAGGAGTTGGCGGCGCCCATCAGCACCGAGGACAGGCCCAGTTGCTCGGAAGTGATCTTCTGCAGATTGCCGAACAGGATGTTCGACGCCGTATCCGATCCGGTCAGCGCCACGCCCAGCCAGCCCAGCAGCGTGCCGAAGAAGGGGTAGAGCACGCCGGTCGCGGCGAACGCCAGGCCCAGCGTCGCGTCGACGCCCGACAGCCGCGTCAGCGTGCCGATCGCCAGCATCGCCGAGATCGTGATCAGCGAGATAGCGCACAGCTTGATGGTGCGGCCGTATTCCGTGACCATCCTCAGCGGCGAAAAGCCCGCCAGGAGGCCGGCAATGATCGCGGCAATCAACATGCCCGTTCCGGTGAACGACAGATAGGTGAAGCCGAATACCGCGCCTTGCGGCGTCGGCTTCGCCGCCACCGGCGGCACCGTGTTGATCATGTTGTGCAGTTCGGGAACCGGGTAGTTCCAGACGAAGATCGAGTTCGCCCAGGTCTTGAACGTGCCGTTGCCCCAGATCAGCATCACGACGCAGACGACGATCCACGGCAGCAGCGCCGTCCAAAGCTCACCCTGGGTCAGCGGCGTCTTGTCCATTTGCTTGGCCGCGGCCATGGTAGCGGTCGATTCATCCCTGCCGCGCAGCGCCGGCGACAGCCACAGCTGCTTCGGCTGCCAGACCTTCAGGAACAGGATCAGGCAACCCATCGAGATCAGGGAAGCGCCGATATCGACGATCCAGGGATTGATGTAATTCGAGATCACGAATTGCGGGATCGCAAACGACACGCCGGTGACCAGAATGGCCGGCCAGACGTCCTTCATGCCTTTCCAGCCGGCGAACGCCCACACCACCCAGAACGGCACGATCAGCGAGAACACCGGCAGTTGCCGGCCGACCATCGCGCCCAGGATATACGGATCAAGCCCGGTGACCTGCGCCAGTCCCGCGATCGGCGTACCCAGCGCGCCGTAGGCGACCGGCGCCGTGTTGGCGATCAGCGACAGGCCGGAGGCGGCCAGCGGCGAGAATCCGAGGCCGATCAGCACCGCGCCGGTGACGGCAACCGGCGTACCGAAGCCCGAGGCTCCTTCGAAGAACGCGCCGAACGAAAACGCGATCAGCAAGAGCTGCAGGCGGCGGTCTTCGGTGACGCCGCCGACCGCGCGCTTCAACAGTTCGAATTGGCCTGTTGCCACCGTAAGTTGGTAGAGAAAAATGACGTTCAACACGATCCAGCCGATCGGGAAGAAACCGGCGACGATGCCGAGCACGGAGGCCCGGATCGACATCCCTGCCGGCATGGTGAAGATGAAGATCGCGATCAGGTTGGTGAGGATCACGGCGATGATCGCCGCGATATGGGCTTTCACCTTGCCGCTCGCGATCAGGACCAGCAGCGTAACGACCGGTATGGCGGCCGCGATCGTCGACAGCGCCGTATTGCTCAACGGGTTATAGACTTGGTTCCACATTTGCGTTTCTCCCCACGCGCTTATGCGGCACGTCCGCCCATCTGGCGTGCCTAACGCGGTTGCAGGGGTAAACCATCCAATGTGCGAAATAATCCCGCGGAATTTGCTGTCAGCAAATTTCGCTCACAAGGTCGCGAAGTCGGCCGGCCCCCTGCCTCGCGCCGTTGTCGCCATGCTAGGGTCGAGTTGCGGGCCGGGACAAGACAAGCAACACCATGATACTTATGACTTTAGTCTAAGTACGCTCGAATCCCCAATCATCTCAGGGTTTTGGCCTCGCTCTCCTGGAGACTTTTATCTGTGAACAACATTCGCGCGACGCTCGCGATCGTCTGGCGCATCGCAACGCCCTATTTCCGTTCCGAGGACAAGTGGGCCGGGCGCGGCCTTCTCGCCGCGGTCGTCACCATCGAGCTTCTGCTGGTCGGCAATGACGTGCTGCTCAACCAGTGGCGCAACCGCTTCTACAATGCGCTGCAGGAGAAGGACTGGAACAGCTTCGTCCACGAGACCTTCTTCTTCATCGCGATCGCGACCGCCTCCGTCGTGCTTTCAATCTACCAGCTCTACCTCAACCAGTGGCTCCAGATCCGCTGGCGCAAATGGATGACCATCAAATATCTGGGCGAATGGCTGCATGACGCCAATCACTACCGAATGCAGCTGCAGGGCGACGCCGCCGACAACCCGGACCAGCGCGTGTCCGACGACGTCAAGCTGTTCGTCGAGCGCACACTCGACATCAGCGTCGGCCTGCTGAGTGCGATCGTTTCCTTTTTCTCCTTTGTCGTCATCCTGTGGGGCCTGTCGGAGGCAGCCCCGCTGCATCTGTTCGACGGCGCCCTCAACATTCCCGGCTATCTGGTCTGGGCGGCGCTGATCTATGCCATCTTCGGCACCGCGCTGACGCAGTGGATCGGCTCGCCGCTCGTCCACCTCGATTTCCAGCAGCAGCGTCTTGAGGCGGACTTCCGCTTCAGCCTGGTGCGGGTGCGCGAGAATGCCGAGCAGATCGCGCTGCTCGACGGCGAGCGCGCCGAGCGCGAGCGCCTGCTCGGGCGCTTCAGCAAGGTGGTCGGCAACTGGTACGCGATCATGAGCCGGACCAAGCGGCTCACCGCCTTCACCCAGAGCTATGCCCAGGCCGCGGTCATCTTCCCGATCGTGCTGGTCGCCCCCGCCTATTTCGCCAACCGCATCCTGCTCGGCGCCATGATCCAGGCCGCGGAAGCCTTCGGCAATGTGCAGAAGGCGCTGTCGTTCTTCGTCTCGGTCTACCGGTCGCTGGCGGAATGGCGCGCCGTCGTCGCGCGTCTCGACGGCTTCGAAATGTCGATCGAGAGCGCAGCTCACCTGAAATCGAGAGAGGATTCGATCCGCTTTTCCAAGGACGGCGGCGAGGTCGACCTGGAGAAACTCCTGGTGCATCTCCCCAACGGCACTCCGCAGGTCGCGGCCGACGGTTTTGCCATCCGTCCCGGCGAACGCGTGCTGGTGACGGGCCCCTCCGGCGCCGGCAAGTCGACGCTGTTCCGGGCGATTGCCGGAATCTGGCCGTTCGGCAGCGGAACGATCTCGGTGCCGGCCAACGCCGCGCTGATGATGCTGCCGCAAAAGCCCTATTTCCCGATCGCGCCGCTGCATGCGGCGGTGGCCTATCCGAGCGAAGCCGGTGCGTTCAGCGCGGAGCGGATCCGGGAGGTGTTGAACGAAGTGGGCTTGCCGAAGCTCGCCGCGCGGCTCGACGAGGAAGAGCACTGGAACCGGGTGCTGTCGCTCGGCGAGCAGCAGCGGCTCGGCATCGCACGTGCGCTGTTGCAGTCGCCGCAATTCCTGTTCCTCGACGAGGCCACCGCCTCGCTCGACGAACCCTCCGAGGCGGCGCTCTACCGCCTGTTGCAGGAGAAGCTGCCTGGCACGACCATCGTCTCGATCGGCCATCGCGCGACGCTTGAGGCATTCCACCAGCGCAAGGTCGCGCTCGCCCGCGACGGAGATCACTTCGCCCTGCAGGGCAGCGGTGAAGCCACAAAGGCGTAGCGCCCCCGGCCCGCCGGCGGGTGGAAACGACGGGCCCGCCATTTCGCGCGCGGCCGCCCTCACCGAGCCAAATGAGAAAGGGCGGCAGATCGCTCTGCCGCCCTTTCCGCAATCTGCGGTCCGAAGCTTACTTCAGGTTGGTCATCGCCGTCAGGTCGACCGAGAGCTTGGCGATACCCGCCGCGCCGCACCAGTTGGAGCCGAGCGCCGCCCGGGTTGATCGGCGTCACGATGGTCGGGCTGAAGTTGGTGGTCGAGAAGTCGCTGGTGAAGGCGTTGCAGTTGCCCTTCGATCAGGTTGGTGTCGGAGTAACGCAGGTCGAGCGTGAACACCTTGTAGGTGAAGCCGACGCCGATGTTCCAGGTGTTATAGCTCGGCTCGGGGATGCCGGCCGCGAAGCTCGGGAAGCGGCGCGAACTCGTCACGCCGTAGAAGGCGTCCGAGGTGCCGAGCCACTGGCGGCCGAACTCGCCCGAGACGTACATGCCGACGCCGGAGGTGCCGAAGATGGTGCTCGGCGCGGTCCACTTGCGCGGTGATCGACGCATAGTTACCCCAAGCGCCGAGGTTCAGGAAGTTCGGCGAGTAGTATTCGTTGAAGCCGATCGGCCCAGTTGTCGTTGATGGTGTAGGTTCACCTTGCCGTAGACTTCGAAGAAGCTGGCGTTCTTCTTCGCGACGTTGCCGTGAACGCCCAGCGTCAAGATGCGTTGGTCAGGTCGAACCGGTCAGGACGCACGGCTGTCCGCCGGAACTGCAAGACCACCGGCGACGGTCAGGCGCGTCGAAGCACTGTCCGCCCGGATAGAGGTAGCCCCAGACACCGAAGTCGAAGGCGAAGGCGCCGAAGGTCGGGCGGATACCGCCGTAGATGTCGACTTCAGCCGCGGCGCGGTTCGGGAAGGAGATGCTCTCCGCCGAGGTGCCGATATAGAGCTGCAGGTCCTTGTTGACGTTGTAGCGCGGCTCGAAATAGGCGGCGACCGACGGCTTGATGGTTGGACTGGGTGACGCCGCGGAAGATGTAGTCGCTCATGATGCGCGCTGCCGAAGGCGATATCCCAGGGCTCGAACGCCGGCGGCGGCGGTGCCTTCATGGCCTTCACCGGCATGTCCGCCGCCAAAGCCGAACCCGAAACCATTGCCAGCGCCGTTGCCAACAACACCATTTTCTTCATGTCGATCCCCATCACTTTCCAAGAACCAGCCCGATCCCGGACGCCCCCCGGGGCAAATCACTATCTGGCTGAAGACGAATTTCGTTAACCCGGAACCAATCTGGATCGTGACGCCCAAGCGGTGAAGCAAAAAAGACAAGCATCTGCCGACTTTTTGGGCGTTTGGCCGATTCCACGAAAGGTTGTCGCAGGGTGTTGCATTCCGACAACAATTTTGGCGGTTTCAGCCTGAAAAACCGGCCCGCAGAGATACGGGTCGATCGCACCGCAATGTGGATAAGCCGCCCCGCCGCGAATCAGCCATGCAAGCTCGGGGGCCTCGTCCGCCCGAGCAAAAGGCCGCGGAGCCCAGGGGCGCCGCGGCCTCATTGCAGCCGGTGTGGATGAGAAGGGCTTGCCTAGCCGTTGTGGTCGTCGCCGCCGGATGACGGGTTGTGCCCATAGGACGGCGTCGAATGGCTGGGCGAACTCGGCATGGCCCAGCTCGGGGCAGGAGCAGGCTCCGGCTCGGGGGCCGGAGCGGGTGCGGGCTCAGGCATCGGAGCCGCAGCCTTCGGCGGCCTTCTTCGGAGCGCTCTTCTTCGGAGCGCTCTTCTTGGGCGCAGCCTTCTTCGCCGTTTTCTTCGCAGCCTTTTTCGCCGATTTCTTCGCTGACTTCTTGGCGGCCTTCTTCGCCGACTTCTTCGAAGCCTTCTTCGCGGACTTCTTCTTCGCCGCTACGACTTTTTTCTTCTTAGCCTTTTTCCCCTTGCTCTTTTTCGCTTTAGCCATCGAGATCCTCCTGTTGCCGCCGATTCCTATCCATCGGGCGTTTCAAGTCGACCGCGCCGTTTGCGCGAGGCCATTCGATCAGTTCGGTCCTGGCCGTGGACCTCCCGTCGCCCAATCGAGAAGCTCAATCGTGTGCACGACAGGAACCGATGTGCCGCCGGCAATCTGCATCATGCATCCGATGTTGCCCGCGGCAATCATGTCCGGCTTGACGCTTGCGATGTTGGCGACCTTTCGATCACGCAACCTCGTCGCAATGTCAGGCTGGAGAAGGTTGTAGGTCCCAGCCGAACCGCAACACAAATGACTCTCCGGCACATCTTTCACCACGAAACCGTTCTTGGAAAGCAATTCTTTCGGAAGGGTTGTAATTTTCTGCCCGTGCTGGAGCGAGCAGGCCGAGTGATAGGCCACGACAATGTCGCCGTGCTGGCGCTGTGGGGCCTTGAGTTCGAGGCCTGCGAGATACTCGGTGATGTCCTTTGCCAGCGCCGAGATCCTCGCTGCCGGGCCTGCAAAATCGCGGTCTTCCCGCAGCATGTAGCCGTAGTCCTTGATCACTGTTCCGCACCCGGAGGTCGTCACCAGGATGGCGTCGAGGCCGCCGCGACCGGCCTCCGCCGTCCATGCCGCGATATTGGCGCGTGCGCGGGCGAGCGCGTCGCGGTCGCGGCCCATGTGATGGGTCAATGCGCCGCAACATTGCTCGTCCCTGACCAGCACGACCTCGACGCCGTGGCGCGTCAGCACGTTGATGGCGGCCTGGTTGATGCGTGGCGCCAGCACCTGCTGCGCGCAGCCCTGCAGCAGCGCAACGCGGGCTCGACGCTCGCCGGCGGCTGCAAACACGCTGCCGCCGGCGGGGCCGGGCTGCGGCAGCCGGGAGGGCGCCATCGCCAGCATTGCCGTGACGCGCCGCAGGAGCCCCGGCGTCGAAGAGGCTTTTGGCGTCGGCAAAAGCCGCGCGAAAGGCCCGGCGAGCTGTGCGAGCCGCAGGCTCCAGCGGAACCATTTCGGGCTCGGCAGCACCAGCGCGAGCAGCGATCGCAGCAGCCGCTCCGTCAGCGGGCGGCTGAAATCGCGCTCGATCCGGACCCGCGCCTGGTCGACGAGATGCATGTAGTTCACGCCCGACGGACAGGTGGTCATGCAGGCGAGGCAGGAGAGGCAGCGGTCGATATGCTTGACCACCGCCTCGGTCGGCTTCTGGTCCTTCTCCAGCATCTCCTTGATCAGGTAGATGCGGCCACGCGGGCTATCGAGCTCGTCGCCGAGCAGCACATAGGTCGGACAGGTGGCCGTGCAGAAGCCGCAATGCACGCAGGCACGCAGGATCCTGTCGGCTTCCTTGATGTCGGGGTCGGCGAGTTGCGCGAGGCTGAATTCGGTCTTCATGCCGCCCCCCGGATCATCCGGCCCCGGTTGAGGATTTGCTTCGGATCGAAGCTCTGCCGCACCCGCTCGCCAAGCGCGGCGATGCCCGGCGCTTGCGGATGGAACACCTCGACGTTCCGCCGCACCTCGTCGGAGGCCCGCAGCAGCATGGCGTGACCGCCGGCGGCGTTGACGCGGCTGCGCACCAGCGCGGCCTGCGCGTCCGGCTTCGGCGGCAGCGCGGCCCAGATCAGCCCGCCGCCCCAGTCATAGATGACCTCGCCCCCGGTTTCGCGCGCGAGCGCCTGCCCGAGCGCGCCGCCCGCAGCCGGCGGGCAGACGATCCGCCAGACCGGCCAGCCGCCGAGCGCTCCCCTCGCCGCAAGGGGCTCGACGTCGCGGATCGAACGCCAGACCTCGGCCGAGTCCGCGTCTTCCAGCGTGTCGGCGGCTCCAAACGGCGCAAGTGTCCTGGCAAGCGAAGCGGCCCGATGGGCGGCCGAGGCCATGATGCCCTCGAGCCGCACCAGCGTGACCGCGCCATCAGCCGATCCCAACCGGTCGAGGCCGCCGACCGACGGGCGCAGCGCGGAAGGCGGCAGATGGGCCGCCGCGGAAACGTCGAAAGGCGAACCGAGCGCCGCGGTCATGGCGCGGTTCGCGGTGAGGTCGTCGAGGGAGCGCAGCACCAGCGTCCGCTCGCTCTCCGGCCGCGGCATCACCTTGAGCGTCACCTCGGTCATGACCGCGAGCGTGCCAAAGGAACCCGCGAGCAGCTTGCACAGGTCGTAGCCGGTGACGTTCTTCACCACCTTGCCGCCGGTCTTGAAGCTGTCTCCGAAGCCCGAGACCGCATGCGCGCCGAGCAGATGGTCGCGCGCCCCGCCCGCCTTGATCCGGCGCGGCCCGGCCAGGCCCGTGCCGATCATGCCGCCGATGGTCCCGGACCCGGCCGTACCGAGCAGCGGCGCGGTATCCATCGGTTCGAAGGCGAATTGCTGGTTCTTGGAATCAATCAGTGACAGCACGTCGGCGAGCGGTGCGCCCGCTTCCACCGTGACGATCAGCTCGTTCGGCTCGTAGGAGGTGACGGCATTGAGCGCCGAGAGGTCGAGCACGGCATTGGTCGCCATGACCTGGCCGATTCCGCGCCTGGAACCATGGCCGATGACTTCCAGCGGCTGCTCGCCCGCGATCGCCGCCCGAACCACCGCTTCGACGTCCTTGGCGTCGCGTATTTTCAGGATGTCCACGCCAACCGCGCCTCACCTGGACCTTACCGGCTGTGCCATCGCATCACCGCCCTCCCTCCTTCTAGCGGCAAGAGCGGCGGACACAAGGGCGCGAATGGGCGAAGGCGAGCGCTGCTCCGATGCGCGCGCCGAGACACTTCGACCATGATCGAATAGTCACGACATCGATACTTCGATCGACGCCGAATTCGAGCCGGCCGAACCATCGCTACAAGGTCGCGTTGATCGCGATCGAAACGAACCGATGGCGCCATGGACGATTTCACCCTCTCAATCTCAGGAGCAAGGAGCCAAGACCATGAACACCTATGCATCGAAGAAATCGATCAGCGAAGCCGTCGACGGCGGCGGACTTCTGGTCGTCGCGCAATGGGAGGCGAAGGAAGGCGAAGCCGACAAGGTCGCCGCCATCCTGGATCGCTTCCTGCCCGAGGCGCAGCGCGAGGAAGGCGCCAAACTGTTCCTGATCTCGCGGGCCAGGGACAACCCCGCGCAATTCCTGTTCTACGAGCTGTTCCGTGACGAAGCCGCCTTCAAGGCGCACCAGGAGAGCGCGCATTTCAAGACCTATATCGCAGGGCAGGCGCTGCCGCTCTTGACCAAACGCGAACGCGCGCAATACGCGCTGATCTGACCCCCTGCCCTCCAAAGACCCGCAAGGCCGCCGGATCCGCTTCCGGCGGCCTTGCGGACGCCGCCGCCTGCGTTGGCGCGGCAAGCCGGACGCCTCACGCTTACAGGTCGAAGACATGAAGCATTATCCAGTCGCATCGAAACTCGATCACCGCGAACAGCATTTCCGGATCGGCGGCCCGCACGAGGGGTTGTCGCTGTTCCTGCGATTCCTGCCGGCGCCGGAGCGCGGGTCCCGGCCTCGCCGGGCCGTGCTTTACGTTCACGGCGCGACATTCCCCTCGGCGCTCTCCATTGCGCACCGCTTTGACGGCCGATCGTGGCGCGACGCGCTCAACGAGGCCGGCTTCGACGTCTGGGGTCTCGACTTCCACGGCTTCGGGCATTCGGATCGCTATCCGGAGATGGAACGGCCAGCCGCTAACAATGCGCCGCTCTGTGTCGCGGCGGATGCGGCAAGACAACTGGAAGCCGCGGTCCGCTTCATTCTCAGCCACCAGAGCCTCGAACGGATGTCGCTGATTTCGCACTCCTGGGGATCGATGCCGACGGGGCTGTTCGTGGCCGCCCATCCCGCGCTGATCGACCGGCTGGTCCTGTTTGCGCCGATCGCGCGCCGCGAGCCACGAGGCCAAGAAAAGCTCCCTGCGTTCCCGGCCTGGCGCATCGTGTCGTCCGAGGACCAATGGAGGCGTTTCATCGAGGATGTGCCGGCGCACGAGCAGCCGGTGCTCTCGCGCCTGCATTTTGACGAATGGAGCAAGCTCTATCTCGACAGTGATCCGGAGAGCCGCTCGCGCGATCCGGCGGGCGTGAGGGTGCCGGCCGGCCCGTTCAGCGAGATCAACAAGGCCTGGCACGGCCAGCTTGCCTATGATCCGTCAGAGATCCGCACGCCGGTTGCCATCATCCGCGGCGAATGGGACAGCCTGATGCAGGATGGCGATGCGCGCTGGCTGTTCGATGCTTTCACTCAGTCGCGCATCAAACGCGATATCAAGATCAGCCGCGGCACCCATTTGATGCATCTCGAATCCATGCGCCTGGCTCTCTGGCGCGAGAGCATCAATTTTCTCACCGGTGACGATGTCGCGCCTGTGCCCTGACGACAGGCAGAAAGGAAGGGCCATGTCGTCGCAGCGCCAATGACACCTACTGCTCTTTTGGCTGCAACTGTATCGGCTGGGGATTCGCTCTGGCTTGCGACGGCGGCGGGGGCGGCTTGCGCGCAGCGTTGGCAGCCGGCCGGGGCAGCGGCGCGGGTGTCTTGGCCCGCGCGTCCTGCCCGGAAGGCCTGGGCTCTAAAGGTTTGGCCTCGGAGGGTTTGGCGACGAGGCGTGCCATCTGTTCCTGGCTCGCTTTCAACTGCTCGATGGCCTTTGCGTTGTCGGTGGCCATTCGTTCCTGGCTCGCCTTGAGCTGCTCGATCGCCTGCTCCACGACCGTGATATCGCGCGCCATCGCCTGCAGCAATTGCGTCAGCTCGGGGGGCATCGAGGCGGGCGTTGGCGCGACGTCCTGCGCCGGGCTCTGCACCGGAGGTGCCGACGGCGCAGGGGTGTCGTCAGCCGCGGCCAACCGAACGGCGGATGGGCTCGGCCGCGCAGAATTGCCGGGATTTGCCGACCACGGCGATGAAGTTGAAATGAGCTGCGGCGCCCACTGGGCGATCGTCAGCCTGGCTGCTTCGCCATAGGACGACTGCAAGACGAAGGCCGCGGCACCGATGCACGCCGCCAGGACGAAACCGACCAGGCCACGCAGCGCCGGCCTGCCACGGGATGGTCGCAAGCCGGGGACCGCCGAAGGATGGTGCGGGGCATCGTGTTCCAGCTTCGAAAGCTGTTCGGTCAAGTGCGCGAGTTGTTCATCCGCGTGCGCGATCTGTTCATAGGCATGGGCCAGGCGTTCATCCGCGCGGGCAGCCAGGACCGCGTCCGGGTCATTTGTAGTGGGGTTTGGCGTGGAATTCATTGGCGCTCCTTTCCCTCCAAGTGTCACCCGAAGGAGGGCGGTCGGACTTCCACCATGTCGCGAACCCGCAACACTCAGTGCAGTTTTTTGACGAAAGCATGACTGTACCATGGAGAGGATGGGGCCGCATGGACAACCTTTCGGGAAAAATCCGGCGCGCCAGGTCTCCCCAACGGGCGGTTTCCTCAATCGGAGCGCCCGACGGACGCCTCGCGTTGACGATCGCGCGCCTAGAACCTCGGCAAATCCGGAAACGCCAGCCTGCCGGCATGGACATGCATGCGGCCGAGCTCGGCGCAGCGATGCAGGGTCGGAAACACCTTGCCGGGGTTGAGCAGGCCCTGCGCATCGAAGGCGCATTTCAGCCGCTGCTGCTGGTTCAGATCGACCTCGGAGAACATCTCTCCCATCAGGTCGCGCTTCTCGATGCCGACGCCATGCTCGCCGGTCAGCACGCCGCCGAGCTCGACGCAGCAGCGCAGGATGTCGGCGCCAAATGCTTCCGCCTTCTCGACCTCGCCGGGCTTGTTGGCGTCGTAGAGGATCAGGGGATGCAGATTGCCGTCGCCGGCGTGGAACACGTTGGCGACGCCGAGGCCGTATTTCTCCGAGAGCTCGCGGATGCGTGTCAGCGCCTTCGGCAGCGCGCCGCGCGGAATGGTTCCGTCCATGCAGAGGTAATCCGGCGAGATGCGCCCGACTGCCGGGAAGGCCGCCTTGCGGCCGGCCCAGAACAAATTGCGCTCGGCTTCCGAGGTGGAAATCTGCAGGGTGACCGAGCCGCAACCCTTGGCGATGGTCTCCACCCGCGCGATCAGCTCGTCGACCTCGATTGCGGGGCCGTCGAGCTCGATGATCAGGAGCGCCTCGACGTCCAGCGGATAGCCGGCGTGGACAAAGGCCTCCGCGGCGTGGATCGCGGGCTTGTCCATCATCTCCATGCCGCCGGGGATGATGCCGGCGCCGATGATCCGCGCCACGCATTCGCCGGCGGCTTCGACCTCGGCAAAGCCGACCATCAGCGCGCGCGCCGTCTCCGGCTTCTGCAGAATGCGCACGGTGATCTCGGTGATGACGCCGAGCAGCCCCTCCGAGCCCGTGATGATGCCCATCAGGTCGTAGCCGGAATTCTCCGCCGACTTGCCGCCGATGCTCAGGATCTCGCCGCTCATCAGCACGATCTCGCAGCCGAGCACGTTGTTGGTGGTCATGCCGTATTTCAGGCAATGCACGCCGCCGGAATTTTCCGCGACATTGCCGCCGATCGAGCAGGCGATCTGCGACGAAGGGTCGGGCGCGTAGTAGAAGCCGGCGTGCGCCACCGCCTGGCTGATCGCGAGATTGGTGACGCCGGGCTCGGTGACGACGACACGGTTGTCGAAATCGATCTCGCGGATGCGCTTGAACTTGCCGAGCCCGAGCAGCACGCCGTCGGCGAGCGGCAGCGCGCCGCCCGACAGTGAGGTGCCGGAGCCGCGCGGCACCACCTTGATGCCCTGCGCATGGCAGTATTTCAGAACCCTCGAAACCTGTTCGGTGGTATCCGGCAGCACCACGACCATCGGCGGCTGGCGGTAGGCGGTCAACCCGTCGGACTCATAGGCGCGCATCTCGTCCGCACTGTCGATCACGCCCTCGCCCGGGACGATCGCGCGCAGCGCCGCCACGATCTCGGCGCGGCGCGCCAATACGGCCTTGTCGGCCTCCGGCATCATGATGGCCATGCGTGCTCTCTCCACCACCTCATTCGATTTGTCACAACAAATCAACCATGTCCGCCGCGGCTTGGGTAGGTTATTCGAAGGTCGAATAACCCTCCAATCGCAACTTCTCTCTGGGACAAGTCCGTCGTCATGAAACCTGTCAAGGTTTCGTGGCTTGTCCAGTCTGTGCGGACCATGCCAAAAGCAACCCCTACCCTCCGGGACGAAACAAAGAGCACCCCATGAAAATACTGACCTTGAGCGCGCTGGCTATCGTTACTTCATTCGCAACCGCGTCCGCAGCGTTGGCGCAGGACGTCGCCGCCGGCGAGACTTCCTTCAAGAAATGCCTGGCGTGTCACGCGATCGGCGAAGGCGCCAAGAACAAGGTCGGACCGGTGCTGAACGGTCTCGACGGCCGTCATTCCGGCGCGGTGGAAGGCTATTCCTATTCCGATGCCAACAAGAACTCCGGCATCACCTGGAACAAGGATCAGTTCCTCGAATACATCAAGGACCCGAAGGCGAAGATTCCCGGTACCAAGATGGCGTTCGCCGGCATCAAGAACGAGAAGGAAGCCGGCGACCTCTGGGCCTACATCTCGCAGTTCGACAAGGACGGGAAGAAGAAATAGTCGTCACCATGCGTGGCAATGCCCTCGCAGACGGACATTGCCACGCAGGAGACGGGTCATGCTGATGACCAAGCGCAAGCCGGCTGGTGCCGGCGAAATCCTCCGGGAAGAATTCATGGAGCCGCTTGGGTTGACTCAAGGCGCACTCGGCGGCGCGATGGGAGTTCAACGCAAGCATGTCAATGAACTCGGCAACGACCGCGGAACGTCACCGCCTCGACCGCGCTGATTCCTGCCCGTGTTTTCGGCAACGATCCGGAATTCTGGCTGAACGTCCAGCGGCGTACCGATTTGTGGGAAGCGATGAATACGCCTGGCGAACGCAAAAGGATCGAGCGCGCAAGGCCGATTTGAAAAGCGGCATAGCTCGTCGGTACGCTGGCGTCGGGATGTCCGGTGCTGGCTGCGATGGATCGGCGCCGGGATGGCTTCAACGCGACACTGAACAAAAAGCCCGGCCTGGCGGCCGGGGCTTTTGCTTTGAAGCTCTCGGCGGGTTCGCTACGAGCCGCGCGCGGCGGCTGCGATCCGGCGGGTTGCGGCCGCGGACTCGAACGAGAACAGCCAGGCGAGCGCATAGAAGCCCATGGCGAGCAGATAGAGGAAGGCGAAGCCGAAATACATCGAATTGTATTCCATCAGCCCGCCGAACAGTGCGCCCATCAGATTGTAGGCGAGCGCGGTGGAGATGTTGACGCCCGGCTTGCCGATCAGGGTCGAGAACACCAGCCCTGAGAAGAACAGCGGGATGGTCAGCACCACGCAGGCGACCGCGAGGCTGAGCAGCGGCGAGCCGAACGCCATCAGGTCGTGGTTGCGCGCGGAGAAATAGCCGACGAGCAGGCTCGCGAGCAGGCCGACATAGGCGAGGCTCGTGCGCGGCACGATCTTGCGCTGGACCATCCAGTTGGCGAGGAAGGCCATCACCAGCACCAGCACGATCGTGGCGGCGATGACGAACCAGGTGCCGCCGAGATGCAGCCCGAGCTCGGTGATCGCCTTGGTCTCGACCAGCATGAAGCCGGAGCCCAGGAAGAAGAACGGCAGATAGGAGCGCTCGACCGGCCCGGTCCAGCCGATGGTCTTGCGCACGAACATGGTGGAGAGCAACAGCACCATGCCGAGCGCGAGCATGTAGCTCACCGGATAGGTGCGCGTGATCATGTAGAAGAACGGCCAGTCGTCGGTCGGGATGCTCGCTTCCGGATAGGGCCGCGCGAAGAGGCTGGAGACGTCCTCGAAGCCGTAGGCGGCAAAGGCGCTGGCATCGGGCATCGCGATGTCATGGCCCTTCTGCGTGACGAAGGCGGTCGTGGTCTTGGAGTCATAGCCGACGCGCACCGCGAGCGGCTTGCCGGCGCCGGGGATACCCGAGAGGATATGCGACAGCTTGAAGCCGAGCGACTCGTTCGGCAACGCGAAGGCAATCGACATCACGCCGTCGGGCTTCAGCAGCTTGAATGCCTCGGTGATGCCCTCGCGGGTATAGACGTAGGAATCGACGCGCAGGTTGGAGGCGTGGCTCAGCGCGGTGTGCGAATCCAGGACACCGTAGATGATCAGGTCGTACTGCTGTTGGGCGGTGCGGAAGAAGTTGCGGGCGTCGTTGACGATGACGTTGACGCGCGGATCGTCATAGGGATGCTCGGGGTGATAGCTCCGGCCGAGGAACACGATGGCGGGATCGATCTCGATGGCGTCGACATGGGCCGCCCCCATGCGCAGCGCAGCCGCCACGTCGTTGCCGCTGCCGGCGCCGACGATCGCGACCCGCTCGGGCCGCTTCTTGAAGTTGAACGGAAACTCGTAATAGGCGCGGACGTACTTGTCTTCTTCCGGCTCGTGGCCGCGATTGGCCTCGGAGAGGTTGAAGACCTTCTGGTAATAGGAGCCGCCCGAGAGGATGTTCATCAAGCCGTCGGACTTCGCCATCTTCTCCAGCAATTGATAGGGCGAATAGATGCGCTGGATATCGGTCTGCACCGGCCAGGCCAGCACGGCAAGCAGGAGGCTGAAGCTCGCTACCCCGAGCGGCAGGCGCCTGGCGTCGCGCGCCAGCACGAAATAGAGCAGGACGCCGCCGACCGCAGCGAACCAGATCACCGGCGGCAGCCAGAACAGGCTCATCACGAACAGCACCAGCACGCCGAGGATGCTGCCCATCAAGTTGAGGCCATAGGCCTTCAGCGCATCGGTGGCGCCCAAGAGCTTGCCGCAGAGCTGGCCTACGGGATAGCAGATGCAGGCGCAGAGCACGAAGCTCATGCCGAGCAGCAGGTAAAGCGGCACGCTGTGCTGGAACAGCGAGAGCCAGTTCAGCTTGTCCATCCAGATCGAGATCGAGGTCTGTTCCAGCATCGGCAGCGCCGAGAACACCTCGGTGGTGGCGCCGACGTCGTAGCGGAGCAGCGTGATCACGCCGACGAAGGAGGCCAGCATCGGCAGCACCAGAGCGGGCGCGCAGGGCTGCTTCTCCGCCACCGCGTAGCCGGCGCCGAGACCGAGGAAGCAGGCAAGCAGGGTAAAATTCTTGAAGAAGGAGAACACCGGAAAGACCGAGGCGAGCCAGCGGATCATGACGAGTTCGAGCAACAGGCTCACCATCGTCACCAGCACGATCAGGCGGATCTTCTCCTTCGGGCTCGCGTCGGCAAAGCCGCTATCGAACAGGCTGCCCATTTCGCCGATCCGCTGCTCCAGCGGACGCGCAAGCCACGCCGGATAGAGGATGACGGCGAGTGCCGCGGCGCCAAGCAGCACCCGCAGCGCGATCAGGGCCCAATCGGAGGCAGCAAAGCTGCTGCCGTCGAGGAACAGGCGCACTGCCAGCAAAGCGTAAACGAAGACGAGGCTGCCGAGGCAGATGCTGAAAAACCGGACGAGCCTGAGATTGGCGTCGTCGTGACCCTGCGCCATGCCGGCGGAATGAATGCCCATGCTGCCTGACCGTGTCCTGTTGGCCGGAAAGGCCGCAGCATGCGGGGTTTTCAATTAAGAATTTGCCAAACATTTAGCGAGAACTGCCCAAAACGGGCGGTTTTCGCGGCCGTTTTAGCGTGCCGGCCACGACCGACGCCGGGTATCGCCTCGGCAACCTCCTCGTGGACAAATTCGCCGCGGCTGGTCGCCTGCGCCAGTCCCTCTTCCATGGCAGCGCGGGCATTCGTCGGGATGCACGGCCTCAGTGGGATCTCCGGTGAGGGAAGAAGCGCAGCGGCAAGCGCATCCCGGTCTTCGGCGGGAAGCTCCCGCACGCGGGCCATCGCCTGTTCAAGAATTTTGTCATGGCAGCTGTTATATCTGAACGAGCGGCACCTGAGCGCCGGCCGGGTGGCGTAACTGCGGCTACGGCGTGGCGCTCGCTCTATCGCTCCAAGGTGACGGTGGTGTTTTCTTGCCGGGCATTGCGTCGCACTATTTTCGGCAATCTACCGAGTTGACCGCATCAACACAAAGAACGACAATTGCCGACAACCTTGCGTTTACAGGGCCCGCCTGATGGTTGAACGCGACGCCGAGGTCGCCTGAATTATTTGAGAAAAATAGTAAGGGAGGCTCGCGATGAAGATGCAAATCTTGCAGAGGACGAGTTTCGCCGCGCTACTGGCTGGCAGCCTTGCAGCGTCGGCGTTCGCCGCCGAGCAAGCTGTAACCACCGACATCGGCACACTCGACCAAGGGACGGCGGAGAAGGTATTTCCCGTCAAGCCGCCTTACTCGCCTTACGCGGACCGCAACTTTCCCACCCGCCCATTCTTTGGCGATACCCACACCCATACTTCATTTTCGATGGACGCCGGTGCATTCGGTGCCCGGCTCAGCCCGAAGGACGCTTACCGTTTTGCCAAGGGCGAGGACGTCGTCGCCTCGAGCGGACAGCGCGCGAAGCTTTCACGACCGCTGGATTTCCTGGTGGTGACAGACCATTCGGACGGCATGGGATTTTTTCCGCAACTGATGAGCGCCGATCCCGTGCTGATGGCAACGCCACAGGGCCGCAAATGGTACGACCAGATCAATTCCGGCAAGGGGGCGCAGGCAGCGATCGATATCATCACCAGTTTCGGCAAGGGTGAGTTGCCGAAGGGTTTCCCGACGCCAGGCACGCCTGCCTACCGCAGCGCCTGGCGGGAAACGATCAAGGCGGCGGAAGAGGCAAACGACCCTGGCCGCTTCACCGCCTTCATCGGTTATGAATGGACCTCGAACGCCGGGGGAAACAATCTTCATCGCAACGTGATCTGGCGTGACAATGGCGCAAAGGCCGGCCTCGTCGAGCCCTTCACCACCCAGCCGCCGCTTGGCAGCCCCAATCCGCGCGACCTGTGGAAGTGGATGGCGATGTGTGAAGAGAAGACCGGCGCCGAGATCCTGGCGCTGGCGCATAATGGCAATCTGAGCAACGGCCGCATGTTTCCGGTTGTCGAGTCATTCACCGGCAAACGAATTGACCGCGAATATGCCGAGAACCGCACCCGATGGGAACCGCTCTACGAAGCCACGCAGATCAAGGGTGACGGCGAAACCCACCCGTTTCTTTCGCCGAATGACGAATTTGCCAACTTCGAACGCTGGGACAAAGGCAACCTCGATCTGACCGAGTTGAAGAAACCGGAGATGCTGGAATTCGAGTATGTCCGCTCTGCGCTCAGGAACGGCCTAAAGATGGAAGCCGAACTCGGTGTCAATCCTTATAAGTTCGGTCTCGTCGGCAGCACGGACGCGCATACCGGGCTTGCGGCGGTCGAAGAGGATAATTTCTTCGGCAAAACGTCCAGCTCGGAGCCAAGTGCGGAACGCGCGACGCATCCCTTTGTGAAGACCGACAAAGCCGTCATCATGGGCTGGGAACAGACGGCTTCCGGCTACGCCGCAGTGTGGGCAACCGAGAATACCCGCGAGGCGATTTTTGACGCCATGAAGCGCCGCGAGACCTATGCCACGACCGGACCGCGCATGATCGTTCGGTTCTTCGGCGGTTGGGACTTCGAGGCCAGCGACGCCGCCAACCGTATGCCCGCGAAAATCGGCTACGCAAAGGGGGTCCCGATGGGCGGCGACCTCTCAAGCGCGCCGAAAGGTAAATCTCCGACGTTCCTTGTCGCCGCGCTCAAGGACCCGATCGGTGCCAATCTTGACCGCATCCAGGTCATCAAGGGCTGGCTCGGCAAGGACGGCCAGACGCAGGAGCGCATCTACGACGTCGCCGTCTCCGGTGACCGCAAGATTGATGCGGACGGCCGCAGCAAGACATCCGTGGGGAATACGGTCGATGTCGCGAACGCGACGTGGACGAATACCATCGGTGCGGGCGAAATGATTACGGCTTGGAAAGACCCGGACTTCGATCCGGCATTGCGCGCTTTCTATTATGTCCGCGTGATCGAAATACCGACACCACGCTGGACGGCCTATGACGCAAAATATTTCGGCGTCACAATGCCGAAGGAAGCTCCAATGACCACGACCGAACGCGCTTACACGTCGCCGATCTGGTACACGCCTTGAAATTCGGCCTGCTAAGAGAGCCGTTACTCCAGTTTCTTGTGCTCGGCGCGGCTCTGTTTGGTCTCTTTCACCTTGTCGACCGGAAGAAAGCCGAAACACCCGAACGAATTGTTGTTTCGGCTGCCCGCATTGCCAACCTGGCGGATGGTTTCGCCCGCACGTGGCAACGCCCGCCGGACAAGGAGGAATTGCAGGGCCTCGTCGACGACTATATTCGCGACGAGGTGTTCTACCGCGAGGGCCGAGCAGCGGGCCTGGACCGTGACGACGTCGTCATTCGCCGCCGCGTGCGGCAGAAGATGGAGTTTTTCGCGGAAGATGCATCCATTGCCGAACCGACCGACGAGCAGCTTGCGGCCTATCTCACGGCCAACCCGGAGCGCTTCAGGACTGAGGATCTCTTTACATTCCACCAGGTTTTCCTGAGCGCGACGCGGCGTCCTGGCACAATCGAAATCGATAGCAAGCAACTCGCGAACACCCTCGCACGTGCGGACGCGGCTGTGGACACCACGGTGCTCGGTGATCCCTTCCTGCTTGGCGACGAATTCCACGCCGTCTCGCAACACGACGCAGCAAGGATATTCGGTGACGGCTTCGCCAGACGCCTATCCGTCTTGGAGCCGGGGCGCTGGCAGGGTCCGATTTCTTCGAGCTTCGGGCAGCATTTTGTCTATATCGGCGAACGTACACCCGGAAGTCTGCCGCCACTGGATGATGTCCGGGAAGCCGTCCACCGCGAGTGGTCGAATGCGCGCCGGGTTGACGCGGAGCAGAAGCTTTATGTCTCGCTTCGGGCGCGTTACGAGATCGTGGTGGAGATGCAGCAATCCAAATCAGCGCAAGCCGACACGCGCCGATGAAACGGCTTCTCTTGTCGCTTGCCATTCTGGGCCTCTTGCTGGCGCACCCGGTGCGCGCGGATGAGCTGCGGCCGGGCTATCTGGAATTGCGCCAAACGACGTCCGACACCTACGGCCTGCTCTTCAAGGTCCCGGCGCGGGGCGACGACTTGCGTCTTGCGATCTATGTCAGGCTGCCCGAGGGAACACGGGATATCGGGGTGCCACGAAAATCATTCGGCGATGGCGTCTACGTCGAACGCCGTACCATCCACCTCGATGGCGGGCTGACCGGGCATGCGGTTACTATTGAGGGCCTCTCCGCGACATCGACCGAGGTTCTGGTTCGCATCGAAACCCTTGCCGGCGCCATACAGACCGAGCGCCTATCGCCGACAAAGATTGCGTTTGTCGTTCAAGCCACGCCGGGCGCGGGTGAAGTTGCGGCAACTTATCTTGGCCTTGGCGTCGAACATATTCTGTTCGGCTTCGATCACCTGCTGTTTGTCCTGGCGCTGGTGATCCTGGTCCGCGACTGGCGGCGCGTGGCCGTCACGGTGACGGCGTTCACCATTGCACACAGCATCACCCTCGCTGCCGCGACGCTGGGTTTTGTCCACGTGCCGGGTCCGCCCGTGGAAGCCGCCATAGCGCTCAGTATCGTGCTGGTCGCTGTCGAGATCGTGCATGTGCGGCATGGAATACCGAGCGCAACTGCGCGCCTTCCGTGGCTCGTTGCCTTCAGCTTCGGCCTGTTGCACGGCTTTGGCTTCGCCGGCGCCTTGGCTGAGGTGGGATTGCCGCAACATGCCATCCCCGTCGCGCTGCTGTTTTTCAATGTCGGAGTGGAAACCGGGCAGCTTATCTTCGTGGCCGCCGTGTTGTCGTCAATCTGGTTATTGCGCCATGCTGCGGCGAAGCTATGGGGGGCAGGCTTCGTCACGCCAGCATATGACCGGCTGGACACAACCTTCGCCTACGGCATAGGCGTCGTTGCCGCCTACTGGCTGGTTGAGCGGACGGCCGCCTTTTTTGCATAGCGACGACCGTCGTGAAGTTTCCGTCTCCCGATCCCGCGCGCGGCAAATCGCGTCATTTCCCCTGGGCATGATCCGGAAAAGTGTGAAGCGGTCTTCCGAAAAGATCATGCCCAAACAAGAGCTAAAGCGCGATGACGATTCATCCCAAACTCATCGCGCTTTAGTTGGCCCCGCCGTCCTGCCCTGCCCGATCCGCGCCGTCATGGCCTCGATCTCGGAGACCACGAGATCGGGCGCCGCGTTCTGGATCATGTGCCCGACCCCCGGCAGGACGATGAGTTTTGCATTCGGCACGGTCGCCGAGAACGGCCGCGAATGGATGCTGGTTGACACCGTCTTGTCGACGTCGCCCGCGATCACCGTGACCGGTGTCCTGATCGCTGCATAGCGGGGCGCCTGCTCGGCGACCGCTTCCTTCAACGTCACGAGGTCGCGCGCATTGGCGAGGAATTCGCGCGGGCGCAGCAGCAGCGGCGTCGCGGTGTCCTTCGTGAAGTTCTCCGGCATCGCCTGCGGCAGGAACGCGTTGCGCGCGCCCTGCTCCGCCAGCAAGAGACCGAGCGGCAGCGTGATCGTATGCGCAAGCAGCGGACCGATCACCGGCGTGGTCACGACCTTGTTGTACCAGCCAACGCCACCGAACCAGGGATGAGTGACCGGCGCGAGCATCACCAGGCCCGCCACGCGCTCCGGAAAATCCAGCGCCATTCGCGCGCCGAGCGCGCCCGCGAGCGAATGCACGACGACGATGACAGGTCCTGCGTGCAGCTTCTGCAGCGCCTCCTCGATCATCCGCGCCTGTACAACGGGCGTCGAATCCGTTTCGCGTTCGCGCGGACTCCAGCCGTGTCCCGGACGATCGACCAGAATCACGCGATGATGCTGGGCCAGCATCTCGCCGAGCGGCTTTCGCATCGTCTCGAGATTCGCGCTCGCGCCGTGCAGCAGCAGAATCGGTGGACCCGCGGCGTCGCGCTGCCCCAGTTCGACCACATTCAGCGCCGCACCGGTGACATCGATCTGCCTTCCCTGCGCCGGATAGAGCCGTTCCAGCACAAAAACGCCGGCCTGTGTGATCAGCACCAGCACCGCCAGCGCCGCCACGACGACAATTGGAATCATTGAAATTTTCCTGGCCACCCCACAACTACGCAGCCGCGGCGCCGTGGTTTCGCGTCAAAGATGTGGAGTTTTCCCATATTATTGCAAAGACCCGTCATACGCGCGTAATCGGCCATTTTATAACCATGGTCAGCACTTTTTCTGACGCACGGGCGCACGCCTTCAAGGTGCAAGCGGGCCCGATGCATCACCGTGATCGAGACGACACGGATCGGGCGCAGGAAGCCAAGTCCCGCGGGGGAAGAGGAGGTTTTGGATGAGTATCGGACCAAACGAAGCGGCGATCGACAAGATCGTGGCGAGCTGCAACGGCGATCTGCGCGGGGCGCTCAAGGCGCTGCTGCTCGTCAACGAGCACCTGGAAGCCGAGATCGCGCAGCTCTACGCAGCGGCCGCGCATTACGGCTTTTCCGAGCGCGGCGACAATATCCTGCATTAGCTGATTACCTCTCGCTGGAGCCGTCCCGGGACAGGACGGAATCGTCGAGCGGGCAAGCCCGGCATCATCGCGATTGTCGGCCATCCAACGGCAGCCCCCGCCAAAATTGATGGCGGTGGCCGCGAGAATACAGCAGGGCAAGCGCGGGTTCACGAGGAGCGTTCCGCGCCTTAGCAATCAGATATCAGCGATCAGATATCGCGACCCTCGACCTTTTCGGTCAGGGACTTGACCAGCTCCGGCACTTTTTCCAAATGCGGGTTGACCGCGAGCGCCTTGCGGAAGGCTTCCAGCGCGCGCTTGTCGTCGCCGATCTCCTGCATGATCATGCCGAGGCCAGCGAGCGCACCGAAATGCCGGGGCTCGCGGGCCAGCACCTGCTGGATATCCGCGAGCGAGCGCATGTAGTCGTTCTTCAGGTAGTAGAGGGTCGCGCGCCGGTTCCAGGCCTCGGTATAATCCGGGCGCAGCTTGATCACGGCATCGAGCAGCTTCAGCGCGACGTCCGCCTGCTGCGCGTCCATCGCCGCCTTGGCCCGGATCATCAGCAGCGCCGCGGTATCGCTCGGCGTCTGCATCCAGATTGCCCAGATCCGTGCCTCGACATGCTTGGCGCTCGCCTCGTCGGGGGCGGCCTTGAGCGCGCCGAACAGGAAATCCAGCCCTTTCGTGCGGTCGGCGCCGACCTTGGGCAACTTGCCGGGGGCTTCCGGCAATTTTCTTTGCTTGGGCGCGCGCGGATTTTCCTGCGCAAGCGCCAGCGACGGCGCCACGGCCAGCGCCGCGGCGATCAGGATTGCGTGCGGGAATCTCAATGTCATCGTTAAAGTCTAGACGCAGCAAAACACTCTTGCAAAGCAGCAAAAGCGTCAAACCACCGTGATGGCGATAATTTCAGCGGACAGGCCGCGATCAGCCGTCGTGATCAGCCGTTGCAATCAGCCCTGGCGCGCCTTGAAGCGGCGCTGGACCTTGTTGATCACATAGACCCGGCCCTTGCGGCGGACCAGGCGGTTGGCGCGGTGACGGCCACGCAGCGATTTCAACGAGTTACGGACCTTCATGTCAAAAATCCTGGTTGCTTGGGAAGGCCGTATTGACAGGCCGTATCTGGCAAAGTTGGGATTGTCCCGCGATGCGGCATTGCTGCCCGGGACGGGGCGGCTTTTAAGCCCGGGGAAGGTCCGATGTCAATCCAAATGGGCCGATTCCGGCCGATTTGCCGCCCGAACCGTACGGAACCTCTCGAAATCAACGGGTTTGGCAAACTCCGGGGGATTTCGCCCACCCGGCGTTAGCCCGGCGGGAATTCGACCATGGCTTCGCCGGTCGCTACCTTCTCGCCGGCCTGGTTCTGCACCATCACGTCGATCACCACCCAGCGCGATTTGGAGGTGACCTGCTTCGACCTGATGATGCCGGCAGGCCTGATGGTGTCGCCCGGCCGCACCGGCTTGACCCATCTCGTTTCCAGCCGCCGGTGGATCGCGCCGGCGGGATAGGCCCAGTCCGTGATCATGCGCGAGATCAGTCCGAAATTGTTCATGCCGTGCATGATGATCCCGCCGAAATGGGTCTTGCCGAAATGGCCCTTCATGTACTCGTCGTCGAGATGCAGCGGGTTGTAGTCGAGCGAGGCGTCGCAGAACAGTCGGATGGATTCGCGCGACACCGAAAAGCTCGGCCCGTCAATGGTGTCGCCCGCCTTCAGGTCTTCGAACATCGTGGTCATGTTTCCTCTCAAATCGGCCGGATGGTCCAGCCGCGGCCGGAGCAGATGACTTCGTTGCTCTGATTGAAGAAGACGTTGTCATGCACCACGAACAGCCGCTCGCGCTTGATGAACTTGTCGAGCGCGCGCGCCTCGAGCCGGATGACGTCGCCCGGCCGCGCCGGGACGTTGTAGCTCCAGGACTGGCCGGCATTGACGGTGCCGGGCGAGCGCATCCAGTCGTCCGCCGGCGTGCAGGAGAACATCAGGAGGATATGGATCGAGGGCGGCGCGATCAGCCCGCCATAGCGCGTGGTCTTCGCATAGGCCTCGTCGAAATAGATCGGATGGGTCTCGCCGACCGACTTGCAGTAAAGCTCGATCGCCTCTCTGGTCAGCGTGTAGGGAATGGTCCTGCGCGGCTCGCCCGGGACGATGTCGTCCCAGCCCTTGCGCAAATTGGCGTCTTTCCAGAAATCGGTCTCGAAGGCTGCCGCCTCTGCCATTTTTTCCTCCCCTCACGCGCGATCTTGTTCTGCCGCCTTGCGGAATTTGTTATATGGTATAATCAATTTGCCGAAGCCAAAAATCAAGCCGCCGGGAAGACGGAAATGCCCAAGCTGAAGCTGCCCAACATCGAAGATGTGGTCGCGATCGACATCCACACCCATGCCGAAGAGCCTTGCGGCATGCATGGCGACGACGGCTATGACGATTTCCAGGCGCAGATGGCGGAATATTTCAAATCGCCGCACAAGCATCCGCCGACCGTGCCGGAGACGGCCGCCTATTATCGCGCGAAGAAGATCGCCGCCGTGATCTTCCCGGTCGATGCCGAGCGCGAGACCGGCTTCCGCCGCTACAACAACCACGAGATGCTGGAAGCGGCGTCGGAGAATCTCGACGTCCTGATCCCCTTCGTCTCGATCGATCCGCACAAGGGCAAGCTCGGCGTGCGCGAAGCGCGGAAGCTGATCGAGGAATACGGCGTCCGCGGCTTCAAATTCCATCCGACCATGCAGGGCTTCTATCCGAACGACCGCATGGCCTATCCGCTCTATGAGGCGATCAACGAAGGCGGCGCGATCGCGCTGTTCCACACCGGACAGACCGGCGTCGGTTCCGGCATGCCGGGCGGCATGGGCATGCGGCTGAAATATTCCAACCCGATGTACATGGACGATGTCGCCGCCGATTTCCCGGATTTGAAGATCATCCTCGCCCACCCCTCCTTCCCCTGGCAGGAAGAGGCGCTTTCGGTGGCGACCCACAAGCCGAACGTCTATATCGACCTCTCCGGCTGGTCGCCGAAATATTTCCCGCCGATCCTGGTGCGCTACATCAACTCGATCCTGCAGGACAAGATGCTGTTCGGCTCGGACTGGCCCGTGATCACGCCGGACCGCTGGCTATCCGATTTCGCCAAGCTCGACATCCGCGACGAGATCCGCCCGAAAGTGCTAAAGGCGAATGCACGGAAGATTTTGGGTATCTAGTTAATATAGAGGGTCATGCCGTGACCATTCACGCCGTTGTCTTCGATGCCTACGGCACGCTCTATGACGTCCAGTCGGTCGCCGAAATCACCGAGGAAGCGTTCCCGGGCTACGGCGACCTCATCACGCAGATCTGGCGCATCAAGCAGCTTGAATATAGCTGGCTGCGCTCGCTGATGCGGCGCTACCAGGATTTCTCCACCGTCACGCGGGATTCGCTCGCCTACACGCTGCGCCTGCTCGGGCTGCAATATGACGACGAGACGTTCGACCGCATCATAGGCAAATATCTGCACCTCGACCTCTATGGTGATGCGATGCCGGCGCTCTCGGCGCTGAAGGAGAAGAAGCTTGCGATCCTGTCCAACGGCAGTCCGGACATGTTGAACGCGTTGGTGAAGAATACAGGCCTCGACCGCGTGCTCGCGGCAACGCTGAGCGTCGACGCCCACAAGGTTTTCAAGCCGAGCCCGGAAGCCTATACGCTGATCGAGGAAAAGCTCGGCGTGGCGCCGAGGAACGTGCTGTTCGTCTCCTCCAATCCCTGGGATGCCTGCGGCGCCAAGGCGTTCGGCCTCAACGTCGCCTGGATCGAGCGAGTGACGCCCGAGGCGATGGCGCTACTTTGCGTCGAGAACGACTTGCTCGCGCCGCTCACTCTCTTTAAAGCGCTGCGGACGCAGATGGACGCGCTCGGCGTCGAGCCGGACCATCGCATCCGTTCCTTGTCGGAATTGCCGAAAGTCGTTGCCTTCCATGAGTTCTTGAATCCGTCCGCGCCTTCTTCGCCGAAAAAGCCCCCGACATCACAGTCATCGAATTGCAGCAGAGCTCGGCCACGGTGCCGCTTGCGGCCGAGGCTTACGGTGTCGAACCGGCGCGCATCGCCAAGACGCTGTCGCTCCGCGTCGGCGAGCGCGTTGTGTTGATCGTCACCTCGGGCACCTCGCGGATGGACAACAGGAAGGTGAAGGGGCTGTTCGGGGGAAAGCCGAAAATGCTCGGCCTCGACGAGGTCGCCGAGATCACCGGCCACGAGGTCGGCGGCGTCTGTCCGTTCGGGCTGAAGACGCCGCTTCCGGTTTATTGCGACGTCTCGATGAAGGCGTTCGACATCGTGGTGCCAGCTGCGGGCTCGACCCACAGCGCGGTGCGCATTGCGCCGGAACGCCTGGCGCAACTGACATTGGCCGAATGGGTCGATGTCTGCGAAGTCAGGCCGTGAGCTTCATTCATCATCATCGTCGCCAGGACGCGGCGGCGGCGCGCCATGCGTCCGTTCGGCGCCGGCACGGCACGCGCGCGCGGCGGCGCAACGCCCTGCGACTGTGGCAAGCTGTTGCTGGATTCGAACACCGCGCGGCAGGAACCGGAAAGATTGGGCGTGTTCCGCTGCAGGCACGCGACGATGCGGTTCACGTCCGGAATCTGGTCGCCACAGAGCCGCCAGACATCCGGCGTGCAGGCCATCTGCTGTTCCCAGGTTCCCCGGTATTCCTCGGCGTAGACAGCGCCTGGCGCGAGCATGCCCGCAAGCAGCACTAGGCTCGGGACAACCAGCTTTGTCCGCATATTTGAATCCCTTCTAGGTTCGGGGTTGTTCCAGCTCCCAAAGCCCCGGGTGAAGTTGGCCAACGAAAACGGCGGGGGAAGGTTCTCAATAGACAACAAGATGTGAAATATTTCACGTTTCATGGAACCCTGAATATGACACCGGTCGCGCGCGAGGAACTTGGGGAAGGGCTGCGCTTGTATACCTGGACAGCGGATCAGGTTGACCCGCGCCACCGCTTTGACGAGTGGCGCAGCGTGCGCAGCAAGGGGCTGTTCGGCGTCACCGCCGAGCTCGCGCCGGAGCAGCACGCGCATTTCCCTCGTTGACAAGCCCGCACGACGCCAAGCCTGGCAACGGCCTCCTCCTGTTCTTCCGAGTCGACAATTTTGACGTCGCTTTGCCAAGGGCGCGCGCGCTCGTCGGCCGGCTGGAAGAAGAACCGCATGTAAATCCGAACACACGAACTGCGGAGTTTTCGCTGCGGGACCCCGACGGATATTACGTCACCATCAGTGCGCTCGGTCAGGCCTGACGCGCTGAAGCACGATTCTGCCAAAGTCCCGAGAGCAGACCTCGTCTCCAGACCACCGGGGATCGTCCGCCGTCGACATTGATGGCAGTGCCGCTGATGTAAAAGAGCCCTGTTCGGAGGCGAGAAAGCAGGCCGGATTGGCGAATTCTTCTGCCGTACCGATACGTCCGAGCGGCGGGATGTGATCACGCTGGCGAGCGGCGCGAAAGCAAAAGCCTGCGTCCCGCTTTGCGGTGATGCTGTTCCCGTGTACGATCGCGCCAAGACGACCGGCATTCAACGGTCGCTACAGCAAGGGAAGGGATTTCATGCGTCGCAACATTATCGCCGCGCTCGCGCTCCTGTTGTGGGGGGCGGGGCTTATAGCCGCGGTCGCGCAGCAACCAGTGAAGCTTGGTGTCCTCAACGACCAGTCGGGACTGTACGCGGATCTGACCGGCATGGGCTCGGTCCACGCCGCTCGCATGGCGGTCGAGGATTATGGTGGCAAGGTGCTGGGCCGACCGATCGAAGTCATCTTCGCCGACCACCAGAACAAGCCCGACATCGGCGCCAACATCGCGCGGCAGTGGATCGAGACCGAGGGCGTCAACCTCATCCTCGACATTCCCAATTCGGCCGTGGGGCTCGCCGTGCGCGAGGTGACGCGCACGCACGACGCCGTTGACATCAACACCGGCGCTGCCACCTCGGATCTCTCCGGAAAAGCCTGTTCGCCGCATGGCGTGCACTGGAGCTTCGACACCTACGGCCTTGCGGCGACGATCGGCCAGGCGTTGGTGAAGCAGGGTGGGGATACCTGGTTTTTCATCACCGCCGACTACGCATTCGGGCATGCCCTCGAGCGCGACACCTCGGCGTTCGTCGCGGCCGCTGGCGGCAAGGTGGTCGGCGCCGTGCGCCATCCGCTCAATACCGCCGATTTCTCGTCCTATCTGCTGCAGGCGCAAGCCTCGAAGGCGAAGATCGTCGCTCTCTCGAACGCCGGCGGCGACACCATCAACGCGATCAAACAGGCCGGGGAATTCGGCCTCGGCCGCCGCGGCGACCAGCGCGTAGCGGCGCTCCTGCTGCAGTTTCCCGACACCCACGCCCTTGGCCTTGAAGCGGCGCAGGGCCTGACCGCGAGCGAGACTTTCTTCTGGGACCTGGACGACGCGACCCGCGCCTGGACCAAACGCTTCCTCGCCCGCAACGGCGGGAAGCCGCCAAGCATGATACATGCCGGAACCTATGGCGCGACGTTGCACTATCTGAAGGCTATGGCGGCAGCCGGCACGACCGACGCCACCAAGGTCGTTGCCAAGATGAAGGAACTGCCGATCGATGATTTCTACACCAAGGGCTCCGTGCGCGAGGACGGGCGTGTGATGCGGCCTTACTATCTGCTGCAGGTGAAGAAGCCGTCGGAATCCAGATACCCCTTCGATTATCTCAAGCTGCTCGCCACGGTGCCGGCCCAGGAAGCGGCGCGCCCCCTGAGCGATAGCGCGTGCCCGATGGTGAAGCACGGCTGAGATGGGTCGCGACACGCGTCGAGGGCCCGCAAGCCGCTCGGACCTCGCTCTCGTCGGTTGTTGTCCAACGTCGACAGGCCGGGTCGATGAACCTTCGGTGTGCGTTCCCGGCCAAGCTGACGACGTCCGCTCTCGAGACAAGTCGGAAACGGGACATAAGCGCGACCATCCCGAAATCATCGCTCCTCAGACCACCGGCGACCGGCCGCCGTCGACGTTGATGGCGGTGCCGGTGATGTAGGAGCCCTGCTCGGAGGCGAGGAAGCAGGCGAGGTTGGCGAACTCTTCCGCCGTACCGATGCGCCCAAGCGGCGTGCCCTTGGCAAGACCCTTGGCGAACTCGTCGAAATCCATGTTCGGCGCCTGCGCAGCGTGGCGCTTCACCCACTGGTCGCTCATGATCAGGCCAACAAGCAGTGCATTCACCAGGATGTTGTGCTCGCCGCCCTCGTTCGCCATCACCTTCGTCAGCGCCATGCCGGCGGCGCGCGACACCGAGGTTGGCGCGGAATTGCCGGCAGGCGCCTTCGCATAGGTGTTGAGCACGTTGATGATCCTGCCCCATTTTCGCTGTTTCATCCCTCCCCAGACCAGCCGGCTGAAACGGATCGCGGCGAACAGCTTCAGGTCAAAATCCTCCTGCCAGGCCTCGTCGCTGATATTCTCGAAGGCAAGGGTGCGTGCCGTTCCGGCGTTGTTGACGAGCACGTCGATCTTGCCGAAATCGGCAACGATCCGGTCATGGGTGCCGGCGATGTCGGCAGCCTTCGAAACATCGCAAACATAATCGCGCACCGTGAGTCCGTCCTTCGCGAGCGCCTCGCGCGCGGTTTTCAGATCGGCAGCCCCGCGCGCGAGGATCGCGACCTTGGCGCCGGACTCAGCAAACCGGCGCGCCACCGCGATCCCGATGCCCTTGCTGCCGCCGGTTACAACGGCGACGCGGTCCTTCATCGACAGGTTCATTGTTGTTTCTCCTTGGGGCTGACCGGCCCTGCCCTACTCCACCTTTCCGATCTTCTTCACCGCCGCGATCAGGCGCGCGCTGTCCTCGGTGACGAACTTTGAAAACTCCGGCGCGTCCAGATAGGCGACCGGGCTGCCCGCGGTTTCGAACGTCTTGACCACCTCGGGTGCTTTCACGGCTTGCGCCATCGCCTCGCGCAGCCGTATCATGACCGGCGCCGGCAGCGCGCTCTGCGCGAACAGGCCGGCCCAGATGTAGAACTCGACGTCCTTGTAGCCCAATTCCTTGAAGGTCGGCAGATCAGGGAAGCTTGCGATTCGCTCGGCGCCCCAATTGGCAAGCACGCGCATCTTGCCGTCCTCGACCTGCGCCTTCAGCGTGCCCGGCGCGGAAGCCAGCGCCTGCACGGTGCCCGAGAGCAGCGCGGTCAGCGCCGGACCGGCGCCGCGGAACGGCACATGCAGAAGCTTGATGCCGGCGCTTGCGGCAAACATCTCCATCGCGACATGCAGCGTGCCGTAGGGACCGGACGAGCCATAGGGAATTTGGCCCGGACGCGCCTTGGCGTCGTCGACGAAATCCTTCAGCGTCTTCCAGGGCGCCGAGGCCGGCACCGCGAGCAGCGTGGGATCGGCGAGCACGCGCGCGATCGGCGCGAATTGCGAGACCTCGTAGGCCACCGGGCGGTCGAACAACCGGTCCGCCTCCGGCAGCACCGCGAGCGAGGACAGCGTCATCAACAGCGTATAGCCGTCCGGCTCGGCGCGCGCGGCCTGCGCATTGCCGATCGAACCGCCCGCCCCGCCTGCGCGGTTGTCGACGATGACGGGCTTGCCGAGAATGCGCTCCAGCGCCAGCGCGACGGGACGCGCCGCAAGATCGGCCTGGCCGCCGGCCGGAAACGGCACGATCATGGTGATGTTGCGGGTCGGATAGGCGGCTTGCGCAAAGGCGTGAGCTGCAAGCGCGGTCTGGGCGAAAGGCAGCGCGGCAGCAGCCCGCAAGAGCTCTCGGCGGTTCATCGGCATTCTTCTCCCAGGTCGATCTTCGTTTTGATGTTCTATAGCGGGGCCGGGCACTCGCGCCAATGGGGTGCGGCGACGCGCGTCGCGGGAATGCGGATGCGCGTCATTACGAGGAGCGCGAACTCGAAGATTCCATGGGGAGTGGATAGCGACCAAGTCTGAGGCCAGACTGAGGTTGCAAAACCACTCAACCTGGAGACGACAATGTTGCTCGATCATCGTTCCGACGGACCGGCCGCTATCCGCACACAGTTTGGCGCAATTTTTGTATCTTTGGAACTGAGCCGTTCGATGTGGCTGGTGACGTCGCTGTCGCCCGGCAAGGGCGAGAAGATGTCCAAGCGCAGCCTCACGGCTGGTGACGTTGCTGAGCTGATGAAGCTGTTTGCGGACCTGCAGCGCAAGGCGGCGGCCCAAACGGGCCAGACCTATCTGATCATCACGATCCAGGAGGCGGGGCTGGATGGGTTCTGGCTGCACCGCGTTCTGCAACAGGAAGGCATTGAGAGCCACGTGGTCGATCCCGCCTCGATCGCGACGCCGCGACGGCGACGGCGGGCCAAGACGGACAGGCTCGATGGCGAGACGCTGTTGCGGGCTCTTCTGGCCTACAAGCGCGGCGAGCCACGGGTCTGCGCGATGGTGGTTGCGCCCTCGCCCGAGGAAGAGGACCGCCGCAGGCTTTGTCGCGAGCGCCAGGCATTGATCGCCGAGCGGATCACGCATGTGAACCGGATCAAGGGCCTTCTGTTCGCCCAAGGCATCTCCGAATACGCGCCGCTGCGGCGCGATCGGCGGGCGCGGCTTGAGGCCTTGCGCACCGGGGACGGACGAGAGTTGCCGCCGCATTTGAAGACGCAGATCAGCCGTGAGCTGAATCGGCTCGAACTTTTGCTCGAGCAGATCAAGGCTGTGGAGGCCGAGCAGAATGCGTTGTTGGCTGTGGCCGGAAAGCTTGCAGGTGAGACGGCGGCGCCGGATCCGGTGACGATGCTGCTGGCCTTGAAGGCGATGGGCCCCAACTTTGCGGCCGTTCTCTGGTCGGAGGCTTTTTACCGGCACTTCTCCAACCGCCGCCAGCTTGCCGCCTATGCGGGACTTGCGCCGACGCCGTGGCGCAGCGGCAGTATCGAGCGGGAGCAAGGCGTGTCCAAGGCCGGCAATCCGCGGCTGCGAAGCATGTTGGTCCAGCTCGCCTGGCTGTGGCTGCGACACCAGCCGCAATCGGCGCTGGCGCAGTGGTTCAAGGCGCATAGCCAACGCGGCCGCAAGAGCGCTATCGTGGCACTGGCGCGCAAGCTGCTCGTGGCCTTGTGGAAATATGTAACAAGCGGCGTCGTGATCGAGGGGGCCGTGATGAAGAGCGCTGCATAACATCAAGCTTCTTCCACAGAAAACCAATCTGCCGCAGGCCCGATCAGCCTCGGCCGATCCGGGTGGACGAACCGATGGATTGCATGGCTTCAAACGCCGCAACGAAGAATGGCCTCGTCCTCTCGAGCCTGCCCGCCGCAAGCGGAATCCTGGTGCAGTCGCCTCGCGCGACGACCGAATGTGAGTTTGATCTGGCAAGCAACCCAGATCGCCGAACCGGCTCGAACCCTGGATCGCAAATGCGAGGATTGCAGATGCCCTGACAGAACCGCCGACACAAGGGCCCCTGTCGTGCCCGACGGGCCAAGCATGATGACGTGCTCGCTCAACTCAAGGCCAAGCCGCTGCGCGGCGGCCCTAACGGGCCGGCCTTGACTTGATCTGCGCGCGCCATCCTGCACAGCACGCGGTCGGGACGAAGAGGTGGCCGCAGTCGAACAAAAAGGTGACTACACATCCTTGACACACACATTCCCCATGTGAGCAATCCAGATTGCTTCCGCCGAGAGATTTCTGGATTGCTTCGCTTCGCTCGCAATGACGGTGCCCTACTTCCTCTTTCCCTTTGCGAACTTGGCAGCGAGAAACGCCGCGAGCACCTCGACGCGGGCGGGACGCGGGCCGCCGGGCGGGGTGACGAGATGCACCGCGCCCTCCGGCTGGTTCCAGCCCTTGAGGATCACCTCGACCTCGCCGGACGCAACCGCGTCGCCGACGATGAACTCCGGAAGATCCGCGATGCCGAGGCCCGCGAGCAGCGCCGGCATCACCGCTTCGCCATTGTTGACACGCAAGGGACCGCCGGGTCGCACGCTCGCCTGCTCGCCGGCGGCGTTGGTGTAATGCCAGACATTCGGTGTCGAGAGATAGGCGTAGCCGAAGCATTTGTGCTGCGCGAGCTGCATCGGATGCGTCGGTCTCCCGTAACGCTTCAGATAGGACGGCGCGGCCACGGTGTAGCGCGGCATACCGCAGAGCCGCCGCGCGATCAGCGACGAATCCGGCAGCCGCGCGATACGCAGCCCCGCGTCGAATCCCTCCCCGATCAGGTCGACGGTGGCATCGCTCAGATGCAGGTCGATCGATACTTCAGGATAGGCGGTGAGAAATTCCGGCAGCAGCGGCGCGACTTTCTTGATGCCGAAGGTCATGGGCACCGCGAGCCGCACCAGCCCGCGCGGCACCGAGGATTGCGCCAGCGCCTCGTCCTCCGCGGCCTCGCCATCGGCCAAAAGCCGCGTCGCCCGTTCGGCGAGCTTTTGTCCGGCATCGGTCAGCGCCAACCTGCGCGAGGTGCGGTTGAACAGCCTGGCGCCGAGCCGCTCCTCGAGCCGTCCCACCGCCTTGGAGACGGTCGCCTTCGACAGCGCGAGCTCGCCGGCCGCCCCCGCAAAAGACCGCAATTCCACGACTTTCGCGAAAATCGCCAGCGCCTCGAAGTCGGGAAGCTTCGCCATGGGATCATCCGCCTTATGTCAGTTTTGGAAACAATGCATTTCGATAGTTTCTATTTCTATATCACGGCCGGCGGCATATCCAACACCCATCGAATTTCAAGCAATGGAGAAATCCCATGACAAGGAAACTCTCAGGCAAGGTAGCCCTCGTCACCGGCGGTTCGCGCGGTATTGGTGCAGCTTCCGCCCGCGCGCTCGCCACAGAAGGCGCCGATGTCGCCATCAGCTATGTGGCTTCGCCCGACAAGGCCGAAGCCGTGGTGGCCGAACTAAAGGCCAAGGGTGTCAACGCCCGCGCCTATCAGGCCGACCAGGCCTCGCCCGCGGACGTCGAAGCGCTCGTCAACAACGTCGCCAAGGATTTCGGTCACCTCGACATCCTCGTCAACAACGCCGGCGTTGCGGTCGGCGGCGGAATTGCCGATCCCGCGACAGACACGGCGGCGCTGGCGCGACAGGATGCCGTCAACGTCCATGGCGTGATCGCGGCGATCCGCGCGGCATCGAAACTGATGGGCGAAGGCGGCCGCATCGTCACGGTCGGCTCGATGCTTGCCGATCGCGCCTCCTTCCCGGGCCTCGCCGACTACACCGCCACCAAGGCCGCGGTGGTCGGCTACACCAAGGGCGCGGCGCGCGACCTCGGCCCGCGCGGCATTACGGTGAACGTGGTGCAGCCCGGCTCGATCAACACCGACATGAACCCGAAGGACGGCGGCGATTTCGCCGAGGCCCAACGCAGCCTGCACGCCCTGCAGCGCTTCGGACGGCCGGAAGAAGTCGCAGCCGGCGTCGCCTTCCTCGCAAGCCCCGAAGCCTCGTTCGTGACCGGCACGGTGCTCAATGTCGACGGCGGCTTCGGCGCCTGAAACAAATTTTCTTGAACAGACCGGGCGCGCGCTCGGCGCCCGGTAAAACGAGTAAAGGAATATTCCCATGATCCAACTGAGACCCTTCTCGAAGCTCGGCGGCGCCGACCATGGCTGGCTGAACGCGAAGCATCACTTCTCCTTCGCCGGCTATTACGACCCCGCCAACGTGAACCACGGCGCGTTGCGCGTCTGGAACGACGATGAGATCGCGCCGAACACCGGCTTCCCGCCGCATCCGCACGCCAACATGGAAATCATCACCTATGTGCGCGAGGGTGCGATCACCCACCAGGACTCGCTCGGCAACAAGGGCCGCACCGAGGCCGGCGACGTGCAGGTGATGAGCGCGGGGAGCGGCATCCGCCATTCCGAATACAATCTGGAGCCGACGCTGACCAAAATCTTCCAGATCTGGATCCAGCCGCAAACGCAAGGCGGTCAGCCGACCTGGGGATCGAAGCCGTTTCCGAAGGCGGACCGCTCGGGAAAACTCGTCACCATCGCGTCGGGCTTTGCCGATGACGCCGATGCGTTGCCGATCCGGGCCGACGCGCGGGTGCTCGCCACGACGCTGAAGGCCGGCGAGAGCGCGGAGTACACGGCCAGCAAGGCACGCAACCTCTATCTCGTGCCGGCGGCCGGCAGCATCGAGGTCAATGGCGTGCGGGTCAATGCCCGCGACGGCGCTGCGATCTCGGATGAAGCGAAGCTGAAGATCACCGCGCTGGAAGATTCCGAGCTGGTGCTGGTCGACGCGGCGTAAGGACCGGGCCATCGTCACACCGAAAATCGTCATGCGCGGGCTTGACCCGCGCATCCATCCTCTTCGGAAGAGTCCTTTCGATTGATGGATTGCCGGGTCAAGCCCAGCAATGACGACGGGTTTCGCTCAAACATTCCTCATCAAAACCAAACCCAAAAGGAGGCCATCATGGCCAAGATTCTCGTCCTCTATTATTCCGCCTACGGCCACATCGAGGCCATGGCAAACGCGGTCGCCGAAGGCGCGCGCGAAGCCGGCGCCAGCGTCGACATCAAGCGCGTGCCGGAGCTCGTGCCGGCGGAGGTCGCCAAGGCCTCGTACTACAAGCTCGATCAGGCCGCGCCGATCGCGAAAATCGAGGATCTCGTCAATTACGATGCGATCGTCGTCGGCACCGGGACCCGCTTCGGCCGCATGGCCTCGCAGATGGCGAACTTTTTGGACCAGGCCGGCGGGCTCTGGGCCAAGGGCGCCCTGCACGGCAAGGTCGGCGGCGCCTTCACATCGACCGCGACCCAGCATGGCGGCCAGGAGACCACGCTGTTCTCGATCATCACCAACTTGCTGCATTTCGGCATGACCATCGTCGGCCTGAATTACGGCTTCGCCGGCCAGATGAAGCTCGACGAGATCACGGGCGGATCGCCCTATGGCGCCACCACCATCACCGGCGGCGACGGCAGCCGCCAGCCGAGCGCCAATGAGCTCGCAGGCGCGCGCTATCAAGGACGCGTGATCGCGGAGACCGCCCGAAAGCTGCACGGTTAAGCTTGATGGACGAAAACGCCATGATCGTGCGCATGGCTGATAGGAAAAGGGCGGCATTCTCCCCGGGTAATGCCGCCCTACCTATGCCCAGGGGACGAAGGACTCTGGCATGGTCGAACTTCTTTTTATGGCTCAACTGGTGCGCAACCCGCTGCAGGCGATGGCGCGGCGCTGGTACTGCAAAAGCCTTTTCCGCGCGACGCGCGGCAAGCGCCGCTGCGCGGGGTGCACGGCTTCGTGAAGCCGGCGTGTGGGATTCGTGATAGGTGATTCACCGGCACGACCCGCACGCCCGGAGACCGACGATGTCCGATCAATCGCAGGAGCAGTGGCCGGAGCTTGCCTTGTCAGCCTGGCGCGATACCTGCGCGACGCTCCAGCTCTGGACCCAGATCGTCGGCAAGGTCAGGCTGACGCGCTCGCCCTGGCTCAACCATTCCTGGCATGTCGCGCTTTACGTCACCGCGCGCGGCCTTTCGACTTCCCCCATTCCGGACGGCACGCGCAATTTCGAGATCGAGTTCGATTTCATCGACCATGCTTTGAGAATTTCGACCAGCGACGGCGCGCACCGCGAGTTCGCGCTCGCGGGTCACTCGGTTGCGAGCTTCTACAGGCGCGTCATGGCTGAACTTGGGGGCCTGGGCATTGCCATCGCGATCGACGAGATGCCGAACGAGTTGCCGGACCCGATCCGGTTTTCAGAAGATACGCAACACGCGTCCTACGATGCCGACGCGGTGCGGCGGCTGCACCGGATTCTCGTGAACGCCGACCGGGTGTTCAAGCAGTTCCGCACCGGCTTCCTCGGCAAGGTAAGCCCGGTGCATTTCTTCTGGGGCAGCTTCGATCTCGCGGTGACGCGCTTTTCCGGCCGCCGCGCCCCGCTTCATCCCGGCGGCGTACCCAGCCTTCCCGATGCGGTGGCCCGCGAAGCCTATTCCCACGAGGTGAGCAGCGCCGGTTTCTGGCCCGGCAGCGGCGCGATCGATTATCCCGCCTTCTATGCTTACGCCTATCCGGAGCCGGCCGGATTCCGCACGACCAAGGTTCGTCCCGATGCGGCCTTCTTCAGCGAAGCGTTAGGCGAATTCGTCCTGCCCTATGACGCCGTGCGCAAGGCGAAAGACCCGGACGCAGCCTTGCTCGACTTCCTGCAAAGCACCTATGAGGCGGCAGCCGTTGCCGCGAACTGGAATCGCGCCGCGCTGGAATGCGCGCCCGGAAAGCCCGGCGTGGTACGGGAGATTCAGTGAGGCCTGGTCGCGGCAAACGGGCCAACGGCTCGCCGGACGCGCCAGGCTAGCCGGGACCCGGCTCTGCGGCGCACCGTGAAGTGCGCCGCAGAGCGTCCGGGACGCGAGATCGCCCCTTACAGCGGCTTGATCTGCACCTTGCGGAATTTCACCACGCCGGAGCCGTATTGGAGCGCAATCGGTCCCGCGTTCAGATGCTTGGAATCCTGCACATCGGCCGTCTTCTGCCCGTTCAGGGTGACGACGAGATGCGGCCCCTGCGCGGTGATCTCGTAGATGTTCCACTTGCCGCCGGCCTTCGGCATCGGATCGACCTTGGCGGCATCCACGATTGCGCCGGTGCCATAGCTCGGGTCCGGCCGCTTGTCGAAGATGTTGACCTCATAGCAGGTCTTGCCGTCGATAATTTCCGGCTTCTCGCAGCGGATGAAGATGCCGCTATTGGCGTCGTCATCGACCCAGAACTCGGCGCGGATCTGGAAGTCCTTGTAGGTGGTCTTGGAGACGAGATAGGCGATATCCTTGCCGTCCAGCTTGTCGGCCGTCAGCACGCCGTCCTTCATCTCCCAATTGGCCTTGGCGACCTCGTTCCAGTCCCCCTTCTTGCCGGTGTCGACCAGCGTGACCCAGTCGTCTCCGAACGCTGCGCCCGCCGAGAGCGCGCCGGCGCCGATCACGAACCCGGCTGCCATCATCTTCAGGGAATATCGCATCAAGTTTCCTCCCGCGTTTCTTGTTTGTGATTGGACGATTGCAAAACACGGCGCCGCGCCAATGCGATTTTCGTGCTGCAACTGCGTTCTGCGTTTTTGGGCGGACACACATCTTCGTGCGCAACTTGCGTCGCACCGAAGCAGCCGGATAGCATGACGATCAACCAACAAACACGAAGCACAATCCGGGGCGAAAATCAGGGGAGGACATCATGAAGATCACCAGCGGGGTCTGGCGCGCTCTTGCGCTTCCGGTCTGCCTTGCCGCCACTCTGAGCCTCGGCTCGGCCGCCGAACTCAATCCCGCCGCGCTCGTCTACAAGATGCCGGACCAGATTCCGTGGGGGCCGGTCAATGCGGCCGGCGCACAGAGCGCCGTCGTGGTCGGCGATCCCAACAAGCCCGGCTTCTACATGGTCTACAACAAATGGACCAAGGGCAACCATTTCAGCCGCCCGCACTTCCATCCCAACGACCGCTACATTGTCGTGCTGCAGGGCACCTGGTGGGTCGGCACGGGTCCCAAATTCGACCCCGAGCACGGCACGGTGGCGATGCCCGCCGGCAGCTTCGTCACCCATTACGGCAAGCAGGTCCATTGGGACGGCGCCAAGGACGAGGACGCGGTGCTGCTGATCATGGGCGAGGGTCCGGCGACCTCGACGCAAGTGCCGGAAGAGAAGTAGGCGGATGCTGATCCGTTCGGAACGGCTCACGCTTCGTAACTGGCGTGAGCCGGACCGAATTAAATTTGCCGCGCTGAACGCTCTTCCCGAAATCACGCGCGATCTTGGCGGCCCCTTGAGCCGCACCGAAAGCGATGCCAAGTTCGATCGATACATGGCTGCCTTCGAGCAATACGGACTTTGCCGATGGGCGCTCGAAGATGGCGACGGACATTTCCTGGGCTATGCCGGGATCATGCCTTCGCGTGCCGGGCATCCGCTCGGGCCTCATTTCGATATCGGCTGGCGCCTGATGCAGGCGGCGTGGGGTAAGGGCTATGCGACCGAGGCTGCGCGCGCCTCGCTGCACGACGCGTTTCAACGTTTGGGGCTCAAGGAAATTCTCACCTATACCTCGGCCGACAACCGGCGATCGCTGGCTGTCATCGCGCGGCTCAATCTGCAACGCGCCGCCGAACTTGATTATTCCGAGCCCCTTCCCACGGGAGAATGGCGCGGCATGGTGTGGAAAGCCCTGTCCGAGCACGGGGCGTAGTTCGTCGGCTGGATCAGCCGGCGGCGTTCCTCGAGGCCGACGCCGGTTTCGATCCATTGTCCGCCGCCTCGGATTCCGGCTGCAGCGGCGGCGACGCGAGCAACGGCTCGGTGCGCAGGAGTTTTTCGAGCTCGCGGGGCGGCAGCGGCTTGCTGAACAGAAATCCCTGGATCTCGTCGCAACGGTGGTCGCGCAGGAACGCGTGCTGCTCGGCGGTCTCGACGCCCTCTGCGACGACGGTCATGCCGAGCGCCTTGCCCATACTGATGATCGCCTGCGCAATGGCCTGGTCCTCGGAATCGCGCGGCAGATCGCGCACGAAGGAGCGGTCGATCTTGATGGTGTCGATCGGGAACTGCTTCATCAGCGACATCGACGAATAGCCGGTGCCGAAATCGTCGATCGCAAGCCGGATGCCGCGGCTCTGGATCGCGTCCAGCACCCGCACGGCGCGCGTGACGTTACGCATTACCATGCTTTCGGTGACCTCGAGCTGCAGCAGCACCGGCGACATGCCGCTTGCCGCAATCGCCTCGTCGACGTCATGCAGAAGCTGCTCGTCAGCGAATTGCCGCGGCGACAGGTTGACCGCCATCGACACCGGCCGCAGGCCCCGGCGCTGCCAGGCCATGTTCTGCGCGCAGGCCTCGCGCATCACCCAACGGCCGATCGGCACGATCAGCCCGGTCTCCTCGGCAAGCGGAATGAATTGCGCCGGCGACACCAGGCCGAGCTCGGGATGTTTCCAGCGCAACAGCGCCTCGACCCCGGTGATCTGGCCGCTCTCCATGTCGACCTTCGGCTGGTAATGCAGGGAGAACTGCTGGCGCGCGACCGCGCGCCGCAATTCGGTCTCCAGCCGCAACCGTTCGATCGACTGCGCCTTGATCTCGCCGCTGAAGAAGCGGAAGCCGTTCTTGCCGTCTTCCTTGGCAAGATACATCGCGATGTCGGCGTTCTTGGTGAGCGTAGCCGCGTCAGCGCCGTTCTCGGGATAGACGGCGATGCCGATCGACGCCGTGGTATGGCACTCGTGGCCGCTCAACTGCATGGGCTGGCCAACGACGGACAGGAGGTGGCCCGCGATTTGCTCAATGTCGTTGCGGTCGGAAGTCTCCTCCAGAATGACGACGAATTCGTCGCCGCCGAGCCGCGCCACCACGTCGCTGGCGCGCAGCGCGCCGCGCAGGCGCCTCGCGACTTCCACCAGCAGCAGGTCGCCGGCGTCGTGGCCAAGCGAATCGTTGATGATCTTGAAGCGGTCGAGATCGATGAACAGTAGCGCAAAGGCCCGCGCGTTGCGGCGCGCCGCGTCGATGGTGTGGCGGAGTAACCCGTTGAACAGCTCGCGATTCGGCAGGTCGGTCAGACCGTCGTGAGAAGCCAGATATTCGATGCGCTCGTCCGCTTTGTGCTTTTCGTCGGCACGGTCGAAATTTTCCAGGGCAAAGGACACATTGTCGGCCAGCCGCTGCAACAGCTCGACGAATTCAGGGGTGAACGTGTTGATCTCGGCCGAGAGGAACAGCATGACGCCGACGATCCTGCCGTGCACCGGCAGGGGAAACGCCGAGCCCGATCTCGCGCCGTCGGCGCGAACCACGGGGTGGAACGCAATGCCGCGCGAATCCGCCAGATAGTCGTTGCTGACGGCGGCCTTTCGGGAGCGGAAGGCGGTGCCGCTGAGCCCGCGTCCTTCCGGACGATCGGCGTTGGTCGACAGCTTGACCTTTCGGGTATTTTCCGCACTCGGCCCCGCCACCGCGACCATGTCGAGATGGTCGCTGCCGGACCTCGCGAGGGCAATACAGGTCGAAGTGAACTTTCCGCCTTTGGAGACGGACTCGCAGACCAGTTCGAACAGCTCGGCCCGCGACTTGGCACGCATGATCGCTTCATTGGTGGCGCTGAGCGCCGAGAACATGCGCGTCAGTCGTTCCCTATGCTCATCGGCCTTCGTCTTCTCGGCGGCGCGTTCGAAATTCTCCAGCGCGAAGGAGACGTTCTCCGCCATCCGCGACAGCACCGCCACGATCCCATCGTCCGCCGCCCAGGACCTGCCGACAAAGAACATCAGCACGCCGACGCTCCTGCCCAACTTGATCAGAGGAACAGCGACACAGGCGACGACCCCGGTCCTGTGTCCGGCCTGTCGCCAGGGACGGCCCTGCTCGGAATTGAGAATATCGTTGTTGATGCAGGGTTTCTGTGTGCGGAATGCCTTGCCGCAGACGCCGTTGCCGTAAGCATTGTCCGGATCGATCGAGAAGCGCGACGAGATGATCTGCTCGAGGCTTTCGCCAGTCCCCGCGGCCGGCTTCAGCCAGATCGATCCTTCCTCGGCGAGCAGGACCACGGTCGCAATCGACTTGCCGCTATGCACGGCCGCGTCGCAGACGCGCTGATAGAGATCCTGCTCGGTCTTGGCGCGGAGAATGGCTTCGTTGGTGGCGCTGATGGCGCCGAACATCAGGTTCAATCGCCGCAACGACCGCTCGCCCTGCTTCCGCGCGGCTTCGAGCGCGAAATTGTCGAGCGCAAAGGAGATGTTCGCCGACATGCGCTTGAGCATCGAGACCGCGCCGTCGGTGAGCGAGCCCGGCTCGCGCCGCGTGATCAGCATCACGCCGATGCTGTCTCCCTGGCGGGTGAGCGGCACCGCGGCCGCGGCGCCGACCTCGCCCTGTTTTGCGCCGTCGCGCCAGGCCATCGAACGCTGGTCGTTCAGGAAATCATTGCTGACCACGACCTCGCGGTCGCGGAAGGCCTGGCCGCAAACACCGGATCCCTCAGGCGTTCCTGCGATCACCGAGATGTCGATACTGCGCAGACGCACGGTATCTTCGCCAAACCCGACCGCGAAGCGAAGCAGATCGGTGCCCTCGGTGCGCAGGAAAACCGCCGTGGCCAGGAAGTCGCCACTCGAGAAGGCGGCTTCGCAGACCTTGCGGTACAATTCTTCCGGCGATTTCGCGTACAGGATCGCTTCGTTGGTTGCGCTGAGCGCAGCGAACGTACGCGCGAGATCGGTAGGCAAGTTGGAGCTCCCTGCGGCCAAGCGTGCCAGCGACGGGTCTTATGCGGCCAGGACGGCTAAATCGGCGTTAGGGACGGTCGTAAACTGAGATTCAAAGTAAATGCCGCGCCAATGACGCGGGAACCGGCGATGCCGGTTCCGGGCGATAACAGAACCTCAAGGTTGACGATTTCTTGCACCGGCCGGCCCGGACCCATTCCGCGCGATGGAATCCGCTCCGTGACGAGCGCTAACGGCATGACGGTCAAGAGATTCTGGCCTTGCCCTCAAGCCACCCGTTTGAGACGATGGTTCCCCGACAACAAGCAAGACCCGCCGTCCCACGCGGGCATTTTGAGGAAGCCCCATGCCGATCGTCCAGGCCGACCGTCTCACGCGCATCGGCGCGGCGCTGCTGAAGGCCGCCGGCGCATCGGACGAGGAGGCCCAGGCGGTAGCCTCGGGCTGCGTCAACGCCAACCTCGCCGGCCATGATTCCCATGGCGTGATCGCGATCCCGACCTATATCGACCGCATCACGGCCGGCCATATCGTGCCCGGCGCGAAATGGACCATTGTCCAGGAATTGCCGACCACCACCGTGATCGACGGCCATTGGGGTTTTGGCTTCCACGTCAACGCCAAGGCGATGGAACTGACCATTGCGAAGGCGAAGACCGCCAATGTCGCGGCCTGCACCGTGTTCCGGCAAAGCCATGTCGGGCGGCTCGCGCATTATCCGATGATGGCGATGCGCGAAGGCATGATCGGCATTGCCACCGCCGATTCCGGCCGCTCGCCGAAGCATGTCGCGCCCTTCGGCGGCCGCGAGGCGCGGCTCGGCACCAATCCGATCTCGATCGCGGTCCCCTCCGATCTCGAAGCCCCTTTCTATCTGGACATGGCGACCTCGGCGGTCGCGGCCGGCAAGATTGCGCTCGCGGTCGCGCGCAAGGAGGAGATCCCCACCGGCTGGATCATCGATGCCGAGGGACGGCACACCACCGATCCCACGCAATACCGCAAGGGCGGCGCGCTGCTGCCGCTCGGCGGCACCGAAGGATATAAAGGCAGCGGCCTCGCCGCGATGGTCGAGGTGCTGTGCGGCCTCCTGACCGGCCTCGGTTTCGGCGTCGAGCCGACCGGCCGGCACAATGACGGGTGCTTCATGGCGGTGTTCAATGTCGCTGCGTTCCGCCCGCTCAAGGATTTCAAGAAAGAGGTCGCGGAGTTCGCCCGCTATCTGAAATCGACGCCGCCGTCGGAAGGTTCGCGCGGCGTATTCTATCCGGGCGAGGTCGAATATCTGCGCGAGCAGGAGCGCCGCAAGAACGGCATCGAAATCGAGGACGCGACGTGGGAGAAACTGCGCGCGCTGGCGGGCGGGTACAAGATCGCCCGCGAACTCGACCTCGCGTGACAGGGAGGACAGCATGACACGGCAAATGGCACTGGTCGGTTTCCTGCAGGCGCAGAACTGCACCAATCTGCCGAGCTCCTGGCGGCATCCGGACTCACGCGACGATTCCATGTCGGCCGACTATTACCAGGAGATCGCCCGGGTTCTCGAAGCCGGCAAGTTCCACATGGCGTTCTTCGACGACCGCCTCGCCATGCCGGACCGCTACGGCAACGACCATGCGCACACGGTCGAATACGGCATCCGCTGCGTGAAGATGGATCCCTTGATCGTGCTGACCACGATGGGCATGGTCACGACGAAGCTCGGGCTGGGGTCGACCTGCTCGACCACCTACTACGAGCCGTTCGATGTCGCGCGCCGCTTCGCCACCCTCGATTTGATGTCGGGCGGACGCGCAGGCTGGAATGTCGTCACCTCGCTCAATGACGGCGAGGCGCACAACATGGGCAAGGATGCTCATCTCGAGCATGACTACCGCTATGACCGCGCCGATGAATTCATGGAGGTCGTGCTCGGCCATTGGGACACCTGGGAAGACGGCTCGCTGATCATGGACAAGAAGAGCGGGCGTTTTGCCGACCCCTCGAAAGTCAAGCGGCTCGACCACAAGGGCGAATTCTTCAAGTCGCGCGGGCCGTTCACGGTGCCACGTTCGGCGCAGGGCCATCCGGTGATCATCCAGGCCGGTGCGTCCGGCCGCGGCCAGCGTTTTGCAGGGCGGTGGGGCGAGGTGATCTTCACCGCCGCGCGCAATGTCGCCGCCGCCAAGGAAGGCTATGCGGCCGTACGCAACGAAGCGGTCAAGGCCGGCCGCGATCCCGACCAGATGTTCCTCTGCAACCTGACCACGCCGGTCTGCGGGGCGACCAAGGCCGAAGCCGAGGACAAGATGGCGGTGATCAACAAGCTGCCCCTGCAGATCGACGCGCTGTCGCTGCTCGCGGAGGCACTGAACTACGACTTCGCCTCCAAGCCGCTCGACGAGCCACTCACCACCGAAGAGCTGAAAGGCATGCAGGGCATTCTGGGCATCCGCGACGGCGTGCTGAAGAACTCGGGCAAGACCAATCCCAGCGCCCGCGACTTCGTCACCTTCTCGGGCCGCGGCCAGGTCCAGGACGCCATCGTCGGCGGCCCGAAGGAGATCGCGGACAAGCTGGAGGAGATGTTCGTCGAGCGCGGCTGCGACGGCTTCGTCATCGCGGCCACCATCGTGCCCGGCTCCTATGCCGATTTCGTCAAGCACGTCGTGCCGGAACTGCAGCGCCGCGGCCTGTTCCACAAGGACTATGCCGGCAAAACGCTGCGCGAGAATCTCGGGCTCAAGCGCCCGGTGGCCGGTGCCTGGAAAACCCAGCCGCGCGCCGCGGCGGAATAAAGGAAGCAAAAGATGCGTTGGCTGAAATTCACTGCCGCCGGGCAGACGTCGTGGGGTATTGTCGAGGGCGACAAGGTGATCGCGGTCAGCGGCGATCCCTTTGGCGAGCACAAGCGCACGGCGCAGAGTTACGCGCTGAAGGACGTCAAGATCGAGCTTCCGGTGGTGCCGCGCACCTTCTATTGCGTCGGATTGAATTATCTCAAGCATCTGAAGGAAGCCGCCGACAAGGCCGGCACGGTGCCGAACGTGCCCGATCGGCCCGAGATCGGCTACCGCGCGCAGAACGCGCTGATCGCGCATGACGAGGACGTGGTGATTCCGGCGACCGCGACCGAGAAGATCCACTACGAGGGCGAGCTCGTCGTCGTCATCGGCAAGAAGGCGAAGCACCTCACCGAAAAGGACGCAATGAGTTGCGTGTTCGGCTACACCATCGGCAACGACGTGTCCGAGCGCACCTGGCAGAAGGCCGACCGCGGCCTGTGGCGCGCCAAGAACGCCGACACCTTCAAGCCGATGGGTCCATGGATCGAGACCGACGTGAACCTCGACAAGATGGAGACCATCATCAAGGTCAACGGCAAGGAGACCGGCCGCTTCAAGACCAACGAGATGATCTTCGGCGTCGTGCCGTTCATCGTCGAGCTGACCAAATATTTCACGCTCTGGCCGGGCGACGTGATCTGGATGGGCACCGATGGCGCCTCGCCCGACCTCAAGGCCGGCGATGTCGTCGAGATCGAGATCACCGGCATCGGTACGCTCCGCAACAAGTTCGTTGCCGAGAAGCGGTGAAGCATGGCCCGCTACTCCGCCGCGCATTATTTCCTCGAAGGCCTGGTCGATCTCGGCGTGGACTATATCTTCGCCAATCTCGGCACCGACCACGTTTCCATCATCGAGGAGATGGCGCGCTGGGAGAGGGAAGGCCGCAAGCATCCCGAAATCATCCTGTGCCCGCATGAGGTCGTCGCGGTGCACATGGCGGGAGGTTACGCGTTTGCGACCGGCAAGTGCCAGGCCGTGCTGGTGCATGTCGATGCCGGCACGGCAAACGCCTGCATGGCGATCCAGAATCTGTTCCGCTACCGGCTACCGGTGATGCTGTTCGCCGGCCGCGCGCCGCATACGCTGCACGGCGAGCTGACGGGTTCGCGCGACAGCTATGTGCATTTCGTGCAGGACCCCTTCGATATCGCGAGCATCGTGCGGCCCTATGTGAAATGGGAATATTCCCTGCCCTCCGGCGTCGTCGTCCGCGAAGCGCTCGCCCGCGCCAGCGCTTTTGCCCATAGCGACCCGCCGGGTCCGGTCTATATGATGCTGCCGCGCGAGACGCTGGCGGAAGAATGGGACGAGGCCAGGATGCCCGCCTACCCGCCTTCGCGCTATGGCAGCGTGCGCGCGGGCGGGATCGAGCCGGCGCGCGCGGAGGCGATCGCGAAAGAGCTGATGGCGGCGGAAAATCCGGTGGCGTTCACCGCCTATCTCGGCCGCAAGCCGCACGCGGTTGCCGTGCTCGATCGTCTGGCGCGGGCTTGCGGCATCCGCGTCGCCGAATTCAATCCGGTCGACCTCAACCTGCCGCAGGATTCGCCCTGCTATGCCGGCAACGATCCGACGGCGCTATTGGAGCAGGCCGACCTCGGCATTTTGCTCGACACCGACGTTCCCTTTGTGCCGCATTCGAAGCGCGCGGCCGAAATGAAGTGGATCCAGATCGACGTCGATCCGCTGAAGGCGGATTTCCCGATGTGGGGCTTTGCCACGGACATGCGCATCCAGGGCGACAGCAGCATCATCCTGCAACAGGTGCTGGACGCCGTCGAAGCGCGCGCCGATGACGCCTTCCGCAAACGCGTCGGCGCGCGGATCGAAAGCTGGAACGATGCGCGCGAGGCTCACGCCAGGCGCCGCGCGGCCGCAAGCGCGAACAAGGGCGTCTCTGGCGCGCTCAACCCGGCCTTCGTGCTGGCGACTTTGGGCGAGAAGATTTCGCAGGACGACATCGTGCTCAATGAAGCCATCCGCAACGCGCCGCTGATGCAGATGCATTTGAAACGCACCCGGCCGCAGAGCTATGTGGGATTGGCCGGCGGCGGGCTCGGCTTTTCCGGCGGCATGGCGCTGGGGCTGAAGCTCGCGCAGCCGAAGCGCCGCATCGTGCAGGTGATCGGCGACGGCGGTTTCCACTTCTCCTCGCCCGACAGCGTCTATGCGGTGGCGCAGCAATACCAGATCCCGATTTTCACCGTCATCCTCGACAATGGCGGCTGGCAAGCGGTGAAGTCCGCGACCGAGCGCGTCTACCCGAAGGGGATCGCGGCCGCGACCGACCAGTTCCAGTCACGGCTGACGTCGGGGCGGCAGGGCGAGCGCCGCGACTTCTCGGAAGTGGCGAAAGCGTTCGGCGCGCATGGCGAATGCGTGCGCGAGCCCGAAGAGCTGACATCCGCGATCGACCACTGCCTCGCCGCGCTCGACGACGGCAAGGCGGCGGTGCTGCATGTTCACATCACGAGGCTCTGAGACGCCGATGCTTTATCGCCGTGGCCTGATCGCCGTCTGCCTCGCTGCGCTGACCGCGAGCCCTTCGCTGGCGCAGCAGGACGCTTCCAAATATCCGAGCCGGCCGATCCACATCATCGTCGGCTTTGCGGCCGGCGGCGGCAATGACGTGATCGCGCGCATCTACGGGCAGAAATTGTCGGAAGATCTCGGCCAGCCCGTGATCGTCGAGAACAAGCCCGGCGGCGGCGCGATCGTCGCGACCGACTATGTCGCGAAAGCCGCGCCCGACGGCTACACGCTTCTGGTCGGCGCCAGCGGCATGGCCATCAACCAAAGTCTTTATGCCAAGCTGCCTTACAACTCCGTCCGCGATTTCGTCGCGATCTCCGAGATCGCCTCGTTCCCGCTGATCATGATCGTCAATGCATCGTCTCCGGTGAAATCGGTCGCCGATTTCGTGGCCTATGCCAAGGCCGATGCGGACAAGATGAACTATGCGAGCTCCTCGGCCTCGTTCCAGCTCGTCACGGAATTGTTCAAGCAGAAGACCGGCGCGCCAATGCAGGCCATTCCCTACAAGAGCGCGAACGAATTGGTGCTCGCCGTGGTATCGGGCCAGGTGACGACGACGATTGCGGATGCCGGCCCCGTGTCGCCGCAAGTGAAAGCCGGCACGGTGCGGGCGCTCGCGATTGCCGCGCCGAAGCGCATGGAGGAATTTCCCGACGTGCCGACCATGAAGGAGGCCGGCGCCGACATCGACGGTACCTTGTGGACCGGCGTGTTCGCGCCGAAGGCGACCCCGCCTGAGATCGTCAGGAAGCTCGAAGCCGAGTTCATGAAGATCGCGAAGCAGCCGGACGTGGCCGCGCGGCTGAAGCAGATCGGCATCGAGGCCGTCGGCAACTCGACCGACGCGTTCACCAAAATCCTCGCCGCCGACATCGTGCGCTGGGGCGAGGTCGCGAAGTCCGCGAATATCAAGATCGAGCAATAGCGCCCAGATCAGAATGCCGGCCCTTCGCCGTTGCGGCCATAGGTGATGCGCGGTGTCAGCAGGGTGCCGTCGGCCTGCTTCTTCGCCGCGGCGACGAAGATCTTGGTGCCGGGCTGGACTTCTTCCCGCTTGCCCATCTCGTAAGTGACGACCACGGTCTGCGGCGTCACCACCAGCTTCTTCTCGCCGTCCTTGTACTTGACCGACAGCACCGGCCCGTCGACGCCGGTGACCGCCTGCTCGACGCTGCCATTGGTCATCTTGCTCTTGGGCAAGAGATCCCAGTCGTAATGGCCGTCGCCGGTGCCGCGCATCGATTCCGGAAAGATGTGGACCTCGATGGCCTTTTGCATGCCATCCTCCTGCATCATGCCGGCGGAGCCGACATACATGCCCGGCTTGATGTCGCTCATCTTGCCCGGGACGATCACCACGAACAGCGGATTGTCGCTCACGGTCAGCTTCAGTTCCGAGCCGTCGCGGGCCTTGACCACGAAGACCGGGCCGTCGATACGCTCGACCGTGCCACGGACACGGACCGTGTCCTGGGCGGCAGCGGGAAGAGCAAACGAGATCAGGACGAAGCTAGAGGCAGCGAGCGTACGCAGGAAATTTCCGACCATGACGACCTCCGGAGGTTGCGCGTTCTCTCTGCAACACCGGCATCTTGGTAATATTCCACCGCACAGGCGAAGACACCGCGACCGGTCGCCCGGCCGCGGCGCTTTTGTGAAAACGCCTTTATTTCACGACTTCGGCGCCAACCTTGCAGATCGCCGCGTCCTGATCGCCGGTGCCGCCGCTGCAGCCGACCGCGCCGATCACCTTGCCGCCCTCGACCAGCGGAAATCCGCCGGGGCTCGCGACAAGGCCGGGATCGAGCGTGCCGACATAGGCATGGCCGGTCTCATAGGCGTTATAGAGGGCTCGAGACTCCCGGCGGAAACGCGCGGCCGTGCGCGCCTTGCCGATCGAGATGTTGCCGGAGGCGATCTGCGCGCCTTCCATGCGCTCGAACATCACCGGCTCGCCATTGGTGTCGACCACGGCGATGTTCATCTTCCAGTTCCGCTTCTTGGCTTCGGCTTCGGCGGCGGCCATCACCAGCTTGGCCTTGTCGAGCCCGATCGACTGACCATAAGGGATGTCGAACGGCATCGCGTCGGGGGTGCCGCCGGCCGAGGGCTGCGCCGGCGGCGTTGCAGGCGCGGGCGTTGGCGACTGCGCCAGCACCGACGAACTGACCAGCGCCATGGCGCAGGCCGCAAAGCTCAAGGAAACGATCGACCGCATCTGATTCTCCCTGTGATTCTTGTGTCGTTGTCACCTGCCGAGACGCTCGCCGAAGACACGACGAAACGCCCACCAATATCCTGCAACCCCACGAAATTGCGGATATTCCTTGGCCGGAATTTGAGCAGGCCTAGTCGGCCTTGATGCCGGCGTCCCGGATCACCTTGCGCCAGCGATCCTCCTCCTCGCGGAAGTAGCGGTCGAGCTCGGATGGCGGGCTCGCGACCATCACAAGGCCCTCGTTCACGCTGAGCTTCTTGAAGGCGTCGGCTTTCACCGCGCTGGCAGCGGCCTTGTTGAGGCGATCGATGATCTCCGGCGGCGTCTTTGCAGGCGCGAACAGGCCATACCAGGCTTCCGCGTCGTAGCCGGGCACGCCGGCCTCGGCGACCGTCGGCAGGTTCGGGAAGGCCGGCGAGCGCTCCGCTGAAGTCACCGCCAGCGCGCGCAACTGCCCCCCTTCGACCAGGGGAGCCGCGCTCGCGACGGTGGTGAACATCACCTGGATCTGGCCGCCGATCAGGTCGGTGATCGCGGGCGCCGAGCCCTTGTAGGGCACCGTGGTCAGGTTGACGCCCGCCATATGCTTGAACAATTCGCCCGCGAGATGCGCCGACGTGCCGGTGCCGTAGGTGCCGTAGGACAGCTTGTCGGGCTCGGCCCTGGCGGCCGCGATCAAATCCTTGATCGACTGGATCGGGGATTTCGGATTGACCACGACAATGCTGAAGGAACGCGCCACCAGCGCGACGGCCGCGAGATCGCGGTGCTGGTCGTAGGGCAATTTGGCGTAAAGGCTCGGATTGACCGCATTGGCGAAGGTGCCCATCAGGAGCGTATAACCATCGCCCTCACTGGTCGCGACCGCCTGCGTGCCGATGATGGTGCCCGCGCCCGGCTTGTTCTCGATGATGACGGAGACGCCGAGGTCCTTTGCCAACTCCTGTGCCAGCGTGCGCGCCACCACATCGGTGCCGCCGCCAGGCGCGAATGGCACCACGATCTTGATGATCCGCTCTGGATAGGCCGCGCGCACGCCGCCATTGGCCAGCATCGACAGCGCGCATGCTGCAAGCGCGAACAAGAACGAGCTCAGTTTGATTCTGGGGAACATGTGACCGCCATCGCTGGGAGAAGCGTCACTCCATAAAGCGAATTGACGCCTTCCGCCATGCACCGAGCGACGAACGGCAGCGCGGTTGCCGCATTGGACGCGCGCACCGGCCATCACTAGCATCCGCGCCGCCAACAAGAAACAACAAGCCCCCGGGAGGATCTTCATGAAGCGCGCGCTGATCGGATTATTGCTGCTGGCGGCCCCGCCGGCGCTGGCGCAGCAGAACGTGGCGAGCATTTCCTACGATTCCGTGCCCAACCCGGTACGTCTTCCGCACAACATGTATTTTGGCGAGGTCTCGGGCGTCGCGGTCAATTCCAAGGGACACATCTTTGTCCTGTCGCGCGGCAACACGACGGGCCCCGCCTATGCCGCCGCCGCCACGCAACTGCTGGAGTTCGACGCCAAGGGCAATTTGATCGGCGAGATGGGCAAGAACCTCTACGCCTGGTCGTTCGGCCACACCGTGAAGGTCGATCCGCAGGATAATGTCTGGGTCACCGACAAGGGCTCGGACATGGTGATCAAGTTCGATCGCGAGGGCCGCGTCTTGATGGTGTTCGGCCGCAAGCAGGAGGCGTCCGACGAGGACACCGCGCCGCTGAAACACCCCAAGCCGCCGCTGCCGGCCGATGACGGCCGCTTCCGCCAGGTCACTGATGTCGCCTGGGACAAGGCCGGCAACACCTTCATCAGCGACGGCTACATCAATTCGCGCGTCGCGAAAGTGGACAAGGACGGCAACTGGATCAAGTCCTGGGGCGACCGCGGCAAGGAGCCCGGCCAGTTCAACACGCCGCATTCCATCGCGACCGACGCGCAAGGCAATGTCTATGTCGCCGACCGCGGCAACCACCGCATCCAGGTGTTCGACGGCGACGGCAAATTCCTGCGCCAGTTCACCATCAACGTGCCGGTGCCACCGAATGCAAAACCTGCGATCGGCAAGATCCCGGACGAGGCGATGATCGCGGGCGGCACTTTTGCCCCCGGCTCCCCCTGGTCGATCTGCATCACCCCGCCGCCGAACCAGGTGCTCTATTCATCCGACGCCTGGCCCGGCCGCATCTACAAGCTCACTCTCGACGGCAAGGTGCTGGGCGTGCTCGGCCAGTCCGGCAAGCAGCCAAAACAGTTCGGCTGGATTCATTCGATGGCGTGCCCGTCGGAGAACACGCTCTATGTGGCGGAGCTGCTGAACTGGCGGGTGCAGAAGCTGATGCTGAAGCCTTAAGGCCAATTACACCGTCATTGCGAGGAGCGAAGCGACGAAGCAATCCATGCCTTCTGCGCGGAGGGATGGATTGCTTCGCTTCGCTCGCAATGACGGCCGGTTAGATCATCCGTCCGATCACCGGAATCTTCCGCAGCAAAATCACCGTCGCCCAGCTTCCGCCCAGCGTCCCGACAAAGACGATCGCGAATTTGACGAAGGGCGACCAGCCGGGATCGTACACCGCATATTGCAGCCAGATGATGAAGATGTAGTGCACCAGAAAAATGCCGTAGGCCGACGGCCGCATCGCATCGAGCAGACGCAAGGGCGTTTTCGCAAAGCGCAGGAAGAGACCCGGCTCCGCAAAAGCCATCGCACCGCTGAACAACGCGAACGCGAGCCCGTAGCCCACGCGCCACGACAGCGGCGGCGAATTGAAGTTCGTTACCCAATTATGGTGGGCATAGACGAGGAGCAGGATCGCGCCATAGAAGGCGAGCGCGACTGCAAGCCAGATTTTCCAGCGCGCCGCCAGCTCACCGTTCTCCGCGAAGATGCCCGAGCGGAGATCCATCGCACCGATACCGACCCCGACAAGGAAATAGCCCAGATAAAGCAAGATGCGGCTGGTCTGGATCGGCAGGGGAAACCCATCCGGCTCGAACCAGGCGGCATCGCCGACCCACAGGTGCATCGGCAGATAGACGATCACCGAGAAGATCAGGAATGCGATGAAGGCAACGCCCGGCCGGTAGCGCAGCGCGTAGATCGCCCTCCCAAGTCCATTGATCGCCTCCGGCACTGCCGCCCACAAGAGGGCCACGGTCAAATCGAAGAACAGCAGCACCCAGAGGAACCACGCCGGTCCCGACGGCCAGGGACCGATGGTCAGCGTGCGCCACCAGAAATGAAAGAAGTTGAAGTCGGTGGTGCCGGGCAGATGGTAGCGCAAAAAGGTCGGGTAATAGGCAAGCGGCATCAGCACGAAGATCGAGACGAGGTAGGGCACACCGAGCCGCCAGGCGCGGTTGGCGAGGTAATCCGCCGCGCCCCGCCGCGTCAGGCTTTCGCGGACGAACAGGCCCGAGATCAGGAACATGCAGGCCATGAAGAAGCTGTCGTTGAACAGCACGATGAGGTCGAAGCCGAGCCAGTGCGCCTTGTCGCCATTGCCGAAATAAGTGTAGTTGACGACCGAATGGTGCAGCAGCACCAGGAGGGTGATGAAGCTTCGCGCACGGTCGAGCGCAACGATCCGCATCGGCGCGATCGCGAGGCCATCCTTGGGAGCCGGCTTCTGCAGCATGCTACCTCCCGATCATTTCTCTAACGCATCGTAGATGATCTGCTTGATCATCCGGTTGACGGGCTGCCGCCCGGACGGCGAATCCTGCATCACCACGAAGAACATGTCCTCGGCCTTGTCGACCGCGATATAGACGCCGGTCGCGCCATCCCATTTGATCTCGCCGAGCGAGCCGGGCGGCGGCGGGATGGCAAAACCGGGATCGACGCGCACGCCGAAGCCGTAGCCGAAGCCGAAGCCATCGCCGGGATAGTAGAAGTAATTGCGCGCAACACCCGCTCCGGGACCGATGTGATCCGTGGTCATGGCCTTGAAGGTCGCAGGGCTGAGATAGGTCTTGCCGTCGAGCGTCCCGCCATTGAGCAGCATCTGACCGTAGCGGGCGAAGTCGGCGATGGTCGAAACCATGCCGCCGCCGCCGGACTCCCAGCGCGTGACGTCGAGCGAGTTGCGCTCGACATGCCGGTCCTTCGGCAGCGGCCGGGCGTAGCGCTCCCGCTCTGCCGGATCGGTCAGGAAGAATTTCGTCGTGGTCATGCCAAGCGGATCGAGCAGGTTCTGCTTCTCGAACTGATAGAGCGATTGTCCCGAGGCGACCTCGATCACGCGGCCAAGTACGTCGATCGAATGGCCATAGTCCCAGAGCGTGCGCGGCTGCTCGGCCAGCGGCACTTTCGAAATCCGCTCGGCGAAGCCGGCATTGTCGAAATCGCCGAGATAAATGCCGTTATAGGCGGATTTGACCAGGCCTTCACCATAGAAGCCGTAGGTGACACCGGATGTGTGCAGCAGCAGGTCCTCGACCGTGATCGGCCGGCGGAGCGGCACCCGATCGAGCACGGTTTTACCGCTCTCGTCCTTGCGTTCGACACCTACCGTCATGCCGGCAAAGGACGGGATATACTTGCGGACGGGGTCGTCGAGTTCGATCTTGCCGCGGTCCACGAGCATCATCGCCGCAAAGCTTGTAATCGTCTTGGTGACGGAATGGATCGGGAAGATCGCATCCTCGGTCATCGCAATTCCGTTGTCGGGATCGCGCTTGCCGAACCATTTGAGATAAACCGGCTTGCCATGCTGTTGCACCAGCACGATCGCACCGGGAATCGTTCCGGCGGCGATCTCACCATTCACGAAGTCGTCGATCGGCGCGAGCTTTTGCACGGCGATGGTGGCGCCCGGCGGCCGGCCGAACGGCGCCGTTTCCGCCAGAGCGGACGCCAGCGGGAGCGCGGCGAGCGAAACAAACAGGGGAACGGCAATGCGGGTCATTTGCGGCCTGACTTTATTGCATTGCCACGGGCCGATCCAGATGACGGATTGTGTTATTGACCGTCATTGCGAGCGAAGCGAAGCAATCCATCTCTCCCACCCGTGGAGACATGGATTGCTTCGTCGCTTCGCTCCTCGCAATGACGACGCCCTTTTGATCCTCACGAATACGGATTGATCAGCTTCTGCTGCTCGGCGGAATGACGCGCCAGGAGGTCGATGAAGGTCCGCACCTTCGCCGAAAGATGATGGCGGTGCGGATAGAGCGCATTCATCGAAAATTCGACCGGCCGGTATTCGGGCAACAGCCGGACCAGTTCGCCTGATTCAAGGTCGTCACGGATCAGGAATCCTGGCCCAAGGAAGATCCCGACGCCGGCCAGCGCGGCGTGCCGCAGCGTTTCGCCACTGTTGGAAACGAGATTGCCCGTTATCCGAACCGAGGCCGGAGCGCCTTTGCGGTCGACGAAGCGCCATTCGTCGCCATAGGGGTAGCTGACGTGACGGATGCAGTTGCGCTCACCGAGATCGGCGAGATGCTCGGGCTTTCCATATTTCTGGATGTAAGAATGCGAGCAGCACAACACATGCCGCCAGGTGGCGAGGCTGCGCACGATCAGACTTGAATCGGGCGGCGGGATCATCCGGACCGCGAGGTCGAAATTCTCGTCGATCATGTCCACATTGCGCTCGCCGATGGTGAGATCGACCTTCATCTCCGGATAAGAGGACATGAATTCGGCGACCACCGGCGAAAGAAACTGCACGATGTGGGTGTTGGTGTAGATGCGCAGCGTGCCGCGCGGGGTCGATTGCAGCGCGCCCGCGATATCATCTGCCTGCTCGATGTCCGCGAGGATCTGGATGCAGCGGTCGTAATAGGCCCTGCCGACTTCGGTCAGGCTGACCTTCCGCGTCGTCCGGTTGAGAAGCCGCGCGCCAAGCCGCTCCTCGAGCGCCTGGATATGGTTGCTGACCATGGTGGTGGACATGTTGAGCTTGCGGCCCGCGGCCGAGAATCCGCCGGTGTCGGCGACCCGGACAAAGGCGGTCAGGCTGGTCAGGCGGTCCATGGCGCGCCCCGATTATTCAGTTTCCGTGGATAATCATTTCACTTTTTGGCGGATTATCACAACGCAGAGGACATTGCATCTTCACGGCATCGGAGCGGCCCCCTCTGGGGCGCCGGGCCAAGCCTCAAGGAGGATGCCATGTCGGACACCACTTATATTACTGAAAGGAATACGAAAATCAGCCTTGTCCCGTCGCGCCGGGCGATCAGGCGGGCCGCCATGGCGCTCGTCGTGGCGCTCGGCGTTGCCGGGGCGGCCGACTTCGGCCACTACTACCTCACGAGCGGCCGCTACCTGGAGACGACGGATGACGCCTATGTCAAGGCCGACTCCACCATCATCGCGCCGAGGGTTTCGGGCTACATCGCCGAGGTGCTGGTTTCCGACAACGAGCCGGTCAAGGCCGGCCAATTGCTCGCCCGGATCGACGACCGCGATTTCCGGATCGCGCTGAACCAGGCCAAGTGCCGACGTCGCCGCGTCCGAAGCCGCCGTCCGCAACCTCAACGCGCAGCTCGAATTGCAGGAACCGCTGATCCAGCAGCAGGCCGCGGAAGTCGACGCCGCCGAAGCCAATATGAAATTCGCGCAGGAAGAGCGCACCCGCTACGACGAGCTGATGAAGTCAGGCTCGGGCACGGTGCAGCGCGCCCAGCAGACCGATGCGGCGCTGCGCGCCCAGACCGCGCAGCTGCAGCAGGGCAAGGCCGGCCTGATCGCCGCCAACAAGAAGATCGAGGTGCTCTCGACCGAACGGGCGAAGGCGGTGGCGCAGCTCGATCATGCCCGCGCGGTCGAGCAGCAGGCGGCACTGAACCTGTCGTATACGCGGATATCAGCCCCCGTTGAGGGCACGGTCGGCGCCCGCTCGCTTCGCGTCGGCCAGTTCGTCCAGGCCGGCACGCAGTTGATGGCAGTGGTGCCGTTGGATGCCGTCTATGTGGTCGCCAATTTCAAGGAGACCCAGCTCACCCACGTCCGCAACGGCCAGCCGGTCGAGCTCAGGGTCGACAGTTTCCACGGCACAAAGCTGAAGGGCCATGTCGACAGCCTGTCGCCCGCCAGCGGCCTGGAGTTCGCGCTGCTGCCGCCGGACAACGCCACCGGCAACTTCACCAAGATCGTGCAGCGCGTGCCGGTGAAGATCGTGCTCGACGACCAGAGCCTGAACGGCCTCTTGCGCCCCGGCATGTCGGCGGTGCCGACCGTCAACACCAAGGCGGCCGTCCTTGCTGAGCGTGAGACGCAGAGACAGATCGCCGCCAACCGCGGCCGCCCGAACGGCGGCTAGCCGACGCTCCATCGCGCAGGGCATCTTCAAGCCCCGCTGGATAATGCTTCCAACATTTCCTCGATTATCGAAACCCGCTTCGCAATACATCATCTCCCGGCAAGCCAGGAGGAGACGAACATGACCGCGCTTCAAGCTACTCTCGATACCCCCGCCTCCGCGCCGACCGTACGCCCCTCCCCGGCCGCCGCACCCGCCGCCCCCGAGGTATCCGCCAAGGTACCCACAAAGACCTGGATCGCGGTGATCGGCGCCACCCTCGGCGCGTTCATGGCCGTGCTGAACATCCAGATCGTCAACGCCTCCCTCGCCGACATCCAGGGCGCGATCGGCGCCGGCATCGACGATGGCGGCTGGATCTCGACCTCCTATCTGATCGCCGAGATCGTGGTGATCCCGCTCTCTGGCTGGCTCGCCCAGGTATTCTCGGTCCGCATCTACCTTCTGACCAATGCCGTCCTGTTCCTGGTTTTCTCGGCGGCCTGCGCCTTTGCGCAGGACCTGCCGCAGATGATCGCGCTGCGCGCCGTGCAGGGTTTCACGGGTGGCGTACTGATCCCGATGGCCTTCACGCTCATCATCACGCTGCTGCCCAAGGCGAAGCAGCCGATCGGGCTTGCGATGTTTGCGATCTCCGCGACCTTTGCGCCCGCGATCGGCCCGACCATCGGCGGCTATCTCACCGAGAATTTCGGCTGGGAATACATCTTCTATGTGAACGTCATCCCCGGCGCGATCATGATCGCGATGTTGTTCTTCTCGCTGGAAGCCAAGCCCATGAAGCTGTCGCAGCTCGCGGAGGGCGATTGGGCCGGCATCGTCACCATGGCAATCGGGCTCGCCGCGCTGCAGACCGTGCTGGAGGAAGGCAACAAGGACGACTGGTTCGGCTCGCCTTTCATCGTCCGCCTCGCCGTGATCGCTGCGATCGCGCTGACGCTGTTCGTCGCGATCGAATTGACAGCGAAGAAGCCGCTGTTGAACCTGCGCATCCTGTTCCGCCGCAATTTCGGCTTCGGCGTGCTCGCCAACTTCCTGCTTGGCGTCGCGCTGTACGGCTCGGTGTTCATCCTGCCGGTTTATCTGTCGCGCATCCAGGGCTACAATTCCGAGCAGATCGGCATGGTGCTGGCCTGGACTGGCCTGCCGCAGCTCGTGCTGATCCCGCTGGTGCCGCGCCTGATGAAGCGCGTCGATCCCCGCATCGTGATCGGCGTCGGCTTTGCGCTGTTCGCCGCCTCCAACTTCATGAACATCTATATGACCAACGACTACGCCACCGATCAATTGTTCTGGCCCAACGTGGTCCGCGCCATCGGCCAGGCGCTGGTGTTCGCGCCGCTGTCCGCCATCGCGACCGCCGGCATCGAGGCGGAGAACGCCGGCTCGGCGTCGGGACTGTTCAACATGATGCGCAACCTCGGCGGCGCAATCGGCATCGCCGCGCTGCAGACGCTGCTGACCAAGCGCGAGCAATATCACTCCAACGTATTGTCGCAGTCGGTCTCCATGTTCGAACAGGCGACCCGCACGCGCCTTGAACAGCTCACGCAGTATTTCATGAACCACGGCGTCATCGATCGCGTTGATGCTACGCACCGCGCCTATGTCGCGATCGGCCATGTCGTGCAGAAGCAGGCCTACATTCTCGCCTTCAGCGACACCTTCTATCTGCTCGGCGTGGCGCTGATCGTCGCGCTGATCGCGTCCATGCTGCTCAAGAAACCCGATCATCTCGACGCCGGCGGCGCCCATTAACCATCTTCAACCCCAGCTCCAACCCCAGAGGAGAACGACCATGAAGCCCCGCATGAACTTCTACCAGGCCGCGCCCGACACCATCAAAGCACTGAGCGCGCTGGAGACCCAGATTCAATCGACCGGTCTTGAACAGTCGCTGATCGAACTGGTCAAGACCCGCGCCTCGCAGATCAACGGCTGCGCTTTCTGCATCAACATGCACACCCAGGACGCCCGCAAGCGCGGCGAGACCGAGCAACGGCTCTACCTGCTCAACGCCTGGCGCGAGGCGCCGGCCTATACCGACCGCGAGCGCGCCGCACTCGCCTGGACCGAGGCGGTGACGCTGATCTCCGAGACACATGCGCCCGACGACGTCTACAACGAGGTCCGCACGCATTTCTCGGAAGCCGAGACCGTCAACCTGACTATGCTGATCGCGGCCATCAATGCATGGAACCGGCTTGCGATCTCCTTCCGCGCGGTGCCGCCGGTGAGGGTCAGCGCCGCGACCGCGGCCTGATCAGGTAGCCGCTGCCTCCAGGTCGCCGTGGCCTTTACGTCGCCGTAGCCTTTACGTTGCCGTAGCCTTTACGTCGCCGTAGCCTTGGCGAAGTCGACATAGATTTCGCGAAGGCGCTGGGTCATCGGCCCCGGCTTGCCATTGGCTACCGTCTTGCCGTCGATGCTCACCACGGCCTGAACGAAGCTGGAGGCGCTGGTGATGAAGGCTTCCTTCGCCTTCAAGGCCTCATCCACCGAGAACGGCCGCTCCTCGACCCGGAGCTGCCGTTCTGCCGCGAGCTTGACCACCGCCTTGCGGGTGCAGCCCGGCAAAATCTCGCTGCCGTTCTGGCGCGTCACGATCACATCGTCCTGGGTCAGGATGAACGCCGACGACGACCCGCCTTCGGTCACCTTGCCGTCCTCGATCATCCAGGCCTCGCCCGCGCCGGCTTCCGCCGCGGCCTGCTTGGCCAACACCTGCGCCAGCAGCGCCACGCTCTTGATGTCGCGCCGCGCCCAGCGGATATCCGGCACCGTGATCACGCCGATGCCGGTCCTGGCGGCTTCCGCATTCACGATGTCCTTCACCGAGGTGAACAGGATCAGGGTCGGCTTCACGCCCTTTGGAAAGGCGAAGTCGCGTCCGGTATCGGCGCCGCGCGTCACCTCGAGATAGACGAGGCCGTTTGCAAGCTCATTGCGGGCGACCAGCTCCTTCTGAATCTCGACGATCCGCTCCAGGCTTTCCGGCAGCTTCAGCGAAATCTCGCCGACCGATCGCTCCAGCCGCGCCAGATGCGAGTCGTTGTCGACCAGCTTGCCGTCGAGCACGGCGGCAACCTCGTAGATGCCGTCGGCAAACAGGAAGCCGCGATCGAGAATCGAGACCTTGGCCTCCGAGAGGGGCACAAACGAACCGTTGACGTAAGCGATCGAATCCAAGTGAGGTCTCCTGCGGGCAGTAAGGGCGGATGGCGGCGCACACTATAAGGCAAATCGCTGACGCTCAATCCCGGATTTTTGGCTCATGTGCTGAACCCGATTTTCGTCGTCATTGCGAGGAGCGTAGCGACGAAGCAATCCATGCTTCCGCGGCCGCATTGTGGATTGCTTCGCTTCGCTCGCAATGACGGTGGAGACTGCGCTGCTCCTAATGCGAGAGAATTTTCGACAGGAATTTTTGCGCTCGGTCGCTCCGGGGTTTGCCGAAAAAGTCGGTCTTCTGCGCGTCCTCCACGATCTCGCCGCGGTCCATGAAGATGACGCGGTTGGCGACCTTGCTGGCAAAGCCCATTTCGTGGGTCACCACCATCATGGTCATGCCCTCGCGAGCGAGGTCGACCATCACGTCCAGCACCTCGCTGATCATCTCGGGGTCGAGCGCCGAGGTCGGTTCGTCGAACAGCATGGCGATCGGGTCCATGGCGAGCGCGCGCGCGATCGCCACGCGCTGCTGCTGGCCACCGGACAATTGCGCCGGATATTTCTGCGCTTGCTCCTTGAGCCCGACGCGCTCCAGCAACTGCGATCCCTTCTCCATCGCCGCATCATGCGAACGGCCGAGCACCTTCTCCTGCGCGAGACAGAGATTGTCGATGATGCGCAGATGCGGAAACAGCTCGAAATGCTGGAACACCATGCCTACCCGCGCGCGCAAGGCCGGCAGATTGGTCCCGGGATCATTGACCTTGATGCCGTCGATGACGATGTCGCCCTTCTGGAACGGCTCCAGTGCGTTGACGCATTTGATCAGCGTGGACTTCCCCGAACCCGACGGGCCGCACACCACCACCACCTCACCCTTGGCGACGGAGGTGGTGCAATCCTTCAGCGCCTGGAATCCGGCGGTGTACCATTTGTCGACGTGGCTGATCTCGATCATGAAGCTCCCGCTAGCGCAGCACCGCGATGCGCGACTGCAATTGCCGCACGCCGAACGAGGCAATGCAGCAGATGACGAAGTAGACCAGCGCCGCGAACAGATACATTTCGACCAGCCGGCCGTCGCGCTGCGCGACCTTGCTCGCCGCGCCCAGGAAATCGGTAATCGACAGCACGTAGACCAGCGAGGTGTCCTGGAACAGCACGATGGTCTGGGTCAGCAGCACCGGCAGCATGTTGCGGAACGCCTGCGGCAGCACGACGTAGCGCATCGTCTGCCAATAATTCAGGCCGAGCGCCTGTGCCGCGGCCGGCTGCCCCTTGGAGATCGACTGGATTCCGGCGCGCATGATCTCGGAGAAATAGGCCGCCTCGAACATGACGAAGGTGATGAGCGAGGACGCGAACGCGCCGACCCTGATCGGACGCGAGGCGCCGGTCAGCCACTGCCCGATATAGGGAACGAGGAAGTAGAACCAGAAGATGACGAGCACCAGCGGCAGCGACCGCATGAAGTCGACATAGAGTCCGGCGATGCGCCCGGGCAGCCGGTAGCCGGAGAGCCGCATCAGCGCGATCAGCGTGCCGAAGATCAGGCCGCCCAGCGCCGACAGCGCCGTCAGCGTAAGCGTGAACGTCATCCCCTCATAGAAGAGATAGGGAAGCGCGCGGCGGATGACATCGAAATCGAAATTGCCGAACATCGCGTTATTTCCCCGTGATATAGCCGGGGATCGCGACGCGGCGCTCGAGGAAACGCATCGCGGCGACGACGACGGCATTGATCAGGAGATAGAGCGCGGTCGCGGCGGTGAAGGCCTCGAACACCTGGAACGAGAATTCCTGCATCGAACGCGCCTCGCCGGTCAGCTCGATCAGGCCGATGGTGATGGCGACCGCGGTGTTCTTGATGGTGTTGAGGAACTCGGACGTCAGCGGCGGCAGGATGATGCGAAACGCCATCGGCAGCAGCACGTAGCGATAGACCTGCACCGTGGTCAGCCCGAGCGCGGTCGCCGCCTGCCTTTGTCCGCGCGGCAGCGAGGCGATGCCGGCCTGCAATTGCACGGCGACGCGCGCCGACATGAAGAGCCCGATGCCGATCGCGGCGGTCCAGAACGGCGCATTGGGCATTTGCTTCAGCCACAGCCCGGCCGAGCGCGGCAGCAGTTCAGGCAGCACGAAGAACCACAGGAACAGCTGCACCAGGAGCGGCATGTTGCGGAAGAATTCGACGTAGGCGAAACCGAACCAGGAGGCCGCCTTCGACGGCAGCGTCCGCATCACACCGACGATCGAACCGGCTATGAGCGCGATGATCCAGGCGAGGAAACCGGTCTTGAGGGTCAGCACCAGCCCCGTCAACAGCATGTCGAGATAGTTGCCGGTCCCCATCGGGTTCGGCTCGAAGAAAATGCCCCAGTTCCAGTGATAGTTCACGGGTCCCCTTCCGCGACCATCATGTTACGGCAGCCCGTGCAATGGACGAGCCATCAAACGGGCTGCCGGCAACAGATGGACTCACATCGCCTTGTAGGAGTCCGGGTCCGGCGAATCCGACGGCTTGGCGAACTCCGACTTCAGCTCCGGCGCGATCGGCGTGTTGAGGTTCAGCCCCTTCGGCGGGATCTTCGCCATGAACCACTTTTCATAGAGCTTCTGGCCTTCGCCGCTCTTGTAAACGTCGGCCGTTGCTGCATCGACCACCTTCTTGAAGGCCGGATCGTCCTTGCGCAGCATGATGCCGTAGGGCTCAGGCTTGGAGAACGCATCCTTGGAGATGACATAGTCGCCCGGCGCCTTGGAGCCTGCCACGAGGCTCGCGAGCAGGATGTCGTCCATCACGAAGGCGACCGCGCGATCGGTCTCCACCATCAGGAAGGCCTCGGCATGGTCCTTGGCCGGCACGATGGTGATATTGAGATTGCGCGCGGCGTTCGCCTCGGTGAGCTGCTTGATGTTGGTGGTGCCGGAGGTCGACACCACGGTCTTGCCCTTCAGATCGTCAATCGAGTTGATCTTGCCCGACTTCTTCGACACATAGCGGCTCGCCGTGAGGAAGTGCGTGTTGGTGAACGACACCTGCTTCTGCCGCTCGGCATTGTTGGTGGTCGAGCCGCATTCGAGATCGATCGTGCCGTTGGCCATCAGCGGAATGCGGGTCGCCGAGGTAACCGGGTTGAGCTTGACCTCGAGCTTGTCCAGCTTGAGCTCCTTCTTCACGGCGTCGACGATCTTGTAGCAGATGTCCATCGCGAAGCCGACCGGCTTCTGATTGTCATCGAGATAGGAGAAAGGGATCGAGGAATCGCGGAAGCCGAGCGTGATCGCGCCGGTCTCCTTGATGTTCTTCAATGTCCCGGTCAGCTCTTCCGCGCCGGCCTGGCTTGCGCCGAACGCGGCAACGAGCGCAAAACCCAGGATTTTCAATCGCTTCATCGTATAACTCCCCACTTGGATGGTTGGCCGGAATGCTTGCACAAACCGGACCGGATTAGAATGTGACTTTTGGGGGTCATACCGCCCCCGGGCGGGTCCATGACAAGCCGCATCGGGCCTGTCCCGGACAATAGCGACAAAGTGCAAGCCGCCGACGCTCCTGCCGTGCGCCATACCGTCACGCGCCATAGCAGTCCGCCGCTCTCAGCCGGATCGTGATGAGCGCCCAAAGGCTGAAGAGACAGACCGCGGTGAGATAATAGCCCGGCGCCAGGTCGCCGATCAGCGCGAACGTGCCGAGCCAGGTCATAATGGCCGGCCCCATGCCGCCAAAGGCCGTCACGCCGATATTGTAGCTCAGCCCGAGGCCTGTTGCCCGCGTAGCCGCCGGAAACAGCTCGGACATCAGCGCCGCCAGCGCGCCGAGATACAGCGCCTTCAGCGTGCCCAGCGCCAGCACGGAGAGCACGACGACGGCCGCTGTCGGCCTGCTCGTGAGCAGCAGGAACAGCGGAAAGATCGCAAACAGCAGCACGACGCCGACCGCGATCAGGTATCTGGTGCGCCCGACCCGGTCCGAAACAAAACCTGCGACGGGATTGAACAGAATCGCGGCGATGGCGGCAGCAAAGGCCGCGAGGTAGCCGATGGTCGGCGACAGGTTGAGCGTCTTCACCACATAAGTCGGCATGTAGATGATGAGATAATTGACCGCGGTCGAGACGGCGAGCGCGCCGAGCGCGAGCAAAACACGAAACTTCTGCTCGAGAAACACCGTCCGCACCGGCGTGTCGTGCTTGGCCGCAGGCGGGGCGGTCGCGTCCTCGATGCGGTTGCGGATATAGAGGCCGACCGGCCCGATCAACACGCCGAAGAAGAACGGGATGCGCCAGCCCCAGGTCTGCAGGTCGGCCTCGCTCAGGGTCGAGGACAATAGCGCGCCGAAGCCCGAGCCGAGCAAGGAGCTTATGCCCTGGCTCGCGAACTGCCAGCTCGCAACGAAGCCGCGCCGGCCCGGCATATGCTCGACCAGGAACGCGGTCGAGCTTCCGAATTCGCCGCCGGCGGAAAAGCCCTGCACCAGGCGGGCGACGATGACGAGCAGCGGCGCCAGCACGCCGATCTTGTCGAAGGTCGGCATGCACGCGACGGCGAGCGTGCCGCAAGTCATCATCGCGATCGAAACCAGCAGCGAGGCCTTGCGGCCGTACCGGTCGGCGTAGGTGCCGAGCAGCACGCCACCGATCGGACGCGCCAGAAACGCCAGGCCAAACGTGCCGAAGGTGAGCAACAGCGAGGTGGTGGGATCGCTGGCGGGGAAGAACGCCTTCGACAGGTAGACCGCGAAATAGGCATAGACCGAGATGTCGAACCATTCGAGTGCGTTGCCGAGCGAGGTCGCGACCACGAGCTTCACGATCTGCCCTGACGACGCGAGGCCGGGCGAGTCCGCTTGCGCTGATAATGCCATCCTCGATCCCCTTCGCTCCGTTACGCCGGCGGTGACGGCTCGCCAAGCTGCCGGTTCATACGCGCACCGCCTGCTTCGGCGATATCTGCGCGTTGAGAATCTCGGCCAGGACCGGCGCGATGTAGCGGCGGAACTGCGCGGGATTTTCGCTCATCGGAAAATGCCCGAGGCTCTCCATGACGGTGACGCGCGCGCCCGCGATCGACGCCGCCGTGCGCTTGGTGTCCTCGGGCGTGCAGGAAAAATCATACTCGCCGGTCAGGAGATAAAGCGGGCAGATGCCGGTATCGATCCTCTCGACCTCGCCGCGCAAATCGCCATCGACGCGATAGAAATAGAGATCGCCCTGGAACACGCCCGGCCCACCCTGCTTGTAGGCCCACAGCGTTTCGTCGCGTGAGGCTCTTGGACTCTGTGGAGCGACGAGTCCGGACACCAGCGCGGCGCAAACCTCGCCGCCATGGACGTCGGGACGGTTCAGCCAAGTCGTGTCGTACCAGGGCTGCTGGAAGTCGGCGGCCTCGAGCCCGATCAGCGCGCGGAATTCGGCGGCATGGCCGATCGCGAGGTTGAGCACGATGCGGCCGCCGATCGAGCAGCCCATCACCACGGGCTTGTCGAGCTTCAAGGCCTTGCAGAACGCGCGGATCGTCTGCGTGTAGCGCGCGGTGGTGAGCCGGTATTCGTCGCCGTTCCAGCTCGCCGGCGGATTGGACTTGCCGTGCCAGGGCATGTCGAAGGCGATGATGCGGAAATTCTTCGTCAACTCGGAGTCTACGAGCAGATGCCGCCATTGCCGCCCGTCCGAGCCCGCGGTGTGCAGGCACACCAGCGGAATGCCCGCGCCGTTCTCCTCGAAATAGATGCGATGCGTCTCGCCGCCGATGTCGACATGAACGTAGCGGCCGATCATCGGCTCGATCTGACCGTTCATGCCGCCACCTTCGATTGATGGAGCCGCGGCAATGCGAGCAGGTCCTTGAAATATTGCAGATGCGCCATGAAGGGATGCAGGTCTCCTTCGAGCACCGCCTCGCCGCGCTTGGTCAGGGCGAGCAGATCGTGCCAGCCCGGACGCGGCATCGGCTCCCAATATTCGGTCCACGCCGCGGGCGAGGCGCGATACGAAAATCGCCAGGACCGCATCAGCGTCGGCTGCGACGTCGTCTCGACGATGCGGCCGCCGCGTATCGACACGAAGAACGGCTGATCGATCAGCCCAAGCCGGCAATCGCAATCGAGAAAGCGGCCGCGCGACACCAGCGCGGGCGAGACGTCGAGCCACGCGGGAAGCGCTGAAAACGTCTTGATCAATGCGTCGTGGTTCAAAGCCTGTGTCATGCTTTCCGAGAAGTCTCCTGTGGCAATGAAATGGTGGCCCGAAGCCATGACGGTCGCAAGCTCATCGCGCCCTCTCTCCGAGATCCCAGAACAGCCCCGCCATGATGCCGAGCGCCTCCTCGGTGACGTCAAGCAGGATGTGCTCGTCGGGCGCGTGCTGCGAGCAGCCGGGATAGGAATGCGGCACCCAGATCGTCGGCAGGCCCAGCGTCTCCGAGAACACGTCGTTCGGCAGCGAGCCGCCGAAATTCGGCAGCACGGCGGGCGCCTTTCCGGTGGTCTGCCGGATCGAATCCGCCGCCCATGTGATCCAGGGGCTGTCGAAATCCGTGCGTGAGGCGATAAAGCTTTGCGTCGCGCTGACCTCTACCATCGGGAAGCCGCGGCCGTGCAGATGCGCGCGCACGGCATCGACGGCCTGCTGATGCTTCGTGCCGACCACGAAGCGAAGCTGAAGTACCGCCCGCGCATGGCCGGGAATGGCGTTCGCGGGCTTGTCGATATTGCCCGACGACATCGCCAGAACCTCCAGCGTATTCCAGGCATAGAGCCGCTCGGCGGCCGACAGTCCCTCCTCGCCCCAGTTCTCCGACAGCGCCGGCTCATCGGCCGTCGGCTTGATCTCGACATCGGCGAGATAGCTGCGGATCTGATTGGTCAGCCGGGGCGGCCTCAGCGCGTCGAGCTTCATCCGCCCGCACTCATCCACCAGGCTCGCGATCGCGTTCGCGAGGATGGTGGCGGGATTGGCGAGGACGCCGCCCCAATTGCCGGAGTGATGTCCGCCCTCGCGCAGGTTCACGTCGAGATGGATACGGATGCCGCCGCGACAGCCGAGGAAGATGGTCGGGCGATCGGCCGCCAGCCGCGGCCCGTCGGAGGCAAGCAGGAGATCGGCCTTGAGCTCGTCGCGCAGCGAGGCGCAAACTTTATTCAGGTCCGGAGAACCGATCTCCTCCCCCATCTCCACCAGGAATTTGGCGTTGAAGCCGAGCTTGCCGCCGCGGGCCTCACGCACCGCACGGAGCGCCGCAAGATTGATGCTATGCTGGCCCTTGTTGTCGGCGGTGCCGCGGCCATAGACGCGATTGTCGATCCGGGTCGTCTTGAAGGGATCGAGATTGCCGCGCCATTCGCCTTCCATGCCGTCGACGACGTCGCCATGGCCGTAGACCAGCACGGTCGGCAACGATGCGCCCTCGCGATACTCGGCGATGAGGAACGGCGACTTGCCGCTCGGGGACTCCACCAGCCGACTGTCGAAATCGAGCTCGGCAAAGGCGGGCCGCATCTCCTTCTCCAGATAGGCGCGGAGCTCCCCGGCACGGCCGGCGTTCTGGCTCTCGGTCTTGTAGGCCACCCGGCGTTCCAGCGTTTTCAGGAACTCGCCGGAAGTGAAGAGTTGATGAGCGTTGGCGATGGCGTCGGCCCTGCCTTGAACCGGTGGCGCGCTCATGCGGCACGACCCTTTCGCATCGCGACCGAGTAACGCGGGCAGATTTCCTCCGCAAACCGCGTCATCATATGTTGACGGACGGCGCGCGGCGTACCCGGTGTCGCGCTGGATACCATGAAGTAGTTGAAGCCGAGCCCGATCAACGCATCGATGCGCCGGCAGATCGTCTCGGCGCTGCCGATCAGGTTGGAATCGTGGAACGGTCCGAGCTCCGCCGGATCCGCCAACTTCCGCAGGTTCGCGAACATCCGGCTGAAATCGGCATATTCCGGAATCCCTGTCCACGGATCGGCGTCCGCCTCGTAGTGATCGGCCTGCAGGGCGAAATAGGCCGGGAAATAGCGGCGGCCCAGATTGCGTGCCTCCTCGTCGGTGTCGGCGATGAACATCTTGACCGAGATCGGAAGAATGGCACCGTTCGCCTTTGCGCCGGCGCGCGCCCGCCAGCGATCCAGGATTTTCACCAGCAAGCCATCGGGGAACGTCGAGAGACAGATCGGCGGAATGCCGAGGTCCCCCATCACCTCGGCGCTGGCCGGACTTCCGATCGCGCCATAGAAGCGAACCAGCTTGTCGACGGGCTCGGGGCGGATTCGTATCGGCCGCTCGATGTTCCAGAACTTGCCGTGATAGGAGAACGGCTTTCCCGCGAGCCCCTGCTCGACGATCCTGAACACTTCGGCGAAGCGCGCGCGGCCCTCGTTCATATCGATGTTGTAGGCATTATACTCCATCCTGGCAGTGCCGCGCCCAATGCCCAGATGCAAGGTGCCCCTGGTCAGCAGGTTGAGCATGGCGATCTCCTCGGCGAGCCGCAGCGGGTGATACCAGGGCAGCACCAGCACCGAAGTCCCAAGCGACAGATCGGGGAATCTTGCCGCGATATGCGCCATCATCAGCAACGGGCTTGGCGTCGGGTAATAATCGCTGAAATGATGCTCCAGCAACCACGCCGCGTCGTAACCGAGCCGGTGGCCCAGCTCGCAATCCGACATCAGGTCGCGATAGAGCTGATCATCGGGAACCCCCGCCACATCGGCAGCCGCCGCCTGAAAGCCGAACGATATGTCTTGCATGAAATGACCTCCGCCGGACCTTGATCCTAGAGAGCTGGCATCGGGACGCAACAGGGCATGAATTCCGGCTGGCGAAACATTATCCGCCGGATTTGCCTTGCCAAACCCAGCCGGAATGCAGCAATTTCGGCCAATAGTCCGGCAATCAGACCGGGCGCTAACCAGAAGTCGCGCGGAAAACATGACCAAGGAAATCCGGCTCAACGCCTTCGCCATGAACTGCGTGGCGCACCAGTCGCCGGGGCTGTGGACCCACCCGCGCGACCGTACGGCCGAATACAACCGCCTGCCCTACTGGCTCGACCTGGCGCGGGCGCTGGAGCGCGGCCGCTTCGACGGCCTGTTCCTGGCCGACGTGCTCGGGGTCTACGACGTCTACGGCAACAGCCCGGATGCTGCGCTCAAATACGCGACGCAGACGCCGGCGAACGAGCCGCTGCTGCTGATCTCGGCGATGGCGGCGGTGACCAGGCATCTCGGCTTCGGCGTCACTTCCAACCTCTCCTTCGAGCCGCCCTATCCGTTTGCGCGGCGAATGTCGACGCTCGATCACCTGACCGAGGGGCGCATCGGCTGGAACGTCGTGACCGGCTATCTCGACAGCGCCGCGCGCGGCGCCGGCAAGGACAAGCAGACCGCGCATGACGACCGCTACGACATCGCGGACGAATATATGGAGGTGGTCTACAAGCTCTGGGAAGGAAGCTGGGAGGACGACGCCGCGATCCGCGACCGCGCGCGCGGCATCTTCACCGATCCGTCGAAGGTCCATCGCGTCACGCATGAGGGCGACAACTATCGCCTCAACGCCATCCATCTCGCAGAACCCTCGCCGCAGCGAACGCCCGTATTGTATCAAGCCGGCACCTCCCCGCGCGGCCGCCAGTTCGCCGCGCAACACGCCGAATGCGTGTTCATGTCCGGACCATCGGCGAAGGTGATCGGGCCGCGCGTCGCCGCCATCCGCGAGGCCGCCGCGAAGGCGGGGCGCGATCCCAAAGAGATTCTCATGTTCTCCATGTTCACGGTGATCCTTGGCGAGACGGAAGCCGAGGCGAAAGCGAAATACGAGGATTATCGCCGACACATCAGCGCCGAGGGCGCGCTGACGCTGATGTCGGGCTGGACTGGCGTCGATTTCTCGACTTATGCGCTCGATCAGGAAGTGCGTCATGTCACCAACGACGCCGGCCGCACCGCGATGGACAACATCACCCGCGCCGATCCCGATCGCGTCTGGACCGTGCGCGAGGTAGCCGAGCATGTCGGCATCGGCGGCATCGGTCCCGTCATCGTCGGCACGCCGGAAAAGGTCGCCGACGAGGTCGAGGCGTGGTTCGAGCAGACCGACGTCGATGGCCTCAACATGCCGTTTGCGGTGTCGCCCGGCGATTTCGAGGACATTGCGGAGATGCTGGTGCCGGAGCTGACAAGGCGCGGGCGGTACAAGAAGGCGTATGCGGAAGGCACGCTGCGCGAAAAGCTGTTCGGCGCGGGCCGCGCGCGGCTCGCCGCACCGCATCCGGCGGTACGGTACCGGCCGGGGGTGAGGCAGAAGGCGGCGGAGTGATACCCCCGTCATTGCGAGCGAAGCGAAGCAATCCATAGCGCCGCAGCGGAGGCATGGATTGCTTCGTCGCGGAGCCTGTCATCGGGCCGCGCTTCGCGCGGACCCGTTGGCTCCTCGCAATCACGAGCAGGCGAAACCACTGCATACTTTTCCGGATCGTGCTCTAATCTAAGGCATGATCCGGAAAAGTGTGAAGCGGTTTTCCGAAAAGGTCATGCCCAAACAAAGAGCTAAAGCGCGATGACGATCCATCCTAACTCATCGCGCTTTAGACCACCGCGTTCCGCCGGATGACCTCGCGATAAAACGATGCGCTCAATTTCGGCGTACGGGCGAGCGTGCTGAAGTCGACCCGGTAAAGTCCGAAGCGCTTTTGGTATCCGTCCGCCCATTCAAAATTGTCCATCAGGCTCCAGAGGAAATATCCCGCGACGGGCACCCCCTCCGCGATCGCGCGCTGCAGGTGAAACAAATAGTTTCGCAGATACATGATCCGGTCGAGATCATCGATGCGACCGTCTGCGGCAGGCTCGTCGGCCGCCGACGTGCCGTTTTCGCTGATGTAGATCGACTTCAAACCCCACAGCCTCGCCGCATGGCGCGGCGCCCAATAGATCGCCGCCGGATCGATCCTGAGCCAGGACGAGTCCATGTGAGGGAACGATGCGGGAAACGGCGCCAGCGTGAAGCCGCGCTCGTTATTGGCTGCAACGACGTATTCGTCGGGCTTGTAGACGTTCAATCCCAGAAAATCGATCGGCGAGGAAATGATCTTCAGATCCTCGGCCGTGTATCTCGGGGCATCCTTGCCTGCCTGGGCGAGGAAGCCCTTCCTGTATTTGCCCTCGAACATCAAAGTGAGATAGCCGGCATTGAGCTCGCGCGTTGCGATTTCGGCGGCGCGGATGTTTGCCGGCGTATCGATCGCGGGAATGCAAACGACCATGTTCTCCGCGGGACCGACCTTCACGCCGGAACGCCCATGTGCACGGATGGCCTGCACCGCAAGGCCGTGCGCCAGCGCGACATGGTGCCGAACCTGGTTCTGCTCCTGTCGAGACAGCTTGAGCCCGGGGGCATCGATGCCGAGGCCATGGCCGAGATGAACGAGCCTCGAACATTCATTGATCGTGAAGATATGCTTCACACGATCGCTCAGGCGTTCGGCGACGTAAGCCGCATAGTCGGCAAAGGCCTTGGCGGTATCGCGCGACATCCAGCCACCGTGGCGATCCTGCAGCGCCTGCGGCAAATCCCAGTGATAAAGGGTGACAAACGGTTCGATGCCGTTTGCCGCCAGTTCGTCCAGAAGCCGGTGGTAGAAATCGAGGCCCTTCGGGTTTGGCCGGCCTGATCCTTCGGGAAACACGCGAGGCCACGCGATCGAGAATCGGTAGGCCTTCGCTCCCAGCGCCGTCATCAACCGAACGTCTTCCGCATGGCGATGGTAATGGTCGTCTGCGATGTCAGCGTTGCTCTGGTCGGCAATTCGGCCAGGTGTGTGAGCAAAACCGTCCCAGATCGAGGGACCTCGTCCGTCGTCATTCACGGCTCCCTCCACCTGATAGGCCGAGGTGGCGGTGCCCCATCGAAAGTCGCGGGGAAAGCCTTGGGACGCGGCTTGGGACGCGGCTTGCCGGGCCGCTGCCGCTCCGGCGGACCGGGCGGACCCTGCCGATAGGCCGAGGGCCACCGCGCCGGTGGCCCTGACAAAATCACGCCGGGAAAATCCGTTCAGCGACATGGCCTCACTTCCGGGCAATGGACCGCGGCGCCGGCACGAAGCTTACGTATCACATTCGACTTTCCGACGCGGCCTTCGCTGCGGAGCCAGGGGCGCACCGCTCTGCGATATCGGTTGGCCGACCGAAACGACGGCGATCGGTTGAATGGCGCGCGCCTCATTGCCGGGCAACCTGGAAAGGATGATCGAGAGCTTGACCACTCCGGCACGCGGCACCCATAGCGCCGCGCCCAGCGCGACATACGCAGCCGAGGTCCACAGCGCTTGCCAATTGTGAAACCCCTCATTGAGGGAAATATAGATCGCCGAGGTCACGAGCAGACCGGCAAACGTTGCCTCGGCAACCTGGTCCGAGTCCAGCTTCCGACGGTTGAGCAGCGCTATTGTGCAGATGGGCAGAATGGCCATCGTCAGGCCGGCAAACGGGAAATCGCGCCCGCGCGGATCGAACACGAGGCCAAGCGCGGTTTCCGTTGCGAGCAGCGTCGTGACGATCAGGATCAGCCCAAGGATCGGCTGCGGCACCGATCGGGACCTGCTCTCGCGCGGACCGATCAATTCCGCGAAACCCGGCAACGGACGACCCGACACCAGCGCATGGGAGCCGAACAGCGGCGCAGCTATCGCAGCGGCCAACAGGAGACCCTGGTTGAACCAGCCGACGAGGCCATAGCTTTCACAGAGCGCCTTCTCCACGCTCACGCCCAGCAGACATCCGCCCACAGTAGCGGACGCCGCCACCCCAACCCACGGCGCCAAACCCGTTGGCGCCAAACCCGTTTTCGATGGCTCCCGCCCGCGCGAGAACCACGCCGCGGCGAATATGCAGGCGCTGAAAGCCAACCCCGCCGCGAGCTGCAGCTTCCAGAACGGATAGTTGCCGACGGGCGATCCCGGCGGATATTTCAGCTCACGACTCAAGCCATCCAGCAAACCCCAATGGCCGCCGGCCGTTCCTTCCCATTGCTGCTTCCATGGTTCGTCATAGGCCTCGAACAGGTTGACGCGAATATTTTCCCGTCTTGCCAGCTCGACGAGCTCGGAGAGGAAACGTGCCTGGTTGATGCGGGATGGAAGCGCGCCGTCGCGCATGCGCCCCCCGCTTGGCCAACCGGCCTCGCCGATCAGGATCTCCTTGCCGGGGAAGGCGGCAGCCAACTGCCTATGGATTCCGCCCACATGCGCCGCCGCATCTTCGGCGCGGACCGGAACGTCCTCCCAATAGGGCAGGACATGAACGGTGACGAAATCGACCTCCTTGCCGACGTCGGAATAGCGCAGCCAGAACTCCGAGACATCGGCATAGCTCACGGGAATGCTGACGCGAGCCCTGGCGGAGCGGATGGTCTTCTGCAGATCGCCCGCGGTCATATCGCCCCGCAGCAGCACCTCACTGCCGACGATGAGCGCGGTGATCGTTTCCGGGTAATGCTTTGTCAGCGATACGGCAGTGTCGATGAGGTCGGCATTTTTCCGCGGGTCGCGTCCGATCCAGACACCCAGAATGACCTTCAGTCCGACCTTTGCGGCAAGTGCAGGCACCTGGTCGAGCCCGTTCTCGACCGAGTAGATGCGGATACAACCGGATAGACCGGAAAGTGTGGTGAGATCTTCGGCGATCTGTTCCGGGGGGATGACCTCGCTGGAATTCCAGGGGGTCTGACCAACCCGGAACGGCGCGTAGGAAACGCAACCGAGCTTGCCGGCGGGATCGATGGCTGCAACTCGCGCCGGCCACGCCATCCAGCACCACGCCACGGCGATCAGGCCGAGCGATAGGACGAAAAGCAGGAGCTTCGTGCGAAACGCCACCGCCACGGCGGCAGTCATCCGATCCGCGCCGTCAGATCCGATCGGGCTGGGAGCATAAAGCTGCATCACGCGGCCCCCGGGTCCGTCGCGCCCACCCACGCGCATCCTCCTTCAGGCGCCTTGCGGGCGTTGACCGTGCAGCCGCGGTACCCTCCCCTGGCTTTCGATGAATCCAAGCGCATATGCCGTTGGTCCCGGTTGATCTAAATCAAGCCACCTGTCGGCGCAAAAATCCGGCGTCCGCGCAAGGAGGACAACGAAAGTCGATAAATCATCCCGGAGGAAGCCCCAGCCCCATGGATTTTCATGGATGAATTTTCATGCATGTCGGTAATTTTAGTGCCCTTTACGCCCGGCGAGGCCCCAATTATTTTAGCCAAATTCTCGAAGTCGCCGCCGCGCCCCCGTGCCTCGTTCAGCAAGTTAACCCGCGTCTCCATGCTTCGGCAATCTCAGAAATCGCCATGAAATCGCCATGCATAACCACCTCGCGTTCTTGAAGGCTCCGTCTGCTCCCGCCGTCCCGATCGCGCTGCGAGAGGTAGCCATCCGATAATCCGGCGGGGCTACGTGCGTTGACGCCGGATCGCCGGGCGAGCTTAATGAGACGGCGCCTGCGGCAGCTATATGGTTATCGACCGCAAGCAGGAGACATTCTTCGTGCTGCTGGAGCAGACGCCTTCGGAAATGTCAGCGCGTCCCGCGTACCTTCGGGCTGCTCATCCCATGAAACGATGGCAAACTGAAAGCATTGCACTGCGCTGCCTCGCCGCGGCAGCGTTGGCGATTTCGCTGGTCGCCGGCTCGGCGTTTGAGCTGCGCGCCGAACCCCAAACGCCGGCTGCGGGGACTCTTTCACCCGCGGCCCTGAAGCAGCTTGACGACGCCATTCGCCATGAGATCACGACCGGCAAGATTCCCGGCGGCATTCTGCTGATCCAGCAACACGGCAAGCCTGTCCATTTCGAATGCTTCGGCGTGCGGGACCCCGACACGGGGCTGCCGATGACGCCGGACACGCTCTTCCAGATTTATTCGATGTCGAAGGCCGTTACGTCGGTTGCGGTGATGATGCTGGTCGACGAAGGCAAGCTGGCTCTCGACGACTCCGTGTCGAAATACATTCATTCCTTTGCGGACGCCAAGGTCGGCGTCGATATTTCCGATGAAGCAGGAAAGTATCCGCTCAAGCTCGAGGCGTTGAAACGCCCGATAACGATCAGGGATCTGTTGCGGCACACCTCGGGTATCACCTACGGCTTCTTCGGTGAGACCCAGGTGCAGAAGCTCTATGCGAATCCCCTGTTGTATGCGGGAGAATTCAACAACGCGGACTTCGCCGACCGGATCGCAATGCTGCCACTTGCCGATCAGCCTGCAACGCGCTGGAATTATGGCCATTCAACCGACGTGCTTGGCCGTGTCGTCGAGGTGGTTTCAGGGCAGACGCTGTACGAATTCGAAAAGCAGAGATTGTTCGATCCGCTCGGCATGTCCGACACTGCGTATTTTGTCGCGGATAAAGCGAAGTGGCCGCTGATCGCCAGGGGATATCCCGTCGATCGCTCTCGAGTCGCCGGAATCACCGATCCTGCATTGCCGCGGCGCTGGGAGTCCGGCGGAGCTGGCCTGGTCTCGACGATAGGGGACTACGCCCGCTTCCTGCAGATGTTGCTGAATGGAGGTGAACTGGACGGCAAGCGATACCTCAAGCGTGAGACAGTCGCACTGATGACCTCGGATCAGATTGGGCCGGAGACCGGGATCATTCATGATCCCTTCTATTTTCCGAACCCCACCAGCGGCTTCGGTCTTGGCTTTGCCGTGCGCACCTCGCCGCCTCCGAATACGAACTGGCCGCTCGGCGAATACCGTTGGGACGGCGCCGGCGGCAGCTTCTATTTCGTCGACCCCGTGGACGACATGATTGGAATCTTCATGGTGATGGCGCCCACACAGGGTGGACGAATCCAATTGAACCTGAAAACGATGATCTACGAGGCGATGGGAAAGGGCCTGCGCAAGGATTGAAGAAAATTCGGATCAGCCGCGACGTCTCGCGCGATCGCCTCGATAGAACGATGCGCTTAGCTTGGGCGCGTGACGTTTCGTATCGAGTACACGCCTTGGATCCACTCATCCCACCGCAAAACGCGCCAATGCCGCACGATCCACCTCGATGCCGAGCCCGGGTCGGTCCGGCACGTGCACGACGCCCCGAACATGCTCGATCGGCTGCGTCAATAACGCCTGGCGGATCGGGTGTTCGGTGCGGTCGAATTCGAGCATGGGCTCGGCGGGCTTAAGCGACGCCGGCGTGTGCGACGGCAGCACGGCGAGCAGTTGCAGCGATGCGGCGATCGCAATCCCGGTGCCCCAGACATGCGGGTTGTACCTGACGCCAAAGGCTTCCGCCATGTCGGCGATCTTCTTGCATTCGGAGAGGCCGCCGGCCGCGCAGGTGTCGGGCTGGACGATGTCGACGGCGCGCGAGGCGAGGAGTTCGCGGAAGCCGAAGCGGGTGAATTCGCATTCGCCGCCCGCGACCGGAATCGAGATCGCCGCCTTCACCGCGCGATAACCCGCGATGTCCTCGGGCGGCACCGGCTCCTCGAACCAGCCGATGTCGTGGTGCTCGATCATGCGGCCGAGCCGGATCGCGGCGACGGCATCATAGGCATGGTTCGCATCGACCATCAGTGCGACGTCGTCGCCGATCGCGTCACGCACCGCATGTGTCATCGCGGCGTCTTCCTCGACGCCGAAGCCGACCTTCAGCTTCACGGCGGAAAAGCCGTCGGCGACATAGGACGCCGCTTCCTCGGCGAGATATCTCGCGGGATTGCCGGACTTGCGCCGGTAGAGGCCGGTCGCATAGGCCTTCACCTCGGTGCGCAGAGGGCCGCCGAGCAACCGATAGCAGGGCACGCCGAAATGCTTGCCCTTGAGGTCCCACAGCGCGATGTCGATGCCGCTCAGCCCCTGGATCACGACGCCCTTCTGGCCGTGGTCACGAAGTCGCGCGTAAATCATCTGCCAGAGCGGATCGGTGCGGAGCGGATCCTCGCCGATCAGCCACGGCGCGACACTGTTGACCATGGCCGCCGTCATCCGCGCCGGGCCGTAGCATTCGCCCCAGCCGACAAGGCCCGTGTCGGTCTCCATCTCGACCACCATTGCCGTGCGCGTATCGTACCAGGCACGCGAATAGGCGAACGGCTGCGAGAGCGGTGCTTCGAGGACGTGGGTGCGGACGGAGGTGATACGCATGGCTCTCTCCATCGTCATTGCGAGCGAAGCGAAGCAATCCATGCCTCGATTCGGGGAAAGATGGATTGCTTCGTCGCGGCGCCTGTCATCGGGCCGCGCTTCGCGCGGACCCGTTGGCTCCTCGCAATGACGGAGAATCAATTGACCGAATTGCTCAGCACCACCTCGATCAGCTTAGCGCCGGGCCGCTTGAACGCATCGGACAGTTTCGGCTTCAGCTCGGCGGGATCGGTGATCCTGATCGCCTCCAGTCCCATCGACTTCGCCAGGCCGGAGAAATCGACCGGCGGGTCGACGAAATCCATGCCGACATAATGGTCGTCGCCGTGGAAGGCGAGCAGGCGCTGCTTGATGATGCGGTAGCCGCCATTGTTGCAGATCACCACATTGAGCGGCAGCTTGTGATGCGCGGCGGTCCACAGTGCCTGGATCGAATACATCGCGCTGCCGTCGCCGGAGAAGCACACCACCGGCCGGTCCGGATTGGCGAGGCTGACGCCGACCGAGGCCGGCAGGCCCCAGCCGATGCCGCCGGAGGCCAGCGCATGATAGCCATAGCGGTCGCGGTGCGGGCGCAGCGAGAGGAGCTGGCGGCCCGAGGTCAGGCCTTCGTCGACCAGGATCGCCTTGTCGGGCATCGCCTCGACCAGTTGCAGCGAGAGATAATCCGGATCGATCGGGGATTTTCCGGACGCCTTCGACATCTGCTCGATCAGCGGCTTGCGGCGCGCGCTCCAGTTCTTCGCGGCGAGCTCATCCAGCCCTTTCTTCGCGCGGCTTTCCAGCGCGGCGCCGCCGGCCGCCTTCAGCGCGGGAATAAGCGCGCGCAGCGTTTCCTTCACATCGGCCTTCAGCGCGATCTCGGCGCCGTAATTCTTGGCGAGGTCCCAATCGACCAGGCCGATCTGCACCATCGGCATGCCGTCCGGCATCGGATCGACCTCGCTGTAGACGGACATGCGCAGCGGATCGGCGCCGAGCACGATCATGAGATCGTAGGGCGACAGCACCTCGCGCACCTGCTTCTGCAGCCGCGACAGCGCACCCATGAAGCACGGGCTCTCGGAAAGGAAATGCGCGCCATAGGGCGTCGAGCACTGATAGGCCGGCGCGCCGAGCGTCTCGGCAAGCTGGGCTGCCTCCGCGAGCGCGTCGCTTTTCACGATCTCGTCGCCGGCGATGATCACCGGGTGCTGGGCTTTCAGGATGCGCGCGACCAGGGCCTGCAAGGACTCATCCGACGGTTTTACGCGCGTATCGACGCGGGTGGAACGTCCGAGCTCGATGCCGGCTTCGGAATTGAGGATGTCGCCGGGGAGCGAGATGAACACCGGCCCGGTCGGCGGCGTGGTCGCGATCTTGGCGGCGCGCCGCACGATGCGCGGCAGGTCCTCCAGCCGCGTCACCTCGACCGCCCATTTCACGAGCGGTTCCGCCATCTGGACCAGCGGGCCGAACAGCACCGGCTCCATCAACCCGTGGCCCTGCTCCTGCTGGCCCGCGGTCAGGATCATCGGGGTGCCTGTGAATTTCGCGTTGAACAGCGAGCCCATCGCGTTGCCGAGCCCCGGCGCAACATGGACGTTGCAGGCGACGAGCTTTCCCGAGGCGCGGGAAAAGCCGTCTGCAATCGCGACCACCAGGCTCTCCTGCATCGCCATCACATAGGTGAGGTCGGGATGGTCCTTCAGCGCGTGCATGATCGGCAATTCGGTGGTGCCGGGATTGCCGAACAGATGGGTGATGCCCTCGTCCTTGAGCAGCGCCAGGAAGGCCGAACGCCCGGTAATGCGATTCTTCATGTTTCCTCCTTCCGCGAGGCTCGTTGGCGCGCGGGTGAGGCATCATGCTGATCCCGACGCGGAGATCAATGGAGGAGGCTCATGGCTGCATTGCTGTGACGCCGGGGCGATCCTTCGGCCTCATGGTTCGAGACGCGTGGCGTTGCCACGCTCCTCACCATGAGGGTCTAACTTCGTGCCACTTGTTACGACCTCATCCTGAGGAGCGGCCGTCAGGCCGCGTCTCGAAGGATGGGCCACAACGAACACTGGCGCTCCAACGCTTCGCAGGTCATTTGCGTCGCTCAGACATCTTCGCGGCCGAGCTCGAAGGGGTCTTCGCAGCATAGCGTTTTCAAGCGAAGTGCGAAGCGGTTCGCGTGAAGAAAACGCGTCAATACAAGAATCAGAGCATCGGTTCCGAGAACCGATGCTCGGCACGGCGTTTCTTCTTCGAGCGCTGCCAGACCACGCCGGGAAAGCCCTTCAGCGGCACCAGCGGCTCGCCGGTATAGGCCCATTCCTGCAGCTCCTCGATGGCGATGTGATAGAGGGGCTGGCGGCCGGTGCGGCCCGAAAACAGCGCGCGCGGGATGTTCACCATGTGCGGCGAGCGCGCGCGTTCGTAGAACAGCGGCGTGCCGCAGGTCGAGCAGAAGCTGCGCGCAGTCTTGTCCCTGTCCTCGTAGCGCGCGATTGCGGTCTTGCCCTTGATGATGCGAAAGCGCTTGCGCCAGCTTCCGACATAGGTGGCGTATGCCGCGCCATGGGCGCGGCGGCTTGCCACCGAATGATCATGCCAGGCCCAGCGCGCCGGCACGTCGATCTCGAAGGCGACCTTGCCGCACAGGCATTGGCCGGATGCGATTCCTGCTGCTGCGGCTGGTTTGGCCATCTATATCTTCCTGCGTCATCATTGCGAGGAGCGGCAGCGACGAGGCAATCCAGACTATTTCCGCGAAAGCAGTTCTGGATTGCTTCGCGGAGCCTGTCATCGGGCGCGCGTTCGCGCGACCCGTTGGCTCGCAATGACGGGATTATCGGACGGAATAGGTGAGGCCTTTATCTTGTTCGGAAATGCCTTCGATGGCAATGTCGGCACCTGAGCCGCGACAGCAGGTCTTCGATGCAGAAATCAGGCACAAAGCCGCTTCCATCCCTCAGCGTCCGCATCGACCTCGATACCGAAGGGCGGATCGGGCCGGGCAAGATCCAGCTTCTGGAGAAGATCGACGCATGCGGCTCGATCTCGGCGGCCGGCCGCGCCATGGACATGTCCTACAAGCGCGCCTGGGATCTGGTCGACGAGATCAACCGCATCTGCCGGCGGCCCGCGGTCGAACGGCAGACCGGCGGCAAGAACGGCGGCGGCGCCGTGCTGACGCCGTTCGGCACATCGCTGGTCGCGCGCTACCGCAAGATCGAGCGCGATGCGGCGAGCGCCGTGCGCAAGGAGCTGGCGGCACTGCGCAGCGACATCGGACGGCCGAAGAAGGTTTTGGGGCGGTAAAAGAAAATGGCGGCCCGAGGCCGCCATTTGCAGCTCACTTCTCCCTCTCCCCGTTCTTACGGGGAGAGGGTTGGCCCATCTCCGCAAATCTCGAAGCTCGAAATATGCGGAAACTCCCCCTCACCCGCGCCTTCGGCGCGACCTCTCACCGCAGGCGGGGAGAGGTGAAGAAACAACTCAGGCCGTCTTGACCCAGACGGCCTTGACGTTGAGATACTCTTCCACGTGCTGCTTGCCGGACTCACGGCCGTAGCCGCTCATCTTGTAGCCGCCGAAGGGCACGGCCGGGTCCATCGCCTGGTAGCAATTGACCCAGACCGAGCCTGCGCGCAGCGCTTTCGCGACCTGGTGCGCCTTGCTGACGTTGGTGGTCCACACGCCGGAGCCGAGGCCGAAGGTGGTGGCATTGGCGCGCCGGATCAGCTCGTCACTGTCCTTGAACGAGATCGCGGAGATAACGGGACCGAAGATCTCCTCCTGCGCGATCCGCATGTTGTCCTGGACATCGGCGAACACGGTCGGCGGCACGAAATAGCCCTTCGACAGCGCCCCTTCGGTGAGCCGCGCACCGCCGGCGAGCGCTCTCGCGCCTTCCTTCTGGCCGATGTCGAGATAGCCGGAGACCCGATCAAGCTGATCCTTCGACACCAGCGGACCAATCTGGGTGTTAGGATCGAGGCCGTTGCCGACCTGCAGCTTCTTGCCGAATTCGGCGACGCGGCCGACGAACTCGTCGTAGACCTTGCTCTCGACAAAGAGCCGCGTACCGGCGCTGCAGATCTGCCCCGAATTGGCGAACACCGCCATCGCAGCCCCCGGCACCGCCGCATCCAGATCGGCGTCCGCGAACACGATGTCCGGCGACTTGCCGCCGAGCTCGAGCGAGACGCGCTTGAGGTTGCCGGCGGATGCCCGCACGATCGATTGGCCCGTGACATGCGAGCCGGTGAAGGCCACTTTATCAACGCCCGGATGCGAGGCGAGCGCGGCACCCGCGGTCTCGCCATAACCCGGCACGACGTTGACGACGCCTGCGGGAATGCCCGCTTCCAAGCAGAGCTCGGCAAGGCGAAGCGAGGTGAGCGGCGCTTCCTCCGCGGGCTTCAGCACCACCGTGCAGCCCGTTGCGATCGCAGGCCCGATCTTCCAGACGCTGGCGCCGAGCGGGCCGTTCCAGGGAATGATGGCGCCGACCACGCCGACCGGCTCCTTCAGCGTGTAGGAGAAGATTTCGCCGGGCAGCGAGTTCTCTATTGTCTCGCCATGGATCGCGGTCGCCTGTCCTGCGTAATAGCGCAGCATGCCGAGCACGCGGAGCTTGTTGCCGCGGGTGCGGCTGATCGGCGCGCCCATGTCGAGCGTGTCGAGCTGCGACAGCTCGTCGAAATTCTTCTCGACGACGTCGGCGAGCTTGAGCAGCAGGTTCTGCCGCTCGAACGGCTTGACCTTGCTCCAGGGGCCCTCGAAGGCACGGCGGGCGGCGGCGACCGCACGGTCGATGTCCTCGGCGTCGCCCTCGGCGACGGTCGCGAGCAATTCGCCGGTCGCCGGATTGTGTGTCTCGAATTTCTTGCCGGAGGCGGCGTCGACCCACTTGCCGTCGATCAGCATCTTCTTGTAGGAGCCATTCGCGTACGGATGGCGCGTGATCGGAATTGCCTGCGACACAGCCATGGCTGCACTCCCTGTCGTGTTGGTGTTGATCGATCAATCTGGGCGGGATCGTTAAATCCGTAGACAATACAGCGGTGACGGAGAAGCGTAAAGCCGCGGCGTCGCGAACGAAGACCTCCCATGCCGACTTGTGCCAGGGTCGCGCGAGCGCCATGATTACGCGTGCGATATGGTCCCTGACCATCCGGAGAACTGAACATGCCACATTCAGCCATCGTCAAAGACAACGTCGCCGTGATCACCGGCGGCGCCTCCGGTATCGGACTGGCGGCCGCGATGGCCTTCGCGGGGCCGGCATGAAGGTCTGCATCGCCGATATCGGCGCCGACCGGCTGAAGGAGGCCGCAAGCAAAACTGTCGCCGGCACGGGCAGCTCCGCCATGTGATGGCCGCGACCGTCGACGTCAGCCGCACGAGAGCGTGCAGGAACTGGAACGCGCCGTGCGCGAGCGCTTCGGCGGCACCGACATCCTCATGAACAATGCCGGCATCCAGCCGGGCAGCACGCTGTTCGGCGACCGCGACAACTGGCAGCGCATCATCGGCGTCAACCTGAGGGGCGTGATCAACGGCTCCCGCATCTTCGCCCCGCAGCATGATCGCGCGCGGCCGGCCGGGCCTCATCATCAACACCGGCTCGAAGCAGGGCATCACCACGCCGCCCGGCGATCCCGCCTACAACGTCTCCAAGGCCGGCGTGAAGGCCTTTACCGAGGCGCTGCAGCACGAGCTGCGCAATACGACGGACTGCCGGATCACCGCGCATCTGCTGATCCCCGGCTTCGTGTTCACCGGGCTCACCGCGAGAGGCCGCACCGAAAAGCCGGCCGGCGCCTGGACGCCGGAGCAGACCGTCGATTTCATGCTGGAGCGGCTCGAGGCCGGCGACTTCTACATCCTCTGCCCGGACAACGACGTGCCGCGCGCGCTCGACGAGAAGCGCATGCTGTGGGCCGCCGGCGACATCGTCGAGAACCGCCCGCCGCTGTCGCGCTGGCATCCGGACTATGCGGACGCGTTCGCGAGGTTCGTGAAGGGGGACTAGGCTCTCACCCTCTCTCCCTCCCTCGCGCGTCTCGCGGGAGAGCGCGCGGATAAGGGTTGCCCGCCTTACAGCGGGAGTCCTCGCGGATGAGAGACCCCTCACGCGCATCGCTGCGCGAAGCCACCTACTCCACACAAGCGACGACTAGCCTACAGCGTCTCCTGCTGGTGCCCGCACTGCTTGCAGGCGAACTTGACCCGGCTCTGGCCCTTTTCCGCCTGGACCCGGTTCGGCGCGCCGCACTTGCCGCAGACGGCCTCAATGCGGGTCGAGCCCTGCTTGACGACGATGGTCTTCTTTTCCATCAATTCGCGGATCAGGCGCTCGGCCTCCTCACGCAGGGATTGTTTCGACAAAGCTCATCTCCGCCTCTGGAAAGCGCGAGAGCCATAACGCACCTGCGTTCAAATCTCAATCGGCAACGCCGGCTCAGACCTCGACAATCACGTAACTGTCTTCGACATGCACCGGAAACGTCTCGGCGACATACGGGCCCTTCTGCAGCTCGTCACCGCGCTCCACCGCGACGGGATATGACCAGATCTTGACGCGTTTCGGGTCGAACCAGGACTGGCCGTTGCGCATGTCGAATTCCCAGCCATGCCAGGGACAGCGCAGCATCTCACCGACACGTGACCGCTCATAGATGCCGGGCTCGGGCGAGGTCAGCCGCGCCACGCAGGCCGCTTTTTCAAGCGGCGCGCCTTCATGCGGGCAGCGGTTCAGCAACGCGAAGAACTCGCCATTGACGTGGAACACGACGATGTCGCGACCCGCGATATCGACGACCTTGTTGCCGCCGGGCGGGATTCTCCGAGGTGGTCGCGACGATGTGACGGGCCATGGCGTCAGTCCGGTATGGCCGCCGATGCGGCGATGTCCGGAAAGTCTAACGCGATGACACCGCGTGGCGCAATCAGCCGCAGGACACCGGTTCCGCTGCTGACGGGCGGACCGACTGCCGCACCACCGTCGAGAAGCGCGGGCTCGCGATTTTGCCCCGACGCCCGGCCATGCCGAGCTCAAAACTGTCGGCGATCCGCCGTGCACGGTCGATGAAATGCGTTGCCGCCGCGGGCGGGCACAGACCTTGTTGGCGGTAGCCTCGAAGATCGCGATCCAGCGGTCGAAATGCTCCGCCGCGACGGGAAGCTCGAGGTGCGCCTGCATCGGCTGGCCATGATAACGCCCGGTCATCAGCGCCACCGACGACCAGAACGCGCAAAGTTTCACGATATGCGCTTCCCAATCCTCGATCCGCGCCGCAAACACCGGCCCGATCAGCGGATCGGCCTGCACGCGGACAAGAAGGCCCGCACCAGGCGCTCGATCATGGCGTCGTCGATCCCGGACTTTTCCATGAGATCGCGCGTGATGCGGGCGCGGCGCTCGGCGGCACCCTCGGGGTCGTCTACGACAGCCATGGCCGGTCCTCGTCCATAAGATATATTTTATGTATATCTTTTAGACCAGGCCCGCAAGGGCGGCGTTTTGCGAAGCCGGCTGGAACTGGTTTAATGCGAATGCGGCAGGCCAGTCGCCTTGTGGCGCTTGATCGGCGTGGAGGAAGGAGATGGAAATCCGCAGAGACGACCTTTCGAGCGCCGCGACACGGGAATTGCTGCGCCTGCATCTGGCGGGCATGCATGCCAATTCGCCGCCCGGCCATGTCTTTGCGTCAGGTTCCGGCCTGGCAGGCGCCGGGTGTTACGGTATGGAGCGCCTGGAAGGGCGCAACAGTTTGCGGAATTGGGCGCGCTGAAACAGCTCGATGTCGGCTCCGGCGAGGTCAAATCCATGCGCACCCACCCGGATCACCTCCGCCAGGGCGTCGGCGCGGCGATACTGGAGCACATCATTCGGGAGGCTCGCGCGCGCGGCTTTCGCCGGCTGAGCCTGGAGACCGGCCGGGGCCCGCCTTCGAGCCCGCGCTTGCGCTCTATCGCAGGCGGCGTCGTTCACGGCGGTGCTTTTGCGGACTATGTGGGCAGCCCGTTCAACCAGTTCCTGCACCTGGTGCTCGGCAACTAGGCATGATCCGGAAAAGCGTGAAGCGGTTTTCCGAAAAGATCATGCCCAAACAAAAGAGCTAAAGCGCGATGACGATTTTCAATACTAAGCTCATCGCACTTCAGGCCGCCGGCTTGATGCCGAAATCCGCAGGCCGCAGCAGCAGGTCGGCCAGCGTGTAGCGATCGAGCGTGCGCATGAAGGCATCCATCGCCTCATGCAATACGCCGCGCAGCCGGCAGCGCGGGGTGATCAGGCATTGATTGCCGAAGCATTCGACCAGCGCGAAATCGGGCTCGGTCGAGCGCACGACGTCGCCAGCCTGATCTTTGGGCTTCCTCGCCAGCGACAGGCCGCCGTTGCGCCCGCGCGTGGCCTTGAGGATCTGCGCGGGTGAGCTGGTTTGCGACCTTCATCAGATGCGCGCGTGACAGACCGTAGAGCTCGGCGGTCTCCTCGATGGTCAGCGGTGGTACATCATCAGCCGCAGGGCGTAGTCGGAGAAATGGGTCAGGCGCATGGGCGGGCTCCGTATCCAGCGCATAAACATATATCATACATATATGTTATCTGACAAAAAACATCCCGCTCTTCGAAGAGCGGGATGCGGTCTGGCCCCTCATCCTGAGGAGCGGCATCTTCCGCGTCTCGAAGGATGAGGCCAGAGCGGTGGCCTCATGGTTCGTCGAGACGCGCGTGCCGCGCTCCTCACCATGAGGATTAACAGCAAGCACGCCCTACAGCTTGTAGACCGCGCGGGCGTTGGAATTGAAGATCTTCCTCCGCTCGACCCGGTCAGCGGCGTCTTGAAGGCGAAGTGCGTGTTGTTGAATTCCGACGCGGATAGTCCGAGGAGAACAGCAGGCGGTCGACGCCGACCCATTCGATCAACTGGCGCAGATGCTTGCCTTCGTCCGGCTCGTCGATCGGCTGGGTCGTGAACCAGAAATGTTCGCGCACATATTCGCTCGGCTTGCGCTTGAGGTGCGGCACCTCGCAGCGGAAGCGTTCGAAGTTCACTCGATTCCGCCAGTATTGCTGATGGAATCCAGCTGAAGCCGCCTTCGATGTAGACGATCTTCAGTTTCGGGAAGCGCTCGGGTACGCCTTTGATCACGAGGTCTGCGAGATTCTCGCGGCCACTGGCGTGCGCGTTCGACTGGTGCTCCTCGCAACAAGAGGACGGCCAGCCGCTGCTGGTTCGTGCGGCTCCCGCCATAGTCGTTGACATGGATGCCGAGCGGCAAGCCCCAGCGCCTGCGCCCTCTCGTAGATCGGCCAGTAGCGGCGGCGGCC